>NZ_BACI01000039.1 GCF_000225505.1 Gordonia alkanivorans NBRC 16433 | reverse complement strand
GGCTGTGGAAGGAGGAGGGCCTGCAAGTCCGGCGGGCGCCGCGGCGTAAACGGGCCGGGCAATCCTCGGTGCCGATCGTGGCAGCGGATGCACCGAAAGTGGTGTGGGCATTGGACTTTCAATTCGACTCGACCGTGGATGGCAAGAAGGTCAAGATCGCATCAATGGTCGATGAACACACCCGGATGTCGTTGCTCAACATCGTGGATCGCTCGATCACCGCCGACCGGTTGATCGAGGAACTGGAGAAGACATTCGCGATCTGGGGTGGCCCACCCATGGTGCTACGCATGGACAATGGCCCTGAGTTCATCTCAGAAGCCCTCCAGACGTTCTGTGCAGGGGTCGGTAGGCATCTCCTACATTCCGCCCGGCACGCCGTGGAACAACGGGTTCATCGAGTCGTTCAACAACCGGTTGCGCGACGAGTGCCTGAACCGCAACTGCTGGCCCACCCTGCTCGAAGCCCGGGTGG
>NZ_BACI01000040.1 GCF_000225505.1 Gordonia alkanivorans NBRC 16433 | reverse complement strand
CGTGTGCGCCACCGACATGCCGCTGATCGCGCCCGAGCTCATCGACGAACTCCGACTGGGGCTCACCGACTCCACTCAGGCGGTGATCGCGCGCGACGCGCAGCGCGACCACCCGATGGCCGGGATCTACCGGACCGACGCGGGACCGGTGATCGCCGATCTGGTGGCCGGTGGTGAGCGCCGGATGCTCGGTGCGGTCGAGGCACTCAACACCCACCGCGTGGGCGTGTCCGACCCCGAGTGGCTCGTGAACGTGAACGCGCCCGAGGACCTGCATCGTCTGCGTGTGACGACGGGCTGAGCGCAGTTGAACGCCGGCCGAGGAGTTCAGTCGCCGGTGGGCGTCCGCGGCGTTGCCGTGGCGTATCGGCTCGGCGAGCCGGTCGACGTGACCCGGCTCCTGCTGTTCCTCACGTCGCCGGAGGCGTCGTTCATCACGGGGGCGGAGTACGTCATCGACGGCGGACTCCTCCTCGGTCCGGCACTTCAGGCCGAGACCGCATGAACCCGTCCGCGAGTGAGGACCGGGGCGAGGTCACACCCGGCGGAAACATAGAATGGCGGCCGTGACATCACTCGACCCGACATCCGCGCCGCCCGAGAACGAGTTGCCGAAATCCTGGGACCCCGCCCAGCACGAGGCGACGCTCTACCAGGGCTGGGTCGATGCCGGCTACTTCACCGCCGACGCGAAGAGTGACAAGCCCCCGTTCTCGATCGTGATCCCGCCGCCCAATGTCAACGGGTCGCTGCACATGGGTCACGCCTACGAGCACGTCCTCATGGACGCGTTGTCGCGTCGTCGCCGGATGCAGGGCTACGAGGTGCTGTGGCTGCCCGGCATGGACCATGCCGCGATCGCCATGCAGACGATGGTCGAGCGCAAGCTGGCCGCCGAGGGCAAGACCCGCGACGACCTCGGCCGCGAGGCCTTCATCGAGCGCGTCTGGGCCGAGAAGGCCGAGATCGGCGGCAACATCGGTGAACAGATGCGCCGGCTCGGCGACAGCGTCGACTGGTCGCGCGAGCGCTTCACGATGGACGAGGGTCTGTCGCGTGCGGTGCACACGGTCTTCAAGAAGATGTTCGACGACGGGTTGATCTATCAGGCGGAGCGCCTGGTCAACTGGTCGCCGGTCCTCAAGACGGCGGTCAGCGACATCGAGGTCAGCTACGCCGACGTCGAGGGCGAACTCGTCAGCTTCCGTTACGGCTCGCTCGACGACTCCGAACCCCACATCGTGGTCGCCACGACGCGTCTGGAGACCATGCTCGGCGACACCGCGATCGCCGTGCACCCCGACGACGAGCGGTACAGGCACCTGATCGGCACCGAACTGCCGCACCCGTTCCTCGACCGGAACATCCCGATCGTCGCCGACGACTACGTCGACCCCGAATTCGGCAGCGGCGCAGTCAAGATCACCCCGGCGCACGACCCCAACGACTTCGCGCTCGGCCAGCGGCACAACCTGCCGATGCCGACGATCATGGACGAATCGGCCCGGATCGCCGACACCGGAACGCAATTCGACGGAATGGACCGTTTCGAGGCGCGCGTCAAGGTCCGCGAGGCGCTCGCCGAGCAGGGCCGCATCGTCAAGGAGGTGCGCCCGTATCTGCACAGCGTCGGACACTCCGAGCGCACCGGTGAGCCGATCGAACCGCGCCTGTCGATGCAGTGGTGGGTCGACGTCTCGTCGCTGGCGAAGTCCGCCGGCGACGCCGTCCGAGACGGCTCGACCGTGATCCATCCGAAGTCGATGGAGCCGCGCTGGTTCGGTTGGGTCGACGACATGCACGACTGGTGCATCTCGCGGCAGCTGTGGTGGGGCCATCGCATCCCGATCTGGTACGGCCCCGACGGCGAGGTCGTCTGCGTCGGACCCGACGAGAAGGCGCCGGAGGGTTACGTCCAGGAGACCGACGTCCTCGACACCTGGTTCTCCTCGGGCCTGTGGCCGTTCTCCACGATGGGCTGGCCGGATGAGACCGACGATCTCGAGAAGTTCTATCCCACTTCGGTTCTCGTCACCGGATACGACATCCTGTTCTTCTGGGTGGCGCGGATGATGATGTTCGGCACCTACGTCGGCAAGGACCTGGGCCCGGGCCGCGAGATCCCGTTCCACAACCTGTTCCTGCACGGCTTGGTCCGCGACGAGCACGGCCGCAAGATGTCGAAGTCGAAGGGCAACGGCATCGACCCACTCGACTGGGTGGAGCG
The DNA here is from genome assembly GCF_000225505.1 of Gordonia alkanivorans NBRC 16433. Classification (GTDB taxonomy): domain Bacteria; phylum Actinomycetota; class Actinomycetes; order Mycobacteriales; family Mycobacteriaceae; genus Gordonia; species Gordonia alkanivorans. The sequence goes on along the minus strand of NZ_BACI01000040.1, from coordinate 52,270 downwards.
CTTCGGCGCGGACGCACTGCGCTTCACGCTGGCGCGCGGCGCCAACCCGGGTGCCGACATCTCGGTGGGCGAGGACCATGCCCAGTCGTCGCGGAACTTCGCGACCAAGCTGTACAACGCGACGAAGTTCGCGCTGATGAACGGCGCCAAGGTTGCCGAGCTGCCCGCCGCGGAGGCACTGACCGACGCCGACCGCTGGATTCTCCGGCGCCTCGGCGAGGTGCTCGCCGAGGTCGACGCCGGTTTCGAGTCCTACGAGTTCTCCAAGGCGTGCGAGTCGCTCTACCACTTCGCCTGGGACGAGGTGTGCGACTGGTACCTCGAGCTGGCCAAGGTCCAGTTCGCCGAGAACGACGAGAAGCGTTCGGAGACGACCTCCATCGTGCTCGGCGCGGTCCTCGAGCCGCTGCTGCGGGCGCTGTCGCCGGTGATGCCGTTCGTCACCGAGGTGCTCTGGAAGACGCTCACCGGGGGCGAGTCGCTGGTGATCGCCGAGTGGCCGACGCCGTCCGGGCAGGACTGGTCCGCCGATTCGGCGGCCCGTGTCGCCGACCTGCAGCGACTCATCACCGAGGTCCGCCGCTTCCGCAGCGACCAGGGACTCCGCCCCGGTCAGCGGGTGGCCGCACAGTTCGACGGACTGGGGGAGTCGGGCATCGAGCCGCTGCTGCCCTATGTGCAGTCGCTGGCACGTCTCGATCCCGCCGGGCCCGGCTTCGGGGCCACCGCGACCATCGAGGTCCGGCTGTCCGTCGCGACCGTCACCGTCGCGATCGACACGTCGGGAACCGTGGACGTCGAGGCCGAGCGGAAGCGTCTCACCAAGGACCTGGCGGTCGCCGAGAAGGAGCTGGCGACCACCTCGGCCAAGCTCGGCAACGAGCAGTTCCTGTCCAAGGCCCCCGACCACGTGGTCAGCAAGATCCGTGATCGCCAGCGGATCGCGACCGAAGAGGTCGAGCGTCTGAACGCGAAACTGGCGAGTCTGGCCGGCGGCGCGTGAGCGACGAGACCGGCTTCCCCGAAGAGGATCCCGCCGTCGTCGGCGAGGATCCGCTGGGATTGTCGGAACTGCTCGACGCGGAGGAGCGGGCGGCGGACGCCGAGACCGACCGCCCACCGCTGACCGTCCACGACAGCGCCGACGATCTCGCCGAACTCGCCGAGGTCGAGGCCGAACTCGACACCCGCTGGCCCGAGACCAGGATCGAACCGTCGCTGACACGTATCGCGGCGCTCATGGATCTGCTCGGCTCGCCGCAGCACAGTTATCCGGCGATCCACGTCGCGGGCACCAACGGCAAGACGTCGGTGACGCGGATGATCGATGCGCTGATGACCGCGCTGCACCGGCGGACCGGACGCATCACCAGCCCGCACCTCCAGCGCGTCACCGAGCGGATCTCGGTGGACGGCAAGCCGATTCGTGCCCGGACCTACATCGACACCTACCGCGAGCTCGAGCCGTACATCACGATGGTCGACGACAGCTCTACCGCGGCCGGCGGGCCGCGCATGAGCAAGTTCGAGGTGCTGACCGCGATGGCCTATGCGGTCTTCGCCGAGGCGCCGGTCGACGTCGCGGTGGTCGAGACCGGCATGGGCGGACGCTGGGACGCCACCAACGTCATCGACGGCATCGTCTCGGTCATCACGCCGATCGCCATGGACCACGCCGACTATCTCGGTGACACGCTCTCCGCCATCGCGGGGGAGAAGGCCGGCATCATCAAGCCCGGTGAGCCGGATGCCGTCGGTGCCGTCGACCCGGTCACGATCATCGCCGAGCAGAACCCCGAGGTCATGGAGGTGCTGCTGCGCGCGGCGGTCGATGCGGGCACGGTCGTGGCCCGTCAGGGTTCGGAGTTCGCGGTCCTCGGATCGGCCACCGCCGTCGGTGGCCAGATGCTCACGATTCAGGGGTTGGGCGGCGTCTACGACGAGGTGTTCCTCCCGCTGCACGGTGCGCATCAGGCCGCCAACGCGTCGCTGGCGCTCGCCGCGGTCGAGGCGTTCTTCGGTGCCGGTCAGGACCGTCAGCTCGACATCGACGCGATCCGGAGCGGCTTCGCCACGGTCGGTAATCCCGGCCGCCTCGAGCGGCTCCGCAGCGCACCGACGGTCTTCGCCGACGCCGCGCACAATCCGCACGGCGCGAACGCACTGGCCCAGGCGCTGGCCGAGGAGTTCGACTTCCGGCGCCTCATCGGCGTGGTCGGCGTGCTCGGTGACAAGGACGCACGGGGACTGCTCGAGGCGCTCGAGCCGGTGCTCGACACCGTCGTCGTCACCAACAACGGTTCGCCGCGTGCCCTCGACGCCGAGACGCTCGCGGAGTACGCGACCGAGGTGTTCGGCGAGGAACGGGTCGTCGTCCAGCCGTTCCTGCCCGACGCCGTCGAAGAAGCCATCGCCCTCGCGGAGGAAGCCGAGGGCCAACGAGTCTCGGGTGCGGGCGTCGTCATCACCGGCTCGGTCGTGACCGCCGGTGCCGCGCGCACCCTGTTCGGTAAGGAACCCTCATGACCCGGTACACCCCACCCGCCAACGACCCGTGGAAGGGCCTGCGCGGGGTGATGGCCGGGACGATGATCCTCGAGGTCATCGTCGTCATCCTGGCGTTCCCCATCGTCTGGCGTCTCGGCGGCGGTCTGACCTGGGTGTCCGGCGGATACCTGATCCTCCTCGTGCTCGCGATGATCGTGGCCGCCGGGATGCAGGGCCGCCCGTATGCGCTCAAACTCGACCTCGCCCTACAGGTGGCGGTGATCGCCGGTGGTGTCTTCCATTGGTCCATCGCCGCGGTCGGCGTGGTCTTCGGGTCGGTTTGGCTCTACATCGTCTACATCAAGCGGGATGTGGAGAAGCGCGTCGAAATGGGCATGCTCCCCGGTCAGGAACCGATCGACTGACCGGCCCCCACCTGGGTGGTCAACGCTGTCGGAGACCACGGTTTGGTGGTCGCAAGACCTGTGGCCGGACCGTTATCGGCGAAGCGGAGCGGACTGCGGGAGTTGCTGCAACAATGGCGCAAGCCGAGGGGGAGCGGACCGGTTCCCGCCCGGCTTCCTTTTCATCGCGACCCGCAATCGCAGCGCCATCCAACGTGAGGACGTACGTGCAGTTCCTGTTTTCCCGGACACCCGCCGGTATCGATCGCCCCCGCACCTCCGCCCGTCTCGGCCGCACGGCCGGAACGGCGCTGCTCGGGGCGGCCGCCTTCGCGCTGAGCGCTCCCGCCGTCGCGTCGGCGGAACCCGCGCCCCAGCAGACGCCCCCGGCGCTCGAGGCGTTCGCGGTGCCCGAGGCAGGCGCGCCGGTCCCCGTCTCGCAGGGTGAGTTCAGCTACGTCGCGACCCATGCCATCACCAAGCGCGCAGCGGGGATGAAGGCGCCTGAGGCCATCGCGACCATGCCGGTGCCCGCCCAGTACCGTCCGGCGAATCTCGCTCTGGCGCAACAGTTCGACCTCGCTCTCGCCGGTGCGCTCGCGTCACCCGGTGGGTGTCTGCAGATCGTCGTCGACCCGCAGGCGCGCTCCGGCAGCCTGTTCAACTACGGGTTCTTCCCGGTCGCCGGTGAGTACTGCTCCTGACCGTCGGAATCCTCCGGCCGGTCGATAAGGTGTCAGTCGTGACTGAACGCACTCTCGTACTCATCAAGCCGGACGGCGTCGAACGCTCGCTCGTCGGCGACATCATCAGCCGTATCGAGCGCAAGGGGCTTACCCTCGTCGCTCTCGAGCTCAAGACCGCAAGCGACGAGGTCGCCCGCGGCCACTACGCCGAACACGCGGACAAGCCCTTCTTCCCCTCGCTGCTGGAGTTCATCACCTCCGGCCCGCTGGTCGCCGCCGTCCTGGAGGGTCCGCGCGCCATCGCGGCCTTCCGCCAGATCGCCGGCGGCACCGATCCCGTGGAGAAGGCAGTGCCCGGCACCATCCGCGGCGACCTCGCCCTGAACACGCAGTACAACCTGGTCCACGGCTCGGACTCCCCGGAATCGGCCGAGCGTGAGATCGCCATCTGGTTCCCCGAACTCGCTGGCTGACCGGGGTCACCTCGGTTCGACTCGGTTCGACGCGCGTGTCAAACGCGCATACTTTGCGGTCATCCGACCCCCGTGTGGGATACTTGCAGGGTTATCGCCGACACACTTTGTCGACGATGGCCGGATGACGCGCCTTGGTTCGGCGCGTCGCGGTGCGGCAGTCTCGCACCGCGACGCCCACAACCACAGCTGACCCCGCCGAGGTTCGTACTGCTGCCAGCAGCCGAACACTCAGGCTTCGCCCTGTGCCCGGTGTCGTGGAAGGCGCCCGGGATGCGGTCATCGACACAGCAAGAGCGTTCTCTGCTGAACCGACACTCGGCTCAGCGTGATGACGCGCAGACCACACAACACCGGCCATACGTGGACCGGGACACAGAGCAGACCCTCGCGTGGCCGCGTCAGCCCGACGCGCCCGGGGGTTCGAGGAGACTGAGTGACCGACAACGGGTCACCGGCTGACGCGAACGCAGCGCCAGAACCGGTGGAAGAATTTCCCAGCAAACTTCGTGTGCACGCACTGGCCCGCTTCCTGGGCCTGACGAGTCGGCAGGTGCTTGCGCACCTGGCCAATCTCGGGGTGCAGACACGCAGCCCCCAATCGAGCGTCGACCGTGAGTTGGCGCAGGCCGTGGCCGAACGGGTGCGGGCGAACGTCGATGCGGACGAGCCCGGCGTGACGCCGGCCGCCGCCGAGGAGGCCGCCCCCGAGGCGGCAGCCGACGTAGCCGCCACGACGGCAGAACCGGTCGCCGAGGAACCGGCCGCCCAGGAGCCCGCCCCCGAGGCGGAGGCCCCGAAGGCCGACGAACCGCCGAGCCTGTTCTCGGCCGCCTCGACGCGATACGACGAGCCGGTTGCCACGCCCGCCGCCGAGTCCGACGCGTCCTACGGCACCCAGCCGCTGTTCCTGCAGCCGCAGGCCCCGGCCGACAAGCCGAAGGCAACCCGCGCGGCCAAGCAGGCGGAGAAGACCGAGCAGGTCGACAAGCCCGCGAAGGCCGACGACTCGGACAAGCCGGAGGAAGCGTCGTCCACCGACGCCGATTCCGGCGCGACGACTCAGGAAGCCAAGGCACCCGAGACGAAGATTGCCGAGACGAAGGCTCCCGAAGCGGAGACCGTCGACTCGGATGTCTCCGACGAGACCGGCGCGGAGAACACCGACAGCTCCGACTCCGAGAGCGGTGACAACTCCGACACCGACGACTCGGGATCGGGTCGTAACCGTCGTCGGCGTCGCGGACGTCGTGGTCGCGGCCGCGGTCGCGGTGACCAGGGCGGTGACGGCGAGTCGGGCGATGCCTCGGACGACGACGACACCGACGACAAGGCCGAGGACACGACCCCCGACGTCGACTCCTCGACCGAGTCCGGCGAGACGACGACGGACGAGGCTGCAGACGATTCGAAGTCGGACGAGCCGACTTCTCGCCGCCGACGCCGTCGTCGGTCGGGGTCGGACACCTCGGAGGAGGCCGACCGCAAGGACTCTGCCTCCGACGACTCGTCGAAGGGCGAGTCGAAGGACGACGATTCCGATGACGACTCGGACGACAACGACGACGAGTCCGGTGACGATTCGGGTGAGGCGTCCTCGACCCGCCGCCGGCGTCGGCGTCGCCGCCGCAAGGGCGGGGGAGAGCCCGACGAGGGTTCGCCGGACGATCCGCCGAACACCGTCGTCCACGAGCGTGAACCCCGCAGCAAGCGGGCGCGCGACGAGGTGCAGGGCATCTCCGGTTCGACGCGACTCGAGGCCAAGCGTCAGCGCCGCCGCGACGGCCGCGACGCCGGTCGCCGGCGTCCGCCGATCCTGACCGAGTCGGAGTTCCTGGCCCGTCGTGAGGCCGTGGACCGCGTGATGGTGGTGCGCGAGCGCAGCGCCAACAGCAGCATCACCGACAGCGACGGCCACGACCATGCCGCGGTGGAGGACTACACCCAGGTCGCGGTCCTCGAGGACGGTGTCCTCGTCGAACACTTCGTCACCACGGCGACGTCGTCGTCGATGGTCGGCAACATCTACCTCGGCCGCGTCCAGAACGTGCTGCCCGGCATGGAGGCGGCGTTCGTCGACATCGGTCGCGGTCGCAACGGCGTGTTGTACGCCGGCGAGGTCAACTGGGACGCCGCCGGACTCGACGGCGGCTCGCGGAAGATCGAGCAGGCGCTCAAGCCCGGCGACCACGTGCTTGTACAGGTCAGCAAGGACCCGGTGGGACACAAGGGTGCCCGCCTGACCACGCAGATCTCGCTGGCCGGCCGGTACCTCGTCTACGTGCCCGGCGGGTCGTCGACCGGTATCAGCCGCAAGCTGCCCGACGTCGAGCGCAAGCGTCTCAAGCAGATCCTGTCGAAGCTGGTCCCCGAGGACGCCGGCGTGATCATCCGCACCGCCTCCGAGGGAGTGAGCGCCGAGGAGCTCGGTGCCGACATCGCCCGCCTCGAGGCGAAGTGGAAGTCGATCGAGGAGTCGGTCGAGAGCGTCAAGAAGTCCGGCTCCGGCGCGCCGAAGGCCCTCTACGAGGAGCCCGACCTGCTGGTCCGCGTGGTTCGCGACCTGTTCAACGAGGATTTCAAGAAGCTCGTCGTCGAGGGCGACAAGGCGTGGAACCTCGTCGAGGGCTACGTCAGCTCGGTTGCGCCCGACCTCATGGAGCGGGTGGAGAAGTTCAGCAAGCCGCATGCGGATGCCCCGGACTCGTTTGTGGTCCACCGCATCGACGAGCAGCTCGCGAAGGCGCTCGACCGCAAGGTGTGGCTGCCCTCGGGCGGCACGCTGATCATCGAGCACACCGAGGCGATGACGGTCGTTGACGTCAACACCGGCAAGTTCACCGGTTCGGGCGGAAACCTCGAGGAGACGGTCACCCGTAACAACCTCGAGGCGGCCGAGGAGATCGTGCGGCAGATGCGTCTGCGCGACATCGGCGGCATGATCATCGTCGACTTCATCGACATGGTCCTCGAGTCGAACCGGGACCTGGTGCTGCGTCGCCTCACCGAGGCGCTGGCGCGGGACCGCACCCGTCACCAGGTGTCCGAGGTGACCTCGCTCGGCCTGGTCCAGATGACCCGCAAGCGTCTCGGAACCGGTCTGCTCGAAGCATTCTCGACCCCGTGCACCTCGTGTGGCGGGCGTGGACTCATCGTGCACGCGAATCCGGTCGAGGTGCGCGGCGACGATTCGGCGAAGTCGGACGGCGCGGGCTCCAAGCGTTCGCGCCGCGGCAAGAAGAAGTCGGAGGCCCCCGCCGAGGTGGCGGCGCCCAAGGCGGCTCCTCCGGCGATCCCGCCGCACAAGCCCGCCGCCGAGCACCCGTTGTTCCGGGCGATGGCCGCGAATCACCACGACGACGAACATCCCGAGGGCGAGCACCACGAGGGTGAGCACGTCGAGGTCGAGCAGGCTGTCGCGACTGCCGCCGAGACCCCGCCGGAGACGGAGCCAGCGCAGGCCCAGGAACCCACCAGGGCTGACGAACCCACCAAGGCCGACGAACCCATCAAGGTCGAAGAACCCGCCGAGGCCGCGGAACCGGCCGCGTCGACCGACGGCCAGGCGCCTGCGGCGAAGCGTCGCCGACGGGTGGTCCGGCGTCCGGCGCAGACGACGACCGCACCGGAGAACGTGGTGATGACGGCCGTGGACGCGGCTCCGGAAGCGCCCAAGACCACCTTCGGTCCCGTCTCCACGGGAGAGCCGGTGGTTGCGGTGCGTCGACGCCCACGGAAGCGGACGGCGGGCAGGCCCGCCGGACCGCCGCCGGCAGAAAGCTGAGGTCCGAGGTGAGGGACCGGCGGGGCGAGTTTGACCCGGCCACCGCCGTTCCCGTAACCTTGGAAAGTCGCCTCCCGCGGAGGGTCTGCGCTGTTCTGCGTGCCACGTGCACCGGCAGCGGCGCGAATCCCGTGGCAGGCCCTCTGGTGTGATCTACAGCCACTCCCGGTCAGCTGACTGGGTCGACTGCGGCCCGCACCGGCATGCACACAACGAACGCCTTCGAGAGCGCCTCGGCGCTGGCGAAGGGCCCGACCAGACGAGTAAGAGGAAGAACTTCGATGGCAACGTACGCGATCGTCAAGACCGGCGGTAAGCAGTACAAGGTCGCTGAGGGCGACATTGTCAAGGTCGAGAAGATCGACGGAGAGATCGGCGCCACGGTGAGCCTGCCGGTCGCGCTTGTCGTCGACGGATCGAACCTGACCACCGACGCCGACAAGCTGGCCAAGATCTCGGTCACCGGCGAGGTCGTGGAGCACGTCAAGGGCCCCAAGATCCGCATTCACAAGTTCAAGAACAAGACCGGCTACCACAAGCGCCAGGGTCACCGTCAGAAGCTGACGGTCCTGAAGGTCACCGGCATCAAGTAGTTCGACAAGCTTCGCGAAGACCTCAGGAGGACTGACACATGGCACATAAGAAGGGCGCATCCAGCTCCCGCAACGGTCGCGATTCCAATGCCCAGCGACTCGGCGTGAAGCGCTTCGGTGGCCAGCAGGTGAGCGCAGGAGAGATCCTCGTTCGTCAGCGTGGCACCAAGTTCCACCCCGGCGTGAACGTCGGTCGCGGTGGCGACGACACCCTGTTCGCGCTCGCCGCGGGCGCGGTGGAGTTCGGCAGCAAGCGTGGCCGCAAGACGGTCAACATCGTCCCGGAAACCGCTCAGGTCTGACCCGAGCACTCCGGCACGACAAGCCTTTTCGCAGGGCGGGCAGGGTCATCACGTACCCGGCCCGCTCTGTTCTTTTTTGACGGAAGAAGGATTCGATGTCACGGTTCGTCGACCGCGTGACCATTCACGTCGCGGCGGGCAACGGTGGCCACGGTTGCGCCTCGGTTCACCGGGAGAAGTTCAAACCTCTCGGCGGCCCGGACGGCGGCAACGGCGGTAACGGCGGGTCGGTGCGACTCGTCGTCGACCCGCAGGTGCACACCCTGCTCGATTTCCACTTCCGTCCGCATGCCAAGGCGGGCAACGGCAAGCCCGGCGCCGGTGACAACCGCGACGGTGCCATGGGTGAGGACCTGGTCCTCAACGTGCCCGACGGTACGGTCGTCCTCGACGAGAACGGCACGATCCTCGCCGACCTCGTCGGCACCGGTACGACCTTCGAAGCCGCTCAGGGTGGCCGCGGTGGTCTCGGCAACGCCTCGCTCGCGTCGAAAGCCCGTAAGGCTCCCGGGTTCGCACTCCTGGGTGAGGAGGGCCAGCAGCGTTCGCTCGTCCTCGAGCTGAAGTCGGTGGCCGACGTCGGCCTCGTCGGCTTCCCGTCGGCGGGCAAGTCGTCGCTGGTCTCGGTGCTGTCGGCGGCCAAGCCGAAGATCGCCGACTACCCGTTCACCACGCTCGTGCCGAACCTCGGTGTGGTCCAGACCGCCGGTGACGTGTTCACCATCGCCGATGTGCCGGGTCTGATCCCGGGCGCCTCGACCGGTCGTGGTCTCGGCCTGGAGTTCCTGCGCCATCTCGAGCGGTGTGCTGTCCTCGCGCACGTCGTCGACTGCGCGACCCTCGAGCCCGGACGCGACCCGGTGTCCGACATCGACGCCCTCGAAGCCGAACTCGCCGCCTACAAGCCGGCACTCGACGCCGATCACGGTCTCGGTGACCTGGCCGAGCGGCCGCGTGTGGTGATCCTCAACAAGGTGGACGTCCCCGACGCCGCCGAACTCGCCGATCTCGTGGAACCCGAACTCGCCGAACGCGGTTGGCCCGTGTTCCGGATCTCGGCAGTGGCCCACGAGGGTCTGCGGGAACTGACCTTCGCGCTGGCGAAGATGGTCCGCGAGTACCGGGAAGCCCAGCCCGCCAAGACACCTCGCCGGGCGATCATCCGTCCGAAGGCCGTCGACGACACCGGTTTCACCATCGTCCGCGACCCCGAGATCGAGGGCGGCTTCATCGTCTACGGCACGCGGCCGGAGCGCTGGATCGCCCAGACGCAGTTCGACAACGACGAGGCCGTCGGTTACCTGGCCGATCGTCTCAACCGCCTCGGCGTCGAGGACGAACTGGTGAAGATGGGTGCCGAACCCGGCGCCCCGGTCACCATCGGTGCGGTCACCTTCGACTGGGAGCCGAGCACGCCCATGGGCGACGACGTCCCGGTCACCGGGCGTGGCACCGACATCCGACTCGACCGCAACGACCGTGTGGGTGCCGCCGAACGCAAGCAGGCCCGCCGGTTGCGGCGCGGACTGCCCATCGAGGACGGAGAGCAGGACCAGTCGTGACCGCGGAGGTCGGCATCGAGGTGCGCGGCGTGCGGGAACAGATCGCGCACGCGCGCAGCGTGGTGGTGAAGATCGGCTCGTCGGCGCTGACCGACCTGGCCGAGGGACTCGACCGGGACCGGCTCGACGCCCTGGCGGACGCGCTCGAGGCGCGGATGCGCGCCGGCTCCGACGTCATCGTCGTGTCGTCGGGTGCGATCGGCGCGGGCATCGCCCCGCTCGGTCTCAAGAAGCGTCCGACCGACCTCGCCACCAAGCAGGCCGCGGCCAGCGTCGGACAGCTCGCCCTGGCGCACGCATGGGGTACTTCCTTCGCTCGGTACGGTCGCACCGTCGGGCAGGTCCTGCTGACCGCCGACGACATCTCGAACCGCTCGCATCACGCCAATGCCCAACGCACACTTGACCGTCTGCGGTCGCTCGGTGCGGTTGCCGTGGTCAACGAGAACGACACGGTCGCGACCAACGAGATCCGGTTCGGCGACAACGACCGGCTCGCCGCGCTCGTCGCCCACCTCAGCGGGGCGGACGCCCTGGTGCTCCTCTCCGACGTCGACGGCCTGTACGACGGCGACCCGCGCAAGGTCGGCGTGGACGGTCGGCGGGCGCGTCTGATCCCTGAGGTGAACGGGCCCGAGGACCTCGACGGCGTCATCGCCGGATCCGGGGGAGCGCTCGGCACCGGCGGGATGGCCTCGAAGCTCGCCGCGGCCCGTCTGTCCGCGGACGCCGGTGTCCCGGTTCTGCTCGCCGCCGCGTCGTCCGCCGCGCAGGCGCTGGCCGATGCCTCGGTGGGCACGGTGTTCGCTGCCCGCGAGGAGCGGTTGTCCGCACGTCGCTTCTGGGTGCGTCACGCCGCCGACGCGCGGGGGAGGATCGTCCTCGACGACGGTGCGGTGGCAGCCGTATCCCGCAGGCGCCGTTCGCTTCTCGCAGCCGGCGTGGTCGGCGTCGAGGGCCGGTTCTTCGACGGCGACGTCGTCGAGCTGGTGGACCAGCGGGGCGTCGTGAAGGCGCGCGGGGTGGCATCCTATGACTTCGACGACATCACGTCGATGATCGGCCGTCAGACCGACGAACTCCCGCCCGAACTGCAGCGTCCCGTGGTGCACGCCGACGACCTCGTCGTCGTCTCGCGCTGAGCGTTGCCCGCTCGCGGACCTAGCGGTTCGCGAGCGCCGGTAGCACCACCCCGGCCCGGTGGTCGATCTTGAGCGATGCCAGCTCGTCGGCGCGGGTGTGGCCGCGATTGACGATGATCAACGGTTTGCCGGCGCGATGCGCCCTCCGAGCGAACCGAAGGCCCGACATGACCGTCAGCGACGATCCGACCACGAGTAGGGCATCCGCCTCGTCAACCGCCGAGAATGATTGCTCGACAAGAGGTTTGGGAACCGTCTCGCCGAAGTAGACGATGTCGGGTTTGAGGATGCCGCCGCAGTGCGGGCAGTCGATCATCCGGAAGTCCGTGGTGTCGGCGAGCATCGCGTCGGCGTCTGGCGCCACCTCGATGGCCCCACGCCCAGCCACGCGTTCGGCGAATCCGGTGTTGATCTCCTCGAGCTGTTGCGCGAGACGGTGCCGGGAGATCCGCCAGTCACACCGCAGGCAGCGCACGCGGCCGTAGCAGCCGTGCAGCTCCAGCACGCCCCTCGTCCCGGCCTTGGTGTGCAGCATGTCGACGTTCTGGGTGATCACCGCGGACACCCGGCCCTGGTCCTGCAGGCCGGTGAGTGCGAGGTGTGCCGGGTTGGGGAGGGCGGCGTCCATGTGGCGCCAGCCGACGTGGTTGCGTGCCCAGTAGTGCCGCCGGAACTCGGGGGAGGACAGGAACATCTCCAGGGTCATCGGCGTGCGCGGCGGCGACCCCGGGCTGCGGTAGTCGGGGATGCCCGAGTCGGTGGAGATGCCGGCGCCGGTCAGGACCGCGGTTCGGCGGCCGGCCAGGATGTCCGACGCGAGATCGATACGCTCGGCGACGTCGTCGTCGAGAGGTGTGTGGTCGGCCGGGGCGTGGCCGAGCTGAAGACGAGTGCGCACCCTGCCCAGGATAGGCGCGACTCAGACCGCGTCGACCTGGTCCAGCGCCGCGGTGGTCTGCGCGACAAACCATCGTTCCCACCGGTCGGGGGTCCACCCCCGATCTCCGACGAGGCGGAGCCAGGCGGTGCGCGAGGCGAGCATCCACATCGAGTCCACGTGCTCGTCGGCCGGCTCTTCTCCGAGGATCAGCGTGAGCGCCCAGCGCACCTCGGCCCAGCGGGTCTGTTCACGCTGGTCCCGCAGGATCGCCGCGTCGTCGTCGGTGACCGCGGCCTGGTCGAGAACGTGCTGGATGGCGGCCGACCGGAGGTGCGCGGCACTGAGCCAGCTCGCGGCAGCCCGGATGCGTGTGGCTCGATCGCCGTGTCCCATCGCCTGGTATTCAGTGGTCTCGCGGACCGGAACGGTCTCGTCGCGGCGCAGTGCCGAGACGATGCACGCGTCGAGCAGGTCGAGTTTGTCGGCGAACTGCCGGTAGACGGTGGGCCGTGTCAGCCCGGCGCGGGCCGCGACGGCGGCCATCGTCGTCGTCACCCAGCCTTCCTGGCAGAACATGGTGGTGGCGGTGTCGATGACCAGGGCGCGATTCTCGCGGGCGCGTGTCATTCGTAAAGCCGACGAGTAGGACCTGACCACGGGGATCAGTCTAGACATAATTCGAAATACACGGTGTAATGCCAATTATGGGTGACCCGCTCCGGGTGACCACCACGGGCGGGAGCGGCCATGACCGAATTCGATGTACCGACGCGTTTGGGGCGCATACGCGTTCGCGACGTCGGCGAGGGGCCGCCGGCGGTCCTGTGGCACAGCATGTTCGTCGATTCGGGTAGCTGGGATCGGATCGTTCCCGGGCTCGCGGGCCGACGACGGCTGTTCATCGTCGACGCCCCGTGGTGCGGTGCGAGCGAGAAGTCAGCCGCCGCCGCCGACATCGAGGCGTGTGCGGATGCCGCGCGGGAGATCATCGCGACGGTGGGGGATGTGTGCGGTGCCGAGGCCGTCGACTGGGTGGGCAACGCGTGGGGCGGTCACGTCGGCATGCATCTGGCCGCCGTCGAGCCGGAGCGGATCAACACACTGGTCGCGATGAGTGCGCCGACCCGTCCGATCGACCGGGCACTGCGGCGCCGGATCGGACTCCTGTTGCCGATGTACCGCGTCATCGGTGCGCGAGGCCCGGTGTGGTCGGCGATCTCGACCACGCTGTTCACCGACCGGACACGCAGCGACGATCCGGAGGCGATCGCGGTGTTGCGGCGCGGACTCCGGGCTTCCGGGCGGTCGATGATCCCGGCCATCCGCACAGCCATTCTGAACCGCACGGACCTCACGTGGGCGGCTGCGCGGATCACCTGTCCGGTGCTGTTCGTGACGACCGACGACCGCGGCGAGTGGACACCCGAGGAGGCCCGCGAGGTCGCGGCCACCATGCTCGATGCCCGTGAGGTCACCATCCGGGAGGCCCGGGTGATCCCGGCTCTCGAGCAGCCGGGCCAGACCGTTGACGCGGTGCTGGACTTCTGGGCGCAGAAGGCAGAAGAATCGCCACTCCCGGCGACAACCGCTGATAGCTAGCGATTGTCACCGGAAGTGGCGATCCTGGTGGGTCTTCTCAGGGGGCCGATCAGGAGGCCGCGGTCTCCTCGATGGCATCCTCGGCATGCTTGCCGGTCGGCTGCGGGACGGCGACCAGGGGGTACACGCCGTTCTCGTCGTGGACCTCGGTGCCGACCACCGGGGGATTGAACACGCACAGCATGCGCATCTGCGTGTCGGCGGTGACCGTGTGGCGTTCGTGGCCGTCCAGCAGATACATCGTGCCGGGGGCCAGGGGATGGGTCTCACCGGTCTCCCGGTTGAGCAGGGTGCCGGTGCCCTCGACGAGCCAGACGGCCTCGATGTGGTTGGCGTAGTGGAACTCGTTGACGCTGCCGGCTTCGATGGTGGTCTCGTGGAACGAGAACCCCACACCGTCGCCGCCGAGGACGATTCGCTTGGAGCGCCAGTGGCCGTCGGCCACGTCACGCTCGGTTCCGGTGATCTCTTCGGTGGTTCGGACGATCATCCGATCACCTCCTTGACTGCGTCGGAAAGGATGGACAGGCCGCGGTCGAGGTCCTCGCGCGAGATGGTCAGCGGCGGGAGCAGCTTGACGACCTCGTCGGACGGACCCGACGTCTCGGCCAGCAAACCTGCGCCGAAGGCCAGCGCGCAGACCTTGCCTGCTGCCGTGTGGTCCTCGAACGCCAGGCCGCGGACCATGCCGCGACCGCGCGTCGAGATTCCCTCGTAGCGGTTGCAGAGGTCGGAGAAGACCTCGTGGATGCGCTCACCCTTCGCGTGGATGTCACGGCTCAGGGTGTCGTCGGACCAGTAGGCCTCGATGGCCTTGGCGGCGGTGACGAACGCGGGGTTGTTGCCGCGGAAGGTTCCGTTGTGCTCCCCGGGGGTCCAGACGTCGAGCTCCGGCTTGAACAGCGTCAGGGCTAACGGCAGACCGTAGCCGCTGATCGACTTCGACAGGGTGACGATGTCGGGCTTGATGCCGGCTTCCTCGAAGGAGAAGAAGTCGCCGGTGCGGCCGCAACCCATCTGGACGTCGTCGACGATGAGCAGGATGTCGCGGCGCTCACACAGGTCGGCCAGGGCGCGCAGCCATTCGGCGCGTGCGACGTTGACGCCGCCCTCGCCCTGCACGGTCTCGACGATGACTGCGGCGGGGCGGTTGAGGCCACTGCCCGAGTCGTCGAGGACGCGCTCGAACCAGGCGAAGTCTTCCATGACGCCGCCGAAGTAGTTGTCGAACGGCATCGGGGTCGCATGGACCAGGGGGATGCCGGCGCCGGCACGCTTCATCGAGTTGCCGGTCACCGACAGCGAGCCCAGCGTCATGCCGTGGAAGGCGTTGGTGAAGCTGATGATCGACTCGCGCCCGGTCACCTTGCGGGCCAGCTTGAGTGCCGACTCGACGGCATTGGTGCCCGTCGGTCCGGGGAACTGGATCTTGTAGTCGAGTCCGCGGGGCTCGAGAATGTGCTTGGTGAACTTCTCGATGAAGTTGCCCTTGGCGACGGTGGCCATGTCCAGTCCATGGGTGATGCCGTCGGACTGGATGTACTCGATCAGAGCTTTCTTGAGCTCGTCGTTGTTGTGGCCGTAGTTCAGCGAACCTGCGCCGGCGAAGAAGTCCAGGTACTCCCGACCGTTCTGGTCGGTGATGTAGGAGCCCTTGGCGGTGGTGAAGACCGCCGGCCAGTTGCGGCAGTAGCTGCGGACCTCGGACTCGTGCGTGGTGAACACAGAGTCGTCGAAAGTCTTGTCGAGAACAGGGGTGGTGTCGAGAAGTTGCATGACCTGCTTCCTTCTTCTTGGTATAACCGCGCTACAGCTATGTGAGCGCAGGAGTTCCGGTGCGGTTCGACGACCGCGTGTACCCAGAACTCGGAAATTTATGCCGGTTGTCGGCAACTTTTTCTGACTAGTGCCAACGACGTTGGGGCACTGCGTATTTCGATGGTGATCGGACTTACAACCCTCGACACGGGTGTGCCGGGATCACGCGCGAGCGCTCAGGGCTCGGGGATCTCCGGTTCGAGCATGTAGAGGTCCTCGGGCTCGTGCGAGTCCGGAAAAGTGTTGGCGGCGAACAGGTCACGGCGCTCGAAGCGGAGACCGCGGGCCTTCGCGACCGACTCGAACAGTCGCTGCGACGGGATGTTGTCGGGACTGATCGTGGTGTGCATCGCCACCATTCCGTGGCGGTTCGCACGATCGAACAGGTGGTGCAGCATGGACCCGGCGACGCCGTGTCCACGCATCAAATCGTCCACGGCGACCTGCCACACCATGAGTGTGGAGGGGTCGCTCTGGCGGCGATATCCGGTGACGAAGCCGACCGGACGGCCGTCTACTTCGGCGACGATCGAGGTGTCGGCGAAGTCGTGGCACCACAAGACGTAGGAGTACGACGAGTTGACGTCGAGAACCTTTGAGTCCGAGGCGATTTCCCAGAGGCGGGTACCGTCGGCGACAGTCGGCATCCGATAGTCGACGGTGAGGACAGTTGTTGGGGCCGTTCCTGCTTGTGAAGGGCTCATAACGCTCTCGACGTTAACAACGGGTATCCGGGAAGTCACCCACCAGCGGAAATTGCCTCATCGAACCCCTACCTTCTACCTGTTCAGACATGCAATGTGAAGTGGGTCACAAGAGTGTCACCCACGCGTCGATTCGGGGGTTCCCGGGGGAGCAGAATGGCCCCATGACGAGGATCATCGCGGGCGAGCTACGGGGTCGACGGCTCCGCGTTCCGGACGAGGGAACTCGTCCCACTTCCGACCGTGTGCGGGAGTCGGTCTTCAACATGCTCGACGCCCGATTCGATCTCGGCGGGCTCTGGGTCCTCGATCTGTACGCCGGGTCCGGGGCCCTCGGCATCGAGGCGGTCTCGCGTGGTGCGGCCGGCGCGACGTTCGTCGATTCCGCACGGAAGGCCGCCACCGTCATCGGCGCGAATGTGAAGGCCTGCGGGATCGCCTCGTCGGCCACCGTACTGACACGACCGGTGTCCGCCTACCTGTCCTCGCCGCCCGAGCGGAGATACGACCTCGTGTTCTCCGACCCGCCGTACGCGGTCGATGCGGCCGCACTGTCCGAGGATCTGACCAAGCTGGCCGCGTCCCGGCTCGCCGACGGCGCGCTGGTGGTGGTGGAGCGCTCGGCGCGCTCGACCGGTGACATCTGGCCCCGCGACTTCGAGGTCGTCGTCGACAAGAACTACGGTGACACCCGCGTCGAGGTCGGGGAGTTCATCGGCTCCTGACGCGCCTGATGTGTGGGGCCGGACGGTAAGTTCAGGCCATGACGACGGCAGTGTGTCCCGGTTCCTTCGATCCCTTCACCCTCGGCCACCGCTATGTGGTCGAACGCGCCGCGGCGTGTTTCGACGAGGTGGTCATCACCGTGGTGGTCAATCCGAACAAGCGAGGCATGTTCGGTGTCGACGAGCGGATCGCGCTCATCGAGGAGGACTGCGCGGATCTGCCCGGCGTGCGGGTCGATCGCTGGGAAGGCCTTCTCGTCGACTATCTGAAGCAGGAGTCGATCCACACCATCGTCAAGGGCCTGCGTTCGGCGGTCGACTTCGACTACGAGGTCCCGATGGCCCAGATGAACCGCGCACTCGCCGACGTCGAGACGGTCTTTCTGCTCACCGACCCCCGGTTCGCGCATGTGTCCAGCTCGCTCGTCAAAGAGGTGGCCAAGCTCGGCGGTGACGTCACGCCCTTCCTGTCGCCGCACATCCACAAGAACCTGACCGCGAAGCTCACCGGGGAGCGTTCCGTCTAGGACCCACCTGCGGGAATTGCGACACACCCCACGCGCTTCACTAATCACAGGCGCAACATTCGGCACAATAGTCACAGATTCACCAACTGTTGCAAACAGGCAAGCGCCGGATTGGGGTGGCTGTGTACCGGGTATTTGAGGCTCTCGACGAACTCGTGGCGATTGTCGAGGAGGCGCGGAGTGTGCCGATGACCGCGGGCTGTGTCGTGCCGCGCGGTGACGTGCTCGAACTCCTCGACGACATCAAGGACTCCATCCCGGGCGAACTCGACGACGCGCAGGACGTCCTCGATCAGCGCGACACCCTCATCGGCGATGCGCGCGAGCACGCCGAGACGACGGTGGCCAAGGCCGACTCCGAGTCCGAGGCCGTGCTGGCGCACGCCCGCGCCGAGGCCGACCGCATCCTGTCCGAGGCCAAGGCGCAGGCCGACCGCATGGTCGACGAGGCGAGCTCGCACTCGCACTCGCTCGTCGAGGACGCCACCGAGGAGGCGCGCCGGCTGCAGACCAGTGCCGCCCGCGAGTTCGAGGCCGTCACCGGTCGCGCCCGCGCCGAGGCGCAGCGCACCGTCGATGCGGCGAACAACACCTACGACAAGTCGGTGGCCGACGGCATCGCCGAGCAGCAGCGCCTGGTGTCGGAGACCGAGGTCGTCGGTGCGGCCAAGTCCGAGGCCGAACGCATCATCGACGCGGCCCACGCGGAGGCGGATCGCCTGCGCGGCGACTGCGACGTGTACGTGGACGAGAAGCTGGCCCAGTTCGAGGAGATCCTCACCGGCACACTGCGTTCGGTGAACCGTGGACGTCACCAGCTGCGCACCGGTGCGGGCATGCACGACTACGTCGAATACCCCCGCAGCGTCGACGAAGCGACCCGCAACTCCTACGACCGCGACCAGGGATCCCCGCTGGCGGTGTGACCTGCCCGACGGCCGATCCGGCGCATACCGTGGCGTCAGTCGATGATTCGCGATCGCGAGCGTATGGTGCAGTTTGTGTCTGATCATGCTGTGACATCAGAAGCGTCGCACGGTCCCGATTCGGCGTCGCGTCGCGATCCCTTCGTCCTCGACGTCCGGCCGCTGGGTCGGCGCCCGGGCACCATGTCCGAGGTGCACCGGACGGTCACGACCCCCGACAAGCTCGGGGTCGAGATGATCGGCATCCCGGCCGGCTCGGATGTCGATCTCGACCTCCGGCTCGAGTCGGTGAGCGAGGGAATCCTGGTGACCGGCACCGCGTGCGGTGAGACCGCCGGTCAGTGTTCGCGCTGCATCGAACCGATCGACGGCACGGTGACTGTCTTCCTGACCGAGCTCTTCGCGTACCCCGACAGTGTGACCGAGCAGACCACCGAGGAAGACGACGTGCATCGCATCGTCGACGACCGCATCGACCTCGAGCAGTCGATCATCGACGCGGTCGCGCTGGAACTGCCGATGTCCCCGCTGTGCTCGGAGGACTGCCCGGGACTGTGCCAGGTGTGTGGCATCCGTCTCGCGGTCGCCGAACCGGGCCATGCGCACGAACTGATCGATCCCCGCTGGGCCGGTCTCGAGAACAAGTTCTCCGAACTCGCAGAAGACGGGAACCCGGACGACCAGGAAAGTCGTGACTGAAAGCACACGTGAGGAGGGTCGGCGGGCGCTGCTCGCCGCACTCGACACCGACATCCCCGAAGACCTTCTGACGCTGGCGCTCACGCACCGCTCGTACGCCTACGAGCACGGCGGTCTGCCGACCAACGAGCGCCTCGAGTTCCTCGGTGACTCCGTCCTGGGCGTGGTGATCACCGAGCGCCTGTACCTGCATTTCCCCGACCGTCCCGAGGGTGAACTCGCGAAGATCCGTGCGAGCGTGGTCAACATGCACGCGCTCGCCGACGTGGCACGCGGTCTCGGCGACGAGGGTGGCCTGGGCAAGTACCTGTATCTCGGCCGTGGCGAGGAGATGACGGGCGGTCGAGACAAGGACTCGATCCTCGCCGACGGTCTCGAATCCCTGTTCGGCGCGGTGTTTCTCAGCCACGGCCTGGAGACCTCGCAGCGGATCATCCTGCGCCTCTTCGACGAACGCATCGAGAAGGCCGGACAGCTCGGCGCCGGTCTGGACTGGAAGACCTCGCTGCAGGAGCTGAGCTCCGAACGCGGCTATGGCCCACCGCAGTACCAGATCTCGTCCACCGGCCCGGATCACAACAAAGAGTTCACCGCGATCGCGATGATCGCGGGGGAGAACCTCGGCGAGGGCGTCGGACGCACCAAGAAAGAGGCCGAGCAGCAGGCGGCGGCCCACGCGTGGAAGGCGCTCACCGAACGCGCCGAAGCGTCGTCGTGACAACAGCGTCGTGACAACAACTCTTCATGCCTGAACTGCCCGAGGTCGAGACCGTCCGCATGGGTCTCGAGAAGCATCTGACCGGACGGACCGTGACCGCGGTCGAGGTGCTGCATCCGCGTGCGGCCCGCCGCCACCTCGGCGGCGAGCCCGACCTCATCGGTCGCCTCGCGGGCAAACACGTCACCGGAGTGCGGCGTCGCGGCAAGTACATGTGGATCGACGTCGCCGACGACACCGACCGTGCCGCTCTCGTCGTGCATCTCGGCATGAGCGGGCAGATGCTGATCGCCCGCGACGGGGCGCCCGACCACACCCATCTCCGCATCCGCGCACACCTCGACGACGACAACGAACTGCGGTTCGTCGACCAGCGCACCTTCGGCGGCTGGCACCTCGACGACTATGTGGATGACATCCCGGTGTCGGTGGCGCACATCGCTCCCGACCCGTTCGATCCGGCTTTCGACGCGGCGGCCGTCGTAACGCGTATGCGCGCCAAGCACTCCGAGATCAAGCGGGTCCTGCTCGACCAGACCGTCATCTCCGGCGTCGGCAACATCTACGCCGACGAGGCGCTGTGGCGCGCCCGGCTGCACGGTGCACGCATCGCCGAGACGATCTCGCGAAAGAAGATCCTCGAACTGATCGACGCGGCCACTGCGGTGATGAGCGAAGCGGTGGAGGTGGGGGGCACGTCCTTCGACGCCCTGTACGTGAACGTCAACGGTCAGTCGGGGTACTTCGAACGGTCGCTCAACGCCTATGGGCGCGAAGGGCAGCCGTGCCGTCGCTGCGGGGCGATCATGCGACGGGAATCGTTCATGAACCGCAGCTCGTACTATTGTCCGCGGTGCCAGCGTCGCCAATCACGCTAGACGCGCGTAACGAGACCCTCGCCGACACGAATCCCGCACCTCGAGGGGCCATTACCTCCATAGTGGGGACGCCGGCCGATCCTCAGCGGGGTGTCGAAGGCGGTGGTGGTGACCGACTAGACTTCGGCACGTCTAACACCGGTCGAGCTCGATGGTTCGTGGTGATCCGATCTGGCGTGCCGAGTCCAAGTGACGGATAGGTCTGCGAGAATCGTCAGCGACGAGAGGAACGTGAATGGCGCGTGCAGACCTACTTCTCGCGTTGGTCCGATCCGGCGCTGGTGGGGACGAACTGGCCTTTCGTCGTGCCGCGGAGGCTCTCATCGCTGAGGAAAATGCTAAGAAGCACAAGGTCTTAGCGTCGCAACTAAGTGACGCCCTGACTAAAAGAAGGGCGTCAGGGGCGACGGTCTCGCCGCTGTCCCGACCCCAGGAATCTGCCGGTCTGTTCCACGAGATCGAGCCCATGCGGCGTCTCACTGACCTAGTCCTGCCGTCACTAGTGCGCCAGTCCGCGAATGGACTTGTCGAGGAGCACCACCGGCGCGATCTGCTAAGGAGTCACGGTGTCGAGCCACGGCATAGGGTTCTCCTCGAAGGACCGCCCGGAAGTGGCAAGACGACGCTAGCCGAGGCGATCGCGTCTGAAATCGCGGTCCCACTGCTGACAGTCCGCTACGAAGGGCTGATCGGATCGTTCCTGGGCGAGACTGCGTCCAGACTTGACGCACTTTTTTCAGCGGTACGTACGCGCCCGTGTGTGCTCTTCTTCGATGAGTTTGATGCGGTCGCAAAGGAACGAGGCGACACCCATGAGACTGGCGAAATCAAACGCGTCGTCAGCTCGTTGCTGCTGCAGGTCGACAGATTGCCCAGTCACGTCATCGTGATCGCAGCGACCAACCATGCTGAGCTGCTTGATCGTGCGGTGTGGCGGCGGATGCAGATTCGGTTGTCCCTTCCGAGCGCAAGTCGTTCTGGAAAGATCGAATGGCTTAGAGCGTGGTCTACCCGTACAGGCGTCGTATTTGGGAAGACAGAGCGGACGATCGCAGACCGTCTACGGGATGTGAGCTACGCAGAACTGGAGGACTTCGCAACTGACGTGCAGCGCCGCCAGATCCTCGGCGGTTTCGACAGCGATCCCGCCTCGGTGACCGAAGGTGTGCTGAAGGCATGGGTGAACCGAGCGCGGCCGGACACCGATGGCTGACGGTCCGATTGAACGGCCCGTGTTATGGGGTGCCTTGAAGGCCCCTGTTCCATACAGAGCTCCAAACGGGGGGCAGCCGACCGTAGATGTGCCCTCTCACAGCGCTCAGGGGGAGAGGTTAGGGGGTCGATTCCGCGATCTTGACGACGCGTTCACAGAACAGGTGACCCTCACACAGTCACTTGGGGCGACCGACCCGCAGTTAGTAGTCGTGTTTGAAGCAATCGATGAGCGTGCTGAATTATCGAGAGTGGCTGAACTCGCTGGTTTGGAAGTCCTGACAGAGACCGAAGAGAGCTTCGAGGCGGACCCCAACTTTCCAAGAAGGACTGTCAATAAGAATTTGCCGGTCACAGGGTGCTTGCACGCAGTCTGTATCACCGAGCAGTCCCGAGACAACATCCTGGGACAGTGGCGGCGATGGAGTCGCACCGGAGAAGTTGGCCGTGGCTACGCGCCTCTCCGAGACATCTTTGCTCACTTGCGGGATGTGAGACCCTGGGGGCCTCAGGACAGGCTCCGAACTAGCGAGCTTGCTCAGGCCCTGTCGGGAATGCTGCCCGGGGACCACTCGATTGAAATTGAATTGTGGTACCGACGCTCCGAGGCAATGCGCAAGAAGGCTCAGGACGAAGTCGCGGCTCTCGTCGAACGAAGCGGTGGCGAAGTACTTGCAGTCGCGCGGGTCGACGAAATCGGGTATCACGGCATGAAGTGTCTAGTACCGCTCGAACTGCTCCAGCGCTTGGCGGACGGCGATGTAGATGCGGTCATGGCCGTGAAATCGAGCCACGTGATGTACATGAGGGCCACGGGCCAGTCGTACTCCTTCTCCGATGGAGTGCCCGGGGGAGCCGCGACTCACGGTGCGCCCCCGGAAGGTGAACCCGTCCTGTGCGTGCTGGACGGCGTCCCTGCAGCTAATCATCCTCGGCTCGCCGGGCGGGTCATAGTCCATGATCCGGATGATCTAGCAGCAAGTACAGCGTCTGAAACCCACCTACGTCGTCACGGGACGGCGATGACGTCTGTGTGCGTGTGGGGCGACCTCTCAGCCAGCGAGCCCCCAGCGGCTAGGCCGGTGCTGGTCCGTCCCATCCTTACCCCGGCGGACGACACAGTGGACAAGTTCGAGGAGATCCGAAACAACGACCTTGTACCGGATCTTATGCGCAGGGTGTTCCGTGAACTGTTCGAAGGAACCGAAAGCGTTGACCCTGTTGGTTCATCGATCGTTGTATTGAACTTGTCTGTGGGCGATCCGTCATCTCCGTTCGACGGCATTATTTCGTCCTGGGCGAGGACCATCGACTGGCTGTCAGCGGAATATGGTGTGGTCGTCGTGGTCTCTGCAGGGAACCACCGTTCACTTCCGGTCCCTTCTGGAGTTGAGATGCTGACTGGGCGGAGCGGCAGTGATCGTGCCGATTCCGTCAACGCTGTTGTCGCTAACACGATTCCGCGTCGCAGTTTGCTCTCGCCAGCGGAATCTATCAACGCCCTTACTGCCGGAGCGTTGAACGTAGACGGAGCGGGATCCATGAGTGGTGGGTACCGGTTTGACCCAGCCGATGGTCAGCTCATCGTCAATCCTCTGAGCGCCTTAGGCCCGGGACTCCGCCGGTCAGTAAAGCCCGATCTGCTCGCACCGGGCGGTCGAGCCTTGTTCCAGACCCCGATGATGGCTAGTGAGACTGAACTCCGTCCTGCGCCCCAGAGCGCCCTGGGTCCTGGTGTCAGAGTCGCGGCGCCGGGCGGTGCAGATGAAGCTTTCACAATGGGCACCAGTCCGGCCTCAGCGATGGTCGCTCGGGAGGCGGCGCGAGTCGTCGACACGATCCTCGGTATCGCGGATCGAGCTTTGACGCGCTCCGAAATTGCTGTCGCAACAAAGGCTATCGTCGCGCATTCGACCCGTGTTCCGGATGGTCTCCGGGTAGACGAAGGGTTGCGTCCATATGCCCACGGCTATGGTGCATCGGTCCGGACGCTCGCAGACGGATGCGAGTCACACGAGGCCAGCGTCCTATTCGTCGGAAATATCGCCGCAAATGAACAGGTGACTTTGTCTTTCCCGCTACCAAACGGTTTGGAACAACTCGGATTGAAACGAGTAACCGCGACTCTCGCCTGGATGTCGCCGGTGAACTGGCTGCA
This sequence comes from Gordonia alkanivorans NBRC 16433, assembly GCF_000225505.1. GTDB lineage: Bacteria > Actinomycetota > Actinomycetes > Mycobacteriales > Mycobacteriaceae > Gordonia > Gordonia alkanivorans. The sequence continues at coordinate 27,993 of NZ_BACI01000040.1, read as the reverse complement.
CCGACAGTACAGGCAAGCTGCGCTCGATTTTTCAAAGCCGACGGGCTTCACCGAACTCGGTGTAGCGATCGACGTCAACAGCGAACGTTCGAAGCGCGGAACGCTGCAGCACGCCGTCTGGGAGGTAAACCGAGCGATTGGCGTGGGAGTGGGAAACACCATAGACCTCACGGTGCACTGCAAGGAACAGGCTGGCGGACTGTCCGGAAATCGCGTGGATTTCGCCGTTGCGTTGTCGCTGTGGGTCGCGCCTGAGCTCGGCGTGGACGTATACAACCAGGTACAGCAACAGGTCGCTGCGCCCGTCGTGATCGCCCCGGGCCCGTAAGATACGTCGGGCGTCAAAGATCCAGGGCCAGTCGAGGTGCGTCGAGTACTCACTTAACGCGTATGGACTCGAGGGACTTGCTGTGTCGTCGTTGTCGGGCGGGCTGCCTTCCGACAGTCTGGCCATGTCGTCGACCATGCTGGCGGTCGGTCACTGCAGAGTGACGAGCCGCAGCTCCTCGTGTTCGTGCAATCACGATCACCAACCTCGGTGCCTGTCGTGTCCGGCGTCGCCAGGAACCCGAGCCCGGGTTGGCGGGTCGATGGACGGTCCGCAGTCACCGATGCTGCAGGGCGCCCACATCGGGGTCACCGGCCGGCGGGTCACGGTAGTGTGTCCCGTTCTGCGAACCATGCCGAAGGCGGTAGCGACGGTCTCCTACTCGTGCCTGCAGGGAATCTTCCATGATCCACGGCTCTTACAATGGTCAGCGGTGTCAGCGCCGCCCCGCCGCCTGAGAGGACTCATCCCAGCATGACGATCGAACAGAACACCGCCGCCCCGGCCGCGACCGCGGAGCCCGCGCACACCGACCTCTGGGTCGAGCGCACCGGGACCCGGCTCTACACGGGGCGCAGTTCACGGGGTGCCGAGGTGAAAATCGGTTCGCAGGACGTCGACGGGGTCTTCACCCCGGGCGAACTGCTCAAGATCGCGCTCGCGGCGTGCACCGGCATGTCGTCGGACCGTCCGCTTTCGCGCCGCCTCGGCGACGACTACGACGCGACGATCCGCGTCAGCGGTGACGCCGACCGTGAGAACGAGGTGTACCCGCGGATCTCCGAGATCCTCGAGGTCGACCTCTCCGAACTCGACCCCGATGCCGCGCAGCGCCTGCTCGTCGTCGTCGAGCGCGCCATCGACGCGGTGTGCACGGTCGGCCGCACCATCAAGGCCGGCGCCGAGGTCGACCTGAAGATCGAGACGGACTGACACCATGACGACCGACCGGGTCCGACTGTCGGCGTTCGTGCACGGCCACGTCCAGGGTGTGGGCTTCCGATGGTGGACGCGGTCGCGGGCCCTAGAACTCGGTCTGGTCGGCTACGCGTCCAATCAGGCCGACGGACGGGTGCACGTCGTGGCCGAGGGGCCCCGCGACACAGTGGCGGCGTTGCTCGACGCGCTCCGGTCCGGAGAGACCCCGGGCCGGGTGGATCTGGTCGTCGACAGTCTCGAGTCGGCACGCGGAGACCTGACCGGCTTCCTCGAACGGTGAGCGCTGAACGGTGAGCGTTGCCCGAAACGCATCGCGATGGTGAGTACTCTGTACCGTCGTGCACCTCAAAAGCCTGACCCTGAAGGGCTTCAAGTCGTTCGCCTCGGCGACGACCCTGCGCTTCGAGCCGGGTATCACGTGCGTCGTCGGTCCCAACGGCTCGGGTAAGTCCAACGTCGTCGACGCCCTGACCTGGGTCATGGGCGAACAAGGCGCCAAGGCGCTGCGCGGCGGGAAGATGCAGGACGTGATCTTCGCCGGCACCTCCGGACGTCCGCCGCTGGGACGTGCGGAGGTCACGCTCACCATCGACAACGCCGACGGTGCGCTGCCCATCGAATACTCCGAGGTCTCGATCACCCGCCGCATGTTCCGCGACGGCGCCGGCGAGTACGAGATCAACGGCAGCACCTGCCGCCTCATGGACGTGCAGGAACTGCTCTCCGACTCCGGTATCGGCCGCGAGATGCACGTCATCGTCGGCCAGGGCCGCCTGTCGGCGATCCTGGAGTCGCGTCCCGAGGACCGTCGCGCGTTCATCGAGGAGGCCGCAGGCGTCCTCAAACACCGCAAACGCAAGGAAAAAGCGGTCCGCAAGCTCGACGCGATGCAGGCCAACCTGGCGCGCCTCACCGACCTCACCGCCGAGCTACGGCGTCAGCTCAAGCCGCTCGGCCGACAGGCCGAGGTCGCCCGCCGGGCGCAGACCGTGCAGGCCGATCTCCGCGACGCCCGGCTGCGCCTCGCCGCCGACGACCTGGTGATCCGCCGAGCCGAGATGGCCGAACACGCCGCCGTCGAGGACGAGGTCCGGCGCCGCCAGGACGAGGTGGCCGAGCAACTCGACGAGGCCAACGCGCAGGTCACCGAACACGAACAGCATCTCGCCGAGGTCACCCCGGCCGCCGCGGCGGCGAGCCGCGCCTGGTTCCGGCTGTCGGCGCTGGCCGAACGCGTCGACGCGACCCGCCGGGTCGCCGCCGAACGCAGCCGCTACCTCAGCGAGACCGCCACCGAGGCCACCGGACCCGATCCCGAGGAACTCGAGGAACAGGCCCTCGAAGCCGCCGAACTCGAGGCCGAACTGACCGAGGGCGTCGAGATCGCCGCCGAACAGCTCGAGACGGCACGCGAGGTGCTCCGCGAGCGCGAATCGATCGCCGAGGCCGCGGAAGCGGCACACCTGGCCGCCGTCCAGGCCATCGCCGACCGTCGGGAGGGTCTGGCCCGTCTGGAGGGCCAGGTCGACAACCTGCGGACGCGGTCGGAATCGGTCGACGCCGAGGCCGACCGCTTGACCGCTGCCATCGCCCACGCCACCGAGCGTGCGGAAAATGCTGCCTCACAACAAGATTCGGCGGCCAGTGAACTCGCGCAGCTGGAATCCTCCGAGCAGGCCCTCGACGAACACCACGAACGGTGCGTCGCCGCGCTGAACCTGTCCAACGAACGCGTCGCGACCCTGCAGGCCGAGCACCGCGAAGCCGAGCAGTCCATCGCCTCGCTGTCGGCGCGCGTGGAAGCCCTCGCCATGGGTCTCGAGCGCAACGACGGCGGTGCCTGGCTGCTCGACAACGCGCCCGACGGGTTACTCGGACCGATGTCGGAACTGCTCACCGTCGAGCCCGGTTTCGAGACCGCGATCGCCGGCGCCCTCGGCCCCGCGGTCGACGGCATCGTCACCGTTGACGGCATGGCGGCCATCCGTGCGCTCGAGGCCCTCAAATCCGGCGACGGGGGACGGGCCGCGCTGATCTGCGGTGGCCTCACCGAATCCGTCCGACCACGAGACGTCGCACTGCCCGACGGTGTGCGGTGGGCGGCTTCGGCGGTGACCTGCGGGCCGGAGATCCGCAACGCGATCGACACCGTCCTCGCCGACACCGTCGTCGTCGACGATCCGGCCCAGGGACTCGAGATCGCCCGTCGCCACGGCGTGCGCGTGGTCACCCACGCCGGCGACCGCATCGGCCCCGCGTCGATCGAGGGTGGCTCGTCGCGTCGCCCGTCGACGCTCGAGGTGCAGTCGGCCATCGACGCCGCGACCGAGGAACTCGCCGCCACCCGCCGCCGCGTCGAAGAGCTGGAGGCGGCACTCGACGGTGCTCTCACCGAACAGCGCGAACGCCGCGAAGCGGCGGAGGAAGCGCTCGCCGCGCTGCACGAATCGGATTCCAGTGTCGGCGCCGCCTATGAGCAGATGGCCCGGCTCGGCCACGAGATCCGCACCGCCCGTGCGGAGGCCGATCGCTTCACGCGTCAACGCAACCTCTTGGAAAAGGGTCGCGCCGAGACCCTGGAATCCCTGCACGAACTCGAGGAACGGTTGCGGCTGGCCCGCGACGAGTCGGATTCCGGACCGGAGATGGCGGCCGACGACTCCGAGCGGTCCACGGCCGCGGCAGCGGTCGGGATCGCCCGCGGCACCGAGATGGAGGCCCGTCTGGCACTGCGCACCGCCGAGGAACGTCTCGCCTCGGTGCGTGGGAAGGCCGACTCGTTGCGTCGAGCCGCCCAGCGTGAGCGGGAAGCACGGGAACGGGCGCGTCGTCAGGACGAGATCCGCCGGCAGGCCGCGGGTGTCGCGGCGGCGGTCGAGCGGGCCGGTGCCCGGGTCGCCGAACGTCTCGCGGCGGCGGTCGCGTCGGCGCAGGCGGGTCGCGACGAACTCGAGGAGATCCGGATCGCGCGGTCGGCGACTCTCGACGAGCTGCGCGTGCGGGCCGGTGAACTGACCACCACGCTGAACTCGTTGCGCGACACCGTGCATCGCGACGAGGTGGCCCGCGCCCAGGTGGCACTGCGCATCGAGCAGCTCGAGGAGCAGATCCTCGAGACGTTCGCGATGTCACCCGACGACCTGATCGCCGAATACGGTCCCGACGTACCGATGCCGCCCTCGGCACTGGAGATGCAGGAGTACGAGGAGGCCAAGGCGCGCGGCGACCAGGTGGTGGCCCCGGCGCCGATGCCGTACGACCGCGCCACCCAGGAGGCGCGCGCGAAGAAGGCGCAGAAGGACCTCAACACCCTCGGCCGGGTCAACCCGCTCGCGCTCGAGGAGTTCGCGGCGCTGGAGGAGCGCTACAACTTCCTGTCCTCGCAGCTCGAGGACATCAAGGCCGCCCGCAAGGACCTGCTCGACGTCATCGAGGAGGTGGACGCCCGCATCCTGCAGGTGTTCACCGAGGCCTACGCCGATGTCGAGCGAGAGTTCGGCCAGGTCTTCCAGACGCTGTTCCCCGGCGGTGAGGGCCGCCTGGTGCTGACCGAGCCCAACGACATGCTCACCACCGGCATCGAGGTGGAGGCCCGGCCGCCGGGTAAGAAGGTGAAGAGGCTGTCGCTGCTGTCGGGCGGGGAGAAGTCCCTGACCGCGGTCGCGATGCTCGTGGCGATCTTCCGCGCCCGCCCGTCGCCGTTCTACGTCATGGACGAGGTCGAGGCGGCGCTCGACGACACCAACCTGCGCCGACTCATCAAGCTGTTCGAGCAGCTGCGGGAGAAATCGCAGCTGATCGTCATCACACATCAGAAGCCCACGATGCAGATCGCCGACGCCCTCTACGGCGTCAGCATGCGCGGGGACGGCATCACGACCGTCATCTCGCAGCGCATGCGCGGCGTGAACATGCCCGTGGCTCAACAGGAGGACACCAGCCAGTGAACACCGGAATCATCATCGGGATCGTCATCGCGGTGGTCGTCATCGCCGCGCTGATCGTGCTCGGACTGGTGCTGGCGCGTCGTCGTCGCATCTCGCTGTCCGACACGACGACGCAGCCGGAGATCGTCGACGGCACCACCCGTCAGGTCGACCGGTCCGGGGGATACCAGGCGGGGTCGGGCTTCAGCTTCAGTCGCGGTGACACGGCTCTGGCCGAACCGCCGGCCCGCAAGCCGGAACCACCGCGTGAGCCGGAACCGCAGCCCAAGCCGGAAGCGCCGGTCCAGCCGGTGGCGGAGCGCACCGACGTCGACGGCCAGCCAGCGATCGGCGACGACGCCGCGGTGCCGCGTGACTCCCATCGCCGCGGGATCACCGAGGTGTCCCTCCCGGACGTGATCGAACCGGCCGAGGCAGAACCGGAAGCCGCCCAACCGGAGACGACCCAACCGGAGACGACCGAGCCGGAGACGACCGAGCCGGAGGCGCTGGCCGCAGAACCCGAGACGGCGGCGCCGGAGGCAGCCCAGGCCCCGGCGGTCGAAGAGCCGGTGGTCGAGGAGCCGGTGGTCGAGACTCCCGACGACGCGTCGGGCGCGGTGGCGGCACCGCCGCGCGAGGAGATCGCGCCGACTGCGGGGCGTCTGGGCAAGCTGCGCGGACGGCTGTCGCGGTCGCAGGGTGCGATCGGCAAGAGCGTGCTCGGTCTGCTCGGCGCGGGTGACCTCGACGAGGACAGCTGGGAGGAGATCGAGGACACCCTGCTGATGGCCGACCTCGGTACGGCCACCACCATGACCGTCGTCGAGAACCTCCGTACGGAACTGGCCGCCAACCCGGTGAAGAACGCGGGGGAGGCGCGGGCTCTCCTGAAACGGGTGCTCGTCGAGCAGCTCGATCCGACCCTGGACCGGTCGATCCGCGCGCTGCCGCATGCGGGGCGTCCGGCCGTCGTGCTGGTGGTCGGGGTCAACGGCACCGGAAAGACCACGACCACCGGCAAGCTGGCCCGTGTTCTCGTCGCCGACGGGCGTCGCGTACTGCTGGGGGCCGCCGACACCTTCCGTGCGGCCGCCGCCGATCAGCTGCAGACCTGGGGTGAGCGGGTCGGAGCGGAGATCGTGCGCGGCAAGGAGCAGGCCGATCCGGCCGCCGTGGCATTCGACGCGGTCGACCGCGGGATCGCCACGGGTGTCGACGTCGTCATGATCGACACCGCGGGCCGACTGCACACCAAGACCGGCCTGATGGACGAGCTGGGCAAGGTCAAGCGAGTGGTGGAGAAGAAGGCGCCCGTCGACGAGGTGCTGCTCGTGCTCGACGCCACCGTCGGCCAGAACGGTCTGATGCAGGCGCGGGTGTTCGCCGAGGTCGTCGACATCACCGGCGTGGTGCTGACCAAGCTCGACGGCACGGCCAAGGGCGGCATCGTCTTCCATGTCCAGAAGGAGCTCGGGGTGCCGGTGAAACTGGTGGGTCTGGGCGAGGGCGCGGACGATCTGGCACCGTTCGAGCCGGAGGCGTTCGTCGACGCACTGCTGTGAAGTCGATTCACGATCGGCAAACCGGGGCGCAGTAGTGCCGGGATGAAACTGAGACAGGCCTCAGAGGCAACCTCGTATTTTACCTGAGCGAAATATAAATCGTTCATCGGGTTACGTGCCCGAAACGTCAAGGCACCACTGCCGAAACCGAGTGCCGACAAAGTCTTGGGAGGCGCCGAGCCGTCGGCGCATCCTGAGGAGGTTTTCACAGTGGTTTTGGCTCAGTTGCCAAACGAATCGTTTGGCCCGATCGACACGGGCAACACGGCATTCATGCTTGTGTCGGCCGCGCTTGTGTTGCTGATGGCCCCAGGTCTCGCGTTCTTCTACGGGGGGTTGGCGCGCGGCAAGTCCGTCCTGAACATGATGATGATGTCGTTCGGTGCGTTGGCGTCGATCAGCGTCGTCTACGTCCTGTGGGGCTTCTCGATGTCGTTCAGCGACGGCATCACCGGTGAGAGCGATATTCTCGGTCTCTTCGCCAACCCGTTCGCGCTGTTCGGCTCAGATCAGCTCATGAGCACGATCGGCGAGGGAGACACCGAGCAGTACGTCACTGCCGGACTGTCGGTGCCCGCCGTCATCTTCATGGGATTCCAGCTGACCTTCGCGGTCATCACCGTCGCCCTCATCTCCGGTGCGCTCGCCGAGCGCGTCAAGTTCTCGACCTGGATGGTCTTCACCGTCATCTGGTCGACGATCGTCTACTTCCCGCTGTCCCACATGGTGTGGGGCGGACTCGTCGGTGGTGGCGGACTCCTCGGCGCCGGCGAGGACAGCATCGCGGCGAAACTGTTCGGAACCACCGACGGTGAGGCGAATGTCGCACCGATCGACTTCGCGGGTGGCACCGTCGTGCACATCAACGCCGGTATCGCGGCGCTGGTGCTGGTCCTCATCATCGGCAAGCGAGTCGGCTTCGGTCGCACCGCCTACCGCCCGCACAACATCCCGTTCGTGATGCTCGGCGCGGCACTCCTGTGGTTCGGCTGGTTCGGTTTCAACGTCGGGTCCGAGCTGGGTGCCGACCTTCTCGCCGGCCAGGTGTGGGTCAACACGACCGCAGCGACCGCCGCCGCGATCATCGGCTGGCTCGCAGTCGAACTCATCCGCGACAAGCACGCCACCAGCGTCGGCGCCGCGTCGGGCATCGTGGCCGGCCTGGTCGCGATCACCCCGGCCTGTGGTGCGCTGACCCCGGTCGGCTCGCTGATCCTGGGTGTCATCGCCGGTGCTCTGGCTGCCCTCGCCATCGGCATGAAGAACAAGTTCGGCTACGACGACTCGCTCGACGTCGTCGGCGTCCACCTGGTCGCCGGCCTGTGGGGCACCCTCGCCATCGGTCTCCTGGGCAAGGACGTCGGTCTCCTCTGGGGTGGCGATTACAAGCAGCTCGTGGTGCAGGCGGTCATCGCCTTCTTCGCGCTGGCCTTCACCGCTGTGCTCACCGCGATCATCGCCTTCGCCCTCAAGCCGCTCGGCTGGCGTGTCAGCGATGAGGACGAGAAGAGCGGCATCGACGAGGCAGAACACGCCGAGACTGCCTACGAGCTGGCATGACGCTCACGCCAAATCGCTACTACGCTGACACCCGTGGAGAGGGATAACAAATGAAGCTGATCACTGCAATCGTCAAGCCGTTCACGCTCGAGGACGTCAAAGCCGGCCTGGAGCAGGCGGGAATCCTGGGTATGACCGTCAGCGAGGTCCAGGGTTACGGACGCCAGAAGGGCCACACCGAGGTCTACCGCGGCGCCGAGTACTCGGTCGACTTCGTGCCGAAGGTCCGCGTCGAGGTCGTCGTCGACGACTCGGCCGTGGACAAGGTCGTCGACGTGATTGTCGAGGCCGCCCGTACCGGCAAGATCGGTGACGGCAAGGTGTGGGTCTCGCCGGTCGAGTCGGTGGTGCGCGTCCGCACCGGCGAGCGCGGCGGCGACGCTCTGTAAGTGAGCTCGTGCCCTTTCTGAACCCCAGCGCGGCCCCGCGTCCGACGACGAGTCGGGCGCGGGGCCGCACCGTTCAACCCCCGAGACCGAGGAGCCTCCCGTAGCCGCCACCGACCTGGCCAAGACCCGCCGGCAGCTCACCGAGTCGAGCCGGAACGGGAAACTCGACGCACCGGCGCTCCGCCAGGTGCTCGTCGACCTGCACGAGTTCTGGCTCACCAGCAAGGGCGCCGAGCTCGGCATCAAGTCCCACAGCGGATTCGCGATCGTCGCGGTCGGCGGTCTGGGACGCGGCGAACTGCTGCCGTACTCCGACCTCGACCTGATCCTGCTGCACGACGACATGCCCGTCGAGCGGGTGTCCGAGGTCGCCGACGGGCTCTGGTATCCGTTGTGGGACGCCAACATTCCCCTTGACCACAGCGTCCGGACCGTGCCGCAGGCGCTGCAGGTCGCAGGCGAGGACGTGACCGCCGCCCTCGGCCTGCTCGAGGCCCGCCACATCGCAGGCGACGAGGACCTGTCGAGCCTGCTGATCGGTGGCGTACGCCAGCAGTGGCGCAACGACATCCGTAATCGTTTCCCCGACGTGGTCGCCCATGCGCAGGATCGCTGGCGTCGTGCCGGCGACATCGCGCACCGCGCGGAACCCGACCTGAAGAACGGTCGAGGAGGGCTGCGCGACGTCCAGCTCCTCGGTGCCCTGGCGATCGCCCAGCTCACCGACGGAATGGCGAATCTGCGGCCGGATTCCCCCGGCGCCGGACCGCAGGTCGCGTACGAGCGTCTCCTCGACATCCGGACCGAGCTGCACCGCATAGCTGGTCGCCCGCGCGAGCAGGTCCGCGCCCAGGACGCCGACGAGATCGGTGCCGCGCTGCGGATCGGGGACCGGTTCGACCTGGCGCGCGTCATCAGCGACTCCGCCCGAACCATCAGCTATTCCATCGACGTCGGTCTGCGGACCGCGGGGAATGCTCTCCCGCGTCGCGGGCTGGCCAAGCTGCGCCGTTCACCGCTGCGTCGGCCGCTCGACGAGGGCGTGGTCGAGCACAACGGTGAGATCGTGTTGGCGCGCAACGCGATTCCGAGCAAGGACCCCGGACTCATCCTCCGGGTGGCCGCCGCGTCGGCGCGGACGGGTCTGCCGATCAGCGCATCGACCCTGAGCCGACTGGCCGACTACGCACCGGAACTGCGGGAGCCGTGGCCGGTCGAGGCGTTGAGCGACCTGCTGGTCCTGCTCAGCTCGGGTCACCACATGGTCGACCCGATCGAGGCGCTCGACCGCACCGGACTGTGGGGCAGACTGCTCCCGGAATGGGGTGCGGTTCGCGACCTCCCGCCGCGCGACGCGATCCACACCTGGACAGTCGACCGTCACCTCGTGGAGACGGCGGCATATGCGAGTTCGATGACGACGCGGGTCTCGCGGCCCGATCTCCTCGTTCTCGGCGCGCTCATCCACGACCTCGGGAAGGGGCGCGGCGCCGACCACAGCATCGTCGGCGCCGAGCTCGCCGTCCAGATCGGCAATCGCTTCGGCCTGTGGCCGCAGGATGTGACGATCCTGTCCGACATGGTGCGGCACCACCTGCTGCTGCCGCAGGTCGCGACGCGCCGCGACCTCGACGACCCGGCCACCGCCGAATTCGTCGCCACCACCCTGGGTCACAACCGGGTGCTGCTGGAACTCCTTGCGGCACTGGCCGAAGCGGATTCGCTGGCAACGGGTCCCGGCGTGTGGGGAGAATGGAAGGCCTCACTCATCGGCGAGCTCGTCCGGCGGTCCATGCGCCACATCGACGGCATCCCGCCCGCGGTGCCCGAGCCGCTCACCCCCGAGCAGTTGGCGATCGCCGCCGAGGGGGACTACGCGGTCCGGCTCGTCCGCGCCGACGGTCAGCACACCTACGACGTCACGATGGTGGCACCGGACCAGCCCGGTCTGCTGTCGAAGATGGCCGGGGTGCTCGCGCTCGGCGGTCTGCGCTCGCACAAGGCCTGCGCCCAGAGCGTCGACGGCAAGGCGATCAACTCCTTCATCGTCGTGCCGATGTTCGGCAGTCCGCCCGACGCGGGTCTGCTCCGCCAGCAGCTCATCGCCGCGGTGAACGGCAAGCTCGACGTCCTCGCGCGTCTCGACGCGCGCGAGCGGGATTCGCCGATACCCACGATCGCCTCGGTCAGCACTCTCCCTGGGACGATGGTGAGCCTCGGGGCGAGTGCCGGCAGCACCGATCCCGACGTCGACGGGGCGGGTCACCCGAAGAACGCCGTGCCCGCACTGTTCGCGGTCGCGCCGCCGCGGGTGACCTGGCTCGATGCCCCGGAGCCCGACGCCGCCGAGGGTGCGGTGCTGCTCGAGGTCCGGTCCGACGACCGGATCGGGTTGCTGAGCCGAGTGAGTTCGGTGCTGGAGAAGTTCGGTGCCGACATCCGGTGGGCGAAGGTCTCGACCCTGGGTGCGACCGTCGTCGACATCTTCAGCCTGCGGTTGGCCCCGAATGCCGAAACCGCCGACACCGAGCAGTTGCGTGCGACGATCACCGACGCGATCATCGCGGTGTGCCCGCCGCCGCAGCCCAAGCGTGACGAGGAGGACGGCCCGCAGACGCCCGGCGGGACGGGACGGTCCGGAGTGCCGATCTCCTAAATGGAATGACCGGGGAACCACATGGAAGGATGGGACCCATGTTCGATTCCCTCTCCGACCGGTTGACCGGTGCCCTGAAGGACCTCCGCGGCAAGGGGCGGCTCTCCGATGCCGACATCGACCGCACCTGCCGCGAGATCCGGCTCGCCCTGCTCGAGGCCGACGTCTCGCTGCCGGTGGTGCGCGCCTTCATCGCGCGGATCAAGGAACGGGCGAAGGGTGCGGAGGTCTCCGCGGCGCTGAACCCGGCCCAGACGGTCGTCAAGATCGTCAACGAGGAACTCATCGGCATCCTCGGCGGCGAGACCCGCCGGGTGCGGTTCGCGAAGAACCCGCCCACGGTCATCATGTTGGCCGGTCTGCAGGGCGCCGGTAAGACGACCCTCGCCGGCAAGCTGGGCAACTGGCTCAAGCAGCAGGGACACACGCCGCTGCTGGTGGCCTGTGACCTCCAGCGTCCGGGCGCGGTCTCGCAGCTGCAGATCGTCGGCGAGCGTGCGGGCGTGCCGGTCTTCGCGCCGCACCCCGGCACGGGCGTCGGCGGCGAGGGAACACTCGGCGTCACCTCCGGCGACCCGGTCTCGGTCGCCCGAGCCGGTGTCGAGGAGGCGAAGGCCAAGCACTACGACGTCGTCGTCATCGACACCGCGGGCCGCCTCGGTATCGACGCCGAGCTTATGAAGCAGGCCTCCGACATCCGCGACGCCACCACGCCCGACGAAGTGCTGTTCGTCGTCGACGCGATGATCGGTCAGGACGCGGTCACCACCGCCGAGGCCTTCGCCGACGGCGTCGGTTTCACCGGTGTCGTGCTGACCAAACTCGACGGCGACGCCCGCGGCGGTGCCGCCCTGTCGGTACGCGAGGTCACCGGTCAGCCGATCATGTTCGCGTCCTCCGGCGAGAAGCTCGAGGACTTCGACGTTTTCCACCCCGACCGCATGGCCAGCCGGATCCTCGGCATGGGCGACGTGCTCAGCCTCATCGAGCAGGCCGAGCAGCACTGGGACGCCGAGCAGGCCGAGGCCGCCGCGGCCAAGATCACGCAGGGTGAGCTGACCCTCGAGGACTTCCTCGAACAGATGCTGATGATCCGCAAGATGGGACCCATCGGCAACATCCTGGGCATGCTCCCCGGCGCGGGCCAGATGAAGGACGCGCTGTCGCAGGTCGACGACAAGCAGCTCGACCGGGTCCAGGCGATCATCCGCGGCATGACCCCCGCCGAGCGGGACAACCCGAAGATCATCAACGCCTCGCGCCGCCTGCGTATCGCCAACGGTTCGGGCGTGACCGTCAGTGAGGTCAACCAGCTCGTCGACCGCTTTTTCGAGGCCCGCAAGATGATGGCCCAGATGTCGGGGCGCATGGGCATGGGCGGGATGAACCGGAAGTCCAACCGCAAGGGCAAGAAGGGGAAGAAGGGCAAGGGACGCGGTCCCACGCCGCCGAAGGTGCGCGGTGGCTTCCCGGGGATGCCGGGTGGTATGCCCGCCGGCTTCCCGGACCTGTCCAACATGCCCGCCGGACTCGACCAGCTGCCGCCGGGCCTCGAGGGCATCGACGTCTCCCAGTTCCAGCCCAAGAAGAAGAAGTAGCCGATGGGCGGCACGGCGGAGGGTGACACGGCCCGCCACTACCGCGGCACCGATCCGCTCACCGGCGAACCGATCGAGTTCTGGGTGTCCGGTGAGACCATCAGCCACACGGCCATCGCCGATGCCGAGACCGCTGTCGACGGCGGCTGGATTCTGCCCGGTCTCGTCGACGCCCACAATCACGTCGGCATCGCACCCGGCCTCGGCGTCGACATCGAGCAGGCCCGCGGTTTCGCGTACGCCGACGCCCGGGCCGGGACGCTCCTGATCCGCGAGGTCGGCTCACCGCTCGACACCCACCCGCTCGACGATGATCCGGCGTGTCCGCGGTTCATCCGCTCCGGCAAGCACATCGCCCGGCCCAAGCGCTATCTGCGCGACTACGGAGTCGACCTCGACGACCCAGACGAGCTGGCCGCCGAGGTGGCACGCCAGGCGCGGGCCGGCGACGGCTGGGTGAAGATCGTGGGGGACTGGATCGACCGCGACGCCGGCGACCTCGCGCCGCTGTGGACGCGGGACCAGATCGAGGCCGCCGTCGCCGTCGCACACGAACACGGCGCCCGGATCACCGCGCACGTCTTCGGCACCGACGCCCTCGTCGACCTCATCGGAGCCGGTGTCGACTGCATCGAACACGGCACCGGGCTCACCGCCGATCTGATCGATCAGCTCGTCGAACGCTCGATCGCGTTGGTGCCCACCATGATCCAGGTGGAGAACTTCCCGGGCATCGCCGACGGCGCCGAGCGGTTCCCGACCTACGCCGCCCACATGCGCCGGTTGCACGCCGACGCGCCGAAGGTGTTCGAATCCGCCCGCGAGGCCGGGGTCGCGATCTTCGCCGGGACCGACGCCGGCGGGTTCGTCGAGCACGGGCGCATCGTCGACGAGATCGAGGCGCTCTCGAAGGTCGGTCTGGGCAACGCCGGGGCGATCGCAGCAGCGTCCGTGCAACCTCGACAGTGGCTCGGCGCCGACCTCCTGGCCGACGGCGACCGCGCCGATTTCGTGGTCTACGGCGAGAACCCTTGCGATGACCTGGGGGTCCTGCGTCATCCGCAGGCAGTGGTGTCGTCGGGCCGAAACATTCTGTGAGCAACGCCACAAGGTGACTGCTGGTTGCGTTTACCTACTGCCGCGTAAGGTAGCAACCGCGTTGCACAGGTTCGTAAGGGGACGAACCGATCAGCTCAGTGCAGACCCCGCCGAAACCGGGGGTGAAAACGGGGTTTCGGTGAGGGTCGCGCAAGCCTGGGGGCCGAATTCATCGGTAGGCAAGTGGCGTTGGCGACGTACGGCATGTGGTTGTTCTCGCGGGGTGGACAACCACATGCCGGATTTCTTTCCGGAGCCTCTGGTCTGGCAGAATGGCTCGACGGTTCGTCGGATGCGGTCACGGCCGCCCGACGGTCACACCGAAACAGACGCAAAACCGGGTCCACCATTCCGGGTGGGTCGCAGAATTGCGCAGTGACCACACGAAAGTAGAAGAAGTCATGGCTGTCAAGATCAAGCTCACGCGGCTCGGCAAGATCCGCAACCCGCAGTACCGCATCGTCGTCGCCGACGCTCGGACCCGCCGCAACGGCCGGGTGATCGAGACCATCGGCAAGTACCACCCGAAGGAAGAGCCCTCGCTGATCGAGGTCGACTCCGAGCGCGCCCAGTACTGGCTGGGTGTCGGCGCACAGCCGACCGAGCCTGTGGCCGCGATCCTCAAGGTCACCGGTGACTGGCAGAAGTTCAAGGGCCTGCCGGGCGCCGAGGGCACCCTGAAGACCGCCGAGGCGAAGCCGTCCAAGCTCGACGTGTTCAACGCTGCGCTCGCCGCCGCCGAGAACGAGCCGGTCGCCGCGGCCACCACCCCGAAGAAGAAGGCCGCCAAGAAGGACGAGGCCCCGGCAGAGGAAGCTGCCGCCGAGGCTCCTGCCGCCGAGGGTGACGCGTGAGCGCTGTGGTCGCCGACGCGGTCGAGCATCTCGTCCGCGGAATCGTCTCGAACCCTGACGACGTCCGGGTCGACCTCGTCACCGGTCGTCGCGGCCGGCTCGTCGAGGTCCACGTGAGCCCCGACGATCTGGGTAAGGTCATCGGCCGCAACGGTCGGACGGCCACCGCCCTGCGCACCCTCGTCTCCGGTATCGGCGGACGCGGCATGCGCGTCGACATCGTCGACACCGACCGCTGACGGCCGACTCGCAGGACGAACGCATCGTGGATCTCGTCGTCGGACGCGTCGTGAAGTCGCACGGCATTCGTGGCGAACTCGTCGTCGACGTCCGTACCGACGAACCCGAACTGCGTTTCGCTCGCGGCTCGGTGCTGCGCGGCCGACTGCCGCGCGGTGGCGGAGAACGTGGATTCACCGTGACAGCCGCCCGGGAACATTCCGGGCGGCTGTTGGTGTCTCTCGAGGGCGTCGCCGGCCGCGATGCGGCCGACGCCCTGCGCGGCACCCTGTTTCTCATCGACTCCTCGGAGGTCGAACCGTCCGACGATCCGGACGAGTTCTACGACCATGAACTCGAAGGCGTTCCCGTGCAGCTCACCGACGGGACCGAGGTGGGTGTCGTCGAATCGGTCCTGCACATGCCCGGCGGCGAACTGTTGTCGGTGCGCACCCCCGACAGACGTGAGGTCCTCATCCCGTTCGTGCGGCAGATCGTCCCGACGGTGACCCGCGAACTCATCGTGATCGACCCGCCCGAGGGTCTCCTCGATCCGGACTCGGCCGACGGCGCGCAGTGATGCGCCTCGACGTCGTCTCGATCTTCCCCGAATATCTCGATCCGCTCCGGGTTGCATTGCTGGGCAAGGCAATCGACGCCGGCCGCATCAGCGTCGACGTCCACGACCTGCGCGACTGGACACACGATGTGCACCGCAGCGTCGACGACTCGCCGTACGGCGGCGGACCCGGCATGGTCATGAAGCCCGAGGTGTGGGGGCCGTGTCTCGACGACGTGTGCCCCGACGGCGCGCTTCTCGTCGTCCCGACCCCGGCCGGTGTGCCGTTCACCCAGGCGACCGCTCAGCGGTGGAGCGCCGAGAGACATCTCGTCTTCGCCTGCGGCCGCTATGAGGGCATCGACCAGCGTGTCTTCGACGACGCGGCGCGCCGGGTGCGTGTCGAAGAGGTGTCTCTCGGCGACTTCGTCCTCATCGGCGGCGAGGTCGCGGTCATGGCGATGATCGAGGCGACGGTCCGGCTGATCGACGGTGTCCTCGGGAATCCTCGCTCGCACCAAGAGGATTCGTTCTCCGACGGGCTCCTCGAAGGGCCAAGCTACACGCGCCCGGTGAGCTGGCGCGGGCTCGACGTCCCGCCGGTGCTGCTCAGCGGCGATCATGCGAAGGTCGCGCGGTGGCGGCACGAGCAGGCTCTCGAACGGACCCGTGCCCGCCGGCCGGATCTTCTCTCCGAGCCTGTGAATCCCCACGATGGCCCCGAGTCCGATCCCCGCTAGGATTCGGCACAACTCGAGCGCACGGGGGAGGGCAGATGCAGGGCTATGAGGCCATGGTCGACGAACTCGACCGTCAACGTGCCGAACTCGCGCAGACCCGTGCCGCGCTGTCGGCGTTGACCTCCCGTGCGATCAGTCGCGACCGGCTCGTCGCCGTCACCGTCAATGCACGCGGCCTCGCCGTCGACATCTCGATCGATCCCACCGCGTTGCGTCGCTACCGTGCGGATCAGCTCTCCGAACTCCTCACCACCCTCATCGCCGAAGCCGATCATGCGCTGAGTACCCGGCGCAGTGAACTTCTCGCTGCCGCAACGGGTTCCGGAGTGGACTACGCCGACGCCCGTCTCGACACCGCCCGGACCACCCGATGACGGCCGGAGGGCGCCGGAACCGGATCGCCGCGGACGTGGGCACCGCGGCGGATCTGTCCGCGCGCCTGGCCAACGCCGAGTCGCGGCTGGGTGCGGTGCACTCCGAACTCGTCGAACTGCTCGCCGACATCGACACCGCGGTCGGGGTCGGGGAGGGGGCGATGGCCTTCCGCCGGGGTTTCGGTCCCGCGAGCATCGAGTCGAGTGACCTGCTGCGGACCGCGGTCGCGCGCCTCGCCGAACATCGGCGGGCGCTGACCTCCGGTGTCGAGTCGCTCGCCGCCGCCGATACCGACGCCGCAGCAGCCTTCGAACTCGGTGACCCGCGGTGAACTCTGCGCCCCGACAGATCGCGGACGAACTCGCACCGGGGGTGTGGCCGGGCGCGGACCCGAGGTCGCTCCGTGAGGCCGCACGACGGGCACGCGCCCTCGCCGAATCCGTGGAACGGGTGACCGACGTGGTCGTCTCGGCCACCGCCGCGTACTCATCGCCGGCCGCCGGCGGCGCGGCCGTCGAGGGGGAGTTCGGCGACGCCGTCGTCGACGGGCTGGCCGAGGTCACCGGCGCCGGACCACAGTCCCTGCCCCACGTCGCCGAACGGCTTCGCGCCATGGCCGCGTCATTGGACACCTATGCCGATGTCGTCGTGGAGACCGAGCAGCAGCTGACGACGATCGCCCTCGTCGCCGACCGTGACCGGCATCGTGCGGAGGTCTTCGCCGAGGTCGGGGACGATTCGTGGCGGGTGAGTGCGGCAAGCGCCGGACGTCTGGCCCTGACGGCTGCCGGCGACGACTACACCCAACGATCCGAGGAGGCCGGACAATCCGCCGGCGGAACCCCGCCCGCGGCGACCAGCGGGATGATGCCGTTCGCCCCGATGGGTGCGATGGGCGGTGCCGGAGCGATGGCCGCGGGCCTGGGTGCCGCAGTGGGCGCCGCCGCGTCGGGCGCCGACCGGGACACCGCCGGGGGAGACCTCACCTGGTTGCGCCGCCGCGCCGACGCCCTGCAGTCGACGGTGCCGCCGACCATCGCGGGCTGGTTCCGGACCGCGGTCGGCGTCGGCGTCGGAGCCCGTGGGCGCCGCGTGGTCGTCGTCGGGACCAACGATCCGCAGCCGTACCAGCGCGCGGGGCTCGAACTCGCCGACGACGAGGCGCTGACCGCGAACGGGCGCGCACCCGAACTCGCGATCGTCGAACACATGACGAGCTCGGGGATCACTCCCACGGCGATCGCCGCAGCCACCCCGATGGACTCGGCCACCGTGTCGGCGCTGCGGGCCGCCGACGTGGTCGCGATGGCGCCCGGTTCACAGCGCTGACCGGCGATTTCGTCCGACCGGGGTGTCTCTGGCACAATAGTCGGGTTGCCTGTCCCGTGTGACGGGCACCGACGACTCGGAGTATGAACCGGTCCGAAGCCGCAAGGCCCGCCAGGTTCCTCTGCTCAACGTTCACGCCAGAATAGGACCCAACCAATGAACACGCTCGACTTCCTCGACAAGCAGTCCCTTCGCGACGATGTCCCGGAGTTCGGCCCCGGCGACACCCTCGACGTCCACGTCAAGGTCATCGAGGGCAGCAAGGAACGCGTCCAGGTGTTCAAGGGTGTCGTGATCCGTCGCCAGGGTGGCGGCGTCCGCGAGACCTTCACCGTCCGCAAGGTGTCCTTCGGCGTCGGCGTTGAGCGCACCTTCCCGGTGCACAGCCCGAACATCGCCAAGATCGACGTCCTCACCCGCGGTGACGTCCGTCGCGCCAAGCTCTACTACCTGCGTGATCTGCGCGGCAAGGCCGCAAAGATCAAGGAAAAGCGCTGACGCGTCTACCCTGACGAGGTGGCCGACACACAGCGACCCAGCGACGATCGCGACCTTGACACCGAAGGCAACGACGGTGAGAAGCGTCCCTGGCGGTTGAAGTCCGATCCGGACGAGGCCGAGGACGGCAATCGCAAGTCGGGTTCCGGCTCGTTCTTGCGCGAGGTCGCGATCATCGTGGGGTGCGTCCTGCTCCTCACCTGGCTGCTGCAGACCTTCATCGGCCGGCAGTACGTCATCCCGTCGGAGTCGATGGAGTCGACTCTGATCGGTTGCGACGGGTGCACCAACGATCGCATCGTCATCGACAAGTTGGTCTACCGCTTCGGGGACCCCGAGCCCGGTGACGTCGTCGTCTTCAAGGGACCGTCGGAATCATGGAACGGTGCCTGGGTGTCCCCGCGATCGACCAACCCGGTCATGCACAAGATGCAGGATGCGCTGTCGTGGTTCGGTTTCGCACCGCCCGACGAGAACAATCTGGTCAAGCGCGTGATCGCGACCGGCGGGCAGACCATCGAGTGCCGCAACGACGAGGGTGTCGGCGTGAAGGTCGACGGCAAGCCGTTGCGCGAGCCGTACATCAACATGGAGCTGCAGCGCGAGACCCTGGCGGCCTTCGGGCCCGCTTCCGGGGTCAGCGACAAGCTGCCGCCGTGCCTCGGCCCCGACTTCGGTCCGATCAAGGTGCCCGAGGGCAACGTGTGGGTGATGGGCGACAACCGCCTCAACTCGCAGGACTCGCGGTACCACGTCGACGACCAGTACCAGGGCACCGTTCCGGTCAGCGACATTCGCGGCAAGGTCCGGACCATCATCTATCCCTTCTCGCGGATCGGTGGTGTCGGGTCGATCAATCCTCAGCAATGACCGTGTGGGGATTGCAGACACCATGAGCCGCTGGCCACCGCGTTCGCCCGTCCGTCGGGCAGCCGGACTGCGGACCTTCGAGTTCGCGCTCCACCGGCAGGGCCTCGGCCCGGTCGCGGGGGTCGACGAGGCCGGTCGCGGTGCGTGCGCCGGGCCGCTGGTGGTCGCGGCATGCGTGCTGAAACCGACGCAGCTGGCCTCCCTCGCCGACCTCGACGACTCCAAGCGGCTCACCGAGAAGACCCGTGAGACGCTGTACCAGTCGGTGACCCGGTACGCGCACGCCTGGAGCGCGGTGATCATCGACGCCGCCGAGATCGACCGGATCGGCATCCATGTCGCGAACATCGAGGGGATGCGCCGAGCGGTCGCCGCACTCGACGTGACTCCCGGATACGTGCTGTCCGACGGATTCGTGGTCCCCGGTCTGACCGCGCCGTCACTCCCCGTGATCGGCGGTGACGGGGCCGCGGCCTGCATCGCGGCCGCGAGCATCATCGCGAAGGTGACGCGGGATCGGATCATGGTCGCGATGGACGCCGACCTGCCCGGCTATGATTTCGCGATCCACAAGGGATACAGCACTGCTCTTCACATGTCCCGCATCGATGCGGCGGGACCGTCACCACAACACCGCATGTCGTACCGGAACGTCGCGGCACGAGTGGTCTCCAGCGCAAACGACGACAGAGATAGGCTTACAGGATGAGTGCTGAGGATCTCGAGAAGTACGAAACCGAGATGGAACTCTCTCTGTACCGCGAGTACAAGGACATTGTCGGCCAGTTCACCTATGTGGTGGAGACCGAGCGGCGCTTCTACCTTGCCAACGCGGTCGAGATGATTCCCCGCAACACCGACGGCGAGGTGTACTTCGAGCTTCGGATGAGTGACGCCTGGGTCTGGGACATGTACCGGCCGGCGCGTTTCGTCAAGCAGGTTCGGGTGATCACCTTCAAGGACGTCAACATCGAGGAGCTCGAGAAGCCGGAGCTACGGCTTCCCGACGAGCCCTGAACTCTCATGGGGTGATCCGGCCACCCTGTGCGTGGTGGGGTGGTTCTCCACAGATTCGGCCGCGGCGGGTGTGTTCCCGCCGCGGCCGAGTCGTGTTCGGGGAACCTTCAGCGCATGAGCAATCGCCGCGCGCACGTGGGCAAGCTGGGGGAGGACATCGCCGCCGAGTTCGTCGGCTCACTCGGTTGGGTTGTGCTGGAGCGCAACTGGCGCAACCGGTATGGCGAGCTCGACCTGATCGCCGTCGACCCGCAAGACCGGGCCGGTCCCACGCTGGTGGTCGTCGAGGTGAAGACGCGTGCCAGCCGCACCTTCGACGACGCCGTGATGGCCGTGACCCCGGACAAGCTCGCCCGGATGCGCCGGCTCGCCCGGACCTGGCTCACGGGGCAGGAACGACGATGGCATCAGATCCGGTTCGACGTCATCAGCGTGCAATTGGATGGCTTCACTCCCGACGACGCCGCGGCGGTGCGTGTGAGGCACCACCGCGGAGTCCACGAGTGAGTCTTCGAAGCGTGGGCTACAACTTGCCGAGGTCGGAGCGGATCAGCATGACGTTGTAGTCGCTCCAGCGGGAGGCGTTGAAGTACAACTCTTTTCCCGTGCCCGTCAGTGCCGGCGAGCTCGGCAACATCATCGGTCCGTAGACCACCGGGTTGCCGGGGGCCACGATGTTGCGCGGCGAGCTCCATGGGCCTTCCGGATGGTCCGCGGTGCGGAGCCGGATCCCGTTGTCCCCGTCGAGCATGAGGTATTTGTTCAGGGAGGGGCTCCACGCCACGGACAGTTCGCTGACCGGCTGGCGGACGACGACCCCTTCGGTGTCATGGATCTTGCTGATGTCGTCAACCCATCCGATCCGCTCGCCCGACCAATACTCGTAGTTGTCCAGGTTGCGGATGTCGCCGGGTTCGAACCGCGCCAGGAATGCGGCGCCGAAACGGCCGTTGGGCGTACCGAACTGGTAGACGTACTTCGCTTCGTTGGCGGTGTCGGGGCGTCCGCGCATGTACGCGTTCTGCTGGAACTTTCCGTTGTTGACGTCGATCGCGCGGAGGTTGCCGGGGAGGGCGAGGTCGATCGGCGCGTTGATGAGGATGGTGTCAGGGTCGCTGTTCCACGTCTGACCGTTGTCGTCGGAGTAGGCGATACCCGAGTAGTTGGTGATCCAGTTGCCTGCCGAGCCCCAGGACCGTACCGACATGTAGTTGATGTACTGCCGGAATCCGTTGTCGTGGGGGAGCGAGATGGCCGCGGTGGGGATCGTGGTGACCTCGATGTTCGCGATGCCCAGCGAGGGGATGAGTTCCTCGGCGTAGTTCGCTCGACCCCTGATCACGGTGCCCGAGTTCACGTCGCCGGCGACGCCGTCGGGGATGGTGATCTTCCCGTCGGTGAAGTCGTCGTCGTTCGTGCGCAGCAGGACGTTGTGCCGCCATTCCTGACCGGCGACACTGCAATTGCCGAAGGTGTCGCCGAACGCCATCAACGTCTGCCCCCGGCCGTTGTCCCAGGCGATGCCGAGGTCGGTGCCGCTGATGCCGAAGCGGTCGTAGGTGTCGTTGTTGCTGCGCGGCCCGGTGACCCAGCTGAGAACCTTCGAGATGTTCCCGTTGTAGACGGGGAGCGGGCCCTGCGGCCCACGCTCGGGGCTGGTGGAACTTCCGGACGAACCCGAGGAACCGAACAAGCCGGACCCCGCACCGGGGTTGCCGCACGGTGCGGCCTCGGCGACGCCGGTACCGGCGGTCAGGACGATCGCGGAGGTACCGAGTGCGAAAGCTCCCGCCAGCGCCAGTCGGACACCCTTGGTGAAACGGCTGGGCACTCAGACCTCCGTGTGACAGGTGTTGCTGAAGTTGTGGACGTGACTATTGTTACTAGAGTTGTGTCACAGAAGGCCCCGAGATGGGTCACGATCCGGTGTCAGCGGATGAGGTGCCGCTTCTCCGACTCGGTGCGCGACTGCCAGCCGACGCGTTCGAGTTCTGGAATGTCGTTCTTCTGTTCGGGATATCCGACGCAGAGGTAGGCCACGAGCTTCCAGGTGGACGGGACCGCGAGGGCGGCGGCCACCTCGTCGGGCTCGAGGATGGACACCCACCCGATGCCGACGCCACGGGCCCGAGCCGCCAGCCACATCGTGGTGATTGCTGTGACGACGGAGTACTCGAGTGTCTCCGGCACGGTCTGGCGACCCAAGCCGTGGCCCTGGTCGGCATCGGGCTCGCAGAACACGGCCAGGTGGACCGGAGCGTCGTCGAGGCCGGCGAGTTTGAGTGACGAGTACAGCTGTGCGCGTTCGCCGGTGTACCCGTCGAGCGCTTCGGCGTTGCAGCGGACGAAGCTGTCGCGCACGGCCTCCCGCGCCGACCAGGTCTGCACCTCGACCCACCGCCAGGGCTGACTGTTGCCGACGGACGGTGAGAGCTCTGCCGCTTCGAGGATCTGGGGGAGGAGATGCGGCTCGAGCGGTTCACGACTGAACCGGCGGACGTCGCGGCGCCAACGGAAGAGTCGGTTCAGGTCGTCGACGAACGCGTCGTCGAAAGTTCCGTCACTCATCGGTTGTCGAGCCTAGCGAGGGCGATCGATCAGAACGGCGCCGGTCCGTCGATTTGCCCGCGGCGTTCGCGTTCGCGCCGGTTACGGGCACGTTCGGCCCTCCGCCGGGCGTGCTTCGCGGCGGTTCGGTTGTTCGGTGGCGGGGTGTCGTCACCGGTGATGACCCGCGGGGTGGGTGGGGCCTGGGCGGGTTGCTCGAAGCGGATGCGGCGCAGGTTGGGGAAGAGGTCTTCCAGGGTTTCGGCGTCACCGAGGATGCGGTGTCCCTCGGGGGTGATGCACTCGGTGATCAGGCGGCCGTCTTCGTCGCGGTACTGGACGTCGATCCAGTCGCCGAAGGTCTTGTGCAGGTGCCCGTACCGGCATTTTGGGTTGAGGTTCTCGCTCGAAGTCGCGCCGCCCCGGGAGGGGTTCTGGCGGTCGAATTCGGCGACGTGGTCGAGGTCTGAGTCGAATGCCGAGTGGTCGCAGAAGGGTTCGCCACAGTAGCCGTGCCGGCTGCGCACGAAATCCGCGCACGCTTGGGTTGGCCGGTACGGATCTGACGGCAGGGAGCCCGGGTAGACGATGACCAGCTCGGTCGACGGCGCGGGAGTGTCGTCTGTGTCGGGACCGTCGGTCTCGGCGACCACGCCCATCGGAGGGGTCCTGACCGGGGTCAGCGGTGTGATGACGGCATCGGGTCGGGCGGCGAGGTCACGGACATGTTCGTCGATGACGACGCCGTGTCCGTCCATCCAGCCGATCCCGGGTGCGCCGTTCAGTGTGGCTGCGTCGGTGACCACGTGGATGCGGACCTCGGAGCTAACCGACGCGACGACGTCCCCGAGGTCACGGACCTGGGCGGTGCAGTCGTCGCGACCGCAGAGGCATTCGAACGCGGTGCCCGTACACAGGGCGAATACCGCATCGGAGTTGCGTTGCCCGACGGTGCGGCCGTCGTGTTTGCACACCGAGTCCGCGAGTGCGCGGACGGCTTTGGCAGCGATGCGGGTGTTTTCCGCGGACATGACCGCGGAGAACACGCCGGTGCCGTCGTCGAGGATGTCGATCCACATGCCCCGGTTGTCGAGGGCTTCTTTGCGGCGTTCGCGTACCAGGTCGGGGTCGTGGCGGAACACCAGGCGGTCGACCATGTCTCGCAGGCGTGCGCGGCTCCACGCGCCCTTCTTGGTGCGGAGGTTGGCGGCGATGTCGGCGTCGAGGATCGGGATGATCGACGAGTCGGCGGGGATGAGTGCGGTGCGGGATGCGATCACCTGCAGCTGCCAACGGGTCGTGATGCCATCGCGCAGGGTGTCGAGTACCTCGGGCAGGTTCTCGTGCAGGGTGATGGTTTCGTCGATGAGGATCTCGGCTTGGCGTCGTGTCAAAGACAACTGGCGCGACACCCGCTGGACGCAGTCGGCCTCACCGGTGACGACGATCCCGCCGTCGAAGGTGTTGCGGGTGCTTATGCAGCGTTCGGCGATCGCGTGCACCGTCTGATAGCGGATCCACTGCTCGTGAGATTCGCGACGCTGGGACGCTTTGAGTTCGTCCATAAGGGAGTACATGTCGGCGTCGTAGGGGTGGGCGGGGTCGTAGGGGTGGGCAGAATCGATCCCGGCGAGAACCTCGCCCGATGGATCAATCCGCTTCCCCGACACCCTGCCCCCAGAAGTGTTGCAGTACCGGCCTGGTCGGCCGCCTCACCTGCTGACAACCAATGTAAACCCGGCCACCGACAAGATTCGATTCTGATCCACAGCCGTCTCCTCGTTACGGAGTTGTGCATCAACGGTATTCACCGAGCCGGAGTCGGAGAAAACCGCTCGACTCGGAGGTATGCAGGCGCGACAATTGCCCGATGTCCGAGTACGAGAAGGTCACACGCTTCGAGGTCATCGATCACACGACCGGTGGTCGCGGTCGCGTCTACAGCAGGCACGACGTCTCGATCGAACTGAGCTATCAGGACGACGGCCGGACGCTCAAGGTCTTCGTCGACGATCCCAAGCCATAGTCCGGGGCGGTGGACAACCCGTCTTCCTTCCACAGATAGCGCGTCGGGGAGTCGCTACGCCGTTTCAATCCGCGATTCCCGAAGAGACTGACTCGCATGTTGGGGCAAACACAGTCGGTGGGGCTCAATGCCTTTGCGGCGCGGGTCGTTGACGTGCAGGCGAGCGTCGGGTCGGGGTTACCGGGTTTCGCGGTGACCGGTAACCCGGACCCGTCGGTGCGTGAGGCGCGCGACCGGGTGCGGGCGGCGGTCAAGAACTCGGGGTTCAAATTCCCCGACCTGAAGGTGACGGTGGCGTTGTCGCCGGCGGACATGCCGAAGGTCGGTTCGGGTTTCGATCTGTCCATGGCAGTCGCGATTCTTGCTGCGACAGAACAGGTGTCGTCGGAGAAGCTGACGTCGACGATCTTCCTCGGTGAGCTCGGGCTCGACGGGAACGTCCGGCCGATCCCGGGAGTACTGCCCGCGGTGATCGCCGCCCGTCAGGCGGGTTATCGACGTGCGGTGGTGCCGATCGAGACCGTGGCCGAGGCGACGCTGGTCGAGGGGGTGGACGTCGGGGGAGCGTCGAGTCTCAAGGAGGTGGCCGCCTGGCTCGCCGGTGACCTCGTACTGGACAATTTTCAGCGGACGCCGCCCACGAAGCCGCCGCCGATACCGGACATGGCCGACGTGGTGGGTCAGCACGAGGCGCGGCATGCACTCGAGATCGCAGCGGCAGGAGCACATCACGTTCTCATGACCGGGTCGCCCGGCATCGGGAAGACCATGCTCGCACGTCGGCTCCCGGGCATACTGCCACCGCTGGGCATCGAGGACTCGCTAGAAGTGACGGCGATCCACTCGCTGGTCGGGGAGTTGTCACCGGGACGCCCGCTGATCACCGAGCCGCCGTTCGTCGCGCCGCACCACAGTTCCTCGACGACGGCGCTGCTCGGCGGCGGAACCGGATTCGCCCGGCCGGGCGCGGTCTCCAAGGCACACCGGGGCGTCTTGTTCCTCGACGAATGCGCCGAGATGAGCGCGAAAGTCCTCGAATCCCTGCGGGAACCCCTCGAAGACGGCGAGGTGCGGGTGCCGAGGCGGGACGGCGTCGCGTCGTACCCGGCGCGGTTCCAGCTCATCCTCGCCGCGAATCCGTGCCCATGCGCACCCGCGCACGATGTCGACTGTGTATGCACCGCAGTCGTGCGACGCCGGTACCTCGGCAAGCTGTCGGGGCCGCTGCTCGACCGTGTCGACATCCGCGTCCGCATGGATCCGCCGGGCAACGCCGCGCTGATGAGCGGGACGGGGGAGTCGAGTGCCGAGGTCCGTGCCCGGGTCACCGCGGCGCGTGCGGCAGCGGTCGAGCGATGGTCCGAGTTCGGCTGGCGAACCAACGCCGAGGTGCCGGGAGCCGCACTCCGGCAGAAGTTCCGGCTCCCGCCCGATGTTCTCCGGCCCATCGAGTTGTTTCTCCGCGACGGGCGCGTGACGGCCCGTGGCGCCGACCGCGCGCTGCGACTGGCCTGGACCCTGAGCGATCTACGCGGCACTGATCAACCCGTCGAAGATGATGTCGCGCAAGCACTTCTGTACCGAGACCGAGGAGCAACGTGGTGAGTGGCAAGTACCCGGCGGAGATGACGGCATGGGCGTACCTGGCGCGCGTGGCCGAGCCGCCGTGTGCGGACGTGATCGCGCTGGTGGATCAGGTCGGTCCGGTGGACGCAGCATCGGCGATCCGCAACCGGGCTGTCCCGGACGGTCACGAACCGGTCCTGGCCGCGACGGCAGCCCGACACGAATCCGACCGTGCGACCGAGGATCTCGACGCGGCCGCCGCGATCGGTGCACGGCTGGTCACCAGATCCGATCCGGAGTGGCCGGCCTGGGCGCTCCTCGCCCTCGGCCAGGCCGACACCGCCGCACGCGGCGGCGAGCCACTGGCGCTCTGGGTGCGTGGCCCCGCCCGGCTCGACGACCTCGCCACCGCATCGGTCGCGCTCATCGGGTCCCGCGCGGCGTCGCCGTACGGCGGGCACGTCACGCAGATGTTGGCATCGGGGCTCTCGGGCGAGGGCTTCGCGGTGATCTCCGGTGGCGCCTTCGGCATAGACGGGGTGGCGCACCGCGCCGTCGTCGCGGCCGGTGGGGTGACCGCGGCCGTGATGGCCTGTGGTATCGACCGCGACTATCCGGCTGCGCACTCCGCGCTGTTGGCGGAGATCGCCCGGACCGGCGCGATCATCAGCGAGTACCCGCCGGGCACGACCGCCGCCAAACATCGCTTCCTCACCCGTAACCGGCTGGTCGCGTCACTGTCGGGTGCGACCGTCGTCGTAGAGGCCGGCAGACGTTCGGGCGCGGCGAACACGGCCGCCTGGGCGCGGAAACTCGGCCGACCGCTGGGTGCGGTGCCCGGGCCGGTGACGTCGGCGACGTCGGTCGGGTGTCATCGGATGATCGCCGACGGACTGGCGGTGCTGGTCTCCGACGTCGCGTCGGCGGTGAACCTCGTCCGGCCCGACGGCGGGGGAGACATCGGTCGGGGGAGGGCGAAACCGACCGACGGGCTCAGCGCCGAGCAGTTGCGCGTGCACGACGCGATTCCGGGTAGGGGTGGCGTGGGTATTCAGGAGATCGCCTTCGCGGCGGGGCTCGAGGTGCCGGCCGTCCGGGCGGCGTTGGCACGGCTGGACATCGACGGGCTGGTGGAAAACGTCGGCGGTCAGTGGCGGCTGGCCACCGGGTGACTCACTTCCGCGTCAGGATGTCCAGGAAGATGCGCAGATCGTCGGCCGTTGCCTCGCCGAGCCGTCCGTGAGCGTGCACGAAGCCGATACCTGCGTAGAGCAGCGTGGTGGCGCGGGCGTGGGCCTCGGCCTCGTCGAAGCCGAGTTCCCGCATCGCCTGAT
>NZ_BACI01000041.1 GCF_000225505.1 Gordonia alkanivorans NBRC 16433 | reverse complement strand
AGTGCGGTGAGCTCGCGGGTCAGGTCGGTGACTTCTCGTTGGGCCAACCGGTAGCGGGTGAGCAGGGAGCGGCCGGCACGGACGAACGCTGCCGCCGGTGCCGACAGTTTCGTTTTCGGTGCGGGTGTGGGGAGTGCCTCGATGAGGGTGATGCGTTGGGCGGTGGTGGTCGCCGCCCGGCAGCGATCGGCCCACTCGGCAGGTGCGGTGGTGACCAGGTCACGGAGCTGGTTGCCGATGCGGGTGGCCTCATCGACGGCCGAAGCTCGTGCCACATACAGCATTCGGACTGATTCGACGATGCCGGTGGTGTCTTTGGCGATGGCCTCGGCTCGGCCGGTGAACACCGCCATTGCTGCGGCGTGGGCGTCGAGTTGGTCGGTTTTGCCGTGGGCGTAGCGGCGCGGCAGATCGGGGGTGTTGACGTCGATGACCGTGACATCGTGCGCGGTGAGAAGCCGGGTCAGGCCGGCGCCGTAGGAGGCGCTGGCCTCCACTCCGGCCTGGGTGATGGGGCCGAACGAGGTGGCCCACTGCCACAACTGGTGGTAGCCAGTGCTGGTGGCGGGGAACTCGTGATCGGCGAGCAGGCGGCCCTCGGCGTTGACGAGGGCGGCGTGGTGGCGGCGTTGATGGGTGTCGACGCCAAGGACTAGCGGTTGCGTGGTGCTCGTGGTTGGGGTCATCGTGGTGATGTCTCCTTCACTGATGTGTGGGATGACCTCACCGGGGCGGGTGGACAGGACAGTGAAGAGTCACGGCCCAGCAGCCAGACACGGTCCTAATCAGGTCACACCCGCCCCGGCCCTTACAGGTCAGGGTTTCGTAGATGACCGACCGCCGGGACGACAAATCTCGTCCAAGACAGCACCGTCAGCCACGAAGAAGGTCAGACCCAAACACGATCAATCACCCACAACCATTCTCACTGCCACGAAGGG
>NZ_BACI01000042.1 GCF_000225505.1 Gordonia alkanivorans NBRC 16433 | reverse complement strand
TATTCATGAAGAGCACGATGCAGGACGTACCTTTGACGGTGTCGTCGATCCTTCGCCACGTCGCGACGAATCACGCCGGAAGGCAGGTGATCACCTACGGCGGCGCCGAACCGGCTCGAACCACGACTTACGGGCCCCTTGAGGAACGCTGCGGTCAGCTGGCCAATGCTCTGCGTCGTGCCGGTGTGGGCGACGATGACCGTGTAGCTACTTTGCTGTGGAACAATCAGGAGCACCTAGAGGCGTACGCTGCGGTTCCCGCCATGGGTGCCGTCCTGCATACCCTGAATCTGCGGTTGTCTGCGTCCCAACTGTCGTTCATCGCGAATCACGCTGAGGACCGGGTCATCATTACGGATAGTTCGCTGGTGCCGTTGTTGGCACCGGTGCTGCCGGGCCTGTCGACCGTACGTGTCGTGTTCGTCGCCGGCGGTGGGGAGGTGTCGGCGCTGGAGGGCAACGGCGT
Organism: Gordonia alkanivorans NBRC 16433; assembly: GCF_000225505.1. Lineage (GTDB taxonomy): Bacteria > Actinomycetota > Actinomycetes > Mycobacteriales > Mycobacteriaceae > Gordonia > Gordonia alkanivorans. The sequence goes on along the minus strand of NZ_BACI01000042.1, from coordinate 1,542 downwards.
CGAAATCATTCGTTATGAGGACGCGCTCGCTGCGGAGTCCCCGGCCTTTCCGTGGGCAGAACCCGATGAGAGATCGGCGGCGGCTATATGCTACACCAGCGGAACCACGGGAGACCCCAAGGGGGTTGTCTACAGCCACCGTTCGATGTTCCTTCACTCGATGGCAGCCTGTACCGGCAATGCGCTCGCCGTGGAGGAGGGTGACCGAGTCCTGCCGGTGGTGCCGATGTTCCACGCCAGTGCCTGGGGTCTTCCCTATGCGGCCCTTATGGCGGGTGCCGACTTGCTTCTGCCCGACCGATTCCTGCAGGCGGCGCCTCTGGCGGACATGATTCAGACACATCGGCCCACGAAAGCGGGTGCCGTTCCGACCATCTGGAACGATCTGTTGCAGTTTGGGTCATCGCATCCCGATGTGGATCTGTCGTCGATCAGTCTGGTCGCCTGCGGGGGTGCGGCGGTGCCGCAGTCGTTGATCGAGGGATTCGCGGACAGGTTCGGCGTCCCGATTATCCAAGCGTGGGGGATGACGGAAACCTCGCCACTCGCCGCGGTGAGTCGACCACCGGCCGGTGTCGCACCGGAATCCGATATGACGTATCGCAAGCGTCAGGGCCGTGCCATCTGTGGCGTCGAGATGCGTCTCACCGACGAGGCCGGTATGCCGGTTCCACGTGACGACAGGTCCGTGGGGGAACTGGAAGTGAGGGGGCCGTGGATCACCGGTGGCTATTATAATATGGACGAAGACAGCGACAAGTTCCGTGACGGCTGGCTGCGGACTGGCGATGTTGGCCACATCAGCCCGGACGGCTATCTGACGCTCACCGATCGAACGAAGGACGTCATCAAGTCCGGTGGCGAGTGGGTCTCATCGGTGGAGCTCGAGAACACCATAATGGGCCATCCTCAGGTGGCCGAGGCTGCCGTGATCGCTATCCCCCACGAGCGATGGCAGGAGACGGCCCTAGCCGTGGTCGTCCGGACGCACGGCAGCGACGTTACCGCCGATCAACTCGGCCAGTGGTTCCTCGAGAATTGCCCCGCCGAGATCCCTCGTTGGTGGATTCCCAAGAACTGGGCGTTCGTGGACCAGGTGCCACGCACCAGCGTGGGCAAGTTCGACAAAAGAGCTTTGCGTGCCCAACATGCCGACGGGGATCTCGTCGTCGTGCCGAACTGAACACATTCTCGCTGACGGCGGCGGTTCGCTGAACCGCCGCCGTCTGGTGTTCACCGCCTCGGCTGATGCTCTCAGAAGTGCTCAGGCCAGGCAGTCCGCAGCGATGACTCACACTGCGACCGAGCATTACAGCACGGGGTGTAGCGAAAGCGTTAGCGCGAATGGGCAATTGATCGTGGGGCCGTTTCACAGCAGGAACCGAGAGTTCCTGTCAACCCTCGCGCGCCTGATGTAGATTCACCCCGCCATCAGCGATTAGACGTCGTCAAAGGTCCTCTGGCATAGGGTCCTACCTCGGTGGAATCCCGGCTCACGGCCGCGCGGTGCAGCCGCCCTGGCCACCAGCTCGCCTCACCGAG
>NZ_BACI01000043.1 GCF_000225505.1 Gordonia alkanivorans NBRC 16433 | reverse complement strand
TTCGGCGAGGTGAGCTGGTGGCCAGGGAGGGTGCACCGCCCGGCCGGTGAGCCGGATTCCACCGAGGGCGGGCTTCGGGTGCGACACCGGGTGACGGTCGACTGACCGGCGGCGAGCGGCGAGGTTTCCGTCATCCCCCACGCTTGGATTTGCATGCACGAACCTGTCGGCGAATCCCTCGATTAACGACTTGCCGCACCGGCGCACCACCGCAGGCGACCAGACTAATCGACGAAAGATCCACATCCAGGGTGCGATGCTCGGCGGGACCGGTTGCCACCAACGGCACCAGGAAACTATCAGTGATGATGGTGGCAGGTCCCCGATAACCGGTCCAGGCAGTTCTAGAGCCAGGTTTCTTCTAGCTGTCGGTCAGTCGATCTCGCAGCCCACGGGGTGGTGCTGGTGGGTGCATCGGGCAGCGTACTCGGCCGGGGTCTGGTAGCCCAGCGCCGAATGGCGGTGCCGGTGGTTGTGGTCGTCTTTGAAGTCGCCGATCA
>NZ_BACI01000044.1 GCF_000225505.1 Gordonia alkanivorans NBRC 16433 | reverse complement strand
TTCCCATGAAGAACACGATGCAGGACGGTCACCTTTGACGGTGACGTCGATTCTCCGCCACGTCGCGACCGAATGACGCCGTAAGACAAGGTGATCACCTACGGGCGGAAACGAACCGGCTCGAGCCGTACTGGTCCCTTGAGGGACGATGCGGGTCAACTGACCAATGCTCTTGGGTAGCACCGGTGTTGGCGACGATGACCGTGTCGCCACTTTGCTGTGGAACCTCTTGGAGGCGCGTACGCTGCAGTTCCGTTCAAGGTGCCGTCCTGCGCACCCTGAACGTTGCGGTTGTCTCAGCGTCCGACTTGAGCTCATCGGCGAACCACGCTGAGGATCGGCGGGCCA
>NZ_BACI01000045.1 GCF_000225505.1 Gordonia alkanivorans NBRC 16433 | reverse complement strand
GCTTCGCTCGCACCTCAGGGATCGAGAGGAGGTCCGCCGATGGAATGCACCCACCAGGGGCCGCCCGATGACACTATGTCGGCGATGTCGCTGCACCGGGCGGTTTCCAGGCGCGCTGTTCAGGGGTGGTTCTCGGTCGCGGTGGTCGGGGTGACCGGGGCGAGCCACATGCCGGTGAGGGCGTCGACGACGATCGAGCACTGGTGCTGCCAGGGCGTGACCGGGCGATCACCGGAATCGGCGGCGCGCTCGATGTCCGCCAGGATGTTCACGATGATGTGGCGCGTCATGTTGTTGCGGATCTCGAGAACGGGACCGGGGAACTCCGGCAGCGCACCGTACAAGCCCTCGAGGATCGCCAGCAGCGGTTTCGACTCGCCCATCTTCTCGTACAGCAGGATGGTGGTGGCCGGATCGCTGGAGACATTCGCGAAGAACCGGGCGAAGTACGTCGGGGCGCCGAGCCCGCCGACATACTCGATCTCCGGGCACACCAGACACCGGATCCAGTCGCGGACCTCCGGGTCCGGTCCGATCGCGTCGAGCGCCTTCTGACGCATTCGATCGATGGTGGCGTTGTGTCTGTCGAGGGTGGCCCGGATCAGGTCGTCCTTGGAACCGAAGTGATGGCCGACCGCATAGTTGTTGCCCTGACCGGCGGCTTTGCTGATCTGCCTGCTGGAGACCGCAGACACGCCGTGCAGCGCGATCAGCTCCTCAGCCGCGCTGATCAGCGCCTGGCGGGTACGGGCAGACTGCTCCGTCTTCCCATCGGTCATGGGTAGATGATGCCCTACCGTCGTAGGCTTGCGGCGCCGGGATTGTGACCTGTTATCCGGGTCCCGACGCGCGCGCCGACCTCCGCGGACGGACCGGTTTGCGTCGGTCAGGCCACCCGGCCCTAAGGTGGATCGACTGTACTCAAGTGAATCCGGTCCACGCCCTCACGCGGCGGGCCGTCCACGACCTGTGTGAGGGGACCTGATGGCGATCACGCCCACGGCCACGACGAGTCTGCGAGAGCTGACGCTCCGAGGGGTCATCCTCGGCGGAGTCATCACCCTCGTCTTCACGGCGGCCAATGTCTATCTCGGTCTCAAGGTCGGGCTCACGTTCGCCACCGCCATCCCGGCGGCGGTGATCTCGATGAGCATCCTGCGGTACTTCGCCAACCACTCGGTGGTGGAGAACAACATCGTCCAGACGATCGCGTCGGCTGCCGGCACGCTGTCGGCGATCATCTTCGTGATCCCCGGTCTGGTGATCATCGGGTGGTGGACGGGATTCCCGTACTGGATCACGGTCGCCGTCTGTGCGATCGGCGGCATCCTCGGCGTGATGTATTCGATCCCGCTGCGCCGGGCGCTGGTCACCGGATCCGATTTGCCCTATCCGGAAGGTGTTGCGGCGGCTGAGGTCCTGAAGGTCGGCGACTCGGCCGGCGGTGCCGCGGAGAACAAGGCCGGTCTGCGCACGATCGTCATCGGTTCGATCGCGTCGGCGGGTTTCGCTCTGCTGACGAAGCTGAAGGTCTTGAGCGACTCGATCGCGACGACGATCAAGGTCGGCGCGGGCGGCACGCTGTTCAGTGCCGGACTCTCGATGTCGCTCATCGGCATCGGGCACCTCGTCGGCGTCACCGTCGGTGTCGCGATGCTCGTCGGTCTGGTGATCTCCTACGGCGTCCTGCTGCCCATCGAGAGCCAGAACCAGGGTGAGGCAGGAGAGTCGCTCAGCGATGTCGTCTCCTCGGTGTTCGCCAACGACGTCCGGCTGATCGGCGCCGGCGCGATCGCCATCGCTGCGATCTGGACTCTCATCAAGGTGATGGGACCCATCGCAAGCGGGATCAAGGGCTCATTGGCATCGTCGCGGTCCCGCCGCGAGGGGGTGACCGTAGACATCACCGAGCGCGACATCCCGTTCAACATCGTCGGCGGCAGCATCCTCGTGCTGCTCATCCCGATCGGTCTGCTTCTGTGGGACTTCGTGCACGGCACGGTCCTCGATGGCAGCGCAGCCGGGATCATCGCGGTGAGCGTCGTCTTCGTCTTCGTCATCGGCCTGGCGGTGGCGGCGGTCTGCGGCTACATGGCCGGTCTCATCGGCTCGTCGAACTCCCCGATCTCCGGCGTCGGCATCCTGGTGGTCCTCATCGCCGCTCTCCTCATCAAGGCGACCTTCGGTGGTGCCGACTCCGCCCAAACCGACGCCCTGATCGCCTACACGTTGTTCACGGCCGCGGTGGTCTTCGGCGTCGCGACGATCTCCAATGACAACCTGCAGGACCTCAAGACCGGTCAGCTGGTCGGCGCGACACCGTGGAAGCAGCAGGTGGCGTTGGTGATCGGTGTGCTCTTCGGTTCGGCGATCATCCCGCCGATCCTCGGACTGATGTACGACGTCTTCGGTTTCGTGGGTGCTCCCGGCGCCGGCCCCGACGCTCTGGCCGCACCGCAGGCGGGCCTGCTGTCCACCCTCGCCAAGGGTGTGCTCGGCGCCGATCTGAACTGGGCCCTCATCGGACTCGGAGCCCTCATCGGCGCGATCGTCATCCTCATCGACGAACTGCTGGGTCGTGCGGGCAAGTTCCGGCTGCCGCCGCTCGCGGTCGGCATGGGCATGTACCTGCCGATGTCGGTCACCCTGATCATCCCGGTGGGCGCCTTCCTCGGTCACTTCTACAACCGCTGGGCCGAGCGCAGCGGCGGCGCAGTCGAACACAAGAAGCGCATGGGAGTGCTGCTCGCGACCGGCCTGATCGTCGGTGAGGCACTGTTCGGCGTGGTCTTCGCGGGCATCGTCGCCGCGACCGGCGACGACTCCGTGCTGGCCATCGTCGGCGACGGCTTCGAGACCTGGGCGCAGATCCTCGGCGTCATCGTGTTCGCCGGCGTCGTCGCCCTGCTCTACGACCGCATCGCCAAGCTGGCCGCCGCCAGCGGTGTGGTGCCGGAGAAGGCGGCTGCTTTCGACGCCGGTGACACCACCAAGACCGACCCCAAGGGCTGAGACCGAGAGGTCAGTCTCGGCGGATCAGACTGCCGCCGAGACGCATTCGGCGATGGCGGTGTCGAGGATGTCGAGACCGGTGCGGATCTCCTCGTCGGAGGCGGTCAGCGGGGGTGCGATGCGGAAGATCCCGCCCATGCCCGGTAGCTGGACGACGTTCATGTGGAGTCCGAGCTCGAAACACCGTGCGGTCACGGCAGACCCGAGCCGGTCGGCGCCCTGCTTGGTCGCACGGTCGGTGACGAGTTCGATGCCCTGCATGAGTCCGCGGCCGCGTACGTCGCCCACGCATTCGTGGCGCTCCTGTAGTTCGAGCAGTCCGGCGCGTAGGGCCGAACCTGCTTGTGCTGCACGGGTGTCGAGGCCGTCGCGCTGCAGGACGTCGAGCACGGTCACGCCGACGGCCGCCACCAGCGGGTCGGACACGTGGGTGGTGAAGAAGAGGTAGCCCCGGTCGTGGGCTGCCTGCTCGATCTCGGCGGTGGTGATGACCGCGGCGAGCGGGAGCCCCGCACCGAGCGTCTTCGACAGGGTGAGGATGTCGGGCACGATGCCGTCGCGCTCGAAGGCGTACCAGGAACCGGTGCGGCACAGTCCGGTCTGCGCCTCGTCGACGATGAGCAGCATCCCGCGCTCCTCGCACTTGCGTTTGAGTGCGGCGAAATAACCGGCCGGTGGGTCGATCACACCGCCCGAGGAGAGGATCGGTTCGACGATGCACGCCGCCAACGATCCGGTCGACTGGGCGTCGATGAGTTCGAAACCGAAGTCGAGCTGGCGCTGCCAGTCGAGAGCGCCGTCGGGGTTGGTGAAGTCGGGGCGGTAGGGGTTGGGCGTCGGCAACGCGAAATTGCCGGGCGCGACCGGACCGTACCCGTGCGGCCGGCGCTGTAGGTCGACGCCGCCGCGGCATGCGTCATGCCGTGCCACGACCGCGCGAAGGACACGATCTCGTGCTTGCCGGTGACGAGCTTGGCCATGCGGATCGCGGCCTCGTTGGACTCCGCGCCGGTGCTCAGCAGCAGCACCTTGTCGAGAGCGTCGGGCAGCGTGTCCGACAGCCGGGCCGACAGTTCCAGTACCGGAGGCGAGATCATCCCGCTGAACAGGTGATCGAGTTCGCCGATCTGCCGGGTGACGGTCGCGACGATGTCCGGATGCGAATGCCCGAGGATCGCCGACATCTGTCCCGAGGTGAAGTCGAGAACGGGTCGATCGTCCGCGGTGTGGACCCAGCTGCCCGATGCCCGGACGATCAGCTCCGGCGAGAACTGGCCGCCGTAGCGGACGAGATTGCGGGTGTCGACGCCTGCGGCGCCGGTGATGCTGTCGGGCTGCGTGGTCATGACAGACACCGTACGAGCGACGACCACTCCGCGCGCATCCAGACCGGGGCCCAGGTGACCTCGGACACCACGGCGGCACGACGCCGAATATCGTGTGCTGTGCAGTCGGTTTCCTCCGAAGAACCAGGGAGACACCATGGCAGTCGAGCAACCGTTGAGCGCGGCGATCGAGGACTACCTCGCGGGCGCCGACCATTATCTGGCACTGGTCGCCGAGGTGAGCCCGCAGCAGTGGGACCAGCCGGGACTGGGGGACTGGTCGGTCCGTTCACTGGTCGGACACACGAGCCGCTCGTTGACGACGGTCGCCGACTATCTCGCCCAACTCGAGCCGGACGTCGTCGACATCGATTCGGTGGCAGGCTATTACGCCCGAATCCAGGGGCTGGCGTCCTCGCCGGAGGTGACCGCGCGCGGCGTCGCCGCCGGCGTCGACCTCGGCGAAGACCCGCTCCGAAGGGCGACCGAACGCCGGGACCGCGCGGCCGAGGCGATCAGCGGTATCGCCGACCGGCGGGTCGCCACCCCGTGGGGCTCGATCCTGTTGTCCCACTATCTGCCGACGAGAACCTTCGAACTGGCCGTCCACGGACTCGACATCGCCCGCGCCATCGGATCGTCGTCGACGCTGCCGCGGACGGTGCTCGCCTCGGCCCTGGCCACGGCGGTGGAGGCGGCCGAGCTGACCGGCCAGGGCGAGCAGGCGTTGCTGATCCTCACCGGACGCGAGCAGGGTCCGATCTCGGTGGTGTGACCTCAGCCGGGAACCCGGCTGTGGGCGAACTCGGCGACGATCGCGGCGTTGAACGCCGGGAGGTCGTCGGGCTTGCGGCTGGTGATCAGCACGTTGTCGCCGCTTCGACAGGTCACGACCTCTTCGTCGATCCAGTTGCCGCCGGCGTTGATGACGTCGGTCTTGATGCTGGGGAACGAGGTGAGGGTGCGGCCGCGTACGACGTCGGCCTCGATGAGGGTCCACGGTGCGTGGCAGATCGCGGCGACCGGTTTACCGGCCTCGAAGAAGCCACGCACGAAGCGCACGGCCGGCGCCGAGGCGCGCAGGAAGTCGGGGTTGGCGACGCCACCGGGGAGAACCAGGGCGTCGAAGTCGGCGATGCGGGCATCCTCGAGGACCTTGTCGACGGGGAAGGTGTCGGCCTTGTCCAGGTGATCGAAGGCCTGGATGGTGCCGGAATCGGTGGACACCAGAACCGGCTTCCCGCCGCAGGCCTCGACAGACTTCCAGGGCTCGGTGAGTTCCACCTGCTCGGCACCCTCGGTGGCCACCAGGAATGCGACGGTGACGTTGTTGAGTTCTTCGGCCATGGTGTCTCCTCCTCGTACGCACCGGCGGACAGGGATGTGCAACGCCGTGCGGGCTGATCGGTTCGACCGCGTCTTGATCGCCGGCACCGGCCTCCCGCCGTGGTGCCTCGATCCGGACATACCCGCCCACGCTCTGCCCCAACCATGTCGCTCGCCGACGCACCGTGTTGAATGGCCTGCGATCACGCGCGCCCGCGGGGGCGGACGAAGTGAAGGGGGAAGCGGTCATGGGTGGTCTCGACGGCGTCGCGACGCTGGTTCACCTGGCCCGAGGCGGGGAGATCGGGGAATCGCACCAAACCCCGCACACCGTGCTCGTGACCGCGCCGCACCGGCAGGTGCGGCGGTACGGCACGGTCGAACAACTCGACTCCGCCCGGCGGGCCTCGACGCGGCCGGTGCTGCTCGTCCCGCCGCTGGCGGTGTCGACCGACTGCTACGACCTCTCCCCGGGACTGAGCGTCGTCGAACACCTGCTCTCCACCGGACGGGTGCCGTACGTGCTCGACTTCGGGGACATGACCCGCGGCGACCGCCACCTCGGGTTCGCCGACTTCTTCGCCGACATCGTGCCCGGCGCGATCGCCGCGACCCTGGCGGACTTCGATGGCGGCCGGTCGACCGGCGAGGGCGTCGACCTGCTCAGCTGGAGTCTCGGCGGCACCATCTCGTTCCTCACCGCCGCCGCGGACCCTGGTCTGCCGGTGCGGTCGATCACAGCGGTCGGAACCCCCCTGGACTACGACCAGGTCCCGCCGTACCCGCTGGTGAAGACCCTGATGCGGCCCATCGGGACCAAACCGGTGTCGCTCGCGCTGCGAGCCCTGGGTGGCATCCCGGCCCCGCTCGTGCGGACCGCCTACCGCGGCACCGCCTGGCAGCGGGAACTCAAGAAGCCCGGCTACATCATCCGCAACGCCGACGACACCGAGGCGCTGACTCGGATGAAGGCCATCGACCGTTTCCAGGAGACGATGCCCGGATATCCGGGCAAGGCGTCCGAGCAGATGTGGGAAAACTTCATCATGCGCGGCGAGCTGGCACGCGGCGTCCTCACCTTCGACGACGTCACCGTCGACCTCGCGAAGGTCTCGGTGCCGGTGCAACTGTTCGGCAGCCACCGCGACGCCATCGTCAGCTGGGCGGCGGCCCACCACGGCGTCGATCTGTTCACCGGGTCACCTCGCGTCGAGTTCGCGACCGTCGAGACCAGCCATCTCGGACTCATCGCCGGGTCGGCGGCCGTCGAGCAGACGTGGCCGCGGATCGACGAATTCCTGTCGAGTCTGAACTAGGGTGCGACGCTGAGCCAGTCGGCGAAGCCCGACGGGTCGTGGCGGCCGAGCGCACCGTGCTCGAACAGGCCCCAGCCCGTGCGGGTGGTGCCGTCGCCTTCCCGGCAGGTCGCCCGTCCCACGTGGTCGATGACGCCGAACGGCATGCGCCCCACGATCTCCGGGCTGGTCATGTCGTAGGTGAGCCGCTCGGTGAAGTCCTCACCTCGCCAGACACCGTGGAGCCAGTCGGGATCGCCACCGTAACCGCCCCCGACGTGGATCGGGACGGGGAGAAGTGACTCCACCTCGAACGTCACCGCCGATCCGTCCGATGCGGTGGCGGAAATGGTTGCACCGGTGGGAATCCGGGTCCCTGAGGCGTAGTGCACCGAGATTCGCGGCCAGCCGAGTTGTTCGACGCGGCCGTCCTTCCACACGCGGGAGCAGTCGTTGAGGGTGCGGAATCCGTTGGGCTCCTCCTGGACGATGAGGACGAGCTGGAAGTCGTCGAAGGCCATCGGCACGTACAGCCACCACATGCCTTCGAAGGGCGGATCTGCCGGTCGCCCTGCGGGTTCCGGCTCGCCTACCGGCCGGATTCCCCAGGATCGGTCGCGGGTCCCGATCCATGTGGACGGGTCGACCGCGATGTGTTCGCCGTCGACGGTGATGGACCCGCGCCAGGTGCCCACCTGGGCGAAGCGCTGTGCATCGAGGGTGACCTTGGTGCCCTGCCGCATGATGTGGGGCTGCTCGAGGACTGGGTCGAACAGGCCTTCCCAGTGCAGGTCGACGGCGATACCCTCGGTCTCCTCGAGAGTGAGATGCAGTGAGCGCAAGGGCTCGTCGACGGCGAGCCGGTAACCGCCGACATGCTGGTCGAGGCGATCACCGTCGATGGCATCGGACAGGTGCACCGCGGTCTGGGTGTCCGGACCGTCGTCCTGGCGACGCCGGATCAGGACGAAGGCATCCTTGATCCCGAGGTTGGGGTAGTAACCGATCCCGGTTATCAAGAAGATGCTGCCGCTGCGATCGTGGGCGTTGAGATAGGCGCGGTCGTAGAAGTTGCGATCGGAGTTCGCGGGCCACGCGATCGGTTGTGGCAGTTGATGAATCGGGAACTCGTCGAGCGGTCCGAGACCGGACATGCGATCAGCCTTCCTCGAGGAGACGTTCGAGCAGTGGACGGTGGTAGAAGAGCGTGCCGTCGACGTCGTCGGGCCGCTCGAGTTCGCCGAAGTGCACGCGTCGGGCGCCGGTACGCATGAAGACGCAGCACCACTGCACGGCGGCGTAGACATAGAACCAGCGCAGGTCGCCCAGCTCGGCGCCGGAACGTTCCCGATAGGTTGCGCGGACGTCCTCCTCGCGGAGGAGGTCGGGTAGGCCGGGAAGTCCGGCCATCGTCGCGAGCTCCTGGAACACGCTGTGCGCGAATATCACCCATGCCGCATCGAGCTCGCGTGGGCCGATCTTCGCCATCTCCCAGTCGAGCACGGCGGTCGGTTCGAAGTCGACGAACATCATGTTGCCCAGCCGGGAGTCGCCCCACGACAGCACGGGGTCGGCGGAGGCGGCGTCGTCGGGGAAGTTCGTGGTGAGCCACTCCAGAGCCCGTTCGACGAGGGGTGACCTACCGATGTCCTCGACCGACAGGTCGTACCAGTCCTGCAGCCAGGCGAGCAGTCGCGCCAGGATCGAGTCCCCCGCGGGCAGGTCGTCGAGCAGGAAATCGAAGTGCTCCGCCGCGTCGGGGATGGCGTGCAGGTCGGCGATGACGTGGACCGCGGAGTCCTGCGCACGACGACGATCGGCCGGGTCCGCGTCGGCAAACCAGTTGTCGCCGAACGTGTACGGCATGACATCGGGCGGCACGTCACCCTCCAGACGGTCCATGAGGAAGAACGGCGCACCGAGTAGCGATCCCGTCGGCTCGAGGTGATGCACGCGCGGGACCGGGACGTCGGTCAGTGCGGCGACCTTGCGCATGACCTCGAACTGATGGTCCATCCGGTAGGTGCGGAACACCGGGATGTCACCGGCCGCGGGCGCCATCCGCATCACCCACTCGCGGGTGTCGGAGCCCGGCCAGGTCGCGGTGACCGGGATGGTCTCCGACGACATGCCGTTGGCGTCGCCACCGGCCGCGACCGTCACCTCCGGAGTGGCGTCGGGGGTGTCGGGTTGTCGGGCGAGCCAAGACGCGAGGATGTCCGGGACCGAGGTGTTGTCCCTGCTGGATCGTTGTAGGTGGTCGATGCGTTCGACGGCGGGTTCGGTGGCCACGGGCACCCCCAAGATTCGCTACGGTGAGTAGCGTAATGACAGCAGACGGGTCGCGGGACCGCAGCGACTTCGGCAAAACAGCGACTGCGACGAGAGTTGGGCCCATGGACGCTGGACGTGATGGTGCTGGTCTCGCTGCTGCCGGCCTTGATCGAGCGGAATCCGTCGAGGCGGCAGCCGGCCGGCCCCGTGATGCGCGGATCGACTCCGCGGTGCTCGACACCGCGGCCCGACTCGTCGTCGAGGTGGGCTACCACCGCCTGACGATGGCCGCGATCGCCGAGCGGGCGGGTACCACCAAGACGGCGCTGTACCGGCGATGGTCGGGTAAGGCCGAGCTCGTACACGACGTGGTGTTCGCGCAGATGACGCGCTTACCTCCGTCGACCGGAGAGATGGAGGCCGATCTGCGGTCGATGGTCGACGCCGCCCGGGACCTGTTCGCGAGACCGGTGACCCGGGTCGCGCTGCCCGGCCTGATCGCCGACATGTCCGCCGACCCGGCCCTCGCCGCCCGTGTCCACGCCGGCTTCGCCGCGGTCTTCGGCGGTGTGCGCGAGAGGTTGGTGGTCGCGGTCGAACGCGGCGAGGTGCACCCCGACGTCGACCCCGACCGTCTGATCGAGGTGGTCGGCGGATCGGCGATGTTGCACGTGCTTCTGCTGCGGGACCAGGAATTCGACGACACCTGGGCAGAGCGATTGGTGGCCATCGTCCTTCACGGTGTGATGCGCTGACCCTTCCGATCGCCGGTGACGTGGCGAATCGTCCGTCGTCGGCACATACACTCACAGAATGGCTACCCCAGACTCCGCCGGCCCCCGCACCACAGACGAGATCGTCGAGAAGATCCTGTCCACCTACGACACCATCACCGTGGTCGGTGCCAGTGCCAACACGGCCAAGCCCGCCAACGAGGTGCCCGCGCACATGAAGCACCTCGGGTGGCGGATCATCCCGGTCAACCCGACCGCCGACGAGATCGTCGGCGAGAAGGTCCACCGATCGCTCGCCGACGTCCCCGAACAGGTCGGCCTCGTCGACGTGTTCCGCCCCGGTCCCGAGTGCGCCGACGTTGCGCGCGCCGCGGTCGAGGCCGGCGCGACGGCGCTGTGGCTGCAGCTCGGAATCCGGTCGGAGGAAGCCCGCAAGATCGCCGAGGACGCCGGACTGCTCTACGTGGAGGACCGCTGCCTGATCATCGAGCAGCGGCGCACGGGCATCGTGCCCGCATGATGAGGGAGTGAGTCGACGGTGGAGTTCCTCGATGATCTGACACATCAACGACTTCCGCTGTTCCTGTTGTTCGCCTCGTTCACGGTGACCTTCGTGGTGACACGGGTGATCACCCGGCTGATCCGCGCCGGCAAGGGACCGTTCAAGAACAACGTGTCCGATGGCCTCCACGTCCACCACATGGTCCCGGGGCTCGCCCTGATGATCGTCGGGGCGTTCATCTCCGTCGGCGTGAACGGCGTCGAACCGGGTGCGTCGATCAGTGCTGTCCTGGTCGGGGTCGGCGCATCGCTGGTGCTCGACGAGTTCGCGCTGATCCTCCGTCTCCAGGACGTGTATTGGTCACGCGAAGGCCAACTCTCGGTGCAGGTCGTCGCCCTGACGGTGGCCGCCCTGGGGATGGTCATCCTCGGCTTCAACCCGTTCAACGTGGAGGCGGACGTCGAGTTCGGCCCCATCGCGTTCGCCCTGACCGCACCGATCAACATCGCCGCCGCCATCTTCTGCGTCGTCAAGGGCAAGTACTCGACCGCGATCGTCGGCGTCTTCATCCCGATCTTCGCGTGGGCCGGTGCCATCCGTCTGGCCCGGCCGAAGTCGACGTGGGCCCGGCGCCGCTACTCGCCGGCCAAGCTGGAGAAGGCTACCGCGCGGGCGCAGAGGTTCGACCATCGTTGGGGCCGTCGCGGATTGAGCATCGGCGACTGGATCGCCGGCGCACCCACCGATGATCCGATCGACCCGGCTGTTCCGGAGAAGCCGACCGAAGAGACCGGGGACGCGCTGGCGAGCTGAGCTCGCCGCGTCAGTCCGGACCGAGGCCGAAGGCCTCGTGGGCGACGTCGACGAACCGTCGCGTCGCGGGAGACGGGTCGCTTCTCCACAGGAAGCCGAGTCGTGCGCGGACGTCGACGCCCTCGATCGGCAGGCCGGTTACCCGATCGTCCGCCGCGGCGATGGATGCACTCAGGATGCCGGTTCCCATGCCGCCGCACACCAATTCGACGATCGCGTCGGGAGACGACGCCTCGATCGCGGGTCGGATGGGACCGCCCTGCGCGACTGCGGCGTCGTCGAAGACGGCCCGGATACCCGCGCCGCGCGGCAGGCAGATGAGAGACCGTTGTCGCAGGTCCGCAAGCCCGGTGGAGGTGCTTCGCTCTACGTCGGCCGGGACCACCGCGACGACGGGTTCGGCGATGACGGTGAGTGATTCGATGCCGCGCGGTAGCTCGTCGCCGTAGCCGGTCAGCGCCACGTCGAGACTGCCGTCGACGACCGAGGAGATCAGTTGATCCGATGGGGATTCCCGCAGGCTCAGAGCGACTTTCGGATGGGCGGAACCGAAGGTGCCCAATGCGGCGAACAGCGGTGCGATGGTGCACCCCTCGACCATTCCCACCGACAGACTCCCGCGGAGCAGGCCGCGAACCTCTGACACCGCATCGGTCACCTCTCGGGCCGCAGCCAGAGCCGCGCGAGCTGCGGGGAGGGCGGCCCGCCCGGCATCGGTGAGCCGGACCGACCGTGCGGAGCGATCGAAGAGCGCTGATCCCAGCTCGCGTTCGAGGCCTCGGATCTGTGCGCTGATGTTGGGTTGCGTGGTGTGCACCCGCTGCGCCGCCGAGGTGAAGCTCTCCTCGTCGGCCACGGCGACGAAGTACTCGAGCTGGCGCATCTCCATAACTGAGGATGATACCCACCATCACAACCATCACTTGGAATTATTCATGCCGGCGACGCATGGTGAAGGAGCCTGGAAAGTCCAGCTGAAAGGAAGTCATGACCAACCGCGAAACCGCCCGCACCCCCGAAGACGTCACCCGACTCTTCGTCGAGTTCTCCAACGCCGGCGATGCCGACGCCGTCGCGTCGCTCTACCATCTACCACGAGGACGCGGTCATGGCCTTCCCGCCGGGGCAGGTCACCCGGGGCAGGGCGGCGATCCGGGACCTCTGGGCCTCGGTCCTCGAACACCGGCCGACCTTCGTCGCCGAACCCCCGCTGCCGACGCTCGTCTTCGGCGACGATGTGGCCTTGACCTCGACCCCGCCGCGCGACGGCGCAGGTGCTCGCGCACAGGTCGTCACCCGACGCTCCGACGGATCCTGGGTGCGCATCATCGATCAGCCGGAGTTCCAGACCCCGGCGCGCTGACGCCGGGCCGCCACGGCCGTTTTTCTGACAGTGGATTCAGCTTCCGTGCTAGCTTCGCTGTGTCGGGGATTACACCGGCACGGCAGTCGATCGGCGCGTGAAGGGATGGGTCTGCGTGGGAGTGCCTGAGGCCGGCGAAGTCGCCGCACGAGTCGCCGAACGACTCGGCACGATGCGAGGCGCCCCGGTGTCGGTCGAATCCGCCAGGCAACTACCCGCGGGCGCGAGTCGCGCGACCTACGCCGCGACCCTCGTCGACGCCGCCGGCGTACCCGAACCGATCATCATCCGCGCCGTTCCGGCCGCGGAGGACGACGGGGGACTGGGCGCGGAAGCCGAGGTCCTGCGGGCCGCCGCCGACGCCGGGGTTCCGGTGCCGGAGATCCTCGACGTCGGCCTGGGCGACGACAGCGTCCTCGGGTTCCCCTACCTGGCAATGAATTTCATCGGTGGAGAGTCGATCCCGCGGCGGATCCTCCGCGACGACACGTATGCCGCCGCACGCGGCCGGTTCGTCGAGCAGTGCGGCGGGATCCTGGCGCGCGTCCACCGCATCGACGCCACGCAGACGCCGGGACTCGACGAACTCGTCGACCCGGTCGAGGCGCTTCACGCGCTGTTCCCGCGTGAGTTCGACGCGATGCCGGCCGGCCTGGTCCTCGCGACCCAGTGGCTCGTGGCCAATCCGCCGCCGTCGTCTCCCGGTTCCTGCGTCGTCCATGGTGATTTCCGGCTCGGTAACCTCCTCGTCGATGCCGATGGTGTTGCCGCGGTGCTCGATTGGGAACTTGTCCACATCGGCGACCCCGTCGAGGATCTCGGCTGGCTGTGCGCGAAGGCCTGGCGTTTCGGCGGCGCCACCCCGGTCGCCGGAATGGGCGAGCGTGCTTCACTTCTCGACGCCTATGCCGAGGTGGCCGGGTGGCGACCCACCGAAGAAGCCCTCCGCTGGTGGGAGTTGTACGCCACGGTGAAGTGGGGTCTGATCTGTGCGGTGCAGGCCAACCGGCACCTCGACGGCATCGAACGGTCCGTCGAACTCGCCGCGATCGGACGACGAAGTGCCGAGCAGGAATTCGACGCTCTGCTCGATCTGGGAGTCGTCTCGCCGGAGGTTGTCCCGGATCCGCTGGGCGTCGAAGCCACTGTCCCCGACGAGGAGCCGCACGGGTCGCCGTCGTCGTTCGAGTTGCTCGATGCCCTCGCCGGCTTCCTGCGCTCCGACTCCGTGACCGCCGAGATGTCACCGCAGGTCAGGTTCCACACCCGGGTCGCCGGCAACGTCGTGGACGTCGTCCGGCGCCAGGTGCTGCTCGGCGCGACCCACGCCGCGGAGAGTGCTCAGCGCCTGGCGGCCCTGGGCGTCGCCGATCAGCGTGCCCTGTGCGACGCGCTGCGGTCCGGCGAACTCGACGGCACCGACGAGAAGGTGCGCGCAGCGATCGCCGCCGACGTCCGGGCGCGGTTGCTGGTCGCCAACCCGAAGTACTTCGCGGTCCCGCATCCGTGACCGCGTGACACCCGATCGAGAAGGATTCACCGTGGACTTCGCACTGCCCGAGTCGCTGAGCGACTACCTGGAAGAACTCGACGCCTTCATCGAGGCGGAGATCAAGCCGCTCGAGCAGGCCGACGACAACATCCGGTTCTTCGACCACCGGCGTGAGGACTCGCGCACGGACTGGGAGCGCGGTGGTCTGCCGAATGCGGAATGGGAGGCGCTGCTCGGCGAGGCGCGTCGGCGGGCCGACGCCGCGGGCCATTTCCGCTACCCGTTCCCCAAGGAGTTCGGTGGCCGCGACGGATCGAACCTCTCCATGGCGATCATCCGCGAGCACCTCGCGTCGAAAGGGCTGGGCCTGCACTGCGATCTGCAGAACGAGCACGCCATCGTCGGCAACAACATCGGACTGCTGCTGATGCTGGCGTACGGCTCCCCCGAACAGCAGGAGGAGTGGGTCGAGGGGCTCGCTGCCGGGACCAAGTTCTTCGCCTTCGGAATCACCGAGCCCGAGCACGGTTCCGACGCGACGTACATGGAGACGACCGCGGTTCGCGACGGCGACGACTGGATCATCAACGGCGAGAAGACCTGGAACACCGGCATCCACGCCGCCCACCGCGACATCGTCTTCGCCCGCACGAGCGGCGAACCCGGTGACGCACGGGGTATCACCGCGTTTCTCGTCGACCCGCAGGCGCCGGGTTTCGCTGTCGAGGAGTACCTGTGGACGTTCAACATGCCCACCGATCACGCGCACATCAGCCTGCGCGATGTGCGGGTGCCGGAGTCTGCGGTGTTCGGTGAGGAGGGCGCCGGTTTGCAGGTGGTGCAGCACTTCTTCAACGAGAACCGGATTCGGCAGGCCGCTTCGAGTCTCGGTGCGGCGCAATACTGCGTGAACCGTGCCGTCGAGTACGCCAACGAGCGGGCGCCGTTCGGCAAGAAGCTCTCGACCAACCAGGCGATCCAGTTCCCGCTCGTCGACCTGCACACGCGCTGCGCGATGGTCCGCGCGCTCATCCGGGAGACGGCCTGGAAGATGGACACCTACGGCAACTTCGCGGCGTCGGCGGAGGTGTCGATGTGCAACTACCAGGCCAACCGGTTGTGCTGCGACGCCGCCGATCAGGCCATGCAGGTGTTCGGCGGCAAGGGTTACTCGCGGCACGAACCGTTCGAGCACATCTACCGTCACCACCGGCGTTACCGCATCACCGAGGGCGCCGACGAGATCCAGATGCGACGCGTCGCCGGATACCTGTTCGGTTTCATGTCGGGCAAGGCGCCCAAGGGAGTGGGCTCGGCCTGAGTAGGCTGAACACCATGCGAGATCGTGTGCGAAGCGTGCCGAATCGGGTGATCCGGTCATGATCGCGGTCATCATCATCGTCGCGACCGTGGTGGTCGCACTGTTCGTCCTGGGCGGGGCGGCGTGGTTCGCCTGGGACTCCGACAAACGGGTGCGCAACTTCGCGCGGTCCACCGACCTCATCCCCGGCCGGCCAGGACGCGCACCGGCGAGTTGGACCACTGACAACAGCCGAGAGGCATTGCTGCATCGGCGTATTCGTTACGCGATCGCCGACGTGCACGCCAATCCGGCCATCCCACTCGACGAGGAACTGGTGTCGGCGCGCGACCGGCTGGACGACGCGGTCTTCGAACTCGACGACCGGCTCATCGCGGCTGCCGAGACCGGTGGCGACGAGGCCACCGAGGTCCTCGACAGCGCCGAATCGGCGGTCAAGGCGCTCGAGGCCCTGCCCAAGAAACTGTGGGAGGCGCCCACGTCGGATCAGCTCGCCGACCTGGATCGCGTGACGCGGGTCCTGTCGCGCGGCTGACCCGCAGATCTCGTCAGCCCTCGGTGAGATCCAGCAGCTTTCGCACAGTGCGCAGGTTACGGCCGGTGCCCTGCACACCCAGCCCTCGCGCGATCGCAGGAGCGGTGAGTTTCGACCGGCCGGCGCCCTCGGCGTAGCGGATGTGGAGATCGGAGCCGATCACCCGTTTGATGTCACCGCCGAAGTCCTTCCCCTCGAAGGCGGCAGCCTTGTCGGCATCGGGTTCGGCGACGAGGAAGTAGACGTAGGAGTACTTGTCGTCGACAACCTCGAAGGGGTGCGCGTCGAGCGCTGCCCGCACTTCGGCGGGTGTGCGACTGACGACCTCGCGGAAGAACCCGTAGCGCTTCTCGATCTCGTGCCCGAGTGCACGGTCGAACTCGGCGGGATCACCCGGTGGTGAGCAGAGAAGATTGCCGGACGCGATGTAGGTCGAGACATCGGTGGCTCCGAGTTCGGTTGCGATCTCCCGTAGTTCGGCCATCGGCAGCTTGGCGCCGCCGACGTTGACCGCTCGGATGAGGACGATGCGCGTCGTCGATGATTCGCTCACCGGTTCATGATGGCAGCGGCCTCACAACTTGGACAGGTCGGTGCGCGCCAGCATCACGTTGTAGTCGTCCCAGCGCGACACCACGAAGTACAGATTCTTTCCGCTCGAACGTGGGTGGATGTACGGCGTGTACAGGCCGCTCGACTGCTTGTTGGAGACGAGCACGCGCTCGCCGCTCCACGGGCCGACCGGGGTGGGGGACGTGCGCATCATGACGGTGCCGGCACGTTCGGTGAGCATGACGAACTTCTTGAGGTAGTTGTTGTAGGCCACCGACATCTCGCTGACCGGCCGCCCGACGATCGGCGCGGCGTCGGCCGGGTTCGGCGACCATGCGTTGCCGCCCCGGAAGTATTGGTAGCGGCTCAGATTCAGGATGTCCGCGGGTCGGAAGCGAGCGACGAACGCCGAGCCGTGCCGGCCGTTGGGCGTGCCGTACTGGTAGATGTAGTCGCCGCTGCGCAGGAAGGCGCCCATCTGGAATCGGCTGTGGCCCTGCGCGATCTGCGGTACGCCGGGCACGGTCAGTTCGAGGTTCGCACGGATGGTGTTGTTGTCGACGGTCCAGGTCTGACCGTTGTTGCGTGACACCGCGATCGCCGAGTAGTTGGTGGCCCATCGTCCCGGACCCAGCCACTTGTGGATCGACATGAAGCTCAGGAACTGGGTGCCGTTGATCGAGATGCCGCCGGTCGGGATGCGTCCGACCTCGGTGTTGCGGACGCCTATTGCGTTGAACATCGGCTGCGAATAGGTGGGATGCGCGGGCGTCACCGATGCGCCGGAGCGGACCGACCCGGGTATGGCGGTCGGGAAGCGGATGGCCTTGTCGAGATTCGAGTTCGCGTCGCTGCGGAGCATCGTGTTGTGTCGCCACACCATCTGACCGGCGCATTTACCCCAGGTGTCGCCGAAGGCCATGAGGACCTGACCCGAACCGTTGTCCCACGGCACCCCGACGTCGGTGGCGGTGATCCCGAAGCGGGCGTCGGTGCGTTCAGGGCTCCGCGGTCCGGTGACCCACGAGACGGCGGTGGTCGCGCCCTTGAGCTTGGGCAGCGGCCCCTGCGGCTTCTTGCCGTCGGCGCGGTAACTACCGAAGTCGATGCTGCCCCAGCCGAGGTCGCTGGACCCGGAGCTGCCCGTGCTGCCGACGTCGCCACCGGTGATGCCGGTGACGTTGCAGACCGCCGCGGCGGCGGGGGAGGCCGCCGCGGAGAGGAGGCCCGCGACCAGGCCGACGGTCACGCCACCGACCACGAGGGCGTGCGAGAACGGGCGCAGGCGTACACGGCTGCGTCGGGACATGGGGACCCCCTGTGGCTACGGCTGATGCCAGTGTTGCAGAAGTGGCAGGTCCGAGTGGTGGAGGTGGCCAAAGCTTGACCGGGGCGTGATCCGGGAGCCGCTTAGTGGCGCGTCGCGACCGCGAAGGCGCGCCGGAACGGCATGAGCGTGCCCCAGTCGTGGCGAGGGTAGGCCTCGGCGAGCCGACGCTTGAGCTCGGGGACGAACTCCTCGCGCAGATGGGTGGGCAAGGCCTGCAGGTACGACCGGGCGCCGGTGCTGAAGATCCAGTCGAACACCGGATCGTTGCCGCCAAGGACATGCAGGTAGGTGGTCTCCCACGCGTTCACCCGGAAACCGCGATCGACGAAGAACCGCAGGTAGTCCTCGGCGTCGAGGCGTGGGAGCGGCTTGACCTCGCTCAGCGATTCGGCGAACGGTTCGGTCGTGGCGAGATCGGCCAGCGCGGTGCGGAACGGGGCGTCGTGCCCGTTGGGGACCTGGATCGCGAAGGCGCCGCCGTCGGAGAGGTGGCCCAGCAGACGGTCGATGACCTCGAGCTGGTCGGGGACCCACTGGAACATCGCGTTCGAGATCATCAGGTCGAACGTGCGGTGCGGTGTCCAGTCGACCACGTCGGCGACGTCGAAGTTGGCGCGTGGATCGAAGTTGTCGCTGATGGCACGGTCGATCATGGCCGCGGACTCGTCGATGCCGAGGATCTCGGCGCTCGGCCACTGGGCGCGCAGATGTTTGGTGAGATGACCCGGGCCGCATCCGAGATCGACGATCGTCGTGGGATTGGTGGGGATCTGCGCGATCAGGTCGAGGAAGGGTCTCGACCGGTCGTCGGCGAATTGCAGATAGCGTGCTGGATCCCAGACAGCCATGTGTCCACACTAGGGGTCCGGCGGGGGTGGTGTCACGGAGCGAGAGCTTCGGCCGGCGTGGTTCTGCGACAGGATCGGTCTGGGGAGTCGTCGTGGCGCTGCCGTAGGCTTCCCTGCGTGACAGATCCCGCGAACCCTTCTTCCGAGAACCCGACCAGCACCGATGGTGCGGCTGTCGTGGAGATATCCACCGATGGCGCATGCCTGGGCAACCCCGGGCCCGGCGGGTGGGGTGCGGTTCTGCGGTACAAGGGCACCGAGAAGCGGATCTCCGGGTCGGAACCCGAATCCACGAACAACAAGATGGAACTCACCGCTGC
Source organism: Gordonia alkanivorans NBRC 16433 (assembly GCF_000225505.1). Taxonomy (GTDB): domain Bacteria; phylum Actinomycetota; class Actinomycetes; order Mycobacteriales; family Mycobacteriaceae; genus Gordonia; species Gordonia alkanivorans. The sequence continues at coordinate 89,095 of NZ_BACI01000045.1, read as the reverse complement.
CATCGAGGGTCTCGCCGCGCTGACCAGGCCGTCGAAGGTGATCATCTACACCGACTCCACCTATGTGCGGAACGGCATCATGAAGTGGGTCGCCGGCTGGCAGGCGAACGGCTGGAAGACCAAGGACAAGAAGCCGGTGAAGAACGCCGACCTGTGGCGCCGCCTCATCGAGGAGGAGAAGCGTCACGAGGTCGAGTGGCGCTGGGTGAAGGGTCACGCCGGTGACCACTTCAACGAGATCGCCGACGAACTCGCGACCACCGCGGCCCGGGCGGTCACCCGGTGAGCAGCCTGCCCGTCGCCGTCGAGCCCAACCGGGACGAGCACCTCGTCGCCGCAGTCGAGGGCGCCGGCGGCACGATCGTCGGGCTCGACGAGGCGCGGGTACTGGTCTGGATCGGCCCGCCCGCCGAGTTCCCCGAGCTGCCGGATGCCGTCGAGTGGGTGGCCCTCAAGACGGCGGGTATCGAGGACTTCCTGGATGCCGGCCTCCTCGACAACCGCCGTGTCTGGACCAACGCGGCCGGTTTCTACGCCGAGAACGTGGCCGAGCACGCGCTCGCGCTGCTTCTCGCCGGTCTCCGCCAGATCAACACCGCGGTCACGCGGCACTGGGACAAGGAGCGGATCGACACCTCGGTGCGGTCGCTGCACGGTTCGACGGTCGCCATCATCGGCGCCGGCGGCATCGGCGCGTCGCTGGGCCCGCGGTTGAAGGCGTGCGGAGCGCGTGTCGTCGCGGTGAACCGTTCGGGCCGCGATGTGCCCGGCGCCGACGAGGTGCGACGCTCCAGCGAACTGGACTCGGTGTGGTCCTCGGTCGATCATGTGGTGCTCGCCGCGCCGTCGACGGCGAAGACGCGGCACATGATCAACGCCGAAACCCTTGCCGCACTTCCGAGTCACGCGTGGGTCGTGAGCATCGCGCGCGGTCCGCTGGTCGACGAGGAGGCCTTGTACCGAGCGCTGGTCGACGGTGAGATCGCCGGCGCGGCGCTCGACGTGACCGATCCCGAACCGCCGGCCGAGGACCACCCGCTGTGGTCGCTGCCGAACGTCATCATCACTCCTCACGTCGCGAACCCGGCCTCGGGCCTGACACGCGAGATGGCGCCGTGGCTGGCCGAAAACGTGCGCCGATTCGCGGCGGGCGAGGAACTGATCTCGGTGGTCACACCCGGCCGCGACTACTGAGCAAGGCCAGTTTCTAGAACACGTTCTCGTTTCCGGCCCGTTCGTGGCAAGGTCGGGGAGTGATTCTCGACAGATTCCGTATCGATGACCATGTCGCCGTCGTCACCGGTGCCGGTCGCGGCCTGGGTGCGGCCATCGCCGTGGCCTTCGCGCAGGCAGGTGCCGACGTGGTGATCGCGGCGCGCAGCGAGTTCGACCTCGACCAGGTGGCCGGACAGATCGCCGACGCCGGGCGGCGCGCCCACGTCGTCCCGGTCGATCTCAGCAATGCCGACGCCGCCGCCGCGCTCGCCCAGGCGGCGGTGGAGGAGTTCGGGCGGCTGGACACGATCGTCAACAACGTCGGCGGCGCGATGCCCCGGCCGCTCCTCGACACCACTCCCAAGCACCTCGTCGACGCCTTCGACTTCAACGTCGCCAACGCTCACGCGCTCGTCGTGGCCGGCGCCAAGCAGATGCTCGCGACGACCGGTCACGGCTCGATCATCAACATCACCTCGGCCGTCGGCCGGGTGCCCGGTCGCGCGTATGCCGCCTACGGAACCGCGAAAGCCGCTCTGGCGCACTACACCCGGATCGCCGCGATGGACCTGAACCCGAAGATCCGGGTCAACGGCATCGCGCCGGGCGCGATCCTCACCTCGTCGCTGGAGATCGTCGCAGGCAACGACGAGATGCGGACCGCCGTGGAGAGTGCCACCCCGATGCACCGGCTCGGCGAGCCGGAGGACATCGCCGCCGCCGCGCTCTACCTCGCATCGCCGGCGGGCGCGTACGTGACCGGCAAGATCCTCGAGGTCGACGGCGGGATCATCGCCCCCAACCTGGACCTGCCGATCCCGGACCTGTAGGGGTTTCGACGGGGCTCAACCAGCGGGGAGGGCTCAGCCGACAGTCAGGGGCGGATGTTCTGCGCGGCCTGCTCGACGATGGTCGCGATCCGCTTGGTCTTGGTCTCGGGTCTCTTCGCCAGCGCGATCTGAGCCAGCCCCATCTTCCGGGCGCTGGGTGGGAAGGCGTCCCAGCTGGCGCGGGCCGTCGGGTCCGCGTCGAGGGCGGCGGCGAGTTCGGGGGGCTCGATGCCGGCCTCGGCGTCGTCGAAGATGGTCCACAGGCCACGTGCTTTGGCGTCGTCGATGACCGCCTGGCCGGCCGGTTGCATGCGGCCGGACTCGATCAGGTCGGCGACCCGCGCCTTGTTCGACGCCGCCCACGGACTGTTGCGGCCACGCCGCGTGAACCACAGGCCGCGCCGCGCGTCGTCGAAGACACGGCTGTGGCCGTCGATCCAGCCCCAGCAGCGCGCCTCCCGGACCGCTTCGTCGTAGTCGAGCGGCTCGCGTCCGGAGTCTTTGCGCCAGAAGATGAGCCACACACCGGACGAGCTCTGGTGGTTGTCGCGCAACCACTCTCGCCACTCGTCGAGGGTGTCGACGGCGAGCTGTGGCGCACGCGGATCGGCCATGCGTTCACCCTAATCGCGGACCGCCGGTCTCGGTACAGTTGAGAACGTGACCGGCATTCTCGAGTTCGCGAGCAACAACTGGTGGCTGATCTTCCCCATCGGTGGTGTCGTCGGCGGCTGGGCCGGGTCGATCGCGAAGTACAACGAGAAGCGGCGCAAGGACAAGATCGAACTGGCCCGGATCAAGGCCGCCGCCCAGACCGAACAGCTGAAACTGACCACGACGTCCCTCGAGCAACTCCGCAAGACACTCAAACAGCACGATGTGCTCAACGAGAAATGGTTCGCCTACGAGCTCGACCTGGCCACGCTCATCGAGTACCCCCTCATGACCGACATGCGAGAACCACTCACCCTCGCCTTCCATCGCGCGCGGGTCCACGCCGACGACCTGCGCCCGGAACCCCCGCGTGCAGGTGATACCGAGACGACTCTCGCCCCGGTCGACTTCGCCGACTATCGCGAGGCAGTCGGTGACTATGCCGCGGCCTTCGACGCGGCCGAACGCGAGGCACGACGCCGCAAGCAGGCCGGCTTCTCGCCGATCGAACGGGAAGCGCTCGACCGCGCCCGCAAGCTGATCAGCGTCGCCTCCGACTCGGGTGCCACCGCCGCGGAACGCCAGGCCGCGTACAAGAAGGCGCGCGCCGAACTCGACGGGCTCATCGACGTGCCGCCCTTGGCCGCCGAACGCCTCGAGCGCCAGATCGCCGGGGAGCTCGAGCGGGGGCGCGGAGACTGAGCTCGCGGCAGATGTCGCCTTTCGTGTCGCCGGGCGATACGAAAGGCGACACCTGCCCCCTGGTGACTACCCACGGTCTTCGCACCTCGGGGAGCGGGAGGTCAGCCCGCCTCGATCGCCCCGGTGAACTGGCTCTCGTAGAGGCGGCAGTAGGCGCCGCGGGCGGCGAGGAGTTCCTCGTGGTTGCCCTGCTCGACGATGTGGCCGTTCTCCATCACCACGATCACATCCGCGTCGCGGACCGTCGAGAGACGGTGTGCGATAACGAAACTCGTGCGATCGGTGCGCAGGTTGGCCATCGCCTTCTGGATGAGCAGCTCGGTGCGGGTGTCGACGGAACTGGTCGCCTCGTCGAGGATGAGGATCGTGGGCCGGGCGAGGAAGGCCCGGGCGATCGTGATGAGTTGTCGCTCACCGGCACTGACGCCGCCGCCTTCGTCGTCGAGGACCGTGTCGTAACCGTCGGGGAGGGTCCGGACGAAGTGGTCGACGTGGCTCATCCGTGCGGCCTCGAGCACCTCCTCCCGGGAGGCGGAGGGGTCACCGTAGGCGATGTTGTCGTAGATCGTCCCGCCGAACAGCCACGAGTCCTGCAGCACCATGCCGGTGCGCTCGCGCAGGTCGTCGCGGGTCATCTCGGCGGAGTCCACGCCGTCGACGCGGATGGTCCCGGAGTCGACGTCGTAGAACCGCATGATCAGGTTGACCAGGGTGGTCTTGCCGGCGCCGGTCGGGCCGACTATCGCAACCATGTGCCCGGGACGCGCTGTCAGGGTCAGGTTCTCGATGAGTGGCTTGTCCTCGACATAGCGGAACGAGACGTCGTCGAACTCGATGAGGCCGTGGTCGACCGCGGGGGTCTTCGGGTTCGCCGCGTCGGGGGTCTGCTCCTCGGCGTCGAGGATGTCGAAGATGCGCTCGGCCGACGCGACACCACTCTGCATCAGGTTGATCATCGACCCGATCTGGGTGAGCGGCTGTGTGAACTGGCGGGAGTACTGGATGAATGCCTGTACCTCACCGAGGCTCAGCGAACCCGACGCCACGCGCAGACCGCCGACGACGGCGACCGCCACATAGTTGAGATTCCCGAGGAACATGATGGTCGGCATGATGACGCCGGAGATGAACTGTGCACGCCAACTCGACTGGTACAGCTTCTCGTTGCGTTGGTCGAAGGTCGCCTCGATCTCGCGCTGACGACCGAACGCGGTCACCAGTTCGTGGCCGGTGAAGGCCTCCTCGACCTGGGCGTTGAGGGCACCGGTCGACGCCCACTGTGCGGAGAAGTGCGGCTTGGAGCGCTTCGCGATGACGGTGGTCGCGATGATCGCCAGCGGGACGGTCGCCACTGCGATGAGGGCCAGCAGTGGCGAGATCCAGATCATCATCACCAGCAGTGCGATGACCGTCAGCACCGAGTTCACGAACTGGGCGACGGTCTGCTGCATGCTCTGCGACAGGTTGTCGAGGTCGTTGGTGACCCGGCTGAGCAGCTCGCCGCGCGGCATCGTGTCGTAGTAGCGCAGCGGCAGGCGGTGGACCTTCTCCTCGACCTGCGCGCGGAGCTCCCGGATCGTCTCCACCACGATGATGTTCAGCAGGTACGCGGCCAGCCACGCCAGCCCCGACGCCACGACGTACATCACGAGGGTGATCAGCAGGACGCGGCCGACGTCGCCGAAATCGACTCCGACGCCGGGCGTCACGTCCATCGACGAGACCATGTCGGCGAAGGTGTCGTCGCCCCGGTCGCGCAGACCGGCCACCGCCTGGTCCTTCGACAGTCCCGCAGGCAACATCCGGCCGATGACGCCGTTGAAGACCAGGTCGGTTGCGTGACCGAGGACGCGTGGCGCGATGGCCAGCAGGATGACCGAACCGACGATCGAGGTGAGGGTGACCGTCATCAGGCCGCGGTACGAACCGAGCTGGGCGACAACCCGTTTGATCGACGGCCAGAACGAGCGCGGCTTGGACTCGGGGCCGCCGGCGGCCATCGGTCCACCCGGGCGGGTCATGCGCGCTCCTCCATGGCCAGCTGGGATTCGGCGATCTCGGCGTAGGTGGGACACGAGGTCAGCAGGTCGTCGTGTGTGCCGATGCCGACGACGCGGCCCCGGTCGAGGACGACGATCTGCTCGGCGTCGACGATGGTCGAGATACGTTGCGCGACCACGATCACCGACGCGTCGCGGGTAGCCGGACGCAGCGCCGCCCGCAATCTGGCGTCGGTGGTGAGGTCGAGGGCCGAGAACGAGTCGTCGAACAGGTAGATCGCGGGGCGCCGGACCAGTGCACGCGCGATCGCGAGCCGTTGCCGCTGTCCGCCGGAGACGGTGGTGCCGCCCTGGGCGACGCGGGTGTCGAGGCCGTCGGGCATCGCCGAGACGAACTCGTCGGCCTGGGCGATGCGCAGCGCCGCCCAGATCTCGTCGTCGGTGGCGTCGGACTTGCCGTGCAGGATGTTGGACCGGATGGTCCCGGAGAACAGGTACGGCCGCTGCGGGACCAAGCCGATCACCGAACGCAGTTCGTCGGGATCGAGTCGCTTCACGTCGGTGCCGCCGACGCTGACCCTGCCCTCGGTGGCGTCGATGAGGCGGGGCACGAGTCCGAGGAGCGTCGTCTTGCCGGACCCGGTCGAACCGACGATGGCGGTCGTGGTTCCCGGCGTCACGCGGAAGCAGATGCCGCTCAGCACCGGATCGTCGGCGCCGGGATAGCGGAACTCGGCGGCGTCGAACTCGACGGTTCCGGGATGGCCGGCGAATCCGATCGGGTCGCTCGGCGGATGCACCGAGGTCTCGGTGTCGAGGACCTCGGTGATGCGCTCGGCGCACACCGCGGCGCGCGGCGCCATCATGGCCAGGAACGACGCCATCATGACCGACATCAGGATCTGCATCACGTAGCTCATCAACGCGGTGAGCGCGCCGATCTCGACGCTGCCGTCCGACACTGCGTGCCCGCCGAACCAGATGACCGCGACGATCGTGACGTTCGTGATCACCAAGACCAGCGGGAACATCAGCGCCATCAGCTTGCCGACCCGTAGCGTGGCGTCGGCGAGATGGTCGTTGGCGGAGCCGAAACGCTTCCGCTCGTACTCTTCACGGACGAAGGCGCGTACCACGCGGATACCGGTGATCTGTTCGCGCAGAACACGATTCACCGCGTCGATGCGTTCCTGCATCGACCGGAACCCGGGAATCATGCGGGCGATGACGAGACCCATCGACAGCCCGAGAATCGGCACCGCGATCGCGATGACCCACCACAGTGCCGGGGCCTCGCGAATACCCATGATGATCCCGCCGAAGCACATGATGGGAGCCATCACGAGGATCGCGCTGCTCATCACGATCAACATCTGCACCTGCTGGACGTCGTTGGTGGTGCGCGTGATCAACGACGGTGCGCCGAAGGTGCCGACCTCACGGGCCGAGAACGAGTTCACCCGGTGCAGCAGGTCGCCGCGGATGTCGCGGCCCACACCGAGAGCGGCCCGGGCGCCGAAGAACTGCGCGATGATCGTCGCCACGATCTGCACGACGCTCACCAGCAGCATCCAGCCGCCGATGCGCATGATGTAACCGGTGTCGCCGGTCGCCACGCCGTTGTCGATGATGTCGGCGTTGAGGCTCGGCAGGTACAGCATCGCCGCGGTCGCCACGAGCTGCAGCGACACCACCATGACGATGTTGATGCGGTACCGCTGCAGGTACGTACTGATGAGGCGGGTCAACATGGCACGATCACCTGCGCCAGACTAGTTGCCTCCGCTAAAGGGCGAACGTCGGTCTCCCGTCGATCAGCCGCCGAACAACGCGACGGCCGCCTCCCCGGTGTGGGTGAGGTAGGTGAACGATTCCTGGAAGTAGAGGTTCACCACGTCGGCGTCGTGGGAGTCGTAGCCGATCGACACGTCTTGCCCGATCGTCAGTTCGAAGTCGCCGCCGCGGGTGCTCATGACGAATGCGCCGCGGATCGCCGGCGCCCACACGATGTCCCCGTCGAGGAGCCGCTGGATGTGCTGGCGGATGGGGTATCCGTGGTTCGACGTCTCGTTGACCTGCGTGTACACGTCGGCCGACATGGCGACGGAGTACGGCCCGTCGACAGAGGCGAGCCGTAGCGTGGTCAATGCCTGGCTGACGGCCTCCGGGTAGTCGCGGACGTCCTCGGGCAGCTGGATCGGGGTCGCGGTGGCCTCGGAGCGGATGCCGGTGATCGACGCCGCCGCGTAACCCTCGAAGATCGCGCGGTCCTCGGCGAGCGCGAGTTGGCGTGCGGCCTCGACGACCGGGTCCCAGTCGGAGTCCTGCGCACCGCGATCCACATCGTCGATGGCCTCCCGCGAGACGGTGAACGGCACCTTCAACTCGACCAGCGACTGCGTCCGCCTGATGAACGCCTGGATGCCGTCGGCCGGCGAGTCGATCTTGCTGCGATGGCCCAGCGTCACCGCGGCCGTGTCGGCCCCCATCGGGCCCTTCACGTCGACGAGCCGGCGGCCGGCGATGTTCCGCTTGAACGACCGGGTCGCCTCCTCCTCGATCTCCGCCCACGCGGCATCGGAGATGGGAGCGAGCTCGCGGTGCAGGTTGTTCATGGTGGCCTCCTGGTGCGGTGGTGTCGGGCGATGGTCTGTCTGTGGTGGCGCTAGTGCAGGGAACCGATCCCCAGGGAACCGTCGGTGCGGCGGGCCGGGGCCGCGACGGTGGGCTCGACTGTGCCGGGTGCGGGCGGCAGGTCCTCGAGGAAGTCGAGGGTCGGGGTGAAGAACTGCGACCCGGTGACAGCGGTGGTGAAGTCGAGGAGGCGGTCGTAGGTACCCGGCGGATCGCCGATGAACATCTTGCGCAGCATCTCCTCGGTGACGTCGGGGCCGGCGGAGTAGGCGATGTAGAAGGTGCCGTTCTCGCCGTTCCCGGAGACGTCGCCGTAGGGCATGTTGTCGCGGACGACGTCGATCTCCTCGCCGTTCTCGTCCTCGACCTTGTTGAGCGCGATGTGGGAGTTGGGGGGTTTCACGTCGTCGGACATCTCGACGTTGTCGAGCTTGGTGCGCCCGATCGCGGCTTCCTGCTCACTCGTGCTCAGGTCGTTCCACGACGAGAGGTCGTGGACGTAGCGCTGGATGGCGACGTAGCTGCCGCCGGCGAAGGCGGGGTCCTCGTCTCCCACCGTGATCGCGTCGATCGCTGCCTGTCCCACGGGGTTCTCGGTGCCGTCGACGAATCCGATGAGGTCGCGCAGGTCGAAGTAGCGGAAGCCGTGCACCTCGTCGACGACGGTCACCGCGTCGCCGAGGGCGTCGGTGATGAGGCGGCCGAGTTCGAAGCACAGGTCCATCTGGTCCGACTTGATGTGGACCAGCAGATCCGCGGGGGTCGCCGGCGCGGTGTGGACCGCGCCCTCGTAGGGGACGAAAGGCCGCAGCGAACGCGGGCGGGGGCCGTCGAACAACCGGTCCCAGGCATCGGAGCCGATCGAGACGATGCCGGCCAACGCTGCCTCCGGTGCGCGCGAGGACACCGCGTTGTTCAGTCCCGGGATCTCCTCCAGCACATCACGAACCGTGTCCTCGCCACCGTCGTTGATGGTGAGGACGAGAAAGATCGCCGACTTGGTCTTACGCGTCAGGATCGTCTGCGGCACGGGCACGCCCAATACCCTAGCCGACCCATGTCCGAAATGGGATCGCCGACCGTGCCGTCAAAAAGTAGGGCAGGCAACCCTTTTCGGAGCCGTCCCGAACCGCCGTGCCGGGACGTCGAGATCAGCTGCGCGCGACGGCCCTTCCGGCGGCACGTCCGGAGAAGATGCACCCGCCCAGGAAGGTGCCCTCGAGGGCGTTGTAGCCGTGCACACCGCCGCCGCCGAAACCCGCGACCTCGCCGGCCGCGAACAGGCCGTCGAACGCGCTGCCGTCGGGTCGCAGCACCTGCGAGTCGAGGTTGGTCTCGAGGCCGCCGAGGGTCTTGCGGGTGAGGACGTTGAGCCGCACCGCGATCAGCGGGCCGTGCGCGGGGTCGAGGATCCGGTGGGGCTTGGCCACCCGAACGATCCTGTCGCCGATGAACTGTCGGGCGTTGTTGATCGCCATCAGCTGGGCGTCCTTGGAGAACTTGTTCTCCACCTCGGCGTCGCGGGCGGAGATGACGCGTTCGATGTGCGCGAGATCGAGCTCGGGGCCGCGGGCGATCGCGTTCATCCCGCTGACCAGCTCGGGCAGGTTGTCGGCGACGACGAAGTCGATGCCGTTGCGCACGAAGGCATCCACCGGTCCGGCGGCGCCCTTGGCGAGTCGGCTCTTCGCGGCCAGCTTGAGGTCCTTGGAGGTGATGTCGGGGTTCTGTTCGGAACCCGAGAGCATGAACTCCTTCTCGACGATGGACTGGGTGAGGATGAACCACGAGTAGTCGTGACCGGCGGCCAGGATCGCCTTCATCGTCGAGTTCGTGTCGAAGCCGGGAAAGTTCGGCGGCGCGAGGCGGTTGCCGTTGGCGTCGAGCCACAACGACGACGGTCCCGGGATGATCCGGATGGCGTGGTCCGGCCAGATCGGGTCCCAGTTGTGGATGCCCTCGGTGTAGTGCCACATGCGGTCGCGGTTGACGATGCTCGCACCGGCGTCCTCGCTGATCCCCAGCATGCGTCCGTCGACATGTGCCGGGACGCCGGAGATCATCGTCTTGGGTGCGGGGCCGAGACGGTCCACCGGCCAGTTCTTGCGGATGAGGTCATGGTTGTGGCCGATGCCGCCGGACGTCACGATGACCGATCCGGCGCGAATCTCGAAGTCGCCCACCACATCGCGATTCGACGCCTTGCCGCGTTCGAGGTCGGTCGGTGCGAGGGTGGCGCCCCGCACACCTGCGGCGACGCCGTCTTCGATGATGAGTTCGTCGACGCGATGGCGGAACCGGAACTCGACGAGCCCTCGCTTCTCGGCCTCGAGGACCGGTTCGGCGAAGATCCGGACGACCTCGGGGCCGGTGCCCCAGGTGAGGTGGAAGCGTGGCACGGAATTGCCGTGCCCGTCGGCGAAGCCGCCACCGCGTTCGGCCCAGCCGACGATCGGGGTGATGCGCAGCCCGAGATCGTGCAGATACTGCCGCTTCTCGGTCGCCGCGAAGTCGACATAGGCCCGGGCCCACTGACGCGGCCAGTAGTCCTCGTCGTCGCGGTCGAATCCCGCCGACCCCATCCAGTCCTGCAGGGCGAGGTCCGCGGAGTCGGAGATGCCGAGCCTGCGCTGTTCGGGGGTGTCGACCATGAAGAGTCCGCCCAGCGACCAGAATGCCTGTCCGCCAAGATTGTTGTGGTTCTCCTGGTCGACGACCACCACGCGTCGTCCGGCCTTGGTGAGCTCATATGTCGCGACCAGACCCGCCAGACCCGCACCGACGACCACCGCGTCGGCCACCTGCTTCGTCACGACAACTCCTCACCGCGTCGATGTGCCGCCTGTCCCCACCCGGACACGCGATCCAGAGAGAACACTAGCGCCGCGTCACACCGAGATGTCGGCGTACCGGTGGAACCACGGCGCGGCGTCTTCGAGGGATGCGGCGAGCGCCAGGAGATCACCGTCGGCGCCCAACCGGCCGACGAACTGGACCCCGAGCGGAAGCCCGGTCCCGGTCCAGTGCAGCGGCACACTGATCGCCGGACGTCCGGTCATGTTCGCCAGCTGCGTGTAGGGCACCCAGCCGAGGTTCTCCTCGATGAGCTGGTCGACGATCCCCACCCGCGACATCACCTTCCCCACGCGGGCGCGGGCCGCGAGCCGGGCCGCCCGCTGCAGGAGCGGCGGGGTCGTCATCGACCCGACGGCCGGCGGCGGAACGGCGAGGGTCGGGGTCAGGAGCAGGTCGTGCGTGTCGTGGAAGCGTTCGAGAGCGCGAACGTGGTGGTTGACGTGGTCGAGTGCCCGGAAGAGCGGCACGACCCCGGCCGCCCGGCCGATCTCGGCGAGGGCGAGCGTGTCCGCCTCGAAGTCGGCGTCCCCCGCGCCGGACAGGCGGCGTGCCTCGTCGACCTGGGCGGCCGCCTTGGCGAACCAGATCTCGAGGAAGTCGCGTGCCAGCTCCGCGTCGTCGTGCGGCGGGTCCACCTCCTCTACATGGTGGCCGAGTTCGGTGAGCAGCTGCGCGGCGTGCTCGACGGCCGCGACCGCCTCGGGATGAGGTGCCGGGTTGATGGCCGAACGGGTGGTGAACCCGATCCGCAGCAGCCGCGGGGGAGTGGCGATCCGCGCCGTGAACGACTCGGTGTGGAGGGGTGCGGGATAGGTCGACGACGCGGTGGGCCCGATGATCGCGTCGTAGAGCGCGGCCGCATCGCGCACCGTGCGGGTCACGACGCCCTCGACGCCCATCCCGAAGAGCGGCTCGCCGGTGGCGGGTCCGAACGGCATCAGGCCGCGCGACGCCTTCAGTCCGACGAGTCCGGTACAGGCCGCCGGGATGCGGATGGAGCCGCCGCCGTCGTTGGCACCGGCTGCGGGTACGGCGCCGGCGGCCACGGCCGCAGCGCTGCCCCCGGATGAGCCGCCGGGGGTCACGTCGAGGTTCCAGGGGTTGCGCGCCGGACCCCACAGGTCGGATTCGGTGATCGCCTTGGAACCGAACTCCGGGGTGTTGGTCTTGCCGAAGACCACCAGCCCGGCGTCGAGGAAGCGCTGGACGACCGTCGCGTGCTCGGTGGCGACGTGCCGCGCCAGCGACCGGGAGCCGCGCGTCGTCGGATAGCCGCGGTAGTCCTGCGCGAGGTCCTTGATCAGGAAGGGAACGCCGGCGAACGGGCCGGTCAGCTCTGTGCGGGCCCGGTGGTCGGCCTCGGCCTCGATCGGGATGACGATCGCATTCAGGTCGGGGTTCACCGCGGCGGCACGGGCCCGCGCCAGGTCGAGGAGTTCGGCAGCCGTGACCTCACCCGATGCGACGAGCCCGGCGAGGGCGGTGGCGTCGGCGCCGAGGTATTCACCCATGTCCACGGCCCCGACCCTAATGAGTGCGGGGTCGGGGTGCGGCCTGGTTGGCCGATACGGCTGCCTCGGTGATCGAGCTGATCCCCACATCACCGTTAACCACCCAAACGAATAACGGTGCGGTCGCGACAATTTCGTCCGTTCAGAGGGCAAAATCCGACCCTTGTGCCGCATATGGGTCATATGAGCTGTTCACAATGAGGCAGATGTGACGCGCACCACTGCCCATCGGTGTCACGAAGGCCCGTCCAGCCTTTGCCGCGACGTTATCGTGCCGTTACACTTCACAACGACGGGTACCGCTCCTGACGGGGATCAATAGAATCCCCCTACGTATGACTTCCGCAGTACCCGGTAGGCAAGACCCAGAAGCGGCCGACTCCGGCCGAGATCCAAAGGAAAACTGACGAATGCTGACTCGCGCCCGTAAGCGCCTCGTCGCCGGACTCGTGGCTCTCGTGGCCGTGTCAGGTGCCACGCTGGTCGCAGCTCCGCCGGCGTCCGCAGCCAATGGTTGCAACGTCGAGTACGTCCGCTCGAACGCCATGAACCGGACCGTGCCCGTGTGCATCGTCTCGGCTGGTGGCGGCGGACCGAAGCCGACGCTGTACCTCCTCGACGGCCTGCGTGCCCCCAACAACAACAGCGGTTGGCTCATCAACACCGATGTCGCCCGCTACATGGCGGGCAAGGGCACCAACGTCGCCATCCCGTTCGGCGGCGGCGGCAGCTTCTACACCGACTGGCAGTCCTTCGACCCCAAGCTCGGCAACAACAAGTGGGAGACCTTCCTGACCCGCGAGCTGCCGCGCTACATGGCCGCCCGCCATGGCAGCGACAACCGTCGCAACGGCATCGCCGGCCTGTCGATGTCGGGCACCTCGGCGCTCAACCTCGCGTCGCGTCACCCGGGCTTCTACCAAGCGGTGGCCTCCTACAGCGGCTACCCGACGGTCACCCTGCCGGGCTTCACCCAGGGCATCCAGGCCTCGGTCATCGAGATGGGCGGCAACCCGTCCAACATGTGGGGCTTCTACCCGGCCGGCAGCTGGTTCCAGAACGACCCGTTCCTGAGCGCGGGCAACCTGGCCGGCAAGCACGTCTACATCTCGTCCGGTAGCGGCGTCGGCAGCAAGTACGACTCGTCGGTCAACCCGACCAGCAGCAACTTCGACCCGGTCAAGTTCGCGCAGATGATCCCGCTGGAGGTCGCCGCGTCGACCAGCAGCCAGCTGTACGTCGGCCGCGTCGCGCTCGTTCCGGGCGTCAAGCTCACCACCCGGATCACCCCGGACGGTGCGCACTGGTGGGACTACTGGCAGAGCACCTTCAAGGAGTCGTGGGCCAAGACCTTCCGCCCGGCGTTCTTCTGAGCCGCGTAGACGGTCTCGCAACTTCATAGAGACAACGGCAAGGGCCGGTGACCTTCGGGTCACCGGCCCTTGTTGTTGTGCGGGTGGCATGCGGCCCGGAGCTTGCGGAGCCTCTCGTCCGGCTCCCTGAGGAGGTCCCGGAGCTTGCGGAGGGGCCGTCTCGAAGGGCTGGTGAGGGTTCGCGACGGGAGCGCCCGAGGGCAGATGCAGCGGAACGTATCGCCGACCGACACCTTTCGCTACATCTGCACCCATACGAAAACACCGCGGGTGCATCCGGTGATCCGGATGCACCCGCGGTGGTCGTTCTGGCAGCTGGCCCTACTCGGGCGGCGGCTGCTTGCGGAAGGAGCGCGTCGACGAGTCGTCGGCGGGCGGTTCGCCGCCGTCGACCTTCGGGATCTGCTCGGTCGGCCGCTCCCACGGGTTGCCGGCCGACGATGCGGTACCGGCCGCCGGACCGTCCCGCTTGATCATGGAAGTCCGGCGGTCATCTGCGGCGGGCGCGGTGGCAGCCGGGCCTGCGGTGGCCACGGCGGCGTCGTCGCGACGTCCGCGGAAGAACATGAAGGCCGCAAGCGCCAGCATGATCACGCCGAGCACGCCGAGGACGATCGGCAGCCAGAAGCCCAGGAGCTTCAGCTGCGTCACGTAACCGCTGGCGGTGTCGGCCTGCTTGGTGACGATCCCGTCGGCCCACTTGAAGGTGCCCTTCAGCGCGTCCATGCGGAAGTTGCGGACGACCTCGGGGTTGGACTCGCTCTGGTCGGGCGACTTGAAGTACTGGTGCTGATCCTCACGGCCGTCGACGATGGTGCCGGTGATCGGCTCGACGTAGACGTGGCGCACCGCCGCAGCGTGGCGGTGCATCGTGATCGGATCGTTCGGGCGGACGCCCTGACCGCTGATGCCCCACCACTTGGCAGGCATCGTCAGCATGGTGCCGAGGGCGGCTTCGCCCTGGGCGTTCGGCAGGCTCGACAGGTCCTTCTCCGGGACGTCGCAGGCGAAGTGAAGGGTCTTGATGCCCTTGATCTCGACCTCGTCCTGGAACTTCGCGGTGCAGTCCTGGCGGGTGTTGAGGTCGTAGTAGAGGTAGTCGCGCTGCTGGACGTCGAACCCGAACTTGTACTGGAAGCCCTTGCGGTTGTCCAGGGCGACCGAGACGTCGTTGACGTTGCCGCCCGGCGGCACGGCCTCGAGCTGCAGCGAACTCACGGCACCGTTGGGGACCGACGTCTTGCGGTTCACCGACACGCGGTCGATGCTCGCGGTGAGCAGGCCGTCCTTACAGGTACGGGTCTCGCCGGCAGCGGCGACGGTGGGCTCGGTCTCCTGACCGTCGGCGTCGCGCAGGCGGTCGATCAGGACGGTCTGCGCGGACTGCAGAGTCGCCTGGCGGCTGTCCGAAGGCTCGACGATCACCGAGCGGCGTTGCTGGGTGAGATGCGCCTCGAATGTGCGGGCACGATCCTCCGACACCGAGCAACGGTCGAAGATCACCGCCGGGAAGCGGTCACCGGTGGACCCGTCGGCGGCGACGGTCGTGGCATCCGAGGTGATGTCGAGGTCGAGTGGCACCACCTTCAGCGTCGGCACCAGGTACAGCGGGATGGCAAGGGCGACCGCGAGGAACGCGGCACCGAAAAAGGCCAGCAGTGCCGGCACGAAACGTCTCATGTGTGACTCCTGTGAATCAGCAGCGTAATCGGTATCACCCTAGCGGGCGTCTCGCGTTCCGTACGCGTCAGTAGGCCCGACATGCCGGGATTCGCGATCGTGCATCAGTTCGTGCGGGTCGGGTCGGCGCGCCGATCGCGTTCGGCCTCCTTCAGGATCCCGGCCATATACCCGTAAATCTCCTTGTCGGACATCGCTTTCCACCTCGGGGCCAGGAGCTTCGTGTACTTCTCGACGTACAGCAGCTGTTTGCCGACCAGAACCAGCTCGCGGGGGAGTCGGGCGTCGTGGGCCTTGGCCACCGCGGCGAGCTGTCGGCCCAGGTCGGTGTAGGACATCGAGCCCAGATCGGTCGTCGACAACGGGGTCGTCACCTTCTTGATGTCCTCGGCGCCCTTGGTGGTCGACCCGGGCTTGTGCACGGCGCCGAGCAAGAAGATCGCTCGACCCGCGGATTCGTAGTCCGCGCGGACCACCAGGTCGACGACGAGCTGGCGGAGGATGCGACGGGTGCGGGGCGTGAACCGCCCGACGATGCCGAAGTCGAGCAGCACGATCTTCCCGGCGTCGTCGACGAGGACGTTCCCGGCGTGCAGGTCACCGTGGAAGAGACCGCCGTGGAATGCCGAGTCGAGCAGCGACAACAAGAGGTTGCGGCACAGCGCGACGCCGTCGTGCCCGGCCGCCCGGACCGCCGCGGCGTCGTCGATCCGGACCGCGTGGATGCGCTCCATCGTCAGCACGCGCGGCGTCGTGAACTCGTCGTAGACGCGCGGCACGCGGACGCGGTCGCCGAAGGGGCCCGGCTGTAGGCAGTCGAACCACTCGCGCATGGTGTCGGCCTCGATCCGGAAATCGAGTTCGGCGTCCAGACCGGCCGCGAAGTCCTCGACGACATGGCGTGCACTGAGCATCCGGCCGTACTCGGAGATCTCGACGAGACCGGCGACCCTCTCGAGGATCGCGACGTCGGGGGCCAGGCGGTCGGCGATCCCGGGTCGCTGGATCTTGACGACCACCTCGTCGCCGCTGTGCAGGGTCGCGGTGTGGACCTGGGCGATAGACGCCGAGGCGATCGGCACCGGATCGAACTGTGCGAACACCTCTTCGGGCGGGCGGCCGAGTTCGGCGACGAACTGTGCGCGCATCGCGTCGGGATCGGCCGGCTTCACGCGGTCGAGCAGCGACTCGAATTCCGAGGAGAGGGCGTCGGAGAAGACGCCGGGACTGGAGGCGATGAGCTGCCCGAGCTTCACATACGTCGGGCCGAGATGTTCGAAGGTGGCGCGTAGTTCATGCGCGACGCGCGCAGCACTGGGTGCGCGACCGCGCAGCGCGTCGCCTGCCGTGTGGAGGACGAAGCGTCCGAGGCCCGCAGCCGCGTGCGCAGTGGTCGTCCCGAATCGCGTGACCTCGGCGATGGGCGACACCGGGTGCAACTGCGTGCGCCGGCCGTCGTCGACCGAGCTGTTGATAGTCACCGTCGGCCATTGTAACGAACATCGATGTCCGATCCAGTGTCTCCACGGGCTGCGTCGGGCTCCGACGTGCCGAGGTGGCGGAGACGCACGGACGACGGCAGACTTGTTCCGTGCCGACCCATGCGCCCTCGCGCATCGGTCCTTCGACCGCGAACAGTGTCGACACCCTCTAGCACCCCACCCCCTAGGAGATCCCCGTATGCCCACGACGGTCAACGCGTACATAGCCACGGCAGCGGATCGCCCGCTCGAACCGACCACGATCGAGCGACGCGACCTCGGGCCGAACGACGTCGCGATCGCCATCGCCTACGCCGGCATCTGCCACTCCGACATCCACACGGCGCGAAACGAGTGGAACGGCACCAAGTTCCCGGTGGTGCCGGGGCACGAGATCGCCGGTACGGTCTCGGCCGTCGGTGCGGGCGTCACCCGCTACGCTGTCGGCGACCGTGTCGGCGTCGGCTGTTTCGTCGACTCCTGTCGTGAATGCGAGCCGTGCCGCCTCGGTGAGGAGCAGTACTGCGAGCGGGGAAACACCGGAACCTACAACGCGACCGGCCGTGACGGGCAACGCACCCACGGTGGATACAGCACGTCCATCGTCGTCGACGAGAACTATGTCTGCCGCATCCCGGAGGGCATCGCGCTCGACGTGGCGGCTCCGCTGCTGTGCGCCGGGATCACCCTGTATTCGCCGCTGCGACACTGGGAGGCGGGTCCCGGCAAGAAGGTGGCCGTCATCGGGCTCGGCGGTCTCGGACACGTCGGCGTCAAGATCGCGCACGCACTCGGCGCGGAGGTGACGGTCCTGTCGCAGTCGCTGAAGAAGATGGAGGACGGGCTGCGCCTGGGCGCCGACCACTACTACGCGACGAGTGATCCGCAGACCTTCCGCGAGTTGCGGGGGCGGTTCGACCTCATCCTCAACACCGTGTCGGCCAACCTCGACATCGGGAAGTACCTCGGTATGCTCGCGCTCGACGGCACGCTCGTCGAACTCGGTCTGCCCGAACATCCGATCGAGGTCCCGGCGGGCGCGCTGATCGGCAAGCGCCGAAGCTTCTCCGGTTCGATGATCGGTGGGATCGCCCAGACCCAGGAGATGCTCGACTTCTGCGCCGAGCACGGTATCGGTGCCGAGATCGAGGTGATCTCCGCCGACCGGATCAACGAGGCGTACGACCGGGTGGTCGCCTCGGACGTGCGCTACCGGTTCGTCATCGACACGGCCACGCTCTGACCCGACGACTCGTCTCGGCCCGGTCCGCTCAACCGGCGGCCGGGCCGGATGTTTGATGTACTCGTTGCTGGGAATCCGTACGCGGAACAATCCGCACCAACCTCGAGGAGGCGGCCGCGCATGACGTCAACGGAACTCGCGCCGGTCGAGCAACGCACCGATGCGCCGCGACACGTCGAACTTCCCTTCACTCATGAGGGGGTGGGCGCGACACAGATGGTGCCCTGGCGCAACGGAATTCGGCACGACGCCAGGTCCTCGACGATCCTTCCGGATCGCCGACGGGCCGATCGGACCTCAGAAGACCATCGTGATGAGCCCGATGATGATCACCACCATCGCGATCACCAGCAGCCCGACGCCCAGCAATGCGCCGACCCCGCCGGCCGGGAAGCGTTTGGTCCGATCGGGTTGTTCGTGCGAAAGGCCTGACGTCTGAGGGGTATCGGGAGGGGTGTCGCCGGGGGCGACGCCGCCACCGGCCTCGAGGTCGGGTGTCTCTTCCGGTGCCGGGTCCATGGACTCGCGCGGTTCGTCTGACATGTCGGTCGCATACCCGCGTCACCGGGGTCCCACACTTCGAGTCCAGCGCGTGGGGCGTGGGGCGGCGTTTGGAAGACGTCCGTACCGGGAAACCGGACATCTGACGGATACCCGAAACGGATTGGTGGTGAAGGCCCTACATGTCCGAAGAGCTTCCGATGGAGCCGGCCGAGACCGGCACACCGGACCAGACACCCGACGACGCGCGCCGCAAGGTCGACGAACTCGAGGCGGAACACGTCGACGAACCCGATGAGAAGCCGACGTCGGCTGAACCGACATCCACATCCGACGACGAGGACGATCTCGAGGCACCTGCGTCCGGCGACCCCGAGCCGCCGGACTGACCAGCGCCGAGGAGGCCGTCGGTGGATTCCACAACCGTCGAGCGCCAGGAGGGCAGGAGTATCCCGAGTCTGCGCATGGTGGCCGAGCACGGGTTGCCGGAGACGCTGATCACCAACGGGGAAGACCGGATTCGCGGCATAGCCGAACGGTTCGGTATGGACTACCGCGGGGTCACGGTCACCCGTGACACAACACTTCAGATGACCCCGCGCGGTGATCTCGAGACCGTCTGGGGATCCGACCGGATTCCGGACGAGGTCGTGGTCTTCGTGACGGAGATGCCCCGTCTGTTCAGTGGGCTCGGTGGTGACACCCGTGCCCGGGACAGCGTCGTGCTGGCCGAACTCGACCGGGAACGCGGCGCCGCGGTGATCTCGCTGCCGGCGCTGGGGCCCTCGCCCCGCCGACGGCTGGGAAAACTGATCACGATGGTCGTGTCCGTGCTCAAGGATTCCTCGACCGAGCCGTTCGAACTGTCTCGCGGACTGGTGGTCGAACGGGACGGCGAGACGGAATACGTTGTGGCCCAGGGTCTTGTCTCGCGAGCGCTGCTGACGGCGGGGATGGTCCGCGGCAACCGGCCGTGGCGTCTGATCCCGATGCTCACGGGTATGACAGCAGCGGCGGCCGCGGCGGCGTCGTTCGGTGTCTTCTTCTCCACCATCTGGTCGATGGCCAACGCGCTCAGCCCGTGGCGCTGGCCGCCATCTCCGTACTGTCGATGGTGCTGGCGACGCTCTGGCTGATCGTCAACAACCGCCTCTGGGAGCGGACCACCGACACCTACCGGCCCCGCGCCCGCCTCTACAACACGGCCACGGTCTGCACCGTCGTCTTCAGCGCGGTGGTTCTCTACGTCGGCCTGTTCCTCGCGGTCCTCGTCGCCGCGATGACCGTCATCGACGAGACCTTCCTGTCCTCACAGCTCGGATTTCAAGCAGGACTGAACAATTACCTCAACCTCGCCTGGCTGGCGACCTCGATGGGGATCTTCGCCGGCGCGCTGGGGTCCAGCGCCGACAGCCACGACGACGTGCTCCGGGCGACGTACGGTTATCGGGAACGCCTGCGGCGCCGCGCAGCGCAGTCGTCGCAGGGCGGCGAGATGAGCGAATCCCACTGACCCGCAGCATCGTGCTGCCACAAACTGATCGGAGTCCGACATGCCGTCTCTGGATCAATCTCGAGCTCCGCTCCTGGAAGCGCTCGACAAGTACCGTCGCAACAACCGATACGGCTACACGCCGCCCGGCCACCGGCAGGGGAGAGGCGTCGACGAGCGCACCCGTACCACGATCGGAGCGGCCGCGTTCGAATCGGATGTCCTCGCGTCCGGCGGCCTCGACGACAGGCGGATGTCCAACGCCTACTTGTCCGACGCCGAAGAGCTGATGGCGGATGCCGTCGGAGCCGAACTGGCATTCTTCTCCACCTGCGGCAGTTCGTTGTCGGTGAAGGCAGCGATGATGGCGGTGGCCGGCGGTGAAGGCGGTGAACTGCTCATCACCCGGGACGCGCACAAGTCGATCGTCGCCGGGTTGATCTTCTCCGGCCTTCGTCCACGGTGGGTGCGCCCGCGCTGGGACGAGAATCTCCACCTGACGCATCCGCCGTCGCCCGAGGAGGTACGCAAGGCGTGGGAGACGGATCCGCAGGCCGCCGGCCTCCTCATCGTCAGTCCGACGCCGTACGGCACCTGCGCGGACATCCGGGCGATCGCCGACGTGTGTCACGAGTACGGCAAGCCCTTGATCGTCGACGAGGCGTGGGGTGCGCACCTGCCGTTCCACGACGAGCTGCCTACGTGGGCAATGTATGCCGGAGCCGACCTGTGCGTCGTCAGCGTTCACAAGATGGGCGCGGGATTCGAACAGGGGTCGGTGTTCCACGTACAGGGGGACCTGATCGACCGCTCCCGGCTGTCCCAGTGTGCAGACCTGCTCATGACCACGAGCCCGAGTGTCCCGATTTACGCCGCGCTCGACGGTTGGCGCCGGAACATGGTCGAATCGGGTCGCGAAATCTTCGGTGGTGGATTGGAGTTGGCCCGACACATACGACGGAGCGTCGACGAGATGGAGGGTCTGATCGTGATGCACGACGAACTGCTCCACGAGGAGGCCAGTCACGATCTCGACGAGATGCAGGTCCTCATCGACGTCCGAGATCTCGGGGCCAGCGGCTATCAGTGTGCGGACTGGCTCCGAGCGCACCACTGCGTCGACGTCGGAATGAGTGACCACCGCCGTATCCTCGCCACCATCTCACACGCGGACGACGAGGACACCGCGGATCGGTTGCTCACCGCGCTGAGCGACCTCGCTTCCGCCGCAGGATCTTTCGATCATCCTCCGGCGATCCACCAACCGACTCCGGAGGAGCTGCAGCTGGAGACAAGGATGCTCCCGCGGGATGCGTTCTTCGGAGACACCGAGCGGGTACCACTCGACGACGCGCCGGGACATGTTGCCGCCGAACAGATCACGCCGTATCCCCCCGGCATCCCGGTGGTGGTCCCGGGCGAGGTGCTGAACGATGCGGTGGTCGAGTACCTGCGGACCGGCAAGAACGCAGGGATGAACCTGCCCGATGCCGCAGACGACGATCTGGACACCATCAAGGTCGTGTGCCGCCCTTCCTGATAATCGAAGGGCGCAGACGCCATGTAGACGGTTACCCGCGAACGGCGGGGAAGGTCAGCTGGGTTGGCGCTCGGCGAGCATTGCCAGACGGGTCAGACACTCGTTCAGCCGGGGAGACATGACCGTCTGCTGCACAACCGGCGGAATCCATTTCAGTGGTGCGGTCTCGACGAACTCTTCCATACCGATGATCGAGCCGTTGCCGTCCTTCTCGATCGTCATCCGGATGCGGGCGCGACCGAAGGGCCAGCCGGCGGCGGAGAGCTCCAGCAGCCCGGCCTTGGATTCGCACGACGTGGTCTCGTCGTTGAGCAGCGCCGGCCAGACACCCACCGAGTGGTGGATCCTCGACCCGGCCTGAGGCCAGTTGGCATCGACGTCGCGGATGCGTGATGCGCCGACCACCCAGGAGGCGTAGAGCCAACCGTTGGACAGCACCGACCAGACCTGTGCGGGAGTTGCGGATGTGTGGCGTTCGACGCGATTCATGGAATGTTCTCCGTTCAGTCTTTGTCTCGGGACTTGGTGAGGTGTCTGCTGATGGTGCGGCTCAACGTCCGTCGTGGTAGCCCGCGCAGGCCGTCAGAGGCGAGGGCGGCGCGGGCGGCGTTGCTGCCGCAGGCGCCGTGGACTCCGCCTCCGGGATGTGCGGCTGACCCCGCGAGGTATAGGCGGTCCACGGGGGTCGTGGCGCCACCGAGGTTCGGCGTCGGCCGGAAGACCAACTGCTGGAACAGTTGTGCCGTACCGCCGTTCACCGTCCCGTGAACGAGGTTCGCGTTGGCGGTCTGCAGGTCGTGTGGGGTCTGCACGTGGCGGCCGACCATCATGTCCGAGACACCCGGAGCGTGTTCCTCGAGGACCTCGTCCATTCGAGCGGCGAGGAGTCGAGCGGCCTCGTCGTCGGTGACGCCACGGGGGAGATGGCTGTAAGACCACGCGCTCTCGGTGCCGGTAGGCGACCTCCCCGCGTCAGCCGTCGTCATCTGACCGAACAGCAGGAACGGGTGTTCCGGGATGTTGCCGGTCTCGATGTCGGCGGTGGAGTAGGCGATGTTGCGTGCGTCCGCCCCGAGATGCACGGTCCCCGCTCCGGTCAGATTCGAGCTGCGCCAGGGGATCTTCCCGTCGATCGCATAGTTCACCTTCACGACCGGGGTGTCCCAGACGAACCGCTGGAGGTCGTCGAGCACCCGCGCTGGCACGTCGGCTGGCGAGAGCAGTTCTGTGTAGAGCGCAGATGCCGAGACGTCGGCGAGGACGGCCCGATCGGCCTTCCACCGCCGTCCGCCGCGGTCGACGACGCCGACCGCCCGGCCGCCCCGGACATCGATCCAGGAGACTCGGCTGCCGCAATGTATCTGTGCACCAGCACTCTCTGCGCGACGCCGGAGTGCGGCCGAGAGGGCGCTCGCCCCACCGACTGGAACCGGGTATCCGGTGTCCTGACCCAACATGGTCAGCAGGTATCCCATCACGCCGCTCCCCGGTGCGTGAAGGGGGATGTCGGCATGCAATGCGTTGCCCAGGATGAGTAATCCGGCCTTCTCGCTGCGGAAGAGCTCTCGCACCATCTGGTCGGCCGGGAGCACCAGGAACCGCGCGAGACGCAGTGCTTCCGCGGTGCCGATCGAGCGCAGGAGGGACAGGACCGCGCGAACCGGCGGAAACGGCCCGAAGAGGGTGTTGAGGATGGCGGGTCGGAGCGTCTCCCATTGACCGACCAGATCGAGCCAGGCCTGGCCGTCGCGGCGGTCGAAGGTGGCAAGGTGGGCTGCGGTGTCGGCGGCGTCGGGGTGGATGACCGGGGCGTCGTCGTCCTCGGGGCCGGCCGGGTGGCCGAACGCCAGCGGTGCCCGGCTCCACTTCAGGCCGTGTTCGTCGAGTGCGAGGTCGGTGAACACGGGGGAGGCGACCGCAAGAGGATAGAAAGCGCTGAACAGATCGGTGACATAACCGGGGGTCAGCTCGGCACTCTTGATCGCGCCGCCGACCTCGGGGGCGGCTTCGAGGACCGTGACGTCCCAGCCGGCGTCGGCCAGCCTGATGGCGGAGATGAGCCCGTGTCCGGCGCCGACCACGACCGCGTCCGACACTCGCCCCAACTCCCTTCGCTGCTACGCGGGCCGTCCGGCCCATGGGTGGAAGGGATACCCGTCCGGTCGCGTGGCAAACGCGGCGCGAAGGTGTAGGACGTGACCGCGCGGGTAGTCCGAAACGGTGAAGATCTCCCTGAATCTGGGCCACGTGTGGCATCCGCGAGTCACCGACGAACGCCTCCGCCGGTTGTGTGCGGGGCGGAGCGCCGTCATCACCGGCGCCGGCTCGGGCATGGGTCGATCGCTGGCGAACAGGGTGGCCGCGGCGGGGATTCCGGTGCTGATCAGTGACGTGGACATGCGGGCCCTCGCCGAGACCGCGAGATCGGTGGCACGCCATGGGGTGGAACCGGACGCCACCGAGGTGGATGTCGCCGACGCCGTGGCTGTCACCGCCTACGCCGACGAGGTGACGCGACGGCACGGTGCACCCGCGCTGGTGTTCAACAACGCCGGCATTACCATGGTCGCGTCGGTCCTCGACGAGGACGACGACTACGCACGGCGGATCATGGCCGTCAACTTCGGTGGCGTGGTGAACGGTACGCGAGCGTTTCTCCCGTATGTCGATGCCGTTGGTGGACGAATCGTGAACACCTCGAGCGCATTCGGGTTGATGGGGTCCCCCGCGCAGTCCGCGTACTCGGCGTCGAAGTTCGCTGCTCGCGGGTTCTCGGAGAGCATGCAGAAACAGTTGCGCGCGAACGACTCCCGAGCCCGTATCCATATCGTGTGCCCGGGGGTCGTGCACACTGCGATCGCCCGGCGGGCCCGGTACGTGGACCCGGCGGTGCGAGAGTACGTCACCAAGGGATTCGACCGGCGACTGCCAGGTGCCCACCCCGACGCCGCGGCGACCGCGATCCTCGCGGGGGTGCTGGGCGACCGCGACCGAATCCTCGTCGGGATCGACGCACGGGTCCTCGACCTGGGCGTCCGACTGCTGGCCGGCGCTCTGCAACGCCCCGTCGCGACGGTGACCGGACCGGCGTTCCAGCGGATTCTCGGCGCGCGGTGACGTGCTGCGGATCAGCTGTCGGAGGAGTCCTGCGAGAACAGCTTTCGAGTCGCAGGACCTTCGAGTACCTCGCCAGAATGACTGAACCGAGAGCCGTGCAGCGGACAGTCCCAGGACTGCTCGGCGTCGTTCCAGCGCAGCACGCCGTACAGATGGGTGCACAGCGGTGCGACGGACTGCGTCTGGCCCGCCACGGTGCACACGCCCTTCGGTGAGGCCCCGGAATGCCCGACGCTGCCGTCGCCCTCGGCGGGTGAGGAGTTCGCCGGTTTCAGCAGGCCGAGGTAGCCGCCCACCATGTAGGCCGCCACCTGCGCGTTGGCCGATGCTGCCGACGCCAGTGATCCGGGCTTGGTGATCTCGGAGGAGCGCCAGGGGCGAACGGTCTTGGACCAGTGGGGTTCCGAACCGAGGATGCGCCCGGTCATCGACAACGCCGCCGCGACGCCGTTGGTGAGCCCCCACTTGGCGAACCCGGTGGCGACCTGAACGCTCTCCATGCCGGGGAGAAGTGGTCCGACGTAGGGCAATTCGTCGATCGTCGTGTAATCCTGCGCCGACCATCGCGCCACCATGCGGGCGGTGGGGAAATGCTTCTCGGTCCACGCGATCATGTCCAGGGCATGCTGCCGTTCGGATTTCGTGCGGCCCACCTCGTGTCCGAAGCCGCCGACCATCAGCAGCTCGCCGTCGTAGCCCGGTCGGGTCGCGGTCCGCAGCGAGACCGATGGATTGTCGGCGCCGAGATACATCTCGCGCGGGATCTCCTCGTCGACGGTGAACGCCGCCGCGTACGAGCGCTGCGGATGCACCCGCGCGAAGAACCCGGCGCGATCGAGGAACGGAACACCGGTCGCGATCACGACCGATTCGGCTCGGACGTCGCCGGCATCGGTGGTGAGGGTGTGCGGCGTGCCGTGGCGCAAGCCCTGCACGCGGACGCCCTCGTACAGGTGGCCGCCGTGCCCGCGCAGGTCGTCGGCGAGGGCGCGCAGCACCACCATCGGGTCGATCTGCGCTTGCCCGTCGAGACGGATGGCCGTCTTGACGTCGAACGGGAGTTCCGGAACGTCGACGTGTTCGACCGGGATGTCGTGCGCCCGGCAGGCCTCGAACTCCTTCTCCACGGTCTTCGCACCCGACGCGGTGGCGGCGAAGGTCAGCGCCGCACGCTCGTCGACCTGCAGACCCCGGTGGGTGAGGTAGTGCCGGAGCCAAGCCTGGCCCTCGAGGTTCGCGTCGACGTAGTCCTGCACTGCGGGCTTCCCGTGCCGACTCGAGATCGACGACAACCGCGTGCCCTGCAGCAGCGACAGCTTGCCGGTGGTGTGGCCGGTCGCGGCGGCGCCGATGTGGCGGGCTTCGAGGACGGCGACCTTCTGTCCGGCCCGCGCCAGCAGAAGTCCCGTGGTCAGGCCGGTGATGCCCCCGCCGACGACGATCTGGTCATAGGTGTCGACGGTCCCGAACGGGGTGGTCTCGGGACGCACGTCGGGGAGCCCGGCGTGATCGGAGTCGTTCGCCGGGTCGAACCAGAGGGTTTTCATGGTGGTCGGGGTTGCCGCGATCAGGCGCGATCAAACATTTCGCCGCCGGGAGCTGCGGGGTAGGGTTTTCGACTGGGAATCGAAAACATCCCGCCGGAGTTGAGACAGTACGACCGGCGAAAGGCGGATGACATGAGTACGTCCACATACGGACCGGGGGCGGACGCGGGTGACGCGGACCGTGCCGATCTCGTCGTGGTGGGGGCCGGTATCGCGGGCCTGACCGCCGCACTCTGCGCTGCGCAGAGCGGACTCTCGGTCGTCGTGGTCAACAAGGGCCCGAGCTGGCGTCCCGACCGTGGGGAGCAGCCGACCTCGACGTTCTACGCCCAGGGCGGCGTCGCGGTGGTCATGCCCGATGTCCGCTCGACCGGTCCGGACGACGTCGACTCGATCGATCTGCACCTCGCCGACACGCTCGCCGCGGGCGGCGGCCTCACCGACCCCGTGGCGTCGCGCCCGATCCTGGCCGACGGATGGTCGTCGGTGTCCGCGCTGATCGCGTGGGGCGCCGACTTCGATCGCGATGCGGACGGCGAGCTCCTGCGCACGCGTGAAGGCGGCCATTCGGTGCGACGGATCATCCACGCCGGCGGCGATGCCACGGGCGCCGCGATCCAGCGAGCGCTCCACAACGCCGTCGCGCAGCGGGAAGCCGGCCCCGGGCGGTGCATCCGCTTTCTCGACGACGCCATCGTGACCGGGATCCGGGTCGACGACGGCCGGGTCGCGGGGGTCTCGTATCTGCGGAACGCTCGATGGGGCGTGGTCGACGCGCCGACCGTCCTGCTCGCCACGGGCGGTGCGGGGCATCTCTACGCGGCGACGACCAACCCGTCCGGTGCCACCTGCGACGGCATCGCGCTGGCGCTGCGGGCGGGTGCGCACGTCGCCGACCTCGAGTTCATCCAGTTCCACCCGACGATGCTCTACACGCCGGGCGCCCGCGGGCGCCGGACGCTCATCAGCGAGGCCGTGCGAGGGGAGGGCGGTCGACTCGTCGACGTGCACGGACGGTCGGTGACCGACGGCGTGCACCCCATGGGCGACCTCGCACCACGCGATGTGGTCGCGAACGCCGTGGAGACCGCCATCGAGCTGACCGGGCATCCGTGCGTCTACCTCGACATCAGTGGGTTGCCCGACTTCGAGCGGCGATTCCCGACGGTGAGCGCCGGAATCCGGGCGGCCGGTATCGACCCTGCCGACAACCGCATCCCCGTCGTGCCGGGCGCCCACTACCTCTGCGGTGGCGTGGTGACCGACGACGAGGCGCGCACCGCCGTCGACGGTCTCCTGGCAGCCGGGGAGGTCGCGCGGACCGGCCTGCACGGGGCCAACCGGCTGGCGTCGAACAGCCTGCTCGAAGGGCTCGTCATGGGACGCCGTGCCGCAGCGGTCGCCGTTGGACGACGTCACCTGCGGCCGACGCGCCCGGTTCCCGTCACGACGCCGGGACCGGCGCCGATCCTCGACCGCGACCTGCTCCAGGACACGATGTCGCGCCGGGTGGCTCTCCGCCGGTCCGCCGACGGACTGGCAGCCGCGGCGGCGACGATCGCGAGTGCGCCTCGGCGAATCCCCGCAACGGTGCGCGAGGTCGAGGACGCGGCACTCACGCTGACCGCGTCCGCCGTCGTCGCAGCCGCGACCGCCCGGACCGAGTCGCGTGGCGCTCACGTCCGAACGGACTGCCCACTCACGGCCGAGGTCGGGGAATCCCACACCTTCCGCCTCGTCGACGGGGAGATCCGCGAGTCGGGATTCGCCGGCATCGCGGTCTGAACACCAGGCGCGCGCCGCGCACCCGAACACGCAAGTAGATGCGGTCGTCGGATACGAGCGATACATTGGCGCCGATGACCCACAGCTCACCAGACGCGCACGACGCCGAACCCCACGACCACTCCGATACCCCGCGACACGAGACCATCGACCTCGGACACATCACCCTCCACGCGCTGGTGTGGGGCCCGGTCGACGGCCCGGTTGCGGTGTGTCTGCACGGCTTTCCCGATTCGGCGTGGACGTGGCGTCTCCTCGCGCCCGAACTCGTCGCCGCCGGATATCGCGTCGTCGCACCGTTCACCCGTGGGTACGCTCCGTCGGACATCCCGCGGGACAAGGACTTTCATGTCGCGGCCCTCGCCTACGACGCCCGCGAGATCCACCGTGCGGTGGGCGCCGGTCCCGACGCGGTACTCATCGGGCACGACTGGGGTTCGTTGACGGTCAACGCCCTGTCGCACCGTTCGGACAACCCGTACTCGGCGGTGGTCGCGATGTCTGTTCCGCCGATACCCGCCATCCGGCGCGCGGTCGCCGAGGGGCCGGGAGCGGTCCGACTCCTGGCGCGACAGGCGACGATGAGCTGGTACATCGGGTTCAACCAATTGCCGTGGCTGCCCGAGCGGAGTCTCGACTGGCTGATCCCCCTGCTGTGGCGACGCTGGCGGATCCGACGCCCCGGAACCCCGCGGCCGAATTACGACCTCGACGTCGACCGTGCCGTGGCCGCCCTGCCGACACGCGCACATCGCGCTGCCGCCCTGGGCTACTACCGCGCGATGCTCCGACCCCGGACCGATCCGCGGTACGCCGACCTCCGCGACGCCTGGTTGGGTGAACCCCGTTGCCGCACGCTGTATCTGCACGGCGCCGACGACGGCTGCATGCAGTCGAGATTCACCGACCACGTGCGGGGCGTGTTGCCCGACGGCAGTGCCGCCGCGGTCATCGCGGACGCCGGACACTTCCTCCACCTCGATCGCCCGGAGGAGGTGAATCGCCGGATCGTGATGTTTGTCGCCGGGACGCGCGGGGGCGAACAGGGTGGCACCGGACCGGCCTCCTTCGTAGACTGACGCCCGGGATCTTCACAGCACCGCGGCCGCCGGGGACGCCGTGGCGCTTGCCGGGGGGCGAGCCGAGGTCGGCACGAACACTCGAGAACCACTGCGAAGACCGGCGTGGCATGGCTGGATGGCGCGCGTAGACGTGAAGTACTGCAGGTATGAAGGGGAGTCCGCATGAACGGCGAAGGCTGTTGGTCGACGGTGGTGTGCCGGCCGACCGAACGGGCGGCGCTGGGACTGTCGGGTGACTCCGATTGGTTGTTGCAGTGCCGTCTCGCGATCGGCCATCGCGGGAACCACGCGACCGATGCGAGCACCCACCCGCGGCACGACCGCCGCCTCTGGCTCGAGTGGAACGACTTCGACGATCGCGCCCAGTCCCTCATCGAACGCAACCCGTGCCCGGTCCCATCGCCGGAAGGCGTCGGCTGCGTCTTCTTCGTCGGCCACGGCGGACCCCATTTCTATGCGCATTCGAACGGGCACGCCCCGTCGGTGATGTCCGGTGCCGGAACCGGTCATCATCAACGCCCTGCTCCCGGTCCCGACCGGACGGGGTCGCAGCCGCCGGCCCCGCATCCGCAGCGGATGGGGTCGCACCGGTTGCCGGACTCGCATCAGCCGCCCGCACCGCTTCCCCCGGCCGGGGCACCTGCTCCCGAGTCGGCCCACAGGGCCGAGCCCGAACCCACGCCTGAGTCGGGATACCGCGGCGGCCGCCGGTCGACGAACGCCGAACCGATCGCCGCCGAGGACTACCACGGCCGACGCCACCGGTCCGTCGCGCCGGGCCGAGACGTTTCCGGCCCGGCGCAACCCGGTCCGGTGGTGCCGCAGGCCGCTTCTCCGGCGGGCGCAGCTGTCCCGCCCGGGGTTGTCCCGGATGCGCAGGCAGAGGTTGCCGACCATTCCTCGGAGCCGGTTTCCGCAGCCGAAGCCGCACGTCGCGCCGAGATCAGCGCGGCCCTCGACGACGTCGCCGTAGCTCTGGCGCGCCTCGCCGCCGCATTGCGGCCGTAGCTCCCGCGATCTCCGAACCCCGACGCGCCCGTGTCGGGGTTACGCGTTGCGCTCGCGCTCGACGGCCGCCGATCGAGATCACATACGGTAGGGGGGTACCGTCGACGGTTGAACGCTGGTATACCTGGTGAGGCATACCCCTGAGGGGTACCCGTCACAACAGGAGCGACATGGACGAGCACCAGCACGGCTACATCGGCCGCAAGGACGACTACCTCAAGCGACTCCGCCGCATCGAGGGTCAGGCACGTGGGCTGCAGCGCATGGTCGAAGAGGACTCGTACTGCATCGACATCCTCACCCAGGTGTCGGCCATGACCAAGGCACTGCAGGCGGTCAGCCTGGGTCTGCTCGAGGAGCACATGGCCCACTGCGTCGTGCGCGCCGCGCAGGAGAGCGACGCGGCCGGCAAGGAGAAGGTCGACGAGGCCATGGCCGCGATCGCGCGGCTCGTGAAGTCCTGACGTCGACGACCGGCCACACCCACGAGACTTCAACCAGAGGAGTACGGATGAGCACCACCAGCAACTACACCGTCACCGGCATGACCTGCGGCCACTGCGTCGCCTCCGTCCGCGAGGAGATCGAGGAGATCGCCGGCGTGACCAGCGTCGACGTCACCCTCGAGAACGGAGCCGTGCGCGTCGTCGCCGATCGTGAGATCCCGCGCGAGGAGATCGCCGGAGCGGTCGCCGAAGCCGGGTATTCACTGGTCTGACATGAGCATCCCCACGGGTCCTCTGGCCTACGTCGTCGCGCTGATCGCCGCTTTCGCGATCGCCTTCGGTGTCGGCCGGGCATGGGGACCGCAACCCGAGCCGGTCACCCACGACGCACCCTCGCACGGCGTCGTAGAGACGACCGTTCCCGACTCCAGCCCACGAGGCGACACGACACACACCGACACCGATCACGGCGACGTGACGAATGGAGGCGACCACTGATGTCCGCGAGTCCTGGCCTGCAACTGGTCGACCTCGACATCTCCGGCATGACCTGCGCGTCGTGTGCGAACCGCATCGAGCGAAAACTCAACAAACTCGACGGCGTGACCGCCTCGGTGAACTACGCGACCGAACGCGCCCACGTCGAGGTCCCCACCGGTCTCGCCGCCGACGACCTCATCGAGGTGGTCCGGGCCGCCGGTTACGACGCCGCGCCGATCCTGCCCGACCCGCCGACCGGGTCGGAAGCGGACACGACCGACACCGCACCGACCGCAGATCCGGAACTCGACGCGCTTCGGCAGCGGCTGATCGTGTCGGCGGTGCTGTCGGTCCCGGTGATCGCGCTGGCGATGATCCCGGCCTGGCAGTTCACCTACTGGCAGTGGCTGTCCCTGACGCTGGCCGCGCCGGTGGTCGTGTGGGGCGCCTACCCGTTCCACCGCGCGGCCTGGATCAACCTGCGGCACGGCGCGACCACGATGGACACGCTCGTGTCGGTCGGCACGCTCGCCGCGTTCGGCTGGTCGCTGTACGCCCTCTTCCTCGGCACGGCCGGTACGCCCGGCCTCACCCACGGATTCGACCTGCTGCCCCAACGAACCGATGGGGCATCGCACATCTACCTCGAGGCGGCCGCGGCCGTCACGACCTTCCTGCTGGCGGGTCGCTACTTCGAGAAGCGATCCAAGCGGCGCGCCGGTGATGCACTACGTGCACTCATGGACCTCGGGGCCAAGGATGTCGTGGTCCGCGGGCGCCGGGAGCGAAGCGAGCGGGCCCAGGATTCAGAGAGCGGCGTCGAGACCCGAATTCCCATCGGCCAGTTGGTCGTCGGCGACGAGTTCGTCGTGCGGCCGGGAGAGAAGATCGCGACCGACGGCGTCGTGATCGAGGGTGCTTCGGCAATCGACGCGTCGATGGTGTCCGGGGAATCGATCCCGGTCGAGGTGACCGCGGGTGATGCGGTCATCGGCGCCACCGTCAACACCAGCGGACTGCTCGTCGTCCGGGCGACCGCGGTGGGTTCCGACACCGCGCTCTCGCAGATGGCACGCATGGTCGCCGCCGCGCAGGAGGGCAAGGCCGACGCGCAGCGTCTGGCCGACCGCATCTCCTCGGTGTTCGTGCCCGCGGTGATCGCGATCTCCGTTGCCACGCTGGGCTTCTGGCTGGGTGCGGCGTCGTTGGATGACTTCGCAGGCGGTGACGTGACCTTCGCCTTCACCGCGGCGGTGGCGGTCCTCATCATCGCCTGCCCGTGTGCGCTCGGGCTCGCCACTCCGACCGCTCTGATGGTCGGCACGGGCCGCGGCGCACAGCTGGGCATCCTGCTGAAGGGGCCCGAGGTGCTGGAGTCGACCCGGCGCGTCGACACCATCGTGCTGGACAAGACCGGCACCGTCACCACCGGCGACATGTCGGTGTCGACGGTGACCGCGGCCGCCGGTAGGGACGAGTCGCAGGTCCTCGCGTGGGCGGCGGCAGTGGAGGCCGGGTCGGAGCACCCGATCGGACGCGCCGTCGTCGACGCGGGGCGTGAGCACGTGTCGGAGAAGGCCCGGGATTTCGTGTCCACGCAAGGTGCCGGTGTTGCCGGCACCGTGGGAGACAGGCGAGTCCGGGTCCTCTCGCCCAGCAAGGTGACCGTACAGATACCCGCCGACCTCGCGACCGCGGTGTCGACCGCCGAGTCGGGTGGCGCGACAGCGGTCGTCGTGCTTGTCGGGGATACGAAAGAGGATGCGTCCGAACCGGTTCCGGTCGGCGTGATCGCGGTGGCCGACCGGATCAAGGAGTCGTCGGCAGAGGCCATCGCCGAGTTCCGGCGCCTGGGTCTCACGCCGAAGCTGCTCACCGGCGACAACGAGGGTGCGGCCCGCGCAGTGGCCGACGAGGTCGGGATCGACGACGTGACCGCGGGTGTCAGCCCGCAGCGCAAGCTCGAGGTGATCGCCGAACTCCAGGAGCAGGGCCGCGTGGTGGCGATGGTCGGCGACGGCATCAACGACGCCGCGGCACTGGCGCAGGCGGACCTCGGTCTCGCCATGGGCACCGGCACCGACGTTGCGATGGCGGCCAGCGACCTCACGGTTGTGAGCGGTGACCTACGCGTGGTCGCCGACGCCATCAGACTGGCGCGTCGAACCCTCGGCACGATCAAGGGAAACCTGTTCTGGGCCTTCGGTTACAACGTCGCCGCGATCCCGTTGGCGGCCGCCGGAATGCTGAATCCGATGATCGCCGGGGCTGCGATGGCACTCTCCTCGGTGTTCGTCGTGGGAAACAGCCTGCGGTTGCGCCGGTTCTCCCCGACCCGCTGAGAACCGCCCCGGAAAACACGCCCAACTGAGAACCGCCCCTGAGAGCAACTCTCCAGAGAGGCGCCGGCGACATAGTGTCGTCGGCCCCGCTCCACAGGGTGTCTCTCAGGGGCGGTCTTCAGTGAGTGGGTACTTCAGCTCACACGCGAGGTCACCTTCGCCGCGGCGTGACGACCGGCGCGGCGACCGAAGTACGATCCCTCGCCCAATTGAGTTCCGCTGCAATACCCCTTGCAGTCTTGCGCGATGTTGGTGGCGCTCGCGCCCGCGGCGTACAGGCCCTTGATGACCGACCCCGACTCGTCGAGCACCTCGCCGTCGAGCGAGGTCGCCATGCCGCCCATGGTGAAACCGGCGTACACCGCCTTACCCAGTGAGAGGTCGTAGACGGCCCAGGGGCCCTTGTCCTGGGGTTCGAGGAACTCGGCCGCCTTGTGGAAGTCGGGATCCTCCTTCTTCGCGGCGTTCTCGTTGTACCGCGCCATCGTTTGCTGCAGATTGCCCTCGGGGATGCCGAGTGCGGCTTCCATCTCCGCGATGGATTCGTAACCGTCGATGAACTTGATCAGGTAATTGTGCTCCTGATTCATGTGCGATTCGTCGACGATGAGGTATGCCGTCGAATCCGGTTGTTCCAGAATGAATCCCGAGGTGCGGGCGTGGTACGAGTCCTCGGTGACGAATCGCTCGCCGAACTTGTTGACGATGACGCCCATGACCATGCTGGCCGGCGGGTAGATCGGGGCGGTGATGAACGCCTTGTCCATGTACTTCAGTTCGGCGCCGACCGAGCGGCCCATGCGGAGTCCGAGGCCGTCGTCGTAGGTGTTGCCCAGGACGAACGGCTTCTCGGCGAGGTGCGGCGTGTGCTCGGCGACCATCTCGGGGTTCATCACGAAGCCGCCGGCGGCGATGATCACCGAGGTGGCGCGGATGACGCCCTCCTCGCCGGGCCTCTTCCAGGTCACTCCGGCGACCGTTCCGTCGGAGTCGACGACGAGCTGCCGGGCGCCGGTTTCATACCGTACTTCGACGCCGAGCTCGCCGAGACGCTTGACCAGCAAATCGATGACCAGCGAGGCGCCACCGGTCTCGCCGGGAACCGGCACCTTGTGACCGCGCGGGGCGGGGACGGCCTGGTCCTTGAACGGCCAGACCTTCTCGTTGCCGGTGTACATCAGGCCTTCGGTGCCCGGTTGGATGACGGCTTTCTCCGGGTAGAAGCTGCGCTCGAAGGTGAAGCCCAGCCCCTCGAGCCAGTTGAAGTGGTCGACGCTGTCGACGCAGTACGCGTGGATCTTGTCGGCCTCGGGGTCGATGGACACCGCGGTCAGGTACTTCTCCATCTCCTCGGGCGAGTCGTCCTGACCCGTCGCCTTCTGGACGGCGGTGCCGCCACCGAGATAGAAGAAGCCTCCCGACAGTGAGGTGGTGCCGCCGGCCGCGGCGGCACGTTCGATGAGCAGGACGCGCGCCCCGTTCGCGGCGGCCTCTGCCGCGGCGCATCCGCCCGCGATGCCGAATCCGATCACGACGACGTCGACCTCGTCGGAGAATTCGGTCACCGATTCGAGGGCGACGGTCTCCGGGATCTCGGTACTGGTAGCCATGCGGCCAGATTAGCGGACTAACTAGAACCTGTTCTAGTCTTGGCGTCCATTCATCGGGACACCTTAGTGTTCGCACCGAATCAGCAGGTCAGCCGATTGATCGTCGGATGAACGGCGGGCCTTCGGCCGCGACCCGCCGCCACGTGCCCGAACTCCGGTATCAAGAAGTGTGACCTTCTCGTCGACCCCTCGTGCGCACACCGCGGCCCCGTGGCTGGCGGGGATCGTCGCGGTGGGTGCCGGACTGGCGGCCGGGGAGATCGCCGCGGTCCCGGTGTCGCCGGACGCGTCCCCGTACTTCGCGGTCGGCTCGTCGGTGGTCGACCACTCGCCCGAGGCGGTCCGGGAATGGGCCATCCAGACCTTCGGCATCGCCGACAAGGTCGCCCTCTTCGTCGGGATGGGCATCATCATCGCCGTGATCGCCGGCGCCTGCGGGTACCTCGAGCGGCGGCGTCCACCGCTCGGTTCCGCGATCATCGCGGTCTTCGCTGCCGTCGGAGTGCTGGCGGCGGTGAACCGGCCGGGCGCTACGTGGACGTATGCGCTGCCGTCGGTCCTCGCCGGGGTCGTGGGCATCGTCGTACTGAGGCTGCTGCTGGCACAGCTCGACGACGAGCCGCCGCCGGTCGAGGATGGTGATGCGGAAGATCGCGTCCACCAACCGATCTCGCGCCGGTTCGTCCTCGCGGCGGGTGGCGTTGCCGTGGCGGCCGTCGCGATCGGCGTCATCGGCCGTCGCATGCTCGCCGACACCGCGAGCACGCTGGCCGACCGTGCGCGGATCCTGCTGCCGAAGCCCGTCGACCCGGCACCGCCGATCCCGCCGGGTACCGAGATCGACCTCTCCGGCGCAACGTCTTTCATCACCGGCAACGACGACTTCTACCGCATCGACACCGCGCTCCAGGTGCCGACGCTCACCACCGTCGAATGGCGACTGCGGATACACGGCGAAGTCGACAGGGAGGTGACGCTCGCCTGGGACGACCTGCTGGCGATGCCGATGACCGAACGGCTCGTGACACTCGCGTGCGTGTCCAACGACGTCGGGGGAGACCTGATCGGCAACGCGCGATGGCTCGGCGTGCCGATGCAGATGGTCCTCGATCTCGCCGGAGTGCGGCCCGGAGCGGACATGCTGCTCTCCACCAGTGTCGACGGATGGACCTGTGGCACACCGATTTCGGACATCACCGATGGTCGCGACGCCCTGCTGGCGGTCGGTATGAACGGCGGGCCGCTACCCATCGAACACGGGTATCCGGTCCGTCAGGTGGTTCCCGGTCTGTACGGGTACGTGTCGGCGACCAAGTGGGTGGTCGACTGGGAGATCACCAGGTTCTCCGAGGCCAGGGCGTACTGGACCGATCGCGGATGGTCCGCGCTCGGACCCATCAAGCTGGCCTCACGGATCGACCGCCCGGCCCGGGGTACCTCACATCCTGCGGGTGAGGTCGTCATCGCCGGAACGGCGTGGGCGCAGCACATCGGCGTCGAGCGCGTCGAGGTCCGGATCGACGACGGGCCGTGGCAGCTCGCGGAACTGGCGACCGAGTACAGCGTCGACACCTGGCGTCAGTGGAAGTTCGTGTGGCAAGCGGACAAAGGCGACCACACGGTCACGTGCCGTGCGATCGACAAACAGGGGCGCCCACAGGTCGAGCGGTATCAGTCCCCCGCGCCCGATGGCGCGACCGGTCTGGACGAGCGTAGATACACCATCGCCTGATCGTCTCACCAGCGATTTCGGGGCCGGACGCTGGTCAGATAAAGATTATGAGAAATGGCGTTGTCAAGGGTTGAGTGAGGTATCCGACTCTCCTGAGATTGCGCTGAGAGCCCGTGTTATGTTTCTCCAACCTCTATATGTGAGCCGGGTGACAGTCATCGCTGTCAGAGCCCGAGCACTTCGTGACCTGCGTCAGGTCGTCCGCACCGCCGACACATGGCGGAGCTGCACGATTTGCACGCAGGTCACGGCGTTGTACGCATGTGCGCCGACGACGGCGCCGAAAACAAGGCGGCGCTGACTCAGCGTCGCCACCAGACAGGGTGAGAGTTATGACAGTGGGTGTCGTGCGCGAGACGGCCCCGGGGGAGCGCCGCGTGGCGCTTGTCCCGAAGGTGGCCGCCTCGCTGGTGGGCAAGGGTGTGCCCGTCGTGGTGGAGTCGGGGGCCGGTCTCGGCGCCCTGATTCCCGACGAGGCGTACACCGAGGCCGGGGCCACGATCGGTGATCCGTATTCGGCTGATGTGGTGCTGCGGGTGTCGCCGCCGTCGGATGCCGAGATCGGCAAGCTGCGCAGTGGGCAGAAGCTGATCGGTTTCCTGGCGCCGCGCAATGCCGACAACAAGATCGGCGCCCTGCGTGCGGCGGGTGTGGAGGCGTACGCGGTGGAGGCGATCCCGCGTATCTCCCGTGCGCAGGTGATGGATGCGTTGAGTTCGCAGGCCAACGTCGCCGGTTACAAGTCGGTGATCGTGGCGGCGGATCTGTCGACGCGGTTCTTCCCGATGCTGACCACTGCGGCGGGCACGGTGAAGCCGGCGACGGTGCTGGTGCTCGGTGTGGGTGTGGCCGGTCTGCAGGCGTTGGCCACGGCCAAGCGTCTCGGTGGGCGGACCACCGGCTACGACGTGCGCCCCGAGGTGGCCGAGCAGGTGCGGTCGGTCGGTGCGCAGTGGCTCGATCTCGGTATCGACGCCGCCGGCGAGGGCGGTTATGCCCGCGAGCTGACCGAGGAAGAACGCGCGCAGCAGCAGCAGGCGCTCGAGGACGCGATCAAGGGCTTCGACGTGGTGATCACCACCGCGCTGGTCCCGGGTCGTCCGGCCCCGCGCCTGGTGACCGCAGCCGCGGTCGAGGGTATGAAGCCGGGCAGCGTCGTGGTGGATCTGGCCGGTGAGACCGGCGGCAACTGTGAGCTCACCGAACCCGGTGAGACAGTCGTCAAACATGACGTGACGATCACCGCGCCGCCGAATCTGCCGGCGACCATGCCCGAGCATGCCAGCGAGCTGTACTCGAAGAACCTCCTCGCCCTCATCGAGCTGATGCTCGACGACAACGGTGCGATCACACCGAACTTCGACGACGAGGTGCTCGCTGCTTCGTGCGTCACGCGTGAAACACCCCAGGAGGTGAAGGCCTGATGTATTCCGGACTTCTGGCGAATCTGGCGATCCTGGTGTTGGCCGGGTTCGTCGGTTTCGCGGTCATCTCGAAGGTTCCCAACACCCTCCACACCCCGTTGATGTCGGGTACGAACGCCATTCACGGCATCGTCGTGCTCGGTGCGCTGGTGGTGCTGGGCAAGCTCCCTGCCGATGCCGGGTGGGGTGTGCGCATCATCGCATTCGTCGCGCTGGTGTTCGGCACGCTCAACGTGATCGGTGGCTTCGCGGTCACGGACCGGATGCTGGGCATGTTCAAGGGTAAGAAGGAGGCCGCCAAGTGATCGGCTCGCAATTGGTGCTCGCCGCAGGCGCGCACACCCCGAGCGAGGGCCTGTCCTACCTGGTCATGGCGCTCTACATCGTGTCCTTCTCGTTGTTCATCTACGGCCTGATGGGCCTGACCGGCCCCAAGACCGCGGTGCGCGGCAACTGGATCGCCGCGACCGGTATGGGTCTGGCGGTGGCGGCGACGCTGCTCTACATCTACAACGCGGGCGCGGTCGGCGAGGACGGACATTCGACCGTCGGTGTGCCGACGATCAACTGGGTCCTGATCGCGATCGGTCTGGTTCTCGGTGTGGTGCTGGGTATCCCGCCGGCGCTGAAGACCAAGATGACGGCGATGCCGCAGCTGGTGGCACTGTTCAACGGTGTCGGTGGTGGCACGGTCGCGCTGATCGCGTGGGCGGAGTTCATCGAGACCTCCGGGTTCTCGGTGTTCCACAACACCGAACCGGCCTCGCCGCTGGTGGTGGGCTCGCTCATCGCGGCGATCATCGGTTCGATCTCGTTCTGGGGATCGCTGGTGGCGTTCGCGAAGTTGCAGGAGATCATGCCGAAGGGTCTGGAGAAGACCTTCGTGGCGAACGCGAAGTTGTTCCAGGCCGCCAACATCGTGCTGCTGCTGGTTGCGTTGGGTCTGGCGATCTACCTCGGCGTCCAGGCCACCGACGGTGGCGGGGCGAGTGTGTGGTGGATGGTCGGGCTGCTGCTCGCCGCCGGTGTGATGGGTCTGTTCG
Source organism: Gordonia alkanivorans NBRC 16433 (assembly GCF_000225505.1). Classification (GTDB taxonomy): domain Bacteria; phylum Actinomycetota; class Actinomycetes; order Mycobacteriales; family Mycobacteriaceae; genus Gordonia; species Gordonia alkanivorans. The sequence continues at coordinate 49,767 of NZ_BACI01000045.1, read as the reverse complement.
TGGTGTTCCCCATCGGCGGTGCGGACATGCCGGTGGTCATCTCGTTGCTCAACGCGATGACCGGTCTGTCGGCTGCGGCGGCGGGTATCGCGCTGGACAACACCGCGCTGATCGTGGCCGGCATGATCGTCGGTGCGTCCGGTTCGATCCTGACCAACCTGATGGCCAAGGCGATGAACCGGTCGATCCCGGCGATCGTGTTCGGCTCGTTCGGTGGCGGCGACGCCGCGGTCGCCGGTGGTCCCGGCGCCGAGGGCGGCACGGTCAAGGCCACCTCCGCTGCCGACGCCGCGATCCAGATGGCGTACGCCAATCAGGTGATCGTGGTGCCCGGTTACGGTCTGGCCGTGGCCCAGGCACAGCATGCGGTCAAGGAGATGGCCAGCCTGCTCGAGGCCAAGGGCGTGGAGGTCAAGTACGCCATCCACCCGGTGGCCGGTCGTATGCCGGGGCACATGAACGTGCTGCTGGCCGAGGCCGACGTCGAGTACGACGCGATGAAGGAGATGGACGACATCAACGGCGAGTTCGGCCGTACCGATGTCGCGATCGTGATCGGCGCCAACGACGTCACCAACCCGGCGGCCCGTAACGATCCGTCCAGTCCGATTCACGGCATGCCGATCCTCAACGTCGACGAGGCACGCTCGGTGATCGTGCTGAAGCGGTCGATGAGTTCGGGTTATGCCGGCATCGAGAACCCGCTGTTCTTCGCCGACGGCACCTCGATGCTGTTCGGCGACGCCAAGAAGAGCGTCGACAGCGTCATCGAGGAACTCAAAGCGCTGTAGTCGCTTACGGTTTCGACGACAGACCCCCGGTGATTCCGCGAATGCGGGACCCGGGGGTCTGTTGCCTGATCAGGGCAGGATGTCGAGGGCGGCGGAGACGATGCTGTCGGTGTCGATGCCGTGATGCCGGTAGACGTCGTCGAGAGAGCCGACCTGACCGAACCTGGAGACGCCGAGATTGGTGCTGCGCACCCGGTTGATGCCGGCCAGGAAGGCCAGGGTGTGCGGGTGTCCGTCGAGGACCGTGACCATCGGGGTGGCACGGTCGCCCGGGAAGAGCTGATCGAGGATCCAGCTCTCACCGGTACCCCGCCCCTGCCGCGCCTGCCAGGCCTCGAAGAGAAGGCCGGGGCTGGTGATGCAGAGGACGTCGGCGTTGATCCCCGACTGCTGCAAGCGATCTGCGGCGCTGAGGGCTTCGGGGACCAGGGCCCCCATCGCCACGATCGTCACCTGTGCGTCCCCACCCCGCCGGAGGGGATAACCGCCGGCGACGACCTGGCGGCGTCGACGCTCACGCGCAGCGGGGTCGGCCGGTACCGCGGCGAGGGACTGATCGACCGGACGGGTCGAGAGACGCAGATACGCCGAGGTGCCGTCGGGGCGGCCGAGCCGGGACAGAGAGGCCAGCAGGGTCCACTCGACGTCGATCCCGAACGCCGGTTCGTAACTGACACAACCCGGTTGCTCGAGGCCGATCGATGGCGTCTTGATCGACTGGTGGGCGCCGCCCTCGGCCGCCAGCGTCACCCCGGAGGGGGTGCCGACCAGGATCGACTGGCCGCCGGCGTAGATGCCGTACGACCAGGGTTCCAGGGCGCGTTCGACGAAGGGGTCGTAGAGCACGCCGATCGGCAGCAACGGCTGTCCCCAGCGGCTCCACGTGGCACCGAGTTCGCCGATCAGACCCACCAGATTGGTCTCGGCGATACCGAGTTCCATGTGCTGCCCGGTGGGCCGCTCGTTCCAGTGCATGATCGTCTCGGGGTCGTCGGCGAACCAGTTGTGCCGCTCGGTGGGCGACCAGACGCCGACCTTGTTCACCCAGCCACCGAGATTGGTGGTCGAGCTGACATCCGGGCTGACGGTGACGACTCTTTTCGCCGCATCCGGCGACTGGCGGGTCAGGTCGAGCAGCGACCGGCCGAGCGCGGCCTGGGTGGTGCTGGTGCCCTTCGGGGTGCGTCCGAAGTCGGACGGGATGTCGACATCGGGCAGCGGCGGGACCGGATCCCGTTGCAGCCGTTGTGCCGCAGCGGCACACAGTCGGCCCGCCGGGTCGTCCTCGGCGAAGCGACCCCACGGCTGGTCCGGGTCCATCCGGAGGGTGGCCGCCAGCTGTCGGTACTCCTCGACGGTCAGCAACGCCGAATGATTCTGTGGGTGGCCCTGGGTGGGCAATCCGTAACCCTTGATGGTGTAGGCGATGATCACCGTAGGGCGGGTGTCGTCGATTTGTCGATACGCCTGCGACAGTGCCTGCAGATCGTGTCCGCCGAGGTTGCGAACAGCCGCCAGGAGTGTCGAGTCGTCCAGCGTGGCAATGAGATCGGATATCTGCCGACTCTCGGAACCGGTGCCGGGCAGGCGGTCCCGGACCTCGTCCGCGGTGCAGCGAAGAAGTCGCTGGTACTCCGGGTTCGGCATCTGCAGGATGCGGGTCCGCAGTGCGTCGCCACCGGGGCGGGCGAAGAGCGATTCGAGCAGCTGACCGAACCGTACGGGGATGACCTGCCAGCCGGCCGCCTCGAACATCTTCTCCAGGCGACGGGCGGCGATGTTCGGTACGACGCGGTCCAGTGACTGGCGGTTCAGGTCGACGATCCACACCACCTCGCCGAGATCGGCGATCCCCGGATCGAGGATGGCCTCCCAGACGGCGCCCTCGTCGAGTTCGGCATCTCCGACGAGCGAGTACTGCCGGCCGCGGCCGGTGTCTCCGACGTGGGTGTCGACGTAGCGTCGTGCCATCGCGCCCCAGATCGGGGCGGTCGCGCCGATGCCGACCGAACCGGTGGAGTAGTCGACGGTGTCCGGATCCTTGGAACGGCTGGGATATGACTGCAGACCGCCGAACTCGCGAAGCGTGGTCAGGTACTTCTCGTCCAGCGTGCCCAGCAGATAGTTGATGCCGTGGAGCACCGGCGACGCATGCGGTTTCACCGACACGCGATCGCCGGGACGCAAGTGCTCGAACCACAGCGAGGTCATGATCGAGACCATCGATGCGCACGACGCCTGGTGGCCGCCGACCTTCAGCCCGGTGGGGTTCGGCCGAACCCGGTTGGCGTGGTGGATCATCGAGGTCGACAACCAGAGCACACGTTGCTGGATCGACTCAAGCGCGGCAAGCTCGGCCGTCACCGCGCCGTCCGATGCCGGCGGAGCGGTGACGGTCTCGAGGAACGCGGACTGGGGCACGGGAACTCACTTTCGAACACCATCCACGCGAACCGCGGCACGGCGTGCGGATGTGAATGTTGAATGGCGCCCCCTCGGCGGCGACGGATCGATCGCGGCCGACGGGGCGAAAACCGGGTCGCCGACGGGATCGTGTTCCGTCGAAGCTGGCCGGTTCTACGAGAAGGGGTGCACACAGTCCAACAACACCATTCTCTTTGCGCAATACTTGACGTCGAGACTGGGCAATATGCACAACCCTGATGGGTGTGTGTGGAACGGAGGTTGGCATCGTGCCAAGCGAACATCGGGCCGACCGGATCGACGCCAAGATCCTGACGGCTCTCGCCGACGACCCGCGAGCGACGGTGATGGCGGTCGCCGAACGGACCGGGCTGTCCCGCAACACCGTTCAAGCCAGGCTGAGCAAGCTTGATGCGGCCGGCGCCTTGCGGTCCTTCGAACGCCGCGTCGATCCGGCTGTCCTCGGATATCCACTGCAGGCCTACGTGCTCACCAATGTCACCCAGCGCAAGCTTGATCAGGTCGGTGCAGCGCTCGAGGCGATACCGGAGGTGCTGCAGGTCCACGGCCTCACCGGAGTTGCCGACCTCCTGGTCCACGTCGCCGCCAAGGATGCGGATGACCTGTATCGCATCGCCGGGGACATCCTGGACATCAAGGGTGTCAAGCGCACGACGACCGCCCTCGTGATGAGGGAGATGGTGGACTTCCGGGTTCGACCGCTCCTCGACGCTCTCGCGGAGTAGGCGCCTGGCGTCGATCCTGCCGAGCGGGTCAGCAGCGCGTACATCGAGCAGGAATCGAGAAGCTCCTCCGGGTCGTGCCGGATAGCGTCGAGGACGACCGTATGGGGAGCGAATCTAAGGAGGATCATGTCGATCTGGCAGTGGTATCAGCGGAAGGTGAACGAGCGCACCGTCAAACGGATTCGCAACAAGAGCGGGACGATGTGGGGCATGGACATGGTCATCCTGCGCACCAAGGGCCGCAAGTCGGGTCGGCAGCGAGAGACGCCGCTCAGCTGGTTCGCGCATGACAACGGCTGGCTGGTCGTGGCTTCCGTTGGCGGAAAAGGCAATCCGGACTGGTACGCGAACCTCGCGGCCCACCCCGACTCCGTAACCGTGGAACGGCATGGCGGACAACCGGTCCCGGTCACGCCGGTGGTGTTGACCGGTCCGGAACGAGAGGCCGCGTGGGATGCCGTCGTCAGTGCGCAACCCAGGTACGCGAAGTATCAGAAGAAGGCGACCCGCGAGTACCCGCTGGTGAAGCTGGTGTCCGCCTGACCCGGGCGAGTTACGACGGTCGATGAGTTTTTCCGACGAGCTGTGTCTATCCCTGCACGACCACCACACCGCTCGACCACCAGGGAGAACATCATGGCCACCGACATCACCACACGGAACTCGTCCGAGACCACCGCCAGCCGCAACTGGCACCGCATCGTGGGAATCGTCATCAGCGTCATCGTCGGCGCATTCCTCGCCTTCGACGTCGTCGGGAAGCTGGCTCGCCCGCAGGCGGTGATCGACGGCACCGAGAAGCTCGGCTTCGACCCCGATCAGGCCATCGTCATGGGTGTGGTGTTGCTCGTCTGCCTTGTCGTGTACGCGATTCCGCGTACCGCGGTGCTCGGCGCGCTCGGCATCACCGCCTACCTGGGCGGCGCGGTCACCGCGAACTTGAGGATCGAGGAGCCGCTGTTCAGCACGGTTCTGTTCGCGGTCTACCTCGGCGTCCTGATGTGGATCGGCCTGGTCCTGCGTCGTCCGGAACTGTTGAAGGTTGCCGGCTTGCGCCGCTGACCAGCACGAGAAGGCGTCGCGACGGCCTCGTGCCCGTTACCGATCTGGAATCGGACGGGTGCGGGGCCGTTGCGGTGGTCTCGTACTGTTACGCGAGTGACTGGTGTGACCAGAGTTAAGCGTATCCGGCTGGCGGCTGCCGCGACCATCGCGGTCGCCGCGCTCGGCGGTGTGGCCGTCGGATCTCTCCCCGCCGACGGGGCGGGCGTCGTGACAGTGGCGGACGCCGTCGACCCGGCCGGACTGTACAACGAGGCCCAGTCGAAGTTCGCGAACGGAGACGTCGCCGGCGGCCTGGCGGCGTTGCAGAAGGCGTTGACCCTGGCTCCCGCGGATACCGATGCGCTTGCATTACAGGCGATCTGGGCCGATCAGATGGAGCAGGCGTCGGTCAGCAATGCCGCGCTCAGCCGTCTGCGGGTGCTGAACCCGCTCCTCGCCACCACGGCCCGCAACGTGATCTCGGGAGTCGCCACCGCTGCGCAGATCGTGCCCGACACCACGCCCAAACCCGTGTCGGGTCGGGTCGCGATCGTCGTCCTCGGCTTCGGGTTGAACGCGAACGGAAAGATGGCCCCGGAGTTGGTGAATCGGGTGTCGGCGGGTAAAGCACAATCCGAGATCACCACCGCCGCACCGATCGTCGTCACCGGCGGGGCCCCCAAGAACGGCATCACCGAGGCCGCCGCGATGAAGACCTGGCTGGTCGAGAACGGCGTCGACACCGGCCGCATCCTGACCGAGGACAAGTCGGGTTCGACCGTGGCCAATGCGCAGAACACCTCGGAGATCCTGCGTGCGAAGGGTATTCGCGACATCATCCTGGTCACCTCGCCCAACCACATCCGTCGCGGGGCGGCGGACTTCGGTGCGACCGGGCTGCGAGTGGTCGGAACCCTCACCACTGCCACCGATCTCAGCAAGTACCTGACGCCGCTGACCAAGGATCAGACGCGGGGAATCCGGCTCGAGGCCACGCGTGCCGCTCGAATCCCCGCCACCCATCAGCCCGGTGCGCTCCCGCAGAATCTGCCCGATCCCGGGCCGGGTCTGCTCACCGATCTCGGCGGCCAGGTCCTGAAGCAGCTGCTCGATGCCGGATCGTCGGCCATCGGTTCGGGTACCGAGGGTTAGACCGAACGGGAGTTCGGTCAGAACACCACCGAACGGTAGTGGGTGACGAGGCGTCCCTTGTCGTAGATGTGAAAGGCGATCCCGGGCGGCTGTCCGCGGTTGACGATCTCGGTGCCCTCGAACGGCAGGTTGAGCGTCGATGCGACGCCCGGCGCGACGCACAGCGGGCGGTCGGCGAATCGGGTCACCGCGGGGGTGTGGGCATGTCCGCACAGGAACGCGACGATGTTCGGGTGGCGTTCGACGAGCGGGATCAGTCGCTCCTCGCCGGTCTGCCGGATCGAATCCATGAACGGCATGTGCAGTTCGACCGGCGGGTGATGGAAGGCGACGAAGACGGGCGTCTGCGGGTCCTCGGCCTCGAGGCGGGCCGACATCCAGGCGAGCGTCTGGTCGTCGATGTATCCGTCGTTTCGTCCGGGTATGGAGCTGTCGCACATCAGGAACAACACGTCGCCGACGCGGCGGGAGTGGTTGATGGGTCCGGAGGTCTCGGCGCCGAGCAGGGTGGCGCTGAACGGTTCGCGGACATCGTGGTTGCCGGCGGTGATGAGCATCGGCAGTGGACTCTCGAGAACGCCGTAGGCCTCTCGGTATTCGCTCGGCGCCCCCTCGTCGGCGAGGTCACCGGTGACCAGCAGGACGTCGATGCCGGCCGCGCGCGCGTTGATGTAACTCAGCGTCGACTGGATGCGGCTGCGATTGAACTGCGTCCCGTTGAAATGAAGGTCGCTGATGTGGGCGACAACGAACACGAAGAGCTCCTGTCACGGTCACTGACTCCCATGAGGCTAGTCCCAGGAACCGCGTGTACGCGCACCACGGGGGCGCCGCGAGTCGAAACACACTTCGCTCGCAATGGTGTGGCTCAGTCGTCCTACCGATCGGTAGGTTCTCTGGCGCACTGGCCCCGGCCGGCGCTCAGGCGGTCAGGGTTCGCCGGAACAGCGCCTCGAGCTCGGCGAAGTGGTGCTCGGCGGCCTCGTGGTGGTACGCGGGGATGTCGGACATCGTGTAGCCGTGCGCGGCACCCGGGTAGACGCTTGCCGAATGTGTGACGCCGCTCGAGATGAGCGCATGCGCGAATTGCGCGACCGCGGTGCGGGGAAGCGAGCGGTCCTTGTCGGCGTGGATGGCCAGCACGAACGCGTCGATGTCGACGAGGTGCAGGTGAGGGCTGTCGGGCGCGTCGGTCACCAGGTTGCCGGTGTGGAAGATCCCGACGGCGGCCACCTCGGCGGGACGCGCCGCCGCCAGGTTCAGGGCCAGTCGCCCGCCCATGCAGTACCCGGTGACGCCGATCGGGCCGGCGGAGACACCGGGCATCGAGCGGAGGGCGCCGAGGTAGGCGATGAGGTCGGCGCGGGCGACGTCGAAGGTGAGGGTCGATGCCCGGGGCATCACCGCCCGGAAGAACGCGCCGAGGGTCTCGGGCAACAGCAGGTCGTCGACCGGGGCCCACTCGTCGGCGGTCCCGTAGCGATAGAAGAGGTGAGGCACCGCGACCACGTAACCCCACGACGCGATGCGGTCGGCCATCGCGCGAATTCGCGGGCGGAGTCCGATCACATCGGTGATGAACAGGACGCCGGGCAGCGGCCTGCCGTCGGACACGGCCGGACGGGCCACGTACATCTCGGTGTCGCCGAAGGCCGCGGGGACCGTGATCGTCTCTCCGTGTACGTCGGGTGTCATTCGTGACTCCTCCTGGTGGGCTGCTGGTTCGGGGCGTTCGTCGAAACCGTCAGATCCCGGCTGGTGGCGCCGGGGTCGCGTCCGCGTCCCGGGACCGGTGACGCGGCAGGAACATCGCGGGAACGAAGATCACCGCGGTGAGCGCGAAGGCGACCCAGAATGCGTAGCCGAAAGCGTCCGCCAGAAGTGGACCGATGACGGGCATGGCTTCCGGTGGGACGGAACCGATCTGATCGGTGCCGCCACCCGAGGACGGGATCCGGTGGGCGTTCAGCTCGTGGGTCAGTCGCTGAGTCAGCGCCGTGACGAGCAACGCGCTACCCAACGACGCGCCGACCTGCTGGATCGCCGAGAGCGTGGGGGCGGCGCGGGTCACGACCTCCCTGCTCAGGTCGCTGTAAGCGGCCGAGATCGTCGGCATCATCACCGAACCCAGGCCCATGCCGCGGACGAACAGGGCGACACTCAGCGACAGGTAGGAACTGTCGGCGCCCACGTGGGTGAACGGGTACGTGCCGCTCATCGCCAGCACGACGCCGACCGGGACCACGTACCCGGCGCCGATGCGGTCGGTGATCCGTCCGCCGATCACCATCGCCACGATCGCGCCGAGGCCCTGCGGGGCGAGCAACAGGCCCGCGTTCAGGGCTCCCTCGCCCCGAACCGTCTGGTAGTAGAGCGGAAGGAGCAGCATGCCGCCGAAGAGTCCGATCGCGACCAGGAACACCGAGACGGTGCCTGCGGCGAACACCCTGTTGGTGAGGAGCCGGACGTCGACGATCGAGTCGGTTCCCTTGCGCAGGCTGTGCCACGTGTAGAGGCCCAGCCCCACCGCACCGCCGACGAGCCAGCCGAGTACATCGGGTTCGCCGAAGCCGCCCTGGGAGCTCGCCCGCGACAGACCGTAGAGCAGGGAGACCAGGCTGCCGGAGAGTACGGCGAGACCGAGCAGGTCGAGGCGGTCACGGTCGGGCGCCGTGTCGCCGAACGGCAGTTTCCACACTGCGAGTGCGACCGCGACCAGGCCGACCGGCACGTTGACCAGGAAGATCCAGTGCCAGCTCGTGTACTCGACGAGCAGACCGCCGATCACCGGTCCCAGGACGGGGCCGAGGAGCATAGGGACGCCGAGGATGGCCATCGCCCGTCCGAGGCGGTCGGGGCCGGCGGCGCGGGTGATGATGGCCTGCCCAGCAGGCAGGAGCATGCCGCCGCCGAGACCCTGCAGAATGCGGAACACGATGAGGGTCTCGATCGACCACGCCGCCGCGCAGAGCGCCGACCCCGCGACGAACAGCGTCACCGCGGTGATCCAGGTCGGTTTGGGTCCGAACCGGTCCATCGCCCAACCGGTGAGCGGAATGACCAGGGCGACCGCGAGGAGATATCCGGTGACCACCCACTGCGTCGTCGACAGCGAGGCGTCGAGTTCGGTGCTCAGCGACTCCAGGGCGACATTGACGATGGTGGTGTCGAGAACCACCATGATCATGCCCGACACGATCACGAGACCGGTCACGATCACCGATCGGTCGAGTTTGTTCGACTGTGGGTGCGCGGGATTCGACATCAGAGATCTCCGGGGAGTTTGTCCCGGCGGATGCCGCGCCAGCTCGGGTGGCGTAGGTGGCCCGCGGTGGTCCAGTCCATGAAGCGCACCTCGCCGACGATCTTGGGCAGCACCCAGACCGCGCTCGACGCGATGGGCCGGTCGAGTTTGTCGAGGAACGGTGACCGCGAGATCTCCAGCGGCTCGAGTTCTTCGGCTAGCGCCCGTAACTGCGCGTCGGTGAACCCGGTGCCGACGCGTCCCACGTAGCGCAGTCCGGTCTCCTCGGGCAGTCCGAGCAACAACGACCCGATGGTGTGTGACCGGTTGCCGCGCCCGGGCCGGTAACCGCCGACCACCACCTCGATGTCGCTCCAGTTCTTGTGCTTGAGCCACTTGGTGGAGCGTCGGCCCTGCTGATACACCGAGTCGCGTCGTTTGGCGACAACACCTTCGAGGTTGTGTTCGCGGCTGTACTCGATCGCCGCGCTCGCGGGCGCCGGAAGCAGCGGCGGCACATCGACATACGGCGACCGGCGGAACGCGGTCGCGAGTTCCTCGAGGAGTTCGCGTCGTACGGACCACGGTTTCCGCAGCAACGACGTCCCGTTGAGATAGAGGATGTCGAACAGGTGCAGTTTGAGCGTGTACTGCTCCTCGGTGTGCTTCCGCGACGTGAACAGCGTGAAGTTCGTCCGGCCGGTCGAGTCGATGGCCACCGCCTCGCCGTCGAGGACGACGTCCATCAGTCCGAGATCGTCGGCGATGCCCGCGAATTCGGGGAAGTCCTTCGTCATGTCGATTCCCGACCGGGACGTGAGCCGGAACTCGCCGCCGATCGACCGCACCAGGAGCCGATAACCATCCCACTTTCCCTCGAACGCCCAGTCCCGTTCGTTGAGCTTGTCGATCGGATCATCGGTCGCGAGCATCGGTCGCGGATCGGTGAGGCTGTCGGGGACGATGGGGCGCGGCTCGTCGGTCATCAGGTGGGCGAGCCAGTTCTTGTCCCCGGTGCGGATCAGTGCGTACCGGCCCTGCACCTTCTCGCCGTGCAGGCGGACGATGACCTCTTTCTCCCGCCACTTCTCCAGCTCGAAAGTGCCCTTGTCCCAGATCGATACGTGACCACCGCCGTACTCACCGGCCGGGATGTCGCCCTCGAAGTCGGCGTAGTCCATCGGATGGTCCTCGGTCTGGACCGCGAGCCGGTTCTGGTCCGGATCGGTCGGCAGGTTCTTCGGGACGGCCCATGAGACCAGCACCCCGTCGTGTTCGAGACGGAAGTCGTAGTGGAGGCGCCGCGCGTGGTGTTCTTGGATGACGAAGATCGGTTCGCGCGGGCCGGTTTCGGATTCGGTGTCGGCATCCTCGTCGGATTCGCGCAGGCGCTGCCGGTGGTTCTCGTCGCCGAAGGGTTCAGGTGTCTTGGACTCGTCCCGTTTACGACGGTACTCCCGCAGATTGATGATCTGACCCGCCTGCGAGTCCTCGGCGTCGGGCTCCTCGGCGCCATGTTTGTCGGCGTCGGTGGCCGGATCGTCGTCGTACGGCGCGTCGAGACCCCCGAGGAGATCGCCGACGTCGGCGACGCGGTCGAGGACCTCTGTGTAGAGCAGCTGGGCGATCTTCGGGTCCTCGATCTCGTCCCAGGTGCGGGGCGCGGCGACCCACGGTTGCTCGCGCCCGCGCAACGAGTACGGAGACAGCGTGGTCTTGGAGGCGTTGTTCTGGCTCCAATCGATGAGGACCTTGTCGTCGCGGATCTTCTTGGACATGTTGGCGGTGATGAAATCGCTGTTCTGCCGGGCGAACTCGTTGGCCACCTCGCGAGCCACCTTTCGTGCGGCCTCGGAGCTCACCGGCTTGGGCAGTCGGGCGTAGATGTGGATTCCCTTGCCGCCGCTGGTCACCGGATAGGTGGTGGTGCCGCCCAGCCAGTTCCGGATCTCCACCGCCACGGCCGCGGTCTCGTGCAGGGGGACCCGCGGACCGGGGTCGAGATCGAAGACGATGCGGTTGGCCATGCGCTCGCCGTCGGGGCCGATCGGTAGTTGCCACTGCGGGACGTGGATCTCCAGCGCCGCCATCTGCGCCAGCCACACGAGCGTGGCGCGATCCTCGGCCAGTGCGTACTCGATGACCCGCTCGCTGTGCTGGATTCCGTACCGGCGAACCCAGTCGGGTGCACTGTCGGGCATGTCCTTCTCGAAGAACGGCGTCGACTCGACACCATTGGGCCAGCGTTTGCGGGTGACGATCCGGTTCCGCAGATGCGGCAGCATGACGTCGGCGATGCGCGAGTAGTAGTCGATGACGTCGTACTTCCGGGTCCCGGTCGCCGGATAGAGCACCTTGGAGAGATTGGTGATCGAGATCCGGCGGCCGTCGACCTCCAGGTTCTCTCCGCCTGCCATCACTCCATTGTCCACACCCGACGCCCCGAGACCGGTTGATCGACGCGTGGATGTCGGCCCCGCCGTGTTGCGCCCGGTTGGCGACGTGTCGTGCGAATGCCTGGCACAATGTTCGACATGCGCTCGATCTGGAAGGGCGATCTCAGCTTTGGTCTGGTGAACGTACCGGTCAAGGTCTATTCCGCGACGGAGAGTCACGACCGCAAGTCGTATCAGGTCGACTCCTCCGACGGGACCCGCATCCGCTACCGCCGGGTGCGCGAGGGAACCGACACCGAGGTCGACTACTCCGACATCGCCAACGCCTACGAGTCGGAATCGGGCGAGACGGTGATCCTGACGAAGGACGACCTGGCCACGCTGCCCGTGCAGAAGAGCCCGGAGATCTCGATCCTGGAGTTCGTGCCGGCCGAACAGGTCGACCCGATCTACTTCGACAAGCCGTATTACCTGGAGCCGTCGTCGAAGTCGCCCAAGGCCTACGTGTTGCTGGCCAAGGCCCTCGAGGAGACCGATCGCCTCGCCATCGCGACGTTCACCCTGCGCAACCGCACGCGGGTGGCGGCGTTGCGGGTCGTCGACGGGGTGATGACGCTGCAGACCCTGTTGTGGCCGGACGAGGTTCGCAAACCCGACTTCGGCTTCCTCGACGAGGACACCGAGATCCGCGATCAGGAACTGAAGATGGCGGCCTCGCTGATCGAGTCGATGGCCTCCGACTACGACCCGTCCGAATTCGAGGACCGGTACCAGGAGGAACTGTCCAAGCTGATCGAGGCGAAGGCCGAGGGCAGCGAGGCGTTCCCGGAGTCGGACGAGGAGAAGCCCGAGGAGGAGGACTCCGAGGTCGCCGATCTGCTTGCCGCCCTGCGTGCCTCGGTGAAGGATCGTGGCTCCTCCTCTGACGAGGACGAGGGCGAGGCGGAGAAGAAGGACACGGCCGCGAAGGCTCCGGCGAAGAAGGCCGCCAAGAAGGCGCCCGCGAAGAAGGCGCCGGCCAAGAAGGCGGCGTCGAAGAGCAGCTCTGGATCGTCGGGCAGCAAGAGCACGGCGAAGAAGGCGCCCGCCAAGAAGGCCTCCCGTAAGGCCAGCTGACTCTGCTCTCCGCGGGAAATTCGCTGGCCTGAGACCGGCGGCGTCCGGCAAGCTCGGAGGGTGAGCACCAACGTCGACATTCGTCTGCCCCGCGCCCTGAAGCCCCTGGCGCGACGGCAGTACCGGCTGCTGGCGTCGGGTCTGATCCTGGCGATGTTCGGTGACGGGATCTGGACCATCGCGGTGATCTGGCAGGTCATCGCCCTCAGCGGCGGACCGGGACAGGTGTCCCTGGCGGCCGGGACGGCCGCGGTCGGGATGCTCGTGTCGACCCTCGTCGGCGGTGTCCTCGCCGACCGGATCTCGCAGCGCCACATCATGATCGGTCTCGAGGTCACCAAGATGGCGGCCTTCGGTGCCGTGGGTGCGGCCTCGGTGTTCGGAGTCCTCGACCTCTGGATGGTGGTGATGGCGTCGCTGCTCGCCGGTGTCACGATGGGCATGTACTACCCGGCGTACTCGGCGTTGCTGCCCGGGGTGGTCTCCGCGTCGGAGCTGCAGGCGGCGAACGGCATCGAGGGCTTCTTCCGTCCGGTGGTGTTCCAGGCCGTCGGTCCGATGGTCGCCGGTGCGGTCATCGGCGCCACCGCGCCGGGTCAGGCGGTCGTGTTGGCCGCCATCGCGTCCATCGCCTCGGGTGGCTGTTACCTGGTGATGACCCCGGTGACCTCACGACGGCTCGGCGAACCGGAGACCTCTGAGGCGGAGGTCGCACGCACGAGCGCACGCGGCAGTGTCGTCGTCGACCTCGTCGAGGGCTTCGTCTACATGATCCGCACGCCGTGGCTGTGGGGAACCCTGTTCTTCGCCTGCGTCCTGGTTCTGGCGACGATGGGCCCGATCGAGGTGCTCGTGCCCTTCGCCCTGCGCGAGCGCATCGACGGTGGCGCCTCCCAGCACGCGTGGGTGCTCGCCGGCTTCGGCATCGGCGCAGCCGCCACCTCGCTGGTGTTCGCGTCGCTGCCGATGCCGCGGCGGTATCTGACCGTCATGTTCGGCATCTGGTCGTTCTCGAGCGTGCCACTCGTCCTGATGGGTGTCGCCGACGCGACCTGGATGTTCGTCGCGGCCGGTGTCGGCATGGGCGTGATGTTCGACGGCCCGATGGTGTTGTGGGGCACGCTGCTCCAGCGTCGTGTCCCGCCGGCACTGCTCGGCCGGATCGCGAGCCTCGACTTCTTCGTGTCGGTCGCACTGATGCCGGTGTCGATGGCGATCGCCGCTCCGGTGTCGTCGGCGATCGGACTGACCGCGACGTTCGTCTTGGCCGGCCTCCTGCCGGTCCCCATCGCGTGGGCCTTCTACTTCGCGGCCCGCATGTGGCGCGACGAGATCGAGAACCCACTGGTCGACGAGACGCCGCCGACGCTGGTGTCGGTGAACGACTGACCCTCCTGCCCGGTCACCGCAGCACCTCTGCGGCCCCGGTGACGACCAGATCAGTAAGATGTTGCAGCAGAGGGGAACTGAGCTTCCAGTGCTGCCAGTAGAGCGGGACGTCGAGGTGGTGGTCGGCGATCAGGCGCACGCGGCCGTCGTCGAGTGGCTCTCGGATCTGGACGACAGGAACTGCGCCCCAACCGATTCCGAGCGACACCGCGCGGTGGTACTCGGTGGAGGACGGGATGTAGGCCGCCGGCGGGTCGACGGCGCGTCCGGCCAGCGCCGCGACCATGTCCAGCTGGATGTGGTCGTTGCGGTCGAACTGGACCATCGGGGCCCTCGCCAGAGCCTCGGCGTCGAGGCCGTCGGAGAGCCAGGTGGCGATGAACTCCGGTGTCGCGACCGGCAGATACCGCATGCTGCCGAGGGACTGCAGGGCACAGCCACGGATGGCGATCGGGTCCGACGTCACCGCGGCGAGCGCGTCACCCGACTTCAGCAGGGCGCTGCTGCGGGTCTCGTCGTCGCGGAACACCTCGACGGCCACCGCATGCTCACGGTGGAACCGGGCGAGCACCGGGAGCAGCCAGGTCGCGAGCGAGTCCGCGTTGGTCGCGATCGGCAGATGCACACGGGGCCGGGAGGTCACCGGGGCGTCGTCGTCATCGGGTTCGCCGACGAACTCGGCGCGCGTCTCGGCGAGCAACAGCTCCCACTGCCTGGCCAGGCGGACCAGCACTTCGCCGTCCGGAGTCGCCGACGCCGGTTTGGTCCGGCGCAGCACCACCCGGCCGACCGCGGATTCCAGCGCCTTGATCCGCTGGCTGACCGCCGAGGGCGTGATGTGCAGCGACGACGCCGCGGCGTCGAACGTTCCTTCGCGCAGGACCGCGGCCAGCGTGCGCAGACCCTCCTGGCTGATGTCCATGCGATCAGACTAGATGAAGAACAGCTAATGATTCACAAGGAACATTCGCTGTACTGATCTCTGCGCACTCCATAGCGTTCACCGAGTGTCCAGTTACCTCCTCCCCGCGATCGCCGGTCTGCTCACCGGCGCGGGCCTGATCGTCGCGATCGGTCCGCAGAACGTCTTCGTCCTCCGGCAGGGTGTCGCGCGACGGCACACGGGGGCCATCGTGGCGGTGTGTGCGATCTCTGACGTCGTGCTCATCGTCGCGGGAGTGGCCGGGCTCGGCGCGATCGTCGCGGCGCATCCGCAGGTGATCACCGTCGCCAAGCTTCTCGGCGGTCTCTATGTCCTCGTGCTCGGATTACTCGCCGCCAAGCGTTGTCTGCGCAGCAACGAGGCCATCGCCGCCAACGCCGAGGAGGCGGAATCGGCCGGACGATGGGTCGCGGTGAGCACGGCGCTGGCGCTCACCTGGCTCAACCCGCACGTCTACCTCGACACCGTCCTGACCATGGGCGCGATCGCCAACGGTCACGGAAACGGCAAGTGGGCGTTCGCAATCGGGGCCTGCGTGGCCAGCATCCTGTGGTTCACCGCGCTCGGGGGAGGTGCTCGGCGCCTGTCGCATCTCTTCGCCAGCCCGCGGGCGTGGAAGATCCTCGACGCCGTCGTCGCGGTCATCATGATCGGGATGGCGGTCGCGCTCTTCGCCTCGATCTGACGGCGCGTCGTCGGTCACTTCCTCCGGGACATGCCTAGTCGAGATGTTTTTCGGGTACACCGGACAGCGTGATCCTCAGTTCTGCCGCCCCGCAGGCGCGTTCCGCGCCGGGCACGGTGCTGTCCGCCGTACGTCGGCTGGCGTCCGGCACCAAAGAGGTCCTCGCCCGCGGCGACCTCGCCGCCGCTGCGGCGACCCTGACCTATTACGCCGCCATCGCCGTCGTCCCGTGGGTGCTCCTCGCGATCTGGTCGACGACGTGGCTGCGCGGGGATGCGGCAGCCGAGTCGACCTGGCGTGAGCTGGCGGTCCTGATTCCGCCGGAGATGGGTGGCCGAGACGTCTTCGGCGAGGCGGTGTCGGTCGGCACCAGCCTGACCGGCTGGGGTGCGCTCGTCCTGCTCTTCCCCGCGTCGTTCTACGGGGAAGGACTTCGACGTGCCTGCCTGATGATGCATCCGGAGAAGGACCGCTTCACCGGATGGCGCTCCCGGCTCTCGATCCTGGTGTTGTTCGTCTTCGTGCCGCCGCTGACGGCGGTCGCGGTCGCGGTGGCATCGTCGATCACCACGCTCGCCCCCGACGGCGGGGGGACCGGCGACCTCGGGGATCTCGCGGCCCGTGTGGTGATCGAGTTCCTCGTCGTCTGGCTCACTCTCACGATCCCGCTGACCTGGGTCTACTGGAAGGTCACGCCCGGTGGTCCGTCTCTGTTCGTCTCGGCGGTGACCGCGTTGGGCGCCGCGTCGTTCATCGCGGGCTTCTCGCAAGGGTTCCTGCTGTTCCTGTCGCTGCCGATCGACGTCGGGATCCCCTACGGAGGCCTCCGGGTCATCGGCGGGGTGGTGGCGGCCGGACTGTGGCTCTACGTGCTGCACATCCTGGTGATCGTCGGCTGGGCCGTCGGACAGTCGCTGGGCCGGACCGCCGGAGGCGGCCGTGTCGACTGAACCGGATCATCGGGCCGGTCGCCGACAGGCCCGCCGGACACAACGGCATGCCGTGCTCGACGCATGGTCGGAGTTGCACGGGGGAATCGATCCCCGCGGGTCGTTCTGGGTCGAGCGGTGGGTGCTCCTCAGCAACGCGTGTGCGCGACCCCTCGTGCGACTGGGCATCACACCGAACGTGATCACCGTCTGCGGCGCCGCGGTCACCGCGATCGCCTTCGCGGTGACGTTCGCCGGGCGCGGCTGGTTCGCGGTCGCGGCCGTCGTGATCCTTCTCGCCGCGGTCCTCGACGGGGTGGACGGCGCCATCGCCGCCCAGACCGGCGCGGCCACGCAATGGGGCCGGGTCCTCGACACGATGGCCGATCGATGGTCCGACATCTTCCTGGCGGGCATCGTCGTGATGGCCGGTGCGCCGCCGTGGTCGGGGGTCGTGATCGCCGTGCTCACCCTGTTCCTCGAAGGCACGCGGGCAACGGCCCAGGCCGCCGGGATGAAGGGCCCCGGAACCGTCACGGTCTGGGAGCGGCCGTCGCGTGTGATCCTCGCCTTCATCGCGATGGTCGTGGCCACGGTCGTGTGGCAGGTCGGGCTCGCCGACGGCGTTGCCCGGACGCTGGCGGCGATCATCGCCGGGATCGGTGCGACCCTGGCGACGATCGGCCTTCTCCAGTTGTTCGTCGCGGTGTTCCGGCAGACCCGCGGGCTGCGCGCCTGATGCAGGCCCGGCGCCGTTCGATTCAGCCCCGGCGCGGCCGGAGGCCGGAGACGGCGAGCAGGATCGCGCCGACGGCGATCCAGCCCAACAGAATCCACAGCGGGCCGGCGAACGAAGCGTCGGGGAAGTAGGCGACCGACCGGGTCAGGGTGCCGCCGGCGCCGGTCGGCAGCCACTGCCCGAGGGCTCCCCATGGAGCCGGGAGCAGGTACGGCGACGATGCGAGCCCGGACAGCGGGTTGGAGATCAGCATCATCAGGATCGCGGCGATGCCGACGCCGGGTGCGCCGATGAGTGAGCCGGCTCCCGCGGTGAACCAGGAGATCGCGCCGATCATGAGGGTGAGAGCCAACGCCACCGGCACCACGCGCCCGTCGATGACCCCGAGCCACGACCAGACCGCCGCAAATCCCAGGCCGGCCACCAGCGGGCCGACCAGCACGACGGTGGCCTGCATCCACACCCGGCCGGCGAGGGCGATCGCGGCCGCTGCGCCCAGGGCGATACCTGCGATGAGCAGCGGCAGCAAGCCCGCCGCGAATCCGGTTCCGCGTGCATCGGTGGCCGGCGGGGCGACCACGGACTCGGTGGTGACCGGAAGTGACTGCGCGGTGGCGATACTCGCGCCGACGCCGGTGACGATCTGGGCGAGCGCCGGGGACCCGGCTTCGGCGGTCAGGGCGGTGACGCCCTGCGGGCCGACGGTGATGGCGCCGACGATGTCCCGGGACTCGATGGCCTCCCGCGCAGCGGCGGGATCGGCGAACTGCTCGACGGCGAAGGCATCCTCACCGGCGCGATCGGCCAGGACGGATTCGATGGCCTGCGCTGCGGGTGCCGGTGCGACCAGGCCGAGCGGGACGTCGTGCGGCTCGGGGTCCACCGCAAGGGACACGAACATGGCCGCGATCGTGCTGACCACGATCGGTATGGCGAAGACCAGGGCGACGACGATGCGCCACGACGGTCCGTGTGAACGGGATGGTTCGGGCGGCCGATCCTCGGTGGCGAGGTTTCGATCGGACGGTTCGGTGTACGTGGTCATCACTGCCTCCAAAAAGAACGAACTCTCGTTTTTAGAAGTATGCGCCGAGCGTTGATGGCAATCAAGAACGAATATTCGTTTTACACTTGTCGAATGCCGAAGATCAGTGCGGAACGCAAACTCGAGCGGAGTCAGCAGATCCTCGATGCCGCACGCCGCTGCTTCGCCGAGAAGGGGTTCCACCGGGCGTCGATGTCCGACGTCATCCGGGAATCCGGCCTGAGCGCCGGGGCGGTGTACTCGTACTACTCGTCGAAGGAGCAGCTGATCGCCGCGGTCGCGCGGTCGGTCTTCCTGGCCTACGAGTCCGGCCTCGGCGACCTCGTCGGCGGCGACGGCGCCCCCGCGTCACCCGAGGACGCCATCCGGATGCTCGCGGCGCGTGTGATGGCCGAGATCGCACCGCTGACCGACGACTTCCGGATGGTGATGACCATCTGGGGTGAGGCGGCGAACAACCCCGAACTGCGCGAGATCGTTCGCGAGATCATCCTCGGGCTTCGGAAGGTCTTCGAGCACGTCCTGGTCCGCTGGCGCGACTCCGGCCACGAACTGCCTGGTGAACCGGCAGAACTGGCCCTTCCGATGGTGTCGGTGATGCAAGGCGTCGTCGTGCAGCAGTCGCTCGTCGGCGACGTCGACCTGGACGCCTACGTGGACACCTGGTGTGCGTTGATGCGTGCCGCCGGCCTCGGCGATCAGGGCTGATCCGCCCGCACTGCCTACCATCGAATCCAGGGAATCGGCGCGCGATCTCCGTGTCGTCGTCCGGGACCGACCGGCCCATCCGATTCGGCCCCCGGTGACGAACAATGGGAGAACCTGGCTCGACCCACGATCTCGACTCTGATGAGGAACTGATGACCAACGACTCGGTGGTTCTCGCCGACGCCGACGGCCGCCCGTGCGGCACCGCCGACCGCGAGGGCGTGCACGGTCTCGACACACCGCTGCACTTCGCGTTCTCATGCCACCTGGTCGATGCCGACAACCGGATCCTCATGACCCGTCGCGCACTGTCCAAGCGCAGCTGGCCCGGCGTGTGGACCAACTCGTTCTGCGGTCATCCGCGTCCGGGCGAGGCCGTCGTCGACGCCGTGCACCGGTACGCGCAGCGAGAGCTGGGCATCGACGTCGACGACGTGCGATGCATCCTGCCCGACTTCCGGTACCGGGCCGTCGACGCGAGCGGCATCGTCGAGAACGAGATCTGCCCCGTGTATGTCGCGCGGCCCGTGGGTTCGCTGAAGCCGAGCCCGGACGAGGTCGCCGAGTACGCCTGGGCGGAGGTCCCGGATGTATGGGATCTCGCGTTGCGCACCCCCTGGGCCGTCAGCCCCTGGTTCGCCGACCAGGTGCGCCAGCTGCCCGGCCCCGATCCGTACGGAATCGTCGACGCCGCGGATGCGACCCATCCGATCATTGCCCGGGCATCGAATTCATGACATACCAACCCCAACGTCACACCGCAGGAGCCATCGGATGATGCATCTACCCGGTCATACCGAACTGGTCCCGCCGCATCGGCGGTACGACGCCGTCGCCGAGGCGAGCGCGGCGCTGGTGATCAGGTCGTACTCGAGTTCCTTCGGACTCGCCTCGCGCCTGCTCGCCCCGGCCATCCGCCGCGACGTCCGCAACATCTACGCGCTCGTCCGCGTGGCCGACGAGATCGTCGACGCGCCGCGTCCCGAGCAAGGCCTCGTCGACCGCAGCAACGAACTCGATCAGCTCGAGGATCAGACCTCGGCCGCGATGATCACCGGGTCGAGCAGCAACCTGGTGGTGCACGCCTTCGCACGGACCGCCCGCCGGGTCGGCATCGACCTGGACCTGGTGGCGCCGTTCTTCGCCTCGATGCGTTCAGACCTGACCGAGGTCGAGCACGACTTCGAGAGCCTGGCGTCCTACATCTACGGCTCTGCCGAGGTCGTCGGCCTGATGTGCCTGCGCGCGTTCCTCGCCGAAGAGGCGAAAGCCGAAGCGCGTTACGACCACCTCGCGCCCGGCGCGCGTCGTCTCGGCGCCGCCTTCCAGAAGATCAACTTCCTCCGCGACTTCGGCGAGGACAGTGACGGATTGGGCCGCCGGTACCTGGTCGGCCTGGACCCGGACAGCCCGGACGACGCCGCCTGGTCGCTGTGGCTCGATGACATCGATCTCGACCTCACCGCCGCGGCAGCCGCCATCCCGCACCTGCCGGCGAGCAGCCGCGTCGCGGTCTGCACCGCACACGATCTCTTCGCGGAACTCACTGCACGCCTGCGTGAATCGTCGGCCGCCGAAGCCAGACTGAACCGTGTCCGCGTTCCCAACGCCGGCAAGGCCAGGATCGCGGCGGCCGCCGTCGCCCGACGCGGGATGCCGCGCACAGCAAGGGGAGTGGACGCATGACCGCACGCAAACGCATCGCCGTCATCGGCGGCGGTGTCGCAGGACTGTCCACCGCCGCGCTACTCGCCCACGACGGCCACGACGTCGAGGTGATCGAGAAGAACGACGACCTCGGCGGACGTGCCGGGCTGTGGAGCAAGGACGGGTTCCGGTTCGACACCGGGCCGTCGTGGTGGCTCATGCCCGAGGTGTTCGACCACTACTTCGAAATGCTGGGCACGTCGACGAAGGAACAGCTCGATCTGGTCCGACTCGATCCCGGTTACCGAGTGTTCTTCGGGGAGAACGGTTCCGATGAACCGCCACTCGACATTTTCGGCGATTATGAGCGCAACCGAGAGGTGTTCGAGAACATCGAACCGGGTGCCGGAGCGGCTCTCGACTCCTACCTCCAGACGGCTCGCCAGGCATATGACCTTGCCGTCGAACGGTTCCTGTACACGAGCTTCGACTCCACCCGCGCGTTCCTGAGCCTGCCGGTGCTGAAGAACGCGCCGACGCTCGCGAAGCTGCTGACCCGCTCGCTCCAGTCCTTCATCTCGTCGAAGTTCAGCGACCGACGCCTGCAGCAGGTGCTCGGCTATCCGGCGGTGTTCCTCGGTTCGTCGCCGGAGCGGACCCCGTCGATGTATCACCTGATGAGCTGGATGGACCTCGCCGACGGCGTCCGATACCCCCAGGGGGGCTTCACGACCCTCGTCGACGCACTCGAGCGCGTCGCGCGCGAACGCGGCGTCGTGATCCACACCGGTACGGCCGCGACTTCCGTGCTGACGCGCAAACGGCCGGGTCGTCGACTCCGCCGTCGCGCCGAGGTGGTCGGTGTTCGCGTCCAAACCGCCGACGGGGGAACGCGGGATCTGCCCGCCGACATCGTCGTCGGCGCGGCCGATATGCACCACCTCGAGACCAAGCTCCTTCCCGGCGATCTGCAGACCTTCCCGGAGCGCTACTGGAAACGCGCCACCTCGGGACCGGGTGCGGTCCTCGCCTACCTCGGCGTGAGCGGTGAGCTGCCCGAACTGGCCCATCACTCGCTGTACTTCACCGAGGACTGGAAGACCAACTTCGACGCGATCTTCGAATCACCCACGCGCGTACCCGATCCGGCATCGCTCTACGTGTGCAAGCCGTCGGCGACCGACGACTCGGTGGCCCCGGACGGTCACGAGAACGTGTTCGTCCTCGTCCCGGTCCCGCCCGATCCAGGCCTCGGACACGGCGGAATGAACGGTGCCGGCGACCCCGACATCGAGAAGGTCGCCGACCGAGCCATCGCGATGATCGGCCAGTGGTCCGGAGTCCCCGACCTCGCCGACCGCATCGTCGTACGACGCACGGTCGGTCCCGCGGACTTCGTCGACAACGTGAACTCGTGGTGCGGCGGTGCCCTCGGACCGGCACACACGCTGCGCCAGAGCGCATTCCTGCGCTCGACGAATCGCTCACGCAAAGTCGAGGGGCTGTACTACGCGGGATCGAGCACCCGACCCGGTATCGGCCTGCCGATGTGCTTGATCAGCGCGGAACTGATCCGCAAGCGGCTCAACGGAGATCGCTCGGTCGGTCCGACGCCGACGCACTGACCCCTGCTGCTGCCTGAGGTGCGAGGAGCGCAAGCGGCCCCTCCCGCTGCCTGAGGTGCGAGCGAAGCGAGCCTCGAAGGCCTGATGAGATGACGTCACCAGGCCTTCGAGGCTCGTCGCTATCGCTCCTCGCTCCTCAGGCAGCGACAGTGGCCTGCCGTCGCTCGCTCCTCAGGGAGCGAGAGTGGGTTCGCGTCGCTCGCTCCTCAGGCAGCAAGGGTGGGGTCGCCTCAGGGAGAAGGAGACCGGGCGATCAGATCCGCCACGATCTTCGCCGACATCATCACCAGCGGGAGTCCGCCGCCGGGGTGCGACGACCCGCCGACCAGGTACAGGCCCGGGATCGGCGAGGTGTTCTTCGGCCGTAGGAAAGCGGCGCGCGGACCGTTCGACGACGAGCCGTAGATCGAGCCGCCGGGAGTCATGGTGCGGCGCTCGAGATCTGCCGGCGTGACCAGCAGTCGGTGACGGACCTGGTCGCGGACGTCCAGGCCGCGGTCGGCCATCACCTGCATGATCTGGTCTGCGTACTTGTCCGCGAGTCCTGCTGCATCCCAGTCGACTCCGTGCTCAGGGTCGTGCCGCGGTGCGTTGACGAGCACGAACCAGGCGGCGGTGTCGGGACCTGGGACGATCTCCGGATCGTCGGGCGCGGAGATGTACACGGTCGGACGTGCGACAGGCCGCGGCGGGCCGTTGAAACCGAAGACCGCGTCGAACTCCTCGTCGTAGTCCTCGGCGAACAGAACGTGATGGTGGGCCTGATCGGCGGGCGGGTTGTCGAGCGCGAGGAGGAGGACGAAGCCCGACAGCGACGGTGTCGAACGACGAAGCAGTGCAGAAGGAATGCGAGCGGAACGGCGGGGAACAAGTCGGTCGAAGACCTGTCGGGCGTCGGCATTCGCCACGACGAGGTCGGCGGGGCGACGGTTGCCGTCGGCGAGTACGACGCCGTCGGCGCGGCCGTGCTCGTCCGTCGAGATCCGGGACACCTCGACCCCGAACTCGATCCGGCCGCCCATGGTGAGCAACCGATCCCGCATCGCGGTGGCGATTCGGCCGAGACCGCCGCGCACATACCAGGAACCCCAGGCCTGCTCGGCCCACGGAACTGACGCCAAAGCCGCCGGGGCGCGCCGCGGATCCGAACCGGTGTAGGTGGCGTAACGGTCGAGAAGCATAGCGAGCCGTGAATCGTCGAGATACTCGGACCCGAGGCCGCGCAACGTTTTCCAGGGCGCCACGGTACGGACGTCGGACGGGGTGGCGATCCCGCCGATCATCGTCCGCACGCTCATCGGCGACTCGAGGAACGGCCCGTGGGTGACGTCCCAGATCGCCTGGGCGCGACCGAGAAACGACGACCACTGGTCACCGGATCCGGGTCCGAGTGCGGTGTCGAGCGCGGCGGGGATGTCGTCGAGGGTGTCGGGCAGGTCGAGGACCGTGCCGTCGGGGAATCGATACCGGGCTGCGACCGGCAGACGGTCGAGTTGAAGGAACTGGTCCACCGGGGCGCCGGTGTCGTCGAACAGTTCGGTGAGGACGTGCGGCATGGTCACCAGAGACGGGCCGGTGTCGAAAACGAAACCGTCGTGCTCTATGACGCCGAGTTTGCCGCCGACGGTGTCGAATTGCTCGAGCACGGTGACGTCATGACCGGCCGCCTGCAGGCGCATCGCCGTGGCGAGTCCGCCGACGCCGGCGCCGATGACGATGACGCGGCTCATCGGGAGACCTCGATCGTGCGTCCCTTCCACTGCAGTTCGCCACGACGGCGGGCGATCGTCGAATCCGCGGCGAGAAAGGTGAACAGGACGATCGATACGGGGTGCCCGAGGGCGTCGGGGAAGGCGCGTCCGCCGGTGCAGCGCGCGGCCACGAGTCGTGAGGCGACGCCGGCGAGGTATCCCACCAGTCCGGTGCGCGAACCGGTGAGAGCGGCCAACGCCGGGATCACGTACGTGAGGCATAGAGCGGCGGTCACCGCCGACGTCCCGGCCGGGGAGCCGAATGCGGACCACAGTGACTTGCGGTATCCCGCACGGACTTCGTGCCAACCGTCGTACATGTGGCAGGTCGCCACGGTGCTTCCCTCGGCCACCACGCCCCGCCCGCCGGCAGCCTTGATCGCACGGAGAAGTGCGATGTCCTCCAGCACCACGTCGCGGACCGCCTCATGCCCTCCGGCACGGCGGTACGTGGCGGCGTCGACCATCAGGAACTGACCATTCGCGGCGGTCAGGGATTTGCGCGGGGAACGTTCGGCGAGGCCTAGCGGGAGCGTGCTGAGCCACGACCACTGCAGCAGGGGTTGCACCAGACGTTCGGCAGCACTGGTCGCGACCTGCCTCGGGTAGGGGCTGACGAGATCCAGCCCGGCGTTGCGCAACAACACGGACGACGACGTGAACGCCTGGGGTTCGACCACGACGTCGGCGTCGACGAAGGCGAGGGTGCCGTCGGGGGAAGCGTTGTCGGCCAACTGCTGACAGGCCCAGGACTTCCCGAGCCAACCCGGCGGTGGCGGGGAACCCTCGAACACCTCGAGCCGGTCGTCGCGGGCGGCCAGCCGTGTGAGGACGGCGTCGGTGCCGTCGACCGAACCGTCGTCGAGGACGAGCACACGAGAAGGCCCTGGCCATCGGTCGACGGCCTCGAGGACGGCGGTGATGCAGCGGTCGGCCCGGGTGATCTCGTTCCGCATGGGGATCAACACCGAAAGAGTCTCGGCGGGAGGGATGTCCGCGAGACCTGGTCGGCGGACGCGGATCGCGTTGTCGACGGTGAGAGCGAGCGACGCCAGTGACAGGCCGGTCCCGACCGCCACCGTGCGGCGCCAGAGGTCAGACGCTCGCACCGTGTCTCCTGGACCGGAGCGCCCGCACCTCGAGGACGAGCAGCGGGATCGCGACGACGCCCATCACCACCGCGCCGGTCAGCGCGACCGTCGGGCGACCGAAGAACACCGCATGCGCCATCACCGACGAGAAGTAGGTCCACAGATAGGCGGTGACAGGTACCGCGTCATCGGCGGCGTCGGCATCATCGGCACCGATCACCCGATCGAGGATGGCGATCATCAGGAACGAGACCAGGAGCCAGCCCGCGAAATTCGTCAACGGGATGTCGTCGACCCCGGGCAGCGACGGGTCGGGGAACTGCCAGACCCAGTGACCCTGGTCGACCATCTGCGGATCGAGGAAGACGTCCCAGGCCGTCAGCGCGTACGCCCCCAGGAAAGCGGTCACCACGCGAGCCCGTGTGCCGGACAAGCGCATGGCACCGACGAGTCGCCGCGTCACGGCGAGCGCCGGCCACGACATCATGATCCAGGCCAGCGGCACCAGAACCGGGACGCCGAGCACCTTGAGCCCCAGGCCGTCGGTGTATGCGTATGTGCCGAAGGGGAATCCGGTGCTGACGCCGACCGCCTCGGCGAGAAGTCCACCGCCGCCGGCGATCACGACCAGCGCGACCGCGGCCCCGAACCCGCGCGTGGCGGCGAGATGAAGGGCCGATGCCGACGCCAGCAACACCACGCTCGCGACGGTGAGCGGGAGTGTGCCACCGCCGGTCAGCGGAAATGCGATCTGGACCCCGATGGTCGCGGCGAGGAGAACCCATGCGATCGGGATGAGGTGGTGGCGGTGGGATGCTCTGCGCGGCGGGCCTTCGAGGCTCGTCGCTTGCGCTCCTCGCACCTCAGGCAGCGATGATGCTCCCGCTTGCGCTCCTTGTGATCCGGGCGGCAGATGTCTGGTTGTGCTCATGCCGATCTTCCCTGGTAGGTCCCGGTCACGTCGAGGACGGCGAACCGGGCGAACAGTTCCTCCGCGTACCAACGGGCGGGTTTGGTGCGCGAGATGGCGGACTTGTGTGCGGGCGAGTGGTAGGCGAAGTCGGTGAGGTCACGCGTGGAGTCCCACAGCGAGAAGGTTCCCTGGACGCCGATCGGCAACTCGCCGACGCCGAGCGCGAGCCGATTGCCCTGCGCGCCGGCAAGTTCCGACGCCACCGGCGGAACCGCCCGCCAGAACGACGCCATCGTCGTCGGCCGGAGCCGGGCTCGGGTGAGTGCCGCGACCGGACCCGTCCAGTTTCGTGCACGGTCAACCGGTGAACCTTTGCTCTCGTGGCCGAACGGATCGACCCGCGACCATTGTCCCTTCGATCGGAGCGGGCGCATCGTGATGCGAAGTTCCTCGGTGCTCGAGTCCTGCCAGCGTCGTAGCACTCGCGAATCCGACGATGCGCGAGCCGCATCGTCGTCGTGCCAGACGGTGAGCGCCGCCCAGTGCCGCAGATCGGCGCTCTCCATCGTGAAGGTCTGTGCGGTGCCGGTGCCGAGCAGTTTGGCGAACCGGAGTCCGGGGGTGGCGCGCAACGCACGCCGACCCGACGCCATCCGGCCGAGCGCGGGCATCACCCGGTCGACGCCCCAGATGCGCAGCTCGACCGTCGGGACAGCACGTGAGGTCATGAGCGGCGCCACACACAACGTTCGACGAGGGTGGTCAGGGCCTGACGGGTCTGCTCGTCCACCGATGCGTCCGCGACGACACCGAGTGCGTCCTCGGCGAGTTCGACGATGCGCTGTTCGACGCGTTCGAGTGCGCCGGTGGATTCCACGACGCCACGCATCTGTGCGGCGCCGGCGGCGTCGAGGTCCGGGTTGCCGAGGCAGTTGGCGATGATCCGCCGTTCGGTCCACGTCGCGGATTCCTCGGCCAGCGCCATCAGCATGGTGCGTTTGCCCTCGCGGATATCGTCGATCGCCGGCTTACCGGTGACCTTCTCGTCGCCGAAGACGCCGAGGATGTCGTCGCGCAGCTGGAACGCCTCGCCGGCGCTGAGCCCGATGCGGTCGTAGTCGGCGAGGAGGGCGGCGTCGGCTCCGGCGAGAGTGCCACCGAGCCGAAGCGGCTGGCCGATGCTGTAGCGGGCGCTCTTGTAGCGGAGGACGCGCTCGGTACGGTCGGGGTCGGTGTGATCCTCGGTCTGGCTGAGCATGTCCAGGAACTGCCCCGCGTATGCCTCGTCGCGCATCTCGGTCCAGGTCTCGCGGACGGCCTGGCGGGTGTCGCGGCCGACGGTGTCGACCGCCGCGGCGACCAGGTCGTCCGACCACGACAGGCACATGTCGCCGACGAGGATGGCGACCGCGGTACCCCAGGTGTCCGAATCTCCCCGGCGCTCGAGGGCACGGTGGGTGTCGGCGAAGAGGCGGTGGATGGTAGGCAGGCCGCGGCGCGTGTCGGAGTCGTCCATCACGTCGTCGTGGACCAGGGCGGCGAAGTGGAACAGCTCGATCGCGGACGCCAGCTCGACGACACCGGGGACCGCCTGTCCACGAGCTGCGCCGCGCGCTCCCCACAGGCAGAATGCGGCGCGCAGGCGTTTGCCGCCGCCGATGCGGGCAGCGATCGCGTCCGCCGCCGGAGTGAGTTCGGCACCCACTTTGTGCAGCGTCAGGGCGTGGCGACGGAAATGTGCAGTCAGCACCTCCTCGACGAGTTCGAGGTCGGTCGTCGCGTCGTCGATCGCGCGGAGACCGGAGTTCGTGTCGAGGACAGGCCGGTGGGGGAGGGATGAGTCGGTCATCTCGGCGGTCTGTGTCATGGCGAGGCCCTTCGGGGTGCGGGGTCGGCGCGGGGTTGCGGGTACCCGGTCTTCGGTGCCGTGACACCCGTCGGATGGGTGAGGGGCGCTCAGATGGCGGTAGGTTGGGTCGTATGGCAGTGGATGCAACGGTGCCCGTGGTGGCTGTGGGTCTGGTCGGCGGCTTCGCGGCGGCCCGCTACAGCGGTCGACGAGAGTTCGGCGGGGTGGTCCTCGCGGCGGCGGGTGCCTGGTGTACCCGGCAGTGGGCGGTCAAGCAGGGTCCGGCGGTGGCCGGTGGGTTGTTGGCCGGATATCTGGCGGCATTCGGCGGTTCGCATCCGCTCGCGAAGAAGATCGGCGCCTGGCCGGCGGTCGGCGTCGTGACGGTCGCCGCGGCCGGCGCGACCGCTGTCGCCACGCGCTGACACCCGGCCCGGGAATCCTCCCCGGGGCCTGCGATGCCGACGTTACGATCGGCTCCCATGACCACGGGATACGGGCGAGCGCGGCAGAACGACATCTACACCGCTGGTGTCCATCGGCGAAAGCCCCGCGTACCAACGGATTTCGCGGAACTCGAACGCCGTGCCAAGCGGTCGATGTCGGCTCGCGCGTGGGCGTACATCGGCGGAGGCGCCGGTGAGGGTCGGACGATGGCGGCCAACCGGCAGGCCCTGGACCGCTGGGCGATCGTGCCACGTATTCTCCGCGACGTCTCCGCGCGGAACCTCGAGGTGGAGCTGTTCGGACGTCGCATCCCGGCGCCCGTGCTGTTTGCGCCCGTGGGTGCGGGCTCGCTCGCCGCTCCCGATGCGGACCGTCTGATCGGTCATGCCGCCGCGGAGCTCGGTGTGCCCTACATCTTTTCGAACCAGGCGAGCGTGCCGATGGAAACCGTGGCGGCCGAGATGGACGGCGTGACCCCGGGAGCTCCCCGCTGGTTCCAGCTGTACTGGTCCACCGACGATGACCTGGTCGACAGTCTGCTCGCCCTCGCGGCGGCCATCAGCGCCGACGCGGTGGTCGTCACCCTCGACACCACGATGCTCGGCTGGCGGCCACAGGATCTGAACCTGGGATCGCTGCCGTTCGCGCGGGGCGAGGGGATCGCGCAGTACACCTCCGATCGGCGCTTCGTCGACATCGTCGCCGATCGGCTGCGCACCGCCGCCGAGGAGCGGCCGGAGATCTCGCTCGGCGCCATCGCGACCCTGATCTCGATCACGCGCAACGCACCCGGACGCTTCCTCTCGAACCTCACGTCGCCCCAGCCGCGGGCCGCTGTTCAGACCTTCCTCGACATCTACTCGCGCCCGTCGCTGAACTGGGACGACCTCGCCGGCCTGCGCGAACGCACGTCGTTGCCGATCGTCCTCAAGGGCGTGCTGCATCCCGACGACGCCCGTCGCGCCGTCGACGCCGGGGTCGACGGCATCATCGTGTCCAACCACGGCGGACGTCAGATCGACGGCGCGATCAGCACGATCGACGCCCTCGACGAGATCGCACCCGCGGTCGACGGTCGGATCAAGGTGCTCGTCGACTCCGGGATCTACACCGGCTCAGACGTGTTCAAGGCACTGGCGCTGGGCGCCGACGCCGCATGCATCGGCCGACCACACATGTACGGGTTGGCGCTCGCCGGTGCCGACGGCGCCCGGGATGCGGTGGCCGACATCATCGCCGAACTCGACCTCACCCTCGGCCTGGCCGGTCACACCGATGCCACCGCTCTCGATCGCGAGGCATTGCGGAGGGTCTGAACCGAAAAGCCCGCCCCGCTCGAGATGAGCGGGACGGGCTTCCCCCAACCGGGACAGAAGGCTCAGACCAGGGGCCGACCGGTGCGCATCCGCCAGCGGACGTCGGCGAGCAGGACGTTGAACGGGAAGCTGCGGACCGGCTTGGGTGCGCGGGTGATGATCGCGCGCAGAACGGCGTTGTGCTTGGCGAAGAACAGCTCCTGCCACGGCGACAGACGGACGTCCATCTTGCGGCGGAAGTTGTCCGGCAGGAAGCCGATCGCCAAGATCTCGAAGTACCAGCCCAGCAGCTTGGCGACGACCGGACCCAGGAACTCGGCACGGGCGATCTGCAGCAGGTACCCACGGATGACCGGGTCGATCTCGAGCGTCTCGACGGTCGAGTTCCAGTACTCCTCGAAGGCCTCGCGGTCGGCCGGCCAGGCTTCCCGCGGCACCTGCAGCGTGGTACCCAGCACGGCGCCGGCCTGGTAGAACTCGTCGGTCACCTCGGTCACCCCGCCGAAGATCCGGTGGACGTCCTCGGTCCCGCGGTACAGGCAGGCCGCGACCCAGAGCTGTAGTTTCGGGTCGAAGGCGTTGTACTTCACCGGGCTGTCGGCGGTCGAGCGGACCTGCGCGTGGGCCTTGCCGATCGCCTTGCGGTAGGCCTTGCGGTCCTTGGCGCTGCCCAGACCCGCAACCGCGAGGTAGCTCAGCGTGGTGCGACCCCGCTTGAGTGGATGCTTGAACAGGTTGCCCGAATCGACGCGGCTCTCGTAGACGCCGTAACCGACCGCGGGCAGGCTCAGCTGCATGATGACGTTCGCCGCGCCGGCGATGACGCCGATGCCCAGGGGGTCGAGATCCTGCGCGGAGGGCAGCGCGTCGAGCTCGGCGCGGGACATGCGTGCGGTCGACGGGAGGAACTCGGTGTCTGGCTTCTCCGCCGCGAGGAAGTCCGCGATCTCCGGCGTCACGTCCCCCGGCGTTTGCGGCGACAGGGCCGAACTTCCACTGGTGATAGGCTCCGTTGCCATCGAACACCCCTCCTGGTCGATTTAGGAAACGTTTGTTTCCCGTTTATAAAACATGAACTTACCGGGGTGTCAAGATAGGAACCATGGGAAGAGGACCTTCGACCCCGGAAACCGGGTCTGATGCGGCTGCGTCGGATTCGGCTGCTTCCCTTCGCGCATACGGCGGCGAGGGTGGCGATACCCGGGTCGCGCGACGCCGCGCATCGCTGATCGACGCAGCCCTCGACCTGCTCGGAGCCGATGACGCGGAGGCAGTCACGGTGCGCGGCGTCTGCCGGCGGGCCGGGCTGACCGCACGGTATTTCTACGAGAGCTTCGAGTCGGTCGATCAGCTCGTCGGTGTGGTGTACGACGAGGTCATCGAGGAGATCACCCACTCGGGTCTGGCGGCGTTCTCCGAGGGCGCGACCATGCGCTCCAAAGTGTCGGGAGCGGTTGCCGCCATCGTCGACCTCATCGACCGGGATCGACGCAAAGGCCGACTGCTGTTCTCACAGGCACTGCTGAGCCCGGTGATCGCCGCGAAGCGGATGGAGTCCACCGCCCTCTTCGCCGGTCTGACACTGCAGAGCACCTCGTCGATCCTCGACGTTCATGTCGGCCCCGCCCAGGCCACCGGCGTGGCGCACTACCAGGTCGGTGGGCTGAGCCGACTGCTCGCGGCGTGGCTCGAGGGAGACGTCGAGCTCTCCCAGTCCGACGTCGTCGACCTCAGCGTCGCGTTGCTCGTGTCCCCGGCGGAGATCCTGGAGAAGAGCCTGTCCCACGGCAGCGCCGATGGTGAGTAGTGCTCCACGGGCAGATATGGTCGATCCCATGAGCAGCGGAACCGGCGAAACCGACGTACGACCGGCGAAGCAACCTCTCGGCGCCTGGCGTGACTACGGCGAGCCCGAGCTCCCGATCCCGTTGGCCGCAGCCCTCGAGGCGTTCGCCGAGCAGGGCTACCACGGCACGTCGGTGCGTGAGATCGCCGCGCGGGCCAACCTCTCGGTGCCCGGGCTGTACCACCACTACCCGTCGAAGCAGTCCCTGTTGCAGGGCCTGCTCGAGCGCACGATGACCGACCTGCTGGCCCGTTCGGAGGCGGCGATCCTCGAGGCCGGCCCGGAACCGGTGAAGCAGTTCGACGCGGTCGTCGAATCCCTGCTGCGGTTCCACATGTACCGCCGCGAACAGGCCTTCGTCGGGTCCACGGAGATTCGGAGTCTCGACGACGACTACCGGCCGAAGTACATCGGTCACCGCGACCGTCAACAGCGGATGGTCGACGAGATCGTCTTCGCCGGCGTGGAGGCGGGCGACTTCACCACCGAGTATCCGAAGGATGCGGCCCGGGCGGTGGCGACGATGTGTGTCGGGGTCTCGACCTGGTTCAAGCTCGACGGTCTGCTGGGGCCGGACGAGCTGATCTCCCGGAACCTCCAGCTCGCCCGCGCCCTCGTCGGTTACCGCACCAACTGAGGGCACGGATTTCACCCGGTCAGCCTTGACCGGGATCGCATCGCCTGGCAAGGTATGGACGGCCGAACGATCGCTCGGTCGGCGTCGGGGTGAGTTTCCCGTCGGTCCAGCCAAAGGAGTCACGATGCCCATAGACCTGCGCCACGATCCCGCGGTGGTCGAGCTGGTCGAGAAGACCGAACGCTTCGTCCGCGACTACGTGTTGCCGCTCGAGGACGCGAACGGTGGCGACATCACCGCGGCCGGCGGCGACGACCTCCGTCGCGAGATGAACGCAAAGGCCAAGGCGGAGGGCATCTTCGCGCCGCACGCACCGGTCGAGTTCGGCGGACACGGACTCGACATGGCCGATCGCGCACCGGTTTTCGAGGCAGCCGGCTACTCCACCTTCGGCCCCGTCGCGCTGCACATCGGTGCACCCGACGAGGGCAACATCCACATGCTCGAGCGCATCGCCAGCGAGGAACAGCGCCACAAGTACCTGGCCCCGCTCGCCACGGGTGAGGTTCGTTCGGCCTTCGCGATGACCGAACCGGCACCGGGCGCGGGCTCGGACCCCAATGCGCTGCGCACGCAGGCGGTCCGCGTCGACGGCGGCTGGAAGATCAACGGCGAGAAGCACTTCATCACCGGTGCCGAGGGTGCGGGCTTCTTCATCATCATGGCCCGCACCGCGGGGTCGCCGGGTGATCGCGGCGGCGCCACGATGTTCCTGGCTCCGGCCGGCACCGCGGGAATCACCGTCGGCCGTCACATCAACACCATCGACAAGGCGATGATCGGCGGACACTGCGAGGTCACGTTCGACGACGTCTTCGTCCCCGACGAGGACATCCTGGGCGAGGTCGACGAGGGCTACCGCTACGCGCAGGTCCGCCTCGGCCCGGCCCGCATGACCCACGTCATGCGCTGGCTCGGCGCCGCCAAGCGCTGTCACGACGTCGCCGTCGACTACGTCTCGCGCCGTGAGGGATTCGGTGGCCGACTCGGTGACCTCGGCATGATCCAGCAGATGATCGCCGACAACGAGATCGACCTGGCCGCCTCGCGGGCGTTGCTGCTCAAGGCATGTCACGAACTGGACCTGGGCAACCACGCCTCCGACGAGACGTCGATCGCCAAGACTTTTGCCGGTGAGGCGTATTCGCGGATCGCCGATCGCAGCATCCAGATGTGCGGCGGACTCGGTGTCTCCGCCGACCTGCCGATCGCGCGACTGTCGCAGGAACTCCGCCCGTTCCGCGTCTACGACGGCCCGTCCGAGGTCCATCGGTGGGCCATCGCTCGCCGCGCTGTCGGCCGCGCGAAGAAGGCACAGGCTGCGGCGGGTGCGAAATGACCGGTGTCGAATCAGCTCTCGAGGCCGACAAGCTCCGTCGGCTCCTCGCCGACAACGGCGTCGAACTCGCCGGTGACCTCTCGATCGACCTCATCAGCGGCGGCAAGTCGAACCTGACCTACACCGTCACCGACGGCCAGACCAGATGGGTCGCGCGTCGTCCGCCGACCGGTGGCCTCACCCCGTCTGCCCATGACATGAACCGCGAGTGGGCGGTCACCAGTGCGCTGCAGTCGACCTCGGTGCCGGTCGCACGCACCGTCGCCTTCGACGCCGACGGTTCGATCGTCGGGGCGCCCTGCACCGTCGTCGAGTTCGTCGACGGACGTGTGGTGCGCACCGCGGAGGATCTCGCCGCCTACTCCGATGACGACGTGGCCGCCAACCTCGACGGACTCGTCCGGACTCTCGCCGACCTCCATGCCGTCGATTACCAGGCGGTCGGCCTCGGTGAGTTCGGTCGTCCGGCCGGATTCGCTGCCCGACAGGTGAAGCTGTGGGCCCGGCAATGGGGTCACGTGAAGACGCGCGAGTTGCCCGATGTCGAGCGACTCGTCGAAGCGCTGTCGGCGCGGGTGCCGGAGCAGGCGCGGGAATCGGTGGTGCACGGCGACTTCCGCGTCGACAACACCATCGTCGACGCGAACGATCCGGCGCGCATCGCCGCCGTCGTGGACTGGGAGATGTCCACCCTCGGTGACCCGCTCACCGACGTGGCGCTGATGTGTGTCTACCGGACCGGGGCCTTCGACCAGGTGCTCGGCTTCTCCGCGGCGTGGACCAGCGATCGCTATGCCTCCGTGGACGAGATCGCGCAGAAGTACGCCACCGCAACCGGTTCCGACCTCGGTGACTGGGACTTCTACCTCGGGCTCGCCAATCTGAAACTCGGTGTGATCGCCGAGGGCATCACCTACCGCGCGCTCTCGGGTGCGTCGGCGGGCGACGGTGCCGAGCGTGCGGGCGAGGCCACCGCAGCCTTCATCGCAGACGGTCTGCGTCACATCAGCTGAGCTCGATTCCGGGCAGACAGAGATACGGGGACAAGTGCATGAGTGAAGTGTCGAACACCCGGGCCGCGTTGGTCACCGGCGCATCCCGGGGAATCGGGGCGGCCATCGCCGAGAAGTTCGCGGCCGACGGCTGGGACCTGACGATCAGTGCCCGAGGTCGGGAAACGTTGGAGAAGAAGGCGGCCGAGCTCCGCGAGCACGGCGCAGGTCGGGTCGAGGTCGTCCCGGCCGACATGACCGACACCGACGCGATCACCGCGCTCGGTGCCGCGCACGCCGACGCCTTCGGGCGCTGCGACGCGTTGATCATCAACGCGGGCATGGGGTCCAAGGGCGCGGTGGCGGAGATGCCGGTCAAGCGTTTCGACCGTCTCTACGAGGTCAACGTGCGGGCACCGTACATCCTGCTGCAGGCGGCACTCCCGACGCTGCGGGCAACCGCGGAAACTTCAGGTGCTGCGAAAGTCATCGCGGTGGCATCGATCACCGGTGTCTACCCGGAGCCCGAACTCTCCGCCTATGGTGCGACCAAGGCTGCGCTGATCTCACTGTGCGAGACGTTCAACCTCGAGGAGTCGGAGAACGGCGTCAGCGCGACGACGATCGCGCCGGGCTACGTCAACACCGACATGACCGACTGGCTCAAGGACCGCATCCCGGCCGACGAGATGATCACGGCCGCAGACGTTGCTGTTGTCGCACACTCGATCACGCAGCTGTCGCGGTACGCGGTGCTCCCGAACGTGGTGCTCACGCGTCCGGGCACGAATCTGCATCGGGCGTAACGAGCTTCAACACAGGCGAGGAGCCGCGTCGAATCTCCCTGCGACGGGGGTGGTTCGACGCGGCTCCTCGCTTGCGTTCGTCTACTGTTGCGCGGCCGTAGGCCTCAGCGCACGGTCGAGACCCCGCCCTCGCGGTCGGAGAGGTGTCCGTGTTCGTTGAACGACACGACGGAGACGCCCTGGCGGCCCACGATGAGCTTGGTGATCGACGCATTGACCATGGTGCGCGCCATCGCCGGCCAGTTCTCGTCGGGGATTCCCCACAACTGGGCGATCCACTGGGTGATGGTCCCCGCGGAGGACACCACGAGAACGGTCTGGCCGGAACCCGCCACCTCGGCTGCCCGCGCCGCGGCGTCGTGCACGCGTGCCTTGAACTGGGGGTAACTCTCGGCGGGACCGCCGTCGGGACCCGGATCCGGCTCGTGATCGCCGGCGGCGATCCATCCCGCCAAACCCTTGTCGAGCTGCTGCTGGTAGGCACGGTTGTCGTGGTACATCTCGGGCGAGGCGTGCCCCACCAGTGCGGGCAGCGAGTACTCGTTCCAACCCGCGTCGACGTTGGCGTCGGGGCGGGATTCGAACCTACCGAGCACGCCGTTCAGTGTCTGGCTCTGCCGAACGAGGTCGCCGCTGACTGCTGCGGTGAACCGCTCCACCTGGCCGGCAAGGAACGACCCGGAGAGCGCGGCCTGGGTATCGCCGGTGGCGGTGAGTCCGCCGGGTCCGTTCCGGAGGTCGTCGGTGGCGTCGGATACGCCGTACGCCAACGCATTAGCCTGACCGTGCCGCACAAGATAGATGACGCCCATGAGTGAACATTATTCGATGGCGATGAATTCGTTTGCGGGGGCTGGTCTGTATTGGGTGAGGCCCCCTCCCGGCCGGCGATTCGCACGCGCTCGGGCGGTGGGGCCGAGAGACCCGATCTCGACTGGAGGCCGCCTGTGGCACCGATGCTCTTCGTCAATCTGCCGGTCGCCGACGTCGCGCGGTCACGACGGTTCTTCGGCGCGCTGGGCTTCCGGTTCGACGAGATGTTCTGCGATCCGGCCACGGTGTGCATGCCGATCAACGACACCGCGATGGTGATCCTGATGCAGCGCCGACGCTTCGAAGGGTTCGCGGCCATGAGCATCGCCGACCCCGCGCGGGGGCGAGAGGCTCTCGTCTCGTTCTCCGCCGACAGTCGAGAGCACGCCGACCGCCTCGTCGGCACGGCACTGACCGCCGGGGGCACACCGCTTCGTGAACCCGAGGACTTCGGGTTCATGTACTGCCACAGCTTCTGCGATCCGGACGGTCACGCCTGGGAGGTGGTCTGGATGGACCCCTCTCAACTGCCGCAGAACTCCGAGGATTGACCGGCGTCGACGTCAGTGCCAGGGGCTCGGCGCAGTTCGTGCGGGTGCGTCGTACGGAGTGGCGGGTAGCCCGAACCTGGCGAAATCCTCTTCCATGGTGTCGCTGAAGAACGCCACCACGTAACCGACCTTCTTCGCCTGCGCATCGATGTCGAGGACCTGGAGCTGGAACGGCCGATGGACGCCGTCGGGTTCGCGCATGTACAGACCGAACGCGGGCTGTCCGTTGGCGACCGTGGGCAGCAGGATCTGGTCGCCGGCCTTCTCCGCGGGGCAGTTCTTGCGGATGAGGGTTCCGATGGCCTCCGGGCCCTGGTACCAACCGGTGAATGGCGGCATCTCCCAGATGGCCTTGTCGGTGAACATCTCGGCGATCGCATCGACGTCGTAGCGCTCGAAGGCCGACACGTACCGGGCGAGCAGCTCCCGTTTGGCGTCGTCGTCGAGGACCGACGAGTCCGCACTCGCCGACTCCGCCTGGGGTCGTGCGGTCTTGAGCTGCTCGCGGGCGCGCTGCAGGAGACTGTTGACGGTCGCGGTGGTGACGCCGATGGTGTCGGCGACCTCGGCCGCCCGCCACTGCAGCACGTCACGCAGGATCAGCACCGCGCGTTGTCGTTCCGGTATGTGCTGGAGGGCGGCGATGAACGCCAGCCGGACCGATTCCCGTGCGCCGACGACGAAGGCGGGGTCGGCGGCGTCACCGGGGGTGATCTCGTCGACGGTGCCGGCGTACGGCTCCAGCCATGGCACCTCATGGTTCTGGAGCAGGTCGTCGGTGGGATCGAAGGCGTCGCCCCCGAGCCCGGACGGAAGTGGGCGACGCTGAGAACTCTGCAGCGCGGTGAGGCAGGTGTTGGTCGCGATCTTGTGCAGCCAGGTCCGCACCGAGGAACGGTGGTCGAACTTGGCATAGCCGCGCCATGCGCGCAGGAAGGTCTCCTGGGCGAGGTCCTCCGCGTCGTGGTGGGAGCCCATCATGCGGTAGCAGTGGGCGATGATCTCGCGACGGAACGGTTCGGCGATCTCGAGGAACTCGGCGTCGGAGACGGACTCGCCCGCGGTTGTGGTCATGCTCACAATTTACCGTCGATCACCGACACACTCGACTCGGTGGAACAACCGACCTCGGTCCGCTCGGCGATGGGCCGCAGGTCGGGTAGCCGCAGGGTGTCGGTGTGGAACCACAGAGGGTGCAACCCGGGTACGACGTCGCGGACGGGCCTGAACTCGCCGGTGAACGCGTAGTCGCGTGGGTATCGAAAACTCCGTCACCTGGAGGAACGGGCTTGCCGCCGCGGCGTCGGCGTTGCTAACTTGATCGACATGACGAGTGTCGACCGCAACCTGTCGGAGGTCACCTATGTGACCACCGCTCTGGGCTGCCGTCTGCCGCTCGCTCGCGTTCTCTGTTGTTGTCGTCGAATGCGCTGAGCCGACGCCTCGTCCGGGGTGTCGCTCCAAGTCTCTTTTCCGAGCACTTCAGCCACCCTGCCCCGCCCTCTGAGCGCGGGGTTTTCGACGAGGACGATCATGACTGCAATTCTTCCTGAGATCTCCGGCCGTACCCTGCGTACCGCGCCCACTCCGCTGACCCGGCGACCTGCATCGCGGCCGGTGCGCCGCGGACCGCAGGTCAACCGGCAACCCGTACCGTTGTCATCCGTACCTTCGTCGGTGCCGTCGCCCCGGCTCCCGGGATCGACCGCGGACCGACGCGGCGTGAAGAAGGGGGATCAGCGGGTGCACGTCTCGACGCCGCGCCTCGAGCTCTCGAACAAGCCGGCCGCGCTCGTCCTCCGGGCCGCTCGCTTGGCCGGCCCCCTCTTCCGCGATGATGCCGCCGAGCGCACCGGTCTGAGTATCTCGACGGTCAACCGCCAGGTCAGCGCTCTGCTGAAGGCTGGTCTGATCCGCGAACGCGCCGACCTGGCCCCGTCGGGAGCCATCGGTCGTCCGCGTCTGCCCTTCGAGGTCAACCTCGCCGAGTTCCTCACCCTCGGTATCCACATCGGATACAAGGTCACCTCGATCACCACCCACGATCTGCTCCACCGCGTGGTCGGTGCCATCCAGATCCCGACACCGGAGGCCGACACCCCCGAGGAGACCCTCGCCGCGATCGGCGTGAGCGCTCGTCGCTTCGCCGAGCGGTGGACCGGGAAGCGTGTGCTCTGGGTCGGCGTGGCGCTCGGTGGGCGTGTCGCCGAGGGCGGCATCGTCGATCACCCCCGTCTCGGATGGGAAGGTGCGCCCGTCGGCCGGGTGATCGCCGAGGCCGTGGGCCTGCCGGTGTCCGTCGCCTCGCACGTCGAGGCGATGGCAGCCGCCGAGCTGGTCCTCAACCCCGTCGACGAGCAGTCGAGCTTCCTGTACTTCTACGCCCGCGAGATGCTGGGCATCGCCTTCAGCGTCGGCGGCACCGTCCACACCCCGACCGCGGGACCTCCGGTCATCGGACACTTCCCGACCGGCGCCACCACGCTGCTCGATCCGCACCGCACGGGTCGACTCGAGCCCGCGGTGAGCGACACCGGGATCGTCGAAGCCGCTCGGGCGCTGGGTCTTTCGGTGACCGACGTCGAAGGTCTGCACGGCCTGGCCCGTGCGGGTGACGCGACCACGCGCGCCCTCTTCGAAGAGCGCGCCGAGGTGCTGGGCCGCACGGTCGGTCTGATCGCCGACATCTTCAACCCGGACCACATCATCCTCGGCGGTCAGGCGTTCACCGACTACCCGACCAGCCTTCCGACGGTGGCACGCGCGGTTCGGGAGACCTCGATCGTCGCCAAGCGTGATGTGCGAGTGTCGCATTCGGGAGCCACGGTGCAGCAGCAGGCGGCCGGCGCGGTCTCCCTGGACGCGATCTACAGCGACCCGCTGCAGGCGATCACTCTGACTGCCTGAACGGGCCGCTGTAGTCCCCTCGATGTCCTAGCGGCTCAGTCGATGGTCCGCTTGTTGTAGGCGCGTAGGGCGAACGGTGCGAAGACCAGGGTCAGCGCGACCGCCCAGATGATGGTCGAGATCACCGGATGCTGTAGCGGCAGCGCCGAACCCGGACCGAACTCCGGACCGTTGCCCCACAGCACACGCAACGCCTGGACGAGCGATGACATCGGATTCCATTCGGCGATCGTCCGCAGCCAGGTGGGCATCGGGTCGGTCGGGACGAAGGCGTTCGACAGGAACGTGATCGGGAACAGCGTCGAGAACATGAAGCCGTTCACCGCTTCCACGGTTCGCAGCCATGACCCGATGAGAATGCCGAACCAGATCATCGCGAAGCCGAACAGGAGTAGCAGGCAGTACGCGAGAACGGCGTCGACGAACGACCCGCGGATGCGCCAGCCGATCGCGAGACCGGTCAACGACATCACCACGATGCCGATGGAACTGTGCATGACACTCGCGATGCTCCGGCCGATCAGCACCGACGATCGCCGGATGGGTAGCGACCGGAACCGGTCGATGATGCCCTTCTCGAGATCGGCCGTGATTCCCGACGCCACGATGAACGCGGTGAACACGATGGTCTGGCCCATGATGCCCGGCAGCAGGAATTCCTTGTAGGAAGCGCTGTCGGTCTGGATCGACGCACCGAACACGTACGCGAACAACACGACGAACATGATCGGCTGGATCGTGACGTCGGAAAGCATCTCCGGCATACGTCTGGTGTGGATCATGTTGCGTTTGACCATGATCCAGGACTGTTGCCAGAGGGTGGTCGGATGGATGCGCGATGTGTTCGCGACCACCGCGTCTTTCTCAGCAGTGGTGGTCATCAGGCGATCTCCTCGTCGGTGGTGTTGGTGGTGTCCTCGGCGCGGTGGCCGGTCAGGGACAGGAAGACGTCGTCGAGGCTCGGGCGCGCGAGTCCGAAATCGTCGACGGCGATACCGCTTTCGTCGAACCAGGCGGCGACGCGGGGGAGGTCTCCGAGGCCGCCGGAGGCGGTGGTGAGCCGACGAGCGGGAACGTCGACGAAGACCTCGGCACCGTTCTTGCGCAGCAGCGCCTCGGCCGCCGGGAGATCCTCGCCCCGGGACACGGTCAGCACGAGGCTGGCCGAACCGGCCTGTTCCTTGAGCTGCAGCGGCGTGCCGTGGGCGATGATCCGGCCCTTGTCGATGACGACGATGTCGTCGGCGAGCTGGTCGGCCTCTTCGAGGTACTGGGTCGTCAGCAGGAGCGTGGTCCCGTCGGCGACCAGGTCACGCAGGACATCCCACAGTTCCGAGCGGCTCCGCGGGTCGAGGCCGGTGGTCGGCTCGTCGAGGAACAGCACGGGCGGGGCGGCCAGGAGGCTGACGGCGAGGTCGAGTCGGCGGCGCATACCTCCGGAGTACGACTTGACCGGTTTGTTGCCGGCCTCGGTGAGGGAGAACTGCTCCAGGAGTTCATCGGAGCGACGGGTCAGGGTCTTGCGACCGATGCCGTAGAGGCCGCCGATCATGCGCAGGTTCTCGCGACCGGTGAGGATCTCGTCGACGGTCGCGGCCTGGCCGGTGAGGCCCATGTTCTGCCGGACCAGGCCGGGCTGTTCGAGGACGTCGTAACCGGCGATCCGGGCGGTCCCGCTCGTCGGTGGTGACAGGGTGGTCATCATGCGGACAGTGGTGGTCTTGCCGGCGCCGTTGGGACCGAGCAGGCCGAGTACGGACCCGCGCGGGACCGTGAAGCTGACGCCGTCGACCGCGGTGAAATCGCCGAAGCGTTTCACCAGGTCGATGGCCTCGATCGCGACGTCGGGCGTCGCGAGGGCGCCGGGCGCGGCGGCGGGGTCTGTGACTGAGCTCATAACTCTCCACGGTATCGATGGGGTCTGACAAGGGCGAACGATTTTCCGGTGTCTCCGGGTGTAGATGGGGGACATCTCAGGGGCCGTCGGGGAACTCCGGTGTTCCTCGACATGACAGACCGTGACCCCCCACGGAACTCATCGGTCCGACGGCCCGAACTCCGACGGTCGGCGTGAGGTAAACGCTAAGACTTGAAGCTCACTTGAAGTCAAGAGGCGCTGTTGTTCCGCATCTGCGGATGGGTAGCCGGAGCTATCACGCAGATGCGGTTAGGGTGAACGTCGTGACCGCGATACGGATCAAGGATGCCGCGACTCTGCTCGGCGTCAGCGACGACACCGTCCGCAGGTGGATCGCATCCGGGGTGCTCGCACAGTCCGACGA
The DNA here is from genome assembly GCF_000225505.1 of Gordonia alkanivorans NBRC 16433. GTDB lineage: Bacteria > Actinomycetota > Actinomycetes > Mycobacteriales > Mycobacteriaceae > Gordonia > Gordonia alkanivorans. The sequence continues at coordinate 7,604 of NZ_BACI01000045.1, read as the reverse complement.
CGGCCCGGTCGCGACGGTCGACGGCGCCCGGCTCGCGGAGCTGGCGCGGGAGCGTGCTGTCGCGCCCGATGATGGGGTGCCTGTCGTGCGTTCTGCCCGCAATCGGTTCACCGGACTGGTCACCGAGGTTCAGGTGGACGGGGTCATGGCGCAGGTGACGATGCAGTGCGGGCCGTTCGAGGTGACCTCGCTGATGAGTGCGCAGTCGGCGCGAGAGTTGGCGCTGGAGCCGGGGTCGGTCGCGACCGCGATCGTGAAGTCGACCAACGTGATGGTCGAGACGAGCCGAGCCGATCGATGACGAGGCGCGGGGTCGCCCTCGTGGTGGTCGGGATGCTGCTCGTCGCGGGTTGCTCGGCGAACGGGTCGGATGGGCGAGTCCTCGACGTCTCCGCCGCGGCGTCGTTGTCGAAGACCTTCACCGCGATCGCCGATGAGTTCGAGAGACAGCACGACGGTGTCGACGTCCGCCTGTCCTTCGACGGGTCGTCGACGCTCGCCAATCAGATCCGGCAGGGCGCGCCCGCCGACGTCTTCGCGAGTGCCGATCAGAGGAACATGTCGAAACTCGGCGAACTGGCCGTCGATCCCGAGATCTTTGCCACCAACACCCTGGTGATCGTCACCGCTCCGGGGAACCCGAAGAACGTCAGGTCCTTGGCCGATCTGACGAAGCCGGGCATCACCACCGTCGTCTGCCAGGTGGCTCAACCGTGCGGCGCCGCCACCGACACCGTGGTACGCCGCACGGGGATCACGATCGACGCGGTGTCGGAGGAGCAGTCGGTGAGCGCGGTGCTCACCAAGGTGGCGACCGGACAGGCCGACGCCGGGGTCGTGTATGTGACCGACGCCCGTGCGGCCGGTGACCAGGTGACCACCGTGAACGATCCGGCGTTCGCGACGGTCGTCAACGACTATCCGATCGCGGTGATCGCCGACGCCGATGACCACGAACTGGCCTCGCAGTTCCGGGACCTGGTGCTCGGCGAGGACGGTCGGCGGATACTGCGTGATGCCGGTTTCGGGGTGCCGTGACGATGCGCCGTCCCGGTCGCGTCCCTCGTGATCCCACCGGATTGCCGCTGTGGACATACAGTTTCGCCGCACTCGGTGTCGCGCTGATCGTCGTGCCGCCACTGGCTTTGCTGCTCCGGTCGCCGTGGGGCGGTTTCATCGAGCAGGTGACATCCCCGTCTTCGGTTGACGCGCTGCGGCTCTCGCTGATCACGGCCTCGCTCAGCACCGTCTTGTGTCTGATCATGGGAGTGCCGATGGCGGTGATCTTCGCGCGCCACGACGGCCCGTTCGTCCGTGTGCTGCGCTCACTGGTGTTGCTCCCACTCGTGCTCCCCCCGGTGGTCGGGGGCCTCGCGTTGTTGTACACCTTCGGGCGCCTCGGGATCGTCGGAGAACATCTGCACGACGCCGGTATCGATATCGCGTTCACCACGACCGCCGTCGTGCTGGCGCAGACCTTCGTCGCGCTGCCGTTCCTGGTGATCAGCGTCGAAGGTGCTGTGCGCGTGGTGGGTACGCGGTACGAGGAAGTCGCGGCGACTCTGGGTGCCGGACCGACCCGCACGTTGTGGAGGGTCACCCTGCCGCTGGTGGCGCCGTCGCTGCTCGCCGGTGTGGTCCTGGCGTTCGCGCGGGCGCTCGGCGAGTTCGGGGCGACGATCACCTTCGCGGGCAACGCTCCCGGTGTCACCCAGACGGCACCGCTGGCGATCTACGTGTCGGCGATCGACGACCCGCAGGCCGCGATCCCGTTGTCGCTTGTCCTGGTGGCGATCTCGCTGGTGGTCGTGGTGGGTGTGCACAGCCGACGACGACGCCGGACCGGGGCAGGTGTTCTGTGAGTGGCGAGGACCTGTTGGTGTCCATCGACCAGGCGGTGCCCCCGCTGACTGTGGAACACCGATTCACCGCAGGCCGTACGACTGCCGTCGTCGGACCGAATGGCGCGGGGAAGTCGACGATGCTGCGGGTGATCGCGGGACTACTGCGGGGGGACCGGGGATCGCGTATCAGTCTGGGCGATGAGGTGTTTCGTGACGATCGGGTGTTCGTGCCGCCGCATCGTCGGGGTGTGGCGCTGCTATCGCAGGATGCGCGGCTCTTTCCTCATCTGACGGTTGCGGAGAACGTGGCTTTCGCGCCGTCGGCGCAGCGGTTGACGCGTGCCGCGGTGGCGGAGAGGGTGACGCGGTGGCTGGCGGCCGTCGAGGTCGAGGAGTTGGCGGACCGGAAGCCCGACGAGCTGTCCGGTGGTCAGGCACAGCGGGTCGCCATCGCTCGGGCGATGGCCGCCGAACCACGGGTACTGCTGTTGGATGAGCCGTTTCGTGCGCTGGATGTCGATGTGGCGAGTCGATTGCGGGCCCTGTTGCGCGGTCTGCTCGCCGATCACGGCCGCACCACGATCATGGTCACCCATGACCCGGTCGACGCCCTCGGGCTTGCGGAGGACATCGTCGTGCTGGAACAGGGGGAGGTCGTCGAATCCGGCTCTACAAGACAGGTTCTGACCAACCCGGGGGCGAGGTTCACCGCATCGCTGTCGGGGCTGAATCTGTTCATGGGGCAGATCGGTGAGGACTCGACGGTCGTCGAGGAGTCAGGTAGTCAGGTGGTCGGGTCGGTCGGGGAGGACGTGCCCGTTGGTGGTCTAGGTGCAGGAACGCCGGCCGCGGCGACGTTCTCACCTCGTGCCGTCGCCGTGTATCTCGAAGAGCCGCACGGTAGCCCGCGAACAACGCTGCGCGCCATCGTCCGCGACGTGGTGCCCCGCGGTGATCATGCGGTGGTGAACACCGACGTCGGCGATCAGGTCGTGTCCGCCGAGGTCACCTGGGCGGCTGTTGCCGATCTGGGGTTGGTCGCCGGGCTCGACGTCGTGCTCGTGGTCAAGGCGAGCGAGGTACGCATCAGTGCGGTTGCCGAGCGGTGACTGCCGAACCTCAACTCGACTACGCGACTTCGATCGAAGTCTGGAAGTCGAGTTGACGTCTGCCGGATGCGGGCTGACAGGAGGTCTTACCGACTACGCGGTGAAGTACGCCAACATGAGGCCGGCAAGGAAGGCCAGTGCTGGATAGGTGAGCAACATCGAGACCACGCCAGTGAAGTAGGTACTCGGCTTTGTCCACCGATTGTCTTCTGCGTTCAATTGATTCGGGTCGTTCTGGTTTGCCATTGCTCTTCCATCTCGATGATTTCTCGTTCTACGTCGCCCCACGCTGCGACAGTCGTCGTTGCCGTGTAGATGGCCAGCGCAGATCCGAAGTCAGCCATCTGGTAAGACAATTGAGTCCGCCGGACCCGTAGATCGATTCCGCCAGACGTGTACTCCGCATCGTCAACACAACGGTACCCGTCGTCGAGTACTTGGTGCCCAAGTATCTCAGCGCCATCGAGAGGCGTGAAGTCCAGTGTCGTGTCAAGGCTTCCGAGGGGAATGGGCGGGACCTCGCCGAAACTGAAGTACTGGAGCACGACGTTCGCGACGAAAGGGGGTGTCGGCTCCTCGGCGCGGAGTAGTACCCGACTTGCGGAAGCCTGATGCGCGGCTTCTGGATCCATGTCGTACCAGAAAACTGAAGGTATGAATTCGAGTTCGGCTGTCACAGCGTGCAGCTTGGCCGTAGCGCCATAGTTGACGATTGCGTACTCGATCGCAGAGATCACTTCTCGACACCTACGAGGCGAGGAAATCGCCAAAGAAAAGCCCGGCGATGAATGCAACCCCTGTGGGAGCGCAAACCAAGGCATTCTTCAGCCAATCGGTTACGGCGACTCCGTTGTCGAGGGGAAGGCGGTTCGAACTGTGCCTCGGCCTGTCAGTACGACGTCTGTTCATCTGGTTTCCCCGTCCTATCAATCCATAATTGCTTGAACGCTGTCAGCGCCGGCCATACTGCCGATGGCAGCGCCGATGCCCGCCCCGATCGCGGTCCCAACTGGCCCGAAGAACGTTCCGACGACTGCCCCTGCGGCAGCGCCGCCGATCGCACCCCCAGCCGCAGATCCTGCGGTGACTGCCACGGCGTCGCCGAGGCTTTGGTCCCCGTCTCGGTACTTGCTGAACTCGTCCCATCCGGTGACAGCAACGCTGAGGACCTGGGAACCACGGAACAGTGCTCGCCCTAGCTTGTAATTCCGAGACACTTCTTCGGGGGTCAATCCGGACACTGAGCGAGAATGACGTGTCCCAGCGTATCGCTGCTTTTGGTCGAAGACCCACCCGATGTCCTGGCCTCGGCGCTCAATCGCGCCGAACGCCGCCGTCGCGGCAGCACTCTTCAGATCGATGTCGCCATAACCCATCGCGTTCAAGATGTACCTGGCCCGTGAGGGATCCATGCCGGCATGGTTGCCTTTCTTCAACTCGGCCAACTGCTCCGGCGTGACATCCATCATTCGTGTGAATCGGCCGAGTTGTTCAGGCGTGGCCGTGCCATCGCGTACCGCTTTGGCATCGCTTTCTGCGAGCGCGGCGTCGACGGCTCCTCGGTTCTTGCCAACGGAAGTGGGTGTGATGCCGCCGATCTCGCCGAGCGCACGACTGATCGCGTCCCGCGTCGCAGTCACCGTGTCATCAGCAGCAGTGGCGAGGCCTGACAGCGCGGACTGGTGCTCGAACGCTTCGCGGGCGTCGTACTCGGCACCATCCGGCGCACGGGCGGGATCGAAGTTGATCGCGTACCCACGGCTTCCGCGGTCGAGGATGTAGCCTCTGCTGTCGGCGAGTGCGGTCCGGCTTTCCAATGCGGTTATCGCGCTGCGAATGTTGGCGGCGCCGGTCTGCAGGACCTCTGCGAGGTCGCCGTATTCGTCGGCGGTGTTCCGGATCCATCGAGTGACGCCCTCGGCCCGGGTGTCGGCAGCGCCGCGCGCCTCCCCGTGCCATTGCCCGGACGTCAGATTCAGGACCGGATTGCCCGCCTTCGGTGCCTCGACCTCCAGATGGGCCTGCAGGCGAACGATGCCGAACGCTATCTGTGCCATGACCTCGGGCTCCCATGAGGCCACTTCGTCATAACTCGGAGGCATGAGTCTCTACTGCACCGACAACAGGACACTGAGCGGGACGACATGGTTCTTCTGGTCCCCTTGACGAGTGGGATAAGGTACTGCGTCCCGGATGCGGCCGGCGCTGTGACCGTCCGTCGCGACGGTGGTTTCCTTGGCGTCGACCACCAGTTCCGAGAACGCAGCCACTGCACCGGACAGGTTGGCAAGGGAGGTGGCGATGCGCTCGTCGGCAGTGGCCGCCACTACCGACATGTCAGCGGTCGCACCCTTGAAGGTGCCGGCCAGTTCGGCGAACGTCGAAGACGTCCCCTCCAGGCCCGCATACGAGGACAGCTCGAGCGCCATCAGTCGCGACGCGCAGTTCGAGACGTGCGTCGCCGCGGTGTCGAGCGCTGATGGGTCAACAACCAAGTCCGACACAAATCCCCCCCTTTGATGTCGCAAACCACGATAGATGTGCGGTCGCCACCATAGTTCGGGAGGTCGCGGCCTTCGGATCTCTGTCCACAGGCGACCGGCGAACCTCAACTCGACACACAGACCTCGATCGAAGTCTGCCGGTCGAGCTGAAGTCTGCCGGTCAGTCGTTGAATGGCCCGTCGCGATGAGCTTCGCGGGGCTGATGCGGGGGGGACCGGGGATCGCGTATCAGTTTGGGCGATGAGGTGTTTCGTGACGATCGGGTGTTCGTGCCGCCGCATCGTCGGGGTGTGGCGCTGCTATCGCAGGATGCGCGGCTCTTTCCTCATCTGACGGTTGCGGAGAACGTGGCTTTCGCGCCGTCGGCGCAGCGGTTGACGCGTGCCGCGGTGGCGGAGAGGGTGACGCGGTGGCTGGCGGCCGTCGAGGTCGAGGAGTTGGCGGACCGGAAGCCCGACGAGCTGTCCGGTGGTCAGGCACAGCGGGTCGCCATCGCTCGGGCGATGGCCGCCGAACCACGGGTACTGCTGTTGGATGAGCCGTTTCGTGCGCTGGATGTCGATGTGGGGAGTCGATTGCGGGCCCTGTTGCGGGGTCTGCTCGCCGATCACGGCCGCACCACGATCATGGTCACCCATGACCCGGTCGACGCCCTCGGGCTTGCGGAGGACATCGTCGTGCTGGAACAGGGGAGGGTCGTCGAATCCGGCTCTACAAGACAGGTTCTGACCAACCCGGGGTCGAGGTTCACCGCATCGCTGTCGGGGTTGAATCTGTTCATGGGGCAGATCGGTGAGGACTCGACGGTCGTCGACGAGTCAGGTAGTCAGGTGGTCGGGTCGGTCGGGGAGGACGTGCCCGTTGGTGGTCTAGGTGCAGGAACGCCGACCGCGGCGACGTTCTCACCTCGTGCTGTCGCCGTGTATCTCGAAGCGCCGCACGGCAGTCCGAGAACAACTCTGCGGGCGACCGTCCGTGACGTGGTGCCCCGCGGTGACCACGCGGTCGTCAACACCGACGTCGGGGGGCAGGTCGTGTCCGCCGAGGTCACCTGGGCGGCTGTTGCCGATCTGGGGTTGGTCGCCGGGCTCGACGTCGTGCTCGTGGTCAAGGCGAGCGAGGTACGCATCAGTGCGGTCGCCGAGCGGTGACTTGCAGACTGTAGGTCACGGACTCAGCATGGCGTCGCCGGTGCCGAATCTGAAGTTTGAAGGGCGATGTTTGCAGCGAACGGGGGCGGGGCCCTTCGGATCGACAGAGCACCGGCTCGCGCTAGCGCCATGCGCGACCTCGGCCGCCCAAGTCGTACAAAGCGGGTGGACCGAGGAAATCCTAGTCAGGAGTCGTAGCAACGAGTGTCGCGACACGTCCGACCTTCACGAGCGCGTACTCAAGCGCAGCAATCATCTTCGGTCAGTGATCTTTCCTGTCTAACCCCATGCGTTGATCCCTAGAAGAAGACCGAGGAAGAATGTAACCCCTGAAGGGGCGACGACAAGTTTGTTCATCAAATGTGTCTTCACAACAGTAGACGAGTGGGAATAACTCTCGGCCAACGATTGTCGGAGTTTGGCGGGACCGTTGTCCCGATGTCTTCCCGATTCGCGATTGCGCACTAGTCAAACCAATCCTTCACCATCTTGCCTAGGCTCGATCCGGCACTACGTCCCAGTGCTCGTCGGCAGTGGCCGCCACTACCGATATGCCAGCAGTCGAATCCTTGACGTTTCCGGCCAGTTCGCCGAACGGCGAAGACGTCCCATCCCACCCACATATGACTATAGGTAGGTGGCGAGGCCAATTCGTTTGATCATTGTCGATCATTTCGCGCCCATCCTCATATCGAAACGCCACATAAGAAGCCGAGCAACAGAGTGGCTGACGAAGGCAGACACTCCATGCAGATCTTCAGGTAGTCGCCGGCGCCAGCAATGGCTTCGGATCTGATGTCTGAGGCAGGTCGCCGGCGGCGCAGGGGATGTGGATCTCGATGCCTACTGCTTCGATGCTCTTTCATCTGTCAGCCAATCTCTTTCAGCCGACTGTCGTGGCTCTGAACCCAGGTAACTGCCGGTATGAACTCGGGGCGCGGATACTACGGCGAGTCGATCAAGAACCGCTGGAAGCGCTGTCCGTGCGGCCATACT
>NZ_BACI01000046.1 GCF_000225505.1 Gordonia alkanivorans NBRC 16433 | reverse complement strand
AGCGGCGGCACGGTCGGCGCCGGCCCCGACGCCGCGCCCGCACCGGCTCCCGCGCCGGGTACCTCGGCCGCGCCGTCCCAGCAGCAGGCTGTCGCAGCCCCGACCGCGCTGACGCCCGGTCAGCTCAACACGAAGGTCAAGACGGTCATGAACTCGCGCGGCAATCGCGCCGCACGGGCCGCCGAACTCCAGGGCGGCGAGCGCGCCCTGCGTCAGCTCGACGCCGTCGCCCAGGCGATCACCACCTACGGCAACGTCGGACTCAGCTACCAGATGGTCGGTCCGGTGCAGGTCAGCGGCACCAAGATGACCGCCCCGCTGCAGATCAGCGTCGTCGGCCGGGGCAGCCAGAATCGTGCGATGACCTGGGTGTGGAGCGGCGACAAGTGGAAGCTGTCGAACAGCAGCGTCTGCCTCATCGCCAGCTTCGTCCTGCTGCCCTGCTCGCTCTGACCCCCGACCGTTCTGGAGAACTGACGTGAAAACACGACTTCGTCTTGGTGCGCTTCTCGCGGGTGCGCTCATGTCCGCCGGCCTCCTCGCCGGATGTTCGAGTTCGGATGACTCGACCGGTGGATCGGTGCAGCTGAACCTGCCCGACGGCCGCTCGGTGACGATCCCGGAGACACCGAAGCGCATCGTGACCCTGGGTGACCAGTGGACCGACGTGGCGCTCTCGTTCGGCGTGACCCCGGTCGGCTACTACGACTACTCCAAGTCGGCGACCGGCGAACTGCAACCCTGGTACGGCCAGAAGCTCGCCGACTCGACGTTCATCGACCCCACCAAGGGCGACGATGCGACGACGATCGCCAAGCTCGACCCCGACTTGATCTTCGCTCCCGGATTCGCCTCCGGCAGCCCGGAATTCGAGCAGATCGCCAAGCTCGCGCCGACGGTCAACGCGATCAGCGGCCAGGAGATCGATCCCTGGCAGGACATGGTCACCGTCATGGGCACCGTGCTGCACCAGCCGGACAAGGCGACCGAGATCATCGACCAGACCGACGCGAAGGTCGCCGCCGTCGGCAAGGAGTTCCCGGATCTCGCCGGCAAGACCTACGCGCTGGCCTTCATGTACGGCAACGACCAGCTGTCGGTCCTCGGCGACCCGAACGACGGCGCGGCAAAGCTGTTCAGCGAGTTGAAGATGCAGATGGCGCCCAAGCTGGTCGCCGAGTACCAGCGCACCCGCAACCCCCGCTTCGGACTGAGCACCGAGAACATCCCGATGCTCGACGCCGACGTACTGGTCGTCGCCACCGCGACACCGGAACAGGCCGAAACCCTCAAGAAGCTACCGGGTTACAAGAACCTGAAGGCCGTCAAGAACGGTGCCGTCACGTTCATGACGCAGTCGCAGATCACCGGCCTCAACGCACCGACGCCGAACTCGGTGCCGTACGTGCTGGACCTGCTCAAGCCGAGCTTCGAGGCTGCGACGAGCTGATCCCTCCGCTGGCCGAGTGGGCGAGAGCCTGCGACGAGTCCCATCGAAACCGGTCTCAACACACACGACGGCCCGTCCCCTCCATGCGGGGACGGGCCGTGTCGTCTCGCCGACCGGCCTCGGGGCGGACGACGTCACCGTGAGACTGTCGCCTCCACGTTGGAGGTGGCCTGAACGAGGCCCGGATGCCCTCACGCGTTCACGTGCCGGCGAGAAGGGTGGCTCACCCGTCCGCGGTATCTCGTGTGCAAACCCGGTTCCGTAAACACCTGCGCGATCGATGAGACGCACGATACTCTTCTCGTACCATGAGTATCACGACCCCACCACATGCCCGACTCGTGATCGAGGGCCTGACCAGCGCACCCTCCACAAGCGACGCAGTGGACAGCGCCATCCTGGAGTCGACCCTTCGGTGCATCGCGCTCTACGGAACCGCGCGACTGACGATGGCCGACGTCGCCCGAAGTGCGGGGGTGGGACGAGCGACGGTATTCCGTCGATTCGAGTCCAAGGACGAACTGATCAGACGGGCGTTCTCGTTCGAGTTGGCTCGCATCGTCGAGGGATTCGCGGAGACTGTCGCTGCTGTCTCTCATCCGGGTGAGCATTTGGTGGAGATCATCGTCGCTGCCGTTCGTACTGCGCGGACCCATCCGATCGGGACCCGGCTCGTGGAGGACGGGACGGCTGTCGCAATCCATCGCGATCCCGACCTCGCCCAACTGCAGCTACTCATGCTGACCGATCGGATTTCCGACTGCGCCGAACAACTCGCTGTCGACGTCGACACGACGGGCACGGCCGAGGTCTTGCTGCGCTTCATCGGCAGCGTCTGGTTGACGCCCGACATCGGCCTACCGACCACGGACGACGATGCGATCCGACGGATGGTCCGTGTGATTCTGCACCCGCTCATCCCCTGAACGCCCACCTGACAACCAGGCACCGCTCCCGAGGAGAATGAAGATGGCACAATCAATTTCCACAGCGTCTCCCACCGATATCACCGTCGACGGACCGCCGCTCGAGGGACACGCACAGAAACGGTATGAACAGTTTCGGTGGTTCTGCGGGTCACGGCTGGTGGGACTGTTCGCGGCTGCATACGTCGACCAGGGCATGCAGCACGATGTATCGGACGCGACGTGGGCCACCGGCCGGTACGAGAACCGGCCACTCGAGCGCAACATGCGCACCTTGGCGGCCGGGCAGCTCGTAATGTGGGGCGACGCGGAGGTCAACGCCCGGCACCTCGATCGCCTCAAGACACTTCATCGCGAGGTCAAGGGAAAGGGCCGCGATGGCAGGCCGTACAGCGCCTACTCGCCTCGAGCCTGGAACCTGGTGTACCTCAGCATGTTTCTGCTGTATCGGAACTCGTACACTCCTATCACCGGTGATCCCCTCACCGATGAGGACAACGAGATCTTCTACCGAGTGGTCTGGGACAAGATGGGGTCGTTGTCGTTCTCTGGCAGGTCATCCGGGCTGCCGCGCTCATACGCCGAGGCGATGGAGTACTACCAGGACCTGCTGGACAACGAGTTGACGGACACCTACATGCTCGAAGTCGGGCGGAAGCTGTTCGCGACGCCGCCGGCCCCCGAGGACCTGCCGACCGCACTGCGACCCGTCTGGCCGCTGATCTCACGCGTGGCAGGAGAGGTGGCCATCACGTGCGGGATGGCCATCAGTCGACCCAAGGTGCGCGACGTCTTCGGCTTTCCGTTCAACAAGGTCCGCCGGATCGAGTACGCGATCATCTGTCGCGTACTTCCCGTCCTCTATCACCGCCTCCCGAAGCGGATCAGCATGGCTCCCTTGGCATACAACCGCTGGCAGTACGAGCAGCTCGTCAGCGATCTCGAGGGAACACAGCTCACTTCGTTCCGTCCCGATCCTGAACTTGCACCACAACATCCGGCGCCCGCAGGTGCATAACCTCGGGCGGCAGTCCCCGCGCCGCCTCGGGCGATGAGGTCCCTGTCACCCCCGTCGCCGCGAGATCACGGTCGCAGCTCGCGCTGGGAGATCCTGGTACGAACCTTGGTGTGTGTGATCTGTGCCGCTGATCGCGATGCCTCCCGGAGGCCGCACGATAAGAGTTGAGTCGGCACCTGCGGCCCGTCCGCGTTCGGAGCGACCCGGGCACCCGATCAACCCTCAACGGGAGAACGGCCCGACCCGCACTGCGGGCCGGGCCGTCGTTGCTCGCGGAACTCCTCAGCCGACGACGCCGTCGGAGTCGTCGATCCCGAAGCTGGTGAAAGCGGTGTCCTTCGGCAGTCGATACACCTCGCGGCCCATGACGGCGTTGAGAATTCGGGCGTTGCGGACCGCGCCGATGTCGAGGTTGGGGGCCGAGACGCCGACGGCGTGCTCCTCGGCGTTCGCCACGAACAACCGATTGGTCAGCGCGGGCTCGGTTTCCACCTGATGCGCGGCGCCCACGACGAGGCGGCCGCGCGAATCACGGTGCAGCTGCGGCTCGATGGGGGCCAGGAACGGGGTCTGGCGGGGCTGGTAGCCGGTGCACGCGATGACCATGTCGGTGGTGTGTGCGAGTTGGGTACCGGTGTCGAGGTGACGCCCACGGACCCTGAGCTTGCCGTCGGCAAGGGTGTCGATGCCGTCGACCTCGGTGGAGATGCGCAACTGGACCGGGTTGAGCTTCTCCCGCAGCTGCCGCTGGTACATCAGCTCGTGCACCCGTTCGAGGGTGTCGCTGGAGACGCCCTTGTGGAACTGCCAGTGTTGCGGGCGGATCCGATCGCGGGCCGCCTCCGGCAGACTCTGGAAGTAGTCCATGTACGCCGGGGTGGTCATCTCGAGCGACATCTTGGTGAAGTCGAGCGGGGCGAACCACGGCGTACGGGTCCACCAGCGGACGGACGGGCCGCCGCGGAGATTGGCCTCGAGCAGGTCGATGACGATCTCGGCGCCCGACTGTCCCGAACCGATGACGGTCACCGAGTCCGCGGCATGGGCCTTGTCCTGGTGGTACAGGTAGTCGGAACTGTGGACGACCGCCGGGGAGCCCGACGACAACGCCTGCGGCACAAACGGTTCGGTGCCGACGCCGACGACGACGTGGCGCGCGATCACGGTCGTGGTGGTGCCGCCGGAGACGATCGTGACGGCGAAGGCGTCGGCCTCGTCGTCCCATGTGACCTCGGTGACGGTGGTGCCCCAGCGCAGGGTGTCGAGTCGACCGATACACCAGTGCAGGTACGCCTCGTACTCGATGCGGGTGGGATAGAAGTTCTCCCGCACCAGGAACCGGTACATTCGGTCGGTGTCGGCCATGTAGTTCAGGAACGACATCGGATGCGTCGGGTCGACCAGGGTCACCAGGTCCGACAAGAATCCCACCTGGAGTCGGGCCTCGTCGAACATGAGGCCCGGATGCCAGCGGAACTCGTCACGGGAGTCCACGACGAGCACGTCGAGGTCATCGACGGTCGATGCCAGCGCGGCGAGCCCCAGGTTGAACGGACCGCAGCCGATCGCCAGGACATCCACGTTCTCTACACGGGTCATTCCGATACCCTCACCATTTCTTCACTGCGGGCCTGGTCGCCGGCGACCGAGGTGCTCTCGGACTCCACTTCGATTGCGAGACGCAGGAGTTCGTCGAACAGCTCGTCGATGTCACTCTCGGAGGTCTCCGGATTCAGAAGGGTCAGCTTCAGGCAGGTCTGGGGTTCGTCCTGGCCGGGCACCCGCACCTGGGTGCGCCCTATCAGGGCCTTGCCGTCGGTGATGAGACGGCGTCGCAATTCGCCGTTGACGGCGTCGAGGTCGGCGCAGCGGTAGCGGAAGACGATGGTGGTCAACGTGACCGGGGCGATCAGTTCGAGTTGCAGTTCGGTGGCGACGCGCTGTTCGGCGTACACCGCGAGGTCGTTGCACCGCTCGAGCATCCCGCCGAGTTCGCGGCGTCCGTACGCCAAGAGCGTGGCCGCGACCTTGAGCACGTCGGGACGACGAGTCGTCTGCAGGGTCTGGCCGAGCAGACCGCTGTAGCCTGCCTCGACGTCGTCGTCCGGGTTGAGGTAGGCGACCGAACGGTTCAGTGACACGAAGCGGTCGGCATCGGACAGCAGCATGAGGCTGGCGGCGGCCGGCTGCCAGCCGACCTTGTGCAGGTCGAGGGTCACCGAGTCCGCGCGGTCGACGCCTCTCAGGAGTCCGGACAGGCGATCGGAGAACAGGGTGCCGAAGCCGTAGGCGGCGTCGACGTGCAGCCAGATCTCGTGTCGTTCGGCGATGTCAGCGATCTCGGGCAGCGGGTCGACGGTACCGAAGTCGGTGGTTCCGGCCGTGGCGACGATGGCGAGCGGGGTGACCTCGCCGGCCTGTCGGATCGCCCTTTCCAAGGCCTCGGGGATCATCCGGTGGTGCGCGTCGACCTCAACAGGGATGACCGCGGACTCGCCGAGACCCAGTGCGGCACACGCTCGGTGCACCGAGAAGTGGGCGACGCGCGAACAGAAGACCACTGGCCGGCGCAGCGCGCCCACACCGTCCTGGCGGACGTCGACGCCACGACGGGCCGCGGTGTGATCGCGGGCGATCATGAGCGCAAGCATGTTCGAGATGGAACCGCCGGGACTGAAGACGCCGCCGGCCTGTTCGCCGAAACCGGCCATGCGGGCGAGCGACTGCACGGTCCAGGTCTCCAGGGCGAGGGTCGCCGGCCCCGAATCGTATGTGTCCAGCGAGGCGTTGGTGGCGCTCGCGAGCGCGTCCGCGGCGACCGCGACCGACAGGGGTGCCGGCTGCAGATGAGCTGTGGTCAGCGGATGGGTGAGGTCGAGACCGAACTCGGCGACGAGCCGCGCCAGCCGCGACAGGGCCGCGGACTCACCGATCCCGGATTCGGGGATTCCGGGTGCACCCAGCGAGCCGTTGACCGCGGCGAGTACCGACACCGGATCCCCGGCGGGCAGTGGCGCTCCGTGGTGGTGGTCGGTGACCGATTCCGCTGCTTCGGTCAGACCGCGACCGATGTTCGCCCAGCCCTGTCCCGGTCGGGCGAAACGGGAAGCCCCCCACGTAGACTCGCGGTCTTCGGTCACTGAGTTCCCCCCTGGATCTTCGGTGGTTGTCCGGTTCTGTGCTGAGTTGCTGTGCGAGTGTCGTTCCGTCACGCCGGGACTCGTCTCTCGAGGTTCGCGAGGAGTTCGGCGACGGTGCCGTCCAGCGCGGCGGGGATGAGATCGACGAGTGCGGTCAACACCCCGGTGGAGCGTACGGCGATGTGGTCCGGAACTATTCCGGGCTGGTGGTCGACCTCCACATGGGTGGAGTGGTCGTCGGCTTCGAAGGCGATCGACAACGGATAGTTCGCGATGCCGTTAAACACCGATCGACAGGTGACCGGCGCGTGGTCGGGTTGCGGGATGCCGCGCAGCGGAGCGGGCCGCACCGAGGCCATGATCTCCATGATCGGGAACCGTCCGCCCTGCTGACGGAGTGCGGTCAGGATCGGCCCGAAGTCGGTGCCGGAGTGCTCCATCGCCCGGTAGATCACCGCGGCCGCGGTGCGCAGGGTCTGCTCGACGGTCGCGGTCGGATCGACGCGGAAACGCATCGGGATGATGTTGCCGCAGTAGCCGATGTGATGCGGCGACTGCGAGCGTCGTCGATTGTCGGCCGGGACGACGAGCACATGGTCGGATGCGCCGGTCAGCGCGTAGGCGGCCAGCGAGCACACGCCGATGAGCAGCGCATTCGGCGTCGCGCCGACCGTCTGCGCGACCCGGTCGAAGGCGGTCAGCGATTCGTCGGCGACCGGGGCGGCGACTTTGAGGCCCGCACGATCGTCCATGGGGGAGAGCCAGCTCTCCGCGGCGCTCTCGGCGGGCAGTTCGCCGGAGAGCGGGTGACGCACGTCCTCGGCGGCCCAGGTCGACAGCGCATGCCGCACAGCGGACTCGGCAGCCTCGGTCGCGGCGGCGGCATCCGGGGTTGCCGGGCGGGAATCGGCGTCGGCGTCCCCCGCCCATTCGCCCGACACGAGCGTGCCCAGCAGCAGTGGCCAGGAGGTGTCGTCGACCGCGAGGTGATGGACGACCAGGATCATCGTCACCTCTCCGTCCCGTCCCGACACACGCAGGCGCAACGGCACCTCGGAGAACAGGTCGAATGGTGTACGCGTCATCCGCGTTGCCACGGTGTCGATTTCTGCTGGGTCGATTTCTGCCGGGTCGGTGTCGGCCGACTCGTCCGCGACATCCTCGAAGCCCCAGGACCATACCGAATGCTCGGTGTCCCACTGGCCTTCTCGCTGCACCTGAACACGATGGGGCACATCCGCGTCGTCGACCTCGACGACCGACCGCAGCACCTCGAAACGCTCGACGAGCAGTTCCGCCGCGGCGACCACGGATTCGACGGTGCGACTGCCACCGAACTCCAGGACGAGACCGATGTTGTGGGACACCGATTCCGGGTCGAGCTCGTAGATCTTCCACATCCGGCGCTCGGCGATCCCGAACTGTCCGAACAAGGCCGGGGTCTCGGTGCGCGTGTCGGGCCGGGTTTCATCGGCCGGACCCGACAGCGCCCCGCCGGACTCCGCGATCCGTCGGCGCAGCAGTGTGAGTCGCGCTTCGGTCAACGTGGGCACGATTCCCCCTTCGTCGGAGTGGCAGTGGGAGTGGCGGTCGAAGTGGTCTGGTGGGTGGCTTCGGCGTCCTGTGCGCGCAGGGCCGCCCAGTCGCGGGCGACAGGGATCAGCCGGCCGTCGGCCCACAACCGGGCCTGGTCCTGGAAGTGTTCGGAGTCCGGGTCGCCGGAAGCGCCGAGCGGCACCACCCAACGGCTCGCGTGCGGATCGGCGAGATCCCAGACATAGCGGGCAGCGGAGCCGGTGATGCACACGTGGGTGCCGACCGCAGATGCGTTGGCGAACACGCACTCCGAATCCCCGGCAAGGGGCAGGGGGGTGGGTCGCAGCGTCGCGAACAGCTCCGGATGGCGAGGCGACGCGCCGACGAGATCGAACCCGTGGATCGGGGCGAGCACATGCACGGTGCCCCAGTCGGGGACGTGTCCGATCGTCTCGGTGCGGGCGACGACGGCGTCGAGCGCGGCGGCTGCGACCTCGTCGATGTCGATCCCGATCAGTGTGCAGTTGGCGATCATCGTCGTGATCGCGGTCGCGAGGCGGGGTTCCGGGACGAACCACGGCTGGAACACGGCGGGGAAGCCGTGCGGACCGCGCAGTGGCGCAAGGGCATCGGTGCGCGCGACGCCGAGTACGAGCTGGCTGCGGACCTCGGCGAACAGGAAGGCGTCGGTGCTGTCGGCAGCCATGGTGCGGTCCCAGGCCAGGATGCGCTGCCGGATGCCCTCGGCGGCCGGGGAATTGCCCACGACCCGGGCGAGGAGTTGCTGGACCACCGCGGCCTGGTCGAGGACGACGTCGCGGTGGATGTCGGCGCAATCCTCGGGATCGACAGTGTCGAGAGCATCGAGGCGGGTGGTGATCCGATCGGCGCGGAACGCCTCCACACACTCCGTCGTGATCGGTTGCAGCGCAGGAACCGCGGAAATCCGTTGGTTCGCGGTCACACTCACACCGCCGTCGGCGACTTTCGGATCGAAGCCCGGGTCGCCGAGCGAACCGGCTTCGTAGCCCTTCCACTGGTAGCGCTCGTCCCAGCCGGGAACAGGGAGCCAGTAGTTCTCCGGGGCGCGGACGGGAACGCGGCCGGCCACGTGGGTGACCGTGGTCCCGTCGCGGTGCGCGATGACGGCGCGGTTCACCGGTTCGACCCACGACGACAGTGCGGCTTCGACGTCGGAGACCGAGCGGGCGAACAGGAGGTCGAGTGGGGCGTCGAAGGTGACGTCCTCGGAGAGCAGCGGCGACCGCAGGCTCATCGCGAACGGCTCGTCCGGACCGCCGAAGACGACGGCACCGTTGTGGGTGGTGATCACCTCGACGGCAACAAATGCGGAGTCGCGGACGGCGATCTGCTCGGTGTGGACGGTCGCCGGGACGCGGTGTCCGCCGGGCACCTCGACGAGAAGTGTCCCGTCCTCGTCGCGGGTCAACCGCTCGACGTAGAGGTCCTGGTAGTCGGCCATCGCATTCGTGATGCCCCAGGCGATCTCGGGGCCCTGCGCGAAGTGTGGAACGCCGGGGACACCGGCGAAGGCGAAGCCCACCACGTCGAAGGACTGTGCCGGATCGGTCGAGGCGAGATGGAACTGCTCGTAGATGCCGGGCAGCTCGAGGAACCTGTGGGGATCGCCGGCCACGATCGGGGACCCGGTCGTGCTGCGGGCGGCGGACACCCCCCATGCGTTGCTGCCCGACATCGGATCACCCAGGTTGACGGTCTCACCGACGGGGGAACCCGCGGCAGGCGTGGGCCGCGTGAGGTCGAGGATCTCGCGCAAGAACTGTTGGTCCGGCATCGGCGGCACGGTCGGATCGTGCTCGCTGCCCTCGAATGCCCAGAACCGCAGCGCATCCGACCCGGTCGCGCGGCAGGCGTGCAGCCGGAACAGTTTCGTCGTGAACCGGCCGAACAGAACGTGGTGCATGATGAAGACCGAGATCGGGGTCCACGGCCGCCACGGTTCCGGCTCGTGGTCGAGTGCGGCGAGTTCCGGTGCGGGCGGCGCGGTCTCGGCAAGGGTGCTGTTCACGCCGTCGGCATAGGCGCGTAGCAGGCGTCGGGTGCGGTCGGACGACGCGTGGTACATCTGCTCGGCAACCGCGTCGAGCCGGGCGCGCCGCGCGAAGGTGTCCCATTCGACGCAGGATTCGCCGAACACCTCGGCGGTACGCCCCTCGGCGCGCAGACGCATGAACTCGATCTGCCAGCGGCGGTCCTGCCCGCAGGCGCGGCCCTGTCCGTACAGCGCGTCGGCCGGTGTGACGGCCAGAACATGCGGGATGCCGTGCGCGTCGCGCAGGATCTCCGCGGGGGACGTGTCGGGTGCCGGGGTCGTGACGGTCACTGGCGTCCCCGTTCGGCGACGGGATTGACGAGCCGGTGTCCGGCGTCGACGAGGGATGCGTAGGAGTCCTCGATGTCGACCATGCGCTTGTTGTTCCGCAGCTGCAGGCCGTTCATGTGTACCGCGCCGAACTCCGGTGCGAAGAGATCCCATTTCGCGAACTGGTCGGCAAGATCGGGATGCGTGTCGACGAACTCGCGCAGACTGTCGGCCACCAGGTCCCACAACTCCTCGTCGGTCACGAGTCGGTGGGTGTGGAGGACATCCGCCAGCGGACGCAGGTAGTCGTCGAAGACGTCCGAGAGCACGCCGAGGTTGCGGATCTCGTCGGGCTCGGTGGTGAGGACGCGAGCGCAGCTCTCCGGCAAATCCTCCGGCTCGCCGAAGACCGACACCTCCTCGCCGATGTCCTTGAGGATCGCGCGGACCGGAACCCCTTCGTCGAGAACGAGGATCAGGTTCTCGCCGTGGGGGGAGAACTTCAGCTCGTACCGGTACAGCAGGTAGGCGATCGGGTGGAGGTATGTGCGCAGGTAGCGCCGGATCCATTCGGCGGCCGGTATCCCCGACCGCGCGATGAATGCGCCCACCAGTGGGTCGCCGTGGTGGTCGACGTGCAGGAGCGCGGCCATGGTGGAGAGCTGCTCGCCGCCACGCACCAGTGTGACCGGACTCTGGCGCCACAGCGCCGAGAGGATCTTGCGGTACTCCGACCCCGGCTGGGTGATCGGGGTGAAGGTGGGACTGCGGTAACCGATGGCGGCGACCTCGAAGATCATCTCGAAGCCGATTGCGGCGAGATACGGGTCGTCGGCGACGAGTCCGCGGACCCAGTTGTTGATCAGCGGGGTGGTGCGCATGTAGTCCGCCGACATGCCCCGGGTGAAGCCCATGTTCACGATCGACAGGGCGCCCTTCACGTAGTGACGGGTGGGCGTAGTCGCGTTGAAGACCGTGCGGATCGACTGCTGCGCCTGGTACAGATCGGGGCTCTCGCCCACGAACACGATGCGGCGGTCGGCGAGATCGGCCGAGTAGAGCTTCCGGACCTTCTCCGTCCACTGCCACGGATGAACGGGCAGATAGCGGTAATCGTCGGGATCACAACCGGATTCGCGAAGCACTGTATCGAACTCCGCCAGGGTGTCGGCGCCGAGTTCGTCGACGAGCATGGCGTCGTAGTCGACGCCGCTCACCGTCGCCACGTCGCAGTCCTCACGGCGGGCGGCGACCCAGACGAGCCGGAAGTGGTTGCCGACCTCCGGTGCGTAACGGTCGATGTCGTCGGCGCTGAAGCCGAGGCGCCCGGCGTTCGCCACGATGCACGGGTGACCCTCGGTCATCGTCCTCTCGATGGTCTGGAAGTCCGCGTGCGCGAGATCGGCTGCGGTGATGCGTCGTTCGTCAGGCCGGTCGGCACTGATCGCGAGAGTGCTGATGAACTCCTCGAGGTACTCCGGCAGCGCCTGCGGGCCGATGCCGAGCATCGGGGCGAGGTCGACGACCAGCGCGACGGCGTCGACGGGCAGTTCCTCCCCATCGCGCACCCGGCGCAACGAGGACTCCTCGATCGCCCAGTTCTCCAGGGACAGGACCTCGGCACGGAAGTGATAGTCGGTGCGGCCGTCGGCGGAACCGACCACGTAGCGACCCGGGCCGGTCTCGACCGGACTCAAGGCGCGTTCGTGGGAGAACTCGGCCAGGATCTTCCGCGCGATCCTGCGGTGATACACCTGCCGATACGACACGGTGTCCGTCTGCCCGGTCCGTGCGGGACGGATCTGTTCGATCGTCAACGGGCTACGCTCCCAGGTCCGTAACCTCGACGGCGCCGACACTGGTGCCGCCGGCGGTGACGCGGAGGAAGTCGTCTCGCGTGCAGTAGCTCAGGTGTGCGGTCTTGTTGCCGACCGGGTAGTCGCCGTCGACCCGGAAGCCGACGCTCGCGTTGAGGCGGTGCACCGCGGTGTTGCGGACGTCGGGTTCGACGACCACCCGCGCGGCGCCGACCTCGAGGATCGCCGTCCGCATGATGTGCAGCATCACCGTGCCGGTGAAGCCGGGCAGGGCCTGCTCGGAGTGGGCCACGAGCAGATGCATCCCGATGTCGCCCTCGGCGTGGACGTAACCGCTTGCGGGGTCGGCGAGTTCGCTGGTCTGCGGATCGTACAGTTCGAACAGGAACTGCGGCCGCCCGTCGTGGTAGCCCAGGCGCATGCCGTAGGGCGTACCGGCCGTTGCCGCCGCGGTGTCCCGGATCATCTTCTCCACGTCCGCGACGGAGCTCTCCAGCATGTCCCAGTACTTGGCCTTGGGATGGGTCAGCCACCCGTGGACCGTGATGGCGTGCGACACGTCGTCGAGATCGACCGAGTGCAGGTCGTACGTGGGTGCCGATGAAGTGGTCATGATGCCTTTGCTGTCGGGGTGTCTGGTGGAAGCGGGCCTGCTGGATGCGTCAGGTGCCGGCGAGTTCGGCATCCACCTGTTGGTCGGAGAGGGCCACGACGTCGAGGAGGATCGCGGCGACCCGCTCGACCCGGGTGCCTTCGAGGGCGGTGAGCCGCTCGGCGAGACCCGCGATCGTCCGGTGACCGAAGATGTCGGCGACCGACAGTCGCGGGGCGTCGAGCCAGGTGCGGGACAGGGCCACGAGTCGGGTGGCCTGCACCGAGTCACCGCCGAGTGAGATGAAGTCCTCGGTGACGCCGATCGGCCGGACGGGCAGCACCTCGGAGAAGATCACGACGAGCGCCTCCTCGAGCGGGGTGCGCGGTGCGACGACCTGTGGGCCGCCCTCGGCGGTGTCGACGAGTGCCGCCAGGGCCTTGCGGTCGTACTTCCCGTTCGCGGTCAACGGCAACGCGTCGAGGACGGTGACAGTCCGCGGGATCATGTGCGGCGGAAGGGACTCGGACAGACGGTCCCGGATCGCGTTCTCGTCGATGACCGTTCCGGCGGCAACGACCGCGGCTTGAAGATCCCGGCCGTCGGACCAGGCGACCGCCGACGCGACCTCGTCGAGAGCGAGCAGGCCTGCTTCGACCTCGCCTAGCTCCACGCGATAGCCGCGGACCTTCACCATGTGGTCGGCGCGGCCGAGGAAGTCGAGGAAACCGCCGGGTAGGTACCGGGCGAGATCGCCTGTGCGATACCACTTCTCGCCGTCGTGATGAACGAAACGATCGGCGGTGCGCTCGGGATCGCCACGATAACCGTCGGCGACGCCGGCGCCACCGATCCACAGTTCGCCGGGGACGAGGTCGGGCCGATCGCGGCCGGTCTCGTCGACGACTCGGCAGCGAACGCCGCGCAGCGGAACACCGTAGGGCACGAACGCCATTCCGGCCGGGACGTCGTCCGCCTCGCAGATGGTGGAGTGGATGGCGGTCTCGGTGGTACCGCCCAGTCCGGCGACGCGGCAGTCGGGCAGTTGTGTGGCGACTCGTTCGAGCAGCGAGACGTCGACCTTGTCGCCGCCCATGATGATCATCCGCATCGATGGCGGCAGTGAATCGATGTCGAGGATCATCCCGAGGATCGACGGCACGCAGTTGAGCACGGACACCGAGTGTTCGGCGAGGAGTCGCACCCAGTCATCGACCTTGGTGCGTTCGTCGTCGCCGGGTACGACGACGGCGCCGCCGACCGCGAGGAGACCGAAGATGTCGAAGACGGAGAGGTCGAACTCGAGCGAGGAGACCTGCAGGCTGCGGTCACGGGCGTCGATCGAGTAACGGTCGACGAGGTCGGAGATGGTGGCCACCGCGGCGCGATGGGGGACCTGGACGCCCTTGGGCAGTCCCGTCGATCCGGACGTGAACAGGATGTAGGCCAACTCCTCGCCGGTGACCTCCACCGGGTCGACCGGTGCTGAGGTGCGTGCCGCGTCGAGGTCGATGACGGTGGGGCCGTTGGACTCCGTCCAGGCGTCGACATCGGCGGTGAGCACGGCGCGTGGTCCGGCGATGGAGACGATGCGGTCTCGTCGGGTCGCGGGCTGCGTCGGCGCGATCGGCACGTAGGCGGCGCCCACGGCCAGGACGGCGAGCGCGGCGACGACCTGGTCGCCACCCTTGGGCAGGTTGACGACGACGGTGTCGCCGGTGCAGACGCCCGCGGCGGCGAGTGCGCCCGCCACCCGAAGTGCCTCGTCGGTGAGTTCGCCGTGCGTCCACGTCCGGGAATCGGTGGTGACCGCCGGGGTCGTCGGCCGTTGCGCCGCGCGACCGAAGATCGTGCCGTGCAGTGTCCCGTCGAAGGTGTCGGTGTCGGGCAGCGGTCGCTCGACCGAAAGTCGCTGTGCACGGACGTCATCGGCGACCGGGTCGGGTGCCGGGACATCCCATTCGCCGTCGACGAGGAGACCGAGAAGCCGGACGTAGTAGTCGAACATCGCGCGGGCAGTGGACTCGTCGAGGTCGGACACCCGGACGTCCCAGTTCAGGAGCAGTCCCCCGGCGATCTCGGTGACCTGGGCGTCGAGCAGCACCTGGGGCCCCTGCGACACGATCCAGGCGGGGTCGCCGAGGACGTCGGTCGCCTGAGGGGAGAACAGGTCGCCGAGCCCGAGCGCGCTGGTGAACACGACCGGCGAGATGACGGATTCGCCTCGGGCTCGGCCGAGTTCGCGGAGGACGTCGAGACCGCTCATCGATCCGTGAGCAGCGGCATCGTGCATCGCCGAGCGCATCTGGCGTGCACGCTCGGCGAGCGTTGCCGATTCGCTCAGGTCGGCCTCGACGAGGATCGACGAGGTGAAGTCGCCGACCACACGCTCGACGTCGGCATGGATCCGGGGACGATCGAACAGCGGAACGGTCAGCAGGAAACGGGAATTCGCCGCATGGGTGCCGACCGCCTCGGCGAAGACCGCCGCCACCGCGGCCGCGGGGGTCACACCTCGACGATGGGCGTGCTCCTCGAGACGCTTCCATTCCGAGGCCGAGACCGAATGGTGCAAGCGGACGCTGCGCGGCTCCACCTCGCCGCGGGCGGCGCGGTCGTCGAGCGGGAGTTCCGGCGGTCCGGGCAGGTGCGGGATGCGCTCCCGCCACCAGGCGAGGTCTTCGTCGCGGATCTCGCGGGAGGTTCGGTCGGCGGTGATCGTCGCGAAGGTGACACCCAGTTCGGGCAGGGTCTCCCCGCGGTAGAGGCGAGCGAAGTCGTCGACGAGGACGCGGTAGCTCATGGCGTCGGCCGCGATCATGTCGACGTCGAGGTGCACGCGGGTGGACCCGTCGGGCAGCAGACTCAGTTCCGCGCGGATGACCGCGCCCTCTTCGACGGGCAGGGTGCGATGCGTTCCGTGGGAACGCGTTTCGGCGAGTATCTTCTCGACCATCTCGGCCGACTGGCTGCGCAGATCGTGAACGGCGATCGCGTCCGGGTGTGCGGGCCCGACGACCTGCGTGCCGTCGGGGAGCACACGGACCCGCAGCATCGGATGACGCTCCATCAGCTCACCCATGGCGGTGGTGAAGCGGTCGGGATCGAGGCCGTGGCCGTCGAACTCGATGTAGAGGTGCGCGGCCACATTGCCGAACGCATGGCTGTCGGACCGTCCGATCCAATAGGCGTGCTGCATCGGCGCCAGTGGGAAAGGTGCTGTGGGATCGACGTTCTCCGGCGATGCGCTCATCTCCGCGGGAGTCGACGGTCCGCCGAGGAGCGCGGTCCAGGCGTCGAGGGTGGGGGAGGCGGCGAGGCGGGCGAAGTCGATGTCGATGCCGCGTTTGCGCCAGGTGCCGGCCAGTCGCATCATGCGCAGGGAGTCGAGGCCCTGGGCGATGAGGTCTCCGGTGGGGTCGAGGGACTCAGGTGTGACGCCGAGGGCGGCAGCGACCTGGGCCCGGATGTCGGCGGGGCTGACGAGGTCCGCGATGGGGGGAGTCATCTCAGGATTCGTGGCCATCAGCCGATTGCCTCTCGCGGGTCGGAAACGTCTTTCACTCGAGCACTCTGCCCAATTTAGGGTAGGTTATACTAACTAGTCGCTGTACGAAACGCCCGCTCCGGGCACTAGACTTAGGTAAGCCTAAGTTGCGGACCGTCGTCTGGCCAGATGATCTGAATCACGCCGCCATCGACGGTGGACGGGCTCTTGTGCGCTATGAAGTTTAGGCTAACCTATCCAAGGGTGGCGGGCCGACACCGGGCGCCGCGACCCGCGCGATACATGCGAACCGGACGCATCCACACGAACACGACAGCCGACACACGCGGTCGGCGAGAACGGGGAACGAACATGTCGCAGAGCAGCGTGGTTCTGGAGGAAACAGGCTCGACCAACACCCTCGCGGCGACCGTCCGCGAGGCGATGCTGGCCGGGGACACCACGCTGTCCGTGCTCGACTCCGAATCCGGCGAATGGGTGATCGCGCCCTGGCGCGAGGTTCACGCGCGCGCCGAACAGATCGCGGTGCAGCTCCTCGCCGACAGTGACCTGCACGAGCCGCTCGCCGTCGGTCTCATCGGCGATCCCACGGTCGACCTCATCGCTGCGATCCAGGGCGCATGGCTCGCCGGCGTTCCGGTGAGCATCCTGCCCGGACCCATCCGCGGAGCCGACGAGAGCCGCTGGGCGGAGACCACCTACAGGCGATTCGTCTCGATCGGCGTCGGCACCGTCCTCGGGAGCGGCTCCCAGCTCGATCTGCTCACCAAGGTCGACGGGCAGCTCCGCATCGCTAGGGTCGCCGAATACGGGATCGCCGCCGACACCAGCGGCTTCGTCGCCCGCAATGTCAACCCCAACAGCGTCGCGGTCCTGCAGGGCACCGCCGGATCGACCGGTGATCCGAAGACCGCGGTCCTCACGGCGTCGGCGGTGTACTCCAACGCCATCGAATTGGTGAGCCGCCTGGGTATGCACCGCACCCGCGACACCGGGTTCACCTGGTTGCCGCTCTACCACGACATGGGACTGATGTTCCTCCTCGCCGGAATGACGACGGGCATCCCCGCCTACGTGGTGCCGAACACGGCCTTCGCGGCCGCGCCGTTCAAGTGGATGCAGTGGCTGACCGAGACGAAGGCCACCGTCACCGCCGCCCCGAACTTCGCCTACGACATCCTCGGACGCTACGGAAAGCTCCTGCGCGACATCGACCTGTCGAACCTCCGTGTCGCGATCAGCGGCGGCGAACCCATCGACGCCGACGCCTTCGACAAGTTCCTGGAGGCCACGGCGCCGTTCGGCTTCGAGCCTTCGGCCGCCGCACCCGCCTACGGTATGGCCGAATCCGCCTGTGCCGTCACGATGCCCGCGGTCGGCGAGGGCGCGCACTACGACGAGGTCACCGTGACCCCGCCCGGCGGTGGCGAACCCATCCGCCGGCGATACGCGCTCCTCGGAAAGCCGCTGGGCGGCATGCAGGTTCGGATCGTCGAACCGAATGTGGACGTTCCGGTCATCGACGGGCGTTCGGTCGGGCACGTTGAGATCCGGGGTACCTCGATGATGCGCGGTTATCTCGGCGGCCCCGACCTCGGTGCGGGGGAATGGTTCGCCACCGGAGACCTCGGTTACCTGATCGACGACCGACTGGTCATCTGTGGACGCGCCAAAGAGGTCATCATCGTCGCCGGCCGCAACCTGTTCCCGATCGAGATCGAGCGTGCCGCCGCGGAGGTCGCGGGCGTGCGCCGGGGCGGTGTGGTCGCGATGGCCCGCGGTGAGGGCTCGTCGCGCCCGGGTCTGGTGATCCTCGCCGAGTACAAGGGTTCGGACCCGGACAAGGCTCGCGCCGAGGTCAACTCGGAGGTGGCGTCGGCGTGCGGGATCATGCCCGCCGAGGTGATCTTCGTGGCACCCGACGCGGTTCCGCGCACCACGTCGGGCAAGATCCGTCGCCTCGAGACCCGGCAGATGGTCGAGGACGGGGCGTTCGAAACCATCGGACAGAAGTGAGTCAAGTCGCGACGAAGGGCCGCGGCTGGCAGGGCGCCGTCCTCAAACTCCTCGGCGGCGACGACTTCGAGCTGACCGTGACCGGCACCCAGGTCGTCACCGATCACTATGTGCGCCTGACGTTCACCGGCGGCGGTCTTCTGGCGAAGCGGGCACTGCACCCCACTATGTGGATCCGGATGTGGTTCGACGACGCGGGCAAACTCCACCAGCGCGGCTACACCCTGGTCGACGCCGATCCCGCAGCCGACACCTTCGGCATCGAGTTCGCCCTCCACAACGGCATCGCGGCCCGCTGGGCTCAGCACGCGCGGGTCGGGGACACGATCACCGCCACCGTGATGGGTTCCAAGTTCACGATGCCCGGCGACGAGGTCCGCGGCTGGATCATCGCCGGCGACCCGGCCTCGCTCCCGGCGATCAACTCGCTGCTCGACGCGATCGGTGCCTCCGGCAGACCGGAGACGCCCGCGACGTTGTGGTTGGAGTACCAGCACGAGAGCGACAAGGCCCTGCCGGTGCGGGCCCGCGCACATGACACCATCCACTGGATCGCGCGTGAACACGACGGCGTCGCCCTCGTCGACGCGGTGCGGTCCTCGGCATTCGCCGCGGGCGACCACTTCGGTTGGGTCGCACTCGATTCGGTGAGCACCCGTGCGGTCGCGGCGTCGCTGAAGGACGAGTACGGCATCCCCAAGAAGTCGGTGAAGGCACAGGCCTACTGGATTCCGGGCAAGTCCTTCGCCTGACCCTTCGAGACGCTCGCAAGCTCGCTCCTCAGGGAGCGGGTTATCCGAGGTCGAAGACGACCGGCGCGTGATCGCTGGCGCCCTTGCGTTTCCGCGCCTCGCGGTCGATGTGCGCGCCCATGACACGCGTGTCGAGTGCAGGTGAGCAGAACGCGTAGTCGATGCGCATGCCCTCGTTGCGGGGGAACCGCAACTGCGTGTAATCCCAGAACGTGTAGCCCGGGGCATAGGGGAGGGCGGAGTCGACCAGGCCGCCGTCCAGGAACCGCTGCACCGCAGCGCGTTCCGGTGGCGTGACGTGGGTGCGTCCCTCGAAGTACGTGCGATCCCAGACGTCGTCGTCGGTCTGCGCGACGTTCCAGTCGCCGGCCAGCATCATCTCGGCGGCGGGGTCGTGGGCCAGACGCAACGCGATGTGGTCACCGAGGGCGTCGAGCCAACGGAGCTTGTACTCGTAGTGCGGGTCCTCGGGTGTCCGCCCGTTGGGCACGTACAGGCTCCACACCCGGATTCCCGCGCACACCGCCGAGATCGCGCGGGCCTCACGGATCGGCTGGTTGTCGACCGGATACGTGGGTACCCCGTCGAAGGCGATCTCGACGGCGTCGAGTCCGATTCGCGATGCGATCGCCACACCGTTGTAGGCGCCCTGCCCGACGTGGGCGACGTCGTACCCGGACGCAAGGAAGCTCATCAGCGGGAAAGCGTCGTCGTGACACTTGGTCTCCTGCATCGCGAGGACGTCGATATCGGCCGATTCCATCCACTCGACCACCGATTCCGATCGTGCGCGGATGGAGTTGACGTTCCACGTGGCGAACCGCATTCAGCACTCCCCGATGCTGTCGAGGTCGGCGACCGGCACACCGGCGCCGTCCCAGCGCGTGCGTACGGCCGAGGCGCGTGACGAGGAGGTCGACAGGACCAGTGCGAAAGTCCGCCCCAGGTCGCGATAGTGATCGCGGTAGAAGCCGATCGAGTCGGCGAACCAGGTGAAGGTCGCGTCGTCCTCGTCGAGCAGGCGGTGAGCCTGGGTGACGTGGGTGACGATGGAAGCCGGAGTGCGGCCGTCGGCATCGGGGGCGTCGAGATCGCGCATGCAGTCGTCGAAGGCATCTCGGTTGCGGCCGAAGTGATCGGGGAAGTCCCACACGCGCGCGAAGGCGGTGTACATGGCCCCGGTGGTGGTCGCCGCGGTGCCGCTGATGGTGCGCAGGCGGACGCCTGGACCGAGGTCGGGCAACTCCGGGGAGAGCGTGAGTCCGACCGCCGGGCCGTCGTTCCCCGCGCCGTCGAGGAAACGGCGGAGGCGACTGCCGAAATCGTCGTGCGAGGTCATGACGGTCCTCGAATCAGGATGAACGAGCGGTAGTGATCGGCTGTGTACCAGGCGGTTCCGTCGCTCCCGGTGACGATCCGCTCGGCGTCCCGGCTGCGGCC
The DNA here is from genome assembly GCF_000225505.1 of Gordonia alkanivorans NBRC 16433. Taxonomy (GTDB): domain Bacteria; phylum Actinomycetota; class Actinomycetes; order Mycobacteriales; family Mycobacteriaceae; genus Gordonia; species Gordonia alkanivorans. Next base: position 53,300 of record NZ_BACI01000046.1, on the reverse strand, counting down.
GGGCTCCTTCGGGTTGACGTCCCATTCCCGGTATGCGACACGGCGGCCGTCGGCATCCGTGGCCGGCAGACGACGCTCGTTGTTACGGAAGGTGATCCCGCCCTTCGTCCCCGGTGCGCGGGCGGCCTCCGGCCACTCGCCGGCGTCGATGAGCGCGAGGGTGCGCGTGACGTGCGCGGGGGCCGCCGCGGGTGCCGGCGTCTTCGCCGTGGAGGTCCTCGTCCTGCTCGACTTCGGGGCCGTGGTCTCGGAAGTTGTGTTGCGGGCCGTCGACTCGGCTGTGGTCGACGTGGCAGCAGTGGTCTTGCCGGCCGACGTCCGGACGGTCGAACTCTTCGACGAGGCCGAACCCGCGGTGACCGACTCGTCGGCGCCGGAATCGCTGCCGCTGTTGATGAACCAGGTGATCGCGAACACCAGCGCGATGACGACGAAGGCGGCCGCGGTGATCACCGCCTGCCGGCGGCGTTGGGCAACGGCCGGCGTCGAGCGTGAACGGCTTGGCATCAGAGTTCCTGGGGTGCGGGGTCGGGGGTGACGTACCGGTAGCTGTGGTGCAGGCCGAAGCCGAGTCGGCGGTACCAGGCGCCGGCGAGGCGGTTTGTCGTCTCGACCTGCAGGTACGCACGAGCGGCGCCCTGCTGAGCGCCCCATGCCACCAGCTCGGCGAGGATCTGCGAGGACAACCCCCTCCGGCGTCGTTCCGGGTCGGTCCACAGTGCCGACAGTCCCAACCACCGTCGGCCGTCCGGGGATTCGGTGACCACGCCGCGGCCGATCGCGATGACCGCCGATGACTCGTCGCGGATCGCGGCGAAGACCGGCGGCCCGTCGCCGGCGGTCACCACCTGCCGTACGGCGTCGGTGGCGTCCTCGACGTCGGTGTCTTCGCCGGCACGGTGCCCGGTGTAGGCGGCGAGCCATTCGGCATGCGGCTCGTCGGATAGACGAACTGCGTCGGAACGGGACCCGGCCAGCCGTGCCGTCAGCGGCGCCGCGTCGCAGGTGAGCATCTGCACCTCGATGTCCTGGACGCCGCCGACGGTGGCGGCCTTCACCAGGCGCTCGGGAAGTGCGAGAAGGGGCGGCAGGTCCCGTTCGGCGTACCACCGCGCGATCCGGGCGAGCGTCGTCGCGTCCGGGTGGGCCGACATGTCCAGTGGGATCGCGGAGTTCGCGCGGCGGCTGAACCCGTGTCCGGCGCGGACGAACCACCCGGCGATCCACGCGGTCTCCACTCCCGGCCAGGATCGTGCCGCGACACCCTCCAGGGCGCGGATCTCCTTGTTACGCACCGGCGTCGCCGAGAGGAGCCGCACCGAGGTGACGGTGGCAGCGGGGATCGACACCACCTCGCCGTCGCGTTCGAGGCGAAGCGGATCGGTGTCGTCGAGCAGGACGCCGGTGACATCCGATTGCGCCGCATCGGGATTGCCGCGCCAGTCTGCGGGCGTCGAGTCACCCAGCAGATAGCGCACGACGACCCGGTCGCCGATCACGGCGCCCGACTTCGTCGTGTGCAGCTGGGACACTGTCGCCCGGTGTGGCCTGATCAGTGGCGGTCAGTCGTCGTCGTCATCGTCGTCGTGCCCGAACGGGTCGGCGACGGCGCCCGGCAGCCAGGTCAGTCCGGGGACACCCCACTTGTTGCGCTTGATGGCCTTCTTCGCGGCGCGCGCATTGCGGCCGACGAGCACGTCGACATAGAGGAAGCCGTCGAGGTGGCCGACCTCGTGCTGCAGCATCCGGGCGAAGAAGCCGTTGCCCTCGATGACGATCTCGGCGCCGGTCCGGTCGACGCCGGTGACGCGTGCCCAGTCGGCGCGGCCGGTGGGGAACTGCTCGCCCGGCACCGACAAGCAACCCTCGTCGTTGTCGTCGGGATCGGGCATGGTCTCGGGGATCTCGGAGGTCTCCAGGACCGGGTTGATCACCTCGCCGCGGCGTCGGGTCGCCATGCGGTCGCCGTCGGGGCAGTCGTAGACGAACATGCGTGACCCGACCCCGACCTGGTTGGCGGCCAGTCCGACGCCGTGGGCGGCATCCATGGTCTCGAACATGTCGTCGAGGAGGGTGATGACCTCCGGCGACGGACGGCCGTCCGCGTCGAGTGGGACCGGGGAGGTGGGCTGGTGCAGCACCGGCTCGCCCACGATGCAGATCGGGAGAATCGCCATGTCGATCACCCTAACGCTGCTCAGAGCGCCGCAACGACGCCGGGTACGGCGTCGCGGACCGGCCGTGCGTCGTGGCGAGTCACAGCACGATCGGACGCCCTGACCGTGGTTAGATTGTCTGCGAACCACACTGTTGTGATTCGTCGCCGTGCCGCCGATGTCCGATTCGTTCCGTCTGGATCGGCCCGCCGGTTCCGTGCACGTCAGCGACGGTGTGAGGGTCATCAGGTTTATCGGTGAGGGAGTGAGATGGACGGCGCAACCGCGCGTAGCCAGAACGACGGCGAGCAACCCACCCCCGACAACGGAGCCCAGCCCGACCCGCACGAGGTCGGTGCGGACGGTCTGTCGCGCCGAGAACACGACATCCTGGCCTTCGAACGTCAGTGGTGGAAGTACGCCGGCGCCAAGGAAGAAGCCATCAAGGAACTGTTCGGCCTGTCGGCGACCCGGTACTACCAGGTGCTCAACGCGCTGGTCGACCGGCCGGAGGCACTGGCCGCGGATCCCATGCTCGTCAAGCGACTCCGCCGCCTCCGTGCGTCGCGCCAGAAGGCCCGCGCCGCGCGCCGTCTGGGCTTCGAGATCACCTGAGACGCTGACCCCGGTCAGCCACCCGAGGTGCGTTAAGGTCGTCGGTGATGAATGCAGACCGTGAGCCCAATCGCCTGCCGCTGCGCGCGGGGGCGATGATGCTCTTCGCAGTGGCCGTCGTCTTCATCGGGCTCGGCTGGCATTCCGCGGCGACCTCGGGAAGCGAACCCCAGGCCACCGAGACCACCGCGACCGCCACCCCGACACCCGCCTCCACCACGTCGTCGACCTCCGCGTCGTCGACGACGAAGCGGGTGTGCGTGATCAACGCCGGTCAGGTGTCCGGACTCGCCTCGGATGTGAGTGACCTGCTGAAGGAGAAGGGCTACACGATGGCCCAGCCCGGCAACTACACCGCCGGCGGTTTCAGCGAGAACACGATCTTCTACGACTCGGACTCCGACAAGGCCCAGGCCGACGAGCTTGCGAAGGCACTGGGCGGCACGGTCTCGGTCGAGGAGCGTCCCAGCTCGTTCACCCGATGCAAGGGCGGGGTCCCGGTGATCGTGGTGACCGCGGTCAGTGGATCGTGACGCACGCGGCCGGACTATCGTCGAATCATTCGCACAACTTCAACAGCGCGCAGTGCAGTCGTCGCGCACCGTTGGGCCGACGCCCAGTGAACCGCCCACAGCCGGGCGAAGCCCCGGTGACAGTGATCAAGGAGTGACATGTCCGGACGTTCGAAACTCACCGCGTCGCGCGCCCTCGCCGCGCTGGCTTCCGCGGGACTGATCGGGGTCGCCCTGGCCGGGTGCAGCCCCGACCAGAACCCCACGGATGTCCCCGGCACGACACCGCCGGTGATCTCCGACAAGCCGCTGCCCCCGGGTGCCGCGGACAACGTCGACGACGAGCCCAGCGGTCAGGTCGCGACCGCCGAGATCAAGGACACCTCCGGCAAGGTCGTCGGCGAGGCCACCTTCTCGGCCGAGTCCCAGGGCGACGGCCCGGTCACGGTCAGCGTGCGTGTCACCGACGGTGACCTACCCGCAGGCTTCCACGGCATGCACATCCACGAGAACGGCACCTGCGACGCCGGTTCCGGTGGGGCACAGGCCTTCACCTCGGCCGGTGGGCACCTGCAGGTCGACGGCAGCACCAGCCACCCCGCAAGCGGTGACCTGGTCTCGATCAACATCCTCGAAGACCACACCGGTCGTACCGTGACGACCACCGACGCGGTGAAGCTGGATCAGGTCTTCGGCAAGGCCATCATGATCCACGAGAAGCCCGACAACTTCGGCAACATCCCGGCCGACAAGTACCCGGGTGGACCGAAGGAAGAAACCCTGAAGACCGGTGACGCCGGCTCGCGCATCGCGTGCGGCGTCATCGAAGAGCGCAGCTAGGCACCCGCGATCCGGCACCGGGCGCGGCCGCCCATGTCACCGATCGAGTTCGACGGGTCGCCGACCCCCACGCTGGGGGTCGAGTGGGAATTCGCTCTGACCGACAAGGTCACCGGCGATCTGTCGAACTCGGCGGCGGCGCTCTTCGCCGCGGTCGGTGAGCATCACCCCGACCGTGAGGGGAAGATCCACAAGGAACTGCTCCGCAACACCGTCGAACTCGTGACGGGAATCTGCCGCACCACCGGTGAGGCGATCGCGGATCTGACCGACACCCTCGGCGTCGTACGGGTCCTGACCGAGGAACTCGGCGTCGACCTCTACGGCGCCGGCACGCATCCCTTCGCCGAGTACTCGACGCAGTTGCTGACCGAAGGTCACCGCTACGCCGAGCTCATCGAACGCACCCAGTGGTGGGGTCGGCAGATGCTCATCTGGGGCGTCCACGTCCACGTCGGGATCAGCCACCGCGACAAGGTGCTCCCGATCCTCGACTCCCTGCTGAACTTCTATCCGCACCTGCTGGCGCTGTCCTCGTCGTCGCCGATGTGGGCCGGTCAGGACACCGGTTACGCCAGCAACCGCGCGATGATGTTCCAACAGCTCCCCACCGCGGGACTGCCGTTCCAGTTCGAGACGTGGGACCAGTTCGAGGCCTTCGTCGCCGACCAGAAGACGACCGGCATCATCGACCACCTCAACGAGATCCGCTGGGACATCCGCCCGTCACCGCATCTCGGCACCATCGAGGTCCGCGTCTGCGACGGCATGACCAACCTCGACGAGCTCTCCGCGATCGTCGCACTGATCCACTGTCTCGTCGTCGACCTCGACCGCCGGTTCTCGGCGGGGGAGACCCTGCCGACGATGGCACCCTGGCTGGTCCAGGAGAACAAGTGGCGCGCAGCGCGATACGGCCTCGACGCCATCGTCATCCTCGACGGGCAGTGCCGGGAGGAACTCGTCACCGACGATCTGCATCGGCTGCTCGAACGCCTCCAGCCGATCGCACGCGACCTCGGCTGCGTCGACGAACTCGCCGGCGTGGAGCGCATCATCACGCAGGGTGCCAGCTATCAGCGGCAACGCGCGGTGTACCGCGACACCCACTCGATGCGCGATGTCGTCGCATCGGTTGTGGCCGAGCTGGATTGACCCCTCGGTACGCCCCTCCGCACCGCCTGAGGACCGTGGACCGGGGCTCCATCGGCGGATTCGCGGCGAGAAGCAGCGGCAAGTGGCGGCTTGGTTGAACTCGGCTCAAGGTAGGCACGGTGTGCGACGGTCCTAAGCCGTGAACCGGCGAACTCTCGACTCTCGTCCTTGTTCCCTATGACGACAGGGCGCGATACTAGCGCGACTAGGTGGCCAGGGCCGGGATCGAACCGGCGACCTTTCGCTTTTCAGGCGAACGCTCGTACCAACTGAGCTACCTGGCCGCGGGCACCCGTTTCGGATGCCTTGCGCAAATCGCCGGATTCTCCGGCGTCAACTGCGACCCTGACGGGACTCGAACCCGCGACCTCCGCCGTGACAGGGCGGCGCGCTAACCAACTGCGCCACAGGGCCTTGCTGTACTACGTCAGTCCGAAGACTGTACCCCCTACGGGATTCGAACCCGCGCTACCGCCTTGAAAGGGCGGCGTCCTAGGCCGCTAGACGAAGGGGGCTCGGTGCGACTCGCCCCATGGTTGCAGCGCAAGCCGAACACGTTACATCAGCTTAGGGTAGGTCCCCGCCGGAGCCAAATCGCACAGCAGGAACCACAACTCCAGTCTGTTTGTGGAGGCGCGTTGGAGAGCTGCCGGTCACGGCGCACTTCACCTCCGAATTGCGGACTGAACCTGTTCCAGCACGCGCTGCGCCAGGAGAGGTGGCACGGAGTTACCCAACTGATACTGAACGCTCGCACGCCCTCCTACGAACTCGAATTCGTCGGGAAACGTAAACAGGCGCTTTACCTCGGGAACGCGCAGTCTTCGGTTGTCCCAGTGGAATGGTCCGACATTGGGGCCTGGTTGCGCCTGGATCGTAGGCGATGGCTTGCCGGGGTCAAGCTTCAACAAGAATGACCAGTAGCGGCTCCGCCACTTGAAGAGCGGCTGGGGATGGCCCCTTTCCTCGGTGTAATGGAGGTAGTTGCCGCCTGGCGGAATGTCCTTCAGTAACTTGCCGTATTGTCCGCCGAGGGTCTCTTCCCGCTCTGGCTCTGTGACCAGGCCTGCCAGAGCCTCGCCTGCCGTGACGTGCGGTCTGTCGGCGGTTCCTGTCGCCCTCCGCTCCCACTTGCCGCCGTGCGTAGCCTTCGGCAGCGTTGGTGTTGGCGTGCCTTTAGGGGTTCCGACAATGAATAGTCGTGGGCGGGCCTGTGGCACACCGTAGTCCGCAGCATTGAGAACCGCCATATTGCAGTCATAACCCGCTTCGTCGATCTCCCGAAGTAGACGCGTAAGCGCAGGTCTGCTGGCTTGGTTGTTGTAGGTCAGTGCATATACATTCTCGAGCACAAACGCTCGCGGCCGAGACTCTCGGAGAACGCGGGTGTACTCCTGCAGAAGGGAGGCGTCAGGGTCGAGTCCTGAACGCTTCCATTCGAGCCAGAACCCGCTCTTCGAGAACGGTGTGCATGGGGGCCCTCCCACGAGCAGGTCTGGTCTCTGCCCTTTGCGAAGACCAGCTGCCTTAAGGATCTCAGTCGTGGAAGTTTCTAGGATGTCCTTGTGGATCACCGGAGCGCCCAGCTTGGGGAAGTTCTTCTCCATTGTCATCGCAGCATCTGCGTGGCGTTCAACAGCAGCCCGGACGTCAAATCCCGCGAGTTCGGCACCCAGGTCGAGGCCTCCGGCCCCTGAGAACAGTGAGATTGCTACGCCGCGGGTGGTCGCCATGCTAGAAAGCTTCTCACGGCTGTCCGACACCCACGTATGGGACTCACCCACAGGATGCGATCTACTGGCGACGCATCTTGTCTAGCAGCTGAACAACTACAGGTGCTGTCTTGAACTTGTACTTGCGCCAGTAGGTGTAGAACTCTTCGGGTGTCGCGAACGCACCTCTGCCGTCCCGAAGCGCATCGATGTCCTTAACTGCTCCGATGTACTCGCGTGTAGTGGAGGAACGTTGCTCGCTGGCGATCTTCCATGGTTGCTGAACGATCAGTTCCAGGTCCCGAACCCTCCCGGAAGCTTTGTCATCGAGAGTGTAAATACCGAGAACGTCGAGGTGCGAAGTGTAGTCGGCGAAGGGACGAAACGTACCAGGAAACTGCAGGTCAGGGTGCTTAAAGTAAGTGTTACCTGTGTAGAGGGTTATCGCGCTCTGGGTCTTGTTCGCTGGAGTGCCGCTCTTGCGGACAGCGCGTCGAGCGACTTTGATGTCGATGGCGTGATACCCGCCCCCGAAAGCGTCGCCGCTGATTTCGAGGTCTGGGTAACCGCGCTCGGTCCCTCGCTCCGCGAAGGCGCTGGTTAGGCTCGATATGCGGTCGATAAGGAACCCGACGATGCCGACCTCAAGAACGTTCGCGAGCGCGGCCGGCTCCTTCGGTAAGGGGAGGATGTGCCCACCAGCTGCTAGCTGCTTCAGTAGATCGACTTCATCCTTCGCGGTCAGCGGCCACGCGTGGTCGCCTTCTATACGATATGCGCCTCCGAGGCCGAAGGTGTATTCCGAACACTGGGCTCGTAGCCAGTTCTCCAAGTCGAGCGATTCCGTCACAGACGCAGCATCTCATGAAGGATTTCAGCAGCGACAGAGCGTAACGTCGCGAACTAGGACGGAGGTGTTCGTGGCTTTAGTGGCAGAACGAAGAACAGGCAGAAACAGTCGTTGATCCCGTCCGACGACTTATCGATGGCTTATGATCTCGACACCGACCGATACGCGGAGATGTCGGCAAGTTGTCCAATAGATCTCAAACGAGCCTTTTCGTACGGGATGCAACTTGACCACTGCGGCCCCGAACTCTCCGCTAATCCCGGTCGGGTGACTCCATGTCGCGCTCCTCCATGAGGCCGTCGCGGGCGCGCTGTTCCTGATAGGCGAGGCGTCCGATCCGGTGGGCGACCACCGGTGCCGTGATCAGCGCGAAGAGCCCGGCCAGGATGAGCATCCCGCTGTCGACGTTGTCGCCGAGGCGGACCACCGCGCCGAGCAGGATCAGCAGCAGCCCGAAGGTCTGCGGTTTGGTGGCGGCGTGCATCCGGCTCAGCGTGTCCGGGAACCGCACCAGACCGATGGCCGCGGTGACCGCCATGAGGCAGCCGATGAGGATCAGCGTTCCGCTGACGATATCCACGATCATGTCTGGTCATCCCGGACTCGGAATCGTGCGATCGCCACCGATCCGACGAAGCTCAGCAGCGACAGCGCGACGATGGCCGGCACGACCGTCGAGTCGAGGCTGTAGGCCGCCCACACACCGAGACCGCACATGCACAGCGCGATGAGGACGTCGAGCGAGACCAGACGGTCCAGCGTCGACGGTCCGCGCAGGATGGCGATCATCGTCAGGATCGCGGCGATCAGGAGCATCGTCGCCGCGATCGTCCACACGACGCTCATGACTCACCTCGATCCGAGCGGGAGGTCTCCGCCGCCGCGGTCGGGATGTCCGCCGACTGCGCACCGGCGACCGGTTGGATGGGCCGCACGTGATGGAAGTCCTCGTCGATGCCGTGGTACGGGCTGGGATGCCATTCGCTGTCCCGCTCGAAGGCCTTGATGAACATGCGCTCGACGTAGGCGACCTGGTCGTAGAACGCGCGCACCTTCTTCTCCGACCGGACGTCGAAGACGTGGACGTACAGCATGCGACGACGGTGGTCGATCTCGAGCACCATCGTGCCGGGCACGAGGTTCAGGTAGTCGACGGCAAGGGTGAGGACCATGTCGGACTTGATCGCAACCCGGACGCGCACGACGGCACCGAGTGGCGGTCGGCCGGGTCGGATGGCCATCCAGCCGATCTGCAGGCTCGAGACGAAGAAGTCGACGACGAGCCGGACGACGAGCCGGGCCAGCGACAGCGGGTGGATTCGGCCCTCGACGGGTACGCGCGGTAGGGGCAGCACGGTGAGCACCGCAACCGCGAGGACCACGCCGCCGATGATGTTGGCCCACGAAACGGTGCCCCACAACAACACCCAGACGAAGGTCAGCCAGGCGATGGTCCACAGCCGGACCCCGACCTCGCGGCTGTCGCTGCCGAGCCACTTGGGCAGGCGCGTGTGATTGCGCAGCCACACCAGAGCACTGACGAAGTGCCAGAAGATGAACAGCAGTGACACCCGCCAGGTGTTGATCACCAGCGAGAGTACGGGGCCCTTGGTGGACACCACCGGGGCGCGTCGCTTCATGGTCCGTTCGCCACCGTCGGGCTGCTTCCCGCTGGGCTGTTCTCCGGTCGTCATCGTGATTCACCTCCGCCCAGTACGGCCTCGACGTACACGCCGCGGTGGACGACGTCGGTTGCGGCGCTGTCGGTGAAGTCGAAGATCGGGCCGGCCCACAGTGTGAGCACCAGACCGGCGACGACCATCGCGAACGTGGGGAGGACCATCATCGCCGGCATGCGGCCGACGTCCTCACGTTCGGAGAAGGCGCCGTCGTCGCGTTCGTCGATGAGTGCGGACGGTCCTTGGTCGGCGAGTTCGCCCTCGGGGGCGTCGGCGCGGGGCCGCCAGAAGCCCTTGGTCCAGATTCGGGCCACCACGTACAGCGTGAGGAGGCTGGTGACGACCGAGCCGGCCACCAGAATCCAGGCCAGCACCGATCCGTTCTGGACGCCGGCCTCGAGGAGTGCGACCTTGCCGATGAACCCGGAGAACGGCGGGATACCCCCCAGGTTGAGGGCCGGGACGAGGAAGAGGACGGCGAGGACGGGGCTGGCGATCAGGCCGCCGAGCCGACGCAGTGAGGCCGATCCCGCCTGACGCTCGATCAGGCCCACCACCAGGAACAACGTGGTCTGGACGAGGATGTGGTGGGCGACGTAGTAGATTGCCGCCGACATCCCGAGTTCCGACGACAGCGCGACGCCGAAGACCATGTAGCCGATGTGGCTGACGAGGGTGAACGACAGCAGACGTTTGATGTCGGACTGGGCGATCGCACCGAAGATGCCCACGATCATCGTCAGCAGACCCGCGACCATGAGCACCGTGTCCATCGACCCGCCGGGGAACAACAGGGTGTGGGCGCGGACGATCGCGTACACACCGACCTTGGTGAGGAGGCCCGCGAACACCGCGGTGACCGGGGCGGGCGCGGTCGGGTAGGAGTCGGGCAGCCACGTCGACAGGGGGAAGACCGCGGCCTTGATGCCGAACGCCACGAGCAGTACCGCATAGAGGGCGTTGCGGGTGCCGTCGGGCACGTCGTCGAGGCGGACCGCCATCTCCGCGAGGTTGAGCGTCCCCGTGGTGGCGTAGGCGAAGGCGATGCCGGCCAGGAAGATCAGCGACGACAACATCGACACCATCACGTACGACGCGCCGGCGCGGACGCGTTCCTCGCTGGCGCCGAGCGTGAGCAGCACGAAGCTCGCGGTGAGCAGCACCTCGAAGGAGACGTAGAGGTTGAACAGGTCGCCGGCCAGGAAGGCGTTGCAGACACCCGCGGTCAGGATCAGGTAGGTCGGCAGGAAGATCGACGTCGGCTGCTGGGCCGTGCCGTCACGGATACCCTGACCGATCGCGTACACGACGACGCACAGCAGCACGATCGTCGAGACGACCAGCATCAGCGCCGCGAGCTGGTCGACGACCAGCGTGATCCCGAGTGGGCCGTTGGGGAAGCCCTTGTCACCCCAGCCGCCGATCGCGACCGCGAAGGTACCGTGCCGGTCGGTCAGGTAGAGCAGCAGACACGACGCGATGAACGCCACCGAGATCGCCGCGATGGCGACCACGCGCTGGAACCGCGGGCTGCGGCCGAGTAGCAGCGACAGCGCGGCGGCGCCGAGGGGGACCAGCGTCGGCAGCGTGATCAGGACGGGAATCCAGGACGGCTGCGGAGTCATCGGTCACCCCCTTCGGAATCGTGTTCGGCGTCGTCGGTGGCGACCTTCTCCCCGGAGCTCCCGATGACCTTCGGGTGGTCGGAGTCGTCCTCGGGGATCTTGTCTCCCACGAGGTCCGGGTCGTCCTCGGAACTGTCGGACCCGATCTCGTCGATGACGTCGGAGTCGGTCGGCATGATGTCGGTCTCGTGCAGCGCCGCGTGACGTTCGGCGACCTCCTCGGGGGAGAGGGGGTTACCCGAGTCGTCGAAGTAGTCGCCGCTGGCGGTATCGGACAGCGTGACCGGGTCGTCGCTGCGGTCGCGATCGGGGGCCGTGTCGAGTGTGCCCGTCTTGATCTTGACGTCCTCGACGTCGTCCTCGAGATCGTCGTCGTCGCGGTTGATCACGAACAGCCGGTAGACGAGCGCGAGCACGAACGCCGCGACGCCCATGGTGATGACGATCGCGGTCAGGATCATTCCCTGGGCGAGCGGGTCGGCATCCGTGGCTCGGTTCTCCGACGACCGGCCCAGGATCGGCGGATTACCCATCCCGCCGGACACCACGATGATCATCAGGTTGAGCGAGTTGCCGGCGAGGAGCAGGCCGAACAACATCCGGACCAGGCTGCGTTCCATCAGCAGGTACACGCCGCACGCGGCCATGACCCCGACGACGAGGAGGAGTGGGAGATTGGTGCTCATCGGACCACCTGTCCCTCTCCCGCGGGGACGTTCTCGGCCGTCGGCTCGTCGGATTCGGCCGGGATCGCCGCCGGATCGGTCTGGGTGCGGACGGGAGTGCGCGCCATCGTCGTCTCGACGTCGAGGCGGGCCCCGAGGCTGCGCAGCACGTCGAGTACCAGTCCGATCACGATGAGGTAGATCCCGAGGTCGAAGAACAGCGCGGTGACCAGCTTGATGTCGCCGAGGACCGGGACGGTGATCTCGAAGACGGCGGACGAGAGCGCGGGCGCCCCGAGGAACAACGACGTGATCGCGGTGGCGGCGGAGATCGCCAGACCTGCGCCCAGGATGCGGCCCGGTTCGATCGGCAGGGCCTCCCCGAGCTCGTAGCGGCCACCCGCCAGGTACCGCAGGACCAGCGCGAGACCCATGGTGAGGCCACCGGCGAATCCGCCGCCCGGCGAGTTGTGTCCGGCGTAGAAGAAGTAGACCGACAGCACGACCATCGTCGGGAACAGCAGTCGGGTGGTGGCCTCGAGGACCATCGATCGATGCCGGGGGTCGCGCAGACCAGACCCGAGCAGCCAGGTCGTGCGGTCCGGTGGGATCGGATCGTCGTCGTCATCGGTGTCGTTGTCGCTGATCCCGGCCTGCAGGCGAGCGGCGTCGGCGACGCGTGGTACCGCGCCGAAGCGCCGGTTGCGGAACACCATCGAGGCGACACCCGTCGCCGCGGCGATCAGCACGGACACCTCGCCGAGTGTGTCCCACGCGCGGATGTCGACGAGGATGACGTTCACCGCGTTCGCGCCCTGACCGAACTTGTAGGCGGCCTCGGGAAGGTCGACGTGCAGTGGCTCGGTCGAGCGTGCGGAGGCCGCGTACAGGCCGATCACCACGAGCATGGCGCCGAAGGCGAGGCCGATCAGCGCGCGCAGGGGCTTGAAGCCGGTGGCGTGCCGCTTCTCCGGCTCGGCCGGCAGCTTACGCAGGACGAGCACGAAGATGACCAGCGTCAGCGTCTCCACCAGGAACTGGGTGAGCGCGAGGTCGGGGGCGCCGTAGAGGGCGAACAACATGCCGCAGCCGTAACCGGTTACGCCGACGAGCAGCGTCGCGGCGAGACGATTGCGCAGGACGACCGCTGCGATCGAAGCAGCGATCATGATGCCGCCGATGACGAACTGGGGAGCGGTGGCGTCGTAGTCGATCTGCAGCTGGTCACGGGCGCCGAGGAACAGCACGATCGTCGGCAACAGGATCGCCGTGCAGAGGATGACGCCCTGGGTGACGGGCAGCGATCCGCGCTGGGTGTTGCGTGTGAGCAGCAGTGAGACGGTGTCGGCCGAACGCAGCGCGGCGTCGTAGATCCGGTCGGCGTTGAGCATCGGCCGGAAACCGAAGACACGGTCGCGGATCTTGCGGATGCCGAGGAAGGCGATGACACCGCCGACGATCACGATGATCGAGAAGATCACCGGGAGTCCGAAACCGTGCCACAGCGCGAGGTGTTCGAGCTCGTGTCCGTAGCTGTTCAGGGTCTCGGCGTAGGGCTCGAAGAGGGCGCCGATCGGCCCGCTGACGAAGCCGGCGACCACACCGGCGACGGCGAGGACGACCGGGGAGATGTAGAAGGCCCAGGCGGGGGCGTGCATCTTCGCCACGGCCGGGCTGGGTGTGTTGCGGACCTTGCGTCCGAACGCGCCCCACAGGAAGCGCAGCGTGTACGCGCAGGTGATGATCGATCCGACCAGCAGGACGATGTCGACGGTGTGGGCCTGCCAGGAACTGAGGGCCCCGGTGTCCCAGACCGACGCGAAGGCGGTCTCCTTGCCGATGAACCCGAAGGTGAACGGGATGCCGGCCATGCTCGCACCGGCGAGCGCCGCGGTGACGGCGAGCACCGGCAGGCGGTGCCCGAGACGTGCGAGCTTGCGGATGTCGCGGGTACCGGTCGCGTGGTCGATGATGCCGACGACCATGAACAGCGACGCCTTGAACATGGCGTGCGCGACGAGCATGGCGAGGCCTGCCATGGCCACGTTCGCATCGCCGATGCCGACGAGGACGGCCATGAATCCCAGCTGGGACACGGTGCCGAAGGCGAGGATGAGTTTCAGGTCGAGTTCACGGAGTGAACGCCAGCCCCCGAGGACCATCGTCAGCGCACCGAGGCCGACGACGGCGATCTGCCAGCTGGCGGTGGCCGAGAAGCCCGGGGCCAGACGCGCGATCAGGTAGATGCCGGCTTTCACCATCGCGGCAGCATGCAGGTAGGCGCTGACCGGCGTGGGGGCGGCCATCGCGCCCGGGAGCCAGAAGTGGAACGGGACGATGGCCGACTTGCTGAGCGCGCCGATGAGCAGCAGGACGATCGCGATGTCGACGTAGACGCCGGTCGGCGGTGCCGCGATGATCTCCGAGAGCAGGTAGGTCCCGGAGCGTTCGCCCAGCATGATGATGCCGACGAGCATGGCCAGGCCACCGAAGGTGGTGACCAGGAGAGCCTGGGTGGCCGATCGCCGGGCCGTCGCACGGACGCCGTAGAAGCCGACGAGCATGAACGACAGGACGGTCGTGAGCTCCCAGAACACGTAGAGCACGAGCATGTTGTCAGAGATGACCAGACCGAACATGGCCGCCGCGAAGGCCACCATCTCGCCACCGAACAGCGCGACGCGCGGGCGGGCGTCGTCGAAGTAGTGGGCGCAGTAGCAGAGCACGAGGGCGCCGACGCCCAGGATCAGGACCGACAGGATCGCCGTGAGGGTGTCGAAGCGGGTGACGATGTCCATCTGCAACGACGGAACCCAGCTCACCGTCTCCACGACGGCGCGGTCGGCCTCGGGGGCGGGCCAGTGGGTGATCACCCAGATCAGGGCGCCGAGCGGCGCGAGCGCGAGGATGTAGAAACCCCGGGTGCCGATCCAGTGGATGACTGCGGGCGCGATCAGTGCGCACACTGCCAACGCAGCCAACACAGAAATCAAAAGGGCACTCCGTCTTTCTCCCGGCGGGGTGTCACGGGCGAACACCCGCGGGAACTACTTTACCGTTGCCCGTATGTTCCGGTTCGACTGGCTCTGGCGTCTCGTTGTGGTACTGGCTTCGATCGCGGTGGTCGGTGGCGCGCTGGCCGGGTGCAGCGAGGAGGAGCAGGCGGGCCCCGATGGGGTTCCGCTGCCGTCTGATTTTCCCGTCACGCAGGTGCCGCTGATCGACGGGCACGTGCTGTCGGCGAGCGGTACGCGCGCCGACGGCTGGGAGGTCACCGTCCAGGGTCCGGCGAACGGCGGCAACCAGCTCGAGGCGGCGACGAAGAAGCTGACCGACGCCGGTTACGTCGAGTCGCATCGTTCCACCGAAGGCGGACAGTCCGTTGCCGTGCTGTCCGCGGCCAAGGGTGGGTCGACCTACTGGGTTCAGGTCGGCGCCTCCCCGCAGGCCGCCGGTGGCGGATCGTCGGTGTTCTACCTGGTCAACGTCGAGTAGGTTCGTCCGCGGCACCTGCGTGGTCCCGGACAGCGCCGTACAGGAAATCCCGCAGCCGCGTCTCGAAGAGCCGGCGCGGGGTGAGGTGGTTGGCCGACAGCGCTCGGGACAGGTGCGGCTGTGTGTCGGGCGAGACATGCCCCGCGGCGGACGACCGGCTGTGCGGAGGCTGCGACGCCTCCATCAACACGGCGCCGACGACGAGGCTCTGCACGCCTTCCAGGATTCGGACCTGGAGCTCGGTGGGGACACCTGACGCGGAGAGAAACGACGCACAGTCCTCCTGAACGGAGACGAACCGCACGCGCGGAAGATGCGTAACCAGGAGCGGTGCCGCGTTCCGATGTCGGAGGACCGACTGCCGGAAGTTCAGGGAGATCCCGATCAGGTAGTCAGGCCAGTCCGGTCCCGGCTTCACCCGAGGTCTCCGACTCGGTCCGGCGACGCGGAGAGCGACTTCGGCGAGCAGCTCGTGCTTGTCCCTGAAGTGGTGATAGAGCGACGGGGCGCGGACTCCCAGCTGCTCTGCCAGTCGCGGAAGGCTGAACGCATCGAGTCCTTCGGTGTCGATGATCTCGAGCGATGCCTGCACTGCCGCGTCACGGTTGATCAACGGTTTGGACGGCCGTGGCATCAGTCACCCCTTTGGTTGTCTCGCCTTCGCGGACAGGACGAGAACGGCCGTGCGAACCCTCACTCCAACCGGCGCTCGGCATACGCCCGCAGGTTCTCCACCTGGTCGGGGTCGAGCGACGGACGGACCCGGCTCCTGGCCTCGGTCACGTCGTCGGCGGTGACCACCGCGGCGTTGATGTCGCGTCGCATCGCCGACAGTGCGGCCTCGCGGAGCAGCGCCGAGCAGTCGGCGGCGGAGTAGCCCTCGAGGTCGGCGGCGAGTTCGTCGAGGTCGATGTCGTCGAGCGGGACGTCGCGGCCGCTGGTGCGCAAGATGTCCCCGCGGGCTGCGGCATCCGGCGGCGGCACGAAGACCAGGCGTTCTAGGCGGCCGGGTCGCAGCAGCGCCGGGTCGATGAGGTCGGGGCGGTTGGTCGCGCCGAGTACGACCACGTCCTGCAGCGGTTCGACGCCGTCGAGTTCGGTGAGAAGCGACGCGACCACACGGTCGGCGACCCCGGAATCGGTGGATTGCCCTCGACGAGGTGCGAGCGCGTCGACCTCGTCGAGGAAGATCAGCGACGGCGCCGACTCGCGGGCGCGGGCGAACAGGTCACGGACCGCCTTCTCCGACGAGCCGACCCATTTGTCCATCAGCTCAGCACCTTTGACGGTGTGCACCGACAACTGGCCGGATGCGGCGAGCGCGCGGACGACGAAGGTCTTGCCGCATCCTGGCGGGCCGAAGAGCAGCACACCGCGGGGCGGGTCGACGCCGAGCCGGGCGAAGGTGTCGGGATGCTGCAGCGGCCACAGGACCGCCTCGGTCAGCGCCTGTTTGGTCTCGACCATGTCGCCGACATCGGCGAGCGTGATCGAACCGAGTGCCACCTCGGGGGAATCCGACCGGGACACCGGCCGGATCACGTCGAGCGCGCCCACGAGATCCTCGGTGCGGAGTGCGGGTTCGGATTTGCTGCTGCTGGCGCGGGTCGCGGCGCGCAGCGCGGCCTCGCGGGTGAGCGCGGCGAGGTCGCCGGCGACGAAACCCGGGGTGCGTGCGGCCACCGACTCGAGGTCGAGGTCGCCCTCGGTGGGAACCGTCGACAGGATCGCCGCCAACAGCCGTCCGCGGGTGGCGGCGTCGGGCAGTCCGATGATCAGTTCGCGGTCGCACAGCGACGGGTCGCGTAGGCGCGAGTCGAGGCGAACGGGTTCGGCGGTGGTCGCGACGAGCGCGATACGGCCATCGGAGATGCCCGAGCGCAGCTCGTCGAGGACAAGGGTGGCGACCGGCTCCGGCTCGGATGGCAGGAGGGCGTCGATGTCGGTGATGAGCAGGACCCCGCCGGTGGCGCGGGCGCGGGCCACCGCGTCGGTGACCGTGCGCAGGCGGGTGTTGGGTTCGGTGGCGCCGGTCGTCGGGCCGTCGACGGTGACGAGGGTGCGCTTCGCGCAGACCGATCGGACCAGCGTCGCCTTGCCGCCACCGGCCGGCCCGGTCACCAGGACGCCGAGACGAGGCGCGGCGCCCAGGGTGCGCAGGACGTCGGGCTCGTCGAGCGTGATCGCCAGCCATTCGGTGAGCTTGGTGATCTGCGAGTCGACGCCGACCAGCTCGGACACCGGCCGGACCGGGACGTCGGGCTCCTCGACCGGGACGCTGCCGACGGGAGCCGGGATCGTCGGCGGTGCGTTGACCGGGGTGTCGGGCACGATGCCGAGCGCACCCGGAATCCGCGGCGAACCGAGACCGGCGCGGTCGCCGAGCGGGGGCACCTCGCCTGCGGTCGTCGACCACAGCACCGCGGTGTTGGTCTGCACGCTGACGGGGGAGCCCGGATCGGTACCCGTGACGGTGAGCAGTTCGGTGGTCCAGGTGATGCCGACGGACCGGGCCAGGGCGCGCGTCGCCTCGGTCGCGGCGAGTTCGGGCCCGAGGTCGCGGGGCAGCAGCGACACCGCGTCACCGACCGAGAGCACCTTGCCGAGCAGCGCGCGCCGGAGCGTGGACTCGGTGATCGACTGGGTGGCCAGCACCGAGCCGTTCACGACGACCCGGCTCGCGCCGTGCACGACCACCGGGGCCAGCACGACCGGGGCGTTCTCCTTGACCCCGGCGTTGGAGAAGAGGATCTCGTCGAGCAGGACGGTCCCGGTCGGCGCCGACGCATCGGTCGCCGCGACCACCGCGGCGGTCACGCGGGCGCCGGTGATCGACACGGCATCCCACTCCCGCAGCGACAACGCGGTCAGCACCTCGGGGTGCACCCGGATGATGCCGCGGCGTGCCTCGGCCGCGGAGGTGTTGAGTCGGGCGGTCAGGGTCAGGGACACCCGTGAGCTCATTCGGTCTCGCTTCCGTTCTGATCGGCAACCGGTTCGGAGCTCTGCACGGCGACCGGCGCACCGGTGGGACGGTTGAGGCCCAGCCTGCGCTGCGACTTCAGGACGGGGCGTCGTCGACGGCCACCCGGCGCGGTCTTCGACGCCTTCCGCTGCGCACGGCGCTCGGCGGGCTTGTCGTCCCAGTGCTCCGGCCGCGAGGCGACCCACCGACGCGAACGCCACGCGAACGGGATGTGGATCGCGTAGGCGGCGATGCCGATCATCATCAGCAGGTAGGGGTAGGTCAGCAGGAGAGCGGCACCGACCGCGACGAGGACGAGCAGACCGGCGACCGCGCGCGGCGGGATCGACGCGGTCTTCAGGGACGCCGTGGGAACGCGGCTGACGGCCAGGAACGCGACCAGGACCAGCCATCCGCCCACGGCGGGCACCGATGTCCACCAGCCCTCGCCGAACTGCTGGGCCAGACCGATCGGCAGCAGCGCGCAGATGGCGGCCGCCGGTGCCGGGACGCCGACGAAGAAGTCCCTCGTGTACCCGGGTGCCTCGTCGTCGTCGAGCAGGGTGTTGAACCGGGCGAGGCGCAACACGATCGCGCAGCAGTAGATCAGCGCCAGCGCCCAGCCGAGATCCTGGCCGTCGAGCAGGAAGAAGTAGACGATCATCGCCGGCACCACGCCGAAGTTGATCGCGTCGGCCAGGGAGTCGATCTCGGCGCCGATACGGCTCGTCGCGCCCATCAGCCGGGCCACCCGTCCGTCGATGCCGTCGAGGAACGCGGCGGCGACGAGGAGACCCATGGCGACGTCGATGTCGCCGGTGGTGGCCGCGCGCATCGCCGTCAGTCCCGCGCAGATCGCGAGGATCGTGAGCGACGACGGGATGATGATGCGTCCCGCCTGCGCCTGCTTGCTGAGCCGGCGACGTTCGGGTTCACGTGGCTTGGACGGTGCGGGGCCATGGGCCTGCGCCTGGCGTCGTGCTGACCGCGCGGTGGGGACGCGGGTCTTGGAGGAGCGGGACGGCCGGCGGAGACCGGGGTCACCGGCCCGGCGTCCGGCGGGACCGTCGGATGAATTCGCAGCCTGGGGGTTCACGGGCCGGATCAGAGGTCGAGGTAGGCGAAGGGGGTCTCGCCGCCGACGGCGCGCTGACCCACCGAGACGCGGGGTGTGGTGCCCTTGGGGAAGTAGACGTCGACCCGGGAACCGAAGCGGATCAGTCCGTAGGTGTCGCCGAGCCGCAGGGTGTCGCCGACCTTCGGGTCGCAGACGATCCGGCGCGCGATGAGCCCGGCGATCTGCACGACCGCGAGGTCGGGTCCGGCGCCGCCGCCGGTCGCCCCTCCGCTTCTTCTCGTCGTACGGATGGTCATGGTGGTGCGTTCGTTGTCACGGCTGGCCTCGGGGAGGTCCGCGGACAAGAACGCGCCCGGGGTGTGCGTCACCGCGGTGACCGTACCGGCGATGGGCACACGCTGGACGTGCACGTCGAAGATCGACAGGAAGGTCGAGACACGGGGCAGCGGATCGCTGCCCAGACCCGCCTCCGCCGGTGGGACGGCCTCGTCGACGAGTGCGATCGTGCCGTCGGCGGGTGCGACGACCACGCCCGGCTCGGTCGGTGGGACACGGCTCGGGTGCCGGAAGAACGCGGCACAGGCGCCGGCGGTCAGTGCTGCGGGCCGCGCGATCCAGCGGTGGCGGCGTCCGAGGAACGCGACCGCCGCGGGGGCGGCGACGAACGGGATACCGGCCGGATGGATCGGCGGGATGGTCTCACGGGCCAGGTCTAGGAAATGGGCGACACGGCCGGTGTTGCCCTCGTCCGGACGCGGACGTCTGGCCACGATCTACCTCCTGTTGTGCCCGATGCGGGCCGTTCGATGAAACCTTGCGCACCACGGGTCGGGTACGACTTCGGTCCAGCTTAGAGCTCAGCGCAGAACGAGCACGTCGACCGGAGTTCCCACGGCCAGACCGTCGGTCTCGGTGGGCACGTCGATCAGTGCGTCCGCCTCGGCGAGAAAGCGGAGGTGATGGGAGCCGGGCGGGCCGATCGGGTCGACGACGACGCCCGATCCGTCCTCGTCGGTCCGGAGGACTCCGCGGAGGAACTGCCGCTTGCCCTGCGGTGAGCGGATGTCGGCGCCCAGCCGGGCGGTCACCCGACGTCGTTGCGGTGGCAACCCCATCGCGGCGCGGAGTGCGGGCCGGATGAAGACTTCGAAGGACACCAGGGCACTGACCGGGTTGCCCGGGAGTGTGATGATCGGCACGGTGGGCCCGGGCGTTCCGTCGGGCCGGTCGGACGCGGTGTGGTGACCGCAGCCCTGCGGCATACCGGGTTGCATCGCGACCTTCACGAACTCGACGGACCCGGTGGCCGACAGCGCGTCCTTCACGACCTCGAAGGCGCCCGCGCTGACACCCCCGGACGTGATGATCAGGTCGGCCTCGCCGGCGACCTGGTCGAGCCGGTCGAGGAAGTCGCCGGTGTCGTCCGGGACGAAGTGCACATGCCGGCCGATCGCGCCGGCCTCGATGGCGGCGGCGGTGAGCATCGCTCCGTTCGACTCGTAGATCTGGCCGTGCTGCAACGGTTTTCCGGGTTCGACGAGCTCGGAGCCGGTGGACAGGACCACGACGCGCAACGGCCGGGCGACGGTGACCTCGGCGATCCCGAGCGCGGCCAGCAGACCGATCTGCGGCGCCCCGATGACGGTCCCGGCGGGCAGGGCACGGACGCCCTGCCCGATGTCGGAACCCGCACGCCGGATGTGTTTTCCGGACTCGACCGGTGCCGTGAACGTGACCGTCTCCGCGGCCGCGACCGGGCCGACCGCCGCGTCGGTCAGCTCCACCGGGACGACGGCGTCGGCGCCGGCCGGCAGCGGGGCACCGGTCATGATGCGATGCGCGGTGCCGGGGGTCAGTGCGAGAGCGTCGGTGCGTCCCGCCGGGATGTCCGCGGCGACGGGCAGCGTGACGGGGGAGTCGGGGGAGGCGTCCGCGAGATCGTCGGCGAGGACGGCGAATCCGTCCATCGCCGAGTTGTCGAAGCCGGGCAACGAGAGCGGCGCGTCGACGTCGGCGAACGTGGCCCTGCCCAACGCCTCCGGCAGGGACAGCCGGACGGGAACGGGTGGGCCGAACAATGCGGAGACGACGGCCTGATGCTCTGCGACGGTACGCATGCGCCTCAGGATGCCAGGTGAGCGGACGCGTCTCGTCGGGGTACCCGGTTCGAGGGATGCCTGCACTGCGTCGCCGGGGACCGCGGACTACATTCGTGCCCATGGCATTGGGTCTGCTTCTCGACATCGACGGGGTGATGGTCACCTCGTGGAAGGCTCTGCCCGGCGCGGTGGAGGCCGTCTCCCGCCTCGCCGACCGCAAGATCCCGCGGATGTTCCTCACCAACACCACCTCGCGCTCGCGCAACGAGATCGCGGAGCTGTTGAACGACTGCGGCTTCTTCGTCGATGCCGACGAGATCCTGACGGCCGCGAAGCTGACCGCCGAATACGTGGGGTCGACCTTCCCGGGCAAACGGGTCTGGGTTCTCAACCAGGGCCCGATCGCCGAGGACATGACCGGGGTCGAACTGACCGACGACCCGGCGGATGCCGAGGTCGTGGTTCTGGGTGGGGCAGGTCCCGTGTTCACCCACGACGCGCTGTCGAAGGTCCTCGAGATGCTGCTCGACGGAGTGCCGGTGATCGCCATGCACCGGTCGATGACGTGGTCGACGGCCGACGGGCTGTCGATCGACACGGGCGTCTATCTCGAGGGCCTCGAGAAGGCGTCGGGCAAGAAGATCAAGGCGATCGGCAAACCCTCGCCGCTCGGATTCCGCGCCGCCACCGACATGTTGGGGCTCGAGCCCAACCAGGTGGTGATGGTCGGCGACGACATGCACAACGACGTCCTGGGTGCACAGGCGTCGGCGCTGATCGGTGTGCTGGTGCGCACCGGCAAGTTCCGCGAGGAGGCGCTCGATGCCCTCGCGCGTGACGAGTTCGGGCCCTTCCCGGACCACGTCATCGACTCGGTGGCCGACCTCCCCGAACTGATCGACAAGATCAGCGGAACCTGACGGGTATCACGGGGTTTCAGACGCGGTCGAGCTGGCTCTCGGCCGCGCGCTTGATCTTGCCGAGGGTCTCGGCCATGCCCAGCTGGAGTTCGGCCTCGAAGGAATCGGCGCCGCCGAACAGCTTGTCGACGAGCAACGACGACACCTTGGTGGTGGAGCCGTTCACCTCGCGGCGCTCGGTCACGGTCACGCCCGAACCGTTCGGGGTGATGGCGTAGCTCCACACGGTGTGGTTCTCGGCCACGCGGAAGGCGATCTCCTGGTTGGGTGTGAAACGCACGACCTTGGAGGTGGTCGGCCACACCAACGGGCCGCGGCGGTTGATGTTGATGGTCTTGGTCCCCAACCCGACGGTGCCGCCGCGGATGATCATCTTCTTGCACTGCGGGCTCCACTCGCCCATGCGCTGGAGATCGGAGATCACCGACCACACCTGCTCGGCAGATGCGTCGATGTCGATGGACTCTTCGATGAGTGATGCGGTCATGGTCGCCAACAGTATGGGCTTGTTGGCGCACCGTCAATAGGTTGCTGGCGGACCGTCAATAAGCCTGGTGGTCGCGCCGGAAACCGCTCAGACCAGCAGGGTCATGCCGATGACGGCACCGATGCCGACGAAGACCGCGGCGGTGATCCAGCCGGCGGGGTGCTCGTCGTTCTCCAGCAGCAGCGTCCCCAGCTTGCCCGGGGTCAGCCAGTCGATGAGCACGAACGACCACATCATCACCGCGATCGTCAGGACCACGTAGGCGACGGTGTAGAGCAGCGCGCGCCACAGTTCGAGGAGTTCGGTGTCGATGACCGAGCAGACCAGCACGATCGACAGTCCGATGACCATCGAGGTGGCGAGGATGACGGCGTTGCGGTTGTGGTCGACCCACACCAGCTGCCGAAGCCGGCCGGGGGTCACCACGTCGAGCGCCACGAACCCGACGACGAGCAGGGTGATCCCGACGAGGCTGAACGACGCCCCAGCGGCCAGATTGTCACGCAGCAAATCCATCCGAGTCCCTCTCTCCTCACCGAGCTGTGCTGAGGAAACAGTATCGGTGGGCCGGCGTGCGGGGTGGGAGGTGCCGGGATCCGTGGCGGTACCTCTTTGCTCCCTGAGGTGCGAGCCGAAGCGCACCTCAGGGAGGGAGAAGAAGTGTCAGCCGACGCTGAGCATGTCGTAGGACGCCAGGTCCTTCGACAGCTTGGTGACGTGGGCGTCCGCGTCGCCGAGGGTGTGGCTGATCGCGGTCAGGCGACTCACGTAGTGCGCGATCGGGTACTCGGCGGTCATGCCGATGCCGCCGTGCATCTGGATGGCCTCCTGGCCGATGAGGCGTGCCGAGCGAACGGTCTGCAGCTTCACCCGCGACGCGATGGCCGCGTCGGCGATACCGTCGGCGAGGGCGGTCGTCGCGTACAGCACCAGGCTCCGGGCGAGCTCGAGCTGGACGTACATGTCCGCGGCGCGGTGGGTGAGCGCCTGGAAGGTGGCCAGCGGAACACCGAACTGCTTGCGCGACTTGAGGTATTCGACGGTCAGCTCGAGGCTGCGCTCCATGGCGCCGAGGGCTTCGGCGCACAGTGCGGTCTGGATGCCGATCTCCGCGTTGGCGATGAGCTCCGACGCGTCACCGCTGCCGAGGCGGGTGGCCTGGGCGTCGTTGAACGTGAACTCGGCGCCGCGTCGACGATCGTGCGTGCGGTACGCGGTGCGGGTGACGCCCTCGGCGTCGGCGTCGATGAGGAACAGGCCCACCTCGTCGCCGACACGTGCCGAGACGATCAGCTTGTGTGCGGAATCGCCGTGTCCGACAAGGGTCTTGGTGCCGTTGAGCACGCCCTCGGCAGTGGCGGTGGTGGACACCGCGGCCACCGGCCAGCGGTCGCCGGGCTCGTTGTGGGCGAAGGCCATCAGCAGCTCACCGGAGGCGAGGCCGCCGCGCAGCTCGGCGCGGGTCGCGTCGTCGGCGGCGTCGAGCAGCGAGCCGGGGACGAGCACCGAGTCCAGGTACGGCTCGGGGGCCAGGGCGCGACCGAGTTCGGTCATCACGCTGGTGAACTCGACCGGTCCGGCGTCCATGCCGCCCTCGGACTCGGGGAAGGTCAGGCCGAGGATGCCGATCTCCGCGAGCGACTTCCACACCTTCTCGCTCCAACCGAGATCGGTGTCGGTCACCTTGCGGAGGGTCTCCACGTCGTAGGTCTTGGTGAGGACCTCGCGCACGGTGTCGCGCAACATCCCCTGTTCTTCGGAAAGCTCGAAATCCATTGTTGTCCTTGGTCTGTGAAGTCGAAGTGAGGTCAGAGGGGTCGGCGGTCAGAGACCGAGGACCGCCTTGTCGATGATCTGGCGCTGGACCTCGGAGGAACCGCCGTAGATCGAGACCTTGCGGTAGTTCAGGTAGGTCGGGGCGGCGAGCTGGGCCCACTCGGGAGCGGTGACCGCTGCGCTGCCGTTCGCGGCGTCGACGTCGACCTCGGCGACCGGGAGCGAGTCCGGTCCGGCGATGTCGGCGATGAGTTCCATCGCGGCCTGCTGCAGCTGGCTTCCCTTGAGCTTCAGCAACGACGACGCCGGGTTGGGCTTGCCGTCGGCCGACGACGCGGCGACGCGCAGCTGGGTGATCTCCAGGGCGAGCAGCTCGTTCTCCAGTTCGGCCAGGCGGGTGGCGAACAGCGGATCGTCGAGCAGGGTGCCGTTGGCGGTCCGGGTCTCCTTGGCGAGCTCCTTGGCGCGCGCCAGCTTCGACTTGGTGTAGCCGACGCGGGCGATGCCGTTGCGCTCGTTGCCGAGCAGGAACTTGGCCTGCGTCCAGCCGCTGTTCTCCTCGCCGACCATGTTCTCGACGGGCACGCGGACGTCGTTGAAGAAGACCTCGTTGACCTCGTAGCTGCCGTCGATGAGCTGGATCGGGCGCAGCTCGATGCCCGGGGTGTCCATCGGGATCAGGAACATGCTGATGCCGGCCTGCTTCTTGACGTCCGGGTTGGTGCGGGCGAGCAGGAAGATCCAGTCGGCGTACTGGCCCAGCGTGGTCCAGGTCTTCTGGCCGTTGATGACGTAGTGGTCACCGTCGAGGACCGCGCGGGTCTTGAGCGAGGCGAGGTCGGAGCCGGCCTCGGGCTCGGAGAAGCCCTGGCACCACCAGATGTCGAGGTTGGCGGTCTTGGGCAGGAACTTCTCCTTCATCTCCTGCGACCCGAACTGGGCGATGACCGGACCGATCATGCTGACGTTGAACGGCAGCGGGTCGGGGACGAACGCCAGGCTCATCTCCTCGCGGTAGATGTGGTGCTGGATCGGCGTCCAGTCCTTGCCGCCCCACTCGATCGGCCAGCTCGGCGTCAGGATGCCGTGCTCGTTGAGGACGCGGGATGCCGTGACGATGTCGTCGGGGTAGTTGAGGCTGCCCTCTTCGTTCCGCTTGCGGAGGTCCTCGGGGACCTTCGCGAAGATGCCGCGCAGTTCCTCGCGGAACGCCTCTTCCTCCGGACTGAACTTCAGGTGCATGGGTTCTTCTCTACTCCTGTCGGGGGTTGCCGGGTGTTCGGCGACACCAATCACGGACCGTCTGCCTGGGAAGACCTGGAAGACCGACCGCTGACTAAGCGCTTGCTTAGTGATAAGTTGCACTATGCCGCGCATCAAGGGCGGTGTCAATCGGCTGGAGAAGGCGCGAGGTCGCCGAGCGAACGAGGGGGTGAACGTGGTCTCGTCGACCGAACCGACGACCCGGATACAACCGGTCGCGGCCCGAGAGCGGTTGCTGCTGGCCGCTGCCGAGGCGTTCGCGGCGAAGGGCTTCAACGCCACGACGACCCGGGACATCGCCAACGGCGCGCAGATGAGTTCGGCGGCGGTCTACGTGCACTTCCGGTCCAAGGAGGAGCTCCTCTTCGAGCTCTCCGAGGCGGGGCACCGGATCATCCTGGGCATGATCGACGAGGTCGACGACCCGGCGGTGGCGCCCGCCGAACGCCTGGCAACGGTCGTCGGCGCGTTCACCGAGCACCACGCGCGCGAGCACGTACGCGCCCGCGTCGTGAACTACGAGTTGGGGTCGCTGGCGCCCGATCACCTCGAGACGGTCATGGAGTTGCGGCGGGAGATCACCCGCCGGGTGCGGGCGATCGTCGATGCGGGAATCGAGAACGGCGACTTCGACGTCGCCGATTCCCAGGCCACCACCAACGCGATGCTGTCGATGGGCATCGACGTCGCGCGCTGGTACCGCGCCGAGAACTCTCTCCCGCCCGAGGAGATGGGGAAGTTCTACGCGGAGCTGGCCACCCGGATGGTGGGGCTGCGGGACCGGGGCTGACCCCGGCGTCCGTTCAGGATTCGCCGACCGCAATCGGTTCCGGCGCGTCTTCCGTTGCAGTGGCGGCCACCTCGGCCCTGGTCGCGGTACGCCGCATGACGACCGCGAGTGCCGCGCCGAACAGTGCGACGGCGAGGACGTAGCCGACGTACCCGATGACCGTCGCGCGAAGTCCGATGTGGGACACGACTATTCCGGCTATCACCGCCGGCACGCTGAACGCGAGGTAGCTGGCGACGAACACCGAGGAGAAGACCTGTCCGCGTTGGGCGGGAGGCGTCGCGGCGGTGATGTTGTCCATGGCGCTGAGGAAGGTCGCCGCCCATCCGGAGCCGGCCACGAGCGAGCCGAGGATGTAGAGCGGCAGGACCTCGGTCATGACGCCGGACAGCGAGATCAGCACGCCGATCGCGAGGGTCGGGTAGCCGTAGGCCTGTTTCACCGTCGCCGGCCGTCCCGTGATGAACAAGGAGGTGACCGTCGCGCTGGCGAAGAAGGTGAAGAGGATGAGCCCGGCCTCGCCGTGATTGGTGACCCCGAAGACGCGTGCGACGACGGAGGAACCGAGCGACAGGTACAGCCCGCCGAGGGACCAGGTGGCCACCAGGGTGGGGGCCGACGCGAAGAACACGGGGCGGACCTCGCGGGGCACCCGAACCTGGGGTGCGAGGGTCGTGGCCAGGTGCCGGCGTGAGGTGAAGGCCACGCGCTCGCGGGTCTCGGGGACCACGAGGAGTGCGATGAGCAGCGCCGCGAACAGGCCGAGGATGACCTCGTAGACCAGGATTCGGGGCGCGGGTGCGTACTCGACGAGCAATCCGGCGACGCCGACGCCGGTGGCGAGGCCGAAGGCCGGGGCGGCGCCGATGATCGTCGAGCCGAGTCGTGCGGTGGGCTGGAGGTCGACGGTGGTCGCGGTGAGGGTGCCCATGGCGGCGCCGGTGGCGAGGCCCTGCAGCGCGCGGGCGGCGAGCAACGTACCCACGTCCTGGGCCACGACGAAGAGCACCATGCTGGCGATCAGCAGGACGAGCGCGACCGCGAGCACGGGACGTCGGCCGATGTGGTCGGACAGCGACCCCACCGTCAGCAGGCTCACCAACATCGTGACCACGTAGACGGCGAAGACCAGGGTCAGGGTGAGCGACGAGAAACCCCAGAGCTCCTGGTAGATCGGATACAGCGGCGACGGGGCGGCGGAGGCGAAGAGCACCATCACGTACGTGGCCGCGATCAGCCAGAACGCACGGTGGGGATGTAGTGGCGCCATGTCGTCTCCTTAACGCAAATGCGTTTGCATTTAAAACGACGATAGGCGCGGATGCCTTCCAAAAGCAATTGGATTTGCAATAATGGCCGCATGGCTATGGGAAATGCAGCGTCGCGGGCGGACGCAGCGATGGCACCTCGCGCGACGCGGCCAGGCGGTAGGAGCGCGCGCGTGCAGTCGGCGGTCTATGCCGCGGTCGGGCAGCTGGTCGGCGCGGGCCAGCGCGACACGATGACCATCCCGGAGGTCGCCGACCTCGCCGGCGTCAATCCGACCAGCATCTACCGCAGGTGGGGCTCGATCGACGCGCTCCTGGGGGAGGTGGCGGTCGCCGCACTGACGCAGGGCGAACCGTTGCCCGATACGGGTGTGCTCCGCGACGACATCGCGGAGTGGGCGAGCGTGATCGCCGCCGACGTCGGCCGGCCGAAGCGTCGGGCGTACCTGCGTGCGATGGTCGCAGCGCGCGACGACGTCGTCGAGGCGTGTCCGTGCTGGGAGGTCCGCCGCGAGCAGGCGGAGGAGATGATCGCGCGGGCCTCCGAGCGCGGCGAGGCGACGCCGTCGGTGCGCCAGCTCCTCGACCACGTGATCGCACCGCTCTACCACCATGCGGTCTTCGGTCTCGCCGTCGACGACGCCTACGTCGCCGAGCTGGTCGACGATGTTGTCGCGATGCTCGGAGCGGCCCCGGGGTCCGCCGGAGGGCGATAGGGTCCGGGCATGAAGAAGGTTCACGCGTTCACAGACGACGCACTCGGTGATCTCGACGCCGTCGGCATCGCCGACGCCATCGCCGCCCGGGAGATCTCGGCCGCCGAGGCGGTCGAAGCGGCTCTCGCCCGGATCGACGCGGTCAATCCGCAGCTGAACGCGATCGCCTTCGACGACCGCGAGCGAGCTCGCAAGCGCGCCGTCGACAGCGACTTTCCGGCCGGGTCGTTCGTCGGGGTGCCGTCGATCATCAAGAACAACACCGATTTCGCAGGGCTGCCCACGTGCCACGGGTCCGCTGCGGTCGCGCCGAACCCGGCGTCGGCGAACGAGGCGTTCACCAACCAGTTCCTGGCGACCGGGGTCAACCTCGTCGGGGCGTCGAACATGCCGGCCTTCGGGCTGACCGCGACGACCGAATACGTCGACCGGGAGCCGACCCGCAATCCGTGGGACACCGACTTCTCCGCCGGCGGCTCCTCGGGTGGTTCCGCCGCGCTCGTGGCGGCGGGTGCACTGCCGATCGCCCATGCCAACGACGGTGGCGGATCGATCCGAATCCCCGCTGCCGCATGTGGTCTGGTGGGGCTGAAGCCGAGCCGGGGCCGTACCGCGCCGGCGAAGCAGACCGAGGATGCGCCGATCGACCTGGTGTGCAACGGGATCGTGAGCCGATCGGTGCGGGACACGGCACGGTTCCTCGACGACTCGCAGGGTTTCCGGCCCGGCCCCGGCCTGCCGCCGGTCGGTCTGGTGGAGGGGCCGGGGGAGAAGCGGCTGCGGATCGCGCTGATCACCGAACCGATCACCGGGCAGCTGCTCGACAGCGACACCCAACGGTGCGTCACCGATGTCGCCGAGCTCGTCGAGTCGCTCGGCCACCGAACAGAGATGGTGCCGCTGCCGGTCGACCGCGTCTACATCCGGCAGTTCATCGACTACTGGTCGTTGCTGGCCTTCGCGCTGGACCGCACCGGTAAGCGACTGCACGACAAGGGTTTCGATCGCAAGCAGTTGGACTCGTTCACCCGTGGGCTGTCGCGCAACGCCTTGCGACACTTCTATCGCATGCCGTCGTCGATCCGCGGTCTCCGACGCTCCACCGCAGCGTTCCGATCGCTGCACGAGCAATTCGACGTGATCTTGTCGCCGACCCTCGCGCACCTCCCGCCGGAGATCGGCTACCTCGACCCGGGTATCGATTTCGGTGAGGCTATGGACCGTCTGACGCGCTATGTCGCGTTCACGCCCGCGAACAACACGTCGGGTACCCCGGCGATCAGTCTGCCGCTGGGACAGTCGAAGTCGGGGCTGCCCGTCGGCATCCAGCTCTCCGCCGACCTCGGCGACGAGCGCACCCTGCTGGAGCTCGCGTTCGAACTCGAAGCCGCCCGGCCGTTCGCGCGGATTCAGGACGCCTGACCGGCGATTCCCGCGCTGACAAACCCACCACTGATCGGCAAACCCGCCACCTCGCAGGGTGACGGGTTTGCCGAAAAGGGGTGGGTGTGCGAAAAGGCTAGTGCTGCACGGCCTTCTCCGCGCCGATTCCGGTGAGGGAGCGAACCTCCATCTCCGCGTTGCGTTCCGGGGTCCCGACGTCGCTCGGCGAGGTCAGGGTGCCGACGATGCCGAGGACGAAGGCCAGCGGGATCGACACGATGCCCGGATTGGCCAGCGGGAACCAGGCGAAGTCGGCGCCGGGGATCATCGCGGTCGACGAGCCGGACACGGCCGGCGAGAAGACGATCAGCAGGATCGTGGAGATCAGGCCGCCGTACATGCTCCACAGGGCGCCGCGGGTGTTGAAGCGCTTCCAGTAGAGCGAGTACACGATCGTCGGCAGGTTCGCCGCCGCGGCGATGGCGAAGGCCAGGGCCACCAGGAAGGCGATGTTCTGACCGTTGGCCAGGATGCCGAGCACGATGCCGAGCACGCCGAGCACGACGACGGTGTAGCGCGAAACGCGGACCTGGTCGTCCTCACTCACCTTGTTGCGCTTGATGACCGACGCGTAGATGTCGTGGGCGAACGATGCCGACGCGGTGATCGCCAGGCCGGCGACGACGGCGAGGATCGTGGCGAAGGCCACCGCCGAGATGATGCCGAGCAGCACCACACCGCCGATCTCGAACGCCAGCAGCGGTGCCGCCGCATTCTGTCCGCCTGCTGCGGCGAGGATCTTGTCCGGTCCGACCAGCGCGGCCGCGCCGTAACCCAGGATCAGGGTGAACAGGTAGAAGGCGCCGATGAGCGCAATCGCCCAGACCACCGACTTACGAGCCTCTTTCGCGGTCGGCACGGTGTAGAAGCGCATCAGCACGTGCGGCAGGCCCGCGGTGCCGAGGACCAGGGCGATGGCCAGCGAGAGGAAGTTGATCTTGGACTCGAGCGAACCGCCGTACTGGGCGCCGGGTGCGAGAACGTCACGCGAGGCAACCTTTTCGCTGCCCGAGCTGCTGATGGCGTCCTGGGCGGCACCGAGGATCGACGACAGGTTCATGCCGAACTTGGCGAGCACGATGAAGGTCATGATCGCCGCGCCGCTGATGAGCAGCACCGCCTTGATGATCTGCACCCAGGTGGTGCCCTTCATGCCGCCGATGAGCACGTAGACGATCATCAGCGCGCCGACGACGGCGATCACGATCGACTGGCCGACACGACCCTCGATGTCGAGGAGCAGGGCGACGAGGCCACCGGCACCGGCCATCTGGGCCAGGAGGTAGAACAGCGAGACCGCGAGGGTCGAGATGGCCGCCGCGAGACGGACCGGTCGCTGCTTCAGGCGGAAGCTGAGGACGTCGGCCATCGTGAACTTGCCGGTGTTGCGCAGCAATTCGGCGACGAGCAGCAGCGCGACGAGCCAGGCGACGAGGAAGCCGATGGAGTAGAGGAAGCCGTCATAGCCGTAGACCGCGATGGCGCCGGCGATGCCGAGGAAGCTGGCCGCCGACAGGTAGTCACCGGCGATGGCGATGCCGTTCTGCGGGCCGGAGAAGCCGCGGCCGCCGGTGAAGAAGTCCGCGGCCGAGTTGTTGTTCTTGCTGGCCCGGATGACGATGTACATCGTGACCGCCACGAACGCGGCGAAGATCGCGATGTTGGCGACCGGGCTGCCGACGGTGGCGGCGAGCGTGGTGGTGTGGACGGAGGTGTTCACAGTGACGGGCCGCCTTCCATCTCGTTGCGGAGGGCCTCGGCACGCGGGTCGAGTTCGCGGTTCGCGAAGCGTACGTACAGGCCGGTGATGACGAATGTGGTCACGAACTGCAGCAGTCCGAGGATCAGACCGAGGTTGATGTTGCCCCACACCTGGATCGCCATGAAGTCATGCGCGAAGGCGCCGAGCAGCACGTAGATCGCGTACCAGATCAGGAAGAACGCGGTCATCGGGAAGATGAACTTGCGCAGGCGCGCCTTCAGTTCCTGGAACTGAGGGCTGTTCTGCATCTCGATGAACTGCTCACCCGCCGGCGTATGCGGTGGTGCCGCTGCTGGTTGGTCGATGTTCGACACGCTGTCCTCCAAGTCGATGGGGGCCACGGCGGTGGAGGCCGCTGTGATGGCACTTCGGAGAACAGCCTGATTGAGGCGCAGATCACACCGCAACTGGTGTCGTGGGTCACACGCCGAAGGTTGTGCACTGTGCGACGGACGGTCGATCAGATCCGACGAACGGTGAACGGTCAGCCGCCGGGAAGCCGGTCGACGCCCATCCCGACGCGTTCGGGGACGTGCATCCGCGCGAAAGTGCGGGCGAGATCGCCGGGCAAGCGTCGTCGGGTCGCGAGGCTGACCAGCACCATCGTGCCGAAGGCGAGTGGCACGGTGACCGCGCCCGGATAGCCGACCAGCGCGGCCGGCCAGCCGCCCAGGGCGTCGTCGTCGATCACCCCGGCGATCGCGAGCGAGGTGGCTGAACCCGACGACACCCCGCCGACGATCAGCCCGGCGATCGCACCGGTCGACGTCAGGCCACGCCACCAGATGCCGAGGACGAGCAGCGGACACAGCGTCGACGCGGCGACAGCGAACACCAGCCCGACGGTGCGCGACAGTTCCAGTGAGCCCGCCGCGAGCGAGAGCGCGATCGGGATGGCGCCGCCGATGATCGCGGCGATGCGGAAGTCGCGGACGCGCCCGCGGAAGACGTCCGTCGCCAGCGCGCCGGCCACCGACACAAGCAGGCCCGACGACGTGGCGAGGAAGGCCGCGATCGCACCGGCCGCGACCAGCGCGGCGAGGATCTGCCCGGCCAGGCCACCGATGGCGGCGCTCGGGAGGAGGAGGACAGCTGCGTCGGACGTCCCGGTGATCAGCAGTTCGGGCACGTAGAGACGAGCGAACACCCCGAGCAGGACGGGGAACAGATAGAACAGCGACAGCAGCGCGATCGCGGCGAGCGCCGTTCGACGGGCCGTGCGGCCGTCCGGGTTGGTGTAGAAGCGCACGAGGACGTGCGGCAGGCCCATCACGCCGAGGAACGTGGCGAGGATCAGGGAGAGCACCTGGAACAGCGGGTGGCGACCGCCGAGACCGCCGCCGGGCGCCACCCAGTCCGACCCGTCGACCGGGGCTCCCGCCACGACCGGGGTGGCCGCGCCGGCGTCGAGGAAGATGACGGAATCGGCTGAGATGACATGACCGCCGGGGGATGGGATCGGAGCATCGACCACCGGCGAGCCGTCGAGCGTGCCGGTGACGCGCACCCCCTTGGTCTCGGCGACGGTGACCGAGACGTCGGTGGTGACGTCGACGGTGGTGGCGGTCGTGACCCGCGGCGGTGCGGGCTCGCCGACGTTCGCCGGGTCGTTCGCGAACACCCCGATCAGCACGAGGGTGGGGATCGCGATGGCGGTCAGCTTGAGCCAGTACTGGAATGCCTGCACGAACGTGATCGACCGCATCCCGCCGCCGACGACGTTCACGATCACGATGAGGCCGACGCCGACCGCCCCGGTCCAGACGGGTGCGCCGAGCAGGATGTTGAGAGTGAGTCCCGCACCCTGGAACTGGGGGATGAGGTACAGCACGCAGACGACGACCACGACCACCATCGCGGTCTTGCGCACGGCGGTCGAGGAGAGCCGGAACTCGGCGAAGTCGGGCACGGTGTAGGCGCCCGAACGACGCAGCGGTGCAGCGACGAACAACAGCAGACCGAGGTAGCCGGCCGTGAAACCGACCGGGTACCAGAGGGCGTCGGCGCCGTACTTCGCGACAAGCCCGGCGACACCGAGAAACGACGCCGCGGACAGGTATTCACCCGACACGGCGGCGGCATTCCACCGCGACCCGACGGCACGCGAGGCCACCAGGAAATCCGACGTCGTTCGGGAGAATCGGCCGCCCCAGGCCCCGACCGCGATCGTGGCGACCGCGGCGGCGAACAACGCCACGGCGGTCAGCATGTCGACGCCGCTCACGTCCGGCCCGGATCGCCGGGATCGTCGTCGACGAGACTCATGAAGTCGCGCTCGGCGTGCTCGGCCAGCCGCACGTACAGCAGTCCCGTCAGATACAGCACCGGATAGGCGAGGAGTCCGAGGACGAGCCAGGTGATCCGGATGCCGAAGAGGGTCGTCTCGGCCACGCTCGGGACCAGCACGGCGAGCAGAGGTATCGCCACCACGACGACGAGCAGGCTCCCGCCGAGGCGCAACGCCAACCCGAGCTGAGCCCGCATCAGACCGCGCACCAGCGCGTCACCGACCTCGGTCTGTTCCTGGACCTCTACGCGCGTGCGCACCATCCGGGCGCCACGCCGTGAGGCGAGGACGACCCGTTCGCGCTGCGGCGGATTCTCAGACATCGCCGCGACCGGCGGGGGAACGATACTGGCGCAACGGGTCCCGGATGAGCCGGTCCTTCAGGTCGCGGACCTGACGCCGGCTGACCGGCAGCTCCACCGCTTCCGACGCCCCGTTCGCGCGCACACTGACAACGGTCCCGCTCCCGGTGGTCCGCAGGCCGGTCACCATGGGCAGGGCCACCAGGTAGGAACGGTGAACTCGGGCGAAACCCTTGTCCTGCCAACGTGATTCGAGGGTCGACAATGGGATGCGGACGAGGTGCGCGCCGGACTCGGCGTGGAGTCGGGCGTAGTCGCCCACGGCCTCGACCCACGAGATCGAGTCACGCCGGACCAACGAGGTCACACCGCTCATCTCGACCGGGATCACGTCGTCGGAGGCGGCTCGTGGCGCACCCGATGGCGCCGGGGGAGGAGTGCTCGCGGCGGGTTTGGCGCGGGCGTCGAGGCTGGCGCGGACCCGTCCGAGCGCCTGGGCGAGGCGCACCTCGCGGAGTGGCTTGAGCAGATAGTCCACGGCGCCGACCTCGAAGGCGTCGACCGCCTTGTCCTCGTGCGCGGTGACGAACACGATCGCGGGAGGCTGTGCGTACCTGGCGAGGACGCCGGCCAACTCGAGTCCGGACAGGCCCGGCATGTTGATGTCGAGGAAGATCGCGTCGACCCGGCGGGAGTTGAGTTCACGGAGTGCGCCGGTCGCATCCGTCGCGTCATGTACCTCGGCGACCTCGTCCTGCCGGTCCAGGAGGTAGCGGAGTTCGTCGAGAGCAGGGGGTTCGTCGTCGACGGCGAGCACCACCAGCCCGGACATCCATCTCCTCCCGACTGCTGCGCTGATGCGCGACGGCGGACACGAGGATCGTACCGCGTGGGCCGCGTCACACAGCAGATCCGGCCGCCCCGTCCGCCTGCTGATTCTCTGATTCCGGAAAAAGTCCGGTCAGGTGGGTGTGCCCGTCGGCTGCCTCGATACCCTGTCCACGGCCATCCCGACGTCAGACGGACTCACCGAGGAAGTCGCTGCACAGCGTCGCCTCGATGCGTTGGACGCAAGATAGGAAGAAAGTCACTGTGTTCTCCCGGTTCAAACCCAAGAACGATCTCTTCTACGGGTTGTTCACGTCCTCGGCCCAGTGCCTGGCGGATGGGACCAAGACCCTCACCGGCCTGCTGGAGCCCGAACCGGACTTCGAGGGGATCGCGCGCCGGATGGTCGACCTCGAACACGACTGCGACCGCATCACCCACGAGATGTTCCGCACGGTCAACTCGAGCTTCATCACGCCGTTCGACCGCTCCGACATCTACGTCCTCGGTTCGAGCCTGGACGACGTCATGGACCACATCGAGGCCGCGACCCACCTCATGGCCCTCTACGGAGTCACCGAGCTCCCGCAACACCTGCGCGAGATGATCGAGATCCTCGACACCTCGGCGAGCGTGACCGCCGACGCGATGCCGCGACTCGCCGGAATGAAGGACCTCGAGCGGTACTGGATCGAGATCAACGCGCTCGAGAACCGCGCCGACCACACCTACCGGACCTTCCTGGCCTACCTGTTCGACGGACACCTCGACGCGCTGACCGTGATGAAGCTCAAGGACGTGGCCGACGAGCTCGAGGACGCCGCCGATTCCTTCGAGAAGGTCGCCAACATCGTCGAGACCATCGTCCTCAAGGAGTCGTGACACACCCGTGTTCGCACTTCTCGTGGTGATCGGTCTTGCCATGGCCTTCACGTTCACCAACGGTTTCCACGACTCTGCCAACGCGATCGCGACCTCGGTGTCGACCCGCGCCCTGACGCTGCGCGCGGCGCTGGCGATGGCCGCCGTCGGCAACCTGATCGGCTCCTTCTTCGGTGCCAAGGTGGCCAGCACCGTCGGCTCGGGGATCATCGACCTCAAAGCGGGACCCGACGCGCTGATGCTCGTCGGCT
The DNA here is from genome assembly GCF_000225505.1 of Gordonia alkanivorans NBRC 16433. GTDB lineage: Bacteria > Actinomycetota > Actinomycetes > Mycobacteriales > Mycobacteriaceae > Gordonia > Gordonia alkanivorans. The sequence continues at coordinate 16,879 of NZ_BACI01000046.1, read as the reverse complement.
GCGCCCTCATCGGTGCCATCACCTGGAACCTCATCACCTGGTGGTTCGGCCTGCCGTCGTCGTCCTCGCACGCGCTGATCGGCGGCATGGTGGGCGCGGCCATGGTCGCGGGGGTCACCGTGCTCTGGGCCGGCGTCGTGGAGAAGATCCTGCTGCCGATGGTGCTGTCGCCGCTTGCCGGCTTCGCGCTGGGCGCCGCGGCGATGCTCGCGATCATGTGGCTTTTCCGCAACGCCTCGCCGGCGATCACCGGCCGGCGATTCCGGCACGCACAGACCGTGTCGGCCGCGATGATGGCGTTCGGCCACGGCATGCAGGACGCGGCCAAGACGATGGGCATCGTGGTTCTCGCACTCGTCGTCGCCGGATACCAGGACGACTACTCGATTCCGCTGTGGTGTTTCCTGCTCACCGCCGTGGTCCTGGCCATCGGTACCGCCACCGGCGGCATGCGGATCATGCGCACCCTCGGCCGCAAGATCATCGAACTCGACCCGCCGCAGGGCTTCGCCGCCGAGGCCACCGCCGCCTCGGTGCTCTACGTCGCCTCGGCCGGCCTGGGTGCACCCATCTCGACCACCCACGTGATCTCCTCGGCGATCATGGGCGTGGGGTCGACCAAGCGCACCAGCGCCGTGCGGTGGGGCACCGCGGGCAACATGGCCGCCGCCTGGGTGACCACCTTCCCTGCGGCCGCCGCTTTCGCCGCCGCCACGTTCCTGCTCGCGAAGATGGTCTTCTAGCTCTCAGGGTCGGATGCCCGCCCGGAACTTCGGTACCCGCATGCCCACCTTGGTGCCGGCACCCACGGCCGTCTCGACCACCAGTCCGTAGTCGTTGCCGAACGCGGCGCGGAGGCGATGGTCGACGTTGGTGAGCCCGACGTGCGCGCCCTCGCTGTGGTCCAACGCGTCGAGCGCGCCGCTGCGCAGGAGTTCGGGATCCATGCCGACGCCGTCGTCCTCGACGGTGATGACGCAGTCGGTGCCCTCGTCGGCCGCGGTGATGGTGATGGTGCCGCCACCCTTCGACGCGAGTCCGTGACGGACCGCGTTCTCCACGAGCGGCTGAAGCGCGAGGAACGGTACGACGACGTTCAGGACCTCCGGCGCGACGTGCAGCCTCACGTCGAGTGAGTTGCCGAAGCGGGCGCGTTCGAGGGTGAGGTAGCGGTCAATGTTGCGCAGTTCGTCGGCCAGCACGGTGTACTCGCCGCTCGCGCGGAACGAGTAGCGCGTGAAATCGGCGAAGTCGAGCACGAGTTCGCGGGCTCGGTCGGGGTCGGTGCGGACGAACGAGGCGATCGTGTTGAGGGCGTTGTAGATGAAGTGCGGGCTGATCTGCGCGCGGAGCGCGAGCACCTCCGCCCGGTCGAGGCGGGCGCGGGAGGCGTCGAGTTCGGCCAGTTCGATCTGGCTCGAGACGTAGCGGGCCACCTCGGCGACGGCACCGAGCATGCCCGGGCCAGGCCGGCGGGTCGTGGCGACGACGAGGACGCCGACACTGGCGTCGCCGGCGACGAGAGGCTGGGCGATGAGGGCCCGCACCGGCGACTCCGCGCCGCACGGGTCGGAGACCAGGACCCGACGCTGGTCGCCGGTCGCCGAAGCCGCTGCCCTGGCGGCCTCGCGCAGCATGTCGGGGTCCCAGATCTCGTCGTCGTCCGGGTCGTGGGCGAGCCGCCGCGGCTCGTCGTCGAACAGGGCGACGGCCTCGGCGGAGGTCAGCGTGCGCAGATGGGGGAGGGCTTCGGCCGCCGACTCCTCGGTGAGTCCGGTGCGCAGCGATCGCGCCGCCAATGACGCGGTGTGCAGCGCCATGTGCACCGTGCGTTCGGTGGGGGTGGTGACCTGACGCCGCGTCCGGACCAACGCGACGAGGCCGAGCACCATGACCAGCAGCAGGATCGACCCGATGATGGCCACGTCGCTCGACATGGTGTCACCCTAGTTGACACCATCGGTCACAAGCGGTGTCTTCGGTTGACGCCGCCGCTGGAACCGGGTGCGTGAGATGTCGCGAATCGTGTTGCCGCGCGCGACGATACGCGACATCTACGACGTGAACCGTTCAGTAGATCGCCCACTCGCCCTGTGCGTATCGCAGGATGCGCGGGTCCATCAGGGTCGACGGTGGCAGGTCGAGCGGTTGCCGATCGAGCGAGAAGACGGTCGCCGCGGTCAGCTGCTCCGGACTCAGGAATCGCAACGGCCCGGGAGCGTCGACCGTCGGGCTGATCGGCCCGTCGGCACCTGCGAGGTGAAAACCCCAGTCGCCGAATGCCGGGACGTCGACGTGGTACGGCGTGGCCGGCAGTCCGGCCTCCCTCATGGTGGAGGCGATGCACCAGAACGACTTCGGCGCGAAGTACGGCGAACCCGCCTGCACGACGACGCGACCGTGCTCGGCGAGGTGGGCGCGGACGAGTGCGTAGAACTCGGTGGAGTACAGCTTGGCGGTGGCGGAGTCGTCGGGATCGGGCATGTCGACGATGATCACGTCGAAACGTCGGTCCGTCTGACGCAACCAGCTGAAGGCGTCGGCGGTCACAACCTCGGCACGCCGATCGGTCATCGACCCCCGGTTGAGCGAGGTCAGGCGGGAGTCGGTGCGTGCCAGCCGGATCATCTCCGGGTCGAGTTCGACGAGGGTGACGTCGTGCGCGTCGGGGTATCGGAGGACCTCACGCAGCGCGAGGCCGTCGCCGCCGCCGAGCACGAGCACCGACGAGCGCTCACCCGACATCGCGGGATGGACGAGTGCCTCGTGATAGCGGTGCTCGTCGATCGACGAGAACTGCAGGTCGCCGTTCAGGTACAGCCGGGTGTCGGGGCCTGCGCCGGTGGATCGCTCGGTGATCACGATGTCCTGGTAGGCGCTCCGGGCGGCGGCCACGATCGGGTCGCGGTAGAGCGCCTGCCGGGCGGTCACCTCGAAACGGGCGGACAGCATCAATCCGGCCACGAGCGCCGCGACCACCGCCAGCGCTCCGGCGGACAGCAGGGCGAGTTGGCCGCGGCTCAACGACTTCCGGAAGATGACGAATACGAGGAAGCAGCCCGCCGCGGCGTTGACGAGTCCGACCACGAGTGCCCCGCGCAGCTGACCGAACAGCGGCAACAACAGGAACGGGAAGCAGAGACCGCCGAGCAACGCGCCGATGTAGTCGACGGCGAACATGTCCGCGACCGCCGCACCCGGCTCCTGGCGTCGAATCCGTTGCAGCAGCACCATCAGCAACGGGATCTCGGCCCCGATGAGGACGCCGAGGACGAAGGCCACCACGATGAGCGCCGGCGTGTAGAGCTCCAGGTAGGCGAAGGCGGCGTAGAGAGCCATCACCGACAGGCCGCCGAGGAGTGCGAGCAGTAGCTCGATGACCGCGAACGCGGCAACCGAGTGGGGTTGGAGCGGTTTCGCGGCGAGGGAGCCGACCCCCATGGCGAACACCATCACCGCGAGGACGATCGACGCCTGCGTCGCGGTGTTGCCGATCAGGAAGGACCCCAGGGACACCAGCGCCAGCTCGTACACCAGACCGCATGCGGCGCAGACGAACACCACGGCCAGCAGAGCGGACCGCGCGAAACGTGGCCGCGCGGAGAGCGGTTCGGTGGAGGTGTCCGTGAGTGTCACAGATGGAAAGTGGTCACAGGATGGAGGCGGCGATGATGACGGCGACCCCGATGTGGGCGACGCCCTGCACCCACACCGCCGGATGGCTTTCCGGGTTCACGAGGATCTCGCCGAGCTTGCCGGGGGTGAGCGCGTCGATGACCAGGAACGTCACGCTCATCACGATCAGGCCGATCGCCGAGTAGACCACCGTGTAGGTGAGGCCCTCGAGCAGCCGGCCCTCACTGGCGACGATGGCGGCGGTCACGATGATCGCCACCGCGAAGAGGTTGGAGCCGACCAGGATTCCGGCGTTGCGGTTGCGTTCGGCCCAGAGCTGGTGACGCAGCTTGCCGGGGGTCAGCAGATCGACGATGGCGAACGACAGGATCATCAGGATCACTCCGACACCCGCGTAGGCACCTGCGGCGTAGGCGTTCTCGGTCATGTCAGCGAGCATGGTCATCTCCGTGGGTTCGGGCCGTGGTTTCGGTCTGGGGGGATCGATCGCGAGAACTCTGGAGGGCAGTCATTTGCCGCCACCTCCGCTGCCGCCGCCGCGGTTGCTGCTCCCGCTGCCGGAATAACCCGGCGTCGGAACCCAGAAGGCGCCGACGTAGTTGTGGTACCGGTTGTAGCCCGACCGGTAGTCACGGCTCAGCATCACGCGGGTCTGGTTGGCGGCGTACGGGAACAGGGCGACCAGGTAGTCGGGGTACTGGAGGAACTGGGTGTCCGCGACATTGCCCGTTCCCGACGCGCCGGCGCGCTGATCGGTCGGGCGCTCGGCGTCGCGGATCTCCTCGGCCACCTCGGTGGGCGTTCCCTGCGCCACGTAGGCGTCCACATCGCCCTCGTCGAGGGCGATATCGCGTTCGTAGTTCTGCGAGATGTAGTCGCGCGCCGAGCCGCCCAGCCCGCCGCCACGCAGGGCACGCGCACCGCATGCACCGAGCAGCGCGAAGATCGTGATCACCACGATGACGCCGATGATGATGTTGCGGATGCGGTCGAGCCGGCGGCGCGGGTCGGGCTGCGACTGGCCGGGGGACGGGGGTGGGTAGTCGCCGGGAGGGGGCGGATCGGTCATGTGCGCGTCGCTCCGCGGTGGATCACGCTGGTCGTGATGACGACCTCACCGGCCTGCGGGTACGTGTGCCAGGTGTGCCACGAGATCTCCTCGGACGACGAGTCGGAGATGATCGCGGTCACCGCGTGGGGATCGCCGGGGAACACTCCCATCACGCTCGGTTTCCCCGACGTCATCTGTTCGGTGACGCGGACGCCGAGTTGTTCGATCAGCGCGGCCAACTGGTCGTCGGTGGCCCGCTCGACGCGGGAGCTGAAGAGATAGCCGCTCTCCTGGAATGTCTCGGGCAGCGCCGAGGTCACGTCGGGCAGGCACGCGACGGTCTCGCAGATGCGCTGGGCGCCGTCGTCGACGACGACCTGATGGCTCGCCCCCAGCAGACGGACCGACACCGTGATGCCGTCGATCTCACCGTCCTCCTGGGCGAGCGGCTCCTGGAGCGGGGCGTCGAGTGAGAAGCCGAGCTGGCCAGCGCTCGTGTCGGCGTATGCGACGGAGAGTCGGGCGACGGACGCACCGGGTTCGTCGGGCTGTTCTGACATGTGTCTCGCAGTCCTTCGTCGCTCAGATGTTCTGATCAGAGGGGTTGCTGGGGAAGATGCGGTAGTCGGCACGGGTGAGAAGTTCGCCGCGCGCGCATTCCCAGCCGCTGCCGTAGTCCTCGAAGGACAAGCGTTCGTCGCCGGCCTGGTAGTCGTGGTACGCCATCCGGCCCGACGCCGCGACGCCGGTGGTGCCCGCCGAGGTGAACCGGGCGCTGCCGGCCTCCTCGGAGTGGTAGCGGCGGCCGTCGACCTCGACCGTGTCGGGTCCGGGCTCGACGACGACGCCGGACAGTTCATGCCACAGCACGACCTCGAGGTCGGGATCGTCCTCGACCGAAATCCAGGCCTTGGTGCCGAGTCCGGTGTCGAGGAAGTTCTCGGTCCAGACGTATCCGTCCTGGGTCAGCCGCACCGTGCCGCGTACCGCATAGGTCTCGCCTCGTAACTCCACGAGGTCGCCCGGTTTCAGTTGGCGCGGGTCGCCGTAGACGGAGTCGTCGTCGGCCGAGGAGAACGGATCTCCGGGCCGGTACGTGCGGTTGCGCAGGGCGTCCGCCTCGGCCTGCCGGGCCTTGCGGTTGCCCAGGTAGCTGAAGATGACGACCACCGCGATGATCGCGAGGAGTGCCACGACGATGATCAGCAGGAACTCCACTCCGCCGACCCTAGTCGACCGATGGGTCTCCTGAGGTCACTCGTCGGTGATACGGATGACGAGGGGCTGTGGATGACATCGGTTGGTGCGGAGGTGTCCGTCAGGGCCGTCCGATCTGTGCGACAGCCTCCTCGGTGTCGGGGGGCTGTCCGTAACAGACGGCGATGCGCACGCTCATTGCCGTGCCCCCTTGGCAACAAGGGTCAGGACGTCGTAGGTGGCGACGATGTCGTCGTTCTGGTTGGTCACCAACGCATCCCAGCGCACCTCGCCGTAGTCGGCGCTCGGACGTGGGGTCAGCTCCTTGGCGGTGAGAGTGACGGTGAGGCTGTCGCCTGCCTTGACCGGGGTGAGGAATCGGAGAGTGTCGACGCCGAAGTTGGCCAGCACCGGACCGGGATTCGGTTCGACGAACAACCCCGCGGCCAGGGACACCACAAGATAGCCGTGGGCGACGATGCCGCCGAAAAGGGGATTGGCCGCGGCCGCCCGGGCGTCTGTGTGCGCATAGAACGTGTCGCCGGTGAACTCGGCGAAGTGGCTGATGTCGGCGAGCGTCACCTGTCGTGGACCACCGACGACGGTATCCCCGATTCGCAACTCCGCCAGATTTTTCCGGAACGGATGGACATCACCGAGGTGGCGCTGCGACCCGGTGACCCAGCTGTTGCCGACCGCGGCGAGTACATCGGGTGTGCCCTGGACGGCGGTGCGCTGCATATGATGCAGCACGCCGCGGATGCCGCCGAGTTCCTCACCGCCACCGGCGCGACCGGGTCCGCCGTGCACCAGGACCGGCAGAGGAGACCCGTGTCCGGTCGACTCCCGGGCGTCCTCGCTGTTCAGCACCAGTATGCGTCCGTGGTAGGGCGCGAGGCCCAGAACGATCTCCTGTGCCACACCGGAGTCTTTGGTGACCAGCGAGGCCACGAGGCTGCCCTGTCCGCGGGCCGCGAGTGCGATGGCGTCGGCGGTGTCGGCGTAGCCGATGACGGTCGAGACCGGACCGAACGCTTCGATGTCGTGGGGCTCGTCCGCATTGTTTCCGTTGGCGCGCAGCAGGATAGGGGAGATGAAGGCGCCGGACTCGGTGCCGGTGCCGACGGCATCGACGTGTTCGGGGTCGCCGAAGACGATCTCGGCGGACTTGGTGAGACCCCGAACGGAGGTGCGGACCTCTTCGCGTTGCGCGAGACTCGCGAGGGGGCCCATCGTGACCCCGTCGGCACGGGGGTCGCCGACCACGACCCTCGCCAGAAGCGCGCTGGTGGCGTCGATGACGGCATCCACGCGGTTTGCCGGGACGAGGGCGCGCCGGATCGCGGTACACTTCTGGCCGGCCTTCACGGTCATCTCGGTCACGAGTTGCTCTACGAACAGGTCGAATTCGGGATCATCAACGGCAACATCGGGTCCCAGAATCGATGCGTTGAGTGAGTCGGCCTCGGCGGTGAAGCGGGTTCCGGCGGCGACGATGCCCGGGTGTGAGCGCAACAATGCGGCCGTCGCGGCCGAACCGGTGAACGCGACCGTGTCCTGTCCGTCGAGATGATCGAGCAGATCATGTGTGCTGCCGCAGATCAGCTGGATCGATCCCTCGGGCATGATGCCGCTCTCGATGATCCGGCGGACGACGAGCTCGGTCAGGTAGGCGGTTTGACTGGCGGGCTTGATGATCGACGGGACACCCGCGATGAACGCGGGTGCGAGTTTCTCCAGGAAACCCCAGACCGGGAAGTTGAAGGCGTTGATCTGTACGGACACCCCGCGGCGCGGGGTGTAGATGTGTCGTCCGAGGAAGGTGCCGTTTTTGCCGAGTCGTTCCACGTCGCCATCGAGATAGACGCTGTCGTTGGGCAGTTCGCGACGGGCCTTGCTCGCGTAGCTGAGTACCGTGCCGATGCCGCCGTCGATGTCGACCGCTGAATCCCGCGTCGTCGCGCCGGTGGAGGTGGACAGCTCGTAGAACTCCTCTTTGCCCGCCATGAGGGTGAGTCCGAGTTGTTTGAGCAGCCCGGCACGCTCGTGGAAGGTCAGGCTGCGCAATGCGGGGCCGCCGACCGCCCGGGCGTGGGCGACCATCCCCGCCACGTCCAGTCCCGACGACGAGATGCGCGCGACGTCGCTGCCGTCCACCGCGCTCGTCACCACCGTTCCCGCGTCGTCAGCGGTGAACCATCGTCCTTGCGCGTAGCTCTCGAGCAGTCTGGTCACATCAACTCCATCCACCGTACGTTCGGTCGGTTATTACCTTCACCGGGAGGATGACGAGTTGTCAAGAGGGGGTGTGGGCGTCAGCTACGACGGAGGCCGTCGAAGGTCAGTGCGACGACGGCATCGCCGAGCTCGGTGGCCGAGCCGCCGGACCGGGGGCGGTACCACTCGATGAGTGAGTTCACGGTGCCGAAGAGCAGGCGCGCGACCAGTGCGGGGTCGATCTCGGGGTTGAGGTCGCCTTCGTCGGCTGCCGCCGAGACGAGCTCGGAGACGAATGCGTCGAACTCGCGCCGGCGGGCCATCGCGCGGCGTTCGACCGCGGAGTTGCCGCGAACCCGCAACAGCAGGGTGACGTACGGGAGCTCGGCCACCAGAATGTCGACACTGCGTCTGACCAGGTATTCCAGCCGGTCGATGTAGCGACCCTCGGTCGCGCGGGCCTCGACGGTGACAGCGAACAACGCGTTGAGGGCGCGGTTCAACGCCAACTCCAGGAGTTCTTCCTTTCCTGCCACGTGGTGGTAGATCGAGGACTTGCTGATGCCGAGGCGCTCCGCAAGGGCGTCCATGCTGGTGCCGTCGTAGCCCTTGTCGTTGAACACCTTGACCGCCACCGCGAGGAGTGAGTCGAGGTCGTACCCGGGTCGGCCCGGCCGACCGGTCTTGCGGGGGGCGCGAGTGCTGGCCATGTCGATCATCTTGTCATCTCGTCCCGCATGCATCGGTCAGCCGGGCGAGCGTCGGGGTATTGATTACCGACCGAAAGGTTGGTTACTGTTGCGACACCACGGAAGGAGTCCAGATGCCCGATGCGCACACCGTCGAGGTCGAGGAGCGCGATGACCGATTCGTCGTGACGCTTGACCGGCCCGCTCGACGCAACGCCATCAATGCCGCGATGGTCGCCGAACTGCACGACGCGTGCGCCCGGATCGAGCGTGACCCCAAGCCGCTCGTGCTGATGGGCCGCGGTGACGACTTCGCCGGCGGCGCCGACATCGCCGAACTCCGCGACCGTCGCCGCGAGGACGCCCTGGCCGGTATCAACCGGTCGCTGTTCGATCGCGTCGCATCGCTGCCGCTGCCTACGGTCGCCGCGGTGAGCGGCCGCGCCCTCGGTGGGGGCGCGGAGCTGTCCTACGCCTGTGACATCCGGATCGCCACGTCGACCGCGGTGTTCGGCAACCCCGAGCCCGGGCTCGGCATCCTCGCGGCCGCGGGGGCGAGCTACCGGCTGCCGGCCCTGGTCGGCATGTCGGTGGCCAAGCAGGTGCTCCTCGGCGGGCTCACTCTCGACGCGGTGGCCGCGCGGGAGGTCGGGCTCGTTGCGGAGATCGCCGATGATCACGTTGCCGCCGCGCACCGGCTCATCGACCGGATCGTTCGGCAGTCGTCGCTGGCGCTGAGGCTGACCAAGACCATTCTCGATGCGGCGGGGACGCATTCATGGGCCGACGACATCGCGCAGGCGGTTCTTTTCGAGACCGAGGACAAGCAGGAGCGGATGACCGCCTTCCTGGAGAGGAAACGATGACCGAGATTCCCGCACGCGTCGGAGTGGTGGGCGGTGGCCGTATGGGTGCGGGGATCGCGCAGGTGTTCGCGACGCTCGGGTCGGCAGTGACCCTCGTCGAGACCGCCGACCGGCAGGCCGCACTGGACCGCGTCGTGGCCGGGCTGCGTCGTGCAGACGAGCGTGACAAGCTCGACGGTCGAGACGTCGACGAGGTGGCGGGCCGGGTGTCCACGGCCGCCGCGGTTCACGACCTGGCCAGGGACACCGACCTCGTGGTGGAGGCGGTCCCCGAGGTGCCGGCCCTCAAAGTCGCCGTCCTGACGGCCGTCGAGGTTGCGGTGGGGACGCGGACTGTCATCGCCTCCAACACGAGTTCCATCTCCATCGCCGAACTGGGCGCCGCACTCACCGATCCAAGCCGATTCGTCGGTATGCACTTCTTCAACCCCGTGCCGGCCTCGTCCCTGGTGGAGATCGTACGGTCGCCGACGACCTCGACGTCTGCCGTGGACGTGGTCCGCCGATGGGTGGCCATGCTCGGGAAATCAGAGGTCCTGGTGAATGATTCGCCAGGCTTCGCCACGAGCCGGCTGGGGGTTTGCCTGGGGCTCGAGGCAATTCGGATGCTGGAGGACGGCATCGCGGACGCCGAGTCGATCGACCGCGCGATGGAACTGGGATATCGGCATCCGATGGGCCCGTTGCGTTCCACCGACCTCGTCGGTCTCGACGTGCGTCTGGCCATCGCCGAACACCTCGAAGGCACCTTGGGTGGTCGATTCTCGCCGCCACAGTTGTTGCGTGACAAAGTCGCCCGCGGCCACCTCGGACGTAAGTCCGGCCGCGGGTTCCACGAGTGGGAAGGCTCGACATCATGACCGTGACCATCGACATCGCCGACGGGCTCGCGACCCTGACCCTGGCTCGCGCGCAGGCGAACAACGCACTGGATGCCGCGACCAAGGTCGCCTTCCTGGACGCGGTGGCCGCGGCGGCTGACGACTCGTCCGTCCGGGCAGTCCTCCTCACCGCGGAGGGGAGGAACTTCTGTGTCGGACAGGATCTCGCTGAACATCTCATCGCGCTCGAGTCAGACCCGGCGACCGCGATGAACACGGTGGCCGAGCACTACAACCCGCTGGTGCGTGCCCTGGCGGCGCTGCGGGTGCCGGTGGTGTCAGCGATTCCCGGTGCGTGCGTGGGCGCGGGCTGGGGTCTGGCGCTGGCCACCGACATCCGTATCGCTGGCGGCAAGACCTCGTTCGCGACCGCGTTCAGCGGCATCGCCCTCGCGAGCGATTCTGGCCTCAGTTACTCGCTGGTGCAGCGTCTCGGTGCCGACCGCGCCCGCGCTCTGCTGCTCCTCGGCGAGAAGATCGGTGCGCAACAGGCGTTGGACTGGGGTCTGGTCCACCGGGTCGTCGACGACGAGGACGTCGTCGACGTCGCTCGGGAGATCGCCCGTGCCCTGTCGGAGGGCCCGACCGCGGCCTACCGCGAGATCAAATCGCTCGTGGCCGCATCGGCCGACGGCCTCGACGCCGCACTCGATCGTGAGCTCGACGCGCAGGTCAGGCTGGGCGCCGGCGCCGATCATCGAGCCGCCGTGTCGGCGTTCGTCGCCAAGGATAAGCCGGTCTTCATCGGGTCCTGAGACCGGATCGGTTGTGCCCGGCTCACTGCCATACACACTAATCCCGACTGAACAGTCGGTTTTGAAAGCAGAGTGAATGACCACGTCAAAAGCCATAACCTACGACGATTCCGCTCGCCTTGACGAGTTCGACCGGACGGTGGCGGACGACCTGAGGATCGAGCCGCGGGACTGGATGCCCGATGGCTACCGCAAGACCCTGGTTCGCCAGATCGCCCAGCACGCGCATTCGGAGATCATCGGCATGCAGCCCGAGGGCAACTGGCTCACCCGGGCGCCGTCTCTGCGGCGCAAAGCGATCCTCATGGCGAAAGTCCAGGACGAAGCCGGTCACGGCCTCTACCTGTACTCGGCCGCCGAGACGCTGGGTGTCGAGCGGGCCGACCTCACCGAGAAGCTGATCGAGGGCAAGCAGAAGTACTCGTCGATCTTCAACTATCCAACCCTCACCTTTGCCGACGTCGGCACCATCGGGTGGCTGGTCGACGGAGCCGCCATCTGCAATCAGGTTCCGTTGTGCCGCAGCTCCTTCGGCCCGTACGCGCGCGCCATGATCCGGGTGTGCAAGGAGGAGTCCTTCCATCAGCGGCAGGGTTACGAACTGCTCTCGACCATGATGCGCGGGACCGATGCGCAGCGCGCGATGGTCCAGGAGTCGGTGGATCGCTGGTGGTGGCCCGCGCTGATGATGTTCGGCCCGCCCGACGACCGATCGCCGAACACCGAGCAGTCGATGAAGTGGCGGATCAAGCGACACACCAACGATGAACTGCGCCAGCGGTTCGTCGACATGAGCGTGCCGCAGGCCGAGGCGCTCGGCGTGACCTTTCCCGACCCGGACCTCATCTGGAATCCCGACCGCGGAGCCTACGACTTCGGTGAACCGGACTGGAGTGAGTTCACCGAGGTCATCAAGGGCAACGGCGCGGCGAACGCCGAGCGCCTCGCCAATCGCCGAGCCGCACACGAGAACGGCGCATGGGTGCGCGAGGCCGCCATGGCCTTCGCCGCACGTGGACAGGAGGACACACGGTGAAAGACCACACGACGAGGGACCACACGACGAGGGACCGCATGGTGAGGGCGGACTGGCCGCTGTACGAGGTGTTCCTGCGAGGCAAGCGCGGACTGAACCACGTGCACGTCGGCTCGCTGCACGCCGCAGACGGCGAGATGGCGTTGCGGCATGCACGCGATGTCTACACACGCCGCAATGAGGGAGTGAGCATCTGGGTGGTGCCCTCGACCGCGGTGGTGGCGTCGAGTCCGTCGGAGAAGGACCCGTTCTTCGACCCCAGCGGTGACAAGGTCTACCGGCATCCGACGTTCTACGAGATCCCCGACAACGTCCCCCACATGTGAGGTTGCAGGACAGATGACAGATCACGAGAGCGCCTACGACGGCCTCGTCGACGAGGACTCGCACGGGCAGTGGGCTTTCGGCACCAGCTTCGACGACCCGCTCGCCGGCGTGGACACCACGGTCCCTGCAGACATCTACCCGAGCACACTTGCGGAGTACTGTCTGATGCTCGGTGACGACGCACTGATCAGTTCGCAGCGGCTGACGCAATGGGCCACTCGCGCACCTGAACTCGAGGAAGAGGTCGCACTGGCGAACATCGGTCTCGACCTCCTCGGCCAGGCCCGGTTGCTACTCGCACGGGCCGCGGCCGCCGACCCGAAGGTGGTCCCGGTCATCTCCGAGACCTCCCCGGCGCCCGTCGAGGACGCGCTCGCCTTCTTCCGTGACGAAACGGCCTTCCGCAACGTTCGGCTCGTCGAACTGGACAACGGGGACTTCGCGGTGTCGATCGTCCGCCTGCTGGTGTTCACCACCTGGCGGTTGGCGATCTTCGACCGGCTCCGCATGTCCCGCGACCCGGTGCTCGCTGCCGTGGCGCAGAAGGGCGTCAAAGAACTTACGTACCACCGCGACTACGCGGCGCGCTGGACGGTCACACTCGCGTGCGGCACCGCCGAGTCACGGCGTCGTGTCCGCGAAGCGCTCGTGCGGGTGTGGCCATACGTCGAGGAACTCTTCCGGCCGACCGGCGAAGAGATCACCCTGGCCTCAGCCGGGGTGGGCGTCGACCCGCGGACCGTCCGGGACGAGTTCGACGCGGTCGTCGATCGGGTCCTGCACGCCGCCGAACTCGATCGTCCCGCGGGCGGTTCCGTCGGCACAGTGGGGGGCCGCGAAGGGCGGCGCGGCCTGCACACCGAGGCGATGGGCCTGGTGCTGGCCGAAATGCAGAGCGTCGCCCGCGCACACCCCGAAGGTGTGTGGTGAGCATGACCGGAGCGCTGAGCGAGACCGGCGCGGAGACCGCGCGGGAGATCGTCGCATCGGTCACCGACCCGGAGATGCCGATGCTGACTCTCGCGGACCTCGGCGTCCTGCGCGACGTGGAGATCGACGACGACGGTTCGGTGGTCGTGACGATCACCCCGACCTACTCGGGTTGTCCCGCGATCGCGACCATGCGCGACGACATCGAGTACACCCTTGCGCAAGAGGGTTTCTCACGCGTCGCGGTGCGCACACAGCTGCAGCCCTCGTGGTCGACCGACTGGATCTCGCCGGAGGGTCGGCAGAAGCTGGCCGAGAGCGGGTACTCGGTTCCCGGCGCGGTCACCTCACGTCCGAGCGGACCGATTCCGCTCACCCTCACCGCACGCCCCCGGGCCCTGACGTGCCCCCGATGTGGTTCCCCTCACACCCAACTCGTCTCGGAGTTCGGCGCGACGCTGTGTAAGGCGCAGTACCGCTGTCGCGGTTGCCTGGAGCCCTTCGATCATGTGAAGGAGATCTGACATGACCAGCACCGCCGAGGCGGTCGTCTCACCGTCGCGCACCAGGTCGTTCCACAGCCTGACCGTGGCCGATGTCGAGAAACTCTGCGACGATGCCGTAGCTGTCCGCTTCGAGGTCCCCGCCGACCTCGCCGCGGACTATGACTTCCGTCCGGGACAGTCGCTCACGCTGCGGCGCTTCGTCGACGGCGTCGAGCATCGCCGCTCGTACTCGATCTGCGCGCCCACCGGTGCCGCGCCCCGGATCGGGGTTCGCGAGGTCGCCGACGGACTCTTCTCCAGCTGGCTGGTGCGCGACGTGCGGTCCGGCGACCGCATCGACGTCGCGCCGCCGGCCGGGTCGTTCGTCGCCGATGCTGCGGCAGGCGGTCGGCATGTGCTCATCGCCGCGGGTTCGGGGATCACGCCGATGCTGTCGATCGCCGCGTCGGTCCTGGACAACCCGGACGCACAGGTGATCCTGCTCTACGGCAACCGGCGCACGAGGTCGGTCATGTTCGCCGAGGAGATCGCCGACCTGAAGGACCGGTTCGGCGCACGGTTCGAAGTTATCCACGTGCTGTCCCGCGAACCGCGTGAGGTGGAACTGTTCAGCGGCAGGCTCGATGCGGATCGACTGCGCACGATCCTGGACACCCTGGTCCCGATTCCCGACATCGACCACTTCTGGCTGTGCGGACCCTACGGAATGGTGACCGATGCCCGAGATGCGTTGAGTGTCAGGGGCGTCGCGGGAGATCAGGTCCACTTCGAGCTGTTCTACGTCGACGACGTTCCGCCGCCGCAGGAGACGCACCGCGAGCCCGGTGTCACCGGACCGAGCAGCGATGTCACCATCGTCCTCGACGGCCGATCGGTCAGCGGACGACTGTCGCGAGAGGTATCGATCCTTGACGCGGGCGAACAGTTGCGCTCGGACCTGCCGTTCGCGTGCAAGGGTGGAGTTTGCGGAACGTGCCGGGCCATGGTGACCCTCGGCGAGGTCGACATGCGGCGCAACTATGCTCTCGAAAATTCCGAGGTGGCAGACGGATTCGTCCTCACCTGCCAGACTTTCCCTGTCAGCGACAGCGTCACTGTCGACTTCGACGCCTGACACGATCCTGGAGTACGACGATGACCAGCACCCTTTCTCGACCCACCGCGGAGCGTCCCGAGTCGAACCTGGAGTTCGCCTCTCGTGACGAGATCGCGGCAACTCAGCTCGCACGGCTCAAGTGGTCGTTGCAGCACGCCTACGACAAGGTCCCGCATTACCGCGCGGCGTTCGACTCACGAGGTGTGCGCCCCGACGACCTGCAGGAACTGTCCGACCTGCGACTGTTTCCCTTGACTGCGAAAAACGATCTGCGGGAGAACTATCCGTTCGGAATGCTGGCGGTACCGCACGAGCAGGTATCGCGGATCCACGCGTCATCGGGTACCACCGGCCGGCCGACGGTGGTCGGGTACACCGCCGGCGACCTGGACACCTGGGCGGACCTGGTGGCCCGCAGCCTGCGTGCAGGCGGCGTGCGGCCGGGGGACAAGGTGCATGTCGCATACGGGTATGGACTGTTCACCGGCGGTCTCGGCGCCCACTACGGCGCAGAACGTCTGGGTTGCACGGTGATCCCCATGTCGGGAGGGATGACCGAACGACAGATCCAATTGATCGAGGACTTCCGGCCGGACGCGATCATGGTGACGCCGTCGTACATGCTGACGATCGTCGACGCGATGCTCGCCAGGGGAATCGACCCGGCCACGACCTCGCTGCGCACCGGAGTCTTCGGTGCCGAGCCGTGGACCGAACAGATGCGTAGCGAACTCGAGCAGCAGCTCGGGATGGACGCGGTCGACATCTACGGTCTCTCGGAGGTGATGGGGCCCGGGGTTGCGCAGGAATGTGTGGAAACCAAAGACGGACTGCATATCTGGGAAGATCACTTCTATCCCGAGATCATCGATCCGATGACCGGTGAGGTGCTTCCCGACGGGGAGGAGGGCGAGCTGGTGTTCACCTCTCTCACCAAGGAGGCGATGCCGATCATCCGGTACCGTACCCGAGATCTGACCAGGTTGCTCCCCGGAACCGCGCGTTCCATGCGCCGTATGCAGAAGGTCACCGGCCGGACCGACGACATGATCATCCTGCGCGGGGTGAATCTGTTCCCCACCCAGATCGAGGAACTCATCCTGAATGTCCCGATGCTGGCCCCACAGTTCCAGTGCGTGCTGGAACGGCCCGGACGCATGGATCAGTTGACGGTGAAAGTCGAGTGCCGCCATGACGTTTCCGGCGACCACCGCGGAACGGCAGCCGTCGAGCTGCAGTCGCTGATCAAGGACCGGATCGGCGTCACAGTGGCGGTGGACGTCGTCGAATCCGGTGCCCTGTTCCGCTCGACGGGCAAGGCCAAGCGACTCGTGGACAACCGTCCCCAGGGCTGAGTAACCAGCTCCCGGGCGAGGAGTCACGAATGCCGTGCAGGCGTGCGTGACTCCTCGGTCCGGGTCGATGCCGCGACAGCTCTGCGCAACTCGGTGATGACGGACGACGTGTCGGAGTTCCGGGTGCAGAGGGACAACGGGCACGAGGGCACGTCGTCGACCGGGACGAAGGCCACGCCGGGGTTCCGGTAGCTCTGCGCCACGAACTGCCCGGTGATGGAAACGGCCTGGCCGGCCGCCACCACCTCCAGCAGTTCGTCCATGGTGCGGACCGACGGCCCGTATCGCACGACTGCGCCACTCGGCCGTGGATCGCAGGCCCACCAGCGCACCCAAA
>NZ_BACI01000047.1 GCF_000225505.1 Gordonia alkanivorans NBRC 16433 | reverse complement strand
GCGTGGTGGTCTTGCGGGTCCGCAGACTCGCCGCCCAGAGATTGCGCTGGTAGCCCAGCTCATCGGCGACCTCGCGAACCCGCAGTGCCGACTCCGACCAGCCGTCGGCGGGTTCGGACTGTCGCAGCACCCGAGACGCCGTCGACACGTGGACACCCGCAGCTTTCGCGATCTCCTTGAGGGTCGGCGTTCGCTGACCTCCGGCCACGCTGGTCCCCCATCCTGTCGGTAGCACTGTTGACGCTGCGCGTTCGAGCACCTACGGTAGCTCATGCAAACGTTCTCGCAAACGTTCTCGCTGAACTTGTACCATCAGTTGCAGGCCCGACCCCCGGAGGTTCCGATGTCCCGACCCAGCACCCTGGCGCAGCTCTTCGCCCTGGACTCGTTGCTCGACGCCGACGAGATCGCGATCCGCGATACCGTCCGTGACTTCGCCAATGCGCGTCTGCGGCCGCATATCGGCGACTGGTTCGAGAACGCCGAGCTGCCGGCGCGGGAGATCGCCAGGGAACTGGGCCAGATCGGTGCGCTCGGCATGCACCTGGAGGGCTACGGTTGCCCGGGCATGAGCGCGACCGCCTACGGCCTGGCCTGCCTCGAACTCGAGGCCGTGGACTCCGGTATCCGCAGCCTCGTGTCGGTGCAGGGCTCGCTCGCGATGTTCTCCATCCACCATTGGGGCTCGGAGGAGCAGAAGAACGAGTGGCTGCCGCGGATGGCTGCCGGTGAGGCGATCGGTTGCTTCGGCCTGACCGAACCCGATTTCGGCTCCAACCCGTCCGGCATGCGCACCAACGCCAAGCGTGACGGCGACGACTGGCTGCTCAACGGCACCAAGATGTGGATCACCAACGGCTCGATCGCCGACGTCGCGGTCGTCTGGGCCCAGACCGACGAGGGTATCCGCGGCTTCGTCGTCCCCACCGACACGCCTGGCTTCTCCGCGCCGGAGATCCACAAGAAGATGTCGCTGCGCGCGTCGGTGACCTCCGAGCTCGTGTTCGACAACGTCCGCTTGCCCGGTTCGGCGATGCTCCCGAAGGCCCAGGGCCTGAGCGGGCCGCTGACCAGCCTCGGCGAGGCCCGCTTCGGCATCATCTTCGGTGCGATCGGCGCTGCCCGCGATTGCCTCGAGACCGCCATCGACTACTCGCAGTCGCGCGAGGTCTTCGACAAGCCGCTCGCCGGTTACCAGATCACCCAGACCAAGATCGCCGACATGGCACTCGAGGTCGGCAAGGGGCACCTGCTGGCCTACCATCTGGGTCGTCTGAAGGACCGCGGTGAGATCCGCCCGGAGCAGATCAGCACCGGCAAGCTCAACAACACCCGCGAGGCCATCAAGATCGCCCGTGAATGCCGAACCATCTTGGGCGCCAACGGCATCACGCTCGAGTACCCGGTCATCCGGCATGCCAACAACCTCGAGTCCGTCCTCACCTACGAGGGCACCTCCGAGGTCCACCAGCTCACCATCGGCCGCGCCCTCACCGGCGAAGCCGCCTTCCGGTGAGCGAGCGCGCGGCTCTCGACGGACTCGTCGTCGCCGACTTCGGCCGGGTCCTCGCCGGGCCATACGCGACGATGCTGCTGGCAGACCTGGGTGCCGAGGTCATCAAGATCGAACGACCTGGGATCGGCGACGACACCCGGTCGTGGGGTCCGCCCTGGGTGGGCGAGGCGTCGTCGTACTTCCTGTCGGTCAATCGCAACAAGCGGTCCGTGGCGATCGACCTCTCCGATCCCGCGGGACTCGAGGAGGCACGACGCCTCGTCGATCGGGCCGACGTCGTCGTCGAGAACTTCATGCCGGGCACGATGGATCGCCTCGGACTCGGTTACGACGCCGTCGCCGATCGCCGGCCGGACATCGTCTACTGCTCGGTGACAGGATTCGGCGGGAACAACCAGCTGCCCGGTTACGACCTGCTGATCCAGGCGGTCGGCGGACTGATGAGCATCACCGGTCCCGACCCGCAGACGCCGACCAAGGTGGGCGTCGCGGTCGTCGACGTCATCACGGGATTGCATGCGGCCGTGGGCATCCTGTCCGCGTTGCGGCACCGCGACCGGACCGGGCAAGGACAGCGCATCGAGGTGAACCTGTTGTCGTCGCTGATCTCGGCGCTGGCCAACCAGTCGTCGGGCTACGTGGCGGCAGGCGTGGTTCCGACAGCGATGGGCAACCGGCATCCCAGCATCGCGCCCTACGAGGTGTTCCAGACCGCGGATCGTCCGTTCGTGCTGGCCGTCGGCAACGACCGCCAGTTCGCCGGGCTGTGCGAGGTCCTCGGACGCCCGGACCTACCCGCCGACGAGCGGTATGCGACGAACAGTGCGCGGGTGGCGAATCGGGAGAAGCTGGCGGCGATCCTGAACGAGGCGCTGTCAACGGCGAGCGCGGATCACTGGTTCGACGCACTCACCGCGCGGCGGGTGCCGTGTGGCCCGCTCAACGACATCGCCGACGCCATCGCGCTGGCCGAACGTCTCGGTCTCGATCCGGTTGTGGAGATCGACGATCCGCGCCGGGACTCACCGTTCCGATCGGTGGCCAACCCGATCCGGATGAGCGTCACTCCGCCGAGGTACCGGTCGGCACCACCGCTGCTCGACGAGCACGCCACGGTGTCGGACCTGGTCTGACTCACGCCACAAAACCCACCCTTTTGCGGTCTTTCCACCCTGACAGGACGCGGGGAGGTCTTGCCGAAAAAGGCTGGGTTTGCAGGGTTTACGGCTAGGCGGTGGCCAGCTCGCGGCTCTCGGCGAGTTCGCGGTACGCGCTCACGACGGCGTCGAGCTGGGCCTGCGAATGCCTGCCGAGCCCGCATTAGGTGGAGATCCCGAAGTCGGGCAGGAACTCCGAGACGATCGCGGCACGCTTCCGCGCGACGGTCGCGGCGTGGATGGCGTCGATCGGACGGGTCACGTGTCGCGACAGCCCATTCGCGACGGTGACGATGGCCGACGCGTCGCGCGGCAGGATGTGGCGTCCCGCGCGCGCGGCGGCCTCGGCATCCGGCGGATCACCCATGAACGGCGACGCCCCGAACTTCGAGTCGCCGTAGCACAGATGGAAGGTGAGTTCGGCGCCGTCGGGGATCCACGACGCCAGGCGTGCGATCGCCGCGAAGATCGCCTCATGCCCCGCATAAGGATTGGGGAACCAGCCCTCGACGGTGACCAGCTCGGTCGGCAGATCCCACTGGACGGCGAGGTCGGTCGCCGGGATGAGGGAGAAGAGCTTCTCGACGCTCGCCTGTAGCGCACGGGTGCACGGCGTCGAGCAGACAGTTCTGCTCAGCCCGACCGAAAGGCTCAGTACGCCGAAACAGGCTGGGACGGGATGATTCCGTGATGCAACTCGGCAACATCGGGATGGGCGCGGGTGCGCGACTTCCAGGCGTTCTCACCGTAGGTGCTGAAGATCGGGTTGTCCGGATCGGTTTCGACGCCGCGCGACGCTGTCGCCAGTTCGGGCGGGAGGTCGATGATCGGGATGACCTCATCGAGCGCGGGATTGAGGAAGAACGGGATCGAGACCCGGTCGGTCCCGGGGCGGGGTGCGCGGACCCGATGCCGGGTCGCACGGAGGTAGCCCCCGGTCGCGACCTCGAGCAGTTCGCCGATGTTGACTATGAACGCGCCCTCGACGGGCGGGACCTCCACCCAGCTGCCTGCAGCTGTCTCGACCTCCAGGCCCTCGGAGCCGGGTTCGACCAGCAGCAGGGTCAGTACTCCCGAGTCCTTGTGGGCGCCGACGCCCTGGGCGCTGTCGGCGGTCCCCGGGTAGCGAACGACCTTGATCAGGGTCGCCGGCAGTTCGGCGAACGCCGCGTCGAAGAAGGATTCCGGGGCGCCGAGCGACACCGACCAGTGCCGCAGCAACCGCAACCCGACTTCCGACAGCGCAGCACCCCAATCCTCGAAGGCGGTGCGGAAGCCGGCAGGCGACGAAGGCCAGAGATTCGGTCCCTGCAGCCTCCAGTAGCCCTCTGCGCCGGGGATGACCGCGCGTTCGGGGCCGATGTCGATCTGCTCGCGCCAATCCACCTTGCCGTTGGTCAGTTCACCACCGAGCCGCGAGTACCCGCGGAACTGTGGGCTCTGGAGCTGACTGATCTCGTTCTTGGCCTCGTCGGGCAGTGCGAAGAACTCGCGTGCCAGCCGCATGACCTCGGTGAGCGACTCGCCCGGCACCCCGTGGCCGGTCAGGTAGAAGAACCCGTGGTCGTGAGCGGCTTCCCGAAGCGCAGCACGGAAGGTCGCGGGGGCGGTGTCCGCGTCGCCGAGGTCGAGGATGGGGAGCATGGTGCAGAGCCTGCCAGAGCGTCGTACGCGGGAGGAACGTCGTTCAGGGACCGTGAAACCCCGTTCATGAGGTTTGCAGGCGCTACGTTGGTATTCGGGTCTGGGGCAGTGCGGCGGTGTCGACCCGGGCTCGCTACGTGGTCGGCCGCCTCGAGAGGAGTTCGATCGTGACCGAAGCGACCGACAATGTTCATCTCCGCATCGCGGAGCTGGCACGAGGGCTGCACGGCGACGAAGCCGACGACGAACAGGTGGCCAAGACGATCGTGGCCGGTGCGGTGGCCGAGATCCCCGGAGCCCAGTACGCCGGACTCACGGTCGCCACCGACCGGCGCTCCATCGAATCGTTCGGGGCAACCCACGAGATCGCGGAGATCCACGACCGGATCCAGGCCGATGTCGGAGAGGGGCCCTGCCTGTCGGCAGCCCTGCACGACCGGGTGGTCCGCGTCGACGATCTCCAGAACGACGAGCGGTGGCCGAAATACCGGAGCCGGGCGATGGGCGAGGTGCCGATCCGATCCGTGTTGTCGTTCCAGCTCTTCGCCAATCGCAACAAGATCGGGGCGCTCAACCTCTTCGCGGACGAACCGAATGTCTTCGACCTGCACGCCGAGGACATCGGCGTCGTGTACGCGACCCATGCCGCGCTGGCCTGGAACACCATCAAGAAGGACCAGCAGTTCAACAGCGCTCTGGCCAATCGTGACGTGATCGGGCAGGCGAAGGGCATCCTGATGGAGCGTTTCGACATCGATGCGCTGGCAGCGTTCGATCTCCTGAAGAAGCTGTCCCAGGAGTCGAACACCAAACTGGTGGAGATAGCACGGCAGATCACCCTCAAGAGGTGACCTGCCGGCGCGCTGCGTCGAGTTCTACTCGGAGACCGCGAACTCTGTTGTGCTGGGGCCGATCTCGCCTTCGGTGAGCGTGCGGCCGGCCTCGTCGACGGTCTCGAAGACGCGAACCCGGCCGGCCATCCCGCAGAGTTCGAGGGGGCGGCTGACAGTTCGTTCGCCGACCAGGACGACTGGAGTAGAGCGCTTCGCGGCATCGTCGACGAAGGTCTGCAGCAGTACGAGTCCGACCGTGCCGAAGAAGTTGACCGCGGAGAAGTCCAGGACGACGCCGTGGATACGATCGCGCGCGACGCGATCGAGCGCAGCAGCGAAGTCCGCCGCCGTCTCGCGGTCGACGCTGCCGGAAAAGCGCTGTACACAATACGATTTCGCGCAATCGAAACGTCGCGGTGACGTGCGCTCAGGGGAGCCGGTGCCGACGTCGAACGCCGAACGGAAAACGGTGGATGTGGTGAGCGGCATGAGGTGGTCTCATCTCAGTGGAAGCGTTTGCAGGGGCGATCTGTTGTGGACCGAACCCGGCGAGTGCCCGCTGGTGTTCGAGCGGAACCCAAGTTCACGATCGTCCTGAACGGAGATAAGCCGTGATGTCGCGTGAGTCGAGGGACCTTGGGTGCCCACTCGCTCTTTAGTGCGCGGCTCCGACCTGAACCGCACCCCTACCCTACGGGTCCTTCGGATGCCGAACAAGACCGACTCGGGTCACGGTAGAAAGTCGTCAAGAAATCCCGCATTGTGAGACGCCGAAAGTGGACGTGTGGCGAAGAACATGATTGTCTAGTACCTGATGCGCGTCGAGTCGCGTGCGCGGCATCAATCCATGCTAGATGGGGCAGCAGTCAGCCCATCGGTCGCAAGATCTGAACGTCTGGGTGGTGACAAATGGCGACACAACGCGCCGAGCACGACGATTACAGCGACGTCCTCCCGATACTGCGAGAGATTCGCAGTGAACGCGACGACGACCTACGTGCCAAGAAACGCGACGAAGTGATCGAGCGGTGCCTACCGCTCGCGGATCACGTCGCACGCCGGTTCTCCGATCGTGGTGAACCGGTTGATGATCTGCGCCAGGTTGCGCGGATCGGTCTCATGCATGCGGTCGACAGATTCGATGTCGATCGTGGCAACAATTTCCTCGCTTTTGCCGTCCCGACGGTCATGGGCGAGGTCAAGAGGTATTTCCGTGACAGCACGTGGTCGATCAGAGTGCCACGTCGTGCGCAGGAGGCCTCGCTCAACATCGCGAAGGCCAGCGAGGAACTCCTGCAGTCCCTCGGACGGTCGCCGCGGCCGAGCGAGATCGCCGAGCACCTCGGACTACCGGTCGGCGAGGTCATCGAAGGGATGGTCGCGCGGTCCGCATACACCGCGAGTTCCATTGACGCCGAAGCTGGTTCGTCCACGGACGGCTGGACTCTCGCGGACACGCTGGGCGACGAAGACGAGCGCCTGGACATAGTCGAGGAGTTCGTCACGCTACAGCCGGCGCTTGCTCGACTCACCGAACGCGAACGAACGATCCTCACCCTGCGGTTCTTCCGTTCGATGTCCCAGAGTGAGATCGCTCGCCAGATCGGGATCTCCCAGATGCACGTGTCGCGGCTCCTCACCCGGATCCTCGAAACTCTGCGTGAAGAGGTCGCCGACGACGAGGAGTACGAGGAGCCGCTGCTCAAGCACGCGTGAGACGCTGCCGGGCCACGTATGCGGTCACCGAGGGCCCATGCCGGGAGCACCTGGCATGGGCCCTCGATCCCGCTCAGGGCTTCAGGATGACCTTCACCATGCCGTCGGCCTTGCGCTGGAACTTGTCGTACGCCTCCGGCGCCTGATCGAGCGGTAGTTCGTGAGTGGCAAAGGTGTCCACTCCGAGCGGGTCGGCGTCGGTGAGCAGCGGGAGGATGTCGTCGGCCCACCGCTTCACGTTGGCCTGTCCCATGTGCAGCCGGATCTGCTTGTCGAACATGGTCAGCAGCGGCAGCGGGTCGGCCATACCGCCGTACACGCCCGACAGTGAGATCGTCCCGCCGCGTTTGACGATGTCGATTGCGGAGTAGAGGGCGCCGAGCCGGTCGACTCCCGCCTCCGACATGGCCTTGCGGGCAATCGGATCGGGGAGCAGCCCGACGACGGTCTGCATCGCCTTGTTCAGGGGTGACCCGTGGGCCTCCATGCCGACGGCGTCGATGACGGAGTCGGTGCCGAGGCCGCCGGTGAGGTCGCGGATCGCCTCTCCGACGTCGTCGACCTCGTCGAAGTTCACCGTCTCGATGCCGCGACCCTGTGCGCGCCGGATGCGTTCTGGCACACGGTCGACGCCGATGACCCGAGCTCCCTTGTGGGAGGCGATGCGCGCGGCCATGTCGCCGATCGGGCCGAGTCCGAGAACGGTGACCGTTCCGCCGCTGGGGATCTCGGCGTACTCGACCGCCTGCCAGGCCGTCGGTAGGACGTCGGACAGATACACGTATCGTGAGTCCGGATTCTCGGGCGGGACCTTGATGTGGGTGAATTGTGCCTGCGGCACACGGAGATACTCTGCCTGGCCCCCCGGCACCGAACCGTAGAGCTGCGAGTAGCCGAAGAGCGCCGCGCCCATGCCCTGTTCTTTCACGCGGGTCGTCGAACACTGGGTCATGAGTCCGTCGTTGCAGAATTGACATGCGCCGCACGAGATCTGGAACGGGATGACGACGCGGTCCCCGACCCGGAGGTCGCCGGTGTCCGAACCGACCTCCTCGACGATACCCATCGGCTCATGGCCGAGGATGTCGCCGGCGTTCATGAACGGGCCGAGTACTTCGTAGAGGTGTAGATCGGAACCGCAGATGTTGGTCGAAGTGACCTTGATGATGGCGTCCGTGGGTTCGATGATCTTGGGGTCGGGCACGGTCTCCACCGAGACATTGCGTTTTCCCTGCCAGGTCACTGCGCGCATTTCAGGCCTTTCCGTCGTGGTGTCGGTCTGCGGAGCGTTCGTCACGCGCTCGTTCGTGCTTGCCGGTGTGGTCGACCGGGAAGCCGTGGTAGCGCTCCTCGTACCGCTCGGCTTCCTCTGCGGTCGTCTCCGGCTGGATCGGATCCTGATGTGCGCGTTCGCCGTCGCGACCCGCACGTCGGCGTAGGAGCACTCGGCTGCCGACTAGGAGGCCGACGGCGAAAATGCCGGCGATGACTGCGCCGAGAGCGAGCCACACGGTCGCGTCCCGGTCGCTCGCCCCGGCCGCGATCGCGGTGCCGCCGAGCACCAACATGAGTCCGAGGCAGGCGAACCCGAGAAGGCCGATGGCCTTCAGGCCGCGTGACTTCCGTGCCGGTCGGCGTGCGATTGCTTCACGCGAGGCGACCTCGCGTTCCGGTGTGAGATCTGGCATAGCCGCCCCTTCGCCAGGTGGTGTGAACTCGGTTGGGATGCCGATCGGGTACCGCAGAGGCGTCCGCCTGAAACGTCAGACCCGTCCGCACCCGGCGTCGTTGCAGCTGAGAGCGCTGCAACGTAGCTGTTGGCGGTGTCGATCCGGAAGGTGCTCTGCTAACGTTGCGAGTCGTGCTGTTGGCGCATGGGGGAGTCGTGCAAATGGAAATACGCAGTTTGGACGACGTCAGCGTGGGGCATTCATGAGCGGTCCGATAAGAATCCACTCAAGACGACGTGCGAAGAAGACTCATTTGATGACCGACTCTGACGCCACATCCCAGCTGTCGATCGATGGCAGTCTGCCGACGGTCCTGCGGGTCCCGGCAGCCACCGACCGCCTTGCGTTGGTGCGTGCTCTGGTGGAGACGGCTCTGTACATCGACGACTGGTCGCTCGACGACGTGATCGACGCAAAGGTCGCGGTGGACGAGATCTGCTCGCAGATGATCTCCGCGGCCGCCGAGGAATCTTCCCTGGAGATAGTCCTGCACCTCGCCTCCAACGGGGTGGTCGGGGAGGTCCGGGGTGAACTCGTGAACGACGTCGAACTGGACGAGTCGACCTTTGGATGGCGCATCGTCCAGACCGTCACCGACACGCATTCCATCAGGTACGCCGACGCTGCGCCCGGAGAGGACGCCCGGAGGGTGACCATCGGATTCTCGAAGTTCCGGGAGTAGCCGCGATCGTCAGCCGGGTAGCGCCTCCGTAGCTGTCCGGCGCCAGTCGTCAGCGGTGTCGTCGTAGCGGATGAGGCCCATCTGCGCGAAGCCGTCCAGCCATCCCTCCATTGGCCATGAGCCCCACCGCCGGTGGAACGTCCGCGCATTGCGGAGGATGTCCTCGAGATGCTCGACGGGGGGATTCGACACCGGGTGATACTGGTGATACGCATCGGCGGCGCCGACCCAGGCGATCCGAAACCCGTTGCGCGCGGCGCACATCGCGAAGTCGGTGTCCTCGCCGCCGTAGCCGCGGTAACCGGTGTGGAATCCCCCGATCTCGAGCCAGTCGGAGACGTGAACCGCGAAGGACAGAGACCAGAACAGCGTCATCGCCGACGACAGTTGCGTCTGGCACGGACCCGGAGCGGGTCGTGCCGGATGGGGATCGAGAAGGCGGTGAAGTTCGCGCGGATCGAAGGTCGGCTGGTCATGCGGCAGGTAGGTCACGGGCCCGCAGTAGAGGAGTCGCAGTTCCGGTGTCGCGGCACAGGAACGGAGATAGCGTTCGATCATGACCGGTCCGGGGATGCAGTCGACGTCCAGGAACACCAGCAGTGTCGCGCCGGCCTCGATCGCGGTGCGGGCACCGGTGTTTCGGGCGTGGGCGAGCGGCAGCGTGCTGGGCTCGTCGCCGATGTGGACCACCCGCATCGGATGCCCCGGTGGCGCCGATTCCGTGACGACGGTGTCGACGCCGGGGTCGTTCATGGCGACGATGACGTGGACGGCGGGACGCACCGTCGAGTACTCGAATGCCTCGAGCTGACGGCGCAGATGCCGGTGGCGTCCCGACACGATGGTGATCACCGCGACGGTTTCGGAGCCGGGGCCGTCGGAGATGCCGTGATCGGAGGCCGGTCCGGTCGTCATCGGGCCACCGCTGCGACAACGCGGGCCGCGCGCTCGGCGGCGCCGGCGGTCTGCCATCGCGACCACATCGGTGCCGAGTCATCGACCGACTCCACGATGGCCCGCCAACGGTCGACGTCGGGCCACGTCGAGGCGACGAGCGCGAGCTCGGACCTCGCGAGGGTGTTCGCGGTGGCTCGCTGTTCGGCGAACGGACGATCCTCCGGCATCACGACCGCGGGGCGTCCGGCCGTGGCGGCATCCGCCACACTTCCCTGGCCTGCACCGATGACGGCGAGGCGGGCGCTGCACAGGAACGGCCACGGGTCTTCGACCCAGGTTCCGAAGGCCGGTCCGAGACCGACCACCTTCAGGTCGGGGAGTGCCTCGGCCAGGCCGGTTGCGGGATGCGATGTTCCCGGATCGCCGCCTGCGCCGGTGAGGACCAGGACGTCGGCGGCGAAGGTCGGATGGCAGACCTGCGGGCGTCCGTCGAATCGGGAGATCCCACCGGTGAAGACGGTCTTGGGGAGGTGCTCGGTCAGCCAGTCCGGCCGATACAGGTCGCCGGGCCAGGGCGCGATGATCGCGTCGGCGGCGCGGTAGGCGAGCTGGTGGGGTAGATCGTCACGCGCACCGGGCATCGCCATGACCACGACGGGCACACCCAGTAGCCGGAGGAACAGGGTGACCTCGACCGACACGTCGACGACCATCGCATCCGGCCGACGGGTCCCGACGAAGTCCGCAATCCGGGCCATCCGGTTGCGCAGCCCCGCGTCACGGCTGGGTGCCCAGTGCAGCAGTCCGCCCGCGTCGACGTCGGTGGGGGCGGGATCGGCGTCGTCCCGGTCGAGGGTGATCACCTCGCTGAAGGCGGGGTCGGTCAGTTCGGCGCTGGTCAGCGCGACGACGTCGGTCTGCAGGTGAGCGGCGATCGCGGCGGACCGGGAACAGTGTCCGCGGCCTTGGTGGTGGACGTAGTAGCCGATCATGCCGGGCACGCCTCCGCAGTCGCCGGGGTGTTCCGGCGTTCCCGGTCGTCCACCATCTCGGTGTAGATGCCGGTGTACCGGTCGATCATCGCGGTGTCGGAGCAGTGCTCCTCGGCGCGTCGGCGTACCTCGCGCCGGTCGAGGGTGAACGCCTTCTCGGCGGCCTCGGCGAGTGCGTCGACGTCGTCGCCCGGAACGAGCACGCCGGCGGTGTCGCCGACGATCTCGGGGATGCCGCCGCGGGCGAATCCGGCCACCGGTGTTCCGCAGGCGAGGGATTCGGCGACGACGAGCCCGTACGGTTCGTTCCACACCGGCGTCACGAGGGCGGCGCCGGCGGAACCGACCAGCCGGGCGAGTTCGTTCTGGTGAAGATGACCCTCGTAGCGGACGCGGTCACCGAGGAACGGGGCGACGCGGTCGCGGAAGTAATGTTCGTCGCTGATCGGTCCGGCGAGCCGCAATCGGCGGCCGGTGATGCGGGCGGCCTCGATCGCGAGATGGGCGCCCTTCTCGGGGACGAACCGGCCGAACCACACCAGGTCGTCTCCGCCGGTGCCGATCGGCCAGTGGTCCAGCTGGACACCGTTGTGCACCACCGGTATCGAGCCGAGAACATGCGACCACGCCTGTGCGGTGTGCCGGCTGACCGCGACGCACCGGGTCTCCGGTGCCAGTGCCAGCGCCGACTCGAGCCAGGGCGTGGGTGGGGTGTGCAGCGTGGTGACCATCGGCGTCTCCACCGATGGGCCCATCGCGACCGGCAGATGATGCAGGCTGTGATTGTGGATCACGTCGAAGTCGCCGGGGTTCCGGGTGAACGAGAGCATCAGCGACAGGTAGGCGTGGTGGTCTTGCAGCACCTCGATCGGCGGCATCGACACATCCGAACGAGCGGCGGCCGACGGCTCGAACAGCTCGGCGCGCAGGCGATCCGAGTCAACCGGCAGGTCGCTTCCGGCGCCGGCGAACAACGTGACCTCGTGGCCGGCCACGGTCAGCGCCCGGGTCAGGTGCCAGACATGGGCCTCGAGGCCGCCGGCGAACGGCTGCGCTATCGGGAATCTGCTGGACGCGACGACTGCGATTCGCAGCGGCTCACGCATCCAGCACTCGCGTGTAGAGGCCGGCGTGCGCCTGGGCGATCGTCGACCGTTGCGTGCGGCGGTCGCGCCACATCGCCGGTGCCGGTCGAGCGGAATATGCCTGGGAGAGTGCGGCAACCAGTGACTCCGGATCGAATCGGTCTTCGGCGAAGTCATAGGTGAAGCACTCCTGCTGCTGGTCATAGAACCCGCAGCTCGGCGCAATCACCGAGGTGCCGAGGTCGTGGCAGGCCTCCAGCCAGCCCGAGTGGGTTCCGAACCGGTAGGGCAGGACCGATGTCGAGATGTTGGCGAGGTAGTCCCACAGCTGATCGTCGGTGTAGTACTCGTGTACCAGAACCCGGGCGTACGGGTGGCGCGACAACGCGAGAGCTGTGGTGCCGAAGTCCGGGTTGTACCAGTGATTCCCGGGGACGAAGACCTCGTCGTGGAGGTTGATCTGGATCGTCATGTCCGGGTAGTCGGATGCTGCCTCCAGCAGCGTCATGATGACGGGGAGCGGGTCCATGTTGGCGCGCAAGCTCTTGGCGTGCACACCCACGATGAACTCGTCGGTCTGTGTCTCCCGCGGGACGAACCGGGCAGGCGGAACGACATGCGGATGCGGGAGCACGGTGGCGGACCGGGCCCAGCGCTGCGCGATCTGTTCGGCCGCACCCGGGGTCAG
Source organism: Gordonia alkanivorans NBRC 16433 (assembly GCF_000225505.1). Lineage (GTDB taxonomy): Bacteria > Actinomycetota > Actinomycetes > Mycobacteriales > Mycobacteriaceae > Gordonia > Gordonia alkanivorans. The sequence continues at coordinate 48,712 of NZ_BACI01000047.1, read as the reverse complement.
GGTGATGACCTCGTCGGCGGCCGGGACGAGGAGGTCGAGGACCTCTTCGTGGGCGCCGGGTTCCGGATGGTGCGGGTTGCGGAGGTCGTGCAGCGTGTAGACCAGCGGCTTGTTGTGCCGGTCGAGCTCGGTGAGTATGTCGGCCATCACCGACGGTTCGACGGCGTCGAAGCCGAAGTGGATGTGGAACACGTCGAATTCGTTGTGGTGCTCGGCAATCCACCGCGGATCCAGCATCAGCGGCGGCCACCAGCGACCGGGGACCTCAGCGCCGCCCGCGGGCACCGGATCGGGAAGTCGGGTCACCGACACGGAACCGGTGTCGAGAACGCTGACCGATCCGTTCACCGGTGAGAGGTGCCTCACGTAGACGTGCGACTGAGGGACGGAAGCCACCCGGATGTGTGCGGTACTCGTTCGCGTCGTCCGTGAGCTGTCCACCATCTCGAGGGTTGCCGCACCGCCGAGTTCCCCGCCAAGCCGTCCGTTCACTGTTCCATCCGTTCACTTTGTGACATGAACGGCTGTGTGCTCAACCGGGTCTGCTGGATGCGGCGTACACGCCGCAGAACTGCCGCAAATGGGCACGTCGTGTGCAGATACCCCGGTTGGGGGGTCGTGAAACCACGACGCGCCGCGCGGAACTCAGTTCTCGTTCTGGTGAGCGTTCAGGAGCAGGTGGTCGAAGGATTGGCGCACGGGATCGGGTAGCACCACGTACCTGTGCACGCCCGACACGATGTTCTTGGCCAGCTCGTTGACCTTGACGTTGGCAGTCTGGGACCGCCAGCGCATCACCTCGAAGGCGCGTTCAGGACTGACTCCGTAGGCCATCGAGATCATGCCCTTGGCCTGCTCGATCACACCTTGGTTCTCGCGGAACCGCGCGACGTGCTCGTCGACCTGGAATTTGACCGTCTCTTCGTCGTAACCGGTCAGATCGAGGTAGAAGCCCTCGGCGCCGATCGGTTGGCCGTTGTCGTCGATGATCTGCTGTGAGACCACGGCGACATGATGGACCGTGCCGGAGAGGTCGATGATGCGGTGGCGGCTGGAGAACGGCGTGCGTCGGCTCAGCATCGTCGCGACCATCTCGTCGAACGCATGGCGGTCGTCGGGGTGTTTGTGCCCGGCCAGCAGTTCGGTCGTCGGGGTGACCTCGCCCGGCTCGTAACCGTGCATCTCCGCAACCTCGTCGGACCACCACCATTCCTCGGTGTCGAAGAGGAACCGGAAGCTGCCGACATGCCGTATGCGGGAATCATCGGCAGAAATGTTGTCGATCTTTGGCACGGTCACCCCTAGGACTTCAATAAAAGGCACGCGAAAACAGCACGCCGACGGTCTCGGGCGAAATATGAGCTTACCTGGGATCCGCTGGACGCGAGAAGCGACCCGCGTCGTGCTGCGGCCAGGTGGCCCTGCTTCGAGAAATGGCAGTTCAGAGGCGTGGTTTCGGCGATCTGATCGGCTGGTAGCCAGTCAGCTCGAGCAGGAGATCCCCGACGGGAATCCCTGAACCCGATTCACGTGTGCGATGTGGAGGAGCCAGGGTTTCGACTCCGTCGCAGCGGGCAACCGACGACCATGACCGATCAGGAGAACTCCCCGCACGAAGCGAAGACCATTCCCTACCCGGGTGAGACCGGCGATATGCCCGATCGTCCGCGCGACGAGATGACCGAGTACCGCGGCCGTGATCTGCTCGCGGGTAAGACTGCGCTGATCACCGGTGGCGACTCGGGTATCGGCCGAGCGACCGCCATCGCGTTCGCCAAGGAGGGCGCCGACGTCGCGATCGCCTATCTCGAAGAGGACGAGGATGCGCGGCACACCGTCGAACTCATCGAGGCCGAAGGACGCAAGGCGCGGGCGTACCGCGGGGATCTGGGTGACCCGGGACATTGTGCCGAGGTCGTCGAGCGAACCGTTTCCGAACTCGGCGGCCTGAACATCCTGGTGAACAACGTCGCCTACCAGCAGGTGGTCGACGACTTCCTGGAGGTCGACCCCGAACAGTGGTATCGCACGTTCGACGTGAACATCCACAGCTTCTTCCACACCACCCGCGCCGCCGTGCCTCATCTGACCGGTGGCGGCGTCATCATCAACACCTCGTCGATCAACGGCTTGCGCGGCAACGACAGCCTCATCGACTACTCGGCGACCAAGGGTGCGGTCCTGGCGTTGACGTACTCCCTCGCACAGTCGCTGATGGAGAGGAAGATTCGCGTCAACTGCGTCGCGCCCGGACCGGTGTGGACCCCGCTGATCCCGGCGACGATGCCGGCTGACGCCGTCAAGGACTTCGGGACCCAGGCGCCGATGGGTCGCGCCGCACAGCCCGACGAGATAGCCCCGTCGTATGTCTTCTTCGCGGCCGATCAGCTGTCGTCGTATTACACGGGTGAGGTGCTGGCTCCGATCGGTGGCGAAACGCTCCCCGGCTGAGGAGGTTCGTCGTCAGCGAGCGGTTCGAACGGGAGGAAGGCTCGTTGTAGTTGGCCTACCGCGAGGAACATCGTCGTTCGCGGTGTCCCCTGACCGCCCATGATGTTGTCGTTGCGTGCACGCACCACCGCCGGGACGGGTCGAATGTTAGGTTGCGTAACGATGTCGGTTCCGTCTGTTCCCCGTTCCGCCGCGATCGCGCGGTCCAGGTGATTTCGTCGCGCACGACGCGCCCCCACGAGACGAACGAACGGACCACCGCCGGCGTGATCATCACCGCCGTCGGCGTGATGCTGGTGGCGGCGAACCTCCGTCCCGCCGTGGTGTCGGTGGGGCCGCTGATCGGGACCATCTCCGCCGACGCCGGATTCAGCAGCGCGGTGGCGGGTCTGCTCACCGCGCTGCCCGTCCTGTTCTTCGGCATCTCGGCCCCCGTCGCGCCGCGGCTGGCGAACCGGTTCGGCATCGAACGGGTCATCTTCGGCGCCCTGCTCGTGCTGATCCTCGGCATCGTCGTGCGCCTTGTGCCGTCGTCGATCGCCCTGTTCCTCGGGTCTGCGGTCATCGGCGCTGCCATCGGCACATGCAACGTCGTCCTGCCGGCACTCATCAAGAGGGACTTCGCGCATCGGTCGGGGTTGATGACCGGCTTCTACTCGATGACGCTCTCCGGCGGTGCAGCGGTCGCCTCGGGGGTGAGCGTCCCGATCAACGATGCGCTGGGCGGGGATTGGCGTCTCGCGCTCGCTTCCTGGGGACTTCTCACGCTGGTCGCGGTGGTCGTGTGGGTCCCGCAGCTGTCGTACGTGCACCGGGTGACCGCGGCGACCCCGACGTCGTCGTTGTTGCGGAATCCGATCGCGTGGGCGGTGACCGTCTTCATGGGCACGCAGTCGCTGATCTTCTACACCTTCGTGGCGTGGTTGCCGCAGTATCTGGTCGACGAGAACGGGATGACGCCGGTGGGGGCGGGTGCCGTCGTCGCGTCCGCACAGGTGGTGGCCCTCATCATGTCCTTGGTCGCGCCGATCGTCGCCGGACGGTTCGACGACCAGCGCGCGGTCACCTTCGTGGTGCTCGCCGTCTGTGCGATCGGCTTCATCGGACTGATCGCCACCGACGTGTGGCCGGGGTTCTGGGCGGCGTGCGTGATGGTCGGTCCGGGCGCTTCCATCAGCCTGTCCCTGCTCTTCATGGTTCTTCGCAGCACGGGATCGAAGCAGACCGGCCAGGTGTCCGGGATGGCGCAGTCGGTGGGCTACCTCGCGGCCGCGGTCGGGCCGATCCTGATCGGCCTGATCAATGACATGACCGGTTCGTGGACGGTGGCGATGGCCGTGCTCTCACTTGCCCTGGTGCCGCAGGCCGTCGCAGCCCTCGGCGCGGCCAGGAACGTCAAGATGACGTCCTGAGACGAAGGTGGAGAATCATCTCACGCCGGTGAACGCCGGCGGCTACGCTGTGGCGCATGCATTGCGTGGTCGTTGGTGGGGGACTCGCCGGTCTGGCGTCGGCGGTATGGCTCGCGGAGGCGGGGCAACGGGTGACGCTGCTCGAGCGGCGCGGTTCACTCGGTGGTCGGACCATCTCGATGCCGCTCGCCGCGGTGGACGACGTGCCCGACAACGGCCAGCACGTCTTTGCCAGCGGATACGAGCACCTCATGCGGTACCTCGAGAGTGTCGGTACACGCGAACATGTCGAATTCCCCGGCCACATGACCATGCGGATGCGGGGCGGCGCCACCCGGAGGTCGGCTTTCGGCGGACTGACCGGCCTGCGAGCGGCGCTCGGCGACCTCCCCGGCGTCACCGGGCTCGACCGACTTCGTACCGCCCTCGCCCAGGCCCGGCTGATCCGGCACGCGTTCCGGCAACCCGAATGGCTCGACGAGGTGACCGCCGACGAGTGGTTCCGTCGCATCGGCATGCCGCAGTCGGCGCGCGATGCACTCTGGGACGGCATCGTCATCGGCCTCACCGGCGACAAGACCGAGATCTCGTCGGCGAAGGTTCCGGCCGACCTGCTCGTGACCGGTGCTCGCCGTGCGATCGCGACGCGCACGCCGGTCTCCATCGGATTCCCGACCGTGGACCTCGACACCCTCTTCATCGCCGGAGCGGAAAAGCGTTTCGCCGACGCGGGCGTGGACGTCCGGCATCGCGCCGTGGTCTCGTCGATCGACGTCACCGACCGCGCCGTCACCGGGGTGACGCTCGCCGACGGGGAGAAGGTCGCGGCCGACGCCGTCATCTGCGCGGTGCCCGTGTGGAGCGTGAAGGGACTGCTCGATCAGGTCCCGGGACACGAGCGGATCTATGAAGCCGTCGATAACCTCACCCCCGTACCGATCGTGAGCGTCAACCTCTACCTCGACCGATCGATCGGGATGACCGACTGGGGCGAGATCCTTCATGGCGGAGAGGGAGTGCTGGAACAGGTCTGGGACCGCCAGCGCATGCACGGGCGGGAGCCGAAAGACAATTGGTTCTACTCGACGACGGTGTCGGCGTCGTATGACCTGATCGGCAAGACCAACGCCGAGATCACCGACATCCAGATGGACATGCTGCGCAAGTACTACCCGCAGGCCGCGGACGCACAAGTGATCCACAGCCACGTCGTCCGGATGTCCAAGTCGACGTTCGCCCAGCGCCCCGGGACCGCGGGAATCCGCCCGGACCAGCGCACCGCTGTCGACGGCCTGGCCCTCGCCGGCGACTGGACCAGGACCGACTGGACCACCACGATGGAGGGCGCCTGCCAGAGCGCATCGCGTGCCGTCGACGTGATCCTGGAGTACGCGAACTCCGAACGCTGAGTAAGTTCGTTCCATGCCGACGACTTCGTCTGTCTTCCACATCGGTGGCCCCGAGGTCATGCTGCGGATCAGTGGGCGCGCCGTGTCCGCCGAACGCGGCGAGGCCCGCATCGAGACCGGGCCGTGGCTCGCCGACCCCGCCGCCGGCGTCAACCGGGCGGCGCTTGCCGTCGCCCTCGACGACGTGACCGGATACGTGGTCGATGCGGGCAGCCCCGACGGACGCTGGCCGGTGTCCCTCGGAATCCGCATGGACTTCGTCGCCGACCCGCCCCTCGACGGGACGCCGTTGACCGTCACCGGCGAGATCGTCGCGCGTGACGAGCGGGGTGCGATGACCACGGGAACGGTGTCCGATCCGTCCGGTCGCCCGCTCGCGACGGTCGTCCAGCGCTCGCATCTCGTCGACGCCCCGACGGTCCCGGGGGCACATGCGACTGCCGAGGTCCTCGACGCGCCTGTGAGTCCGGTGCGCGAGCAGTTGGGTCTCGTGTCCACCGCCGCCGACGTGCTCACCATGGCCCCGACGGCCCTGTCGGCCAACGGCATGGGCAGCGTGCACGGTGGAATCCTCATCTGCGCTTCCGAACTCGCCGCGATGTCCTCGGTCGAGGCGAACGGGCAGCTGCGCACCACCAGCATCGACATCACCTACGTGCGTCCGTGCAATGCCGCCGACACCACCACGTTCACCTCGGAGACCCTGCATCGCGGACGAAGTCTCTCGGTCGTCCGGGTCGTGTCGGCGAATTCGTCGGGCAAGCCCTCGTCGATCGCGACCGTGGTCCTGCAACACGTCTGAGATACACCCCCCAACTCGGGGTTTCGCAAGCGGCATACCAGCATGGTTGCGGGGGACCGCATTTCCCTGGCAAGGTGCACTCATACGGCCTGATCAGGCGCGTGCAGCTGATCGCGCGCCCCGTGCAGCCGTACCGTCTCGCGGTCCGCCGTCCTGTGATGCGGACTCGCGCACAACACAATCACCTTGCCTGCCGCCGGATGTTTGTGCCCGAGCGGCCTGCCGGATGAGGGAAAGGATCGAATCGATCGTGGTAACTCAAACAGCAAACCAGAACACTCAGATCACAAAAACCGAAATCCCGAAGAACGGCGATCAGGCGCGCGGCGTCGACGTGTACCGGACCCGTCTCGCCCACCGCAGCCAGATCGAACCGCGCCCTCACAACACCGTGTGGGGCAGCATGGGGAACCCGGGACCGTTGTCGGCCCCCGAGCTGCGTCATTACGCCGACCGCGGGTACCACACCGAGAACAAGGTCCTGTCGGCCGCGGATATCGACGCATGCCTCCGCGAGGTCTCCGACATCACCGACCGTCTCGGGGAGGACGACCGGGTGATCCGCGAATCCTCCAGCGGAGACGTACGTTCGCTGTTCGCGGTTCACAAGCTCAGCGACCTCATCGCCGAGATCTGCGATCGTGATGCGATTCGCGGTGTCGCAGAACAGATCCTGGACGACGAGGTTACGATCCACCAGAGTCGGATCAACCTGAAGCCGGGCTTCGCCGGAGGACCTTTCTACTGGCACTCCGACTTCGAGACCTGGCACGCCGAGGACGGGATGCCGGCACCACGAGCACTCAGCGTCTCGCTGGCGCTCACCCCGAACCTGTCCACCAACGGCCCGTTGATGATCATCCCCGGGTCGCATCGCCGCTTCGTCAGCTGCGTCGGCGCGACTCCCGATGGTTACCACCGGGAATCACTGACCTCGTACCGGCCGCCGTTCGGCACGCCGGAAGAGGAGGATGTCGCAACCCTCGCCGACGAGCTCGGGATCGACACGATCACCGGACCGGCGGGTTCGGCGCTCTACTTCGACTCCAACTGCCTGCACGCCTCGGCCGGCAACATCACGCCGTACCCGCGGAGCAACCTCTTCGTCGTGTTCAACGCGAAGGCGAATGCCCTGCAGGAACCGTTCGGCGGCACCGCACCACGGCCGGACCACCTCGCGCACAGGTGACCTGAACACAGTGCGGGATCAGTGCCGGAAAACGGCACTGATCCCGCACTCTGTCTGTTGGGGGCGTCAGAATCCCGCCGACGATCCCAGCTCCGGGGCGGGTCCGGCGAAGTAGTGCTCACCGTCGAACCGGGCCGGGAGGCCGGCAGCGAGGTACGTGCCGATGCCCGGTTGGTACAGCTCGGTGAACAGCGGATTCTGCTGCAGCACACCTGATTCGACGACCTCGTCGAATGTTCGATAGCGCTCCGACAACACCGCGCTCTTCGACAGGGCCTCGTCGACCTCGGCGGCGGAGTGGCGTGCGAACCACGCGGCGAACAGTGGGGTGAGGACCCCACGATGGATGTACCGGTCGGCTTCGGTGGTGAAGTCGGCACCGAGGGCCTTCTCGATCGCCGCCACCGCGTCGCCGGTCTCGGTCATCGCGACCAGGTCCCGGAAGTGACGCGGGGTGAGGGCGACGAGCATGAACCGGCCGCCGTCGGCAGTGACGAAATCCGTTCCGTACGTGCCGTAGACGTCGTTCCCGGTCGCCGGCCGGCTGCCGACGCCGAGTTGCGGTTCGGTGAGGTAGCCGAGCGTTCCCGCGATCGCCAGGGCGGTGTCCTCCAGCGGCAGCGTGATCTGGGCGCCGGCGCCGGTCTGATCGCGGCGTCGGACGGCGGCGGTGATCGCAAGTGCTGCATACAAGCCGCAGGCGACATCCCACGCGGGCAGGGCATGGTTGACCACACCCGCGTAGTCGGTGGGACCGGTGATCGCCGGGAAACCCAGCGCCGCGTTGACCGTGTAGTCGACGCCGGGCGTGCCGTCGGTACGACCGAGGAGTTCCAGGGAGATGACGTCGGATCGCTTGGCCGAGAGGGTTTCGTGACTCATCCACGCCCGGCCACCGGCGTTGGTGACGAGGATGCCGCCACCGGGACCGCTCTCGGTGACGAGGTCCTGGATCAGCTTCTGTCCCTCGGGTTCCCGGAAGTTCGCGGTCACCGACTTCTTGCCGCGGTTGAGGCCGGTCCAGTAGATGGAGTTGCCGTCGTCGGTGACCGGCCAGCGGTTGGTGTCGGCCGCGCCGCCGATGGGGTCGACGCGGATCACCTCGGCGCCGAGCTGCGACAGTGTCAGACCGCACAGAGGTGATGCGACAAAGCTCGACACCTCCACGATGCGGAGACCCTTGAGGGGGCGGGTGTTGGTGCTCATGGGCGAAAGATCCTCCGGAAAGTGTGTTTCGGGTCAGGCCATCAGGACGTGGTAGCGCCAGTCGAGGACGTCGCGGTCCTCGGCTGACTGGTCGTCACCGTCGCCATGGGCGACGACCTTCGACCGGAGCCGCAGGACTCCACCGCCTCCGGCCAGCGGCGTCGCTTCCTCGACGTGGATCTCCGAACTCAGGGTGTCGCCCTCCCGGACGGGTCCGGTGTGATCGCAGGAGTCCCACGCCACCACTGTGACCAGGTTCGGCAGCGCCCGATTGGCCTGTGACAGAGCGAGTCCGATGGTGTGGCCGCCGTAGACCAGGCGTCCGCCGGCCGCCTTGCCGGCCACTCGCTCGTCGTGGTGGGTGGCCGCGATGTTCAGCGACAGGCGAGCGAGTTCCGGTGCGCTGGAGACGACGTCGGAGCTCGAACGGTAGACGCGTCCGGCCAGGTCGGGGGAGAAGTGCTGGCCGCCGACCGATGACCGGAAGGTGGCCAGATCCCAGCCGGGCAACGCCGGTTCGGCGTCGTCGCCGGGCCCGACGGTGCTCAGATCGTCGGCGTGCACGGTGCGGCCGGGGTCGGCATCCGGGGACAGCGGCAGCATCGCGCAGCGGTAGAAGTCGAGGACCGTCGCGCCGTTCTGGTCGGTGGTGATCATGTGCAGCGCGGCCAGACCGGTCGGGGCGCGGCCGGGCTTGGACTTGTTCTCCCGTAGCCCGACGACCTCGGTCACGGTGGTGAGCGTGTCGCCGATCTTCGGGTAGCTCAGGAAACGCAGCCCGCGGTAGAAGAGGTTGGCCTTGACATGGTGGGTGGCCAGCGTCGACTGCCCGATCGCGACGTCGGTGACGAGTCCGGGATGTGCGAGTGTGCCCTCGCCCAGGACGCGGCCCGCCAGATGTGCGTCCAGCGAAAGCCTCAGTCGGTCACCGAGAATCGCCTGATGGGAGGCGGCGAGACCGGAGGTGAGCGTCAGGGACGGAGCGTCGTCGAAGACCTGTCCGTGCGTCAGTTCGTCGAAGTAGGGTCCGCCGACGGCGATGGCTTCACTCATCGACTGCTCCCTTCGCGAGGACGCGGCGAGCGGAGACGGCAAGCGCCTCGTCGAGCATCCGGCCGTCGAGTTCGGCGGCACCGGCACCTGCGGCCGCAGCCTTCTCCAGCGCCTCGAGCACGCGTCGCGCATCCTCGATGGCGTCCGCGTCCGGGGTGAAGATCTCGATGGCGCTTGCCAACTGGGCCGGGTGGATCACCCAGGTGCCGTCGAAGCCGAGGTCGCGGACCCAACGCTTCGCGTCGCGGAAGGTGTCGTCGTCGGCGATGGTCAGGTGCGGGCCGTCGATCACGTCGACGCCGGCCGCGCGGGCGGCGAGCAAGACCGAGTCCTGCACGATGTGCCAGGTCTGCATGGGCAGGCCCGACGCGCGGCCGAGCGCTGCGCCGAGATCGGCGTAACCGATCAGTACGGCGTCGAGGCGGTCGGTTGCGGCGCAGATCGCTCCCGCATCGCGAATCCCGCGCGGGGTCTCGAGCAGGGCCTGGAGGCGGACAGCCGAATCGCCGAGCTGCTTGTCGGCCTCCTTCAGATCGTTCGGGGTGTCGGCCTTGGGGAGCACCACCGAGGTCAGGTTCGGCATCTGCGCGCACGCGGACAGGTCCTCCGCGGCCCACGGGGTGTCGATGGCGTTGATGCGCAGCGAGACCGCCCGATCGCCACCGAACTCGGCGACGAGTTCAGCAGCGGCCGCACGGGCCGAATCCTTGTTGGCCGGGGTGACCGCGTCCTCGAGGTCGAGGACCACCTCGTCGGCGATGGAGGCCAGCGCCTTGCGTGCCTTGCGGTCGTCGGAGGCCGGAGCCACCAGAACGCCTCGTCTTCTCTGCACCATTGCTCCCAAATGATCGTGACAACCCGGCTGTCGGGTATCAAATGTGCGGCCAAAGTGTGCCGTCACGGTTGTATCAGACCAGGATGTCTGTTGGAAAGGTTGACATAGGTACGGCCGATAGACAAAATGGCCGTACAAATCAACCGGACCACGAAGATCACAGGTGAGCCCCTCCATGAGCACGCTGTCAGCCGAAGAATCCTTCCTCGTCGAGACCGTTCGGTCCTTCGTCGACCGCGAGGTCAAGCCGACCGTGCAGGACGTCGAGCACGCCAATGAGTACCCCGAGAAGTGGATCGAGCAGATGAAGCAGATCGGGATCTACGGCCTGGCCGTGCCCGAGGAGTACGGCGGCTCGCCGGTGTCGATGCCCTGCTATGCGCGGGTGACCCAGGAACTCGCCCGGGGCTGGATGAGCCTCGCGGGTGCGATGGGCGGTCACACCGTTGTCGCCAAGCTGCTGACGCTGTTCGGCACCGAGGAGCAGAAGCAGAACTACCTGCCGCGGATGGCCACGGGCGAGATGCGGGCGACGATGGCGCTGACCGAGCCCGGCGGTGGTTCCGACCTGCAGGCGATGTCGACCGTGGCCAAGGAGGACGGCGACGAGCTGGTCATCAGTGGCGCGAAGACCTGGATCAGCAACGCGCGACGCTCCGGGCTCATCGCCCTGCTGTGCAAGACCGATCCGGCGGCACAGCCGCGGCATAAGGGCATCTCGATCGTCCTCGTCGAACACGGTCCCGGACTGACGGTCTCACGCGACCTGCCCAAGCTGGGCTACAAGGGCGTGGAGAGTTGTGAACTCTTCTTCGACGGGTACCGCGCACCCAAGTCGGCGATCCTCGGCACCGTGCCCGGCAAGGGTTTCGGACAGATGATGAAGGGGTTGGAGACCGGCCGCATCCAGGTCGCCTGTCGCGCACTGGGTGTGGCGACGGCCGCTCTCGAGGACTCGCTGGCCTACGCACAGCAGCGCGAATCCTTCGGCCAGCCGATCTGGAAACACCAGTCGATCGGCAACTACCTCGCCGACATGGCGACCAAGCTGACCGCGGCCCGCCAGCTCACCTGGCACGCGGCCGACCAGTACGACAAGGGCGAACGCTGCGACATGGAGGCCGGTATGGCCAAGCTGTACGCCTCCGAGGTCGCGATGGAGATCGCCCTCAACGCCGTTCGCATCCACGGCGGCTACGGTTACTCCACCGAGTTCGACGTCGAACGGTACTTCCGCGACGCACCGCTGATGATCGTCGGCGAGGGCACCAACGAGATCCAGCGCAACGTGATCGCCGCGCAGCTCGTGGCACGGGGCGGTATCTGACGGCGTCGTCTCGTCAGCGGAAGCGGTACTCGAACAGGGGAGTGGGATGAGCGAGGTCGGGCAGTCCGAGCCGGCGTACAAGGTGCTGGCCGCCGAACTGCGCTCGCACATCGCGCAGGGGCGCTACAAGGGCGGCGTCCGGCTGCCCACCGAGTCCGAGCTGTCGCAGGAGTACGGGCTGAGCAGGCAGACGGTGCGCCGGGCCTTCCTCGAACTGGTCACCGAGGGTTCGGTCTACCGCGTGCCCGGTCGAGGGACCTTCGCGACCGAGAACGCCGGTCAGTATCTTCGGCAGCTCGGTTCGATCGACGATCTGATGAACCTCTCGACCGACACCGAGATGCAGGTCCTCGAATCACCCTCGCGTCGAGTCGATCTCGAAGCGGCCGGGCGCCTGCGACTCGATACCGATGTTGTCTACCGGATCGTGTTCCAGCGATTCCACGACGGTGTGCCGTTCGTGGTCACCACCGTGTCGTGGCCCGAGTCGGTGGCCCGGCTGGTGATCGACGCGCCCGAGGTGAAGTCCGGGGCGACAAGCGATCACACGATGATCGGCCTGCTCGAACCCCACCTGCAGTATCCGATCGAGGAGTGCGCGCAGTCGATCACGGCCACCACCGCAGACGCTGACACCGCTCGGCGTCTCGGTTGTCCGGAGGGGCACGCCGTGCTGCGCGTCGACCGGCTCTACACCGACTCGCGGGGGCGGGCCGTCGAACTCGCGGTGAGCTACTTCCTCCCCGAGCACTACACGTATCGGGTGACGCTGCGCCGTAGCGGACTCTGAGGAAATGTCCGAAACACGAAGCGGCCCGGCAGTTCTCGTCGACTGCCGGGCCACTTCGCGCGGTGGGGAGGGTCAGTGCCCGGCACGCAACGGCTGCTCCTCGACGAGGCCCGAGGCCTTGCCCCTGGTGGGGATCAGCAGGGTGATCGCCACGCCGATGAAGGCTGCGGCGGCCGCGATCAGGAAGCACCAGGTGAATGTCGACTCGTCGGGAACCTCGGTGCCACCCAGCGAGATGGTTGCGCTGGCGAGGATGAGGGCCATGACGGCGGAGGCGACGGTGGTGCCCAGCGAGCGCATCAAGCCGTTCAGCCCGACGGCCGCGCCGGCCTCGGTGGGCGGCACCGAACCCATGATCAGGGTCGGCATGGCCGCGTAGCCGATGCCCACGCCGATGGCGCAGATGATCGAGGCCAGCATCAGCTTCCACGCCGCGTCCATGAGGAAGAAGGCGAAGATGTAGCCGATGCCGAGGATGCTCGCGCCGATGGCGAGGGTGAACTTGGCGCCGATCCGGTTGATCAGCAGACCCGACAGCGGGGCGAAGAACATCATCATCAGACCGCCGGGGGCCATCCACAGACCTGCGGCCAGGATCGACTGTCCCAGGCCGTATCCGGTCGCCTCGGGCAGACGGAAGAGCATCGGCAGGATGATCGACTGCGCCATCATGCCGAAGCCGATGGCGGCCGCCGCGATGTTCGTCAGCAGCACGGCGGGGCGGGCCGAGGTGCGGAGATCGACCAGCGGCTCCTTCTGGCGGAGTTCGAAGAATCCCCAGGCGACGAGAACGGCGATACCGCCGATGCCCAGGCCGAGAGTGCTGCCCGAGGTCCAGCCCCAGTCGTTGGCCTTCGACACCGCGATGAGGAAGGCGGAAAGACCTATGGCCAGGCCGATGGCGCCGGGGATGTCGAGACGTCCGCCGGCGGAGTTGTTCACGCGGGGGACCAGGACGAGGACGGCGATCACGATGAGCACGCCGAGCCCGGTGGCGACGTAGAAGAGGGCGTGCCAGTCCCAGGTCTCGACGATCCAGGCCGACAGCGGCAGGCCGATGGCGCCGCCGACGCCGAGGGTCGCCGACATCGCGGCCACGGCCATGGACGTGATGCGCGGCGGGGTGATCTCACGGATCAGGCTCATGCCGACCGGGATGAAGCCCATGGCCAGACCCTGGACGCCGCGACCGATGATCAGCGGGATCAGGGAGTCGCCGAGTGCGCAGAGCAGCGAACCCAGCGTGAGCAGTACGGCGCTGGCGAGCAGCACGCGCTGCTTGCCGAACATGTCGCCGAGGCGGCCGGCGATGGGCATCGCGACGGCTGCCGCGAGCAGGGTGGCGGTGATGACCCAGGAAGCGTTGCCGATCGAGGTCCCGAGGAGACGTGGCAGATCGGGCTGGATCGGGATGATCAGTGTCTGCATCAGCGAGGCGACGAGGCCGCCGAAGCAGAGCACCACGACGCTGCCGATGGCGCCCGCGGGTGCCTTGTCGGCCGCGACTGCGACCTGGTCGTCGGCAGGCGCCCGACCTTGTACGTGGCTCATTTTTGAGACCTCCTTCGAGGTATGCAGCATACATATGTAACGTACATAGGCAAACCGGACAGTAGATTGTCCTGGTCGAATGTGATGGAGGAGTCATGCCCGAGGACCACACGCCGTGGCAATCGCCGGTACATCGTGACCTGGCGGCTGAATTGCTGCGCATGTCCCGGCGCCGAAGTCTCGTCCATCCGTCGGTGGGACTGGAGAAGTCGGCCTTCGCCATCCTGTGGGTTCTGTCCGACGGCCGGCCGCGCACGCTTCGTGAACTGACCGAGGAACTCGAACTCGAACAATCAACGGTCAACCGTCAGGTGAATGCCGCGATCAAGCACGGCTACCTCGAGCGCTTCGAGGTCGCGGACTCGGTCTCGAAGCTGATCCGCCCGACCGAGGAGGGCCGCGAGGCCTTCAAACGTGACGGATTGCTGCGGGCGCAGCGACTCGAGCAGGTCTTCGCCGACCTCGGGCCGGGCAGTCCGGAGGGGCTCCTCCACGAATTGCGGGCATTCAACGACGCCTATGAACGGACGCAGGACCGGCACGGTGCCGGCCGGCGTGACAAGAAGAGCGAACAGAGATTCAGGAGAGGGCTGATATGACCAGTGGGGGCGGCACGTACGCGGTGACCGGATCGGCGTCGGGGATGGGTGCGGCGGTTGCCGAATCCCTCCGGGCGGAGGGGCACACGGTGATCGGCGTCGATCTGCGGGATGCAGATGTCGTCGCCGACCTGTCGACCGCGGCCGGTCGGCGCGCGGCTGCCGACGAGGTCCTCGCCAAGGCGGGCGGCAAGCTCGACGGTGCGGTCCTCGCCGCCGGTATGGGGCCGAGTAAGGGGCGCGAGCGGATGATCACCGAGGTCAACGTCCTCGGCGTCACCGACCTGCTGACCGCCTGGCGTCCCGCTCTCGCCGCGGCCGACAAGGCGAAAGTCGTTGTTTTCGGCTCTAATTCGACGACCGTGACCCCGCTGGTGCCGCGCGGTGCGGTCCGGCGCCTCATCAACGGCGACACCGCGGGCGCGACCCGGCAGATCCTCCGGCGCCGCGGTGTCACCGCGCCGGTCGCGTACGCGGCGTCGAAGGTCGCGGTCACCCAGTGGGTCCGTTGGCAGGGCACCAAGCCGGAGTGGGCGGGCGAGGGCATCCGGGTCAACGTGATCGCACCCGGCCCGGTGATGACACCCCTGCTCCAGTCGCAGCTCGACAGCCCGCAGGCCAAGAGCGTGAAGTCGTTCCCGGTGCCCGTGCGCGAATACGGGACCCCGGAGCAACTCGCCGCGTGGGTGATGATCATGCTGTCCCCGGCCGCAGACTTCATGGCCGGCACTGTCATCACCGTCGACGGTGGGACCGAGGCCCTGATGCGTACCCGGGACTGGCCCAAGCCGCTGCCGGTGCGCGGGATGCCCAAGCTGCTGTGGAAGATGTACCGCGCACCGAAGGACGGGCAGGTAGCCCAGTACTGATCGCGGTGGTCAGTACTGGGCGGGAACCTACCCGGCTCGGGCTTCAGTCGGCCTGGTCGGCGGCGTCGAGTTCGCGGAGTACACGCTCCGCGTTGCGGAAGGCCTCGAGAGCAGCTGGTACACCGACATATACGGCGGTCTGCAGGAGTGCTTCCTGGATCTCCTCGTCGGTGACCCCGTTGGCACGTGCACCGCGCACGTGCGTCGAGAACTCGGTCTGCCGGTTGAGGGCGGTCAGCATGACCAGGTTCAGCAGGCTCCGCGTTCGGCGGTCGAGGCCCTCGCGGGTCCAGATGCCGCCCCAGCAGTACTCGGTGACGAGATCCTGCATGGGCTGACCGAACTCGGTCACCGCCGACAGTGCCTTGTCCACGTAGGCGTCACCGAGGACGGTCTTGCGCATCGCCAGGCCGGCGTCGTAGAGCTCCGAATGTGGTGCGGTGGTCGAGGTCGTTGTCATGAGTAATCTCCTTGATCAAACGGTTGGGATGGGAAAAGCGTTGTCACAGAGCGGGACCCAGCTGAGTACCCGGCGGCGTCCGGGCGAGCACCCGTTCGATGTCCTGCGCGGTGTGACGGAGTTGTTCGGCGATCTCGGGAACCCGTTCCGGGGTCAGCCGATAGGCGGGGCCTCCCACCCAGATCGCGTAGGGCACGGTGCCGTTGACCCGAACCGGGCAGGCAACCGAGGCGGCCCCCGGCTCGAGCTCGTCGCGGGAGGACGCGTAACCCCGGTCCGCGGTCACCGCGAGTTCCTCGAGGAAGCCGTCAAGATCTCTCCCGCGTGAGGAATCCCGGAACTGCGGATCGGATTCGAGGTCCTGACGCACCGCCGCGGGATCACCGAGCGAGAGGAAGACCTTGCCGGTCGAGGTCGACCACGCCGGTTGCATGCGCGGCACCGCACGACGTCCGAGCCCGATGTTGTGCGGCGAGGCAGTCTGGGCGAGCACCATCACGGTGTTGGTGCCCTTGACCGCCTGGTCGAGTCCGCACGTTTCCATCGCCTGCGTGGCGAGCGTTTCCAGCAATCGGTTCACGTACGACAGCGCGGTGTCCCGGTCCGACGTCGGGCTGAGCATGAGCAGCACCGACAGGGACATGTGGAAGCGCTTCGTGTCCTCGTTGAGGACCACCCAGTCCTCGGCTGCCAGTGACAGCAGAATCCGGTGGCAGGTCGCCTTGGGGATGTCGGTGAGTCGGGCGACCCCGGACAGGCCGATGCCGTTCGGACTCGCGGCGACGGTCTGCAGGACGCGGAGAGTCTTCTGTACCAGCCCGGCATCGGCCACGGGTTCTCCTCAGATCGGTGTGATTGCAGGGGAAGCGGGAGTCGTAGGTGTCATTTGTATAGGGCAAACCGCCGATCGCGCAGGAAAGGACGGCTGAACGCTCGCTTGGCCGGGAGCTGACCCAGGTCGATGTCACCGACCACCAGCTCGTCACCACCGTTGTCCTCGGCCGTCGCCACCGTCTCCCCGTCGGGGCCGTAGATGGAGCTACCGCCGAAGTACTCCTTGGGTCCTTCGGCGCCGATGCGGTTGCTCGCCAGCACGTACATGCAGTTGAAGACCGCATGCGCCTTCAGCTCCAGGTCGAACGTCTCACGCGAGTACCCGTTGCCGGAGGCGATCGGGATGCCGAGCACGGTGGCGCCCTGTACGGCTGCGGTCCGGGCGAGTTCGGGGAAGTGCCGTTCGTAGCAGATGATCGTCGACACCGGGATACCGTCGGCGTCGACGACCTCGGGTGACTTGTCACCCGGACGGAAGTACGACTTCTCCGGGAAATTGAACGACAGCGGCAGATGCGACTTGCGGTAATCGAGGCGGCGTTCACCGCCGACGAAGACGGTCGCGGTGTTGTAGTAGACGCCGGCGGCCGCGGTCTTCTCGAAGATGGACGACACGATGGTCATCCCGTGCTCGCGCGACTTCTCCGCCACCATCGTGTTGCTGGGGCCGTCGAGCGGCTCACCGTAGACCAGGTAGTCGGGATCGACGGGCATGGGCGCCACGAAGGGGACCGAGAACAGTTCCGGCAGTTGCAGGACCTTGACCCCGCGGGCCGCCGCCTGGTCGATCAGATCGGCGACGACGGCGAGGTTGGCCTCCCGATCGGCGGTCGGCCGGAGCTGCAGGACGCCGGCGGTGACGATGCCGGGGGTGGTCTCTTCGGTGCGGGTCTTGTCGGGGGTGGTCATGCGGAAACCTTTGCGAGAGAACGGACAGTGTCAACAGGGATGGCGCCAAGCGGGAACATCACGGGCACTCGGACCCCGGCCGCGCGGTATTCGTCGATCATGTCGGCGGTCTGTGCGGTGGTGCCGTAGGCGGTGACGCGACGGACGAGGTCGTCGGGGACGAGCGGCATGGCCTTGCGGATGTCTTCCGGACGTGCCGGCCAGCCCGCGATCTCCTTGAGGCGGTCGACGAGTCCGGGTTCGACGCCGCAGTGGGAACCGATGTGCGGCTGCTGCATCAGGTACATGGTGAGGAACGCCTTGACCGCGTCCTTGGCATCTTCGGGGTTGGTGTCGTCGATCGAGCAGCAGATGATCTGGGTGATGTCGAGATCCTTGGTGAGCGTGCTGCGTTCGCGTCCGCGCTGCAGCGCGTTCACCGCCTCTCGGGTGTAGCTCGTCGGCATCAGGAAGTCGAGGTAGACGCCGTCGGCGAGCTCTCCGGACAGTTCGAGCATCTTCGGGCCGACCGGACCGGTGTAGATGGGAATGTCGACCGGCCGGTTCTCGGCGTACATCCGGTCGAAGCGGATCTTGTCCATCGAGAAGTGCTCGCCCTGGAGCGTCACCTCCTCGTTGGCGAAGAGCGACCGGCAGATCGAGATGAACTCGCGCATCGTGCCCAGCGGCTTGCGGATGGGGGCACCGACCTTCGAAGCGATCGGCTCCCACCAGGCGCCGACGCCGAGAATGATTCGGCCGGGCGCGATCTCGTCGAGCGTCTTGAACGTGACCGCAGTGAGCGCCGGATTGCGGGTCTTGTTGTTGATGACACCCGAACCGATCCGGACCTGATGGGTGCGGTCGGCGAGCAGGGACATGATGCTGATCGCGTCCCGGGTCAAGCGGCCTTCGGCCACCCACAGGCTGTCGAAGCCTGCTTCGTCGGCGACGTCGGCGATGGCCTTCGTCTCGTCCAGAGTGAAACGTTCACCGAGGTGAACTCCAAGGGGAATGGTCACATCACACCTCACAGTCGATGGGTCGGAATGATTCGGATCGGTTGGCGGGGAGAGGAATCGGTGCTCGTTCGCTCAGCGACGTCCGCGATTGGTAGCGACCGTGCCCGTACATCTCCACCAGTTCGCCGTCGCGGACGATCTGCTCTCCGCGCGAGAAGACTTGGCGCGGAGCTCCGCTGACCGACATGCCCTCGTAGAGGGTGTATCCGGCCCGGGACCGGTGTCGGTCGGCCGAGATGGTGTGCTCGGCCTGCGGATCCCAGATGACCACGTCGGCATCGGAACCGGGCGCGATGGTGCCCTTGCGGGGGTAGAGACCGAACGTTTTGGCCGGGTTGGTCGACGTCATGTCGACGAATCGGTTCAGGTCGAAACGTCCTCGCGCGACCCCCTGTTCGTAGAGAACCATGAGGCGTTCCTCGGCCCCCCGGGACTCCCGGCGGCACGTTCGGGAAGTAGCCGCGCCCCTGTGGTTTCTGCGGAGGCAGGTCCTCGGGCTGGTCCATCGTGTAGGTCGCGTGATCGGTGCCGACCGATCCCAGGACTCCGGTGGCCAGGGCGTTCCACAGCGGCTCTTGGTGCCTGCTCTCCCGGATGGGAGGCGAGCAGATGTACTTGGCCGCCTCATAATCCGCGTGTGAGTAGTCCTCGTACCCGGTCACGAGATAGTGCGGGCACGTCTCGCCGAACACGGGGCGTCCGCGATTCTGCAGGGCCTGGATCTCGTTCACGCCGTCGGCCGAGGACACGTGGACGATGAACAGCGGTGTGTCCACCCACTCGGCGATGGTCGCCGCTCGGACGATCGCCTCGCGCTCGGCGGCGGCCGGATGGCCGTGCATGTGGTGGTGCTCCTCGGTCAGGCCCTGTTCGACGAGCGCCTCGACCGCAGCATTGACCATGTGACCGTTCTCGGCGTGCACCATGGGCAGGACGCCGAGTGCTCTGGCCTCGGTGAACCCGCGGATGAGCACATCGTCGGGCACCATCAGTCCGGTGTAGGCCATGAAGAACTTCCAGCTGGTGGCACCGAACTCCTCGGTCAGGTGCCGCAACTGATCGAACGAGTCGTCAGAGTTCGCTGTCGCCGGCACCATCAGGTGGAAACCGAAATCGATCATCGAACCTTGTTCCGCGGCTTGCCGGCGACGGTGGAAGGCGTCGATCAGGCTCTCGCCGGGGAGGCCGCGGACGAAGTCCACGAACGTCGTGGTTCCGCCGGCCGCCGACGCGGCGCTGCCGGTCTTGAAGTCGTCCGCGGTTCGGGTGGTGCCCTTGAGGTTGTGGTGCTCGAAATGTGTGTGTGTGTCGATGCCACCCGGCAGGATGTAGTGCCCCTCGGCATCGATGACGCGATCTGCGGTCCACCCGTCGTCGGTGCCCAAGGCGACGATCTTGCCGTCGGCGATCAGCACGTCGGCGCGGAAGGTGTCCGCAGCGGTCACCACGTGGCCGCCACGGATGATGAGACTCCCTGTCACCGAACCACTCCCACGGCTTCGTCGGCGTGGACGAGTGCCTCGTCGAGGATCGACAGCGCGAGGTCGATCTCGTCCGCGGTGATGATCAGTGGCGGGGCGAGTCGGATGACGCTGTCCTGGCGGCCGATCCACAGACCGCGTTCCTTGGCAGCCTTCACGACGGCGAGGCCGGGGGCGGACTGCTCGGGGGTTCCCTTGAACGGGATCAGCGGCGATCCGTCGGCCCCGACGAGATCGATACCCCACATCAGGCCGAGGCCCCGAATGCCGCCGACGCTGGGATGGCGTTGCGTCAGCTCCTCCAGCCCACGCTGCAGGCGCGCGCCCTGGGTAGCCGCGTTCTCCACCACGCCTTCGGATTTCATGATCTCGATGGACGCGACGGCGCTGCCGCAGGCGAGCGGATGACCGGCGTAGGTGAGTCCTGCCGGCAGGGCGATGTCGCGGAGGACGTCACGGATGTGTGCGCCCACGATCGTGGCACCGAGCGGAACGTAGCCGGAGTTGATGCCCTTGGCGGTGGTGAGGATGTCGGGCACGACGTCGAACTGCTCGATGCCGAACCAGGTACCGAGTCGGCCGAACCCGACCATCACCTCGTCGCAGATCAAGAGGATCCCGTGCCGATCGCACACCTCGCGAATGGATTTGAGGTAACCGGGCGGGGGAACGATGGGCCCGTTTGTGCCGGTGACGGTCTCCATGATCACCGCAGCGACGCTGCCGGGGTTCTCGTACTGGAGGACCTCTTCGAGATGAGCAGCGGAGTAGCGGGGGTCGTCCACGTTTCCCCCACCCGGTACATAAGGATCGAGCATGCGCACGACACCCGGCGTGGTCAGGGGTTCCAACCCCCAGCGTCGCGAATCGCCGGTCAGTGTCATCGCTCCGGCACTGGCACCGTGGTACGAGCGGTATCGGGCCACGACCTTGTGCCGGCCGGTCACCGCACGGGCGATGGCGATGGCGGCTTCGTTGGCCGCGGCGCCGCCCGTGGTGAAGAAGCTTGAGGTGAGGTTCCCGGGGGTGAGTGCGTCGAGTTCGAGAGCCAGCCGGCTGCGCGCCTCGTTGGCGAATGTGGGTCCGATGAAGCAGGACTTGCGGGCCTGCTCGGTGATCGCCTCGACCAGCCGCGGATGTTGGTGCCCGAGATTGAGATTCACGAGCTGTGACAGGAAGTCGAGGTACCTGTTGCCGTTGCTGTCGACGAACCAACAGCCGGCGGCGTCGACGACGGTGATCGGGTCCGGGCCCGACTGCTTCGACCACGAGGTGAGCACGTGGTCGCGGTGGGCGCGGGCGATCCAGTCCGTTCCTTTCTCCGTCGAGGGCGTGAGCGTGCCGTTGCTCGTCATGGGTTCCTCCAAAGTGGGATTTGGTTCATCCAGTGAACCGGTGTCTCAGTGGGATGTGAGCAGCTTCGCCTGGCTCGGTTTCGGCCTTGTTACACAGCCGTTTCCATTCCGTTCGGAGTGAACATCACTGCCGCGCAATTACTTCTGCGGATGCTCTGACCTGCTGCGACTGGCTCGAAACCCAGTGTTCACATTCGGGCAACCTCCGCTAAACGACCGGAACGTTGACTCATTCACCGAACCGAGATCACGCTCAGTGAACCGAACCTGAGGTGGTCTTCTTCGGCTGTTCCCTCTCTCGTCCCGGTGACCCCGGGGCGATCCCTTTCGACAGAAGGACAACGCGATGAGAAAGCTGCCTTTCCGTGCCCTGGTGACCGTCTTCGGAGGCGTTCTGGCGCTCAGTGCCTGCGCGGCGACCGACGAGGGCAACGATGACGTGGTGACCGTGGCGACGTCGGCCAACTACGCGCCGTTCACCATGGTCGAGACCTCCGGGGACCTGACCGGCTACGCGATCGACATCGCGGAGGAGATGGGTGAGCGCATGGGCGCCACGGTCAAGTTCGAGAAGGTCGACTACAAGTCCCTGCTGCAGGGTGTCACCACCGGTCGCTACGACATGTCCGACGGTTCGGTGGTGTTCACCGAGGAGCGGGCGAAGCAACTCGACTACACCCACCCGGTCGCGTCCAGCGGATCGGTGGCGATGATCCGGTCCGCCGACAAGGCGAAGATCACCGGTCTCGACTCCTCGCTGGCCGGCGTGCGGATCGGCGCCGTCGACGGCAGTGTCCAGCAGCAATGGGCGCTGGCGAACAAGGCCGACCTCGGCTACTCCGATCTCGTCGCGTACGCGGGACCGTCGCAGGCGATCCTGGACCTGAAGAACGGTCGCATCGACGCGATCGTCTACGACACCATCAACGCGCTGTACTACGCCCAGAAGAACCCGGCCGACGGCGTCGCCCCGGTCGGCGATTCGGTCAACCCCTCGATCGTGGCCGCGACCACCAAGAAGGGCAACACCGATCTGCTCGACCGCGTCAACAAGGCCCTGACCGAGATGTACTCCGACGGGACCATCGGATCGCTGCAGGAGGAGTGGTTCGGTCAGGCACTCCCGACCCCGACGTCACTGGATGCGGCCGATCCGTTCCCGCTCGCGCCCACCAAGTCGGACCGGTAGTCCGCGGACCGGGTTGGTGACGACATGACATTCGACGCACAGGTATGGGGTGAGTACCTCGGTGCGCTCCTGGACAGCCTGTGGGCGACCATCTGGCTGTTCCTCGGGAGCATGGCGATCGGTACGGTCGGCGGCGCACTGCTCGCCTTGATGCGCACCACCCCGGTATGGCCGGTGCGCGCCGTATCCATCGCCTTCACCTGGGTCTTCCGTGGCCTTCCGCCGCTGGTGATCCTGTTCTTCACGTACTTCGGACTGCCGGCACTCGGTGTGGCGCTGACGCCGATGGCCGCGGGAATCCTGGGCCTCGGCCTGACCGCCGCGGCCTACACCGCGGAGATCTTCCGCAGTGGGTTGTCCGCGGTCGACCGCGGACAATGGGAGGCCGCGCAGGCCCTGGCGATGACTCCGACGCACTACATGTGGCGGGTCATCGCACCCCAGGCCTTCCGGGTCAGCATCCCGCCCTATTTCAGCAACGCCATCACCGCGCTCAAGGCGACGTCACTCGCGAGCACCATCACGGTCGCCGAGATCACCGGAACCGCGAACAGGTTGATCAGCACCACCTTTCAGCCGCTGGAGATCCTGACGATCGTCGCGATCATCTACCTGCTGCTGAACACGGTGCTGGTGTTGTTGCAGTTCCTGTTCGAGCGTGCGTTCGCACTGAAGTCATGAGCACGGTGGTCACGAGCACCGGAATCATGCGAGCCGAAGGAGTCCTGGCATGACTACACCCATCATCGAGATCTCCGGTCTCCGTAAGAGTTACGGAGACCGCGAGATCCTCCACGGCGTCGATCTCACCGTGAACCAGGGCGAGGTGGTCGCCCTGATCGGGCCGTCGGGCGCGGCGAAGACAACTCTGCTCCGTTGCCTGAACCTGCTCGAGACGCCGAGTGCGGGGGCCATCGACATCCTGGGCAAACGTGTCTCCGGACCGGATGCGAAGGGACGGCAGAAGCACCTCCGCGGACGCGAGCTCCGCGAGTTGCGTCGCGATGTGGGCATGGTATTCCAGTCCTTCAACCTCTTTCCGCACATGAGTGTGATCGAGAACGTCATGGACTCGCCGGTGAAGTCGCTGGGACAGCCGCGGGCGGAGGTACGTGCCCGAGCGATCGAACTGCTGGAGGAGGTCGGCCTCGGGGACCGAATCGACGCCTACCCCGGCCAGCTCTCCGGTGGGCAGAAGCAACGTGTGGCCATGGCGCGGACGCTCGCCATGCAACCGCGCGTGGTCCTTTTCGACGAGGTCACCTCAGCGGTCGATCCGGAGATGAAGGCCGAGATTCTGCTGGTCATGAAAAGGCTTGCCACGAAGGGGCTCACGATGATCAGCGTGACGCACGAAATGGGATTCGCCGAGCAGGTCTCCGATCGGGTCGTCTTCATGGAACAGGGGCAGATCGTCGCCCAGGGCGGCCCGGAGCTCATCGCCAAGCCGCCCACCGCGCGACTGGCCCGATTCGTCAACGCAGTCGTCGATCCGGTCGGTGTGGCGATCGCCCAGGACCAGGACCAGGACCAGGACGAGGGCCCGTCCGAACAGCGTTAGACGGCTGCCTCGTTCGCGCGGTCGGACATCGCCAGGTGGTGTCGGTCGTCGAAGCGAATGGTGAACGCCGCCAGCACAACTCCTACGACGACCACGCCGAGCGTGGCGGTTCCGCGCTAGAGTCCGACGCGCTCGAGCGCCTCGTCGAACTCCTCGGATGCTTCTTTCTCGGTCTTGCCGTCGGCGAGTGCCTGCCGGTACACCGCGAACAGTTCGGTGCTGCGTTCGGAATAGCGTCGGGTCCAGCGTTCGCTGTCCTGTCGCCAGTAGCCGATCACGTCGTAGGACTCCCGACCCCACCGCAGCTCGCTGCGCAGGTGCTTGCGGACCGCTCGTGACTCCGAGGCCTCCCCGGCGAACCAGCAGTATCCGGCGGTGTCCGGGAGGTCCAGGGTTGCGACTGTCTCGGCCAACCGGCTCGGCGTCCGTCCGTTGCCGCCGATCAGCGTGACCATCTCGACCTCGCGGTCGGGTAGGTAGGCGAGGTCGGTCGGCGACGGCACCTCGGCCACCACGGTCAGGCCGTCGGTCGACGGGAGTTCTTCGACGATCCGCGCGAGCGCGGGGAGTCCGGCGAGGTCGGCGGCCAGCACGAGTCGGCTGGTCTGGACCGGCGGAGTGAACCAGCTGCGGGCGTGCGTCATGACGACGTCGTGGCCGGGTTCGGTGCGCTGGGCCCAGGTGGTCGCCGGCCCTGCGGCGTGGATGACGAAATCGACGACGACGGTTCCCGCCACCGGGTCAGCGGCGCGGATCGAGTAGTTGCGCCCATCCGGCGCGGGAACGGTCTCGTAGTAGGCCCAGACTCCGTCCCGGCATTCCATGTCCGGCGTCGAGCGCTGCGACTCGAAAGGGAAGTAGATACCCACCGCCTCGTCGGCGACGCCGGGCAGTCCCAGGCCGGCCAGGTCATCGACGTCGAACGTCAGACGTCGCAGGTTGGGCGTCAGGTCGTCGACCCCGCGGACGCGTGCTCTCGAGTAGCCCATGAGGCCACCCTAACCTCACTACCGCCGAACACCCGGGGTCTGGCCTCTGTTACTAGGATATGCAACCATCTGTGGAGGCCTGTCGGTGTGGAGAGGAGTTTCGATCGTGTCGGAACAATCAGTGCTGGTCCCGTCTGTCCTGACGGAGGAGAACGGGTCGGCGCGGTCGCTGATCCTCAACCGTCCGAAGTCGATCAATGCGATCGATCACGAGATGGCCACCGAGATCGCGGAGCGACTCGACGAATGGGCCGGTGACGACTCGGTCGCGGCCGTCGTTCTCTACGGCGCCGGCGAGCGTGGACTGTGCGCGGGCGGCGACATCGTCGCGATCCACCGCGACGCCTCGGCGCTCAGCGGCAATCCCGACTCAACCGACATCGACGCCGAGAACTCGCCGTCGGCGAGGTTCTGGTTCGACGAGTACCGCTTGAACGCGGCGATCTCGAGCTACCCCAAGAGTTACGTCGCGATCATGGACGGCATCGTGATGGGCGGCGGTGTCGGCGTCTCCGCACACGGCAACGTGCGCATTGTGACCGACCGGACCCGTCTGGCCATGCCCGAGGTCGGCATCGGCTTCGTCCCCGATGTCGGTGGTACGCACCTGCTCTCGCGTGTTCCGGACGGACTCGGCCTGTATGCCGGCCTCACCGCGGCCCACCTCCGTGGTGCCGACGCGATCGCGATGGGGCTCGCCGACCACTTCGTCCCCTCCGAGTCGCTGCCCGCGTTCATCGAGGCCATCGGGGCCTCCGGCGTCGACGCCGCGATCGCTGAGTACGCCACCGAGGCTCCCGAGTCCGAGCTCGCCGCCCAGCGTGGGTGGATCTCCGAAGCCTTTGCCGCCGAGACCATCTCGGGGATCATCGAGCGTTGCCACGTGGTCGGTACGGAGGCGGCGACCAAGACTGCCGACACCATCGCGGCCAAGAGCCCCACTGCGCTCGCGGTCACGCTGCGGTCGCTGCGCGAGGCCGCGAACGACGCGACCCTCGAGGACACCCTGGTCCGCGAATACCGCGTCTCCCTCCGGTGCCTCCTGCATCCCGACATGGCCGAGGGCATCCGCGCACAGGTCATCGACAAGGACCGCAACCCGAGTTGGGCAGAATTCTCGGAGGCGGACGTCGACGCGTTCTTCGCGCCGCTGCCGCACGACCTGACGTTCTCTGCCTGACCGACCACCTCAACCGGAAGAAGGAAGCACGTGACCGAATACCAGACCATCCTCGTCGAACGCCGCGGCCGGGTCGGCATCATCACCCTCAACCGCCCGAAGGCGCTCAACGCCCTCAACTCCGAGCTCATGAACGAAGTGGTCGGCGTCGTCAAGGAATTCGACGTCGACGAGGCCATCGGTGCCATCGTCATCACCGGTTCCGAGAAGGCGTTCGCCGCCGGCGCGGACATCAAGGAGATGTCCACCAAGACCTACGCCGAGGTCGCGAACCAGCAGTTCTTCGGCGCCTGGGACGAGCTGGCACGCACCCGCACCCCGATCGTCGCCGCGGTCACCGGCTACGCCCTCGGCGGCGGCTGCGAACTCGCCATGCTCTGTGACTTCATCATCGCCGGCGACAACGCCGTCTTCGGTCAGCCGGAGATCAACCTCGGCGTCATCCCGGGCATCGGTGGCTCGCAGCGCCTCACCCGCGCCGTCGGCAAGGCCAAGGCGATGGACATGATCCTCACCGGCCGCAACATGAAGGTCGACGAGGCCGAGCGTGCGGGCCTCGTGTCGCGCGTCTTCCCCAAGGAAGAAGCCCTCGCCAAGGCCATCGAGATCGCCGAGGTCATCGCCTCCAAGTCGCTCATCGCGTCGGCCCTCGCCAAGGAAGCCGTCAACCGCGCCTTCGAGTCGGGCCTGACCGAGGGCGTCCGCGCCGAGCGGGGCCTCTTCTACTCGACCTTCGCCACCGACGACCAGACCGAGGGCATGGCCGCCTTCGTCGAGAAGCGGGACCCGAACTTCACGCACCGCTGATCCCTGAAACACCAGCAATCCCACCCTTTTTCGGTATTCCCACCCCCGTCGCGCACGGCGGGAATACGGAAAAAGGGTGGGATTGCGGCGTTCAGGAGAGCGTGCGCAACACCGCCACCGCCCGTTCGATGAGCGGGGTTCGACGAGCCGCCGCGTAGGCGGCCGCCAGAGCCACCTGGTCGATCGGTGCGGACAGGGGCCGGTAGACGACGCCGGCCACGCCGAGCGCCGAGGTCGGTTCGGGCACGATCGCCACTCCGAGTCCGGCCGCGACCAGAGTCACGAGCGTCGACGTCTCCTCGACCTCGTGTCGGATGCGCGGCACGAAACCCGCGCGCTCGGACGCGGCCGCCAGCACCCCGGCGAGCACCGACCGCCCCCCGCCGACGTGTGAGATGAAGTCCTCGCCGCGGAGCCGGCCGATCTCCACCGCCTCGTCCTCGGGGGTGTCGGCGAGCGGATGATCGGCGGGCAGAGCGACGATCAGCCGGTCCCGTCGGATCGATTCGACGTGGAGGCCCGGGGTCTCCACCGGCATGCGCAACAGGGCGAGGTCGATGTCGCCCGACGCCAGAGCCGCCAGCTGTTCCGATGCCAGCATCTCGCCCCGGACGCTCACGTCCACGTCGGGCAACACCTCACGCAGCGCGCGCACGAACTGGGGGAGCAGGGAGTAGGTCGCCGAACCTACGCAGCCGATCGCGAGATTGCCCTGCCGGCCGTCGGCGATGCGCTGCGCGCGACGGGCGGCGGCGTCGACCGAGTCGAGGATCGCCTCGACCTGACGCAGATAGTCCTGGCCTGCGGCGGTCAGCTCGACGCGCCGTGTGGAACGGACGAGCAGGGCCACGCCGAGTTCGTCCTCGAGCTGTTTGATCTGCTGGGAGAGCGGCGGCTGGGCGATGTGCAGCCGCTGTGCCGCCCGACCGAAGTGCAACTCCTCGGCGACCGCGCGGAAGTAGCGCAGGTGGCGTAGCTCCATGTGCTCATCGTACCGATTGATATTCCTGAGATATCAAAAACCGGCAAATGGATACTTCTCCATATAGCCGCAGGTCTCTACGCTGGACGCATGGCAACTTCGAGTACCCCGGACACCGACATCGTCATCTGTTCACCCCTGCGCACCCCGGTGGGTCGTATGGGTGGCGCACTGTCGTCCGTGCCGGTCACGCGCCTCGCCACCGATCTGCTCAAGGAGCTGACCGCGCGGACCGGGCTCGGCGAGGGCGACATCGACGACGTCATCCTGGGCCAGGGGTACGCGAGCGGGGAATCCCCTGCGCTCGGCCGGATCGCCGCACTCGACGCGGGGCTGGGTGTCGGTGTCCCGGGTATGCAGATCGACCGCCGATGCGGATCGGGCCTGCAGGCAGTGCTCACGGCGGCGTCGTCGGTGGCGACCGGCGGTGCGCGACTCGTGGTCGCCGGTGGAGCCGAGTCGATGTCGAACGTCGAGCACTACGCGCTCGGGCTCCGTTCCGGGATCAAGCAGGGCGGCGTCGAGCTGATGGATCGCCTCGACCGAGGTCGACTCACCGCCGGCGGTGAATCCCATCCGGTACCCGGCGGGATGATCGAGACCGCCGAGAATCTCCGCTCGGAGTACGGGATCTCCCGCGCCGATCAGGACGAGTACGCCGCCCGGTCGCATCACCGTGCCGTCGCGGCTCACGAGGCGGGCCGGTTCGACGACGAACTCGTCCCGGTCACCATCCCCGGCCGCCGGGGGAAACCCGACACCGTCGTCGATCGGGATGAGCATCCGCGTGCCGATGCCACCGCGGACTCGCTCGGCAAGCTGCGTCCCATCCGTCTCAAGGTCGACGCGGACGCCACGGTCACCGCGGGCAACGCGTCCGGACAGAACGACGGCGCCGCCATGTGCGTGGTGACCACCCGTGCGGAAGCGGCCCGTCGTGGACTGGAACCCCTTCTCGCCCTGCGTTCCTGGGCCGGGACCGGCTGCCAACCCGAGACGATGGGCGTCGGTCCGGTGAGCGCGACGGCAGCCGCCCTCGACCGTGCCGGCCTCACCCTCGACGAGATCGACCTGATCGAACTCAACGAGGCGTTCGCCGCACAGGTACTGGCCTGCCTCGACGAATGGAAGATCGACCCCGGTGACGAACGACTGAACCCCAACGGTTCCGGTATCTCCCTGGGTCATCCGATCGGCGCGACCGGCGCCCGCATCCTCGCGACCGCAGCCCACGAGGCGCGCCGTCGTGAGGCGCGATACGTCCTGGAGACCATGTGCATCGGCGGCGGTCAGGGTCTCGCCGCGATCTTCGAGGCCACCCGATGAGCGCCCGCGCCTCCGCCCCGGTGCAGGTACACGCCGTCGTCTCCGGACGCGCCGACGGTCCCGCGGTCGTGCTGTCGAACTCGCTCGGATCGACACATCGCATGTGGGACGCACAGCTGTCCGCACTCGAGGAGCGGTTCCGGGTCGTCCGCTACGACACCCGCGGCCACGGGCAGTCCCCGGTCCCGCAGGGGCCGTACACGATCGACGATCTCGCCGACGACGTCATCGCACTACTCGACCGCCTCGACATCGACCGTGCGCATCTCGTCGGCCTCTCGCTCGGCGGCATGACCATGATGCGCGTCGCCGCCCGGAATCCCGAGCGGGTCGACCGGCTGGCCGTACTCTGCACGGGCGCACAGCTCCCGCCGCGAGATGCGTGGCTCGACCGGGCCGCCGCGGTGCGGGCGAACGGTACCAAGGCCGTTGCCGAATCCGTCGTCCAGCGCTGGTTCACCCCGGAGTACCTGAGTACCTACGGCAGTTCACGGAAGTTCCACGAGGACATGGTGGCCGCGACCCCGGCCGAGGGTTACGCGGCATGCTGTGAGGTGATCGCCGCAATGGATCTGCGGGACGACCTGCCGTCCATCGCCGCACCGACGCTGGCCGTCGCCGGCGTCGACGACCCGGCCACTCCGCCGTCGAAGCTGCAGGAGATCGCCGACAACGTCCAGCAGGGGCGACTGCTCGTCGTGCCCGACTCGGCGCACCTGGCCAACGCCCAGCAGCCCGACATCATCAATCCCGCACTCACCGAACATCTGGAGCAGCAATGAGTTACGACAAGCGCGCCGCGTCGGCCGCGGAGGCCGTCGCCGACATCCCCGACGGCGCCAGCCTCGCCGTCGGCGGTTTCGGTCTCGCCGGTATCCCCGGCTTCCTCATCGACGCCCTCCTCGAGCAGGGCGCGAAGAACCTGACCATCGTGTCCAACAACTGTGGCGTCGACGGTGCGGGTCTCGGTCTGTTGCTGGAAGCGCGTCGCATCGACAAGGTGATCGCCTCCTACATCGGCGAGAACAAGGAGTTCGGCAGGCAGTTCCTCGCCGGCGAGGTCACCGTCGAACTCACCCCGCAGGGCACCCTGGCCGAACGTATGCGCGCAGGCGGCAGCGGGATCGGTGCGTTCTTCACCCCGACCGGGGTGGGAACACTCGTCGAAGAAGGCGGTCTGCCCTGGCGGTACAACGCCGACGGCACCATCGCCGAGGCCTCCCCGCCCAAGGAGGTCCGGACCTTCAACGGCAAGCCGATGGTCCTCGAGGAAGCCATCGTCACCGACTACGCCCTGGTGCGCGCCGCCGTCGTCGACACGGCCGGGAACTGCCGATTCCACGCTGCCGCACGTAATTTCAACCCTCCCGCGGCCATGTCGGGTCGCACGACGATCGTCGAGGCGGAGAAGGTCGTCGAAGTGGGCGAACTCGGGCCCGACGAGATCCACCTGCCCGGCATCTTCGTCAAGCGCATCGTCGAACTGACACCGGAAGAGGCCTCGCGCAAGGGAATCGAGAAGCGCACCATCCGCGAGCGCCCGACCGCTGCGACCGTATAGGAGACCACCATGACCTGGACACGGAACGAGATGGCTGCCCGCGCGGCGAAAGAGCTCACCCGCGGTGACTACGTCAACCTGGGAATCGGGCTGCCGACGCTGATCCCCGACCACATGCCCGACGACTCGGGTATCTTCCTGCACGCGGAGAACGGAATCCTCGGGGTCGGCCCCTTCCCGTACGACGACGAGGTCGATCCCGACCTGATCAACGCGGGCAAGCAGACCGTGTCGGTGCTGCCCGGCGCATCGTATTTCGACTCCGCCACCAGTTTCGCGATGATCCGAGGCGGGCACGTCGACGTGGCCGTCCTCGGTGGGATGCAGGTGGCGATGAACGGTGACCTCGCCAACTGGATGGTGCCCGGCGCGCTCGTGAAGGGGATCGGCGGCGCCATGGACCTCGTCAACGGGGCCGGCAAGGTGATCGTGCTGATGGAGCACGTCACCAAGAAGGGGGAGCCGAAGCTGCTCGAGCACTGCGCCCTGCCGCTGACCGGCCGGAGCGTGGTGAGCCGCGTCATCACCGACCTGGGCGTGTTCGACGTCGCCGGAACGGGTTTCGAGGTCGTGGAACTGGCTCCCGGTGTCGACTTCGCCACGGTCGTCGAGAAGACCGGTGCCCCGGTCACCGATCGCACCGCGGTGCACGCCGCGGTCTGAGGCAGGTACGCAGCGGTCGACCGAACCTGCGATCGAGGTCGGAGATGGCGGTCTCTCAACGGCGCGAGGCCGCCAGCTCCGACCGTGACCGCAGTCCGAGCTTCGCGTAGATCCGGGTCAGGTGGTACTGCACGGTCTTGGGCGAGATGAACAGTTCGGCAGCCACCTCACGGTTGGAGAGCCCACGCGCCACGAGCGTGGTCACCGCCTCCTCCTGCGGGGTGAGCTCGGCGACGTCTTTCGCGGCGTGGGCATTCTCGACGCGTGAGACCGCCAGGCCGCCGGCCTTCAACTCGCGGTCGCAGCGCTCCACGTAGGTCGTCGCGCCCAGCGAGACGTACAGATCGCGGGCGGTCCCGATGACGGCGTCGGCGGCGCGTCGTTTGCCTGCCCGTCGCAACGTCTGGCCGTACGCGAAATTGACCCGCGCCTGGTCGTAGCGGAGCCCGAGGCCGTCGAGGAGTTGGATGCCATCCTCGAAAGTTCGACGCGCACCGTGTATGTCGCCGGTGGCACCGAGGAACCGTCCGCGCGCGTACTTCATCCGGGCGGCCGACGAGCGGTGCCCGCGTTCCTCCGACCGTTTCTCGTAGTCCCGGAGCAGGTCGTCGGCCGCGTCGTATTGACCCTCCAGGACAAGGGCATTCCCCAGTACGTCCACCCAGGGCCACAGGCCGGGTTCGGACAGCGCGGGGACGCTCTCGGACATTGTTCTCAGCGGTGCGAGGATGCGCCGGACCTTTCCGTAATCCGCCGCGGCCTCGGCGAGCTGAGCACGTGCCAGCATGTCCGGGATGCGCATGATCTCGTAATCGCCCGCAGAGGTGGTGTTCTCGGCGACACTGCGGTGAGCTGCCTCCCAGTTGCCCCGCAGCGAATGGATCTGGCTCGCCGTCCAGTTCAGCAGCGGCGTCGTCAGCGCGATGCCACTGGAACGTGCCAGCCCATGGCCGGCTTCCACGTTGCGCATGGCCTCGTCCCAGTCGCCGGTGAGGAACTGCACCCGTGCCAGCCAGGCCACCGCCCACATCGAGATCCGCGTGGAACCGCCCAACTGTGCCATCGACACGGCGGTCTCGAGATTGGTTCGGGCGGCGTCGATCTCGTCGAGTCCCAGCTGCAACCACCCGCGACCCATGATCGCGCGCTGCGCCTGCGCGCCGTACCGGATCTGTTCGGAGACCGAATCGTACTCGGCGCGGGCGGCGTCGGGATGCCCCGACCACGCCAATCCGAGCCCACGGATGACCGCGGCCTCCACGCGGGCCGCCGACCCGCTCCCGGCCATCGTGATCGCCCGATCGGCCCAGGTCACCAACTCGGCGCCCTGGCACCGTACGAGGTTGTGCAGCACGTGGCGCTGGGCGATCAGGGCGGCCACGTCGGGTTCACGATCGACGTTGACGATGTCCCAGGCGCGGTCGAGGCGCAGCTGCGCTTCCGCCGAGCGTCCCCGCAGGATGGCCAGGTACGCCAGCGTCGCATTGCGCAGCGGTGTCTCGCGCAAGCTCTCCACCGTCGGGACCAAGGCGCCGGCACCGGTGCAATCGCCCGCGGCGAGAAGCGAATCGACCGCGAGGGTCACTCGGGTGTCGCGCTCGAGCGGATCGGGCGTGAGCCGGCCCGACTGGCGGTAGAGACCGGCGGCCTCCGCCCATGCGCCGTCGGCACCGCGCATGCGGGCGAGATCGGCCAGGTCGTCGGCGAGACCGGCATCGGCGGTCGGGGTGGCGGCCACCCGGTGATGGAGCCGGCGCGCCGGATCGACGACCACGTCGGCCGCCCGTCGGTGCGCAGCGCCCACGGCCTTCATCCCCAGGACCTCGAGGATCGCGGCGCGCACCAGGGGGGTGACGATCCGGGGCTGCACCTCGGCGGGCGTCAGCGCTCCGTCGGAGGTGACCAGTCCGGTGCGTCGCGCGTCGTCGATCGCCGCCAGCGGGTCCTCGACGCCGGCGAGGGCCAGGGCGGTCGAGAGTGGTTCGGCGACATCGAGTATCGCGAGCGCCTCGATGAGCGCGCCGGCGGGCGTGCCAGACTCCGGGAGTCGCTCGCGCACCGCACGGACGACGTGTGCGGGGGCCGGGAGTTGGGCGTCACTGCGTGCCCAGGTCCCGGCCGGTACCTCGTCGAGCAGGGCCACGATGTCTCGTGGATTGCCCGACGTGTGCCGGGTCAGTTCCGCCCGCATCGCGGGATGGAGCACGATGCCGCGCTGTCCGGCGAGATCCGCGGTGCCCTGTGCATCGACCCCCTCGAGTCGCAGCTCGTCGAAGGCCTGTCCGGCGAGGCGGGTACCGGGCCGAGCTGTCGTCACGACGACGAGGATGCGACGTGTCCGGTGCTCCCGGATCAGCGTCACCAACGCTTGGAGCGACTCTTCGTCGGCGAGGTCGGCGTCGTCGACGGCCACGAGCACCGGGACATCCGACGCCGTCGCCTCGAGTAGGGCGTCCACGAGATCGCCGGCGCGATCCGGCTCGACCTGCTGGTCCTGGAGAAGTTGACGGATCAGCGAACCCGGAGTGGCGGCCTGCCAGGGCGAGACCCGTGCCCACAACGTGGTGCCGGCGTCCGGGGACGCCAGGTGGTACTGGACGAGGTGGGTGAGGAGGGTCGACTTGCCGCAACCCGGATTCCCGGAGATGGCGATCAGTTCCGCCCCGGATACGGTGCGGAGCCGCGTCGACAACACGTCGATCTCGCGGTCCCGCCCGACACATGCGGCAGTGACCATCATCGCTCCATGGTAGGTAACCGTGGACGCCGGTGGCCTCGGGTTCCTATCCCTGGTCGCCGCCCGCGACCGGCAGGACCGTGCCGGTGATGTACGACGCCTCGTCCGACGCCAGGAAGCAGATCGCCGCGGCCTGCTCGTCGAGCGTCCCGTATCGGTTCATCAGGGACGACGCCTTGGTCTGATCGATGTGGGCCTGATACCACCGCGCCTCGGTCTCGTTCCGCGGCTCGGGGGTGCCGCGGGAGATCCGGCGGGGCGGGGCCTCGGTGCCACCGGGCGCAGCGGCCACCACGCGGACACCGGCGTCAGCGTATTCCATCGCCAGCGACGCGGTCATCGCGTTGACGGCGCCCTTGGCGGCCGAGTAGGGGATGCGATGGATTCCGCGGGTCGCGGCGGAGGAGACGTTGACGATCACCCCGCCGCCGTTGTCGATCATCGACGGCAGAACAGCTCGGCACGAGTACAGCGTGGTCATCAGGGACCGGTCGATCTCCGCCCGGATCTGTGCGTCGGTGAACTCGGTGAACGGTTTGAAGTTGATCGCCCCGCCGACGTTGTTGATCAGCACGTCGACCCGGCCGTAGGAGGCGATGGCCCGGCGGACCACCGACTCGGCGCCGTCGTAGGACTCCAGGTCCGCGATCGCCGACACCGCCCCGGGACCGGTCGACTCGAGGTCACGCGCGACCTCCTCGACGAGGTCCGACCGGTCGGCCAGGACGACCGTTCCGTCTTCGGCGCTGATCCGGCGCGCGGCCTGTTCACCGATTCCCTGTGCGGCGCCGGTGATCACCACGACCTTGCCGGCGAAGCGGCCGGGGGTGACGAAACGCGGGCGGCGCGAGGCCATCTCGTCGGCCATCGCACGACGCATCGTCTGCTTGGACCGTTCGGCATGAGCGGCGATCAGCTCCCGGGCGGCGTCGTGGTCGCCGGATTCGAAGGCCGACACGATGTCGAGATGGTCCTGTGCGCACAGCGGGTGGCACCACGTCGCGTTGCGCAGCACCTCGGTCATCCGGCCCTTCACCCCGAGGGCCTTGTAGGCCTCGAGCAGGTGGTCGTTGCCCGTGAGCGTGAACAGGTAGTCGTGGAAGGCGGCGTTGGTCTCGGTGTACTGGGCGGCATCGACGAACCGGTCCCCGTCGACGTAGGGCACGGTGGCATCGGCGAGCAACCGGTAGCCGGTCAGCTGCTTGGTGTTCAGGCGGCCGAAGGTCAGTTCCAGCGCGCCCAGTTCGAGCGCGGCACGCGCCTCGAACAGGGCGTCCGACTCGTGGATGGCCGGGTGTTCCTCGCCGATCTGATAACCCTGCGAACCGACCACGGTCGGAGCGGTGACGGGTTCGGCGGAATCGGTGTCGTCGTGCGGGGTTCCGGTGACCGGCGCGGGAGTGGGATCGGAAGCGTGTAGCTGGGTGAGGTCCGACGCCGCGAACATCTCCTGCCCGGCGATCGTGCGCACGGTCCCGGTCGCGTCCGACACCGTCGGCCGGATCGCGCCGTCATCGGGATCGAGGTCCGGGCCGCCGATCCCGCCGCGCCACATCTGTTGTCCGGCAACGCGTACGAGCGAGTCGTCGTCGGGGGTGCCGGATTGGGGTCCCGGCCGGCTGTCGAGTTCGGCAGCCGGCAGCGTCAGCTGTCCCGCGACCGCGCGGGCGTCGGATGCGAATAGGAGCTCTTCCACCGCCGCACGACCAGTCGCCGCCGCCACGACGACCGGAGCGGACTCGTCGGTCTCGGCCCCGACGACCTCGTCCTCCGCGGCGGCCGTAGGCTTGGCGGCCAGCGCGAACTTCTCGTAGTAGAAGCCGGTCGGTTCGATCCCGGCCTGCGCGACGTGCTTGCGCACGGCCTCGACCATGGGCGGCGGACCGCAGAGGTAGATCGCGACGTCGCCGTCGTAGAGATGAGCCGGTTCGATCAGGCTCATCACATAACCCTTGTTGGTCGCCGAGCTGGCCGGGTCCGAGACACAGTGGTCCCAGGTGAAGCCCGGCATCTTGTCGGCGAAGTACTCGATCTCGTCGGTCGCGACCAGGTCGGTGTCGGTGGAGACACCGTAGATCAGGTGTACCTTCCGACGGCTGTTGTCGGCGTGCAGCTTTCGCAGCATCGACAGGATCGGGGCCAGGCCGGTGCCGCCGGCCAGCAACAGCACCGGGCGGGTGGCCTCGCGAAGGAAGAACGAACCGTGCGGCCCGGTGAAGCTGATCTCCTCGCCCCGGTTGGCGCGGTCGGTCAGATACGTCGACATCGCCCCGCCCGGGGTGAGCTTGATCAGGAAGACCAGTTGGTCCTCGTGTGGCCCGTTGGCGAAGGAGTACGACCGCCGGATGGGATTCCCATCGCCGTCATCGCTACCCGGAACCTCGATGTTCACGTACTGGCCGGGAAGGAACGCCAACTGTCCGCGGTTCTCGATCCGGATCTCCAGGCGCATCGTCGACTCCGAGAGACGATCGAGCCCGACGACGGTGCCGGTGAACCTCGAGGCCTGTGTCTTCGCGACGTCCGAGGTGGCCGCGATCTGCAGCACCAGATCGGATTTCGGCTTCATGCAGCACGGCAGCGCAAAACCCTGTGCCGATTCGTCGTCGGAGAGCGCATCCTCGATGTAAGTGCCGCCGTCGTAGTCGCCGGACTCGCAGAACGCCTTACATGTTCCGCAGGCGCCGTCGCGACAGTCGAGCGGGATGTTGATGCGCTGCCGGTAGGAGGCGTCGGCGACGGTCTGATCCTCGCGGCAGGTGACGAATCGGGTGACCCCGTCCTCGAAGGACAGCGCCACCTGATGGGTGTTCGCGGTGCCGGCGGCGGCGCCGGCCTCTGCATCGGTGGTGACAGTCATGGACGGGATCCTCTTGATCGGCGTTTGGGGTGGTCGGGGCTGGTGAGGTGAAGGTCAGAAGTGGTACACGTCCACCACGTGGTGGATGTAGTCGTTCTTCAGCACGATCGTCTTGCGCCGGATCATCGGGCGTTCACCGGAGAAGTCGATGGTGTAGAACGAGGTCCCGTAGTACGGGTCGACCGTGTTGTACCGGAAATACATCGTGTGCCAATTGAATCGGACGTCGACGAGGTCGCCGCGCCGTTCGATCACCTCGACGTTGCTGATGTTGTGGCTGGTGCGCGGTTCGGGAAGTGAGGTCGCCGAGGACCTCTCGGTACGAATCCGGAACACCCGGTCCTCGAGGCCGCCCTTGTTGCCGTAGTAGATGAGCGAGATCTCGCGCTGCGGGTCCTCGGTCAGGCGATCGTTGTCGTCCCAGGCGGGCATCCAGTACACGACGTCGTCGGCATAACAGTCGAGCCACTTCTCGAACTCGCGGTCGTCGAGATAGCGCGCCTCGCGATAGAGGAACTGCTCGATCATGTTCTGCGTGATCAGTTTCCCGCCGGCGTCCGTCCCTGTTGCGGCGGTGTTCTCGGTGGTCGTCATCCCGTTCCCCTTCAGTGCTTCTCGGCTGCTGTGGTCGCGGATTCCTCTTCGGCGGCCACCGCAGCGCGCATCGTCTCGAGCCAGTAACCGTGCTGGACGGGGTAGAGGCCCTCGTCCTCGTTCTTGACTCCGGCGGAGATGACGCCGGTCATGCCCAGCGACTCGGCGACCTCGTCCGGTCCGGTCAGCCAGTGCTGCGCTCCTCGGCTCATGTCGTTCCACGGAGCAGCCTGCGCGCGGAAGGTGAGTTGGCAGGAGCGGAACTCCTCGAGATCGTCGGGGGTGGCCATGCCCGACGCGTTGAAGAAGTCCTCGTACTGGCGGATACGGTGCGCGCGTGCGGAGTCGCCGCTCTCACCCTTGGGGGCGATGCAGTAGATGGTGACCTCGGTCTTGTCCGGCGCGATCGGCCGGAAGTGACGGATCTGGGTCGAGAACTGGTCCATCAGATAGACGTTCGGGTACAGGCACAGGTTGCGCGAACCCTTCACCATGAACTCGCCCTTGGCATCGCCGTGGGTCTTCTTGAGGTCGTCCATCTTGTCCCAGAGCGGCCGATCCTGCGGATTGGCCGCCCAGGTCCACAGGCAGAGATGGCCATTGGGGTACGACCAGTAACCGCCACCGGACTTGCCCCATCCGCCGGCATCGAGTGCCCTGGTGTCGTTCTTGGACTCGCCGGTGCCGCGCCGCGAGGTGGTGGCGGCGTAGTTCCAGTGGGTCGCGGTGACGTGGTAGCCGTCGGCGCCGTTCTCCGCCTGGACCTTCCAGTTCCCGTCGTAGGTGTAGGTGGACGAACCGCGCAGCACCTCGAGGCCGTCCGGCGACTGGTCCACCAGCATGTCGATGACCAGGCGGGTGTCGCCGAGATGATCGTCGAGCGATTGCACGTCGTCGTTCAGGCTCCCGAACAGGAAGCCGCGGTAGCTGTCGAAGCGTGCGACCTTGGTGAGGTTG
This sequence comes from Gordonia alkanivorans NBRC 16433, assembly GCF_000225505.1. Taxonomy (GTDB): domain Bacteria; phylum Actinomycetota; class Actinomycetes; order Mycobacteriales; family Mycobacteriaceae; genus Gordonia; species Gordonia alkanivorans. The sequence continues at coordinate 9,773 of NZ_BACI01000047.1, read as the reverse complement.
TGTGAGCCGTTGACGTCGAAGGTGTCGGGGTAGCCCGCGCCCTCGGGGTCCTTGACCTTCAGCAGGGTGCCGTCGTTGCGGAAGGTCCATCCGTGGAACGGGCAGGTGAGGGTCATCCGGTTGTCGGTCTTGCGGCGGCAGATCATCGCCCCGCGGTGGGCGCAGGCGTTGATGAGGCAGTGCAGCTCGCCGCTCTTGTCCCGGGTGATGACCACGGGTTGCCGGCCGATGTAGGTGGTGAAGTAGTCGCCGGGGTTGGGCACCTGACTCTCGTGGGCCAGGTAGATCCAGTTGCCCTCGAAGATGTGCTTCATCTCCAGCTCGAAGATGTCCTCGTCGGTGAAGATCCGACGGTTGGCGCGATAGACGCCGGCCTCGCGGTCGTCGACGACCGCGTCGCCGAGGACAGAGTTCACGTGGTGAAGATGTTCCGTTACGGACGCGGTCATGTGCTGTACCTCCAGATTTTGGCTGCTCGTTGCACTGTCGCACCCACGTGGTGCCGATCACACTAGGGCAATGGCCAGTCCTGACCAAGCATCCGATTGATAAACAGCTGCGATCAATGCGGTCTGCAAATGTCTTTGTCTTGTATGTATTCGACCTTTACCGTGTAATGCGTGGTCGCGGTCACACTTGATGACCGGCGACGGGGTTCTACGAGAAAAGACGAGTCATGGAGCTGAGGCACCTGCGCTACTTCGCAGCCGTCGCCGAGACCTGCCACTTCGGGCAGGCCGCGGCGACTCTGCACGTGGCCCAGCCGGCTCTGTCCTACGCCATCCGTCAGCTCGAGGCGGAACTCGACGTCACGCTGTTCGTGCGCACCACGCGCCAGGTGTCTCTGACCCCTGCGGGCGCATATCTCAAGGAGCAGGCCGAGCGCGTCCTGGCCGGCGTCGACGATGCCGTCGACGGGGTTCGGCGGATAGCGGCGGGGCGGAGCGGCCTGGTGCGTCTCGGTCTCACCGGAATCGCCGCGTTCTCTCATCTGCCCCGTATCGCTCGCATCGTCAAGCGTGAACTACCGGACGTCGACCTCGACATCCGAGCCGACATGCTGACACCGGGGCAGTGCAACGCTCTGCGCGCCGGTGCGATCGATCTCGGCATCCTCCGTCCGCCGGCGACCGGGGAAGACATCGAGTCCCGGGTGATCGACGTCGAACAGCTGGTGCTCGCCGCCTCGATCGATCACCGGCTCGCCATCGAGCCCGTGGTGTCGGTGGCGGACCTTCGAAGTGAGTCGTTCGTGATGTACGACAGCCGGGACTCGGCGGTCAATGACGCGGTGGTGAAGGCTTGTCGCGCAGCCGGATTCGTTCCCCGGCGGGCGTATCAGGCATCCGGTACCCCGGTGTTGCTCGCGCTGGTGGCCGCCGGACTCGGGGTTGCCGTCCTGCCGGCCTCCGTACGAGCCCTCCCGCTGGACGGGCTCGTCGTCCGCGACCTCGCCGACGCCGACACCGTGGAGGTCGCACTGGCCTGGAAAACCGGTGTCGAGAACCCGGTGGTCGGCGCGGTCGCCGATGTCATCGCATCCGCTTTCGCAACCGGTTCGGCCGACGCCGACCCGCGCGACCTCGACGCTCAGCTCAGTGCCCAGTTTGGAGATGAAAGATGAAGATCACCCGAGTGGACGCGATTCCATTCGCGATCCCGTACGTGAAACCGCTGAGGTTCGCCTCGGGCGAGGTGCACGTGGCCAATCACGTGCTGGTCCGTGTACACACCGACACCGGCGTGGTCGGCGTCGCGGAAGCGCCGCCTCGGCCGTTCACCTACGGAGAGACCCAGGACGGCATCATCACCGTCGTCAACACGATCTTCGCCCCGGCGATCGTCGGACTCACGCTGCTCGAACGTGAGGTGGTCGCCGCCCGGCTGGCGCGGACGATCGGCAACCCGGCTGCCAAATCAGCTGTCGACATGGCGATCTGGGATGCGTTGGGCAAGACCCTGGGGCTTCCCGTGGGCGACATGCTCGGCGGGTTCACCGACCGGTTGCGCGTCAGCCACATGCTCGGTTTCGCCGAGCCCGCGAAGATGGTCGCCGAGGCCGAGAAGATGGTCGAGACCTACGGCATCCGAACCTTCAAGGTGAAGGTCGGCAGGCACCCGGTGGGCCTCGACACCGCCGTGGTCCGGGCATTGCGCGAACGGTTCGGCGCCGAGATCGAGCTCTACGTCGACGGCAACCGCGGCTGGACCGCCGCGGAGTCGGCCCGAGCCATGAAGGAGATGTCCGACCTCGACCTGCTGTTCGCCGAAGAACTCTGCGACGCAGCCGATGTGATGGGCCGACGCTGGCTCGTGGAGCAACTCGACGTCCCGTTCATCGCCGACGAGTCGGTGCCCACGTCGGCCGACGTCACCCGGGAGATCCTCGGACGCTCCGCCACCGCGATCAGCATCAAGACCGCGCGGACCGGCTTCACCACCTCGCGCCGGACCCACCACCTCGCCGAGGGGCTCGGCATCCCGGTGGTCATGGGCAACCAGGTCGACGGTCAGGTCGGCACAGCGTGCGCGCTCGCCTTCGGCAGTGCCTTCGAACTGACCTCGCGCTACGCGGGCGAGCTGTCGAACTTCCTCGACATGAGCGACGACCTGCTGACCGAGCCCCTGCAGATCCGAGACGGCCACCTGTGTCGGTCCACGGCTCCGGGTATCGGCTTCGAGATCGACCCGGACAAACTCGAACGCTACCGAACCGACAACTGAAAACCCCGTCACCACAGATCGTTTCGTGGCAGCCCCACGAGCAAGAGTACAAGGAGAACCGACATGACCACCACCGAGCACCCGAACGAGGTCGCGACCGCTGCTGCCTCCGGCGCATCCGCCACCGAGCGTTTCCACGCCGACAAGTCGCCCTTCGAGGCAGTCAAGGACACCCCGCCGGAGCGCGTGGCCACGCTGATCAACGAGGTCCTCGCGGGGGTTCACGAGACCATCCGCAAGCACAAGGTCACCTACGACGAGTACAACGCCCTCAAGGCGTGGCTCATCAACGTCGGCGAGGACGGCGAATGGCCGCTGTTCCTCGACGTCTGGGTCGAGCACGTCGTCGAGGACGTCGCCACCGAGCACCGGGAGGGCAACAAGGGCAGCATCGAGGGTCCCTACTACGTCCCGAACGCCCCCGAGCAGGGCTCCAAGGGAGCAGTGCCGATGCGTGAGGACGAGAAGGGCGATCCGCTGTTGTGGAACGGCCAGGTCCGCTCGTGCGACGGCACCCCGCTCGCCGGCGCCAAGGTCGAGCTGTGGCACGCCGACGACGACGGTTTCTACTCGCAGTTCGCTCCCGGCATCCCGGAGTGGAACCTGCGCGCCACCTTCACCACCGACGACCAGGGCAACTTCGAGATCACCACGATTCGCCCGGCGCCGTACATGATCCCGACGGACGGCTCGTGCGGAAAGATGATCTCGGCGGCCGGTTGGCACCCGTGGCGTCCCGCCCACCTGCACCTCAAGGTGTCGGCGCCCGGCCACGAGCAGCTCACCGCGCAGCTGTACTTCCCCGGCGATGCCCACAACGACGACGACGTCGCCAGCGCGGTGAAGCCCGAGCTGATCCTCGATCCCCAGGACGACGGCAAGGGCGGCTACACGGTCGCTTACGACTTCGTCCTCGATCCGGAGAAGTGATGCTGTTCCACGTTCGGATGGACGTCAACATCCCCGACGATCTCGACCCGGACGTACGGGCAGACACCGTCGTCCGGGAGAAGGCGTACTCCCAGGATCTGCAGCGTTCCGGCAAGTGGCCGCACATCTGGCGCATCGTCGGTGAGTACTCGAACTACTCGATCTTCGACGTCGAGTCCAACGACGAGCTGCACATGCTCCTGTCGGGTCTCCCGTTGTTCCCGTACATGGACATCAAGGTGACACCGCTCGCGACGCACCCGTCGGACGTCAACGCCTGACGCAGACGCAAACCGCCCGCGACGGTCGTCGCGGGCGGTGTCGCGCCTCGTTCACGGGTTTGCGACTCACCTGCCGGTCAGCGTGGACAGCATCGCAGCCCAGTGCCGAAACGGGACAAGATGTCCTTCACCGGGGTACACGGAAAGCTCGGCATCCGGGAGTCGACCTGCGAGCCACTCTCCGACGGCGGGGATTGCCGTCGTATCGTCAGCGCCGTACCAGAGGTGAACTGGTGCGGAAACCTCGGAGAGACGAAAGTCCCAGGGGCCGACGAACGCGACGTTGTCCCACGCGATCGAATCGGGACCCTGCTTCATCGCCTCGGCGAAGGATTCGAAGAGCGCCCGACGGACCGGGGCCTCGGTGATGACCGCCGGATCGCTGGCGCCCCACATCCATTCGACCCAGGGCGCATCGGGATCGGTTCGCACGGACACCATTGCGTCGAGTAGTTCCCGGTTTCCGTCCAGGAAGATCTGGGCGGCACGTCCGGGGTCTCCCGGGAGATGGGAAAGTGCCTGGATGTCGTTGTCGTTGAGTTGCTCACGTACGCTTGGTATTTCGAGGGCGGGCCCGGGGCAGCCGGACAAACCGACACGTCGTACCCGAGCGGGTAGCGCTGCCGCTGTGGCCAGCGCGAACGGACCGCCGCCCGACCAGCCGAATACCGCGAACCGGTCCAGGTCAAGATGATCCGCCAGCGCCTCGGCATCTCGGGCGACGGCCGAGAGGCCGATGGGTGCCGGATCGGACAACCCGTATCCGGGACGATCGAAACTGACGACCCGGACGCCCCGCTGCCGGGACATCTCGTCGCCGAATGTGAGTTCGAGGCGGGAACCCGGCGTTCCGTGGAAGTGGACGATCGTCGGTGCGCTCGCCTCACCCACTGTCCGTGCACGTACGCCTCGCCCGCCGACATCCACCGTGAACTCGGTCATCGTGCGAGCGTACGCGCAACGTCACGGTGTCGCCCGTAGCGTGAACATGGTGATCTCCGGCGGCGCGAGAACTCGCACCGGCGGATCCCACGCGCCGGCACCGCGGGTCGTGTACAGCACGGTGTTCCCGATCCGATCCAGGCCGAGGACCGAAGGCTGTTGCAACGGAACGAGATAGCGGATCGGCCACATCTGCCCACCGTGGGTGTGGCCGGAGAACTGGAGCTCGACGCCGAGGTCGGAGGCCTCGACGGCCTGCTTGGGCTGATGGGCGAGGAGCAGGACGAAGTCGTCGGGCGACGAACCCTCTAGCGCTGCAGTGAGATCCGGCTCGTACGGGTCCGGTGCGGTGGCATCGTGCACGCCGGCGAGCTGGATGGTCGCGCCGTCGACGGTCAGCGGGACCCGCGAGTTCCGCAGCGTCCGTATGCCGTATTCCTCCCACACGTCGAGCCATCTGCCGCCGTCGTCGGAGTAGTACTCGTGGTTTCCGCTGACGCCGAACACCCCGAGCGGTGCGCGGAGATCGGCGAGCGGTTCCAGGGTGTCGCGGACGTAGGGGATCGTGCCGTCGGTGAGGTCTCCGACCAGCAACACCAGATCGGGGTTCTGCGCGTTGATCTCGTCGACGACGCGCCGGGTGAACGAGGCATCGCGCGCGGGCCCGACGTGGAGGTCGGAGACCACGGCGATGCGGAGTCCGTCGAACTGCGGTGGCAGGCCGTCGAATGTCGCGCTGACCTCGGTCACCTGTGGCCGGGACGCCTCGAAGACGCCATACCCGGTGACCCCGAGCGCCACGACTACCACGGCCGCTGTCGCGATCCGCATGCGGTGCAGTCTGCGCGCGGCCGCGTCGGTCGTCTCGTCTGTCCCGGTCCGGCGTCGTCGAATCCGGCGAATGATGTTCGCCCCGAACGAGATCAGTCCGATGATCGCCAGGCCGAGGAACAGGTAGAAGACCATGCCGATCCAGATGAGGCCCACCGAGCCGATCGGCCGCGCCCACGACGGGTCCAGCGATCGGCCACTGGCGAACCCGATGACCGCCAGTGCCCACATCACGGTGAGCGCGACGTCGGCGACGCCCGACCACGGTCGGGGGAGTGCGGTGGCGCGGACGATCCGGCGGTGCAGCCAGAAGGTGATCAGACCGAAGAAGACCGCCGGAACCAGCACGGCCAGGAACAGCGCCACCAAAGGCCCCCTGTGAATCGCGGAGAGTCGTCCGCAGGTGCGGACCGCCTCATTCTCGCATCGCGGCCGACAGGCCTTCGCCGGGGTGTGGAGCGAGCGTCGATAGGCTGACCGACATGAGCGATGTACTCGTCACCCCGCTCGACCTGGCCGAGATGCTGCTCGGGACGCCGCCGGTGGTCCTCGACGTACGGTGGCAACTCGGCGACTTCGACGGTCGCGAGGCCTACCGGGACGGCCACATCCCCGGCGCGGTGTACGCCGACCTCGACACCGAACTCGCCGCACCACCGTCCGGAGCCGTCGGGGGCCGACACCCCATCCCCGCGATCGAGGACCTCCAGGCCGCCGCGCGGAGCTGGGGGATCACCGACGGCGTCCCGGTCGTGGTCTACGACGACTCGGGCAACCTGGCCGCGGCCCGTGCATGGTGGTTGCTGCGCTGGGCCGGGCTCGCCGACGTGCGACTGCTCGACGGTGGTCTCGCCGCCTGGACCGCCGAGGGCCTGCGCACGACGACCGGCGACGGCGGACGGCCCCGCGCCGGAAAGGTCACGCTGACCGGCGGGAACCTCCCGCTCGCCACGATCGACGACGTCGCATCCGGTACCGCGAGGGGGAGCCTGCGGCGACAACGCGGCGATGGAGAGTTTCTTCGCGCTTCTGCAACGCAACGTCCTCGACCGCCAGCGCTGGGACACCCGTGAACAGCTGAGGATCGCGATCGTAACCTGGATCGAACGGACCTACCACCGCCGGCGCCGCCAATCCCGCCTGGGCCGGTTGACGCCAGTCGAGTTCGAAGCAATGATCAACACCGCCGCTACCGCGGCATGACACCCCAACAGTCACCTATCCGTGCAGCAGTCCCGTCCGCCTCACCCCGAAATCGAGAACATGACAATGCAGCGAACCATTATCGTCGGGGCTAGCCACGCCGGCGCCCAGCTCGCGGCCAGCCTGCGCCAGGAAAAGTGGAGCGACGAGATCGTCCTAATTGGAGACGAGTCGGCCCTGCCCTACCATCGCCTTCCGCTGTCGAAGGCCTACCTCGCGGACCGCAGCACCCTCGCCGACCTCGCGATCCGCAGCCCCGACTTCTACGCCAAGCAGCGCATCCATCTCCTCAATGCAACAGTAGAGAAGGTTGACCGCGCGGCTGGTCATGTGATCCTACATAACGGCGACGCCCTACCCTACGACAAGCTCGCGCTGTGCACCGGTGCCCGCCCTCGACGACTTCTCACCCCGGGAGCCGACCTGGCCGGGGTCTATTACCTACGCACTGCGGCCGACTGTCGCCAGGATCCGGGTGGCCGCCAGCCCCGGTTGTCACGCCGTGATCGTCGGGGGTGGCTACATCGGTCTCGAGACGGCGGCCTCGTTGCGAGCGCTGGGTCTGGAGGTCACCGTGCTCGAAGCGACCGGCCGCGTCCTCGAGCGTGTCACCGCGCCCGAGGTGTCGGCGTTCTTCGACCGGATCCATCGGGAAAAGGCGTCAACATCAGAACGGACGCGCTGGTGGAGGCCCTGTCCGGCGTCGGCAGGGTCCGGGAGGTGGCCCTGGCCGATGGTGAATCAATTCCTGCCGACCTTGTCATCGTCGGCATCGGTATTGAGCCGAACACCGATTTGGCCGCCGCCGCAGGTCTGGCCGTGGACAACGGCATCGTTATCGATGACCAAGCACGCACTAGCGCCCCCGATATCGTGGCCGCCGGTGACTGCGCCATTCACAACATGGCCCGATACGGCCGCCGCATACGCCTAGAGTCCGTGCCGAGCGCGGGCGAACAGGCCAAGGTAGCCGCTGCGACAATTTGCGGCAAACAGAGGAAAATTGCCGCGCTTCCATGGTTCTGGTCGGATCAATACCACCACAAACTCCAGATTGCCGGTCTTAATTCGGGGTATGACGAAACCGTCCTGCGCGGCGATCCGACCCGTGACGGCGACTTCACCTGCTTCTACCTGCGCGCCGGCGAACTCCTCGCCGCCGACTGCATCAACCGCCCGCGGGACTTCATGTTCAGCAAACGGGCCATCGCCCAGAAACTCCCCACCGACCGAACCAAACTGAGCTCACCAATAGCGGTATGACCCTGTACTCGCTGATTCGCGAGCACGATGAGAAGGTAATAACGGCGAGCATCAACGAAACCTTCAGCGTCGTACGCCGTCAAATACCTGCCAGCCCAACCAAACCCTGATCGACTGAGCCGTGAGGAGTACGGATGCGACGCCCAACCGTGATCGAGGACTACCCACACCGGATGGGGGGACACTGTGGTTCGGGCGCAATGCGCGATCTTCTGCACTGGCACGGTTTGGGATGGGATGGCCCACCCGATGAAGGCCTGGTGTTTGCCCTCGGTGGCGCTCTGGGACTGTCCTACCTCCGATCGAACGACCTCGTCCCACCGCTCTACCTGGTAGGACGAGGCGCCGACTTCGAGATCGATCTACCCCGCCGCCTCGGTGCACAGGTCCAAATCCTTACCACCGACGATCCCGAGGAAGGATGGTCGTGGATCCGCGACGAGATCGACGCAGGCAGGCCTAGCCTCGTTTGGGGCGACATCGCTGAGCTGCCATACCTGCGGGTCCAATTACAGATGAGTCGACACGACATCGTGATTATCGGCTACGACGAGGCCAAAGAGATCGCCTACGTCGTAGACAATGACCGCGCCGAGGTGCAACAGGTCTCACTCGAGGCGCTGGCCCGCGCGCGATCCTCGACATCATTTCCACAACCGACACGACACTGCACGTACCGCATCGCGTGGTCAAAAGAACTGCCAGACCTAGCGCAAGTGGCCGCGGAAGCGTTTCGCCAGTCCGCCGCCAGTATGCGACACCCGTCACAGCCAGGAATCGTCGACCTGACGGCACAGGCCGCAGGGGACGAAGGCCTCGCGGCGGCCGCTCAACTTGCAGCCGACATTCCGACCTGGACCGACCTCCCCGTAGACCAGCTCGAGATATTCCTGTTCAGCCTGAGCGCCTTCATCGAAAAAGCAGGAACCGGCGGAGGACTGTTCCGCCGGTTGCTCGCCGACGGATGCGCCGACATCGCACGATTAACAGGAGATCCCGCCACAGCAGATCTCGCCGTGGCCGCCGACCGTTGTGCACAGGCATGGACCGACACCGCTCGTGCGGGGGTCCAACGCGACATCGACGCGCACGCTCGCGCGGAAACAGTGGCCATGTCGGCCGGCCGTATGCCAGAGCTCGAACTGAACCTAGTCGAGTCCCTTGAGTCCGCTTCGAGCTCGCTGAGTGCAATAGCACGCTGACCTCAGTACTATTCCGCACACACCCCGGTGCGTATGGCCCTGGACTATTCTGCCCGAGCACATTGCGCACACGCGGATCCGATAATCTCTACGACCTGGTCTCCGACCGGGCAATCGCCGGCAAACCGCTGATCCTGACCAGCAACAGAGCGCCCAAAGACTGGTACCCCCTGTTTCCCAATCCGGTCGTCGCCGAATCACTGCTCGACCGGCTCATCAACACCAGCCACCAGATCCTTATGGACGGCCCGTCCTACCGCCCCCGTAAACGACCCGGACCGCCCGCCAAGAAGACCACCTGACCCCGACCGACCTGCTCAGCTACGCTGGCCCCAAGCACGCTCGAGCATGGGGAATTACCTGACGGAGACCCCTGAGGAATTACGTGACCGTCGAC
>NZ_BACI01000048.1 GCF_000225505.1 Gordonia alkanivorans NBRC 16433 | reverse complement strand
TCCAGCCGGACGACACTTCAGGTTACTATTTTGTAGGAACGTCCAGCTAGCAAAGACGGGTGGCCCCTAGGCGCCGATCCACTGTGACTCGATCCACACGTCGTACCCGTCTCCTAGCCACTAGGGACCAAAGTCCCTAGTGAAATCTGCTGCGCGGCAGGCATTTCAGCAGGCGAAACCACATCGCACGGATAGTGACGGATCTCATAGCTTGTCGCCAGCTACGGATTCCGAACGTTGTCGCAATGCACCTTCCTTCGATGACGAGCACCCAGATCGGGGGACAAGCCCGCACGGACTTAGTTTCTCTAAACAGTTACGGAAACTATCAAATGTCCGAATTCCGGCACGCTCAAGTCTCATTTGTCTCAAATACTCGAAACTCGGGACAGAATTGGTTTCTGTAGCGTGAACAGCCCGTTGGCTACGCGTTGCGATGGCCCCAGGTTCTCCAACCAACGCGGCGGCGGCAAGAATGACTGAGTGATCGATAACACGACGCCGAGGGAGCAAGGTGCCAGACTCCCGCGTCGCACGTTCTTAAAGGCCACGCTAGCGACGGGAATCGCCGGGGTTACTTCGTGCAGTGTAGACAGTCATCCACAGCAGCAACCGCTTGATCACCGGCGGTCCTGGGGAGCGTTCATACCGTCAGTGACTGGTACAGGGCTGCCAAGGTTCAGCTCGATCGCCCGACTTGAATCTCTCGCCGGCTCCAAGCCGGATTTAGTGCACCTATTCGCAGCAATCCCAGATTCACTACCCGTCGCAACCCTCAATCGCATTCGCGGCAGTGAAGCGACCCCGATTCTGACTCTTGAACCGTGGGACCCCGACAAAGGACGTGACCAGTCCGTCTGGTCACTCGCGACCATCGCTGCTGGTCAACATGATTCGGATTTGTCTCGTTGGGGGGCGGATCTAGCTTCATGGCAATACCCGATACTGCTCAGGTTTGCGCAAGAGATGAACGGAACCTGGTACCCATGGTCGATCGGAACCAGCCAGAACACGCCCTACGACTACCGCGCCGCCTGGTCGCGAATGCACTCGATCATCAGCAAGCAGGCACCGCAAGTTCGCTTCGTATGGGCACCGAATGCGATCACCGAGGGCACTCGGGACTTCACCGACTGCTACCCCGGGGACGATGTCGTGGACTACCTCGGTTTGGATGGCTACAACTGGGGTCAGTCACCGGGCCACCAATGGCAGTCCGCCCACAAGCTTTTCTCCGAAAGTCTCGAAGCACTGAGCAAGTTGAGCCCGAATCGCCCGACACTCATTACTGAGGTAGGTTGCGCGGACGGCAATACCCCGAATCTCAAAGCGGAGTGGATTACAGACTTCTTCCACGTCATTGAATCCGCTCCAGATGTCCTCGGCTTCGTCTGGTTCCAGATGGACAAGGAACGCGACTGGCGGCTAAATTCGACGCGTGCCAGCACCCTGAGCTTTCGAAACGGGCTCGAGCAGTGGATAAGTAGTCGTCCGTTCGCCTGACGGACCAGGGGCTAGGGCTATACCCGGACACCACGGTTGCATGAGGGTCAAGGGCAGGGATACTAGTGCGATGCCCGTCCGAGCCGTCGATCCCTCTGTGTTCTATGCGTTGGTCTTGCTGAACCTTCTGTTCGTCACGGGCGCGTGGTGCCTGGCTCGCCCGACCTACCGGGCGGCGGGGGTCATGGCAACTGTCTCGTTCGCATGGTTCATCTGGAACGGACCGTTCGAGGGACGAGTGTTGATTTCAATCAACTTAGACCATGGCTTCACCGAGTCGGACATTCTCTCGATCCTCGGGTTGGGTATCGCCGCAATCACTTTCACGCGCACCCGTGAACGGCGGCGGTACGAGGAGTAGGTGGCGGTTGGGGCTGGGTTTGGGTTGTTTGGTCACCTGCTCTTCGTGGCTCCTCGCTACGCTTGTCACACCTCAGGGAGCGACGGGGCTCCTGCTAGCGCTCGTCACACCCTCAGGGAGCGACGGGGGCTCCGGCTAACACTCGTCGCCCCTCGGCGAGCGATGGGTGCGCTCCCCCACTCAACCTGCAGGGCGCCCGCGGTTTCGATACGGCTCCTCGCTGCGCTCGTCGCCTACTCAGCCAGCTTCATCGCGCGTTGTAGTCGAACCTTTGCTTGTCCAGCTGCGCCCGCAGCGCCGGCTCGAGGACCCGCGCGGCGGTAGCGGTCAGATGCGAGTCGTCGCGGTAGAAAAGGATCTTGTTGTGCGCGGCAAAGCACGAGTTGCTCTCGCACAGCAGGTCGTTGACGCTGACCGTCGTCACGTCCTGGTATTCGTCACGTGACACGACATCGGTGATCGGTTCGATACGCGGGTAGTCGTCGAAGTTGAACTCGCACCTGGTCCAGTCGTCCATCGAGCCGGAGATGCAGTCGGCCACCTGGAAACCCGGGTAGGGCGTGTCGGCGATGTAGACGAGCTTGGCGCCGGTGTTCCGCAGCTGGATCATCGTGTGCGTCCACGCGGCCTCGGAGACCACACGATCCGGCACATACGTCGACAGCGACGAGACGAAGATGATCCGCGGGCCCACCTCGGCGATGCGCTTCAGCGTCTCCTCGCGCCACTCCTGGCAGTCCGGCTTCACGTACGGGTCCGGGATGCGGGGCTGCGGCCGCAGGTGCTGGGCCGGGCAGGCGGCCTTGGTGAACTGGTGGATTCGCCAGCCGTGGTCGGCGCCGAGGTTGCGGATCGCCTGCGCCCACTGGTCGGCGTGACTGTCGCCGAAAAGCACCACCGGGATGCCGTCGGCCGGACCGAAGACGCAGTCGGTGCGGGGCGCGGTGTCCCCCACCGGGATCAGGCACTCGAACGGTTCGGGCCGGTCGTCGAACGCCTGGAACGGGTTGGGCGTCACCGGGCCGGACTGCTCACCGCTGTCGGTCCCGAACACCGACTGATACGTGAGCGACGCGTTCGCGACGGTGTCGCGGCTGGCCACCTGCACGGTGATCACGCCGGCGGTCATCGTGACCGCCAGGGCCGCGACGACGCCGGTCAGGCCCAGCGAGATCGACGCCGAGTCATTGCGTTTGAGCTCGCGGTTACGCAGCAGCGGTTCCTCGAACAGCAGCGTCGAGATGGTCGCGAGCACCAGCGACCCCGCCGACACGGCCAGCAGCACCGGCCAGCTCGACGACCCGACGACCGCTTCGTACAGCACGATCGCCGGCCAATGCCACAGGTACCAGGCATACGAGACCCGGCCGAGGAACTTCAGCGGCGGCGTCGCCAGCAGTCGTCCGACGAACACCGAACCCGTCCCGACGGCACAACCGGAGGCGATGACCAGGGCGGCACCCGCGGTCGGGAGCAGCGCCGCGGTACCGGGATACGGCGTATGGGCGTTGACGATGAAGGCCGCGACGATGATGCCGGCCAGACCTGCCCAACCGAGCACGAGGACAACGGGATTACCTGCGCGGAGTCCGCCCAGTCGGGCGAGGGCCGGCATCCCGACGGCCACCAGGCCGCCGACACCGAACTGCCAGGCGCGGGTGTAGGTGGCCATGTAGGCGGTCGCGGGATCGGTGGGCGTCAGCACGATCGCCCACACCAGCGACGCCACACTGACCAGCAGCACCGCGATGCCGACCGACCAGCGGACCGACAGGTGTTCGCGCAGCCGTGTCCGGGTGGCGAGCGCACCGGCGCCGATCACCAGGAAGGGCCAGATGACGTACAGCTGGGCCTCGATGGCGAGCGACCAGAAGTGCGTCGCCAGGCTGCCGTCGATCGCGCCGGCCAGATAGTCGGCGTTCTGCTCGATGAAATGCCAGTTCGCCAATTGCGCTGCCGCGGCCAGAAGATCGAGCGCCTGCTTGAACACCTTGAGCAGCGGCATGAAGATCGCGGCGCCGATGATCGACACCACGATCACCAGGGCGGCCGGCGGGATGATGCGGCGGGCGCGTCGGGCGAAGAAGCCGCGCAACGAGATCCGCTCGTGGCGCTCGTACTCGCGGACCAGCAGCCCGGTGATCAGGAATCCGGAGATCACGAAGAAGACGTCGACACCGACGAAACCGCCGGTCAGGTACGGGACGTGCGAGTGGAACAGGACCACGAGCAGCACCGCGATACCGCGCAGGCCGGCGATGTCGTCGAAGAAGGTCCGCGGCTTCACGCGCGTCTCGGCAGGTTCCTGCGTCGACGAAACGGCGAGCGCGGCCATCGGTTTCGTCGGAGCGTCGTAGGTCATGGCCTCGCCCGGCCGATCACTCGGTGTCCCACGGGAGCATGAGGTCGAACCAACCGAGCGCCATCGCCGCGATGAACAGGATCACGCACGTGTACCCGATGACCTCCCACACCGAGATGCGGTTCCAGTTGGTCGGGGTCGGGCGTTTGGGAGTGGCTGCGGGGCGGGCGTCGTCGGATGCGGGACCGAACGGCGTCATGAGGCGATCTCCTTCGGGTCGATCTTCCTCAACTGCACCGTCTCGGCGTCGGAGTTGTCGTGCTCTTCGACGTCGTTCGCACCGGGGTCCGTCGGGTCGTCGACCGCGGTGTTTCGACGACGCCGCGGGGCGAGGATCTTCACGAACTCGACGAACAGCGGCAACGCCAGATACGTGTAGGCCAGCATCAACCCGACCATCATCCAGAACTGGGCGAGCCCGTACACCATCACGTCCCGCACGATGAACACCCAGAACGCCAGCAACGACGCCCCGAGCACCGTCGCGCCGAGCCAGGCGATGGAGCGGGCCAACGAATTCGACTTGCCGATCACCCCGGTGGGCACCCAGCCGATCTCCCGGCCGATGATCTTGTGCCAGATCGCCACCGCATGCGCGTAGCTGTAGGCCATCTGGATGCGCAGCACCTCGAAACGCCAGCGCGTGCGCGACACCAGCGGGAACAGCACCACGTACACCCACAGGCCCAACAGGAACGGGACCAGCTGCACGGGCCGGACGTCCTCGGGATAGAAGGCGGCCATGATGACGCCCGGCAGGAAGAGCAGGAAGACGTTCAGCGCGGTGGTGATGTAGTACAAGACGCCGGCCCAGCGGGCGATGCGCTGGCGGATGCTCTGAGGCTGTGGGTGGTCCACGAGCCGATTGTTCGTTACAGGCGTCAGCGTCCCCTGGCACCAGCGGTACTGCTGATTGAGGAAGCCGGCGAGGTCCGACGGGCACAGCCCGCGCGACAGCACCACCGGCACGTAGCGGATCGTGTACCCGGCCTGCTGGACGTGGCGGCCGGTGTGGAGGTCCTCGCTGTGCTCGATCTCGGCGAAGCCGCCCACCCGGTCGAGCGCGCTGCGCCGGTAGATCGCCGACGTGCCGACACAGTTGGCCGCACCGATCCGATCCCGCGAGGGCAGCACCCAGCGGTAGAAGAATTCCTGCGTCGCGCCGGCGGTCCGCTGAATCCAGTTCATCGACTCGGTGGTCGCGAAACATTGCGGACTTTGCACAATGGCGACCTGCGGGTCGTCCAAATAGGGGACCAAATGTCCGAGGAAATCGGCGCGCGGGCAGAAATCGGCGTCGAATATGACGATCAATTCCCCGCTACTGATGCGGCACGCATTGCGGAGGTTGCCCGCTTTTCTGAGGTGCCCCCGGTCCGGACGAACCACGTAGTCGAACCCGAAAGACGCTGCCAGATCGTGCACTTCCTCGCGCGCCGCGTCGTCGAGCACGTAGACCGATACCCGTCCGGGCCAGTTCAGCTCGACGACGTGCTGGTAGGTGTTCCGCAGGATCTCCAGGCTTTCGCCACAGGTCGGGAGAAAGACGTCGACGCTCGGGTATCGGCCGTCGTGCGGATTCCAGGAAGTGACGCGTTCCTGGTGCGACGCCCACGTCACCCGTCGTTTGTTCATGCCGGTTAACAAAGAAAATGTGTTACCGATCACATTCAGAACGAGGATGAAAAGCACCGGCGTGAGCCAGACGTGGGTGGTCGCGAATGCGACAAGTGAGACAGAGACCAGAACGAACGCCGCGAGCAGGACCAGCTGAATCCAGCGCATCTGCGGGCCGAGGTATTCGTAGACCTCATCGTCGTCGGGCGCGGTGACCGACAGCGGATTGTGCTGCGGTGCTGGAGGTTCGGCGTGGCGTCGACCACTCGGCGCCGGGGCCGGTTCGTCGTCGGCGGGCAGGGAGCACTCAGCGGACGACGCACCTGTTGTACGGGTCCCGACGGTCAGCTCCACCCACCCAGAATCATTCAACCAATACGTCGACGCAAACCGCGGGAATCGACGGGTTACCGTTTCCGGGTGAAATCCAGGTGGGGCCGAGCGCGGTCCGTCGGCGTGTGTGTGGCCGTCGTGTCCGTCTTCGGTGTGGGGATCTCCGGATGTACGTCGGCATCGGAGACCGATTCGACAGCTGGTGCGTCGAGCTCGGCGGCGTCGTCGACGCCCGTCGTGCTGAGCTCGGAGGCCGTCGAGCAGCGCGGCGGGATCGTCCGGACGGACGACGTTCCCGATTCGTGGTCGCTGCCCGACGGCACCGTCGCCAAGCGATTGGTCTACCGGTCCACCTCCGGGGTCGACGGGTCGGCGACGAATGTGAGTGGCGCCGTTTTCGTTCCCGGGTCCACTCCCCCGGCCGGCGGCTGGCCGCTGATCGCCTACGCGCACGGAACCACCGGCATCACTCCCGACTGCGCGCCGTCGGATCAAGCAGACATGTTCGGCGACCTGACCGCGGTCCGGGACTTCCTCGACGCGGGATACGCCGTGGTCACCACCGATTACCAGGGCCTCGGCATGCGGACCGGGCGTCAGGCGCCGCATCCGTATCTCGAACCGCTCACCGCCGCGTACAACGTCATCGACGCCGCTCGTGCGGCGCAATCCGCAGGTCTCGGCGTCGGCCCGCGCTGGCTGGCTGCGGGACGGTCGCAGGGTGGCGCGGCGGTCTGGTCGACCGCCGAGGAGTTCGCCGGCTACGGCGGCGGCAGCGGTGAATTGCTGGGCGTCGTGGCCGTCGCGCCGCTGCTCGATCCCCAGTACTTCGCCACGCGCGCGCAGGAGAACACGCTCACCCGCGCCCAGCAGCATCTGTATCCGCTGGTGGTGCACGGAGTTTCGCAGGCCGACCCGGCGGTGAAGCCCGGCGACCACCTCTCCAGCCTGTCCAGCTCGGCGGTGCCGGTGTGCGGGGATGACCGCACCGCGGTGTCGTTGCTGTCGGTCCCGGCGCACACCTCGCTGGGTGCCGTGACACCGGAAGCCGCCCAGACACTGCATGGACGACTCGAGGCCTACACCCTCCCCCGGACCGCGACGAAGGTGCCGATCCTGGCGGTCTACGGGGCTGCCGACGACGTCATCCCCCTCGATGTGATGGAAGACACATTACGGCGTGCTTGTGATTCCGGGGATCGGGTACTGAGTCGCAGGCATGAACAGCAAGGGCATATCGTCAACCCTGGCCCTGCTATGGCGGCCTGGGTCCGCGACCGAGTTGCCGGATTGCCCGCACCAAGTAATTGTTGAAACAATCGAACCTGACGCCTCGCGCGTGGTCGGTAATTGGCCGCTATGGTGACAAAGTCGCTGGACGAGAAACGCGGGTTGGGAGACTGGTTAAATGTTAAAGGCCGTGAAGCGCATTGCAGGTTCTGCACCGATCTGGGCATGGATCGTCATGGTCGTGTGTGCAGTGGTCCTCGTTGTCGGTCTCATCGTGTCGAGCAACCGGACCGCTCCGACGTCGGACACGACGGCGCAGCTGACCCCCACCAGTTCGACCCCGCTCGAGCAGCCCGCCACCCTCGCGTTCATCGAGGATGCCAAAGCGCACGCGGCTGAGCCCAGAACAATTGTGTTGCTCGGTGATTCGACCGGTGCCGCCCGCGACGGCTGGGCCCCGAAGGTCGGCAGTGCGATCAGCCAGAACCTTCAGCGGCCGATGGCCACCAAATTCTGGAACACCACGACCAATGATTACGGCGCAATGGTCGGACTCGGCGACGGCCCGAACGGACCGATCGGATTCTGGAATGCCAGCGCTTCCGGAAAAGACGCGAATTACGCGCTCGAGAATCTCGACAAGATGATTCCTGCGGATGTCACACCCGATTTAATCATGCTTAATTTCGGACATACCCAGGATGCGAAGACGCCGCTCGCCGAACAGCTGCAGCCGCTCATCGCACAGCTCCGCAAGGAATACCCCAACGCCGACCTCGTCGCGATCAAGCAGAGCCCGGCCCAGGGCAAGAACACCGGCGAGGTGACCGCCGGCTTCGCGTCGGCCATGGACGCCGAGGGCATCCAGGTCATCGACGTCTACTCCGCCTTCCCCACCGACGCCGCCTCGCTGGCACCGCTGCTGAAGGACACCGTCAACCCGAGCGCTGCCGGGCAGCAGATCTGGGCGACCACGGTCCTCAAGGCTTTCGAGGTGCAGGCGTAGGGGTATCGCCGCCTCAGACGACGAATCTGATTCGATCGGAGCGGCAGCGCAGCGTGCTGATCGAGACTCCAGTCGAGAAAACGAGCTATCACGATCGTTAGAAAATTTAGTCCGTTAACCCGCAAGAACTGCCTTGTACCGCGTCGAGAACTAGCTGTACTGACCACGGACGCCAGGTACTGCGTGGCGGGGTGACATGAAGACCTCCGCATGAAGTGCGAACTGTCTAGGGAAGCACCGCTCAACCGATCGTCCAGGCAAGATGGTGCATGTCGACGTCAGGAAGCTCGGCAAGATTCCCGCTGGCGGTGGGTGGCGCAAACTCGGCCCCACCGGACCGACTCGCGTCAATCCATTGTCAACGGCCAGTTTGATGTCCCCGCTGGTGGCCAGGTAAAAGTCCCCACCCTGTGCGGGATGTTCTAGGTGGGTGGTACCTCCGTTCGGTGTGTCATGCGGTAGGAGTCGCCGTCAGTGATGACGATGGTGGCGTGGTGCAGTAGCCGGTCGAGGATGCTGGCGGCGGTGGTGTGTTCGGGCAGGAATCGTCCCCATTGCTCGAAGGGCCAGTGACTGGCTATCGCCAGTGAGCGGCGTTCGTAGGCGCCGGCGACGAGCCGAAAGAGCAGTTGGGTGCCGGTGTCGTCGAGCGGGGCGAATCCGATCTCGTCGAGGATGAGCAGATCTTGGCGCAGCAGGGTGTCGATGGTTTTGCCGACGGTGTTGTCGGCCAGCCCGCGATACAGGGTCTCCACGAGGTCAGCGGCGGTGAAGTACCGCACTTTGTGCCCGGCGTGCACTGCGGCGATCCCCAGCCCGATCAGGGTGTGACTCTTACCCGTTCCGGCCGGGCCGATCAGGGCTAGGTTGTGTTGTGCTCGTACCCATTCCAGTGAGGACAGGTATTCGAAGGTGTTGGCCGGGATGGAAGATGCGGCCACGTCGAACGATTCCAGGGTTTTGGTGACCGGGAACCCGGCAGCTTTGAGTCGGTTGCGGATGTTGGAGGCATCACGGGCGGCGATCTCGGCTTCGACCAGGGTTCGCAGCACTTCTTCGGGTGTCCACCGCTGGGTTTTCGCGGTGAGCAGGACCTCGGGGGCGCTGCGGCGGATCGAGGCCAGTTTCAATCGGCGTAGCGCGTGTTCGAGGTCGGTCGGTAGTGGCGGCACTGTTTGGGATGTAACTGGTTTCGATGTTGTGTTGGTCATGAAACCTCTTTGTCGCCGGCGCCGAGCTTGTAGGCATCCAGCGAGCGGGTGGGCGCGGTTGGCAGGTGGCCCAACAGTGCTGTGCCGGCCGGTCGCGGGTTGGGGGTGCCGGCTCCGGCATCGAGGATCGAGCGCACATCGGCGGCCTTGAACCGCCGGAACGCCACCGCCCGGGTCAGGGCGGTGAGCACCTGTTCGCGGCCGTGGGAGGTGACGAGCCCGAGGATGTCATCGAGTTTACCGCCCAGGCGGGTGTTGCCGATGGCTGCGGCACCGACCAGGAACTGCTCAGCAACCTCACCGAGATCGCAAAACTGCTTCTCTACCGCGGTTTTGGGTCGTGGTGCACGACTGGGCGGTGTGCGTGGCCCCCTGTAGTGGTCGTCGTTGAGGACGACCTCACCAGGTGCGGCCAACAGATGTTCGGCGACCACCTCACCGGAGGCGGGTTCGGCGATCAGAAGCCGCTCACCGTCCTGGATGAGGGTCACGGTGGTGCCGATGAGCCGGTTGGGCACTGAGTAGCGGGCCGAGGCATACCGAATACACGAGAGGCGGTCGACCTTACGTGCGATCGGCGGTGGACCGACCTGAGCACGCAGAGACGGCAACGCCGACAACACTTCTCGTTCCACATCGAGTTTCTCAGCAGGCACGCACAGCGTGTCGCTGTGGCGGCGGGTGTTGACCTCGACACACCAGTCCCGCGCGGCCCGGTTCGCTGCGTGCACATCCAGCGGCACGTCGTCACGACCAGCGGCGATCTTGGCTTCGGTCCACAACGGTTGCGCCAGATCCGACTGCGCGTACCCGCAGAGGTTTTCCACGATCCCTTTCGACTCCGGATCGGCGCCGTGGCAGAAGTCCGGGGCGAACCCGTAGTGGGTGGCAAATCGCACATAGGTCGGGGTGGGTACGACGACGTTGGCGACGACTCCACCTTTGAGGCAGCCCATCCGGTCAGCGAGTACCTTGCTGGGTACTCCACCGATCTCCTCCAACGCTTCGGCGATGAATCCGAGTGTGGTGGTCGCTGTTTCGTTGGTGGCGAACCGAACGAAACGCCACCGCGAGAACGCCAGCACCGCGCAGAACATGTGTAGCCCGCCGATCACAGCCCAATCGATGACCAGATAGTCACCGGGAGCCCACACTGCCGGACGACGCCCACGATGATGATCACGGCGCCACTGTGTCTTCTCCTGGGCGACGAGACGACGGAAGTTACGGGCCGAGCCCTCATAGCCCGCTGCACGTGCCACCGGCAGCAGGCGCTTGGCGGTGATCCGGCCGTGTGACCGCTCGACTCGCTCAGCGACCAACTCGGCGACCGCATCGTAGTTGCGGGCCCGTTCCTTGCGATCGGGTGGTTGATCGTCGGCCTCGAACCGGTCGACCACACGCTTGACGGTCTTGTGGGTGGTGCCGCACACCTCGGCGGCGGCGCGATAGCTTCCGAGTTCTCGGTAAGCAGAAATGATGTCCATACGGTCCTTCGCAGACTTCAATGAAACTCCCAGGCGGTGATGGTGATCGGTTGGCACCTTCACCGTCATCGCCTGGGCCTTCAGTTCCGGGTCGACACGACGAACACAGGGTGGGGACTTTTATCTGGCCACCAGCGGGGACCTCGACCTGGCCACCAGTGGGGACTTTCTCATGGCCATCGACATCCATTTGGCTCGAGGTGCCGCGACGGAGCACAGGTACTACAACGCACCTGGTAATTATTCGTCACCCGGAACTATATTCGCGTTGCAGTGCATAAATCTAAATATCTTGTCTGATTGGGCGAGTCACTACGCTCTGACGCATCCCGAAACGATTTGTAGCAACCCAAACGGCCGATGCGAAGAGCGTGCATATCAAAGTGTTGGCAGCTTGGCCACCAACGAGGACGCCAGTTGGGAGAAAGTACCGAAGATGTCGTCATCGGCCCAAATCTTCGGATCCGCAGAGCCACGTTCCCACAGAGCGATGAAGGAATCGACCGCCCGCTCGACCTCGGGGGTCAGGACTTCCTGGTAACTCAAGTGTGCAGTCAGTTCGCGAAGGCTGCGAACTCGCGAGCTATCTCGCACATTATGGGCCCGCGCTAGATCACTCATTAGTGCATCAACCTGCTGATAGAGCAAAAGCGCCGCCTCAGTACGACTCTGCGCACGTCGCTCAAGCTGCTGCACCGCATCCTCCGCCGTCTTCAGCTGGGTTGCATCAGCACTTGCCGCGATCATGGCTTGCGCCCGCTTCGCGTTGTCGAGCGCCGCAGCGAACTCGAATCCGAAACCTTTGAAATCGAGCTTCGACACTCGGCGCAGGAACCCAGCCAACTGGAGCCTAAATATGACGGCTAGTGAAATCACTGTCACCGGCCAGGCAATTTCGTGTATTAAGCCGACCCATTCTGAACCGTTCACTTTGCAACACTTGCAATCACACGGAAAGTGGCCTCTTCCAGGACAACTTCTACGAGACCCATTTCCTCAAGACTCTCGACAGCATTCAGAGTAACAAAGGTGCGATCCGCAAGCTCCTCGTCACAGTCGATCTTGAGTACTAGCTCTTCAATCCGACAACCGCGCCCGCCAGTAGATTCCAAGGTGTGCAAGACATCCGTTTTGGCTGTGTCATAAATTTCGACTAATCGGTCCACACCTAAGTACCAGGACGATGCTTCAACACCGCCAGACACCACAGAATTACCGGTGGGTGAACTATCGCTCATCAGGTAGCCTTCGTTTAGTTTAACAGTACGAAGAAAACGTCACGCTCCGCGCGCAATCTTCTCGATTTTTGACGACCAGAGTTCGACCACACTAATCGCATAAGCGCCTTCAAACAGCTTAGCCGCGGTTTCCTTCAGCAATTTCGTGCCATAGTTCGGCAGCGAAGTGACGCTCGTAGACATCACGAATGCATGAAAATGAGGACGACTATCCTCAATCTCCACCAAGCTCCGAACCATTGGACTAATCGTTTCCAGAGGGACCGAATCTTCTCCACGGAAGATCTTCACCCCCTCACCGGCAGTCGACACTCGTGCCGGGTTATATGCGATAACCCAGAAACACCCAGCGAGATCTCCTTCGAAAGTCGTGTAGCCATCCATAACTTTCGCGAGATGCCGTTCCTTCGCACAAACAGCCTGCCGGCGCGGCTCGTACATTAGGTGCTTAGCAATCTTGTTCATCGCCTGGACCGCTGGGATAAAATCTCCTCGGATGACCGTGATCGCCTCGATCTCATATTCGAGACGGCGACGCGCCGTATCACTGAGTCCGGCACTGGACCTAAGCTCTTCGGCCCTCTCCTGCAACTCCATCAGCCCGGTAGCTAGTCCGGCGCTAATCGACTTCCACGCATCCTCATACGCCATCTCATCTTTCCAAATTGGAAGCCAATTGTTTACTCGATCTAAAGCCGCAGTCGCAAGCGCTGCAAACCTCCGCTGCTCATAGATCGGCGGCCCTCCAGCCCGGTCCCAGTCAGATATATCGCTGAGCCCGCGTCGCAACTGCTCGTACACCGACGAGTCATCCACGTGAGCTAGATGGGACCGGTCCGATCGGCCACCATAACTGCCCGAGAAATAGTCGAGATTAGAAAACCTAGAGGGCCCCGCGTCTCGATCCGCGACCCCTTGAGTTTGTGAGCTTTCCTTTATCTCAGTTAAGGCCGTGCGGGGTGCCCGAACAATTGTATCGTGCGTCTCGAGAGCTAATCTTAGAATAGTATTCAGAGCGACCGCGTGCGGATGAAACGCAACCCACCGATAATATTGGTTGCGCTGAAATAGTAGATCCTCGACAGCGGATCGCGCACGCAAGCCATAACCAACCGTCCACTCACCTTCTTCGACATGGAGCTCAATGGAGTACAGCAATCGCTCCGCGTCGAGTGATCCGTAAGTAGTACCAGCATTATGATTGTCGCGCTGGAGATAGTCCAGTCGATCAATATCAACATCTCCGCTGAAGATTTTCTTTAGCGCACTGACAGCACTATTAGGGTCCCTGGAGGGCATTATAATACCCAGTGTAAGCTTCCATGGTATATCTTGGACGCATCTACGTGGCAGTTTGCTCGTAATATACATTCCTACAATTTCATGGAACTGCAGCCTGGGCGTCGACAATGCAGTTCTGGTCATAAAAGACGAGAATTCCGACGCGGCATTGAATAGAGGTGTGCGCAACTCCTCGTAGTAGGGCTCGAGTGCATGCGAAAAGGGTGGGTGACCCACGTCATGCAGCAGGGCAGCCGCTGCTACAGCATTCGATACTTCGCCTTCGAAGTTCTCCGCGAAACTACTCTCCGAACGAAGCCACTCTCGCGTTCGAGCATCAATTGACCCGGTTGAAACATCCGACAGGAAGTCGCGAACTCTCGATTGAAAACTTCGCCGGGTATCGGCGTCACAGTTCTTCCAGCAGTAACCCCACGCACGTTGCGCGAGGTGCATGGTGCCCATGGTGTGCTCGAACCGCGTGCCGGTCATCGAAGGATATGCAGTCGAACTCATCGAGGTTTGGCTGATACGACGGAGACGCTGGATGTAAACGTCCTCAACCAACGCACTGATCTCTGTGGGCAGGTAGACATACTTGTGAATCGGATCGCGCACCACACGGCCAATCGACCTTGGGTCGTTGTGAGTCCTGTCAGAACCCGGCATACCCACCTCCCGCAGCTGCTGCGGTCAGCGATTCATGACACTTTCGATACCGAATAGCAGCCATGAACCCTCCCCGGAAACCGGGGATCCCGCAGACTAAGGGCCTTTGGGGTGGCTGCAGTAACACTGACGACATGTGGTATCCCATACTGGTAGTTTGCGATAATGCGGCTCCGCCCAATAGATCAAAATTATTGTGCGCCAGTCTGACTCGACTAGTAGAACCAGCATTGCCTACGTGCGCGACTGGGACGGAACATCTTCAATCGATCAGACGACAACGATCGTTTCGTCACCGTTGAGGTCTTCCTACCCTCACCTGCGACTGCAGAGCGCAGACAAGTGTCGCGCTCACGAAGGTCGACGTCGCGACAGAACCAGTACTCGACCAGGTCACAGGTGTCGCGATCGGCGCGAGCGTCGTCGAGGTGTGCGCTCCCGACGGAACCGCGGGTTGAGCGAGTTGCGCGACCACATCTCTGGCACTGCCGCGCTCATCGGGGCGTCGGGCACCGGCAAGTCGACGCTGGTGAATGCGTTGTGCGGCTGAAACATCCAGGCGACTGCACCGGTCCGTATGAGCGACGGCAAAGGCAGGCACACCACCACTGACCGGGAGATGTTCCCGCTCGGCGGTGGCGCCACCCTCATCGACACACCAGGACTACGCGGAGTCGGCATGTGGGATGCCGATGCGGGCATCGCTGCCGCGTTCTCCGAGGTCGACGACCTCGCGCAGCACTGCCGGTTCACGGACTGCGCGCACGAGACCGAGCCGGGATGCGCGGTCCGGGCCGCCGTCGACAGCGAAGAGCTCGACGCACGTCGCGTGGAGAGCTACCGAAAGCTGCAGCGCGAGAACGAGTGGGTGGCCGCCCGCGCCGACGCACGGTTGCGGCGGGAGAAGGCGCTGGAGGTCAAGGCCGTCAGCCGAGCCCTCCGTGCGTACTACCGGGATCGGTGAGTGCGGTTCCTGCCCCGGATTGTTCCGTTCCAAGAAAATCGCCACTTCGCACAGAATCACCACTTTTACACCGATTCTTGTTACTTCTGCGATTACTGTTCACTGGTGTTGCGAGTTTCTTTCACGCTCGTGAAATACATTGTGAGCAGCAGGAACTCGCGAAACAAATGCTGTGGAGTTTCCGTGCAGTCGAACATATGTTCGCGTACATTGGAGTCATGGCACCGCTCGAATCCCTTCTCGACCAGCTCGCGGCAATCGCTCCACCCACCGACGATCCCACTGGTCGCAAGACAATTTCCCATCTGGACCTCTGGAGAAAGGTCCGCAACCTGGCTGATCACCGAATCTCCACTCATGCAGGCGATCTCGATGATCTGCGTGTCGCGCAGAAGGCCGGTTCGACCACCAAGAAGCTGCTGATCGAGATGGGATTCCCGCCAGTGGTCGCCACTCGTGCGATTCGTATCGCCGACAACATCGGCACCTTGAGCAAGCTCGAGAGTTGCGCGGCCGACGGAACCCTCTCGGGAGAAGTCGCCGACGCCATCGTCCGTGGCCTGACAATCATCGAGAAACGTTCACCCACAGCGCTTTCCGACGACGACCGCGGCACCTATGAAAGCGGACTCCTCGCCCAAGCCCTGTCTGGTGCCACCCCGGCCGAGATACACAAGCACGCCCAGACGATCGGCAACACCATCGCCGACGACCAGGGCGGCATCCCCGCGAGTGACGACCGAACACTGGACACGCTGTCGCACCACACAACCGACGACAGCCGCGTCGACATCCACGCCAACGTCACCCAGGCTGTCGGTGAGAAGTTCATCTCGATGATCGACGAACGCTCCCTGCCACGACCCGAACCCGACGGCTCCCCCGATCGACGCTCAGCAACCCAGATCCGCGCCGACGCACTCGAAGTATTGCTCGATCAAGCCGCAGTAGGCGCGGCGATGGACACCATCGGCACACCGCGCGCCCAGACGATCCTGACCATCCCCGCCGACGGTGGTAGCCCCGCATTCCTGCCCTGGACCGGCCCGACCACCCACGCCATCGCCCGGCAACTGTCCTGCGACGGAACCCTGACCGAGATCATCATCGACGGCGAGACCGTGCCCCTACAGATGGGTCGCGAACGACGACTGTTCCCACCCCACCTGCGCAAGGCGATCATCATCCGCGACGAGAACTGCATCAAATGCGGTGCCCCACCATCGCATACACAGGTGCACCACATCCAACACTGGTCCGACGACGGTGAGACTGAACTCGACAACGGTTGCCTGCTCTGCCAACGCTGCCACACCCAGGTCCACCACAACGGCTGGGACATCATGATCGGCTTCGACCGCCACCCCTGGCTCATCCCGCCGGCCGACATCGACCCCCAACGCCGCCCGCTGCCCGCCCACAACCGCCGCACCATGCGACTCGACGACGCCGCCTGACACACAGAACTCACGCGCAGCACCTTCCGCACCCGACGACCAGCCGGGACCGCATCCGTTCCTTGACAACTCCACAGTGTGAAGCGCCGCCGGCGTCGATACGGCTCGTCGCTGCACTCCTCGCCTACTCGACCAGCATCCCTGCTGCCCGAGTAGGCCCGAGGTGCCAGCCGAGGAGTGTTCCACCGCTGGCCGAGTAGGCCCGAGCGCCGGCCGAGGGCCGTATCGAGGTCACCCCGCGGACGAACCCTCTACCGCTGCATGCGAACTCACCGCATCGAGCGCTTCGGTGAACGGCGGGATGAAGTACCGTGCGCCGAGGACGCAGCATGCGTGACCGCCGTCGACCTCGAAGCGCTGCGACCCGGGGATGCCGTCGAGCAGCAGTTGTTGCCGTTCCGGTTCGACGACGCGGTCGCGGATGGAGACCACGACGGCGGTCGGCACGTCGATCTCGTGCAACCAGCTGCGGGAGTCGAATTGCCCGAGCCCGTTGCCGAATTCACCCAGGTGCGACAGCGGCGTCGAGAAGAACTGCCGCAGAGCCCAGATGGAGGTGTGCGACGTCGTCTTGTCGAGGCTCTCCTCGGAAATCCGTGGGAGCAGTCGGTAGAGCGGCGTCAGGATGCGGCCGGTCCGTTCCGACGACTGGCGGTGCTTGGGGTCGTGGGTGCTGAAGAACGGGCCCGTCGAGCACAGCACGAGACCCGACACCCGTTCGGGATGACGACGCCACACCAGCTGGGCGATGCCGCCGCCCATCGAGAATCCGGCGGCGACGAAGCGGTCGATGCCGAGGACGTCGGCGACGGCCACCACGTCGTCGGCGCAGTCACGGAGGTCGAAGGTCTCGGACTCGATGCCGCGGCCGTGCCAGCGGGCGTCGAGGGTGATCACTCGGTAGCGGTCGTTGATCACCGGGATCGTCGGGTACCAGCACAGCAGGCCGGTGGTCAGCACCGAGTGGAGCAGGAACACCGCCGGGGCGTCGCGGGGTCCCGAATCGGTGACGAAGGCGCGTCCCCGGCCGGGCAGGTCGAGCATCTGACCTTTGGGTATGTCCGTGGCCGGGTGGGGCGAGAAGACATGGCGGACTGCTCTGGCGGTGCCGTTGAGAAACTCGGGGATCACGCATATAACGCTACGTGAGATGCTGGTCACATGATCGACATCGCCCGTCCGAAAATCGAGGGGTCGATCGCCGTGGCCGACGGTGATCGTCGCATCGGGTTCGCCGAATACGGATCAGCTACCGGACGGGCCATCATCTGGCTCCACGGGACGCCCGGCGCTCGCCGCCAGATCCCCGTCGAAGCTCGTGGATATGCCGCTGAGCGGGGGGTTCGCCTGATCGGGCTGGACCGGCCGGGCGTCGGGTCGTCGACGCCGCACCGGTACGAGAACATCGCCGCCTTCGCCCCCGACCTCGAGACCGTACTCGAAGCACTCGGCATCGACGAGTTCGCCATCATCGGCCTCTCCGGCGGCGGACCGTACACACTCGGAGTGGCGCACGCGATGCCCGACCGGGTGGTCGCCGCGGGCATCCTCGGCGGCGTCGCCCCGACCGTCGGACCCGACCGCATCCCCGGCGGGGCGATGAAGCTCGGCTCGTTCCTGGCGCCGGCGGTCGACGTCGCGGGGGCGCAGATCGGACAGGTCCTCAGCATCGCACTGCGCTTCGCGCGGCCGATCGCCGAACCGGCCATCACCGTCTACGGCCGCTTCTCCCCCGAAGCCGACCGAGAACTACTGGCGCGCCCCGAGTTCCGGGCCATGTTCCTCAACGACCTGCTCCACGGCGGGCGCCGCGCGATGGAGGCACCGTTCGCCGATGTCGTCGTCTTCGCCAAGGACTGGGGATTCCGCGTCTCCGACGTCGGAGTGCCCGTGCGCTGGTGGCATGGCGACCACGATCACATCATCCCGTACGCACACGGCCAGCACGTGGTGTCGTTGCTCCCCGACGCCAAGCTGTTCGAGCTGGCCGGCGAGAGCCACCTCAGCACGCTGCACATGGCCACCGACATCATCGACGAGCTGCTCGCTATCTGGGATCAGTCGCGGGCGTTGAAGTAGGCGGTCGACCTCACCTGGCCTTCGCGGCTCGTCGCTTGCGCTCCTCGCACCTCAGGCATCAAGAGGTCAGGGTGCGGTCGCCGACAATCCGGCGGCCAGACCCAGCACGGCGGCCATCAGCATCAGTTCGACGACGGCGTTCCGGATGGACGCGGTCTCGGTCTGGCGATGGCGCTCGACGGCAGGCACCCAGCGTCGTCGATGCCAGGCGGCGACTCCCACCAACGCCGCCAGCATCACGCCCTTCGCCACCAGAATCCGCCCGTAACCGGTGGTGCCCAGTGCCGACAGTCCGTCGATCTCGGTTAGAGCGGCGACCACGCCGGTCACCGCGATCACCCCGACCGCCCACGGCGCCCGCTGCGAGAACACCGGCAGACTGCGCGCCCACCCGGACCGGCCGCGCACGGAGAGGACCATCGCGGCGAGCAGTCCGCACCACCAGGCGGCGGCCAGCGCATGCGCGCCGACGAGGAACGGGCCGATGGCGTTGTTGCCGGCGTGACCGGCGATCGCGGTGGCCAGCACACCGATCGCTGCGAGCGCTCCGACCACCAGAACCGGGACCTCGACGGCGGTCAACAGGTCGAGTACCGCCCACATGACGATGAGCAAGCCCGTGACCAGCGCGACCATCTCAGAGGCACCGGAGGTCAGGACGTCACCGAAGTCGGCGGCACTCACGTCGAACACGTCCTTGCCGGACCTGTCAGCGGTACGCACCCAGGCGCTGATCAGCGTCGCCACCACCCAGACACCGGCGAGCGCACCGATCCAGGTCGACGCCGGTTCGGCGTCGACCGTCGGCAGCAGCCCGAGGCCGAGTACCACGACCGAGACGCCGAGCGCGAGGGTCGCGGGCAGTGCGACCGTGTCGGGTCCGTCGGGGCGGGCGAGCAACCAGCTCACCAGCAGTCCGGCGAACAGGACCGGCACACCGGCCACGACCCTCACGCGTCAGCTCCGAGTCTTGGGACGGGTCAGCCAGAACACGATTCCAAGACCTAGCACCAGGACCACGACGGCGCCGACGATGAAGTACCACACCGGGATTCCGTCGTCGGACTGATCGGCGGAGGCGTCGGCGAGCGGGCCCGGTTCGCCGTTGCCGGCGACCGTCAGCTCGAAGCTGCGCTGCCCGCTGATGACGTGTCCGTCGGCGGAGGTCACCCGGTAGTTGATCGTGTACTTGCCGGTCGGCCCGAGTTCACCCATGCCGACGCTCACCTTGCTGCCGTCGACCTTCGGGTCGCCGGACTGCCAGAAGTGCTCATCGGGTCCGACGACGTTGAGCACCGCATACGCGGACTGGATGCCCTCGTTGAAGGTCAGCGTGACGGTCTGCGGACCGGCGGGCAGCCTCGCACCGTCGGCGGGGTCGGAGGAGACGAGCCGCGAATGCGCCGAGGCGGCGGGCGCCGACCAGGTACCGACCAGGCCCAGGCACGCCAGCGCGGCCAAGGTCAGCAGGATGGACCGGCTCAGCGGCATCACGCGCTTACGCATTGCCGCGACCGTTGCGTCGGACCACCATCAGCGCCGCGACACCGAAGACGGTGCCCAGCGCGCCGACGACCAGTCCGATGCCGCCGAGCCAGCGGGCTGCGGAGTCGGCCTGGGCGGTCTCCGCCGTTTGCGACGCAGCCGCGTCCGTGGTCTCGGGGGCGGCGTGGTGCTGGCCGTGCCCGGCCTCGCCCACGGGGATGGTGATCATCGGTGCGGGCTTCTCGGGCTCGGTGCCGTCGGCCGGGGTCGGCTGGTTCCAGTCGGCCTTCTCACCGTCGGCGTAGGTCTGCAGCGTCGGCAGTTCGACGGTCTCCTGCTCGGGGAAGGGACCGCCGGCGAAGCTGAACTGCGCGAACTGTCCGACGGGGATGCCCGGCGAACCCGGCTCGGCGGTCCAGGTGAGTTCGGTGACCAGGTCGTCCTTCTTGGTGACGACGGTCTTCCATCCGGCCATCACCTCCGGGCGGGCCGACTTCAGACCGGGGAGGGTGACCCGGATCGACGTCGTCGGCGCCACCTCGGACTCGTTGGGGACGACCAGGTTGACCACGCCGTACCCGCCCTGGGTCACGGTCGGGGCGTTGGCGCTGACATGCGCCGATGCCGCGCCCGCGCCGGTGAGGGAGGAGACGCCGACGACGGCGGCAGCGGCGGCGGGAAGGACGAGACGGCGGGCGACCGTGGCCCGCGACGAGACAAGCTTCTTCATCTGGATTCTTTTCTCAAGAGTTCGGACATTCGATGCGTAACGCGCGCACGACAGCACCGAACCGTCGCGGGTTCGGTGTGGCGGCGCGGCGTCAGAGTCCGAGCGGAGGTCCGCGAACACCGGTGCCGCCGACGGCGGGACCGGCGACAACAGCGGGTTGAGTCCAGAAGACCGGGCGCGCACCGGGCACGCGCAGTACGGCGGGCGGGGTGAGGAACGCGAAGACCGACCCGATGACGGCCAGCAGCTGCGCACCGACGACGATCAGTACCGCGCTGAGCGGTATCGCGACGAAGTGCGTCAGCAACATCGGCAGCGCGGGGGCGTCGTGGGTGACGTGCGCGGCGTCGGCGGCGAGCGACCAGTGGCTCGCGACCTGCGCGGCAGTCAGGACGCCGACGGCCGATGCAGCAGCCGGGACCAGGCGTCGGCCCCGGGTCGCCAGCTGCAGGAGCATCGCCGCGGCCACGCCGATCGCGACGGTGAGAACCACACCGCCCGAGCTGAGCGCATGTCCGCCGGCTGCACCGTGCGCGGCGATCGCGACGGTGGGCACCACACCGGCCGCGGCGACGCGCGTGAACGCGTCGGGCGTGCGGACGGTGGGTGACATGGCCCCCATCCTAAGGAGTGGGTCCGGGTCGGACGGAGTCGCCCAACCCGGCCAACTCCCGCCGGACGCGGTGAAACAATCGAGGACATGTCGCATTCACCGGCTCCTGTCGAGGTACGCCCAGCTGGATTCGGTTCCGTCGAGGTTCGCGAGCTGTCCTCCCCCGACGAACTCGAAGAACTGATGCGGGTCTTCGACGACGTCTGGCGACCCGACCCGACGAGACGCCCGGTGGGCATCGACATGCTGCGGGCGTTGTCGCATTCGGGCAACTACGTCTCCGGCGCCTTCATCGGTGATCACCTGGCCGGTGGAAGCGTGGCGTTCCTGTCGGCACCGGCCGGTGAGGCCCTGCACAGCCACATCACCGGGGTCTCCCGACGCGGCCGCGGCCACCATGTGGGTTACCTGCTGAAGATGCATCAGCGGCAGTGGGCGCTGGCACGTGGACTCACGACGATCACGTGGACCTTCGATCCGCTGGTCGCGCGCAATGCGTATTTCAACATCACCAAGCTGGGCGCCGAGCCCATCCACTACTACGAGGACTTCTACGGCGAGCTCGGTGATGAGTTGGGCGGCGGCGTGGACTCGGATCGGGTGTTGATGTCGTGGGCGCTGCACGACGAACTGCCCAGCAGCGTGGACGGCGTCGGAAGTGTCGAGGCGCTGATCGCCGGCGGTGCGGTGCCGGTGATCGACGATTCCGATCGGTCGCGTCCGGTCGCCCATCACGAGCGGTTGGACCCCGACGCGACAGTGGTGGTGGCGTTGCCGCGGGACGTCGAAGCGATGCGGGTGAGTCATCCGCTCGACGCGGCGCGGTGGCGGATCGTGCTGCGGGATGCGATGTCGCCGTTGCTTCTCGAGGGTGATGCCCGACGGTCGGTGCGGTTTCTGCGGTCGGGTCACTACGTGTTCGGTCCGGCGGGCTCGGGGGTGCGGTGAGCGGCGAACTGACTCCCGACGAACTGACACCCGCCGACTGGGGGCGGTACCCGCACACTCTCGCCGACGTTCTGCCGGCAGCGTCGGTCGCCCTGAGCGTTTCTGACAGCGCGGATCTCGTTGTGCCTCCGGGCGATTCGGTGGTGGTTCTGCTGATCGACGGACTGGGCGCGACGCTGCTCGAGGAGTACGCGGAGTTCGCGCCGACCCTGCGGGAGCTGACCGCGACCACTCTGCGTGCGGGATTCCCGGCGACGACGGCGACCAGCATCCTGAGTCTGACGGTCGGCGCACCCTGCGGCGTGCACGGGATCATCGGCTACAGCTTCCGGCCCGACGACGACTGCCGGACACGGGGTTCCCGACGGGTGCTGAACTCGCTGCGCTGGAGTCTCGATGACGCGCAGGGACCGTCGGCGCTGGTCACCTATCCTCCTGCGCTGGTGCGTACACATCCCGGGAGCCTGGAAACGCTTGCCGACAAAGGTGTTCGGGTGACGTACGTGATGCCCGGCGAGTTCCGCGGGTCCGGCCTGACCCTGGCGGCGTTCCGCGCGCCCGGCCAGTACGTACCGGCAGTGACGCCCGACGGGGTGCGCGACGGCGTCCTGGCGGCGGTGCGGGGACACAGTCGCCATCGTCGGTTCGTCTACGCCTACTACAGCGAGTTGGACATGGCGGGACACATCCACGGCCCGGGGTCGTCGGCGTGGCTGGAGAAGCTCCGGCTCGTCGACCAGCTGGTGGCCGAGCTCGCCGCGGAGTTGCCGTCCGGCACAACACTGCTCGTCACCGGCGATCACGGCATGATCACTGCCGACCGCGCCATCGACATCGACACCGCGCCAGGGCTTCTCGAGGGTGTCGACGCCGTGGCCGGCGAGGCGCGAGCGCGGCATGTGTACGCGACGCCCGGTGCTGCCGACGACGTGCTGAAGGCATGGTCGGGGCATCTGGGCGATGCCGCACACGTCGTCTCGCGCGAGCAGACCCTCGACGAGGGCTGGTTCGGCCGCGAGGTGACCGATGCGGTGGCGAATCGGATCGGGGATGTGGTCGCGGTGGCTCGGGAATCGGTCACGTTGACGCGGTCGAAGAACGAGACGATGGAGTCGATGATGATCGGCCACCACGGCGCCTGGACGGCCGCCGAACAGCTTGTGCCACTGCTGGTTGCGCAGGGATAGTCAGTCAGTTCTCCTCGTCGGTCACCAGGTCGAGGCGCACGCCGAGGAGACGGACCGGGTGATCGATGTCGAACTTGGTGAGCAGGTCGGCGACCACCGCTTCGAGCTGGTCGAAGTCGAGACTCGGCGCAGGGAGTTTCCGGGACTTGGTGCGCGTGTAGAAGGTCGTGGTCCGGACGGTCACCGCGACGCGGAACGGTAGGCGTTCCTCGGCGATCACCTGATCGAGCAGCTCACGCAAGAGTTCGGCGGCCGCGGTACGCATCTCGGACGGGTCCGCGATGTCGGTGGCGAAGGTCCGAGACTTGGAGTGCGACCGGGCGAGCCACGGTTCGGCGGTGATCGTCGAATCCCCGCCGCCGCGGCACAGGACGTACAGCCAGTTGCCCTGGTGCGGACCGAAGGTGGCGATCAGATCGTCGCGAGGTGCGGCGATCAGGTCGTTGACGGTCTCGACGCCGGTGGCGGCGAGTTTGGCCGACGTCTTCGGTCCCACGCTCCACAGGTCGCGAGTCGGCCTCTCCCCCATCAGGTCCAGCCAGTTGCGGTCGTCGAGCAGGAACACGCGCGGCGCACCCACGCCGTCGTCGGGTGTGGCGCCGGGCGGCCGCTTGGCGAAACCGGTGGCCATCTTGGCGCGCTGCTTGTTGTCGCTGATGCCGACGCAGCTCGTCAAGCCGCACCGGTCGAGGATCTCGTGCCGGACCCGTTCGGCGAAGTCGACGATGCCGGCGTCGTCGAACTCCTCGACCTCGGCGCCCCGCACGCCGACGCCGAGGTACGCCTCGTCCCAGCCCCACACCTCGACGGGGTGGCCGGTTCCGCGCAGCACGTCCATGACGTCGGCCGATGCGGCGTCGTACGCCCCCATGTCCAGCGGGAGGTACACCGCATCAGGCAACTTCTTGTAGGCAGCACGCAGCGGCATCCCGGCCCGCACGCCGACGTCCCGCGCTTCATACGACGCGCAGGTCACGACCTTGCGGGCCTCGGTCGGGTCGCCGTTGCCGCCGACGATGACCGGGACACCGACGAGCTCCGGACTGCGCAGTCGTTCGACCGAGACCTGGAACTGGTCGAGGTCGACGTGCAACAGCCACCGGTAGCGTTGCGAAACCGACGTGGTCACCCCGTCAGGGTAACCACGGACCGGCGATCAGACGGCGCCGTCAGACAGCGATACGGACGTCGATCTCGCCGAGTCCCACGCCTCGGCACGACGAGCGCAGCGAATGCGGGTTGTAGCGCAGCACCGACAAGCCGCGCTGCGTCTCGGTCGACCAGCCGGCGAACGACGCACTGGCCTCGGCGATGAACCCGGTCAGTTCCGCGATCGACGGCTCGTCGAGCGCGGCCACCGCGTGGACGAGCACCTTCTCGAGCAGCGCACGGTCGCGGTGCAGCGGTGGCGGCACCAGATTGAGTGCGGGGGAGGCGGTTCCGCAGTTCGTCGGATCGGTCAGGGCATGCACCGCGACGACCAGGAAGGCCAGCGAGACGATCGCCCGCGAGGCGGGATCCCCGAGGCGACCCGGATATGACTGGATGATGTGGCACACCTGCACCGGCCGCGGCGGGGTGACGCCGACGGCCTCGGCCCGGCTGGGCTCGAGGAGCCCCAGCGCAGCCATCGCCTCTTGATGTGCGGACGAAATGGTTTCCGCGGCAAGCGCATCCGCATGCATCCGCCGAAGTTGGGCGACGATCGCCTGATGGCGTCGCACCGCCTCGTCGATCTCCCGGACCAGATGTTCGGTCAGCCCGAAGGTCGACGAATAGTGGGTCAGCGCCTGATATCCGGGCAACACGATGTGTTGCTCGATGGCGACGGCTTCGGCGATGGCCGATGGTTCGAGAAATTTTCTGGTGCTGCGCTTAGACGCGCGCGCCGAGAGAGTACTGGTCAACTGAGCCCTCCACACACGTAGACCACAAATGCTCCGGCGTGGAATCTGCCCACCCCGGTGTTGACCCCCTACGCCCCGAGCACCCCCTTCGATGCCGTTAACGAAGCGCACGATCACCATAGCTGGAATTACGGAAAAGTGTGAGTCGAACGACTGATGATGGAAAAATCGGTCATTCCGGAACACCGACGAATGCGTCTTGGGCCCTATTACCCAGTCGCGGTCGGCACATCGACCCTCTACACACCACCGAAGACCCTTCCTTTCCCGGGCCCGGCGGGTTTCACTCGATCAGAGGGCTTCGACGGGAGGACTCGAGACGATGCACGCAGTGACGCTGACCGGACATCTCGACGAACCGCTGTCGCGATGGCTCTGGCTGCTCAAATGGTTGCTGGCGATCCCGCACTTCCTGGTCCTGGTCGTGCTGGACATCGCGTTCTTCTTCGGCACGGTCGTGGCCGGCTTCGCGATCCTGTTCACCGGCCGCTATCCGCGCGGACTGTTCGACTTCAACGTGGGTGTCATCCGCTGGAACTGGCGCGTCGCCTTTTACACGCACTCCGCGTTGGCCACCGATCGGTATCCGCCGTTCGCGCTGCGCCGAACCGACTATCCCGCCGACTTCGACGTCGTCTATCCCGAGCGATTGTCCCGCGGCCTCGTGCTGGTGAAGTGGTGGTTGCTGGCGATCCCCCACTACCTGGTCCTCGCGGTGCTCGCCGGCGGATGGCTGGGCGGGCCGCTGGCCGTCGGCTACGCGGCACAAGGCGACGACGACCGTGTGACCATCGCGCCCGTGCTGGCCTTCGTGGTGTTCTTCGCCGCAGTCGCGCTGCTCTTCACCGGCACCTACCCGCGCGGGCTGTTCGACTTCGCGATGGGCATCAATCGCTGGCAGTACCGGGTGTGGGCGTATGCGGCGCTGATGTGTGACGAGTACCCACCCTTCCGGCTCGATCAGGGCGGGGACGAACCGACCACCTCGACAGGAGTCCGCGATGTTGCGGTTCCTCGCCCGTGAACTGCACAGCTGGCGGCTGATGCACGCTTCGTCGAACCGGCTGGTCCGGCCGCTGGATCGGCTGGAAACCACTGTGCTGCTGGCTCTCTGCGTGTCGGCGCTGGCAGGTCTACTCGCCGCCCTCACCGTCGGCGGCAACACCTACGCGGCACACAAAGCCGCCGCCGAGGTCCAGGGACCGCGGCATTCGGTGAGCGCCACCGTCATCACGACTCCGAAGCAGGACGACAGCCCGACGATCGTCGCCTGGCGGCGGCCCGACGGCGCACGCCGAACCGCCGCCGTGGACTCCGAACGGCAGGACCGCGTCGGCCGGGTCCGCCTCATCTGGCTCGACGACGAGCAGCGCGTCGCGGACCCGCCGGTCACCCACACGGACGCCGTCGTCGAGGGCGTCATGGCGGGGCTCGGCGTCGTGATGCTGACCGCCATGGGCTGGTGGGGGCTGGTCTTGCTGGTCCGGGCGGCCGCCGACCGGCACCGGATGCGTCGATGGGAGGCCGAGTGGCTCGAGTTGGACATCGACAGCCACCGGTGAGATTCCGCGGAACCTCCTGCTCAGCCGTCTTCGGCGTCCTCGAGGTCCCGCGTCGACAACCATGCCTGCGAATCGTCGATGCCGACCTGTGGCGGCAGCGGAGGTACGCGGGTCCCGAACACCTCGTGCGTGAGTTTGCTCAGGGCCCGGCATTCCTCCGCCCAGGACATCCGGCCGGCCGGGGTGGTCTCGTAGGTTCGACGCCCCGGGTACCCCGCCGATGCCTCTCGGACACCGACGAGCCCGCGTCCGACGAGTTCGTTCAGAACCGACCGGAGCTCGCGCGACTGGAGGCGGTAGCCGCGGCGATGGAGTTCGTCGAGCATCCGATGGTCTGACGCGTCTTCGTTCAGGCCGATACCCAGGATGTGGACACGAATGGCGGCGCGCTCAACAGCTCTCATCTGCCATCCTCCCTTCGTTCTCCGAGACCGCCGCGATGGTGGGGCAGACAAACATCCGACACCTACCGTCCGGGTGCGTCGAGGACGGCTTCGACGAGCAGTCGCTGTTCGGCGCGGGCGACGTGCAGACGGGTCGTGGCGATGGCGTCGGGATTGACCGACACGGAGGTGATCCCCATCCGCACGAGGCGCTCGGCGAAGTCCGGGTTGGTCGACGGCGCCTGCCCGCACAGCGACGAGGTGATCCCGCAGCGGCGGGCGGTGGAGATGATCGTCGCGATGGCGTCGAGGACGGCCGGGTCGCTGCCGTCGAACAGTTCGGCGCAGGATTCGGAGTCGCGGTCGACGCCGAGGATCAGCTGGGTGAGGTCGTTGCTGCCGATCGACACCCCGTCGATGCCGGCCTCGACGTATTCGGGGAGCCAGTACATCACCGACGGCACCTCGGCCATCACCCAGCGATGCAGGCCGCGTTGGCGGCCGAGCGGACTCTCGTCGATGAGTTCGAGGCAGCGTTCGAGTTCCCAGCGGGTCCGGACGAAGGGCAGCATCACGTGCAGATTGGGGTGCGTCTCCCGGGCCCGCGCGAGCGCCGCGAGTTCGAGCCGGAACACCTCGGGCTCCGAGACGTACCGATAGCAGCCGCGGAAGCCGATCATCGGGTTGCGTTCCTCGGGTTCGAACTCCTGCCCGCCCTCGAGTCCGCGGAACTCGTTGGTGCGCAGGTCGGTTGTCCGGTACACCACCGGCCGGGTGCCGAACGGACCGGCGATGCGTCCCAGGGCGTCCGCCATGGCCGAGATGGCCGCCTCGGTCTCGCCGGCGGCGATGACCGCACGCGGATGACGCCCCGACAGCGCCTCGGTCAGCATGAATTCGGCGCGGAGCAGACCCACGCCGTCGACGCCGGTCGCGCCGACCTCGGCGGCGTGCTCGGGCGACCCGAGGTTCACGTAGATCTTGGTCGCCGTCACCACCGCCGGCTGCCCCTGCGCCCCCGATGACGCCGAGACCTCGGTGACCGTGGCCCGCTGCGGTGCGACGCGACCGGACCTGACCTCACCGGAGCCACCGTCGACCGTCACCACCGATCCGGCCGTGAGAACCTTGGTGCCCGTTCGGGTTCCGACGATGCACGGGACGCCGACCTCGCGGGCGACGATCGCGGCGTGACAGGTGATCCCGCCGCGATCGGTGACCACGGCCGAGGCGCGGCGGATGGTCGGCAACCAGTCGGGGTCGGTCATCGGCGCGACGAGCACCTCGCCGTCGATGAGTTGGTGCCCGTCACGCGGGGAATGCAGGATGCGGACCTCGCCGCTGGCGATGCCCGGGGCGGCGGCGAGACCGCGGAGCAGAACCGGCTTCGACGACTCGTCCGAGGTGTCCACACCGGTGGTGATCGGCCGGGACTGGACGATCCAGATCCGGTGCTGCGGATCGATGGCCCACTCCATGTCCTGCGGGCGCGCGTAGTGACGTTCGGCTCGCAGC
The DNA here is from genome assembly GCF_000225505.1 of Gordonia alkanivorans NBRC 16433. GTDB lineage: Bacteria > Actinomycetota > Actinomycetes > Mycobacteriales > Mycobacteriaceae > Gordonia > Gordonia alkanivorans. The sequence continues at coordinate 101,658 of NZ_BACI01000048.1, read as the reverse complement.
GCCATCCGCGCGATCGTCTGGACGGTCGTCGGGTCGATGACCGGCGTGGTCCTCCCGGGCGCCACCGGCTCGCGGCGGTCGTGACCGTCGCTGCCCCGCACGATCCGGAATTCCTGGTTGCCCATGCTGGTCTCTAGAACCGAACAGTCCGCCCTCGCGACCAGGAAGGTGTCGGGGGTGACCGCACCGGACACCACCGCCTCGCCGAGTCCTTCGACGGCTTCGACGACGAGATGGTCGAGGTCGCCGGTGACGGGGTCGGCGGTGAAGACGATCCCGGCGACCTCCGAGGACACCATCTTCTGCACCACCACCGCCATGAGCGGATCCGAGGACAGACCCTTCTCAGCTCGATAGGAGACGACCCGCGGCGAGAACAGCGACGCCCAGCACCGCACGATCGCACCCAGAAGCTCGTCGGCGGAGCCGACATTGGTGAAGGACGCGTTCATGCCCGCGAACGACGCATCCTTGCCGTCCTCCCCGACCGCCGACGACCGCACCGCCACGTTGGCGCCAGACCCGTTCGGGCCGGCATCCGAGTCGAGGCTCCGGTATGCGGCGAGCACCTCGTCGACGATCCTCGGGGTGATGCCGACCTTGGTGACCATCTCGGCCATCCGGCGGCTCAGGTCGGCGAGCCGGGCATCGTCACCGACCGCCGACAGGGCCTCGCGATGGGTGGCGACCAGGTCCTCGTGCACCCCGCCGTCCCGCATCGACTCCGCGAACGCGTCGGCGGTCAGCGCGAAACCGTCGGGGACCGGCAGTCCGGCCGTGACGAGTTCTCCCAGGTTGGCCGCTTTGCCGCCGACCACCATCATCTGCTCGAGTCCCAGCTCCGCGAAGGTCAGTACATGCCTCATACGCTCACCATTCTCTTCTTGCGGCGCGAGCCCTAGTGACCAACGGCGACGACCGAGATGACCAAGGTCTCTTCGTCGTGGTGCGTGCGCGGCGTCGAATGGCTGTGTCGGGTCCCCGCGGAGGTGCCGACCGGAAGAACGGTGCATGAGATGTCCACCCCACAACCGCTCCCGTGGCCGCAGGCGCTGAGCGCCTTCGGACGATGCCTGGTGGACGTCGTGCGATCGCTACGGCAGCGGCGACTGCATCAGCCGTCGGCGAACCTCGGTCGCGTCATCGCCTTCGCCGATGGCACGCAGGCCACCGTCTACCGGGAGACCGTTCACGACAACGGCCCGGTCACCGAACCGGTCAGCCTCATCGTCGCCTTCCAGTTGCGCGGGGTGGGAGGCAACCGGGTCGCACATCGACTGTTCCGGCTCGAAAGCGCTTGCAACACGGTCTTGTTCGCCGGATTCGACGGATTCGTGTCGAAACTGTGGATGACGGCCGACCACAAGCACATGTACCGGGGCGTCTACGAGTGGGACGGCTACGACAGCGCGGTCGACTACGTGCGTGCCCTGTGGTGGCCGCTGATGGTCGTGAGCCGCCGGGACTCCATCCGCTTCCACGTCGTCGGCGAGAGCACGCGCGCATCACTGCTCGACGGCGCTCATGGTGATTCAGATGGGTCGTGGTGGCAACCGGTGTGATCCGCCGCGGCTCACCGGTTGTCGTCGACGATCTGCCGACACCAGTGATCGACGTCGCCCCAATCCCGGGCGTCTCCGTAATGGCCGCCCATGAGACGGAACACGATCCGGCCGACGCCCGGCCAGTCGCCCTTGGCGATGGCCCCGGCGAACTTCCGATGATCCCGCAGGGTCCCGCTCGCCTCGATTGCCGCGACCGCTCGCGGCAGCGGAGTGCGTGGCCGGAGGAAGCGCGCCACCCGCGGTGACAGGAAGGTGGAGGTCTCGCCGACCGAGGAGACCGAGAACGCCCACACGGGGCCGTCGCGTTCGTTCGCCACCATCTCGGCGAAGCGCTCCGCCGCGGAGAGCCACTGGCCGTTGTGGATCGCGCTGCCGATGACGAGATGGTCGGCACCGATGGCGGTGTGGTCCGGCGGACCGGCGGCGGTGAGATCGCACAGATGAACCGTGGCGCCGGCGGCACGCAGACCGTCGGCGACCCGGTCGGCGATCTCCTTCGTCGATCCGTTCGCGCTCGCGTAGGCGACCACGGTGCGCTTAGCCCTCACCACGACCTCCGCGTCAGGGGGGCGGTGTGGGTGACCATCACCGGGCACTGCGCGACCTGCAGGACAGCCCGGCTGGTCGATCCCAGCAGCAGACCGCGGATTCCGCCGCGGCCGCGTGTGCCCACGACGACCAGCTGAGCGGTCTCGGCGGCATCGACGAGAGCATCGGCGGGAGAACCGATCTCGACCCGGCGCTCGATCTTGACGTCCGGGTAGTCCTCCGGGTACCCGGCGAGCTGTTCGCCCAGCAGCTCCTCCGCCTCGTCCCGGAGCTGCCGGATGATCTGGTGCTGGTCGCCGTAGAACGCGGTGCCGGAGAAGCCGCCGAACGTGTGCACCGCGAGCAGCGACGTCTGCAGCAGGTCGGCCTGCCGGAAGGCGTGACCGATCGCGGCGGTGGAGGTCGGCGAACCGTCGACGCCGACCACCACGGGCCCGGCGGTCGGTGATGGGCCGCCGACGACGATGACCGGGCATTCGGCGTGGATCGCCGCGTCATTGCTCACGGAACCGAGCAACAATCCGCGGACGCCGCCGACGCCGCGCCTGCCCACGACCAGGCTGTGCGCCTGAGCGGACGCGTGCCGGAGCGCGAGCACCGGCGAGCCGCCGACGACCGTGCCGTCGACCGGCACATCGGGGGCCGTCTCCTTCGCCACCGCCGTCCCGGCCTCGACCGCGCGCCGGGCATCGGACTGCATCGCCTCGACGACGACATCCGACGTCATCATCGCGGTCGGCGCGTACGCCCCCGGGAAGATGCCGACCGCGGACAGCACGAGCAGCGGACGGTTTTCGCGGGATGCGGCCGCCGCAGCCCAGCGGACGGCCATCAGTGCACAGTCGGAGCCGTCGACTCCGACGACGATCGGTGCGGTCGAATCGGTCATGGTGATCTCCTTCGTAGAGCGGTCTGCACGATGACGACGACCATCGCGATCGCGGTACCGGCGATACCCACGGCGAGCACGACGCGCGCGACCGTCGACCAGGGAATCCCGGAGTCGCCGAAGTCGAATGGGAAGACCTGCCAGAGACGGACCAGCGCAATGAGCCCGAACGTGTCGATGGCGAGTTCACCGATCATCTCGACGATCGGCGGGTCGGCGATGAGGTACATGGCGTTGGCGACGATCCCGGCGACCAGCGCGGCGACGACCCAGCCGATGATGCGGCCGAAGTCGTCGGTGAGGAACGGAACCGACTCCCAACCCGGCCAACCGAGAAGGGCCACCAGCAGTACGGCGTTCACGGCGATACTCACCGAGTAGCCGACTTGCCTGCGCCGGGCGTCGACCCGATGGTCCGACAACGACTTCGAGGTGGTCACGGCTGCTCCGAGGGGTCGACGACGCCGGCACCTCTCATGGTGGTCGCGGACCCCGGCGTCGAACCTGAGTCGAAGGTCATCTCGGCCGGTCCGAAGGTCCCACTGCCGTGGCGGTTCGGTTGCCCTCAGCCGGTGACGAAGATCCAGATCAGGAACACCACCCAGGCGATCGTGCCGAGGATGTTGACGCCGAGGGCGGTCATCAGCAGGGCGTCACGACCGCCCTCCGCCCGGTTGATGCCGATCACGGTGAGCGCCATGCCGACGATCGTGCCGAGGCAGATCGGGAACCCGAGGATGCCGAGGATCAGGCCGGCGAGGGCGTAGGTGTTGATGCCCGGGGACGCCGGAACGGGGTGTGCACCAGCATGTCCCGCAGCCGGGGTACCGGGTTGTCGCGGCGGGTACGGGGACTGGGGTTGGCGCTGCTGGGGCGGCGGATACATCGGTTGGGGTTGCGCGTACGCCGGCTGGGCGGCGGTGATCCCGGCCGGGGCACGGTGGAGCTGCGACCACTGTTCGGGCCGGAGATCGGCCGCACCGACGGCACCGAAGACGACGCCCGGTTGTGCGACGACCCCGGGACGCAGGTCGAGTCCGTGCAGGGTGCCCGCCACCGGGGCGTCGACCGTGAGCCGGCCCGACGGCGAGTCGAGCGTCGCCAGCGGCTCGCCCGCGCGCACGACCTGACCGTTGCGGGCGAGGACACCGGTGATCACGGTGCCGGGCGGGACGGTCGGGAACGCGATGCGGCGTGCGGAGGCGTCGACCGCGGTCGCCGACATCGGCGGATCGGTAGGCCGCGCCGCGTACTGCTGGGCAGCGGCAGCCCCGTGGACGTCGACGTTGGTCGATCGCAGCAGGCCGCCCTGGGCAACGACGACCTTGGGGTCGCCGATCCGGGCGACGCGACCCACCGACGACAGGGCCGACTGCAGCATCGGGATGGAGCTGGTCCCGCCGGTGACGTAGACGATGACGGGCCCCTTCGGTCCGGTGCCGGCGGCGTCGGCGCGGGCGATGGCGTCGCGGGTCAGTTCGACGGCGCGTTCGACGAACGGCGCGATCATCGACTCGAACTCGCGGCGGGTCAGCAGCAGCGTGTGCCGGGTGCCGGGCAGTTCGATGACGGCCTGCGCGGTGTCGGAGAGGGCTTCCTTGGCGGACCGGACGTGGTCGGCGAGGGCGATGGCGGCGGCCGGTGCGCGAAGGCGGGCCGGAAGTCCGGGGTCGATCTCGGCGGCTTCCTCGAGCACCCATCTCGTCATGCGGGCGTCGAGGTCGCGGCCGCCGAGGTTGTTGTCGCCGCCGGATCCGGTGACGGTGAAGCCGTCGGCCCCGGCGCGGATGAGGACGGCGACGTCGCAGGTGCCTGCGCCGAAGTCGAAGACGCACATCCGCTCGTCGCCCGTGACGTCATGTCCGCGGTAGACGTAATACCAAGCGGCGGCCAGGGATTCGGAGGCGATGCGCAGCCGGTCGGCGGAGATACCGGCGCGCTCGGCGGCGCGTCTGAGCACCCCCTTGCGGCGTTCGCTCCACTTGTCGGGGTGGGTCAGGATGATCGAGTCGAAGTCGGGAAGTCCGCTGTGGCGCAGCGCGGCCTGGTGCGCATGCCGCAGGACCGCGCCGATGAGGTCCTCGATCGGCCAGAACCGGTCGCCGAGTTCGATCTCGCCCTCGTCGATCCGCGACTTCGGGGAGTCCTCGTAGGCATCGGGGGCCTGCACGCGACGACGCACGGCGTCGTGCCCGACGACGATCCCGCCGTCGTCGGCGAACACCGCGGACGGCATCGCCGGACCACCCGAACCCAGGGGCACGATGACCGGTTCGGCCGGCCCCACGCGGTAGGCGGCCGCGGTGTTGCTGGTTCCGAAGTCGATGCAGAGTCGCCGGCGGCTCTCCTGTGTCACCTGACCACCTCCCACCATCCACCCTGAGGCACATGGTTACACAACTGACCGGCGTTCATCCGGTGGGCGCCCGGAGGACCCGGGCGATCGCTTTGCGGACGTTGTCGACCGCCACGATCTGGGTGCGCAGATCGGCGGCGGTCTTCTCCCGGTCGGCGGCCGACTTCTTGGCCTCGACCGCGGCGTCGTTGATGATCTTCGCCGACTCGGCGAGGAGTCGTTCCAGCAGTTCGTCGTAGGCGATCTGCAGGTCGGCGCTCGCCTCGGACTTGATCGACTGCAGTTGCGACCGCACGTCGGCCTTCATGTCGTTGACCGCCTTGGTCAGCCACTTGCGGTGGTTCTCCTTGCCGACCTTCGACGCCCGGAAGCCGACCACCACCCCGGCCCACACGGGCACGGCCACCACGTTGACCACCGGGATGATGGCCAGCGGTCCGCCGGCGGCGACGATCGACAGGAGCACCGGGTCGACCATGTTCTTCCACGGCGAGATCTTCTCCTGCTCACGCAGCTTGAGGTCGGACACATTGCCGGAGATCCGGTCGACGAGTTCGCCCGAGATGGTGGCGTCGGCGAAGAGGTTGTCCGCGATCCGCTCGATCCCGGCGACGAAGAACGCACTGACCTCGCGGGCGGCGGCCTCGAGGTCGACGGTCATCTGCCCGATCAATTCCTGTCCGGCGCGGTGCGGTTCGTAGAAGCGGAGCTTGTCGATGCGCGTCGACCACTGGCCGAGGAGTTTGTCGAAGCGGTCGCGGATCAGGTCGTCGGTCTGCAACGACGCGGCGGTGATGTCCTGGTTGAGCCGCGCGCGCCACTCGCGTCGTCGATCCTTGAGGCGCTGCAACCGATCCCGTTCGGCCTCGATGTCGGCGCGCTCGGCGGGGGTCGCAGTGGCCGCCTTCATCTCCAGAACCAGGCGTTTGCGGACATCGTCGAGGCCGGAGAAGGTCAGCTGCAGCGCATTGCGTTCCGGCGAGGCCGCACCTTCGGCGACCAGCGGCGTGAGGGCGTCGACGAGTTCGGGGATGCCCGACGCGGCGAGGGCACGTTCGCGGCGTTCGGGATCGGTGATGGCGGCGGCCTGCTCGGCGATGCGGTTGGAGATGCCGATGATCGGGATGTGCGCGAAGCGAGGCGCATTGGCACCGATGAGTTTCCGGTTCTCGGCGACGATCGTCCGCCACTGCCGCATCACCAGATCGGTCTTCGTGACCACCAGGACCACCGAGGCGACCTCCTCGCTGACGCTGCTGAGGAAGGCGAGTTCGGGGGCCGACAGCGGTGCCGTCGCGTCGCACACCATCACGAGCACCGAGGCGCCGCGGGCCGCACTGACCGCGGCTTCGACGTGTTCGGGAACCAACGATCCGACGCCGGGGGTGTCGACGATCGTGACGCCCGGGAGCAACGGCGAGTCGATCCCGACGCGCGCCGAGACCGGCGGCACGAGAACGGAATCGACTGCGGTGCCGGGCGCGAGGCGTTCGGCGGGAACCCCAGCGGCGTAGTGACCGCCGACGGTGATCCAGTCGGCGAGGTCGGCGACCGGGATGCGATGGGTGGCACCAGGGAACTCGATGAGTGCCGAATTGACCGGCAGGTCCTCGGTCGCGGGGGTGAACCGGACGTAGACCGAGGTGGTGATCTCGGTGTCGACCGGAGCCAGTCCGTTCACACCGACGAGGGTGTTGACGAGAGAGCTCTTGCCGCGGCTGACCTCGCCGATCACCACGACGGTGCCCTGCGGTGCGGGCCGGTCCGTCACGCGGAGAGCACGGTCGGCGATGGCGTCCTCGCCGTGCTTGCGCAGCATGTCCACGGCGGCTCGCAGCGTGGCGTCGGGGGTGGGGACCGCGGACTTGGCGGGCGCCTTCTCGAGACTCACTGCCCCGCTCCTCGTTTCACGACTGTTCCCCGGCTCATGTGGTCCACCGCCCACGGCGCACCAGCTGATAGGTCTGTTCGAGAACCAGCAACGCCTCCTTCTCGGCGGATGTCGCGGCGAAGGCCCGTCGCGTGCGGCAGTCGGTGGCCCGTTCCTTCGCGGCGTCGGCGATCTGCGGTGGCGCGGCATTGGGCGGCAGCGACAACAGCAGGCGCACATCGCGACTCGCGACGACGAGGGTCAGCTCGCCGATGAGGTCGCTGTCGGGTTGCCAGCGGGCGAGGGCCTCGAGCGCGGCGACCTCGCGCAACCGGTGCAGCTCGGGAGCGGTCTCGGCCTCCTCGATCGCCTCCAGGAAGGCATCGCGGCGCGTAGCGCGATATGCGGCCTCGCGGAGTTCGGCCAGTGCGGTGCGGGCCTTGAGGATGTCGCCGACCGCGAGGAAGCGTCGTCCGATCGCGAGGCGCAGTTCGTCGATGCCCGAGACTCGGTGCAGCCATTCGCAATACGCGCGCGCACCCTGGCGGGCGACGTCGGCGCCGGCATCCATCGCGTAGGTACCGACCAGTTCTTCGAGTCTGCCCAGCAGGTCGACGTCGAGTCCCGGTGGTGGCGGCGCCGCGCCGTCGAGGATGGTCAGCAACTCCCAGGATTCGAGGAGTCCGCGACGGGAGATCTGTGCGGTCTCCCGTTCGGTGACGCCGCAGACCCCGGCCTCGGCCATGAGTCCCGACACTGCGACCACTGCACCCGCGATCGCCGGGAACCGCCGCCAGACGCGTCGGGCGATCTCCTGCGCCTTGAGCATCGGGTTGTCCGCGGCGATCAGGTCGGCGTGGGAGATGACCAGGATCGTGTTCTGCGCCGACGCCCCGGCGTCGGCGAGGAACTGCACCTCGTCGGACTTGGGACCCGCCGCGTCGTCGAGGAGGAACAGGATGACGTCGGGTCGCGGCAGCCGACCCTCCCCGGAGAAGACGCGGCGGGTGGCGATCTCGGCGGTGTCGGTGAACCCGGACAGCCCGGGGGTGTCGATGACCCGGAATCGCTCGCGGAGCAGGCGGGACGGGGTGTAGACGACGGCGTGGTCGATGTCCTCGGGTCTCCGTCCGAGGTCGCCGCGTATGGTTCCGGGGCTCTCGGTGACGGTGCCGTCGAGGCCGACGACCTCGACGCGCTGCGGGTTGCCCTCGGTGTACAGGGCGGCGACCTTCGTGCACTCGGCGCGCTCGGTGGGTGCGACGCGGTCGCCGACGAGGGCGTTCAGCAGCGTCGACTTGCCGGCGCTGACGCGTCCGACGAGCGCGACGGTGAGCGGGTTCGCCAGTTGCGCGCGCAGGACACCGATCAGCGCGGGATCGGGCGCGAGGGGAGTGACCTCGTCGAGCAACTGCTCCACGCGACCCCGCACGGTCATGTGTTGCTCCACGCCATCGGTCCTCCAGTTCACGGACACTGCCTCGTGACGTTGCGCCGTTTCCGATTCTGCGCCGTGTCGGTGCCGCCGGGAACATTTCCGCGTCGTCGACACTCCAAGTCACGTGACGAGAATTGTCCATTACCGTCGACGCCCTGACAGTCGACCGGATGACGGTATCCGGGCCGACGCCGCGTGCGTCGCAGATCCGAGCAGGAGTCGAACACCATGACCGACAACACCACCAGTTGGGACGACCCGCTCGACGGGGACGACTTCGAGTCCTGGCTACGCGAGAGCGATCCGCCGAGCGAGCTGGCCGTACCGGCCACGACCTGGGATTCTGCGGTGGAGACCGCCTTTGATCCGTCCCACGAACTGACCGAGGACCTGACCGCCGCGCCCGGACCGGGCCCGCTCGACGAGGAATCGTCCGACGGCTCCCCCGATGCCGAACTCGTGGGATTCGACGACGATCTCGGTGGAGACCTGGACGCCACCCTCGACACCCCAGACGCCTTCGGCAGCGACGACGACGCCGGCGACGAGTCATTCGGGGGAACGACTTTCGACGACTCGGCCCTCGGTGACGACTTCTGAGGATGGACACTTCTGAGGTGCATTCGTTGACCGACGAATCCGATCCGGGCGCAGACCTTCTCGCGCGTGCGCGCTCCGGCGACCCACAGGCCTTCACCATGCTCGTCGAACAGCACCGGGACCGGTTGTGGGCCATCTGTTTACGCATCACCGGCAACCAGCACGACGCCGAGGATGCCCTCCAGGACGCATTGGTCGCCGCGTGGCGCGCGATCGGAAGCTTCCGGGGCGACGCGCAGGTGTCGACATGGCTGTACCGGATCGGATCGAATGCGGCGCTCGCGCGCATCCGCAAACGATCCGACGCCGACGACATCGACGACCACGACCCGGTGAGCTCGCTCGACGTCGCGCAGCAGGTCGTCGTGTCCGATCGCATCCAGGAGGCGTTGTCGCAGGTCCCGGACGCCTACCGGGCCACCTTCGTGCTGCGGGTCTACGGCGAGCTGAGCTATTCGGAGATCGCCGAGGCGCAGGGTATCGGCCTGCAGACCGTGCGCAGCCGCATCTCGCGGGCACGGTCCGTCCTCGCGGACCTGCTTGCGGATCTGCGATAGCAGTCGTTGCCCTCCGCTAACGAATTACGCTCTGTCCGAGCACGTTTCAGCCACCTGAATTCTGGGTTGACCACCTGGTGCGCGATTACGCTCATCCTCGTGCTCATCGGCGGCCAGGTCATCTCATCGGATGATCGACTCCTCCCAGGGAACAAACACCGCCGAGTTCGTCTCCAAGTAACCAGAGCACGAAAATCCATCACCCACAGCATTCCCTGGAAGGAAACATCATGAGCGAGATCCCCGAAGACGCAGTACTCGTCGACACCGACGGCGACGGCACCATCGACGCCGCCCTGACCGACGTGGACGGCGACGGCGTCACCGACGCCGTCCTCGACACCGACGGCGACGGCCAGGCCGATTCCATCGCCTACGACACCGACTCCGACGGCGAGATCGACGTCATCGAGGCCGACACCGATGGAGACGGCTACACCGACCTCGCGGTCGCCGACACCGATGGCGACGGCACCTTCGACACCGCGGTCGACGACGAGGGCAACGTCGAGGTCGGCGACTTCGGCAGCATCGACGGCGGCGACGCGGTCTGACAGTCCACTCCTCGAAGGAATCCCGGTCGCGCATCGCGGCCGGGATTTCGCCCTTTCTAGACTGTCCGAGTGCGAACCGACCTGAGCAAGTTGGCCGACCCCGATCGCGGAAACATCGGATCCCTGGAGTTCGCCATACCGGTGTGGGCGACCGCGACCGCGCTGGTCCTCGTCCTGATGGTGGCCTGGCTCTTCGGGTCCGTCGCGAAGTGGCTGTTGCGTCGACGGGCACGGCTGAACACGACCACCTGCATGGTGCTCTCGATCGTCGGCACTGCCGTCGGCTTGTTCATCGCCGGCGCCGTCGACCACCGCATGGACATCTGGAGCCCGGTGACCATCGTGCTCGGACTGGTGAGTTCGATCGTCGCGGTCGGCGCCTACGCGTTGATCGCGGCTCGGCTGCAGACCCCGACCGACATCTCGGTCGCCGAGATCCTGGAGTCCGGCGAATCCGAACGGGTCGAGTTCAAGTCGACCGCCCGCATGAACCTGCGCACCAAGCAACGCGATCCCGCACTCGAGGCGGTGATCGTCAAGACGGTGGCCGCATTCCTCAACTCCGACGGCGGGAACCTGCTGATCGGCGTCGACGACGACGGCACTCCCCTGGGTCTCGACGCCGATTTCACGTTGCTCCGCCAGCCCGACGCCGACCGGTTCGAACTGTGGCTGCGGGACCTACTCACCACGATGCTCGGTCAGAGCACCGCCGCCGAGGTGGGCATCTCTTTCGAGAAGATGGCTCGTCCCTCTGGAGACGCCGACTCCGAGGGCCCTGCGGAGGCGCTGGTGTGCCGGGTGGAGTGCACCCCGTCGCCGCGCCCGGTCTATCTGCGCGGCACGAAGAACAACGCCGTGCCCGAGTTCTGGGTGCGCGCAGGCAACTCCAGCCGGCAACTGAACGTCGACCAGGCCGCCGAATACGTCATGTACCGCTGGCCGCTCGGCGTCGGACGCGCTGTTGCCGCTCACGTGCAGGCGGCGGTGCGGTTCTCGGCGAGTTCGTAATCATGCTCGCATCCCCCTGACGGCACTCCGAGGGCACAGTGCCCTCGGCAGCCAACCACAGGGACACCACATCTGATCGGGCACATCGCCCGCCGCACGAATCGTGAAACCCGGCGGCGGCGTGGTGCGTCCAAACCGGTATGGGCACCGAATCAGGCGTTTTCACGCTCGCGGAATTGTCGGCGATGGACTGGTCGCGAGATGACATCGCACAGGCACGCCGGGCCGGCACTCTCATCTCCGTCACCCGCGGATGGGTCCGATCACCTGGCGCCGACTCGCGGGTCGTATCCGCGGTGACTGCCGGTGGAGCACTCTCGTGTGTCAGTGCGCTGCGGTTCCATCAGGCGCACGGAAGCCCCGGGATCTGGATTCCACCCGGGCACAGTGAGACGCATGTTCGGCGCAGCAAGCACATGAAATCCGCCGCCCGGCCCACTGGTCCGTTCCGGTGGTGCCAGGGTTTCGGACGCCCACTGCCGGTGACGACGGCAGTCGATGCGATCCCGACAGCTCTCAACTGTGCTGCCCGATGCCTGGGTGCAGAGGAATGGATCGCGGTGGTCGACTCGATGCTCAACACCACCGGGTGGACTGTCCCCGACATACAGGCCCAGATGGGAACCGTGTCCAAGACCGTGGCAGCGATGTTCGCAAGGTGCGACGAGCGCTCGCAGTCCGGCACCGAATCGATAGCCCGGCTTCGACTGCGGGCAGCGGGTTTTCGTGTCGACGTCCAACCATCGATCGGTGGCCGCGAACACGCCGATCTGCGGACCGGGGCGCTGCTCATCGAGTGCGATGGCCGGTCCTACCATTCCGACGAGAACGCCTTCCGGAATGACCGACGGCGGGATCGGATGACGACCATCGACCGGTGGATCACGATGCGCCTGACCTACGACGACGTGCTCTACGGCTGGGATCAGGTACTCGAAGACATCCGCGCGGTCACCCGCCCCGACCGGCACCGCATTCGTCGTGGCAACGACCCCCGCCGCGCCCACCTCGCGTCCCCCTGAGCATCTACCGGGGGCACAGTGCCCTCGACGCCCGTCAGCGGGACGCGAAGCACCATTGGGACTGCGAGGGGGGTGTCGATCGTTCGACACCATCTCCGAGATGCCGTGAAATGCGGACCGGAATCGTCCTCGATACCTGGAATCGTGAGTCTCAGACCGAAAGCCACGACATCAGGAGGAACCATGAACTGGACGCTCGAAGTCGTCACCCTGCCCGTCACAGACGTCGATCGCACCAAGGCGTTCTACGAGTCGATCGGATTCAACCCCGATCACGACCACACCGTGAGTGACGAGGTCCGCTTCGTCCAGATGACCCCGCCCGGGTCGAACTGCTCGATCGCGTTCGGCAAGGGCATCACGGATCGAGCGCCCGGGACCACCGGCCCGCTCATCATCTGCGTCACCGACATCGACGCCGCCCGTGAACAGCTGCTCGCCGCGGGTGTCGAGGCCAGTGAGGTCGACGTCCAGCCGTGGGGTCACTTCGTCTACTTCACCGACCCGGACGGCAACCAGTGGTCGGCTCAGTACCTGCCCTACCGAGACAACGCCGGCTGACACGATCGGCGCAGCTACGGTGGGATATGCGATCCCCCATCGACGACTATCTCCATCAGGTTCTCCGGGACTGCCGCGACGACGACGCCGGGGACGTCATGTCCGGCAATCGTGAACTCGAGCGGGCGGATCCGTCGTCCTTCGGCATCGCGCTGGCAACCGTCGACGGAACCGTCTACACCGCGGGCGACGCCGACCACGAGTTCTCCATGCAGTCCATCGCGAAGCTGCCCGCCTACGCACTCGCGCTGCGGGACCGGGGGCTCGACGGCGTTCTCGACCGCGTGGACACCGAACCGTCCGGTGACGCCTTCAACGAGATCTCCCTGGAGGCCGAGACCGGCCGACCGCGCAACGCGCTCATCAACGCCGGCGCCATCGCCGTCCACGGCATGGTCGACGGCGACGGCGCCACCGAACGGGTCGACCGGATCGTCGACATGGTGGGCACCCTCGCCGGGCGCGAACTGTCCATCGACACCGAGGTTCACTCCGCCGAACTCGCCTCCGACGACCACAACACCGCGCTCGCATATCTGTTGCGATCTGCGGGCAAGCTCGAATACGAACCCGACGAGGTCGTCGACGGGTACGCCGCCCAGTGCGCGATCAAGGTCAGCTGCCGCGACCTCGCGGTCATGGGTTCGGTTCTCGCCAACGGCGGCCTGTCCACCACCAAGGGCGACGAACGTCTCCTCGAGGGCTGGATCACCCGGCACCTGCTGTCGGTGATGGCCACCTGCGGCATGTACGACGGCAGCGGCAGCTGGATGGCGAGGGTCGGGATACCGGCGAAAAGCGGTGTGAGCGGAGCGATCCTGGGTGTCCTCCCCGGTCAGGTCGGGGTCGCGGTGTGGTCACCGCGGCTCGACGAACAGGGCAACAGCGTGCGCGGTGTCGCCGTGTTCGAAAGGCTTTCCCGCGACATGGAATTGCACATGATGCACGTCGCTCCATCGGGCATGCCGGCGCTGCGGTCAGTCGACGAAGACGACGGCGCGACCGTCGTCCAACTCCAGGGCGACGTGCGCTTCGCGGGTGCCGAGATCATCGCAAGCCGTGCGTGTGAAGGCTTTTCGACCGACAAGGTGATCATCGACCTCACCCACGTCCGCGTCATGGACGACGCCGCCCGCGGACTGCTGCGCGAGGTCGCCAAGCGCCTGGGTGACGACCACGACACCCACATCGAGGACCCGAACGAACTGATGGACGAAGGCACCGACGACCAGGACACCGACGAGAAATGATGAACCCGACACGGTTCCGCGTGCCCTGGATCGCGACCCTCGCCGCCATCGTGCTTCTCGGGGTGACACCGGCAGCCGTTCCGGCCGCGCCGGCCACGCGTCCCGTGGACGTGTCGTCGTCTGTGGCCACCGAATGCGCGGGCAAACCCGTGCGGGTCGACACGCGATGGTATTTCCCCGCCGGCCGGCCCACCGCGCTCGTCTGGCTCCAACACGGCTTCTCCCGCAGCGCAGCGAATCTCGATGCCCTGGCGCGCTCCTATGCGAACTCAGGCTTCCTCGTCGTGAGCCCGACACTCGACTCGGTGAACCTCGGCGGGTGCGCCGTCGCGTACAACATCGCCGACAACGCGGCCTTCGCCCGCACCATCGGCGGGGTATTCGGGTCGGGCCGGGACGCCGACAGCCCGCTCGGTGCCAGTCTCGTCCGGGCACGGGACGCCGCCCACCGGCCCGACGTGACGATGCCGTACCGGATGGTGTTCGCCGGCCATTCGGCCGGCGGCGAGTTCGTGGTGGTCGCGGCCGATGCACTCCGCCGAACGGACCCGGTCGCCTACCGGCGTCTGGCGGGACTCATGCTGTTCGACCCCGTCAACTCATTCTTCGGCGGCCACTTCGCCTCCGCCGCAGCATCACTCGGCGCCGACCGGCTCCCCATCAGGGTGATCGCCTCGCAGCCGTCGGTGTCCAACTCCTTCGAGTCCGGGGTGGCGGTCCTCGAGCGGACGACCCGGCAGGAGTTCCTCGGCTCGCGGCTGGTCACCGGCATCCACATCGATGCCGAAGGCGAGTCCACCGACCTGATCGGTGAAGCCTCCGAACTCGCCGTGCCGCGACCCCGCAACGGCCGGGTCATCCGCACCCTGGCCACCGGATGGTCGTCGGACATGGTGGCCGGCACCGTAACCCCGACCTACTACCCCGGCGGACGCTACTACGACCTCCTCCTCTCGACCCGCACCGTCACCACCCTCCCCGTGCGCTGAGATACCCCGGACAGCGAAAAGCCCTCGCACTCAACGAGTGCGAGGGCTTTTCAGCTGAATTACGGCTTACCGGTATTCGTTGGAGAAACCGTAGTCGTCCAGCGGCACCGCAGCGCCGGCCGGAGCACCGAAGGTGCCGTCCGGGCTGTAGTAGGTGTCGTCGTACGACGGCACCGCGTAGGCCGCGGCACGTGCCTCTTCGGTGGGCTGAACCTGGATGTTGCGGTAACGGTTGATACCGGTACCGGCCGGGATCAGCTTACCGATGATCACGTTCTCCTTCAGACCGATCAGCTTGTCGCTGCGGCTGTTGATCGCCGCGTCGGTCAGGACACGCGTGGTCTCCTGGAACGACGCCGCCGACAGCCACGACTCGGTCGCGAGCGAGGCCTTGGTGATACCCATGAGCACCGGACGTCCGGCTGCGGGCTCGCCACCCTCGGTGACCACCTGACGGTTGGCCGCCTCGAACTCGGCACGCTCGACGAGCGAACCGGGCAGGAACTCGGTCGCACCGTGATCGATGATCGTCACGCGACGCAGCATCTGACGAACGATCGTCTCGATGTGCTTGTCGTGGATCGACACACCCTGGCTGCGGTAGACCTCCTGGACCTCGTTGACCAGGTGGATCTGCACCTGACGGGGACCCATGACACGCAGGACCTCGTGCGGGTTGGCCGAGCCCTCCATGAGCTGCTGGCCGACCTCGACGTGGTCACCGTCGGCGAGGAGCCGCTCGGTTCCGTCGTCGTGCTTGAACACGCGCAGACGCTGACGCTTCGAGATCTTGTCGATGACGACCTCTTCGGAACCGTCGTCCGGGATGATCGTGATCTTGTAGAAGCGGTCGTCGTCCTCGAGGCGAATCCGGCCGGAGACCTCCGCGATCGGCGCGACGCCCTTGGGGACGCGGGCCTCGAAGAGCTCCTGGACACGAGGCAGACCACCGGTGATGTCGTCACCGACGCCACCCTGGTGGAACGTACGCATCGTCAGCTGGGTACCGGGCTCACCGATCGACTGGGCCGCGATGATACCGACGGCCTCACCGATGTCGACGAGCTTGCCGGTGGCCATCGAACGGCCGTAGCAGTGCGCACACACACCGGTGCCGGTGGCACAGGTGAGGACCGACCGGACCTTGACCTGGGCGATGCCGGCCGCGAGGAGAGCCTCGATGGCCGGGTCGCCGAGATCGTGGCCGCGCTCGACGACGACGTTGCCGTCGGCGTCGACCGCATCGGCGGCCAGGGTGCGTGCGTACGCCGAGGTCTCGACATGCGCGTCGCGGATGATCGAGCCGTCCGGCTGCTTCTCACCCAGCGGCACGTTGATGCCGCGCTCGGTGCCACAGTCGGTCTCGCGAACGATGACGTCCTGCGACACGTCGACCAGACGACGGGTCAGGTAACCCGAGTCGGCGGTACGGAGAGCCGTGTCCGCCAGACCCTTACGGGCACCGTGCGTGTTGATGAAGTACTCGGCGACGGTCAGGCCCTCGCGGAACGAGGACTTGATCGGACGCGGGATGAACTCACCCTTCGGGTTGGTCACCAGACCCTTCATGCCCGACAGGTTACGAACCTGCGTCAGGTTACCGGTGGCACCTGACTTCGGGATCATGATGATCGGGTTGTCTTCGGGGTAGTACTCCTCCATGGCCTTACCGACTTCTTCGGTGGCCTGCTTCCAGATCTCCACCAGTGCGTCGCGACGCTCGTCCGGCGTGAGGGCACCGCGCTGGAACTTGCGCTCCAGGCCGTCGGCGCGCTCCTCGTAACGGTCGAGGATCTCCGCCTTCTGCGGCGGCACGAGCACGTCGGCCATCGACACGGTGACGCCCGAACGGGTGGCCCAGTAGAAGCCGACGTCCTTGAGCTTGTCGACGGTCTGGGCGACCACGATCATCGGGTAGCGCTCGGCGAGATCGTTGATGATCGCGGCCTGACGCTTCTTCGGCATCTGCTCGTCGACGAACGGGTACTCGATCGGCAGCAGCTCGTTGAAGAGCACGCGGCCCAGCGTGGTGATGGTGGTCCACGGCTGACCGAAACGCCATCCCTCGGGGAACAGCTCGGCCTCGACCTCGGCCGGCGGACGCTGACCGGTCAGACGCACCTTGATGCGCGACTGGACGGTGAGCTGACCGCGGTCGACGGCCATGATGGCCTCGGCCGGGCTCGAGTAGACACCGCGTTCGATGTCGTCGGCGGTCGCCGGGGTGTACTCGCCTTCCGCACCCTCCTTGAGGGAGGTCAGGTAGTACAGACCGGTCACCATGTCCAGACGCGGCATGGCGAGCGGGCGGCCCGATGCCGGCGACAGGATGTTGTTCGACGACAGCATCAGGATGCGTGCCTCGGCCTGCGCCTCCGCGGACAGCGGGAGGTGCACGGCCATCTGGTCACCGTCGAAGTCGGCGTTGAAGGCCTCACACACGAGCGGGTGCAGCTGGATGGCCTTGCCCTCCACCAGCTGCGGCTCGAAGGCCTGGATGCCGAGGCGGTGCAGCGTCGGTGCACGGTTCAGCAGAACCGGGTGCTCGGAGATGACCTCTTCGAGGACGTCCCACACCGCGGGGCGCTGACGCTCGACCATGCGCTTGGCCGACTTGATGTTCTGGGCCTGGTTCAGGTCGACCAGACGCTTCATCACGAACGGCTTGAACAGCTCGAGAGCCATCAGCTTCGGCAGACCACACTGGTGCAGCTTCAGCTGCGGGCCGACGACGATGACCGAACGGCCCGAGTAGTCGACACGCTTGCCGAGGAGGTTCTGACGGAAGCGACCCTGCTTGCCCTTGAGCAGATCGCTCAGGGACTTCAGCGGGCGGTTGCCCGGGCCGGTGACCGGACGGCCACGACGGCCGTTGTCGAACAGGGCGTCGACCGACTCCTGCAGCATCCGCTTCTCGTTGTTCACGATGATCTCAGGGGCACCGAGGTCGATCAGACGCTTGAGGCGGTTGTTGCGGTTGATGACGCGGCGGTACAGGTCGTTCAGGTCGGAGGTCGCGAAGCGGCCACCGTCGAGCTGAACCATCGGACGCAGCTCCGGCGGGATCACCGGCACGGCGTCGAGGACCATGCCCAGCGGCGAGTTGCCCGACTGCTGGAACGCGGCGACGACCTTCAGGCGCTTGAGAGCACGGAGCTTCTTCTGGCCCTTGCCGCTGCGGATGGTCTCGCGGAGCGACTCGGCCTCGGCGTCGATGTCGAAGGTCTCGAGGAGCTTCTTGATCGCCTCGGCACCCATCGAACCCTGGAAGTACTCGCCGTAGCGCTCTTCGAGCTGGCGGTACAGCTTCTCGTCGATGATGAGGTCGCCCGGGGCGAGCTTGACGAACTTGTCCCAGATCTCCTCGAGACCGTCGAGCTCACGCTGAGCGGAGTCGCGCATACGACGCATCTCGCGCTCGGCACCGTCGCGCACCTTGCGGCGCACGTCGGCCTTGGCACCCTCGGCCTCGAGCTCGGCGAGATCCTGCTCGAGCTTCTGCTGACGCTCGTTCAGGTCGGCGTCGCGCTGATCGGCGACGGCCTTCTTCTCGACCTCCATCTCGGCCTCGAGGGTCGAGAGCTCGTTGTGACGCAGTTCGTCGTCGACGGCGGTGATCACGTAGGCGGCGAAGTAGATGATCTTCTCGAGATCCTTCGGCGCCAGGTCGAGCAGGTAGCCCAGCCGGCTCGGCACACCCTTGAAGTACCAGATGTGCGTGACCGGGGCGGCCAGTTCGATGTGGCCCATGCGCTCACGGCGCACCTTGGCCTTGGTCACCTCGACGCCGCAGCGCTCGCAGATGATGCCCTTGAAGCGGACGCGCTTGTACTTACCGCAGTAACACTCCCAGTCGCGGGTCGGTCCGAAGATCTTCTCGCAGAACAGGCCGTCCTTCTCGGGCTTGAGCGTGCGGTAGTTGATCGTCTCCGGCTTCTTGACCTCACCGTATGACCAGTTGTGGATGTCGTCGGCCGTGGCCAGGCCGATCTTCAGTTCGTCGAAAAAGTTGACGTCGAGCACTTGTTACCTTTCCAGAGCTCTGTTGTCAGTGGTGAGGATCAGTTGGCGAGGTCGTCGACGGTTGCCGACTCGTTGCGCGACAGGTTGATTCCGAGGTTGGCAGCAGCGCGCTCCAGGTCCTCGTCGTCGGTGTCGTGCATCTCGATGGCGGCACCGTCGGAGCTGAGCACCTCGACGTTCAGGCAGAGCGACTGAAGTTCCTTCAGAAGCACCTTGAACGACTCGGGGATACCCGGTTCCGGGATGTTCTCGCCCTTGACGATCGCCTCGTAGACCTTCACGCGGCCCACCACGTCGTCCGACTTGATGGTGAGCAGCTCCTGCAGGGTGTAGGCGGCGCCGTACGCCTGCATCGCCCAACACTCCATCTCACCGAAGCGCTGACCACCGAACTGCGCCTTACCACCCAGCGGCTGCTGGGTGATCATCGAGTACGGACCGGTCGAACGAGCGTGGATCTTGTCGTCGACCAGGTGGTGCAGCTTGATGATGTACATGTAGCCGACCGCCACGGGGTACGGGAACGGCTCGCCGGAACGACCGTCGAACAGCGTCGCCTTGCCGTCGCCGTTGACCATGACCTCACCGTCGCGGTTGGGCAGCGTCGAGGACAGCAGTCCGGTCAGCTCCTCCTCACGCGCACCGTCGAACACCGGGGTGGCGGTGTTGGTGTCGGGCTCCGCCGAGTACATGTCCTCGGGCAGGTTCGAGGCCCACTCCGGGACGCCCTCGGCCACGTTGATGTTCCAGCCGGCCTTGGCGATCCACCCGAGGTGGGTCTCCAGGATCTGACCGATGTTCATACGACGCGGGACACCGTGGGTGTTCAGGATGATGTCGACCGGGGTGCCGTCGGGCAGGAACGGCATGTCCTCCTGGGGGAGGATCTTGCCGATGACGCCCTTGTTGCCGTGACGACCGGCGAGCTTGTCGCCGTCCTGGATCTTGCGCTTCTGGGCCACGTAGACGCGGACCAGCTCGTTGACGCCCGGCGCGAGATCGTCGTCGTCGTCGCGGCTGAACACGCGCACGCCGATGACCTTGCCGGTCTCGCCGTGGGGCACCTTCAGCGAGGTGTCGCGAACCTCACGGGCCTTCTCACCGAAGATGGCACGCAGCAGACGCTCTTCCGGGGTCAGCTCGGTCTCGCCCTTCGGGGTGACCTTGCCGACCAGGATGTCGCCGTCGCGGACCTCGGCACCGATGCGCACGATGCCGCGCTCGTCGAGGTCGGCGAGGACCTCGTCGGAGACGTTCGGGATGTCCCGGGTGATCTCCTCGGCACCGAGCTTGGTGTCGCGGGCGTCGATCTCGTGCTCCTCGATGTGGATCGAGGTCAGGACGTCCTCTTCCACGAGTCGCTGCGACAGGATGATCGCGTCCTCGTAGTTGTGGCCCTCCCACGGCATGATCGCCACGAGCAGGTTCTTGCCGAGCGCCATCTCACCGTTCTCGGTGCAGGGGCCGTCGGCGAGGACCTGGCCGGCCTCCACGCGCTGGCCCTCGTCCACGATCGGACGCTGGTTGGCGCAGGTGCCGTGGTTCGAACGCGCGAACTTGCGCATCCGGTAGGTGTCACGGGTGCCGTCGTCGGACATGACGGTGATGTAGTCGGCCGAGACCTCTTCCACCACACCGGTCTTGGACGACACGATGACGTCACCGGCGTCGACGGCGGCACGGAGCTCCATACCGGTACCGACCAGCGGCGACTCGTTGCGCACCAGCGGCACGGCCTGACGCTGCATGTTCGCACCCATCAGGGCGCGGTTCGCGTCGTCGTGCTCGAGGAACGGGATCATCGCGGTCGCGACCGACACCATCTGGCGCGGCGAGACGTCGAGGTACTCGACATCGGTGGCGCCCACGAACTCCACCTCAGAGCCCTTCTTGCGCACCAGCACACGCTCGTCGGTGATACGGCCGCTGCCGTCGAAGTTGGTGTTGGCCTGACCGATGAGGAAGCGATCCTCCTCGTCAGCGGTCATGTACTGGATCTCGTCGGTGACGACACCGTCGACGACCTTGCGGTACGGGGTCTCGATGAAACCGAACGGGTTGACCCGTGCGTACACCGAGAGCGAACCGATCAGACCGATGTTCGGACCCTCAGGGGTCTCGATCGGGCACATACGGCCGTAGTGCGACGGGTGGACGTCGCGCACCTCGAGGCCGGCACGCTCACGACTCAGACCGCCCGGGCCCAACGCCGACAGACGACGCTTGTGGGTCAGACCCGACAGCGGGTTGTTCTGGTCCATGAACTGCGACAGCTGGCTGGTGCCGAAGAACTCCTTGATCGCCGCCACGACGGGACGGATGTTGATCAGGGTCTGCGGGGTGATCGCCTCGACGTCCTGGGTGGTCATGCGCTCACGCACGACACGCTCCATACGCGAGAGGCCCACGCGGATCTGGTTCTGGATCAGCTCGCCGACGGTACGCAGACGACGGTTGCCGAAGTGGTCGATGTCGTCGACCTCGACGGGAACCTCCACACCACCGGGGACGGTCATGTAGGTGGTCGTGTGCGGGTCGGCCTCGTGCAGACGCACCAGGTACTCGACGGTCGCGATGATGTCCTCGCGGGTCAGGGTCGACTCGCCGGTCATCGGGTTGCCCGTCAGACCCAGCTTCTTGTTGACCTTGTAGCGGCCCACACGGGCGAGGTCGTAGCGCTTGTCCTTGAAGAACAGGTTCTCCAGGAGGTTCTCCGCGGACTCCTTGGTCGGCGGCTCACCCGGACGCAGCTTGCGGTAGACCTCGAGCAGCGCCTCGTCCTGGTTGGCGGTGTTGTCCTTCTCCAGGGTCGACATCATGATCTCGGAGAAGCCGAAGCGCTCGGTGATCTCCTCGGTGGTGAAGCCGAGGGCCTTGAGCAGCACGGTGACCGGCTGACGGCGCTTGCGGTCGATACGCACACCCACGGTGTCGCGCTTGTCGACGTCGAACTCCAGCCACGCACCGCGACCCGGGATCACCTTGACGGTGTGCAGGGTCTTCTCGGTGGCCTTGTCGATCGCGGCGTCGAAGTACACACCGGGGCTGCGGACCAGCTGGCTCACCACGACACGCTCGGTGCCGTTGATGATGAAACTGCCCTTGTCGGTCATGATCGGGAAGTCGCCCATGAAGACGGTCTGCGACTTGATCTCACCGGTGTTGTTGTTGATGAACTCAGCGGTGACGAACAGCGGCGCCGCGTAGGTCATGTCCTTGTCCTTGCACTCCTCGACGGAGGCCTTGACCTCGTCGAAGTGCGGCTCGGAGAACGACAGGGACATCGACCCGGAGAAGTCCTCGATCGGGGACAGCTCGTGGAGGATGTCCTCCAGCCCGCCCGTCGGGTTCTCTTCTCCGCGGGCGATCGCCTTGGCGCGCCACTCCGGGGACCCGACGAGCCATTCGAAGGAATCGAGTTGGAGGTCGAGGAGGCCGGGAACCTCCAGCGGCTCGCTGATCTTTGCAAACGACGCGCGATGCGGCGCGCCGGGGATTGTTGAGGTGGACTGGCGGTTGACTGCCAAGATGCGTCCTTCCAACACGACGTTATTCACAACCTAGATGTGCGGTGGCTTGATGGGCCGTTCGCTGGTGACACCCTGAGATCGGCGATCACCGCAGCACACACATACAAGGAGTGGCCGAAGAAGGATCGATAGATGGACAGGAGGCAGCCAGCGCAACGTCCAACTGTAGCAGAAAATAGACGTCCTTTGTCAAGTCCGTCGAGAAACGATTTCGCACGGGTGGCTGCCTGCACGTCAATCGCTGGTCACAGCCTGGCCTGACAACGCCGAAACGTCAAGCGGTACGCGCCAATTTCGCGAACTTGTCCCCGGAGTCGTCCGACCGCCTGGCGGTCACGCCCGGATCAGAAGGGCTCGACGCCCTGGATCCGCCACGTGTCGCCCTCCTTGACCATGGCGAACTGCGCACGCGGGGCACCGCTGTTGGTGGCCATGCTGTTCTGCGTCTCGCTGATGATCATGTTCGCGATAACGGTCGCGTGGGCGCCGTCGCCGCCGCCGGTCAGATCCTTGACGCCGAGGGCGTCGACCCGGCACTCGGCACCGGTCTTCGTCTGGGTGATCAGGTCCTTCTGCGCCTTGAAGGTCTTGTCGAACTCTTCCCGCGCCTGACCGGTCAACGCATCCTGGGCACGCTTCTGCCAGGCGTCGAGCTCGGTGTGCTCGTAACCGAAGATCGCGCAGATCCGTTCCTGCGCCTGCCCGGTCAACTGCGACGTGGCCTCCTGGTCGACGAAGGCCTTGTTGGGACCCACGTCGGCACCGGGATGGAAGGCGAGGACCACGGCGACGATGCCGAGGACCACCGCGGCCGCGGCGAGGATCGCCGCGAGCGGGGCCGTACGCTTCTTCCTGCCCTCGGCACTCCCCTGCCGGCCGGGCCGGCCCATCGGGCGGTTCGACGAGGTGTCCTCATCGGTTCTGCCGGCTGCGCTGGGACGCAGGGTCGAGACCCGGGAGACGGGCCTGGTCTTCGGCTTGGTGAGGTCGGGCTTCGCGGGGGCGGTGTCGGTGTCGGCGGCGTCGACGGAGCTCGAGGTGTCGTCACCGGACCCTTCGTGGCTCGTCGACTCGCTCCGCTCGCCCGGCCCGGCGGCTTTCGCTCCTTGCACCTCAGGGAGCGCGGGTGCCGACGCATCGACCTCGGGGGCATCGGGTGTCTGCCCGGGCTGCGTGGCACGGGTGTGTCCGGCGACCTTCGGCGTCGGACGACGCTTGCCTGCGGGCTTCTTCGGGTTCTGGGCCATCAGTTTCCGCCTCCCGGTGCCGGCGCGGGCGCCTGTCCGTTACCCGACTGTCCCGCGTCGGCGTAGGCGATGCCTTCCAGGCCGAGGAGGTTCTCGGCCTTCCAGGTGTCGCCGTCCTTGATCATGCTGACGTCGAATCCGCGCGTCTCGTCGACGCCGGGCTGGCCGGGCCGCTCGAGGGTCGTGATGACGTAGACGAGGACCTTCGCCTTGCCCTCGTCGGGGTTGACCTCGCTCGGCGCGCTGCGCACCAGGCGGGCGCTCAGCTTGGCGGCGTCCGGGCCGGCATTCGACAGCATGTCGAGGACGCTCCCGTCCTTGCCGCCGAGCACCTCGTTCTTGGCCTTGCCGGTCAGCGACGCCTCGGCGCGCTCCCGGAAACCGTCGAGGTCGGCGGGATCGATCGTGGTGATGTTGAGGACGGCCTGTTCGGCCGCCTGGGTCGCGTCGTCACGCGTCTGCTGCGCCGGGTACTGGTTGGCATAGACGTCGTAGGCACGCACTCCGAACACGGCCACGCACACCACCGCCGCGATCACCGCGACGATCGCCAGCGCAAGCGGCGCGACGCCTGCGAGCCGCCTCAGCGCGGGTCGGGTGCCGGTGTTCTTCTCGGTCGGACCTGCATCCGGATCGGTCGAGCCGGTCGATGCAGAACCTGTGGGTTCGGGGGTGCCAGTCATAGCAGAAGACACTGTATAGATCGCTCCTGAGCGCAGGCCAAGGCCCGAGTGTCCGCACGAAGCGGAACCGGAGCCCTGGAAGGCCTGCGTCGTCTACTTGGGCCGCACGCCGAGCAGCGCTGCGAGCTGCTGGGCCAGCGGGTTGAGGTTCAGCTTGTCGGGGTCCTTCTTCGGCGTGGAATCCCACGGCTGCGGGTACGCCGGGTTGGCGTACTTCGCACGCTCCGCACTGCGCACACCCGTCGGGTTGCCCAGCGGCACAGTGCACTTGGCCTCCGTGTTGAACGGGAAGGCGTCGTAGTGCTTGTCGAAGTTCGGGTTCTTGCGCCGCATCTCCGCCATGATCGCGTCGGTGCCGCCATAGCCCCGCGTACAGGCCGCCGGGTTGTTGGTCTCGAGGACGACGCCGAAGTGGATCTGGCCGTCGCCGGGTGCCGGTGAGTGGCTGCCCGCCGACAGAGCGGAGAGCATCGCGAAGGTCGTCGAGATGTTGTAGGTCGCCGGCTCGATGGTGCGGGACACCTCGGCGAGATCCTTCACCACCTTGGAGATGTCGTTGCCGTTCTTCTGGATCAGCTCGGAGATCTGCGTGGCCGACAGCGTGCCGGTGGTGAGCAGACGTCGGAGGTCGGGGTCGGAGCTCGCGAGGGTCGCGGTGACCAGGTCGAGGTTCCGCGACCACGTGAGGATCGCATCCGACTGGTCTGCCTGCGTGGCGAGCACGACATTGGAATCCTGGATGAGCGAGACGACCTCGGGCAGGTTGTCGACGCCCGCGCGCGACAGCTTGCCGAGCGAATCGACCAGGCGGGTGAGGTTCTCACTCTGACCGTTGAACGCCTTGCCGAGTTCGGTGATGACCGTGTGCAGGTCGTCGACCGGGATCGACGAGGTGAAGTCGATGGCCGACTTCACGACGTCCTCGAGCGGCTCGGGCAGCTGGTACTTGGTGATGACGTCGCCCGCCTTGAGGTACGGACCCGACGAGGTCGTCGGCTGCAGGTCGACGTACTGCTCACCGATCGCCGATCGCGAGGCGACGACGGCGGTCGCCGACGCCGGGATGTCCGGGCCGCCCTTGTCGATGTCGAGCTTCACGTCGACGCCGGACTTGGTCAGCGTGAGTCCGCCGACGCGCCCCACCGGCACACCCTGGTAGGTGACCTCGGCGTTGGTGAAGATGCCGCCGGAGTCGGGCAGCTGCGCGGTGACCGAGTACATGCCGACGCCGGCCAGCTTGTCGAGTCGCGCGTACTTCGCGCCCACATAGACCAGCGCCACCAGGCCGACGACGACGAACACGATCAGCTGGATCTTGACGAGCTTGCTGATCATCGTCCTGCTCCTGTCGGTGCCTCAGGGGTCTGCGACTTCGGCGCCAGACCCATCGCCGCGAGCGGGCCGTCGAGAACGCCCTGTCCGGGTTTGGCGGGTGTGGGCATCGGGCCGGCGCCGTCGGCGGACCGGGAGAACGATGCCGCCGGGTAGCGACCGCCGGACGGCGGGGTGTTCGGTCCGGGACGCCAGTTAGGGCCGGGCGGCAACAGGGTGATCGTCGGCCAGCCGTAGCGCGGTCCGTTGCCGTTGTAGTACGGGTTCCGCGGATCGACAGGCACCTTCACCCGGGCCGGGGGCGAGTACTTCGGTGTCCCCTGCCCCACGCCGAGCGCCTCGAGCTGGTTGAGGAGCCGGAGGTCCAACGTCATGAACAGGTTGGTCGAGTCGCCCTTGACACCGGGCAGCAGCCAGTCCGGGAACGGATGGGTCAGGACCAGCGGTGCGGCGGTGATCGCATCGGGCGCAGCAGCGGCGAGCTGGGTGAGCACGGGACGCAGTGCCTTGAGGTCGTTGATCAGCGCCTTGCGCGACTTGCCGAGCACGTCGGTGCCGACCTGACCGAGCTGGTCGAGCTTGGTCAGCAGGTCGACGAACTGCGGACGCTGCTCCTCCAGCACCTCGATGCCCTCGGGCAGCTGCTTGAGGATGCGGTCGATCTGATCGGTCTGCGCCGCGGTCCGTTCGGACAGGTCGGCGAGGCCGTCGATCGCGCCGATGATGTCGTCACGCTGGCGGTTGAGGCCGGCGATGAGCTTCTCGGTCTGGTCGATGAGGTCGCGGACCTTGCCGGCCCGGCCGTCGAGCGTCTTGTTCAGCTCGGTGACGATCGGCTGGATCTGGTTGATGCCGCCGCCGGTCAGCAGCAGCGCCAGCGCTCCGAGAACCTGCTCGATGTCGGTCGCGGTACGGGTTCGCGACGTGGGGATCGGCTGGGCCGGGTTCTGCCGCGGCGCGTCGGCGCTGCCGTCCGGCTCGGACAGGGACACGAACTTCTCGCCGAGCAGCGAGGTCTGCTGAACGCTCGCCTCGGCCTTGTCGGACAGGTCGACCTCGTTCTTGACCTCGACCGTGACCTGGGCGAACCACTGGTCATCAGGCACCTCGACCGCGGTCACGCGGCCGACGGGGATGCCGTCCCGCTTGACCATCGACTGGGGCACCAGGTCGAGCACGTCGTCGAACTGGATCTTGTAGGTGCGTGCGTTGTCGCCGGTGTCGACGCCGCCGGGTAGCGGCAGCGACTGGATGCCGTTGGACATACAACCCGACACCAGCACGGTCAGCGACAGGACCGCGCCGGCCAGCGTCATCCGCATGGTGCGTCGGTTCATCAGTTGCCTCCCCGAGGACGTGGGGTGGTCGACTTGGTGGTCGACGACGATGCGGGTGCGCGTGCCGCCGGCGGCGCGGGAGTCCGCGACGACGGGGTTCCGATCTCGGGATCCGGGTTACCGGGAACCGTGCCGGGCACGGGCGCCTTCTGCAGCTTGTTGTTGCTCATGATGCCGAAGGGCAGCACGGGCAGCAGCGGCTCGAGCACACCGTCGGTGATCTGCTTGCCGAGCGCCTCACACTGGCTGATCAGCGGACGCAGCGTGTTGCTGAACTGCGTGGCCTGCGGGTTGCCCGGGAGCAACTGACCGAGGTCGAGCAGGCGGCACTGCGCACCGATCAGGTCCTGCAGATCCGGGATCGTCAGGCGCATCGACAGGGTTCCCGACTCCGCGTCGTAGGCGTTGATCAGATTGCTGATGGTGATCGGCAGGACGGTGAGGACCTCTTTGAGGTTGTTCTTCTCGTCGAGCAGCGCCTGCGTCGTCGGCTGCAGGTCCTTGACGGTCTCGCCGATCTGCTCGCGGTTGTCGTCGAGGAACTCCGCCACGTCGCCGAGGGCGAACGACAGCTTGTTCAGGGCCGACGCGAGCTGGTCGCGTTCGCCGGCGAGGAACTTGTTGAACGACGCCATCTGCGTGTTGAACTGCCGCACCTGGGCATCGTTCTCGCGCAGCGCGCCGACGAAGGTGTTGAGGTTCTTGACGGTGTCGAAGAGGTTGCCCCGCGAATCGCTGAGGGTCGTGGTGGCCTTCGACAGGTTCTCGATGGCCTCGCCGAGCTTCTCGCCGTTGCCCTCGAGGTTGGCGGCACTGGTCGCGACGAGTTCGCTCACCGCGCCCTGGCGGCCGGTGCCGTCCTGCTTGTTGGCGCCGTCGGGACCGAGCGCGTCCGACAGTTCCTTGACGCTGCGATACAACTCGTCGACCTCCACCGGAACCATCGTCTGGTTCACATCGAGGGTGATGTCGCGGGAGGCCTTCGGTCCGCCGGAGTAGGCGGGGGTCAGCTGGATGTAGCGGTCGGCAACCACGGACGGGATCACCTGCACGGCACGGACGTCCTCGGGCAGCGTGATGCCGCGGTCGACGGTCATCGTCACCTTCACGGTGTCGCCCTGTGGAGTCACCGAGTCGACCTTGCCCACGGCGACGCCGAGGATGCGCACGTCGGAACCCTCGTAGATGCCGACGGAACGCTTGAATGTCGCGGTGATCTTGGTGGTCCCCATCGAAGAGAACACCCACCACAGCGCGCCGGCGACAACCAGCGCGATGATCAGCCCGAGGACGAGCGCCACGATGTGGCGCGGTGTGAACCACCGGCCGGGACCGGAGGTCTGTGTGAGGTCTGGCGCGGTCATCAGCCTGCCTCCGTTCCGCCGTTGTTCTGTTCCAGCGTCTTCTTGTTCGGCGGACGTGTGGTGTTCTGTTGCGGCAGGGCCGGCGGCAGGAGGTTCACCACGGTCGACTCGAGCCAGCGGCCGTTGCCGAGCGCGTTGGCGTAGAGCCGGTAGAACGGCGCCATGTACTTGATCGAGTCCCGGATGTTCTGGTTCTGACGCTGCAGCAGTTCATTGACGCCCTTCAGCGCGTCGAGCGCCGGCCCGATCTGCTCCTCGTTGTCGCGCACGATGCCGGTGAGCGAGTCGCCGAGGCTCGTCGTGCTCGCGAGCAGCGCGGAGATGGCCTGCTGCCGGTTGTTGAGCTCGTCGAGGAGCTGTCCCGCACCGCCGATGAGGCGCACGAACTCCTCGTTGCGGTCGGCCAGCAGCTTCGACGTGTCCTTGGTGGCGGCGAGGAGCTTCTGCACCTCCTGGTCGCGGCTGGCGATCGTGTTGGACAGACGCGCCAGCCCGTCGAGCGCCGGACCGGTGGTGCCCGCGGTGCCCGAGAAGGCGTCGGAGAGCACGCGCATCGACTCGGCCAGCTGGTCGTTGTCGAAGTCCTCGATCTGATTCGCGGCGGCCGAGAACGCCTCGATGACGTCGTACGGGGCGACCGTGTCGGTCAGCGGGACGTCGGGATCGGCGGGCTCGCTGCCGCGCGGGTTCAGCGACAGGAACTTCTGACCCAGGATCGTCTTGATCTGGATCGACGCCTGCGTCTGGTCGCCGATCCAGGTGTTCTCCACCTTGAAGGTCACGTCGACCTTGTCGCCGTTGAGCTTCACCGCGTCGACCTCACCGACCTTCACACCGGCGACGCGCACCTCGTTACCGGGCTTGAGCCCGGCGGCCTCGGAGAACTTCGCGGTGTAGCGGGCTCCGGCACCGAGCAACGGGACGTCGGTCAGGTAGAACGCGCTGAGTCCCAGCATCATCAGGATCAGGATGCCGATGGCACCGATGCTCACCGGACTGCGTCGACCACCGAACCGGCGATGGGGGTGCTTCTTCGGCGCATCCGCCCGGGCTGCGTCGTCCTGGTTGTCGTTCTGGTCTGCCATCGTGGTCACCCCCCTGGCTTCTCGTCGGTCCAGCAGCGCGTCGCGGCGCTGGTGTAGAGCACGTGATTGATGTCGGGCAACGGCACCAGCGGTTGTGTCAGCACCGTCGACTTGCCGTTGCCGGCGACGATGTCGATGCCGCACAGATAGAACTGGAACCAGGAACCGAAGGTCGCGGCCCGGCCGATCTTCTGCAGCTTGATCGGCAGGTTGGTCAGCGTCTGCTCGATGTCCTTGTCGCGCTTGTTGATCTGATCGGCGAGCGACTTCAGACCGGCGATGTCGCCCTGGATGGAGGGTCGCGTCGCACCGAGGATGTTCGCGGTCACCGAGGTCAGGTTGGACACCGACGAGATTGCCGAGCCCACCGAACCGCGCTGTGCGGCAAGGCCGGTCACCAGCTTCTCGGTGTTGTCGAGGAGGCTGGTGAACTGCGCGTCGTTGCGGTTGACCGTGTCGAGCACCTTGGTGAGGTTGCCGATCAGGTCACCGATGACCTTGTCCTTGTCGGCGATCGCATTCGTCAGGTCCGCGGTGTCGCTGACCAGGCGCGTGATCGAGCCGCCCTGACCGTCGAAGATCGCGATGATCTGCTCTGTCAGCTTGTTGACGTCTTCGGCCGACAGCTGCTGGAACAGCGGACGGAACCCGTTGAACAGTTCGGTGAGGTTCACCGGCGGATGCGTGTCGGTGCGGCCCGGCTCCAGCCCGAACGTGTGGCCCTGCGCCACGGTCTTCGTCGGGTCGCCCGCCCCCCGCTCCAGACCGAGGTACCGGAGACCGGTGAGGTTGCGGTAGCGGATGTAGAGCTGGGTGCCGTCCGGCAGCCGGTCACGGTCGACGTTGAACGAGACCATGGCCCGGTTGCGGTCGTAGACCTCGACCTTCTCCACCTGTCCCACCCGGACGCCCGCGATGCGGACGTCGTCGCCCGCATTGAGCAGCGTGGCGTCGGTGAAGACGGCCTTGAACTTCGCGTCACCGTCACCACCGGCGTTCGCGATGGTCAGCGCGAGCAGGCTGGTGGTGACCACGGTGACGACCGCGAAGACGATCAGCTTGACGAGGGGCGCGATGATCGACCTCATTTGATGTCGACCTTCGCTCCCTGGAGGGCGCCGCCGGCGAGCATCGTGACCCAGGTCGGCACCGACTCCGGCGTCTCACCGGTGGTCGCGCCGTAGATGACCTGGAGCTGCTTGCGGTAGTCCGGGTCATCGAACGGGTTGGGCTCGACCGATCCCGCGGGGATGCCGCTGAACTGCGGCTGCGGGAGCGTCTTGACGGTGCGCGGGCCTGCGTTGCGTGACGGCGGCTGGTAGCTGCCGTCGGCGAGGCCGCCACCCGGGTACTGCGGGAACGGGCGACCGTTTTTGGCGGGCTCGTAGCACACGGCGGGTGGATCGAGGTCCATGAAGCGGGGTTCGTCCTGGTTCGGTAGGTATCGGCCACGGGGATTGACGAACTGCAGGTTCACGCGCACGCCCGGGTTCTTGGTGCCCTCGCCCACGATGACTCGAGACTCGGGGATCAGACCGGCGAAATTGCGGAACGTGCACACGAACGTCGGAGACTGCTTGGCCAGCCCGACGAGCAGTTGTTCGGAATCGACGGCGAGGTCGATCAGGTCGGTTCGGTTCTGGCGGAGCCAACCGGTGAGGTCATCGGAGGCCACACCGAGCGTGGCGATCAGGGTCCGCAGATCGCCCTGCCGTCCGACGATGGTGTTCGACGTGGTGCGGAACGAGTCCAGCGCGTCGACGACGTCGGGCAGCGCCTGCGAGTAGGTCTGCGAGAAGGTGGCCAGGCCCTCGAGGGTGCCCTCGAGGTCGGGCAGGTTCTTGTTGACCTCGCCGAAGATCTGGTCGAGCTCCTCGAGCGTGGTGCCGATCTGCTCGCCGCGACCCGACAGCGCCTTCGACAGCGAGGTGAGCGTGGCGTTGAGATCCTGCGGCGGGATCGCCTCGAGCACCGGCAGCAGGTCGTCGAACAACTGCTGGACCTCGAGAGCATTGCCGCTCTTGTCGGTCTCGATGGTTGCGCCGTTCTTCAGCGTCGGACCGTTGTTGTCCTCGGGAACCTGCAACGCCACGTACCGCTCACCGAAGAGCGTCTTCGGCAGGATGCGCGCGGTGGTCTTGTCGGACAGCTCCGAGGCCTTGGTCGGATCGAGGCCGAGGATGACCTCCACCGAACCGTCGGGCGCCGGCTTGACCTCGCGGACCTCGCCGACGACCATGCCGCGCGCCTTCACGTCGGCGTTCGCGGGAAGCGCGTTGCCGGTGGAGTCGGTCAGCAGGGTGACGTCGGTGAAGTCTTGGAACGTCTTGTTGAACTTGGTGATGGTCGCGGTGAGGAACAGTGCGACCACGATGAAGAAGACCAAGCCGAGCAGTCGTCGGCGCAGGACCGCCATCTGCTAACCCCCCACTCGCACGGTCGTGGTGGTGCCCCAGATCGCGAGTCCCAGGAAGAAGTCGAGGACGGCGATGAGGACCAGCGCCGCTCGGACCGCGTGACCGACGGCCACGCCCACACCTGCGGGACCCCCGGATGCGTAGTAGCCGTAGTAGCAGTGCACCAGGATGATGACGAAGGCGAAGACCAGCACCTTGCCGAACGACCAGAGCACGTCGGCCGGCGGCAGGAACAGGTTGAAGTAATGGTCGTAGGAGCCGCCGGACTGCCCGTTGAAGACGGTCGTCACCACTCTCGAGGCGAGATACGCCGACAACAGACCCAGCACGTACAGCGGAATGACGGCGATGAAGCCGGCGATCACGCGGGTCGACACCAGGAACGGGATCGACGGCACGGCCATCGTCTCCAGGGCGTCGATCTCCTCGGAGATACGCATGGCGCCGAGCTGGGCGGTGAAGCCACAGCCGACGGTCGCGGACAGGGCGAGGCCTGCGACGAGGGGCGCCACCTCACGGGTGTTCACGTAGGCCGACAGGAAGCCGGTCAGGGCCTGCGACCCGATCTGGTCGAGTGCGGCGTAACCCTGCAAGCCGACGACGACGCCGGTGAAGCCCGACATCAGCACCATCACGCCGATGGTTCCGCCGATGACCGCGAGTCCGCCCGAACCGAAGGCCACTTCGGCGAGCAGGCGCAGGACCTCACGGGTGTAATGCACCAGCGTCTTCGGCATCCACGCCAGCGTGCGGCCGTAGAACGACATCTGCTCGCCGGCACCGTCGAGCACCTTGAGCGGTTTGCCCAGCTGTTTGCGGGCCTCGTACATGTAGTACTCAGGCCTGCTCTTGGCGATCGTCACGCCGCCGCCACCATCGGTCACGCTAGCTCCCCTTCGGTGGGACGATCTGCAGGTAGACCGCCGTGATGATCAGGTTGGCGAGGAACAGCAGCAGGAATGTGATGACGACGCTCTGGTTGACGGCGTCACCCACACCCTTCGGGCCACCCTTGGGGTTGAGCCCCTTGTAGGAGGCGACGACGCCGGCCAGCACACCGAAGATGGCTGCCTTCAGCGTCGACACGTACAGGTCGGGCAGCTGGGCGAGCGCACCGAACGACGCCAGATAGGCGCCCGGGGTGCCGCCCTGCACCACCACGTTGAAGAAGTAACCACCACCGATACCGATCACGGCGACGAGGCCGTTGAGCAGCATCGCGACCAGGACCATGGCCAGCACACGTGGGACCACGAGGCGCTGGATCGGGTTGATGCCCAGCACCTCCATGGCGTCGATCTCCTCACGGATGGTGCGCGAACCGAGGTCGGCGGCAACCGCCGATCCGGCCGCACCCGCGATGAGGAGCGAGGTCACCAGTGGCGACCCCTGCTGGATGACGACCAACACGCTGGCCGCGCCGGTGTACGACTCGGCGCCGAGCTGTTTGATCAGCGAACCCGTCTGCAAGGAGACGATTGCGCCGAACGGAATCGCGATCAGGGCGGTCGGCAGGATCGTCACACTGGCGATGAACCACGCCTGCTGGATGAACTCCCGCCACTGAAACGGGCGCACAAAGGTCTGGCGTGCAACATCGACGAAGAGCTGAACGATATTGCCGGTCTGGGCGAGAGCACCTGTTCCGGCCTGCGCGATTCGGTCGACGCCACGCGTGGTGGCATTGGTCATCCCTGGATGGTCCGCCCTTCGTTCCCGTCAGCAGCACGATGACTGGGCTTGGTCAGTGCGTCGCCGCCACCGGGCGTCTGCCACTGTTCGGTGGGCGCATCGCTGCCGCCGTAGTCGATGACGTCGGTCTTGGCGTCGGCGACGGCCACGTTCCCGGCGGGAGCGCTGGTCCACTCGTTGTCTCCGCCGTGGCGTCCGCCGCCGCCGCCCGCCATGTCCTCGGCGTGCGCGCGGCTCTCCTCGCGGATCTGGTCTTCCTGCTCCTGGCTGCGGCGGATCGCTTCCTGCGCGTTCTCCGGCAGGTCGGGCAGCATCGCGTGGACGCGCTCACGGTGACGGGCGATCGCCTTACGTTCGGGCATACCGGGATTGGGCTGCACCTGCGGGATGATCTCGGTGAAGTCCTCCTTGGTACCACCACCGGAGATACCCGCGGCCTGCATGGCCTCTTCCTGCTTCTGGACGGCCTCGTCCTTCTCCTCGGACATGCCGATCGGACCGAAACGATCACCGGAGAGGAACTGCTTGACCACCGGCTGCTCCGAGGTGAGCAACTGCTCGCGCGGACCGAACATCACCAGCTCCTTGCGGAAGAGCATGCCGATGTTGTCCGGGATCGTCCGGGCGATGTTGATGTTGTGCGTCACGATCAGGATCGTCGCGTCGATCTGCGCATTGATGTCGATCAACAGCTGCGAGATGTAGGCGGTACGCACCGGATCCAGACCCGAGTCCGGCTCGTCGCACAGGATGATCTGCGGATCCAGCACCAGCGCGCGGGCCAGACCGGCACGCTTGCGCATACCACCGGAGATCTCACCGGGGAGCTTGTCCTCGGCACCGGTCAAACCGACCAGGTCGATCTTCTCCATCACGATGTCGCGGACCTCGTTCTCCTTCTTCTTCGTGTGCTCACGAAGCGGGAACGCGATGTTGTCGAACAGGCTCATCGAACCGAACAGCGCACCGTCCTGGAACAGCACACCGAACAGCTTGCGGATCTCATAGAGTTCCTTGGCCGAACACTGCGTGATGTCGGTGCCGTCGATGATCACCGAACCCTGCTCGGGATGCAGCAGACCGATCAAGGTCTTCAGGAACACCGACTTACCGGTACCCGACGGACCGAGCAGCGCGGAGACTTCCCCCTCCGGGAGGGTCAGAGTGACATCACGCCAAATGTTCTGAGAACCGAACGACTTGGTGAGCCCCTCGACACTGACCTCTACACCCACAACTTCCTCCAGACGATCGCTGCCCCCGAAGGCGGCCACGGTGTGACCGCACACCCACCGGTGGCATTTGTGGTTGGGGTCACTGTAACCGACCAGGGACCACCAACCATGCGACCGGAGTCACTCAGCTTGCGCCCGCGAAAGCTACCAGCCGGTAACTCTCGCTGCGTCGATGACATTAGCCGATGGAACGAAGTGAGGGAAGTCGGACATCAGCGCCGGATGTGATGCCGGACGCAGAGTCCCAGGTCACTCGGGAAGTGTCCGTTTCGGCGATGGAAATTGAACCGAGAAGGCGCCTCGTGCGTCCAATCCTCATGACTTGGTTCCCGACCGATCGACACGGACTCATACGGCGCGAATCGACGCTGCGGGTCGGCATCACCGACGACACCGTCGCAGCGGCGGTGGACGGGGGCGACTTGATCCGACTGGCGCCAGGGGTCTACGTGGAAGCCACCCCCGACACTGCCGATCCCACCGCGGCCCATCGCCTGCGGTCCATCGCGGTGGCGACCTCGGCGCGCGATCGCGGCACGACGACGCTGAGTCATGATTCGGCCGCAGCCATCCTCGGCCTGGAACTCCTCCACCCCGACCGCGAAGCTGTCCATCTCACCAAGAAGTCGAACGCGGGCGGTTTCGTGCGCGGCCACCGACATGTGCACAACGGTCCGCTGACATCCGCCGAGATCAAGATCGTCGACGGGATCGAGGTGACGACACTCGAGCGCACTGCGGTCGACGTCGCGACGAACGGCGACTTCGCGCAAGCACTCGTGGCCTTCGACCGAGCGCTGGCGATGAAGGCCGATCCATCGGCCATGACAGCCATCCTCGACGCACGATCACGGCGGCCCGGGACCAGAATCGCACGACGCGCCCTGTCGTTCGCCGACTCGTCGTCGGAGAGCGTAGGTGAATCGTGGAGCCGCGCCCAGATGATCGCAGCCGGACTCCCCGTCCCACGCCTGCAGCACAGGTTCCGGACATCACAGGGCGAGGCGCGGGCGGACTTCGACTGGGACGGTCGGCTCGTCGGCGAGTTCGACGGACTCCAGAAGTACGGAATGCGCCCCGGAGAGACCCCACGAGAGGCACTGCTACGCGAGAAGCGGCGCGAGGACGCCCTGCGAGCCATGGGGATCATGGTGGTCCGCTGGACGTGGGCCGAGCTCGAACGAGGAGAGCTGGTCGGCCTCCTGAGACCCTGGCTCGTGAAGTTGGGGCTCGCGGCCGCCTGAGCGAGCCACTCTCAGACTTCATTTCGACGCTGCGACTTCGATCGAGGTCGCAACGTCGAAATGAGGTCTGGAAGTCAGGCCGCCACGAGAGTCGAGTGCCCAAACAGCAACAAGCCCGGGACAGCAATGCTGTCCCGGGCTCGTGAGTCGCGTAAGAAGAGTCTTACTTGACGGAAACCTTGGCGCCGGCCTCTTCGAGCTTGGCCTTGGCAGCCTCGGCGGCGTCCTTGTCGACCTTCTCCAGGAGAGCCTTCGGAGCACCCTCGACGAGGTCCTTGGCTTCCTTCAGGCCCAGACCCGAGACGACCTCGCGGACGACCTTGATGACCTGGATCTTCTTGTCGCCGGCACCCTCGAGGATGACGTCGAACTCGTCCTGCTCGGCAGCGGCCTCGCCACCGGCAGCAGCCGGGGCACCGGCAGCGGCAACGGCGACCGGAGCGGCCGCGGTGACCTCGAAGACCTCTTCGAACTTCTTCACGAAATCGCTGAGCTCCAGCAGGGTCAGTTCCTTGAACTGCTCGATGAGCTCGTCAGCGGTGAGCTTCGCCATGGTGGCGTCCTTCCTGTAAGTCCCCGTACGGGGTTGGTGTGCATCCCCGTACGGTCCGGGGATTGGCTTGGTGCGGCGAGTTATTCGCCGGCTTCGTTCTTCTTCTCCTGCAGGGCCGCTGCGAGACGCGCGACCTGCGATGCCGGCTGGTTGAACAGACCGGCTGCCTTAGCCAAGTTGCCCTTCATGGCGCCGGCGAGCTTGGCCAGCAAGACCTCACGGGTCTCAAGGTCGGCGATCTGCTCGATCTCGGCAACGGACAGCGCGCGGCCGTCCATGTACCCGCCCTTGATGACCAGAGCCTTGTTGTCCTTGGCGAACGTCTTGATCGCCTTCGCGGCCACAACCGGCTCACCTTCGATGAAGGCGATGGCGGTCGGACCGGTGAACAGCTCGTCGAGCCCTTCCACGCCCGCATCAGCTGCGGCACGCTTCACCAGGGTGTTCTTGGCGACGGAGTAGGTTGCACCCTCGCCGAGGGAACGTCGCAGCTGGGAGATCTGGGTGACGGTGAGTCCACGGTATTCCGTGACCACTGCCGCCGAGGAGCCCTTGAACTGCTCTGCGATCTCCGCAACAGCGGCGACCTTTTCGGACTTGGCCATACTTCGCCTCCTCTCCTCGTCACTTGAGTTGGTCGGGTTCAACTGAGCGACGGGCCGTGGAGGCGATCGAGGGCGGAAATGACAAACGCCCCGGCACGCAGGCACGGGGCGTGAAGACGCACACTGATGTGTGGGACCACATTCCTCGTTCATCCTGCGTGGGCCGGCGACTTCGTCGCGCCTTCGTTCGGGAGTTCCCGACGACCAACGGTCTCTGGTTGAACCGATACGACGCACGGTTGTGCATCACACCGACGACTAGGCTACGTCCTTGTGGGGGAACAAACCAAATCGACCGACGCGCACGACGCCAACGAGCGCGCGCAGGCCGCCATGGACGCCGTCGCGGCGCGGCATCTGCAGCGCGCCTTCTGGCTGCCGGCGACGCGGACGGCGGCGGTCGCCTGGCCGATCGGGTTCGTCGCGGCGCATCTCGGATCCTGGCACTACTGGTGGCACGCACATCTCGTCGACCTCCTCGTCGACGCCGCGATCCACAGACCCGAAGGTTCCGCACACGGAGACCGCTCCTTCGACCCCGATGTCGCCGACGACGCCAACCGGGTGTTGCGCGGGATCAAGGTGCGCAACCTCGGACGGTGGACGAACAACTACTACGACGACATGGCGTGGCTGGGACTGGCGATCGAACGCGCCGACCGTCACCTCGACCTCGACCATCGACGCGGCCTGGAGGTCCTGACCCGGCGCATGCTCGACGCCTGGGTTCCCGAGGACGGGGGCGGTATCCCCTGGCGCACCACCGACCAGTTCTTCAACGCCCCGGCGAACGGCCCCGCGGCCATCCTGGTCGCCCGTACCGGTCACGTCGAACGCGCGGTCGCGATGTGTGACTGGATGGACGCCAACCTCATCGACCCGAAGACGCACCTCGTCATCGACGGCCTGAAGAAGCAGCCCGACGGTTCGCTGAAGGCCGAGACCGGCACCTATACCTACTGTCAGGGCGTCGTCCTCGGCGCCGAACTCGAGGCCTTCCGCGCGACCGGCGGACAGCGCCATCTGGACCGTCTGGCCCGCCTCCTCGGTGCCGTCGAGAAGCACTCCTGCACCGACGGGGTGATCAAGGGCGGCGGCGGTGGCGACGGCGGCCTGTTCCACGGGGTGCTCGCCCGTTATCTCGGGCTCATCGCCACCGACCTCCCGGATGTCGACGGATCGGATGAATTGCGTGCCCGGGCAGCCCGAATCGTGGCCTCGAGTGCCGATGCGGCGTGGGCGAACCGCACCGAGGTCCGCGGCCGCGTCGTGTTCGGCAGCGACTGGCGCAGCAGGGCCGTCATCCCTACGGCCGCCGGCAAGAAAGCCCAGTTCGTGGCGGGTGCGGTGATGCCCTCGGAGGTCCCCGAACGCGATCTGTCGGTGCAGCTGTCGGCGTGGATGGTCCTCGAGGCGGCGGCCGCGATCGACCTGTCGCTACCGGAATGTGACCGGCCGTAGACCTCCGATGGCCAAACCGAGGCCACCTGGTTAGCCATCCGATACCGGCGCTGAGCTATTCTTCAGCGAACGCGT
The DNA here is from genome assembly GCF_000225505.1 of Gordonia alkanivorans NBRC 16433. Lineage (GTDB taxonomy): Bacteria > Actinomycetota > Actinomycetes > Mycobacteriales > Mycobacteriaceae > Gordonia > Gordonia alkanivorans. The sequence goes on along the minus strand of NZ_BACI01000048.1, from coordinate 62,564 downwards.
GAGGTGACCTGGAACACACTGACATCCGCCGCCAGCGGAGCGGGTCCGGCGCCCACGACCGACACGAAGGGGTGTCGGTGTCCACCCGGCCATCTCGACCAGCAGCACTCGCGGTGCGACACCTCTCACCCCAGGCAGGGTGGTGCACCATGACGTATCAGTTGGATCCCGCGGAACGCCGTGCGCGGCCGGCCCCTTCGCCTTCGCGACGTCCCACGGAAGCACCCCATTTCGGTACCCTCCCCCTCGGCGACCCCACCGGAGGAGCCGACGGCATCCGCTGGCGTGAACAGGTCGACGGCAAGCAGCTGTACCCGCGCGTCGTCATCGACCGCGACGTCTCGATCACCATGAGCGACGGGGTCGTCCTGCGTGCCACCGTGATCCGTCCGGCCAACCGGTTCGGCCAGACGGTCCTCACCCCGTACCCCGCGATCATCAACATCAACCCGTACAACCGGGCCGCCATCGACTTCGTCGACCAGGCGCTGCACGCTCCCGTCCTCGGCAAGGCGTTGCACACCGCGTCGGCGTCGATCGATGCGGCCGGTACCGCACTCGAGGGCCTCACCACCCTCACCCAGACGCTGTCGGGGGGCGTCTTCGACGTCTTCGGCATCAACCGCAACCTGGTGCGCAGCGGCTACGTACAGGTCGTCGTCGACGTCCGCGGCACCGGTGCGAGCCACGGCAAGTGGCAGATCCTCGGCCCGCGCGAGCAGGAGGACTCCGTCGAGATCATCGACTGGGTCAGCGAGCAGGACTGGTGCGACGGCACCGTCGGCCTGGCCGGCTGGTCGTATTCGGCGATCAACTCGCTACAGGCCGCGGACAAGCGCCCGCCGCAGCTGAAAGCCGTCTTCGCAGTGGAGGGTTGCGACGACATCGTCCGCGACATCTACATCACCGGCGGCATGCCTTCGGCGTTCATCCCGGTGTGGCTGTCGGCGGTGAACATGCTCAAGTGGGTGCCCAACCCCGCCAACATCATTCGGGACATCACCAGCGGTCACGCGTTGAGGTGGGCCATCGACCGGGTGAAGTCGCCGGCCACCGAGATCCCCTCGCTGCTCTGGGGTTTCCTCACCGCCCGCGACCCGCGCATCTTCGACGACCCGTATTTCGACGAACGCGACCCGATCGTCGACCGCATCGAGGCACCCACGTTCACCGTCGGCGCCTGGCATGACCTGTTCGGCCGCAGTGCAACCGGCGTCTACGAGCGGCTGAACATGGAACCGGGCCGCAAGCAGATGATCGTCGGCGACGGCTATCACCTCGACGTCGGTTCGGGATACGGCGGCAAGTTCGCGCCACCGCGTCTGGACGTCCTCGAACGCGCCTGGTTCGACCGCTGGCTCAAGGGGCACCGCAACGGCGTCGAGCACTACGGGCCGGTCACGATGCTGCAGCAGGGAGGTGCGTGGACCGCCGGACAGAACTTCCCCCGCCCGGGCGTCGAGCCGAAGCGGTTGTACCTGACGGCCGATGCCTCGTCGACCGCCGACCATGCGGTACACGACGGCTCGCTGGGTTCGACTCCCGCACAGGGTGTCTCGTCGTTGCACATCCGCCCCGACATCCGCGGTCTCCGATCGCGCGACATGACCCAGGTGACCGCCGGCGCCACGATGGTCCTCGGCGCCGATTACGCCAAGGACGCACGCTTCCAGGAGCGGGGCGCGTTGTCGTTCACCACCGGCCCGGTTCTCGAGGCCACCCCGATCAGCGGCGCGATGAACCTGCGACTCAACGTCGCAACCACCGCCCACGAGGCGATCTGGGCGGTGACCGTGAACGACGTTGCGCCCGACGGCACGTCGACGGTGCTCACCAACGGCGCCCTCTCCGCGTCGAATCGCGCACTGGACCGCAGCAAGTCGACCTACGCGGCCGACGGCAGCCTGCTCTCGGCGCACCACTACCTGTCGCACAAGCGCAAGCTGCCGGTGCCCGCCGACGAGCCGGTCCGCATCGACGTCGACCTGGTCCCGACCGACGCGGTCCTGCAGCCGGGGCACCGCCTACGCGTCGACGTCTACGCGGCGAGCCTGCCCCGCTACCTCACGGTGGTGCCCGACCTGATCAAGGCACGCGGCCGCAGGCAGCGCCTGGTCCTCGACCCCGACCATCCGAGCTACCTCACGTTGCTCGCGGGTGAGGGACTGTGCGCCGACGCACCCGAGGCGGTGCAGCTCTAGCTGCGCAGCGCCCCTACCTGCAATTTGGGACGGTTCTTTTTGTTCGTCCCATTGACACCGTCGTACCTCCGACCTACGTTTTGGGTGACAGCCGTTACCCAGAACCTCCGATCGGAGTGCACGTCCGATGACCACCGCACGGGTTGCCACCACGCCGCCGCAGGCGCCGCCGAGCACCCCCGCACCGACTATCCCGTCCCGCCACCCGGACGGACCCTGCAAGATCCCGATCGGCCTGCGGCTCGTCGGACCCCTGCTGGGTCTGCGCAAACCCGACCGCGAACTGTTCCGTCATCTCGGTGAACTCCTGACGATCGGCGACGAGCCGGCGGATCGCCTGGTCGAGTGGATGCACACCGCCGGAATGGCCCGGTCCCGTCCGCTGTTCGAGCGGGCACTCGTCAACGGCATCGACTCGATCGACGACGCCCCGGCCCCGCTGCGCGAGTTCTTCACCGAGGTGGAAACCGTACCCACCTGGGTCGACCGCGACCTGATCGAGAAGGGCGCGCGGGTCATGCGCAGCGGAGGCGCCGACGGCCTGTACGTGGCGCGTGACGTCGCCCTACTCGGCGGCTACCAGTTCGCCGGTTTCAACCAGACGCTGCTGCGCACCGGCGCCCTCGAGAAGGGCTCGAACACACGGTTCGCCGAGACCACCCAGTGGGCCACCGACGTCATCACCGAAAACGGTTTGCTGCCACAGGGAATCGGTTACCGGTCGACGCTGCGCGTCCGCCTGATCCACGCGATGGTCCGGCGCCACGTCGCGGCACTACCCGACTGGGATTCCGATACCTGGGGGCTCCCCATCAATCAGACGGACATGGCCGCGACGCTCGTCGGAGCACTCGTCTCGCCCAGCCTGGGCGTGGTCATGATGGGACTCGTCAACCGCCCCAGTGAATATGACGCCGTCGCGCACCTCACCCGGTACGCGGGATGGCTACTCGGCGTGCAGGACGAGTTCCTGCCCACGGGCTTTCGCGACGCGATCCGCGTGCTGCTCCAGACCTCGTACGTCCTCTCCACCCCCGACGAGACGACCAAACAGCTCTCGGTGCCCATGGCCGACGATCCGCTGCAGTGGAACTACTCGCGGTTCCCGAAGTTACGTCGCAAGATCGCTCGCGCACAACACCTCTCGGTCACCAGCGGCTTCCTGGGACCCGCGGCGATGCGCACACTCGGACTGCCGTTCGTCCCACCGTGGTATCCGGCGATCCGGTTCCCGGTGAACATCATCCGTTCGGTGCAGGCGCAACGCCCCGGCGGACGCGAACGTGCAGCGATCCGCGGCGCCGCCGAACAGCGCGAGTTCATGCGGATCATGACCGGCGGTGAGGCCACCGTCGGCCATGCCGCGAAGGAGATCACCGGGCACTAGGCGCCCGATCAGCCGATCCCGGAATCGGCCAGCACCACGCGGAACACGAAGGCCGCCTCGGGGCCGAGGACGAGGCCCACGAGTTCGATGAAGGTGAGCACGAAGCCGCGTCCGTGCCCCGGCCCCTTGGAGTCGTCGAGGTGATGGGCGAGCTCGTGCAGCACCACGAGCTCGCGTAGCGCCCACCGGCCCTCCGCCGACGACGGGATCGCGATCTCCGCGCTGAGCAACTTGTCACCGGAGATCGTCGTCGACCGGGCGTAGTGTGCCGAGCTCTGGCCGCGCCGCTCGCGCACCGACACCGGCTCGGCGGCGCGTGGGAACCGCGACCGTACGCTCGGCAACTCCAGCACCAGTCCCACGTAGTCGCGCACCGCGTCGATCGAGGCGAACCGGGCCTCGGCGGGCAGCGTGAGTTCGGTTCCGGCCAGCTGCACGGTGCGCGAGGAGGACGCGGTGTCGAAGAGTCGGAAGACGAGTCGCTCGGCGTCGTAGTACCGGGCACGCCCGGTGTCACGCGGACTCATGGCATCGCCAATGATGATGAGGGTCCGCCGTACCCGATGGGAGTCCTCATGCGCCGTCCCGACCTGCACGCGATCGGCGAACGTGTGCTGCGACTGCCGGGCGCGACGCTGAGCCTGCGCATCCTCACCGACATCGCGCGCGGCGACATCACCGACCGCGCGATGACCCTCGCCGCGCAGGCCTTCACCTCGATCCTGCCCATCGTCATCCTGCTGCTCACGCTCCCGGGCAGCGACGTCGTCGACGACGCCCTGAGCGGGCTCGGCATCCCGGTGAGCAAGCTCGACCACAACTCGGTGGACAACCCGCAGTCGTTCGCCACCTTCGGGATCATCGGCGCACTCATGACCATCGCCGGCGCCACCTCCCTGTCACGTGCACTCGGCCGAATGTATGTCGCGATCTGGGGCGTCACCAAACTGCCGTGGCGAGCTTTCTGGCGCTGGGTGATCGTGCTGTTCCTCATCCCGACCGCGGTCACCGCGCAGGGGCTGTCGACCGGCCTGCACGCCGAGACACTGTTCGGCCTCCACCTCGGCGGCAGCGGCCTCCTCGGCATCGTGCTGGTCTTCGGAGTGACGGTGACGATCTGGTCGGGCACCTTCACCGCCATCCCGCGCTTGCTGGTGTCCACCCAGGTCCCGCTGCGTCTTCTCGCCCTCAACGGTGTGGTCACGGGGCTGCTGATCACTGCCCTGCTGGCCGGCAGCCGGCTCGTGCTGCCCACGTTGGCGTCGGGAACGATCCGCTATTTCGGCACTCTCGGCATCGTGTTCGTCGCGATCAGCTGGCTGTTCGTGTTCGCTGCGATCCTGGTGGTCACGGCCATCGTCGCGCACGGCGTGGCCACCGACCCCGGACGTGTCGGCACCTGGGTTCGACGTTGGGCGGGAACCCCGACCCCGTTTGCTCCGACCCCGTCGGTGGCCTGGTACGACCGCGGCGCCTGACCACTCGTCAGGCCTCCAGAGCGCCTCGCGCACCGCCGAATTCACGGTCGGCGCCGATCTTGGCCCGACGCCCCGCCCGGTCCCCCGCCTTCCGGGCGGCCTCCGAATAGCCGGCCGACGCGCTCGACGCCCGCCACGTGCCGCGAGCGGTGGACTCGGTCTTGTAGAAGTCGGTGACCTCGAGTTCCTTGTTGCGCAGGGCCAGCGCCGTCGAGCGTTCCGGCTCACCCGAGCGCCGTTCGGCGGCGAGTGCTTCTTCGCGGGCGGCGTCGCGGGCCTCGGTGAGACGTTTGCCGATGCGTTCGGCGAAGGCCGACTGGAAGTTGAGTCGCGCAGTGATCGGCGACAGCGGCTTCTCCTCGATCACCCGCCGCGCTCGCCAGCCGCTGCCCTTGGTGACGACCCGCGCGAAGGTCTCGCCCTTGTACGCCCCCGACCGCAGATAGGCATCGCTCGCCGCGACCATCTGGATGATCAGCGACGTGTAGAGCGCCTCGCAGGCGTCGATGTCGGCCTCGTACCCGTAGGCGAGGACGAAGGTCGAGTTGCTCGCGACGTCGACGGTCACGTCGTTGGCCATGGTGATCGCCACGAACAATTGCACGTAGGTGCGCAGGCCACGCTTACCCGGCTCGCCGATCTTGATCTGCCGCGAGATCGGGGTGACCTGCTTACGCGCGGCCGGATCGTGCGCGCGGGCCACGGCGAGATCGATCGACGACGCCGTGGCAAGGCGTTGTGCGGCCTGCATGAACGTCTCGGCCTCATGCTCGTTGTCGGTGTTCTCCGCCTGCCGCAGGAGGGCGGAGATCCGGGTGAGCAGCTTGTCGTCGCGCATGTAGTTCAGACTATCTGCGCGCCCGATCGGTTCCATCGGACTGCAGGCGAGCAGAAAAAGCCAGGTCGGAGACCCTCACGCACAGTGTGTGACCGAAGGGTCAGTTCTGCTCGCAGGCGATGCCGTCCTTGTCGCGGTCGCTCTCGTCGTTGGCGTCGTAGAGGGCCTGGTCGACGGTGAAGTTCGTAACCGGCGTGCCGGAGGTCGAGTCGACGGCGCCGGGCTCGCCGACGCCGTGCGGGTAGTCGGCGTTGAGTGCCGCGCAGTTGGCGTAGTCGGTCGCCGCCGATGCAGGTGCCGCCACCATCAGCGGCGCGATCGCCATCGACGCCGCAGCGACAAAACCCAGAACCGTCTTCCGCGAACCACTCATCGTCGAACCTTCTCTTCCACCGATGTGACCAGGTGAAACTACCCCGGCGAGGATGCCGCACCGGCATCGAGCACCGAGATTGGTCCACCCGATGGACAGTGCCTGCCCCTACAACCCGAATCGCGCCTGCATCCGGCGTAGCGTCTCCGCCGAGGCGAGCAGACCGGCTTCCTCGTCCGGCGACAGCGGCACCTCGAGGCGCGTCTGCGCACCACCGCGGTCGACGACGGTCGGCAGGGAGAGACACACATCATCGAGCCCGGGGAATCCGGAGGCGACCGTGGACACCGGGAGCACCCGGTGTTCGTCGTTCAGAACGGCTTCGACGATACGGGTGGCGGCGAGGCCGATGGCGTAGTTGGTGGCCCCCTTGCCCTCGATGATGGCGTAGGCGGCGTGCACGACCTCGTCCCGGATACGCTCCCGTGCAACGGCATCCATCTCCCGACGCCCAGGTAGCGGCGTCCACGACGTCAGCGGCACGCCACCGATCGTCGCCGACGACCACAGCGGTATCTCGCTGTCACCGTGCTCGCCGACGACATACGAGTGCACACTCTGCACCGCTACCCCGCAGTGCTGCGCGACGAGGAACCGCAGCCGCGACGAATCCAGCACGGTTCCCGACCCGAACAGCTGATTCGGCGGCAGGCCGGTGATCTTCTGCGCCGCATGGGTGACGACGTCCACCGGGTTGGTCACCATCAGGTAGATCGCGTTCGGTGCCACCTCGAGCACATCCGGCAGGATGGCGCGCGTCAAACCGATTGTGGCCTCGGCCAATTCGAGTCGGGACTGCCCCGGCTTCTGCTTGGCTCCGGCGGTGAACACGACGACGTCGGCGTCGGCGCACACCGACACGTCGTTGGAGCCGATGATGTCGGCGCGCGGTACGAACTCCAGACCGTGGGACAGGTCGAGCACCTCGGCGGTGACCTTGGCGGCCTTGATGTCCAGCAACGCGACCGTGCGCGCGACCCCGCGGATCAGCGCCGAGTAGGCGATCGCGGTGCCGACCGCGCCCGCCCCGATGATCGCCAGTTTCGTGGGTCGTCCGTCCATCGGATCACCGTTCGCCTCGGTTCGATTCGCACCTGTCCGTTGCCTGTCAGCGCCCAGCCTAAGACCTCCGGGCATCCCTCGCCCGACGACTTGGCGACGGGTCGGTGAGAGCTCCGTGTCCGTATTGCTAACCTCACCGGTGAGAGCGGTCGCACCTGCACAGGCGGGTGCCAGGGAACCTGGTGCGAATCCAGGACTGGCGCGCAGCGGTATGGGGGACGGACCCGACATCAGGCCACTGGGGCAACCCGGGAAGGCGTCGGGTTCGGACGAACCCGAGTCCGAATACCTGCCGTTCTCGTCGAGTCCACCCGGCGTCTCGCGCACAGATGCCCAGACCAAAGGCAGTTCCACACGTGTCCCGTCCTCCCGACGGCACGACGATGATCGCCACCGCCATGTCGGTACGGCGACTCCCGTCGTTGCCCCTTGCCCTGATCCTTCTCGCGCTCACCTTGGTGAGCATCGCGATCGCCACCGCTTTCGGTGCCGAGACCATCCCGCTCGGCGATGTCTGGCGAACCGTCGCCGGGCGCCTGCGAGGCGACGAGCTCGACGCCGCCCACTCCGTGATCATCTGGGATCTCCGTTTGCCGCGTTCGGTTCTCGCGGCGATCGTCGGCGCCGGTCTGGCGCTCGCCGGCGCCGTCATGCAGGCCCTCGTCCGCAACCCGCTCGCCGAGCCGTACCTGCTGGGCGTGTCGGCCGGCGCCGCGGTGGGTGCGACGGCGGTCATCACTCTAGGATCGTTTGCCGCCGTGGGTGTCTGGGCGTTGTCCGGCGGCGCGCTGATCGGCGCCCTCGCGGCCTCGGTCACCGTGTACGCCGTCGCCCGGGCGCAGGGCGGACTGACCGCCCTACGCCTGATCCTCTCCGGAGTGGTCCTGTCGTCGGCGTTCCTGGCGCTGTCCTCACTGCTGGTCTTCACCGCGGCCGACCCGCATGCCGCCGACAACGTGATGTTCTGGATGTTGGGCAGCGTCGCCGGCGCGACCTGGGCGAAAGTGCAGATCGCCGGGGTTGTCGTCGTGGTCACGGTGCTCGCCATGCTCGCGATCCACTCCTGGCTCGACGCCTACGCAGCCGGGACCGACACCGCGACATCCCTCGGGGTTCCGGTGCGCGCCATGCGAAACGCGCTGTTCGCGGTCCAGGGAATCCTGGTCGGCGTTCTGGTCTCAGTCGCGGGTGGAATCGGATTCGTGGGCTTGATCGTCCCGCACGCGGCACGCCTGCTCGTCGGTGCGACGCACCGCGCGATGATTCCCGTAGCGGTCTGCGGCGGTGCACTGTTCCTGGTGTGGGTCGACGTCATCTCACGGGTGGCCGCGTCACCTCGCGAGATGCCGCTGGGCATCGTCACCGGACTGATCGGCGCACCGATCTTCCTGTTCCTGATGGGACGGCGCCAGTACGTGTTCGGCGGCGAAGCCTGATGGGCGCCGTGGAGCGCTCGATGTCCCTGCGCGCGAACGCCGTCGGTTGCCGTCGAAGTGGCCGCCCGATACTGCGCGAGGTGGATCTCGACGTCCCTGCCGGAACCCGACTCGCCATCGTCGGACCCAACGGAGCGGGCAAGACCACGTTGCTGCGGACACTGTGCGGTCTCGAACAACCGGCCGAGGGGCGAATCCGGTTGGGCGACGACGATCTCGATCGTCTTCCGGCTCGGCGTCGCGCGCTGTCGATCGCGGTGGTCGGTCAGGATGAACACCCGTCCGCCGAACTCACGGTCGCCGAAGCGGTGGGCCTGGGACGCACGCCGTACCGATCCGCCTGGGCCATACGTAACTCCGACGACCACGCGATCGTCCGGTCCGCGCTGGAGCAGGTGGGACTGGGCGGTTGGGAACACCGTTCGTGTACGCAGCTGTCCGGCGGTGAACGGCACCGCGTCGTGCTCGCCCGCGCAATCGCACAGCAGACGCCGATCCTTGTGCTCGACGAGCCGACGAATCATCTCGACGCGGCCTGGCGACTGCGGTTGATGCAGGTCCTCGACGACCTCGAGGCGACTGTGATCGCCGCGATGCACGACCTCGACCTCGTCCTCCGCCACTTCGACTCCGTCGCCGTCATTTCCGACGGCGGCGTCACCGCACACGGCCCACCGGTCGAGGTGCTGACCCCGCCGCTGCTGGCGTCGGTCTTCGATGTGTCCGGCACCGTCGTGCCACACCCCGAGACCGGCCTCCCCCATCTGCTGCTCGACTCCCCCACCTCTCCTGCACCGCAGGTCTACGCCACCAAGGAAAATCGATGAGACACAACATCACCCGATACGCCACGCTCGCCGTCGTCCTGGGCATCGCAGCGGGCTGCGGCACCGAGTCCGGCGCCGTCGCAACCGACCGCGTCACCGTCACCAACTGTGGCGCCGAGGTCGCCTTCGACCAGCCTCTCGATCGCCTGTTCGTCAACGACGGCGGGATGATCGCGATCGCGCTGGCGGCGGGCGCCAGAGACAAGATCGTCGCCGTCAGTGCGCTCGCCCGCGACAAGGACGTTCTCCGACTCGAATACGGCCCACAGGTCGACACGCTCGACGAGGTCGCCACCGAGCAGCCCACCCTCGAGAACATCGTCGGCGCCAAACCGCAGGTCCTCTACGCCGGCTACAACTACGGCATGAGCGAGTCCCGCGGCATCACCCCGGAGATCCTGGCCTCCCACGGGATCGACGTGTATCAGCTGTCGGAGGCGTGCCGTCAGGTCGACGGCCAGGCTCAGCGCGGCACGATGGACCCACGGGTCGCGCTCGACACCGACCTGCGCAACATCGGCACCATCGCCGGCAATCCCGAGCAGGGCGCGACGGTCGCCGACGACATCTCCGACCGCCTCGAAAAACTCCGTGCTGCACCGCAACCGGCATCGAAACCGACGGTCTTCGTCTTCGACAGCGTCTCCGACACCATCTTCTCGTCGGGCTCCTTCGGTGGCCCGCAGGGCATCATCGACGCGGCGGGCGCGCGCAACGCGACCGAGGATGTCGAGGACACCTGGACCGCGGTGAGCTGGGAACGGATCACCACCGCCGACCCCGATCTGATCGTCTTCGTCGACTATCCCGGCCAGTCCGTGGAGCAGAAGATCGACGCTCTGCGCACCAACCCCGCCAGCCGCAATCTGAAGGCGGTGCGCGAGAACCGCTTCGTGAACCTCCCCTACGCGATGTGGGTGTCGAGCCCGCTCAACATCGACGCCGCCGAGACACTGCGGTCGGTCCTCGAGGCACATGACCTCGCGCCGGCGTCGGGGATCACGCCCACCCTCGACGTCCGGCAACTCGGACTAGGCGGCAACGACTGGCTCGGCTGAGCACCCCCACGAGCGCGAATGATCCAGCCGGTTTGTTATCAGAGGTGAAATACCTTCGACCAGATGACGCAAATCGGACATCGTCCACGTACCGTGATTCCAGTCGGTCGAGGGCATTGCTGCCGCAACATACGTTTCGCCGCACCATTCGGTTCGAGTAGGAGTTCGAAAATGAGACGCACATTGGGAATAGCCGCATTGACCGTGGCAGCCGCCGCCACCATGATCACGTCGCCCGCTTCCGCCGCTCCCGGGTTGCCGTTGCCCGGCAACGACTCCGGAAGCCTGTCGGCGCCCCTCCTCGGCGTGCTCCCCAGTATCAGGATGTCGGTGGAGAATTCTCTCGGCAGCGAACTCGGCCCGAATCGTTACAGCAGACCGTTCGCACCCAGGGTGAAGTGGTCGGCGCGCGTCTTCGGCGCCCAGGGCAGGGACATACCCTGTCGAATCGACATCACCTTCCGGGGCACGAGCCTTCCTACGTACCACGCGACGGTCTGCGAGGGCAGCGCCACGTTCACCGACCCCTTTTACAACAAGCCGGGTACCTTCACGATCACCGCCTACGAGAACATGTCCGGGATGGGCGCCCGGGATTCCAGGACGTTCGTCATCCAGTGACATCGCCGTTCACCTGTTCACCCGCACCGGGCTACCGCACAACCAGGGGTTGACCGGCGACCATCATCACGACCTGGTCGGCGCGGTCGGCCATCTCGGCATTCAGTCGGCCGAGTTCGTCGCGGAAGAGACGGCCCGACGCGGTGGCCGGGACGACGCCGCTACCGACCTCGTTGCTGACCGCGACGACGGGCACCGGGCAGCTCCGCCAGGCGTCGAGTAGGTCCTCGACGTCGGACCGCACGGCATCGAGTTCGCCGCTCTCCCAGGCATCGTGGTGATCGATCCGGGCGGCCAGCCAGGTTCCGAGACAGTCGACGAGGACCGGGTGACGCGCGGATCGTAGGACACCGGCCACCTCCGTGTCCTCGACCGTCGTCCACGATGCGGGGCGTCGTTCACGATGGAGTTCGACGCGTCGGTCCCAGTCGGGATCGCCGGCTCGCGGACCGCCGGCGGCGACATAGACGACGTCGTCGACGCCGGCCAGCAGACCTTCGGCATACCGCGACTTCCCCGACCTCGCCCCTCCGGTGACGAAGATCCGCCGCCCGACCGACTCGCCCAAGTCGAGCACCTCCCCGTCTCGTCCCGGCCGCGCGCCGAGATCCCGAAGCCGCTCTCGGAGCACGCCGACCGGCGGATTGTGGTGTCCCAGATGGACTGCGACGACGTCGGTGGAGTCGACGACGGCACCCACTCCACGCAGTGCCGCTACCATCGTCGCAAACCCGGGTAACCCGAGATGCCCATCGGACAGGTCCTCACGATCGCCGAAGGTCTCCTCGAGGAAGACCGCGTCGAACTCGGCCCCGGTCACCGCATCGAACCGATCGTCGGGCCACACACCGGTGTCCGTCGCCCACAGCAGCCTCATACCGTCGGGACCGGTGACGTCGTACAAGACCGCATCACCGTCGCGAAAGACCTGGTGGCGCGCCGGGAGCACCCGCACGTCGTGGTCCCCCACCCGCACCTGGTCACCCGCGACGACCGGCGTGAACCGCACGCCGGCGTCGGGCCCCACCCACGGGCGACACACATCGAGAGCATCGGCCGGACCGATGAGTTCGAGTTCACCGACCCCGTCGACCCACGACCGGAACAACAACGACTGCGGTGCAAGATGATCGGCGTGCGCATGGGTGATCAGGACGTGACGTACGTCGGCGAGCGAAGCACCGTGGCGCACCGCCGACCCGGGCGCGTCCGATCCGAAGTCGAGCATGAGCGCGTTGTCGACGAGCGCGGCTGTCTGGGCACGGAAGTCGTGCCGGCGCCGCGCATCGGAACACGAATCACAGCGGCAGAACGCATTCGGCCAGCCGTCGGCGGCACCGGTGCCGAGCAGCGTGACCTTCATCGTTCTCCGGGTCCCGGGTCACGCACCGGCAGCACGGCCGGGCCGTCGCGGCGATCGAGCACCTCGACATTGGCGGCATAGACGTCCTGCAGGCGTTCGGCCGTCAGGACCTCCGCGGGCGTTCCGTCGGCGACGATACGTCCCCGGTCGAGGAGCACGAGGCGCTGTCCGTACTGGGCCGCCGATGTCAGGTCGTGCATCGCCGCGATCACGGTCAGCTCACTGGCCTGCCGCATGGAGTCGACGAGGTCGAGGACCTGTTGCTGGTGGCCGATGTCGAGCGCACTGGTCGGTTCGTCGAGGAGCAGCACCCGAGGCTGCTGGGCGAGCGCACGGGCGAGCACCACCCGTTGCAACTCACCGCCCGACAGCGCCGAGGCGGAACGGTTCGCGAACTCCTCGAGGTCGAGTCGCTCGATGACGTCGTCGACAACCTCGCGGTCCGAGCGGGTCTCGCTGCCGAATCGGGCGATGTGCGGGGTGCGGCCGAGGCCGATGAGCTCCCGCACCGACGTGCCCTCCGGGACGATCGGCCGCTGCGGCATCAGCGCCACGGCCCGGGCGATCTCGCGGCGGCGCGCACGACCCGGGTCGACGCCCGCGACGTCGACCCGCCCGGTCGAGGCCACCAACCCGGCGAGGGAGTGCAGCAGCGTCGTCTTACCCGAACCGTTGGGCCCCACCAGGGAGACCCAGGTGCCGGAACCGATCTCGAGGTCGACGTCGTGCAGGACCTCCACTCCCCCGCGCGACGCGCACACACCTCGACAGGTGATCGCGGCGGTCATTCGACGCTCCGTCCGCTGCGCCGGAGGACGACGAGGAAGAAGGGCGCGCCGATGGCGGCGGTGACCACGCCGATCGGCAACTCCGACGGCGACATCGCGGTCCGCGCGACCACGTCCGCCAGCACCAGGAAGGCCGCACCCACCAGCAGCGACAACGGCAGCAGCAGCCGGTGCCCAGGACCGACGAGGAGCCGGACGGCGTGCGGGATGACGATGCCGACGAAACCGATCAATCCGCTCACCGACACCACCGCCGCGGTGCCGAGCGTCGCGACGCAGACCAGCAGCAGGCGCACGCGTTCAGGTCTGATCCCCAGGCTCGACGCCTCGATGTCACCGACCGCCATGACGTCGAGTGTGCGCCCGAACAGCACGATGACGGCGACGCACGCGAGGACGTACGGCAGCACGGTGACGACCTCGGACCAGCCGTCGGTCGCCAGGCGGCCGAGCATCCAGTTGTAGACCTGCCGCAGCGTGTCGTCGTGCTGCTGCATGAGGAAGGTCTGGATGGCATTCGCGAACGCCGCGACCGCGACTCCGGCGAGGATGATGACCACCTCGGTGCGGCCGCCGCCGACGGTCCGGCCCAGCGCATAGGTCGCGGCCACGGCCAGGATGCCGCCGACGAACGCCGCGGGTGGCAGGCCGATCGTGCCCGCGGCACCGCCCAGGACGATCGCGACGGTCGCGCCGAGTCCCGCGCCGCTGGACACACCGAGCAGGTACGGGTCTGCGAGCGGATTGCGGAAGACACCCTGGTAGGCGGCACCCGCGACGGCGAGCATCGCACCGACCAGCGCTCCCAGCGCCACGCGCGGCATCCGCACCTCCCACAGGATCGTCTGCTGGCGGGGGGTGAGCCCGGATTCGACGTCGACGAGCGGGAGTTGGTCGAGGAGGTCGAGCAGCACGCCCTTCGGGGTCAGTCCGGCCGGGCCGACGAGGACTGCGAGCATGCATGCGCCCACCAGCACTGCGACGGCCCCGCAGATCACCCCGATGTGACGGCTCGACATCTCAGTTCGTTGGCTGTCCGTCGACGCCGGAGACGATCTGCGCGATGTCGCGGACCAGGTCGACGACGCGGGGTCCCCATCGGCTCGCGATGTCCTCGTCGAGGACGTGGACCTGACCGTTCGCGACGGCCCGCAGGTCGTCCCAGCCGGCACGCGCGGCGACCTTCTCCGGTGTGACCCCACAGCACTGCGAGTCGGCGAGGAAGATGACCTCGGGATCGCTCTCCAGGATGTACTCGGGTGACAGCTGCGGATAGCCGCTCTGACCGGTGGCGATCGACCGCAGACCGAGCAGGCTGTAGACCTGACCGAGGTAGGTGTCGTCGGTGACGGTGTAGTAAGTGTCGTCGAGCTCGTGGAAGTAGGTCAGCGGAACCTCGCGCAGCGGGACTGTGCGGATGGTCTTCTCGATCTCGTCGCGCATCGAGGCGACGAGCTCATCGGCCGACTCGGCATGGCCGGTGGCGTCACCCACCTGCTGGATCTGCGCGTACGTCTCGTCGAGGTTCTTCGCCGCCGGGATCTGCAGCACGTCGACGCCCACCCGGTCGAGGCCGGCGATGATGTCGTTGTTGTCGTCGGTGAGGACGACGAGATCGGGGTCGTAGGCGAGGATCGCCTCGAGGTTCGGGGTGTAACCCGACAGCGAGGTCCGCGGGGCCTCGGCCGGGAAGTCGGACTGGTCGTCGACCGCGACCACCTGATCGCCCGCGCCGACGGCGAAGAGCATCTCGGTGGTCGTCGGGCTGATCGACACGATCGTCGACGGGATGCCCGCGGGGGATGCGTCATCGGCCTGGCCACCGTCGGTGCCACAACCGACGATCACCAGCAGCAGCGACAGCAACACGGCAGCCACCGCCGCACCACCACGACGGGTTCCGAGACGGATTCTCACCACGAACCACTGACCTCCGATGGAAGAACTGGGGAGACAGAGCACGAGGGGCCCGGCATCGACTGCCAGGCCCCTCGTGGGTGTCTCTAGTTACGCGCGAACGCCAGGATCAGGCCTGGGGAGCTTCGGCGAAGTTGCGGCTGACCTGCGGGTCGACCGGGATGCCCGGGCCCGTGGTGGTCGAGACGGTGACCTTCTTGATGTAGCGGCCCTTGGCTGCCGACGGCTTCGCACGCATGATCTCGTCGTACGCGGCGCCGTAGTTCTCGGCCAGCTTGGCCGGGTCGAACGAAGCCTTGCCGATGACGAAGTGCAGGTTGGCTGCCTTGTCGACACGGAAGTTGATCTTGCCGCCCTTGATGTCGTTGACGGCCTTGGTGACATCGGTGGTCACGGTGCCCGTCTTCGGGTTCGGCATCAGGCCACGCGGTCCGAGGACACGCGCGATGCGGCCGACCTTGGCCATCTGATCCGGGGTGGCGATCGCGGCGTCGAAGTCCAGCCAACCGCCCTGGATGCGCTCGATCAGGTCCTCGGCGCCGACCTCGTCGGCACCGGCGGCGGTGGCCTCGGCGGCCTTGTCGCCGGCGGCGAACACGATCACGCGGGCGGTCTTACCCGTGCCGTGCGGCAGATTGACGGTGCCTCGAACCATCTGGTCTGCCTTACGGGGGTCGACGCCCAGCCGGATCGCAACCTCAACGGTCGCGTCGGTGTTCTTCGACGAGGTTTCCTTCGCCAGCTCAACAGCCTCCAGCGGGCTGTACAGCTTGGACTTGTCGACCTTCTCGGCCGCAGCCGCGTAGGCCTTGCTCTTCTTGCTCATTGCTCTGTTCCTTCTCCGCACTCAACCGGCGGGGTGTGTGGTGCGGGCCGAGCCGGCCCTCCCACGAGATGTGTGGTGGGTCTAGCCCTCGACCGTGATACCCATGGACCGAGCAGTACCGGCGATGATCTTCGCGGCCTGGTCGATGTCGTTGGCGTTCAGGTCTTCGGCCTTGGTCTTGGCGATCTCACGGACCTGGTCCATGCTCACCTTGCCGACCTTGTTGGTGTGGGGCTCGCCGGAGCCCTTCTGCAGGCCTGCGGCCTTGAGCAGGAGCTTCGCTGCCGGCGGGGTCTTCAACTTGAAGTCGAAGGAGCGATCTTCGTACACGAAGATCTCCACCGGGATGACGTTGCCGCGCTGCGACTCGGTCGCGGCGTTGTACGCCTTGCAGAACTCCATGATGTTCACGCCGTGCTGACCGAGCGCCGGACCCACGGGCGGGGCCGGGTTGGCCGCGCCTGCCTGGATCTGGAGCTTGATGATCCCGGCGAGCTTCTTCTTCTTGGGAGGCATCCTTTTGTCCTTGCTTGTTTCCTTGCGAATTCACGCCCGCTGGAGACGTGAAAGTCTGTGTTTATCTGCTGTGCATCCGCTCCCGCGGAACCAGTCAGATCTTCTCGACCTGATTGAACCCGAGCTCGACCGGGGTCTCGCGACCGAAGATCGACACGAGCACCTTCACCTTGCGCTGCTCGGCGTTGACCTCACTGATCGACGCGGGCAGCGTGGCGAACGGGCCGTCCATGACGGTGACCGACTCGCCGACCTCGAAGTCGACCTCGATGGTGTTCGACGCGGCGGCGGCTGCGGCCTCGACGCCCTCGGCGGCGGAGCCCCCCTTGGCGGGCTTCTTGGCCTCGGCGCGCGGCATGAGGAACTGCAGCACCTCGTTGAGCGACAGCGGCGACGGCTTGCTGGTCATCCCCACGAACCCGGTGACACCCGGGGTGTTGCGCACCGCGCCCCACGACTCGTCGTTGAGTTCCATGCGAACGAGGATGTAGCCCGGCAGCACCTTGCGGTTGACCTTCTTGGGCTGGCCGTTCTTGATCTCGGTGACCTCTTCGGTCGGAACCTCGACCTGGAAGATGTAGTCGCCGACGTCGAGGTTCTGCACGCGGGTCTCGAGATTGGCCTTGACCTTGTTCTCGTAGCCGGCGTAGCTGTGGATGACGTACCAGTCGCCGGGTGCGCGACGCAGCTGCTTGCGCAGCTCCTCGACCGGGTCGACCTCTTCTTCAGGGGCCTCCTCGGCGGGGGTCTCGTCGGCGTCCTCGGAGTCGACGTCGGTCGCGGGAGCCTCGTCGCCCTCGGCGGCCGTCTCGACGTCGGTGTCACCGGCCTCGTCGACCGCAGCCTCGTCGACCTCGTCGGTCACGGCCGCGTCGACGGTGTCGGTCGATGCGAGTTCGTTCTCCGGGGTGCTCACTGCAGCCCACGCTCCTTATGGTTCATCTCCGGTCGGCTCCCGCTCGCCCGGCCACCCACCGCGTGGGTCAGCCGAACAACCAGAGGACGCCCTTGGCAAAGGCCAGGTCGAGGCCGGAGATGAACGCGGTCATCACGATGACGAACACGAGCACGACGATCGTGTACGTGATCATCTCGCGCCGCGTCGGCCAGATGACCTTCTTCAGCTCGGCGACGACCTGCGTGAGGAACACCCAGATCCGAACGAACGGATTCCGGCTCTCCTCAGCAGAGGCCTTTTTCTTCTTCTTGCGTTCCTTGACGGCTACTGCCGACCCCGTGGCGGAGTCGGTGTCTCCGTCGGTTCCGGATGCACCGGTTGACGAGCGACGTCCGCGAGCCGAGCGCTTGCCGGACGGACGCAGCTCCTTCGCGGCGCCGGTCGACGTCTCGTCGTCCGCACCGCCGGTGGCCTCGTCGCGACCGTCGAGCTCAGCCGCAGCCGAATCGGCCGCAGAACCCTCAGCGGCTTCTTTGGCGCGGGCAGCCCGGTCTCGCTTGCTCAACTTCGCGGTCCTCTCGTCAACGTGTGCCCTTCACCAGGGCAGGGGCGACAGGACTTGAACCTGCAACCTGCGGTTTTGGAGACCGCTGCTCTGCCAATTGAGCTACGCCCCTTTGCGACTTCCCCACCGGAGTGGTTCCGCTGCCATCTCATCGAATCCCGGCCTCGCGACCGGTGCCGACGTTTCACCGCCGACAAAACCAACGCGCCACCCTATGGGTAGCGCGCAAGTCTGAATCAATCAGACACTTCAGTGTAGATCACCGGGGCTGTGGACCCAAAACGCGCTCCACCTGCTCCCTCGACGACCGTACACGGTGAGGTCCTCCAAGACGGTCATGACACCTGTTGTCCTGCGAGTTCGATGCGCGGCCAGTCCTCGAGATCGTGCAGCATCTTCCGGTCGTGGGTGGCGACGACGACCGCGCAATCGACGTTCTGCAGGGCCTCGGTGAGCTCGTCGACGAGGCTCGCCGACAGGTGATTGGTCGGCTCGTCGAGGAGCAAGAGGTCGGCCCGGGCGGCCAGGCACAGTGCCAGGTGCAGGCGCCGTTGCTGGCCCTGCGACAGCCGCGCCACCGGGGTTCGCGCGGCCGCCGCGTCCAGCAGGCCGAGACCGCGCAGCGACGGCACGTCGGGCTGATCCGTCTCCAGGCGGCGCCGCTGCTCGTCGTAGATCTCATGGGCGGTGCGATACGGGTCCCAGCTCGGTACCTCCTGCGAGAGGAACGCGCCGCGGGCATCTCGACGGAGGTCCACACGCCCTTCGTCCGGGTGCGTCTGACCGGCCAGAACGGCAAGCAGGGTCGACTTGCCGGCACCGTTGGGTCCGACGATCAGCAGCCGGTCGCCGCCGGTGAGCGCGACGGAGACCGGCGTCCGCAGCCGATCGGCCACCCGCGCGTCGGTGACGTTGACGATCGGCGCGCCGGGCCGCGTACCGGACGCCGGCAGGTTCAGGTGCCGGGGTGGGACGGGAACCGTGATCCGGTGGGCTTCGAGTTCCTCCACGCGGCGGTTGAACGCCTGCACCGCTCCCCCGGCGCGCGTGGCCCGCTGATGCTTCCCGGTGCCTTTGTCGGGCCTCCAGTGGGTCTGCAGCCGATCCCTCGCAGCGTCGGCGGCCCGCACGAGTTCGGCATGTTCGGCCTGCTGCGCCGCGTGTTCCTGCTCCCATCGCTCACGCTCCCGTCGACGACCGGCAACCCAACCGTCGTACCCGCCCGCATACACGCGCGGACGTCCGTCACGGCTGGGGTCGAGATCGACGAAGGTGGTCGCCACGTCGCGCAGGAACGCGCGGTCATGGCTGACGACCGCCATCCCGCCGACGCGCTCACGCAGCCGTCGTGTCAGGAAGCGCAGCGCCTCGGCGTCGAGATGATTGGTGGGTTCGTCGAGGAGCAGCAGATCGGCACCGGAACCGAGGGTGACCGCGAGGCGCACACGGTGTCGCCCGCCTACCGACAGCGTCGACAGCGGGCGCGCACGGTCGGCGCACGCGGACAAGGCCTCGAGCGCGATGTCGATGCGCCGCTGGGCATCCCACGCGTCGAGGCGGGTCGCTAGGTCGAGCGCATCGGCGTAGGCGTCCTCGGCTCCCGGGGGTGCCGGTCGCGAGATCCGCGGCCGCCCGATCGAGTTGCTCCAAAGCGGCCAGGGCATCGCCGACCGCGTCGTCGACGAGGCTTCCCACGGTGCGCGCACCGACTGGTAGATCCTGCCCGACGAACGCGATGGTGCCATGGCGCGCAACGGTTCCCGCGTCGGGTGTGGTGATTCCGGCCAGGACTTGGAGAAGCGTGGTCTTGCCGCGGCCGTTCTCGCCGACGACGGCGAGTCGTGATCCTGCGGAGACGATCACGCCGACGTCGTTCAGGATCTGCCGGTCACCGCGGGAGACATGCAGTCCTTGCGCGCGGATGTGTGCGGCCGACCCTGCGGGAAACTGCTGGGGCGGAGAAGAGGGGATCGCTGATGAAGTGGTGCGTGATGCGGGCATGCGTATGCTCTCGGCTCGTCGGTACGAAATGCTGACCGGTGCCGGACACGACGAAAGCGTCGGCCGGCGAATCCGGGACGACGAACGAGAACTTCAGAGGATGAGAGGGCTCGTCGCCGTCAGCGACGGGTCCAGAGCTTCATCGACGCGATGCCTGAGAACATGGCCGCGACCGTAGCAAGACCGAGCTGACCGGTCCAGCGGATTTTCTGGCACCACCACCGCACCGCACGATCTGCCGAAACGATGTACGCATCGACGGCGGCGACCCCGAGGGGGCGCCGCCGTCGTGGCGTGTTGCGTGCGGAGGGCGTCAGTTGAACTGGACGACCACGGTGGCGCGGCCGAAGATCCGGCGGTCGCCCTGCTTCGCGGTGATCGCGATGGTGCCGCGTCGGGTCTCCGGGTCGAGCGACTTGACCTTGCCGGTGAAGTCGACGGCGGCGCTGTCGTCGGCCGGGACGTACACGGGGCTGGTGAAGCGGACGCTGTACTCGCAGAAAGCGGCCGGGTCGCCGATGAATTCCGATACGAAGCTCGCGCCGAGGCCCATCGTCTGCATGCCGTGGGCGACCACGTCGTCCATCCCGGCCGCGCTGATCACGTGATCGGAGAAGTGGATCGGGTTCGGGTCGCCGGCGACACCGGCGTAGTTCGACAGGTTGCCGCGCGTGAGGAAGTACCGCTTCGGCGTCAGTTCCTGCCCGACGGTGAGGGTGTCGAAGTTCACCGCTGCGTACGCGCTGGGAGTCTGGGTCGGGTCGGGCAGGTCGTAGCGACCGGCCTTGGCCTCGACGGTGTGCCCGGGATCGCCGATGGCGTCGATCTTCATCATCACGTGATCGAGGGAGGCCTCGAGCTCGGGATCGACGTCCATGCCGGGACGTGCGGCGAGCGAGGTCCAGGTGGTCATCACCGGCTCGTCGTGCTGATTCCAGATGACGTTCTTGGTGACCATCAGGTCGATCATCTCGGGACTGCTGACGTGGCGGAACGACTCGAGGGAGACGTCACAGATCAGGCGGTCCCCGACCTTCATCGGCTGGTGGTAGACGAGGCGCTGGTCGGTCTGCATGATCTGCCACATGTCGTAGCCGGTGATCACGTCCTCGAACAGCTTGCGCTGGGCGATGATGCCGAGCACGGAGACGTAGGTGGGAGCGGCGATGAGGGTCTCGTGACCGAACTCGCGGGCGCCCTTCTCACTCCAGTGGGTGGGATGCGCGTCCTGCACGGCCATCGCGTGCTTGCGGACCTCTTCGCGGCCGATCTCGTAGTAGTCGTCGACGGTGTAGTGGAAGCCGACAAGCGACTGGGTGTGCGCGGCGATCTCCTCGGGGGTGAGCTTGACGCCGCCGTTCCTCGACTCGGCGATCCGCTCCTGGAGGTCTGTTCCACTCGCGTCTGACATTGACTACTGCTCCCTTCGCATGACCGACCGGGAGGGGCCCGGACCGGACTACGTGGGCCGAAAGTCGACGACCCACCCGCGCCGCGCTGCGCGTGTTGTCTCGATCGAATCTATTCAGTTGTGCGAAGCACACTGCGCCCAGGCGACCCCTTGGCCCGGCAACAAGCAAAACGAGCTGCCTCTTCGCAGAGGCAGCCCGTGTGCTGGTTCTTGTACCGAAATCGCCGACTGACGTCGTTTAGCGCGATTCCTTGTGCGCCTGATGCTTGCCGCAGTTCGGGCAGAACTTCTTGATCTCGAGGCGATCGGGATCGTTGCGGCGGTTCTTCTTGGTGATGTAGTTACGGTGCTTGCACACCTCGCATGCCAAGGTGATCTTGGGGCGAACATCTGTTGAGGAGGCCACTTGATTGCCTTCTTTCGAGTGGTACGTGGTCGGGTTCGGCAGTTCCCTCAGGGCTTGCGACCCTTGCGCTCGGTTCCGGTCGGACCCGATGTGTAGCGGTGGAGGGACTCGATCCCTCGACCTCACGATTATGAGTCGTGCGCTCTAACCAGCTGAGCTACACCGCCCCGCGGACTTGTCGTCCAGCGAGCCCCCTGACGGAATCGAACCGTCGACCTTTTCCTTACCATGGAAACGCTCTGCCGACTGAGCTAAGGGGGCGTGCCCCGGGCATTTCTGCTCGAGAGCCTTAACGAGGTTACACACTCATGTCCGTGCTAGACAAATCGCTGGTCAGAGACCATCTGTCAGGCAGTTTTCATGGATGTTCACCACGTCGTGGCAGGTATAGGATTCGAACCTATGTAGCTTGCGCGACGGATTTACAATCCGCTCCCTTTGGCCGCTCGGGCAACCTGCCGTGCTGCTCCCACGGCCGCCGTGACGGTCGTTCGAACAACGCGGTGAAGAATACAACGAACCATACGTCCGCACGCAAACCGGCTGGTCAGCGCCTCAGTTTTGGCAGCTCCCGGCCGACCCGACGCGAGCGCTGCCGGTCGGGCGTCGTCCCCTCTGCCGGTCGAGCCGCGTACCTGTGCCGGTTGGGCTACGTCGAAACCCCGCCACGCACCCAGTCCACCCGAGGCGATGACATAACCTGTCGGACATGGCTGATTCATCGTTCGACGTGGTGAGCAAGGTCGACCGCCAGGAGGTCGACAACGCCCTCAACCAGGCTGCCAAGGAGCTGTCACAGCGCTACGACTTCCGCGGCACCAACACCGGTATCGAGTGGTCCGGCGAGGAGACGATCGTGATCACCTCCGACGCCGAGGAGCGCGCGCAGGCCGGTCTCGAGGTGTTCAAGGAGAAGCTGATCCGCCGCGACATCTCGCTGAAGGCGTTCGACGCCGGCGACATCGTCGGTTCCGGCAAGACCTTCAAGATCAGCGGCAAGCTGGTCCAGGGCATCGACTCCGAGCACGCGAAGAAGATCTCCAAGAAGATCCGCGACGAGGGCCCCAAGGGCGTCAAGGCACAGATCCAGGGCGACGAGCTGCGCGTCTCGAGCAAGAAGCGCGACGACCTGCAGGCCGTCATCGCCCTGCTCAAGGGCGAGGACTTCGGGATCGCCCTGCAGTTCGTCAACTACCGCTGACATTCACGCCGACATCCCCGCCCGCGATCCCCTGGCGGGCGGGGATGAGAGCTCGTCGACCCCACCGAGCATGACGCCCGGCGGCCGCAGATGTGTGCAAGATCGCACCGCGGGCCGTCGGAAACCCAAACGGACACTGCGTCGTTTGAATGAACGAGGCGCCTTCATCCTGGTTCGGCGCACGACAGACGAGGACCCCCGATGCATTTCAACGGATTGAAGACCGCAGCCCTACTGGGTGTGATGTCGGCGATCATCGTCGGAATCGGTGCCCTGTTCCAGAGCCCGCTGATCCTCTGGGGCTCGGTGATCGTCGCCGTGGGCATGAACGCCTACGTGTACTTCAACAGCGCCAAGATGTCCCTGAAGGCGATGCACGCCCAGCCCGTCACCGAGCTGCAGGCGCCCGTCATCTACCGGATCGTGCGCGAACTGGCCACGGCCGCCCACCAGCCGATGCCGGCGCTCTACATCTCCCCCACCGAGTCGCCCAACGCCTTCGCGACGGGCCGCAACCCGAAGAACGCTGCCGTGTGCTGCACGACGGGCATCCTGCAGCTGCTCGACGAGCGGGAACTGCGCGCGGTACTCGGTCACGAGCTGTCCCACGTCTACAACCGCGACATCCTGATCAGTTCCATCGCCGGTGCGATGGCCGCGGTGATCAGCGGTCTGGCGAACTTCGCGATGTTCATGGGCGCCTTCGGCGGCCGCGACAACGGCCCCAACCCGCTCGCGATGATCCTCATCGCGTTCCTGGGACCCATCTCGGCCACGCTGGTGAAGATGGCGGTGTCGCGGTCACGTGAGTTCCAGGCCGACGAGTCGGGCGCCGAGCTGACCGGTGACCCGCTGGCACTCGCCTCCGCCCTGGCGAAGATCTCCGGCGGCGTCCAGGCCGCGCCGTTGCCACCGCAGCCCGACATCGCCGCGCAGTCGCACATGATGATCGAGAGCCCGTTTCGCGCCGGCGATCGCATGGCGAAGATGTTCTCCACCCACCCGCCGACCGCCGAACGCATCCGACGTCTTCAGGAGATGGCCCGCAACGGCCGCTAACCCTGCTGGTTGAGCAGGCGACGAGCGCAGCGAGGAGGCGTGTCGAAACCTACCCGACGCGGTCGATGGTGTAGTCCACCAACGACGAGAGCGCCTTGTGTGCCGGGGTCTCCGGCAACTCGGCGAGCATCGCGTGGGCCTCGTCGGCGAAGCTCTGCAGCTTCGCGCGTGCCGCGGCCATGCCGGCCGACGATTCGAGCAATCGAAGAGCCTCGGCGACCTCGGCGTCGTCGGTGAGCGGCCGTGAACCGCCGTCGGGACCGACGAGGAGTTCACGCAACCGCGCCGACGTCGCGTCGTCTCCGGTGAGCGCGTAGAGCACGGGCAGGGTGTGGACACCCTCGCGCAGGTCGGTACCCGGGGTCTTGCCCGAGTCGACCGACACCGAGCTGATGTCGATGATGTCGTCGGACACCTGGAAGGCGACGCCGACGATGTCGCCGATCTTGGAGAGTCGTTCGATGTCGTCGGTGGTCGCGCCGGAGGCCATCGCGCCGAACCGTGCGGCGGCCGCGATCAGCGAACCGGTCTTCTCCCACACCACCTGCAGGTAATGGTCGATGGGGTCCGCGCCGGGCTTCACGCCGACGGTCTCCCGCATCTGGCCGGTGACGAGTTCGGCGAAGGTCTCGGCGATGATGCGCACCGCCTCGGGACCCAGCGTCGACACCAGTCGCGAGGCGCGCGCGAACAGGAAGTCGCCGGAGAGGATCGCGATCGAGTTCGTCCAGCGGGCGTTGGCGCTCGGGGCGCCGCGACGCATCGAGGCCTCGTCCATCACGTCGTCGTGGTAGAGCGTCGCGAGGTGGATCATCTCCACGACGGTGGCCGAGGTGATCACGTCCTCCGAGTCGGGACGCGGCCCGAACTGCGAGGCGAGGATTGCGAACATCGGCCGGAACCGCTTGCCGCCGGCCTTGGCCAGGTGCGTCGCCGCCTCGGTCATGACCTCGTCTCCGGATGAGAGCTCACCCAGGAGCAGGTCCTCGACCTTCTGCAACGAGGAGCGCACCGTTTCGGCGAACTCATCCGATACCAGGTCCAACCCGGCGAATATGGACTTCACAGCTACGCCGCCCCATCTCGTCTGATCCGGCTAATGTGTGTCGGCGGAGGCCCGAGTGTCCTCGTGACCCCACCTGCCTGCCGAGCCTATCCGGTCCGGGGTACGGACATACTGTTCGGGTGAGCCCTGAGAAATCGACGCCCCGGGATGTCTCCTTCCCCGATCACGCCGACGTGTTGGTGGTCGGCGCGGGACCGGGCGGATCGGCGGCGGCAGCACATGCCGCGGCGGCCGGTCGTGACGTCGTCCTGGTCGACGCCGCGGTGTTCCCGCGCGACAAGACGTGCGGCGACGGACTCACCCCGCGCGCGATCGCCGAACTCGACGCACTCGGCCTGGGTTCGCTGGTGGCCGACCGGCCCCGCATCGACGGCCTACTCCTCAACGGGTGGGGTGCGCGGCAGCAGGTCCGCTGGCCATCGGGCCGCTTCCCCGCGTACGGCAGCGCGGTCGCACGGACCGAGTTCGACGATGCGATCCGGGCGCACGCGGTGTCGTCTGGTGTCGCCATGGTCCAGGGCGCCAAGGCCGTCGACGTGACGATGGACGGCGACCGGGTCGGCGCGGTGACATTCTCCGCGGGCGGCACCACCCATACCGTGCGGGTGACCGACCTGATCGTCGCCGACGGGGTGCGGTCGGGACTCGGCAAAGCCCTTGGGCGCGAATGGCATCGAGACACCGCCTACGGTGTCGCGGCTCGAGCGTACGCACCGTCGGGCCGGGCCGATTCCCACTGGATGGGTTCACATCTCGAGCTTCGCGGCCCCGACGGCGACCTCCTCCCCGGCTACGGCTGGGTGTTTCCGCTGGGCAGCGAGGGCGGGGGTCTGGTCAACGTCGGCGTGGGGGCACTGGCCACGTCGAAACGCCCGGCGCACATGGCCCTTCGGCCGATCCTCGAGCACTACGCGACGATGGTCCGCGACGAGTGGGCTCTCGACGGACCGCCGGTCCGCATCGCGTCGGCACTGTTGCCGATGGGCGGTGCGGTGACCGGCGTCGCGGGCCGCAACTGGGTACTCATCGGCGACGCCGCCGCTTGCGTCAACCCGCTCAACGGCGAGGGCATCGACTACGCGATGGAGACCGCCCGGCTCGCCGTCGAACTCCTCGGCGCCGACGACTACACCGACCGCTGGCGCGACATCCTCGTCGGCCACTACGGGCTCGCGTTCTCCGCCGCCCGACGCCTCGCCGGACTCCTCACGATGCCGCAGACCGTGCCCACGCTCGGCCGTCCCGGCATCCGCTCCCCGCAACTGATGTCGCTGGTCGTCCGTGTCATGGGCAATCTGATCACCGACGAGGACACCGACCTCGTGGCCCGCGCCTGGCGGACCGTGGGCCGCGTCTCCAACCGGATCGATCCGCGGCCGCCGTTCGCCTGAGGGCCCGAACTCCCGCGTGCGGGTTTCCCTCCCGCGGTGTCGTTTCCTTCCCGCGTGCGCTGTCCGGCAAGCGGGAAGGAATTGGTCCCGCGGGAAAATCTGCGACGTCTCACCACCCCCGGTACCTAATGAGACGTTGAGGCGGTACTGTTCCAACAGTGTGGCGCCGACCACACCGTGCAACAATCGAGACCACCCGCCGACCCTGGAGATGGAACATGTCCACCGCATCCACTCTCGCCACCCGCGCCAAGCACGCCGTCCAGAACCGGGTGGCGCAGCGCTATCACCTGCGTGGCGACATCGATCGCATGGACGCCGACCACGACCCCACGGCCGTCGCCCGGGCGCTGGCCACCCAGGAGTTCCCCTGGGGCATCACCCAGGCGCTGAGCTTCGCACTGTTCCGCACGTACGCGGTGCCGTCCATCGGTGACCTGCTGTACAAGACGAGCCAGTTCACCGAGTCGACGCAGAAGCGCTACGACGACACGGTGCTCCTGCTCGACGCCCCGATCGAGCACGGCGTCGACAGCCCCCTCGGCCGCGCCGGCATCCGCCGCATCAACCAGATGCACGGCATGTACGACATCCCCAACGGCGACTTCCTCTACGTGCTCTCGACTTTCGTGGTGTGCCCGGTCGAGTGGGTCAACGCCTACGAGTGGCGCAAGCTCACCAACCACGAGGTCCGCGGCCTCACGAACTACTACCGCCGCGTCGGGCAGCTCATGGGCATCAAGGACATCCCGGAAACCTACGAGGGTTTCAAGCAGTTCTACGAGGACTACGAGACGGCCAACTTCGCCTTCAGCGCCGACGCCCTGGCGGTCGCGGACTCGACGCTGGACCTGCTGGGCACCTTCATGCCCTACAAGCTGCTCCCCCGCGCGGTGGTGCGCCGGATGTCGTTCGCGCTCATGGACGATCGCCTGCTCACCGCGTTCAAGTACCCGAAGCCGACCCTCGTCGAACGCATCCTGGTACGCGGCGGCCTGAAGGCCCGTGGCCTCGCGATCCGGCTGTTCTTCCCGCCGCGGGCCGAGCCGCTGTTCGGCCGCCAGACCAAGCAGATCCGCAGCTACCCCAACGGTTACCGCCTCGAGGAGCTCGGCACCTTCGGCGCGGGCTGCCCGGCACCGAAGGGCGAGAAGGCCGGCGCCGCAGGCTGCCCGGTTCCGCACGAACTCCTCACCGAGGATGCGCAGCAGGCCGCCGGTTCCTGACCACCCCCTCGCCGCCGCAGTCGGCGAGGAGTCTCAGGCGCGGGCGGAGTGAATCGCGGCGATGCCGCCGGTCATGTTCTGCCAGCGCACCTGGTCGAAACCGGCTTCGCGGATGAGGTCGCCGAGGGCGAACTGGTCGGGCCAGGCCCGGATCGATTCCGCGAGATAGACATACGCGGCCGGACTGCTGGACACCTTCGTCGCGACCGCGGGGAGAGCCTTCATCAGGTACTCCATGTACACGGTCCGGAACGGCTTGAGCGTCGGCGTGGAGAATTCGCAGATCACCAGTCGCCCACCGGGTTTCAGGACCCGGCGTAGCTCGGCGAGGGCCTTGGGGACGTCGTTGACGTTGCGCAGGCCGAAGGAGATGGTGGCCGCGTCGAAGGAGTTGTCGGCGAACGGCAGCGACAACGCGTCGGCCGCGACCTTGGGTACGTTGCGGTGTGCGCCGGCCTTCAGCATGCCGAGCGAGAAGTCGGCGGCGACGCAATGCGCACCCGACGAGGCGAGTTCGACGGTCGACACCGCGGTTCCCGCGGCGAGGTCGAGGACGATGTCGCCCGGGCGCAGATCGAGCGCCTTGCGGGTCTTCTTGCGCCACCCGCGATCCTGTCCGAAGGACAGCACCGTGTTGGTGATGTCGTAGCGGCGGGCGACGCCGTCGAACATGGCCGCGACCTCGGCCGGATCCTTCTCCAGACTTGCTCGCTGAGGTGGGTTCGCGCCCGTCGATGCCATGGGAGTCACGCTACCGCGCGCCGACGGTGTGACGACCGCGAGGTGGGCCCGGCGATTCTGGTCGCGCTCAGGCGGGTCGGTCGAACTCGGCCGCGACCCCGGCACCCGTCACCGACCGGTAGTGGCCGACGAGTTCGGCACACACCGCAGGCCACGTGCGTGTTCGCACCGCCTGTACCGCCGCCCGGCCGAATGCGGCACGCACCGCGTCGTCGTGCAGCGAGTCGACGATCGCGGGCAGGGCGTCCTCGAAGCGCGCGACCTCGAGCAGGTAGCCGGTGCGGAACGGCGTCACCAGGTCGCGTGGCCCACCGGCGTCGGGCGCGACGACCGGCAGGCCGCTGGCCATCGCCTCCTGGATCGTCTGACAGAACGTCTCGTGTTCGCCGGCGTGCACGAAGACATCGAAGGAGGCGTAGGCGCGCGCCAGCGCCTCTCCCCGGAGTTCGCCGGTGAACACCGCGTCCGGCAGCAGCCGTTCGAGTCGGGCACGTTCGGGACCGTCGCCGACGACCACCAGCCGCACCCGCGGACTCCCCGACAGGCCGGCCAGACGCTCGACCTGCTTCTCCGGCGCGAGCCGCCCGACGAACCCGCACACCAGCGCGTCCTCGCGGCCACGCAGCCAGCCGGTCCGCAGCGCTTCGTCCCGCCGGTCGGGCGAGAACAGGTCGAGGTCGACGCCCCGGCCCCACCTCCGCAACCGCGGCACCCCGCGTGCGGTCAGAGCGTTCATCGTCTCGGTCGACGGGACCAGGGTCAGATCGCACATCTCGTGCAGCTTCCGGGTATACCGCCAGGCCGCCTTCTCCACCGCACCCAGCCGGTAGGCCGAGGCGAACCCGGCGACGTCGGTCTGGAAGACCGCGACCGTCGGCACCCCCAGCGCCCGGGCTGCCGCCGCCCCGGCAGCCCCCACCACGAAGGGTGAGGCCAGGTGCACGACGTCGGGCGCGAAGTCGCGCAGCACCCGATACAGCACCGGCATCGGCACCCCGACCGGCAGGGACGTCACCCGCGGAACCCGCACGGCCGGCACCAGATGCACAGGGGTGCGCCGGCCGACGGTCCGCGGTGCCGACGCACATCCCCGCGGCGTGTCCGGGGCGACGACGACCACCTCGTGGCCGGTGGACTCCAGATGTTCGACGACCCGCAGAACGGAATTGACGACCCCGTTCATCTGCGGCAGGAAGCTCTCGGCGACGATCGCAACACGCATACCCCGACCCTGCGCGTCGGATCTGTCCGGCAGCGGCGAAGCGCGTGACTCGATGCGCAACGCCTGGTGAATTCCCGACGACCCGCGCCGCCGGTGCACAGTGGATGTGTGCCCGACATGGACCTACTGCTGCTGAGCCGCTGGCTCACCCCGGTGCGCGACTTCCTCGTGCCCCGGGTCGGCGCCGGTGCCCGCATCGGCTTCATCCCGACCGCGTCGTCGATCTACCCCGACCAGGCCTGGCTCGACCTCGATCGCGGCAGCCTCCGCGATCAGGGTTTCGAGGTCGTCGACGTCGATCCGGAACTCGTCTCGGCGGCCACGTTCACCCGAGCACTCGGCGAGATCGACGCGGTGTTCGTGTCCGGCGGCAACGTCTTCCATCTTCTCGGCGCGCTCCGCCACGCGGGTGCCGACCGCGCCCTCGTCGACGCGGTCCGGCGCGGACTGCCCTACATCGGCGTCAGTGCCGGGGCGTGCGTCACCGGCCCCGACATCGCGCCGCTCGCGCTACTCGACGACCCGGCCGAGGCAGCGCCCCTGACCTCGACCACCGGCCTCGAACTCATCGATGTCACGGTTGTCCCGCATGCGGAGGGAACCGTCGGCGGACGCGGCCGGATCGATCGGACGCGGCAGGAGTTCGCCGACCATCGGCTGCATTTCCTGCGCGACGACGAAGCACTCGTGATCTCCGGAGGGACCACGACGGTCATCGCGGGCTGAGGGACTCCTCGTCGGCGCCGGCAGAATCGGCGCCGGAAGAATCAGCGTCGGAAGGTTCGGTGTCACCGGCGGTCTCCGCGGTCCGGCGGTTCCGGCGCCGGCTGAACTCCGCGACCCCGACCATCAGCAGGCCGACGACCACCCAGCCGACGACGGCGACGGACAGGCCCGGGATGATCGAGAGCATGGCGGTGCGTCCGGTCGGGCGCGCGAGATCCGGATTATAGGCGGCGTATTCGATGCTGATCCGCTGGCCCTCGCTGAGTTCGGTGGGATAGAGCAGACCGAAGCGCGGACTGTGGAACGAGCCGTCGGGCGTCTGGAAGTCGACTGCGGCGTGCAGCGCGTCCACCGAGACCACCTCGGCCATCACGGTGGCCTTGCTGGCCTCGATCGCGGAGTCGTTCTTGAAGCAGCCGGCGACGAGCGAGAACGCCATCGCGGTGATGGTGATCCCGACGACCAGCAGCCCGAGCTGCACGCGTCGCTGGATCACCGGATTCATGCCGTTCAGGGTAACCGGCCGCCGCGGCGGGTACGGGACCGCCGTCGCGCAGTCTAGACCGCCGACGCCTTCAGACGGGCCGCGATCGCCGCGTGCACCGACCGCAGCCGGTCCCGATCCGTGGCGACCTCGATCACCTCGATGCCGCCGGCCGTCGGGCTCTCGGCGAGGACGCTGCGCAGTTCGTCGACGCCGACGCGCCGGTGCGGGATGTGGAAGCCGGCGCACATCGACGCGATGTCGGTGCGGTGCGGGGTTCCGAAGACGCGCTCGTAGGCGCCGGCGTACTGCCCGGCGTTGTAGCGCGGGTCGCCCTGTTCGAGCAGGCCGAAGATCCCGCCGCCGTCGTCGTTCGCCACGACGATCCGCAGCGAGTCGGGCCGCGGCTCCCCGGGCCCGATGACCAGGCCGGTGGCGTCGTGGATGAACGTCAGGTCCCCCATCAGCGCGATCGTGCGAGCGCCCGGACGTTCGTGGTCGAGGGCCAGTGCGGCGCCGATCGCCGTCGAATTGGTCCCGTCGATGCCGGCGACGCCACGGTTGGACAGGACGCGCACACCCTCGGCGACCAGTCCGGCGAGCGCGATGTCGCGGATCGGGTTCGACGCCCCGACGACGAGTTGGTCACCCGGTGCCATCGCGGCGCTGACCGCGCGGGCGACGTGCAGCCCGGTGGTCGGACCGGGTTCGTCGAGCTCGGCCTCCACCGCACCGGCCACGCGTTCCTGCACGGCGCCGCACTCCTTGATCCAGTCCTCGCGCGGTTCGCCGACCACCTCGATGCGGGTGCCGGTCGCGAAGACGTTGCCCGAGACGTCGGGCCAGCGCGGGCCGGTGGTCAGCGCGTAGACCCGGACCTCGGGGTCGGCGAGCAGCCGCGAGACCCCGCGATGGAGCGTCGGACGGCCGCAGATGATCGCCTGCTTGGGTCGCACAGTGTCCAGTGCGAGCGGGTGCAGCGGCGTTGCCGGATGCGGCGCGGTCGGTTCGGCGACCGTCGGCACGTCGGCGAGCGCGGGATGCTCACCGGAGCCGTGACCGGACACCACGACCGTGTCCAGCGACAGGTCGATGGGCAGCGGGACGTCGAGTTTGCCGACCGGCGCCTGCGTCCACGGCAGGCCGCCGGGACGTCCGGCGAAGGAGCCCAGGTCGTCGTCTCCGACCTCGTCCGGATCGGGCACGAGGGGTTCCCGCAGCGGGATGTCGAACTGAACCGGACCGGCGTTGCCGGTGCGTGCACCGCGCGCGGCGGCGAGCACACGACCGACGGCCGACCGCCACTGGCTGTTGGTGTCGAGGTCACGCTCGGCGAGGCCGAGGCTGATCGCGGCACGCACCTGGGTGCCGAAGAGACCGAACTGTTCGACGGTCTGGTTGGCGCCCGATCCGAGCAGCTCATAGGGCCGGTTGGCGCTGATCACGACCAGCGGGACGCGGGCGTAGTTGGCCTCGAAGACCGCCGGACCCATATTAGCCACGGCCGTGCCGCTGGTCATGACGATCGGCACCGGTTCCTTCGACGACACCGCGAGACCCAACGCCAGATAGCCCGCCGACCGCTCGTCGATGCGGACGTGCAGCCGCAGCCGGCCCGTCGCGTCGGCGGCGTGTAGGGCGAAGGCCAGCGGCGCGTTCCGGGACCCCGGGCACAGCACGGCTTCCCGCACACCACCCCGGATCATCTCGTCGACGATGACCCGCGCCTGCAGCGTCGAGGGATTCGGAACCGGTCGATTCATTCCTCAAGCGTAGGGACTCGAACTCCCGGCGATGCGCCGGGGAGCGGCGTTACGCTGGTCACGTGGGTTTCTATGGTGACCGCATCGTTCCGCATCTGGTCGAGATGACCTGCGGCATGTCCGCGCTGACGCCGCTGCGGCAACGCGCCTGCGCTCCGCTGAGAGGTCGGACGCTCGAGGTCGGTTTCGGCTCGGGCCTCAACGTCGGCGTCTACCCCGACACGATCACCGAGGTCGCCGCGGTCGAACCCTCCGACGTCGGCTGGTCGATGGCCGCCGACCGCGTCGCGGGATCGAGCGTGCCGATCGAGCGCTCCGGCCTCGACGGTCAGAAGCTCCCCTTCGACGACGAATCCTTCGACGCCGCGCTGTCGACCTTCACCCTGTGCACCATCCCCGACCTCGGCGCGGCCCTCGCCGAGATCCGGCGCGTACTCCGACCGGGCGGCACCCTGGCCTTCCTCGAACACGGCCTCGCCCCCGACGAGAAGGTGCGCACGTGGCAGCGTCGGCTCGAGCCGATCCAGAAACGCGTCGCCGGCGGCTGCCATCTCACCCGCGACGTCCGTGCCGAACTGACCGCGGCCGGCTTCGCGCTCGGCACCGTCGACTCCTTCTATCAACCGGGTGTCCCGAAACCCCATGGGGCACTGAGCCTGGGCACCGCTCAGCCCGCCTGATCCCGGCCCGCCAACCTCGACCTCGCACGGCCGACGTCGAGGTGCTGCCCTACTGTGGGCACAATGCGTCGCTGGACACTGCTGGCCCTCCTGACCGCGGCCGCGACGCTGATCCTCGAGTTCTTCGACGTCGACGCGGCGGCCCTGTTCGCCGGTCTCGTCGTCGCCGGCCTACTCGCCATCGCCGGTCGTGCACCCCGGCAACGCAATTCCGACGACGACCCCGACGCCCCGATCGTGCCGCGCTGGGCGTTCGTCTCGTCCCAGGGTGTGCTCGGCGTGTACATCGGGACGATGGCCGAGCCGGAAACCCTGAGCGGACTGGGCTCGACGTGGTTCCCGGTGCTGGTGATCGGTGTCGCGACCCTGGCGATCTCGGTCATCTGCGGCGCACTCCTGGGTCTGCACCGGGACGTCGACCCGCTCACCGGTTCGCTCGCACTGGTGGCCGGCGGAGCCTCCGGGCTGGTCGCCCTCACCCGTGAGTTCGGCGGCGACGAACGGATGGTCGCGGTCATCCAGTACCTGCGCGTCGCGCTCGTCACCGTCACGATCCCGCTCGTCGCCTCCCTCGTCTTCGGGGCCGGCGAGGGCGCGGTCGAGGTCGTCCCGGCGTCGTGGACCGACCAGGCGTGGGGGCTGTTGCTGCTCGTCGTGTGCCTGGGAGTCGGTATCCCGGTGGGTCGACTGCTGCGACTCCCGGCCGCCGGGTTGCTCGGCCCGCTCGCACTGTCGACGGCCGCCGAGCTCGCCGGCATCGCCGGCGACGCCGCAGTGTCCCCGATCCTCCTCACCGTCGCCTATGCGCTGATCGGCTGGCAGGCCGGGCTCGGCTTCACCATGGAGCGGCTGCGCGCGATCGGGCGTGTCCTGCCGTATGCGCTCGTCCTGATCCTGGCCATCGGTGTCGGGTGCGCGCTGCTCGGTGTCGCGCTGTCGGCGTGGACCGGGGAGTCGATGTTCGACTGCTACCTCGCGACCACCCCGGGCGGCATCTATGCCGTCCTGGCGGCGGCGACCGGGGCCGGCGGCAACGTGGCCTTCGTCGTCGCGGCGCAGATCCTGCGGGTCCTCCTCATGCTGTTCGTGGCGCCGTTCGCCGCGCGTGCCGCCTCCCGGCGTGGTGGTCGGGGAAAGTAACTGACTCCCTGGTCACATGTGACCGGCGTCCCACGTAAGGTCGGAAGGATGAGCGGGGAATCCAACACCGAGACAAACAGCAACGAGAACCAGTCCGCAGCCGGCTCGCACGGCCGCGAGTTCGACGTCGTCGTCTACGGCGCCACCGGCTTCGTCGGCGAGATCACCGCGCGGTACCTCGCCGACCACGCCCCGATCGGCACCAAGGTGGCGCTCGCCGGCCGCAACGAGTCCAAGCTGACCAAGGTCCGCGACCGCCTGCCGCTCCGCGCCCGGGACTGGCCGCTGATCGTGGCCGACTCCAACTCGCCGGCCGCGCTCGACGCGATGGTCGCCCGCACGCAGGTCGTCTGCACGACGGTCGGCCCCTACCTCAAGTACGGCGAGGCGCTCGTCGTCGCGGCGGCGACCGCCGGGACCGACTACGTCGATCTCACGGGCGAGGTCCCCTTCGTCCGCTACTCCATCGACAAGGCACACGACACCGCAGTCGCCTCGGGTGCGCGCATCGTGCACTCCTGCGGCTTCGACTCCGTCCCGTCCGACATCACCACCTATGCGCTCTACAAGAAGGTCACCGAAGACGGGGCAGGCGAGATGACCGACACCACGCTCGTGGTGAAGTCGATGCGCGGCGGCCTGTCCGGCGGCACCATCGACTCGATGCGGGTCATCGCCGACGAGGCCAAGAACTCTCAGGCCCGGCGCCTGATGCTCAACCCGCAGGCCCTCTCGGGCGGCCCCGGTGAGGTCCCCCGGGTCAGCCTGTCCGACGAGCCGAGCGACCTGTCGATCATCAACGCCAAGAAGGTCGACCCGTCGCTGCGCGGCACGCTCGCCCCGTTCTTCATGGCGGCACACAACACCCGGATCGTGCGGCGGTCGAATGCGCTGCTGGACAACGCCTACGGCTCGAACTTCCACTATGCGGAGACGATGAACGTGGGCGGGGTCCCGGCCGTGTCGACCCTGGCCG
Organism: Gordonia alkanivorans NBRC 16433; assembly: GCF_000225505.1. GTDB lineage: Bacteria > Actinomycetota > Actinomycetes > Mycobacteriales > Mycobacteriaceae > Gordonia > Gordonia alkanivorans. Next base: position 26,917 of record NZ_BACI01000048.1, on the reverse strand, counting down.
CCGGCGCGGTGGCCGTGGGCACCGGCGCCTTCATGGGTGCCATGAGCTTCGGCCCCACCCGCCGCCTCCTCGACCGCGTTCTCCCGAAGCCCGGCGACGGCCCCAGCGAGAAGTCCCGCAACAGTGGATATTTCGTGGTGGAGACGTTCACCCGGACGTCCACCGGCCGTCGCTACCGCTCACAGATGCGCGCCCAGGGCGACCCCGGATACAAGGCAACCGCCGTGATGCTCGCCGAGAGTGCTCTGGCGCTCGCGCTCGACCGTGACCGCCTGCCGGCTCGCACCGGTGTCCTGACGACCGCGGCGGCGATGGGCGATGCCCTCATCGATCGCCTCCGCGACGCCGGATTCACCATCGACGCAACCGAACTCGGCTGAGCAAGGTCGGCGGACACCGCCGGGAAATCGTCTGGCACTCTCCACCCGAGAGTGCTAGACGAGTGCGGAATCCGGTGCTATCTTCGATGTCAGTACAGCGTTGAGCTGCTCGCCGGACGAGTGGCGGGCAGCCCTTGTGAGACAGGAGGTGAACTGCTGTGCTGCGTTTCGATCCGTTTTCCGACATGGATGCCTGGGCCCGGGGCATGCTGACCGGTTCGACTGCCGGAACCGCGCGTACTCCCAAGTTCATGCCCTTGGACCTCTACAAGGTCGACGACCACTACATGCTCGTCGCCGACCTGCCGGGCGCCGACCCGGGCTCGATCGACGTGAGCGTCGACAACGGCGTACTCACGTTGTCCGCCCAGCGATCTGCACCGTCCGACGAGGGCGTCGAGTGGCTGGCCAGCGAGCGGTTCTCGGGTACCTATCGACGCCAGCTCACCCTCGGTGACCTCATCGACAGTGCCGGCATCTCCGCCCGCTACGACAACGGCGTGCTCACCGTGACCATCCCGGTGGCCGAGAAGGCCAAACCGCGCCGCATCGAGGTGGAGAGCATCAACCATCAGCAGGCGATCGAGACCTCGACCGCCACGTAGTCCGAGAAACCCTCTCCCCGAAAATCATCGGGGACCACAGCGACGGGCCGGTGTGCCGTTCGCGGCGCACCGGCCCGCCGCTGTCGCCACCCTTCGCTGTCGCCTGGCCCTCGGGGCCATCGTCGTGCTGTGGTCCGGCCTACCGCCCCGTCCAGGTGGCCAGCGGTTCGGGCCGACCGAAGAAGAATCCCTGCGCATAGTCGAAGCCGAACTCCGTGAGCACCTCCAGCACATCGTCACTCTCGATGCCCTCGGCCACCATCCGCAATCCGGTGGCCGCCGCCATCTCCGAGATCGCCCGCACCACAGCACGATCGGAATGACTGTGCACGAGCTGGGCGATCAGCGTGCGATCGACCTTCAGGACATCGACGGGCAGATCGCGGACGTAGCGGAGGGCCGAGAAACCGGCGCCGAGGTCGTCGACGCAGATCGTGCACCCGAGGTCGTGCAAGCCGTTGACGGTCCGGGCCGCCGAGGTCTCGAGCCGGACCACCTGATCCTCGCGGACCTCGATCCACACCCGCGCCGGGTCGACACGGTGGTCGCGGATCAGACCGTCGATGTAGCAGACGAGACCCTCGTCGGAGAGCTGCTGTCCCGAGAGGTTGAGCGAGACGAAGGCCTCGTCCCCCGCCGTCTCGGTGATGTCGGTGGCCAGATCCCGGATGGCCTCCCCGATGGCGTGCCGCCCGATCGGCGCGAGCAGCGAGATACCCTCGGCCACTGCGAGAAACGCATCGGGGGCGAGAACGCCGGATTCGGTGTGCCACCGCAGCAGCGACTCATAACCGACCACCCGCCGGTCCGCCATCGCGACGATCGGTTGATAGAAGACCGAGAAGTCGCGCTCCACCGACCGGGTGAGCCAGGCCGCGAGGTCGACCTCCGCGCTGATCTGCCGCACCATGCTCGGGTGCGCGAACTCGACGTGCACCCGCCGGGTGAGCGCGACGCACAGGGCGGCGTCGGCGTGCCGCACCAGGTCGGCCTCATCGGCGCGGAGGTCTGCACCTATGGCGACACCCATGCAGACGTCGAGGAAGGCGCTGCGATCGCCGTCGCTGACGGTGTGCGCGCCGAGTTTGCGCCGGGTCGCGTCGATGAGCGCGTCGTGGCCGCCGTCGTCGACGGAGAGGGAGATCAGCCACTGCAGGTCCGAGCGGCGTTCGAACCGGGCGCGCGGACTGATCGGTTTCAGGACCTGCTCGACGAACCGTTCGGCGATCGACACGGCGGCCTGATGCCCGTAGGCGACGACAGCGCGGTGATAGGGGTCCACCGAGACCGCGATCACCGTTGCGTCGCGGTTCAACACTCCATCATCTGTCTCGTCCGATCCCCCCGGCCGCGGCCCGATCGCCACGTCCCGCCGTGGGCGAGACTTTACTCGCAGACCCCGCGGTTCTGTAGCGCACGACCCGCGCCGGGTCGCGGTCGAAGAACTGCGGATTCGGTCGGAGGAATTCGACCGCGTCGATTGGTGTCGACAATCACGCCGGCACGCGCGAGCGACAGCCCGGCCGTAGAATTCCGGGGTCCCGGTATCGGACGACGTGTGCGCCGACACTTTCTCTTTTCCTCAGATCTCAGCAAACAATTAGAAAGGCTAGAAAACGACTGGTAGGGTAGTCGCAACTCCTGGGTGCGATGCCACTGAAGGATTCGTTCGTTCCGGTTACGATTTTGTTTTCGCAAATCCCATGTTCGGAGTATCCGTGACCGCATGCGCGGTCAAAGCGACGGAAAGCGGTCCCGGCGTATGGCCTTGATCAGGAATGTGATGCGGCGCTACGACGCGCGCTCCATGGCAACGCTGATCAGCACCGGTGGCGTATTGCCCCTGCCCCTCATCGCTCTGCTCGCACCCCACACCATCAAGCCCGGCAAGATGGTTCTCCTGATGGCCATCTGGACGTTCATCGCCCTGATCTTCGCCGTCACCGCTCTGCGTCGCCGGCTGACCGACCCGCAGTTCGCGGTCCTCGGCGGTCTCGGAATCGCCGGCATCGGCGGCACGTCGCTGATCCTCGCCGATCCCCTGACCGCGGCCCTGGTGCTGGCCATCGTGGCCGTCATCCCGGCGATCGGCGCGATCACCGCCTCGCCTCGGCTCATCCTGTCTCATCTGGCGTTGGCCAGCGCGTGCACCGCGGTCGTCCTCGCGACCCTCGCGCACACCGTTCCCACCTTCCTGATCAGCTTCGGCGCGATGTTCGGGGTCATCGTCGTTCCGGTGTTCCTCGTGGTGGCGCTCCGGAAATCGATGGAGGCCGTTCTCGACCAGCAGACCCGACTCTGCGGCATCGACCCGTTGACCGGCCTGCTCAACCGTCGCGGATTTCTCATCCGGGCATCGCAGTTGCTGTCGGCCGCCCGGTCCTCGACGGGATGGATCGGCATCCTGTTGCTCGACGTCGACCACTTCAAGCGGATCAACGACGAATACGGGCACCTCGCCGGCGACGGCGTCCTGCTCTCCGCCGCGGCGGCCATCCGCGAGCACGCACCGGTCGGTTCCGAGGTGTGCCGCTACGGGGGCGAGGAGTTCCTCCTCTTCCACGTCGTCCGTGACCAGGAAGAACTCTGGCGCTGCGCCGAGCGCCTCCGCGCCGCCGTCGCCGCGACCGCACCGGTGACGGTCAGCGTCGGTGGTGTCTGCGCACCGCTGATGTCCTCACGAAACGGAAGTGCCCACTCGACCGACGACGTCATCGGCAACCTGCTGGGTCGCGCCGACGAATGCGTCTACCGGGCGAAGGAGAGCGGCCGCGACACCACGGTCATCGACACGATCGATCCGATCGTGTGGAACGACGGCACGTTGAGCTCCCACGCCGCCGAGGATCCGCCGGCCTCGCCGCCGTCGGCGAGCCTGTACGAGGTCTTCTACCAGCGGCCGGCGGACTTGGTCGAGATGGAGACACGTCCGGGCAGGAGCTGAGGCGCCCCCGGGGTCTGCAGGATGTCGGCTTCCATCCGCATTCGACGCCATGTCTCGGGAGAGGTGTGCTCGCGGATGCGTGCACGGTCCCACCACATCAGGCGCGTGCGATACCGCTCGTCGGGGAAGGGGGTCGGCGGCACGGATTCGTCGACGCGCCCACCGCCCGACTGCCAGCGCCGCAGCACATGGTCGGCCGCGGTCGCCATCATGTGGTCGGTGCCCGACATCTCCATGATCACCAGACCCAGCCGCGAGAGCTGGCCCGCCACCGACCGCGCGATCGGCGAGCTCTCGTCCACCCAGGCCGTCTTGACCTCGACGATCCCGCCGGCCAGTCGCGACTCGATCGCGTTCACCAGCTGCACCTGACCGGGCTGTCCGGCCCACTCGACGAGCGCATGCGACTGGGCCGCCGCGCTGAACCGCGGTTGGACGCGCAGACCGCCCCGGACCTGGTCGGCGTCGTCGAGGACCGCGAAGAACAGTGCCGTTCCCGCGCCCGTCGAGACCTCGTCGTAGTCGAGCGCGGCCGCACAGCCGTGCCGTTCGTACGATGCGGCCGCCCCGTTCAGGTACCGATCCCACAACGCCCTCTCACGGCCGGGCGCGGCCGCGATGACCGTGTACTCCGACCCCACCTCTCGGGCGGTGGCATGCAGAACGCCCGTTCGCCTCGCCTCACCGGCAGTTTTCATCGTTTTCATCGCAGGATTGCGCCTTTCGAAAAGGAGGAATTCATTGCGAGATCTCCCCTGACCCCGCGTGTTATGTTGCCACAAGAGCGTTTTTATGCAGGCTCACGAGCACGTTTTCCTCCGGATTCGGCGCCTATCGGTCCGGTTGGCGACGCGTCGTCGAGTAAGCCACGATGAGGTATGCCCTCTGTGCCGGACACCGCCGCCGTCCTCTACTCCGAGTCCGAAGTCCCCGATTCTCTGGTCCACGACGACTCGATCGACGTGGCCGACATGACCGCGGAGACCGCCCGAGCACTCGACGAGATCCTCCCTCCGGTCGACCCCGCGCTCCGGACCGAGAACCCTCGTTTCGCGTACTTTCCCTGGCGGAAATCGCTGGTGAAAATCCCCGGTCCACTGTCTTTCCGTCGCCTTCGACTGGACCGCAACCGGCATAAGCTGACCGCCGCGGATCTCGATGCCGCGGCGAAACTGCGCATCGGTGTCGTCGGATTGAGCGTGGGTCACGCCATCGCCTTGACCCTGACGCTCGAGGGACTGGCCGGCGAATTGCGCCTGGCCGATTTCGACGACCTCGAACTGACCAATATGAATCGAATTCCGGCGACATTGCTGGATATCGACACGAACAAAGCCGTGGTCGCTTCTCGCAGGATTTCCGAAATCGATCCCTATCTGACGACCTCGGTGTTCCCGGACGGCATAACATCGGAGAACATCGACGAATTCGTCGACGGCCTCGACCTCGTTGTCGAAGAATGTGATTCCTTCGATGTGAAGGTGCTGGTCCGGCAACGTTGCCGCGAACTGGGCATTCCGGTGCTGATGGAGACGAGTGACGGCGGAACCCTGGACGTGGAGCGTTTCGACCTCGAGCCGGACCGCCCGCTGTTCCACGGCCTCGCGGGCGATCTCCGCGTCGAGGACCTGGTGGGTCTGGACCGTGCGCATCTGACGCCGCTGGCCGTCAAGGTGCTCGAGCCGGCGCGGGTCACCGCACCGATGGCCGCATCGGCGATCGAACTCGGGCACTCGGTCACGGCCTGGCCCCAGCTGGCCGGCGACGTCCTCCTCGGTGGCGCGACGGTCGCCGCCGCGGTACGACGGCTCGTCCAGGGCAGGCCGCTGCCGTCGGGACGGGTGCGCTTCGACCGCGACACCTGGCTCGACGGTCTCTCCGATCCCCTCCACCGCGCTCTCGACGACGCCGGCGCGACCGGCGAGTCGGCATGCCGTGAGATCCCGGTCGAGCAGATGTCCGACCTCGAGCTCATCACGCACGCAGCGACCCGTGCCCCGTCGGCGGGCAACCAGCAGCCGTGGCGGATCACCGCCGACGACGACTCCGTGACCATCGCCCTGGACCGATCTCGCACCTCGACGCTCGACATCGAGCACCGAGCCTCGGCGGTCGCGGTGGGTGCCGCCCTGCACAACGCCCGCGTCGCCGCGGCCAGCCGGGGCGTGCTGGACGACGTCGAGGTAGTCGCGGACGATCGGACGATCCTCGGACGGGTGCGACTCAAGGGCCTCGGTGCGGGCGTGCAGGCCCCCGAACACGAACGCGAACTCCGTACCCTGCTGGCGCGGAGCACCCGGCGTGGACCCGGGGACGGTTCACCGCTCGGCGACGACGATCTGATCCGTCTCGCCGATGTGGCCGACACCGAGATCACCCGGCTCGTGCCGCTCGCCGACCGTGCGCGGATCACGACCTTCGCCTCGATCTCCGATCGTTCCGACCGGGTGCGCTTCCTGACCCCCGAGCTACACCGCGAGATGTTCGCCGAACTCACCGCCGACCCCGCGGACGGCGCCGGGATCGACATCGCCTCCCTCGACCTGCCGCCGGCGATGGCCGGGATGCTCGACGTGCTCCGCCGCGGCGACGTGATGGCGCTGCTCGACGAGTGGGGCGGTGGTGCCGCTTTGGGCGCCGACGCGGCGGCACGGGTCACCTCGGCCTCGGGAATCCTGCTCCTGGTCCAGCGGGGACGGACACCGGCGGACTACCTACGGGCCGGTCTCGTCGCCGAGCAGCTGTGGGTCGCCGCCGAACAACTCGGTTACGCCGTACACCCCATGACGCCCGCGTTCCTGTATGCGCTCGACGACGCGACGGCTCGCTCGCTGTCGAGCAACCACGGCGACGCTCTCGCCGGTCTGCGTCGCGAGATGGACGAGCTGTGCCCGGTCGCCGACGACGAGGCGGTCACCATCGCGCTGCGGGTGTCGCGATCGGCCTCGCCGACCGTGCGCAGCCGCCGGCTCCACGGCTGACCCGACTGCCCGCCTGACGGGCCGGGTCCGACCGCCTGACTAGGCCTGGCCGGGATTGAGCTTGATGAACAGGGCGTCCATCTCGGCGCACAACCGGTCACCGTCGTGCATGGTGCCCTTGATGAAGACCTTGCGGCCCTCGATCTTGTCCGCCCAGGCGCGCACGCGCAGCGTCGTGTTCAGCGGGGTGATCGAGCGGTACTGCACGTTCAGGTAGGCGGTGCGGCTGACGTGCTGGATCGCCACGGCCGAGGCGAAGCCACCGATGTCGTCGAAGGCGACGGCGACGTGCCCGCCGTGCGCGGCGGCGTTACCGCCGAGGTGGAAGTCGCGGAAGACCAGGTCGGCGACGACACCGTCCTCGGCGGCCTCGACGACCTCATAGGGCGGGAGCGTGATGTTGCCGCGGGACGGCAGGTCGATGCGGGTGCCCGCGGGCGAATGCCACTCGTCGATGCGGACCTTGGCGAGGCGTTCATTGACGGCGGTGAGGTGCTCGATGAGTTCGTCGACGAGCTCGTCGTCGGGGCAGGCGTAGCGCGCATTGTCCATCAGCAGGCGAACCTGCTCGCTGAACTCGCCGTACCGCGGGCCGCCGCGCTCGGTGGTGATGGCCGCATGCGGCCGGAAACCACCCTCGTGCGGGTCTTCCTCGACGGTTTCTACAGCACGGTCGTTCGCTTCACTCACCGGTCAACCGTATAAGAAGACCGATTCGGGGGACGGACTGGTGCTAGCCGTCGTCGCTCGGACGGTTCCGGTCGGAGCGTCGATGCGAGTCGAGGTCGACGCACCCACCGTGGCGGACGAGTCCGTGAGACGTGCCTGGGACGAAGTCGGGAACGCCACGCGGCCCACGCTCCTTTTCGTCCCGGAGCCGTACCGCCCGCCCCACGATCACGGCGACGACGGCGGCCAGTACGCACCAGCCGACCACACCGACGACAATCCACCCCCAGGTGTTCATGGGTACATGTAAGCATTGCGAACTGGGAATTTGCTGAAAACGCGCATCATATACGGTGCAAGCGGAAGGGATACTCCTCAGGACATTTGACCCACCTCGGGCACCCGTGCGCCCGGCGGACCGCCGTGAGCGCGATCGTCTGCGATCACTACTCTGAGCGCATGAGCGCGACCGACGACACCAAGACCGCCGACCAGCCGTTCGACCCGGCCCAGTGGACCCAGGTGCCCGGGTTCACCGACCTCACCGACGTCACCTACCACCGGCATGCGGCCGAGGGTCGCGAGAACGGCATCGTGCGAGTGGCCTTCGACCGTCCGGAGGTCCGCAACGCCTTCCGCCCGCACACCGTCGACGAGCTCTACCGCGTGCTCGACCACGCCCGCCGCTCCCCCGACGTCGGAACGATTCTGCTGACCGGCAACGGCCCGAGCCCCAAGGACGGCGGGTGGGCCTTCTGCAGCGGCGGCGACCAGCGCATCCGCGGCCGTTCCGGGTACCAGTACGCGACCAGCCACGACACCGACGTCGTGGCCGCGGGCGCCGACTCCGTCGACGAGGCCCGGGTGAAGGTCGAGGGCGGACGACTCCACATCCTCGAGGTCCAGCGACTCATCCGCACCATGCCCAAGGTGGTCATCGCGGTGGTCAACGGATGGGCGGCCGGCGGCGGCCACTCACTACACGTGGTGTGCGACCTGACCCTGGCCTCCGCCGAGCACGCCCGGTTCAAGCAGACCGACGCCGACGTGGGCTCGTTCGACGCCGGTTACGGCAGCGCCTACCTCGCCAAGCAGGTCGGCCAGAAGTTCGCCCGCGAGATCTTCTTCCTCGGCGAGGCCTACGACGCGGAGACCATGCACCGCATGGGAGCAGTCAACCGCGTCGCCCCGCACGCCGAGCTGGAGAACACCGCCATCGAGTGGGCCCGCAAGATCAACGGCAAATCGCCCACCGCGCAACGCATGCTGAAGTTCGCGTTCAATCTCACCGACGACGGCCTCATGGGTCAGCAGGTGTTCGCCGGTGAGGCCACCCGGCTGGCCTACATGACCGACGAGGCCGTCGAAGGCCGGGATGCGTTCCTGGAGAAGCGCGATCCGCGCTGGGACGACTACCCGTACTACTACTGACGCGGCCCGCAGGCGGGCACGTCGACGGTGACGGTCGGGTCGTCGACCAGCGGCTGCACCGGGACCTCGGCCTCGCCCGCCGCGGCGGTCGGCTCGTCGATCTTCAGCGTGATCGTGGCGCTCTGTCCCGGCGCGATGCCGACGCGGGTCGAGTAGTACGGCCGCCCGTGCAGGGTCTGTTCGACGTAGAAGGCGCCCGCGTCGCCCAGGGTCATTTCCTTGAGCACCGCCCCCTTGGTGGCGAGGAACTCCACGTTGGCGAGGTTGGTGCCCTTGTCCACCGACAGTTCGGTGCCGAGGCCACCGGCGACGTAGTCGGTGAGCCCGGTGGTCTCGTCGAGGGTGTTGGTCAGGGTGACCTTGATCGTGCTCTCGCGGGTGTCGCCGCGGCAATCGCCTGAGGTGTAGTCGATCTCGCGGCGCAGGTAGTAGTCGAGCTTGCTGCCCGACGCGTTGCCGATCGCCACCTGCAGATACGGCGAGTCGGTGTCGGAGATCTGGTGACCGAGCTTGGTGGTCTCGAGGATCTCCTGTTCGGCCGGCGTGGTGCTGTAGACCATGATCCGGCGCTCGTGGACGCCGCGTCCGAGAGCCTCGAGCAGGTCGCGGGTGCTGCCACCCGAGTCGATCAGTTTCTTGACGACGGCCTGGGAGATGGACTGCAGGTACGCCTTTCGGGCCCCGTTGTCGTCGGCGAACCGTTGGTACGAGGTCGACAGCGTGATCGGTACGACGTTGTCGGCGGTGATCTTCTCGCCGCCGGGTAACGCCACCGGTCCGACGACGTCGAGTATGTACTTCAGCGCGATCGGGTCGAGCGCGATGGCACCGTCGAGCTTCTGGCCGGTCTGGGCCTGCCAGTTGGCCAGCCAGATCTTCGCGGCGTCGGGGAAGTGTGCGCTGAGGTTCCCGTTGCGGAAGTCGGTGTAGGGCTTGTAGTACGAGTAGATCGCGTCGTACTCGGGCCCCAGGTCGATCTTCGGTGTCGTCGGGTCGCGGAACTCGGAGTTGGCGCCGAGCTCGGGAACCGTCACCCGTCCACCCGTCGCGTTGAGCAACCCGAAGCCGCCGACGAGTCCGCCGGTTCCGCGGGATTCCGACGGCGTCTGGAAGGCCATGAAGTAGTTGCGCGGCCCCTCCGAACCCAGCATCGGCGGGATGAGCTGGGCGGCGATGTCGGTCGCGACCAGGGTGGACTCGGCCGCATCGACCTGTTCGGCGAGTTGGGTTCTCGCATCGGCGACGACGCCGAGCCAGCTCGGAGTGATCGACGCGACCTCATCGGCCACCTCGGTCGAGCGTTCGGCGACCTTGGCGAGCTCGGGTTGCGCCTCGCGTAACAGTTTGAGGTTCACCGTGTTCCCGGTCCGGAGCTGATCCGGGTTCAGCACGCCCGCGAGATCCGCGGCCGGGAGGAGTACGTCGGCGGACAGCGCCTCGACGGCGTCGCTCATCTGCTGCACCGACTTCAGCGGCGATCCGATTCCCGGGAGCGCGGCCACCGCCGACCACACGATGCCGTGGGACCTGTCGGAGGCGGCCTGGGCGCTGTCGGCGGCCGCGGCGGCGGCCTGCGAGGCGCCGGCCTGATCGCCGTCGAGCATGAGGGTCCGGGCCCGGGAGGCATCGGAGCGCACCGATTCCAGGTCACCCTTCACCTTCAGTGCCGAGTACGCGAGCCAGGCGACGACCGCGGCGACGAGCAGCACGATCAGAGCCAGGATCTGTACCGCCCGGTTTGCGACGATGCGGCGGATCATCGGGTCTCCCCTGTCGTCTCGGTGATGTGTTGTGCCGCCAGCCAGTTGGCGACGGTCTCGACCTTCGGTTCGACCTCGGCGAACACCCGGTCGAAGTCCTCACGCGGACGGCCCATCGGGTCGACGATGTCGAGGAGCGACGAGTTGGGATCGATGCGTCCCCGCCCGCCCATGATCGCGGCGAGGGTGCCGTTCTGGTCCGGGGTGCCGGTCTCCGCTAGGGCGGCGAACTCGGTGAGGGTGAACACGCGCTTCCAGCGCGCGGGCGCCATCTGCTGGGCGGCCGCACGGTGCTCGCGACTCATGCACAACACGACGTCGGCCTGCGTCAGCATCGGCGGACGCAGATATCGAGCCTCGAAACCCGATGCGTCGTAACCGTGTTCGGCGAGAACCGCGGCGGAGTGCGGGTGGATCGGCTGACCGTTCAGCGCGCCGGTACCGGCACTGCTCGAGGTGACGGCGAGATCTGTTCCGTCGGCGCGCATTCGGTCGGCCAGCCCCGTCAGCACGCGTTCGCCGATCGGCGAACGGCAGATGTTGCCCGTGCAGACGAACAGGATCGACAATCCCGTCGACGTCGCGTCCCGGTCGGATCCGGTCACCATTCCTCCTCGATTCTCCTGGCCAGCCGACGCATCACGTCGGGGTCGCCCATCTGCGCGTGTGCGACTCCGGCGGAGATCACTTCCACCGCCGGAGCCCCGGTTCCGGCATCGTGCCGGACGGCCCGTGCCCAGCTGTCGACGTCCGGATTGTCCTCGGCGGCAACGTAGATGACCTTACCCACGGGCGCCGGACCCAGCTCATAGGACCGCACCGCGGCGGCGAGGGTCCGGGAACGATCCTCGAATCGTCGTAGCGCCTGCGGGTCGTGGCGTTCGGCCGCGGCCCGGAGCGGGTGATCCTCGCCGAGCAGCTCCTTGTCGGCCTCCTCGTCCAGGTCGCCGGGCGGCCGGGAGTCGAGCACCATCAGCACGCCGACCTGCTCCCCGGCGTCGACCAGCTGACGGCTCATCTCATGCGCGATGACGCCGCCCAGCGACCAGCCGACGAGGTGGTAGGGCCCGGACGGCTGACGCCTGCGGACCGCCGCGACGTGGATGGCCGCGATCTCGGCGAGGCTCGCGGGCATGTCACGGTCGGCCACGACCAGTTCGGGCAGCTGGAGACCGTAGGCGACGGCCGAATCCAGCGACCTGCCGAAGGCGCGGAACGGTTCGACGATTCCGGTGGCGGTGTGCACGCACCAGATCGTCGGGACGCCGGATTCCGGGACATCGAGTTCAGGGGCATCGGATTCGGGGAGATCCGGGCGCGAGAGCGGCACGACGCGGTGGTCGACACCGGTGCCCTTCCCCGTGTACGTGGCGTCGACGACGCGGGCCACCTCCGCCGGCGTGCGGTGGGTGAAGAGGTCCGCGACGTCCACGGTGACAGAGGTGTGGCGGGTGAGTTCGTCGCGCAACTGCACCAGGGCCAGGGAGTTGCCGCCCAGGGCGAAGAAGTCGTCGTCCATGCCGACGCCGTGTTCACCCAGCACCGCCCGGAAGGCGTCGCGAACCGTCGTCTCCGTGCGGGTCTCGGGTTCGCGGGTCGAATCCGACCAGGTCGGCTCGGGCAGTCGTCGCTGATCGATCTTGCCCGCGCCGCTCAGGGGGAGTTCGGCCAGTTCGACGATCCGGGCGGGCACCATGTGCCGCGGCAGCCGGGTTCGGCAGACGTCGGCGAGGCGGTCGGCGGGCACCGACGAGACCACGTAGGAGACGAGTGCCGGCCCGGCCGGCCCGGGCCGCAACACGGTCACCGATCGGTCGGCCCCGGCGCCCACCAGGACGGCGTCGATCTCGGCGGGTTCGACGCGCTGGCCGCGGATCTTCATCTGGCGGTCCGCGCGACCCACGTAGATCAGCTCGCCGGACTCGCGATCCCAGCGCACGAGGTCGCCGGTCCGGTAGCGCCGACGACCGTCGTTCCCGGCGACGAAGGTCGCGGCGGTCAGCGCCCGGTCGCCGAGATAGCCACGGGCGACGCCGGTTCCGCTGACGTAGAGCTCGCCCACCACGCCGAGTGGGACGTGGCGGAGTCGGGTGTCGAGGACCTCGGCGCCGATCCCGGGCCGCGGATGCCCCAGTCGTACCGGCTCGCCCGGACGGTAGGCGCTGGTGGACACCGTCACCGTCGTCTCGGTCGGGCCGTAGATGTTGCGGACCTGCGTCCGCTCCGACCATGCCGTCGCGAGGTCGGCCGGCAGTGCCTCGCCGCCGATGTAGACCAGTCGCAACGAGGTGATCGACTGCGGTCGCATCGTCCGCATCACCGACGGGGTCGCGGTGAACACGCTGACCCGGGTGCGGTCGAGGAAGTCGGCGAGGTCGCTTCCCCCGACGATCTCGGGCGGGACGACCACGAGCGTCGCACCCGACGCCAGCGGCAGCAGCATGTCGTGGAACGTCGCGTCGAAGCCGGGGCTGATCGCCATTCCCACCCGGTCGCCGGATTCCACGTCGCCGAGTTCGGCGACACGATGCACGCCGCGATGGGTGACGCCGACGACGTTGGGGGTGCCGGTGGTTCCCGACGTCGTGATGACGTAGGCCAGGGAGTCCCGCGAGACCCGCGTGATCGGTTCCGAGACAACGGGTTCGATCGGTTGAGGGGGAATGTCGTCCGGACCGATCGCCGTCGCCCGCGCGCCGGCGACCACGTGGTCGATGCGCGCCGCGGGGTAGGTGACGTCGACGGGGACGCACACCCCGCCGATGCGGCTCACCGCCCAGATGGCAACCACCGATTCGATGGAGCGCGGGACGACCACCGCGACCGCATCGCCCGCCCCGAGGCCGCGGGCGCGGAGGGCGCGCGCCGTGACCGACACCCACGCGTCGAATTCGCGGTAGGTGAGCGTGCGCCTGCCGTCGGCGATCGCCGGACGGTCACCGTGCGACGCAACAGCTTCCCCGAACAGATCGGCGAGCAGTGGTTCGGTCCCGGTCGGCGCGGCAGCATGTGCACGGCCGGTGAGGAGTTCGCGTTCCGCCGCGGTGAGCGGTTCGATGGTGGCGATCCGACGTGCCGGGTCGTCGGTCACCGCTGCGACGGCAGCCACCAGTCGCTCGCCGAGTCCGCGGATCAGTGTCTCGTCGAGTAGATCCCGCGCGTGATGCAGTTGCAGCCGCCAGTTGCTCCCGGACCGAACCGCGACGATGTGCACGTCGAACTCGCTGTGCGAATCCACCGCGGTGCGTGGTGCGTCCGCAGCGACCGGGGCCGGAGCGACACCGGTGGAGTCGACCACGGAGAAGGCCACCTGGACGAGGGGGTGACGTCCGGGAATGCGAGGCGGATCGACGAGTGCGACGACGTCGTCGAAGGCGATGGCCGCGTGGTCCAGGGCGGCGAGGTCGGTGTCGCGGACGGTCTCGATGAGCTCGCCGACCGTCATCCCGGCGGTCAGCGGTGTGCGCAGGACCACCGTCGAGATCAGCATGCCGACCGTGCCTGCGCTGTCCTCGTCACGGCGCATCGATGCCGGTGTCGCCACGGCGATGTCGTCGACGCCGGTCTGCGCCGCGAGCGCGAGTGCGGTCGCGGCGTGCAGGAGGTGGAAGTCGCTGGCCAGTGCGCGGCGGGCGGCCGTCGAGACGGCTCGGGCGACAGCATCGTCGATCGGGAACTCGACCACCGAGGTGCGCAGGTCGCGCACGGGTGGACGGTGGTCGGCGAGGTCGAGTTCCCCGCTGTACCCGGCGAGGGCCTTCCGCCAGTAGTCGTGCAGCACGGTGCGGGAACTCTGTTCCTCGGCGACCATCCGGCGCGCGAGGACGTCGAAGCCCACCGGCTCCCGCTCGAGGGCGTCGCCGGCCAGGAGCGCGGTGAGTTCCCGCTCGACGATGGCTGCGGATTCGCCGTCCATCGCGATGTGGTGGGCGACGAGCACCACCGCGACCGGGGCGGAGTCGACGCCGCTCTCCGACAGCACCCAGGCCCGCACCGGCGGGTCCCCGGCGAGATCGAAGGGTGCGGAGAACTCGTCGGCGATGCCGGTCCCCGTGAGCGCGGCAGAGTCGAGATGGCGTACCGGCGGCCGCCATCCGTCGACGACCTGCTGCCGCGGGCCGTCGGGCGTGGTCAGGTAGCGGGTGCGCAGCGCCGTATGCCGGCCGACAAGCGCGTCCAGTGCGGCGGTCACCTCGGCGGTCGTGAGTCCGGCCGGGACGCCGACGACGACGGGGACCGAGTAGATCGGGACCTGGCCCAGCATCTGCGCGCCGACCCACATGCGGCGCTGCGTCGGTGCGAGCGGGATGTCCGTGAACCGGTCGTCCGGAAGGTGGACGGTGTGATCCGGTACGTCGACAGGGTCATGCGCAACGTCGACGGCCATGCGGGACACCGCGACGGCGAGCGCAGCGGGTGTCGGGTGCTCGAACAGGACCCGCGTGGGCACCCGGATGCCGAGGTGACGCCCCAGGGCCGAGGTCACCCTGGTGGCGGACAGCGAGGTACCGCCGAGAGCGAAGAAGTCGGCGGATTGCGCGACCGCGTTCTCCGGGACCTCGAGCACCTCGGCCATGATCGCCCCGACCTGCGAGACGAGTTCGGGATCGGCGGGTTCTCCTGTTTTCGAATGTGATTCGTCGGTGTCGCGTCCGGGGGTCCCGGCCACGGGCGCAACTGATGTCGAGGCGACGAGCGGGAACGGTTCCCCCACAGCGGGCAGATCGCACAACAGGGTCGTGTAATCGTCGAGCAGCTCCTGCGCCACACCGTCCGGGATCCGGCCGGAATGCACCAGGGTGACGTGCAGTTCGTCGTCGCTCTCGGCGAGGACCACCTCAATGTCGTACTTCGCGTCGACGGTCGAGGTCGCCTCGGTGACCAGGGAGGCCACCGCACCGGCCAGGGCCACCTCGCCCGACGCCTGGGGCACGACCTCCTGACTGACGAGCAACACCGAGATCAGCGGATCGCCGCCGTGGCGGGCCGCAGGCCGGACCGCCCGCACGACGTCTTCGTAGGGGACGTCGCCGTGGGCCAGCGCTGCCAGTGCGACGTCGCGGACCTGCTGCACGGCCTCACGAACCGGTGTGTCCGGCCGGAGTCGGGTGCGCAACGCGACGGTGTTGACGAACATGCCCACCACCGACTCCCATTCGGGGGCGGAGCGTCCGTGTACCGGCACGCCGACCAGGACATCCCACTGCCCCGTCAGCTGACCGAGGGTCGCCGAGAGAGCGGCGTGCGCGACCTGGAAGACCGTGGCCGACAGCGCCTTGGCGGTCTGATGGATCGCGAGGGCCGGCACGGAGGCACCGATTCGACCGGTGACGCCCACCGCGTCGGAGTCGCGATGGCCGGGCAACCGGACCGGTTGCGGGGCATCGGCGAGAGTCGCCGTCCAGTAACGGATCTGGTGGGCGACGACGCTGTCCCGGTCGGCGGCGTCACCGAGACGTGCGATCTGCCACTGGGTGAAGTCGGCGTACGTGAACGCCTCGTCGGCTGCCACCGCCAATCGCTCGCCGTCGTAGGCCCGCATCAGGTCGGCCAGCAGCACGCGGATGGACCAGCCGTCGATGGCGATGTGGTGGAGCACCGCCGCGAGGTAGAGGTCGGGATCGTGGGTGGGGGCGTCTGAGGTGTCCACCTCGAAGACCGCCGCGCGGAATCCGGGCTCGTTCTCGAGGTCGAACGGCGCTCGCAGGTACTCCGTGACCTCCCGCCGCAGCGCGGTCTCGACGTTCTCGTCCCCGACCTCGACGCGGCGGTGGGCCAGCACCGGGCTGCGGTGTTCGATCAGCCGTTGGACCGGTCCGGCCGGCGAATCCGGGTACACCGTGCGGAGCACCGCGTGCGCGCCCACGACCTCGTCGACGGCCTTGCGAAGCCGGGCGAGATCGACGCGACCGCGGATCCGCATCACCACGGGCACGTGGTATGCGGTCGAGGTCGGGTCGAAATGATGGTGAATCCACATGCGCCGCTGCGGGTATGCCAGTGGCAACGGATCGGGAACAGGGAGTCGCGCCGGCGCCGGCGCCGGCGACAGTGCCGCAACGGGTTCGGAGGTCGGTGAGATCAGGTCGTCGATGCGGCGAGCCAGCTCGCCGAGCGTCCGCGACTCGAACAGCAGACGGGCCGCGACGTCGGCCCCGGTGGACGCGGAAAGCCTGGAGGTGACCTGCGTGGCCGACAGCGAGGTGCCGCCGTCGGCGAAGAAATCCGAATCGGCGTCGAAGCTCTCGACGGGGCGGCCGAGGATCTCCGCCCACACCGACGCGATGAGCACTTCCGTCTCCCCCGCCGGTGCGCGACCGACCGCGGCCGAACCACGGACACCGGTCGCGCCGAAGTCCGGTGCGGGCAGGGACGCCGTGTCGATCTTGCCGTTGCGGCCGATCGGCAGTTCCTCGACCTCGATGAACGCACTGGGGATCATGGTGCGCGGCAGCACGTGTGCCAGCTGCGATGCCAGATCGTCGGTGTGGTTCCCGGTATCGGGCTCGCCGATCACCCAGGAGACCAGGACCTTCTCGCCCGCTGCGGTGACGCGGGCCGCGGTCACCGAGGTTGCGATGCCGGGCAGCCGGGACAGCGCCGCATCGATCTCGGCCGGTTCGAGGCGCACGCCACGGATCTTGACCTGGTCGTCGGTCCGGCCGTGGATCACGAAGGTGCCGTCAGCTCGCCGATGGACCAGATCTCCGGTGCGGTACATGCGCTTGCCGTGCGGACCGGCGACGAAGGCGACCGCGGTCGTGCGCGGGTCGTCGAGATACCCACGTGCCAGGCAGTTTCCGGAGAGGTACAGCTCACCCACGGTGTGGTCCGGAACAGGACGCAGCATCGGGTCGAGCACAGCCATGGTCACACCGTCGAGCGGGCGGCCGATGTGGACGGCACCCGACACGGAATCGGTGTAGCGCGCACTGCTCACCGCGACGGTCGCCTCGGTCGGACCGTATTCGTTGCTGAGGGTTGCGGTGCGGGTCCAGTCACGGATGAGTCCCGCGCCGAGCGGTTCGCCGCCCACGGCGACGTGCCGGACGTGCGGCAGGTCGCCGGGGCGCAGGGTGGCCAGCACCGACGGGGTGGTGAGGAGAACGGTCACCCCGGCGTCGTGGACGAGGTCGGCGAGTTCGTCGGCGGCGACGACATCCGACGGACACATGATTGCCGTCGCGCCGGCGATGCGCGGCGGCAGGACTCCCATCAGGTGCGCGTCGAAACCGGTTGCGTACGTGTGCAACACACGGTCGGCGGAGGTCAGCCCCAGCCGTCCGACGGTGTCGCGGGCCCACCCGGCCACGCCACGATGCGTGACCGCGACCCCCTTCGGCACACCGGTCGTCCCGGAGGTGAAGGTGATGTAGGCGACGTCGTCCGGCGTCACCGCCCGCACCCGCTCCGCCTCGTCGAAGGTCGGCACCACCGGGGGCAGTTCGGCGAACAACTCGTCGAGCGCGAGCACCTCGACACCGATTCCCGTCGCGTCGGTTCCCGCGGTGTCGATGCCGCCGAGCCCGAGCACCACCGTCGGTCGGCACCGATCGAGGATGAGGTTCCGGCGTTCGGCCGGGTCGGCGGGGTCGATGTTGACGAAAGCCGCACCCGCGCGGGCGATCGCGGCGGACGCGATCATCCCGAACACCGATCTCGGGAGCAGTTCGACGACCACATCGCCCGCACCGATACCCCGCGCGATCAGTACGCGCGCCAGATGGGTCGACAGTCGGTCGACGTCGTGGGCGGAGATCTCGGTCCCGAAACCCGGTACGCGGTAGCGGGAATCGACGATCGCGACGTCGGACGGGGATGCGTCGGCGTACGACGTGAAGAGCGTGTCGAAGGTCTCCGGTTCGAGCTCCGGCGTCGCCGCCTCCTCGCTCGCCGGGCTCATCAGCGAGAGGACCGGCTCGTCGGGCGCGAGCACGCCGCGTCTCAGGGTGTCGACGACGAGGTCGCACAGCGCTTCCAGACGGTCCGCGGTCGCGACCGCGTCGGTGCAGGACATCGTCACGTGCAGCGCACCGCCGTGCCGGTACATCGAGACGTCGATGCCGAAGAGCGGGATTCCCAGGACCCCCGAGGCTGCGTTGCCGGCCGCACCCGTCGGGAACTCGGCCTCCACCCACTCGACGATCGCATCGGGCACCGCGCCGAAGGACACCTCGAACAACGGGGTTCCGGCACCGGCACGACCGGGATCGGCGATCTCCGAGATCTCGGTGAGGGGCAGGTCGGCATGGGAGAAGGCGCCCAGGTCCACCGAGGTCACCTGCGCCAGGAGTTCGGCGAAGGACAGTGCCGGATCGATCGGCGTGTGCAGTGGCACCGCACGCGCGAACAGGCCGGGCACACCGACGAGGCCCGGGTCGAGACGGCCGGACAGCGCGGTGCCGATGGTCACCACCCCGGCACCCGACTGCCTCGCCAGGACCGCCGCCAGCGCGGTGTGGGTGGCGATGAACGGGGTCGTCGACCGCGCCACGGTCAGCTCGTCGAGCGATGCGGTGACGGTCGCGTCCAGCTGCCCGTGCGTACGATGCACGATCGTCTCCGCCTCGCGGGCAACGGTTTCCGCCTGCAGATTCACCTCGGGCAGGCGGAGCTGTTCGACCGGTCGGGTGAACGCCGTCCGCCAGAACGCGGTCAGTTCCGCCCGCCTCGCCTCGAGCGTCTCGGCACGCCACATCGAGTACCGCCGATAATCCGTCCCGCTCGCGGGCAGCGGCGCTCCGGCCAGGGCGGTGTCGAGATCACCGGCGAGGATCGCGAAGGATTCGCCGTCGGCGGCGATGTGGTGGATCACCCCGACAAGCCACCTGGACCCGTCGATCTCCACGATCCGTACCCGCCACGGAAGCGAGGCGGCGAGGTCGACGGGGGTGGCCATCGAGGCGAGGACGGCGGTCACATCCGGCGTCGAGTCGACTTCCAGACCGAGTTGCCGTTCCAGATGGTCGAGGACGTCGGCGTCGTCCCATCGATGCTGTACCGGGACCCCGTCGCGCAGCGGGAACCCGGTACACAGGGCGTCGTGCCGGGTCACGATCGCGGCCAGGGCGCGTCGCACATCGGCGGGGCTCGCGTCGATCGGCAGGGCCAGCGGCAGGAGGTAGCCGGTGAACTCCGGCTCGGTTCGCCACCGCAACCAGACGTCCAGCTGTTCCGGCGTGAGCGGAAGATCCGCGGGGATCTCGCGGTCATCGGACAGCAGGGACACCCGCGACAGCACGGGCGAAGTAACCGCAGCCGCGATCCGCGCCGCCAGTTCCGCGACGGTCGGGTACTCGAAGACATCGGCCACCTCGATGCGGTGGCCCATCCCGGCGAGAGTGGCGGCAAGACGTGCCGCCGAGAGCGAGGTGCCGCCGGCTGCGAAGAAGTTCGTTTCTGCACCGAGATGACCGGCATCTTCACCGACGACCGCACGGATCGCCGACGCCACCGTCTCCTCGATCGGACCGAGCGCCCGTCCGACCGGCGGGGCGGTGTCGGTGATGCTCGCAAAAAGCTTGTCCCGGTCGATCTTTCCGGTCCGGGTCATCGGCCAACCGTCGACGATCGCGACGCGGGACGGCACCGCGTGCGCCGGCAGCCGGGCGGCGCAGGCGGCCAGGATCGTCGCCTCGTCGAGGTCGTCGAGGACGTCGAAGTCGGCGAGGCCGTCCTCGGTCACGAAGGCCAGCAGGTGCTCGTCGCCCGCCCGTCGGCCCGGTCGTACCAGGACGCGCGCATCGCCCACGCCCGGTATCGCGCGCAGGGTCGAGACGATCTCACCGAGTTCCACACGGTGGCCGCGGATCTGGACCTGGTCGTCGTTGCGGCCGAGGTAGGCGAAACGACCCGGAGCGACCTCGCGCACGCGGTCGCCGGTGCGGTACATCCGTAGGCCGCGCCCCGACGGGTCCGCGACAAACCGGGTCGCGGTGAGCCCCGGTGCGTTGAGGTAGCCGAGCGCGACCTGCTCGCCGGCGAGATACAGTTCGCCGGCCGCACCGGTCGGCACCGGTCGCAGGCGCCGGTCCAGCACCATCGCGCCGACGCCGTCGAACGGGGTGCCGATGATGCTGCGTTCGTCGTCGAGGTCGACGTCGGCGGCGGTGAGCACGACGGTCGTCTCGGTGATGCCGTACATGTTGACCAGGCGGGTGCGGGGATGCTCGGCGGCCCATGCGCCCAACGTGTTCGGCGCGAGGGTCTCACCGCCGAAGACGACGGCCCGCAGTGACGTCAGTTCCGGCGGGGCCGGGGCCCCCGCCGCTCTGGTGGTCGTCGCCAGGTCGACGATCCCGCTGAACGCGGTCGGGGTCTGCGACAGGATCGTTATCCCGTGCCGGTCGATCACCGCGGCGAGTGCCCGCGGGTCCCGGACCGTCGCATGGTCCACCACGACGACGCTGCCGCCGGATGCCAACGCACCGAGGATCTCCCACACCGAGAAGTCGAAGGCGTACGAGTGCACCCAGGCCCAGACGTCCCGCGGGGAGGCGTCGATGAGGTCGAGGCCCGCCCCCATCAACGCGGCCACGTTCTGCCGGGTCACCACCACGGCCTTCGGCAGGCCGGTGGAACCGGAGGTGTGGATGACATACGCGGCGCCCGGCATCGTCTGCGCGCGTTGATGACCCACCCCGGCCGTCACCTGGAGACGGCTGTCGACGATCGCGGCCGGGGCGGTCCCGGCAAGGATCAGGTCGATGCGCGCCTGCGGATGGTCCGGATCGATCGGAACATAGACCGCGTCGGCGAGGAGGGTCCCGACGATCGCCACCACGGTGTCCGCGCGTCGGTCCATGAGCAGTGCCACGCGGTCGCCGGGCCGCACCCCGAACTCCCGCAGGTGCGCCGCCAGCGCGCGCGCCCGGTCCACGAGAGTGCGATAGTCGAGCGTCTCCTCACCGGCGATGACCGCGGTCGCCTCGGGGGCTGCGGAGGCGTGGCGGAGAAGGGCGCGAACGGGGTCGACGCAGGCGGTCCGGCGGGTGCCCGGATCGGCGACCGGCCGCGGCGACAGGCATTCGGCGATCAACGTGTCCGGTGCCGAGGCGCCCAGAGCCGCAACGGCCTCGACGAACCTGTCGAGCAGCCGACCGGCCGACGCCACGTCGACTCGGTGCTCGGCGATCGTCAGAGTGACGGACAGCCCGTTCCCGTCGTCGATCACGGTGAATTCCAACGCGGTTCGCGCCTCGCCGGTGCGCAACGTCTCCCCGCCGGCGAAGACCGTCGAGGCGACGAGATCGGGTGCCGTCGCATGGTAGGCGAAGATGACGTCGGACAGTCCGGTCGGTCCGGTGTCGGCGAACGTGACGGCCGTGCCGAGATCGCGGCCGGCGCCCGCGAGCGCTTCGGCGATCGGGGTCTGGCGAGCACCGGCCACCCGCACCGGCACCGTCTCGACGAACATGCCGACGGGGCGGAGTTCCTCACTGGTGAACCGGCCGGACACCGGCATCGACAGCACGACGTCGTCGGAGTCGGTGAACTCGGCGAGGGTTGCCGAGAGTGCCACGCACAGAAGCGTGTTGACGGTGGTGCCGCTCTCTCGCGCCCGCGCGGACGCGGCATCGGTGACCGCACGATCGATCCGGCGGCTCGTGTGGACCGCGGGTCCGGCGGTGAGCCCGGACGCCGCGGGATCGCCCACCGGGGGTTCGGGCAGTGCGAGACGTTCCGGGGCATCGCGGAGGAACCGGGTCCAGAAAACCTCTGCAGCAGCCCTGTTCGCAGTTGTGGTCGCCGTCGCAGTCGCAGGGCCGGATGGTCGTGCTTCCAGGACCTCACTGAACGCGACCGCTTCGGTCTCCCAGACGGGTTCCGCACCGGCCGCACGCGCACGGACGGCGTGGGCGAAGTCCTCCAGCACGATGTGCAGCGACCATTCGTCGACGGCGATGTGATGGGCGACGAGAACCAGTTCGACGGCCTCGCGGGTCTCGTCGAGTACCGCTCGCCACGGGACTCCGGTCCGCAGGTCGAACGGCGCCGACACGGCGAGATCGACGCCCGCCGGGTTCAGGGTCGCGCTGGTGATCGGTGCGGCAGCGGCAGATTCGGCCCGGCCGCGAACCCGTGCGACCGGCTCCCCGTCTACCTCCGGGTACACGGTCCGCAGTGCCTCGTGCCGGGTGGCCACGTCGACCAGGGCGGCTCGAGCAGCGTCGGCGGAGATGTGTTCGGCGAGCGTGAGACGCACGGGCAGGTGATACACCGTCGCACGAGGGTCGGCGCGGTTGAGCAGCCAGATCTCCTGCTGGGCGCGGGTCGGCCGATAGGAGACGACCCCGCCGGTGGATGTCGTCCGCCTCGGGACGGCTGCGTCGACGACCGCGGCGAGCTCGCCGAGTGTCGTCACCGCCGCCAGGTCGCGCATGTCGACCACCACGCGCAACCTGCTGCCGAGGTGGGTACCGAGCTGCATGAATCCCAGTGAGGTGGCGCCCAATCGGACGAGTTCGTCGTCCATCGACGGACGCGATACGCCCAGCACCTCGGTCACCGCGTCGGCGACCGCCACCTCGGTGGCCGTCACCGGCGGCCGATACGTTGCCGGTGTCTCGCGTACCTCCGCGATCAGTCCGGCCGCCGCATGCCGGTCCACGTTGCCGGTCAAATCGGTCGGCAACTCGTCGAGGATCACCACGCGGCGGGGTCGGGTCGATGCGGGCACCTCGCCGTCCACCCGGCGCCGGACAGCGGCCCGGACACGCTGGTGGTCGGCATCGTCGGTGTCGCAGACGACGCCGACGTCGAGTCCGCCCGAGGTCACCACTGTGACCGCGTACCCGACACCGGCGACCTGTCCCGCCGCCCGGTCGAGCGCCGCGAGATCGATCCGCACGCCGCCGAGGGTCACCACATCGCCTGCGCGGTGGTCGATCACCAACATGGCAGTGCCCGGGTCGAAGTGGCCGCGGTCGCCGGTGTGCAGCATCCGTGCTCCCCGGTCCCACGGGCACGCCACGAGGGTGGCCGCGGTGCCGACCGGGTCGTCGGCGACGCCCCGGATCACCTGCGGACCGGTCACATAGACGTCGCCCGTGATCCCGGCCGGAACCGGTCGCAGCCAGCGGTCCAGAACGGCGATCTCGGTGCCGGGACGCGGTGTACCACTGGGCAATCGGTGGTCGACGGCGGCGTCGGGGGCGATCCGCCGGTTCGCCGTCACCGGACCGAACGCGCCGCGCGGACAGTACGGCGCCGACACCTCTCGACCGAAGGCCAGACGCACCAGAGCGGCCGGCGCGATGTCCTCCCCCGCCACCAGGAGCGAGGTCATCGGCCCCTGCTTGCTAAGCCCCGGGACATCTCCCGGCGTCGCGATCACGTGCGTGACCGACGCGGTGTCCGCACCGGGCACGACGAGCCGCAGACCGTGCGCGGCCGCCGCGATGATCTCCAGATGGGCGGCCGACGACCCGGCGGCAGCGTCGAAGAGGAGGCGGCCGTACTCGAGATCGGTCGACCGGTCGTCGAACAGTCCGGTGGCGATCAGCGCGGCCACCGCGCGCTGGGGCACCGCAACGGTCGTGCCGACCCCGGAATCGGATTCCGTGATCGCGAGATGGCAAGCGATGTCCTCGGATTCGGGTGGACGGACCGGCGCTGCGGAAGCCTCGAGCCCATGGAGGTCCGTGAGTGTCAGGAGGCGCGGACCCGAGTCCGACGCCGGGGCGTCCTCGGACTGTGCGGCGATGACGAGCGCGGGACGTGCGCTCACCGGCAGCGTCGCGACGGCCGCACGCGGCGCGATCGGATCGAGCAGGACGAGTGCGGCACCACTCACCCCGACCGCCCACCACGCGGTCAGCCGGTCGACGCCCGGCGGCAACGCGATACCCACCGCGGTCCCCGGAGCCGCGCCGGCGGTTCGGAGTCGGGTGGCGAGATCCACTGCGCGGCCGTGTAACCGGTCGAACGTGATCGGTCGGGTGCGGGGCTCGTCGATCACCGGCCCGTGCGCGTGACGCGCGGCCGCGACGGCGAGCGCCTCGGGCACGGTGGCCGGCGCGGATCCGAGGGCCTCGCCGCGGACCACCGCCACCGGGTCGGCGAGCGGGAGATCGTCGATGCGGGTGTCCGGCGCCTGCAGAAGGGCATCGGCGAAGGTGCGCAGCATCGCGAGGAACTGTCGATGATGCTCGGCGACCTCGGCGTCGTCGTAGCGATTGGGGTTGGCCTCCACCCCGATCATCAGCACCGAGTCCCGGTCGTCGCCGGCGACCGGGACGATGTTGATCGTCAGATCCTCGGCGGGGCCGACCGTGAGGATGTGGAAGGTGCCGTGCGCCTCTCCGCAGGGGAATTCGCGCTGGAAGAGCATGAGATTGAGCATCGGACCGGACCGCTCCTGCGCCGCGGTGCGCCGTACGCGTCCGCTGGTCTCGTCGGCGGCGACATCGGCCCAGATGTCCTCGCCGCGGTAACGCTGGTGCCGCAGCGCGCCGAGGAGTGCCGCCTGTGTGGTGGCCAGCGCATCAGCGACCGACGCCTCCCCCGCGACGCCGGTACGCAACGGAACCACATTCGAGACGGGCAGCGGCGTCGACCGGAGCGCTGCGGTGGTCCGGGCGGCGACCGGGAACTGGAAGATCACCTCGTCGCCGTCGGCGGCGGCCCGGGCCAGGTAGGCCGAGAACGCGGCGACGAGGACGTTCGGCAGGATCGTCGAACGCACCTCGGCCGCGCGGCGGAGCGCATCCATCGTGCCCGCGTCCACGGGCGCGTGGACGCGCCGCGACACCGCCTCGGGCTCGCCGCGCCGATGGGCGAGCGACGCGGGGATTCCCACCCCGGCCATGGCCTGTCGCCAGTGACTCCGGTCGGTGTCGAAGCGTCGCGATGCGCGGTACTCGTCGTCGGCGCGCGCAGGCAGATCGAGGTCCACCGGTTTGACGGCCGGAGGCGTGCCGCCGGTCACCGCGGCGTGATAGGCGGCGATCGCCTCGACCATGCGGTCCTTGCCGCCCACCCCGTCGGAGAGCAGGTGGTGGCCGCGGTTGTAGACGAAGAACTTCTCGTCGCCGAGTCGGAAGAGACAGCCGCGGGCGGTGCGGTCGACCCGGGGGTCCAGTGGTCGCGCACAGTCTTCGCGCATGATCGCCTCGGCGGCCGCCCGCGGGTCCGGGCGATCCCGAAGATCGACGACGTCGGCCCAGTAGTGCAGCGACGGGTCGTATACGCCCACCAGCCCGTCGTCGGTGTCCTCGAACCTCAGCTGGGTGAACTGGGCGCGACGCACCACTTCGCTGGTCACGCGGAGGAAGAGTTCGACGTCGATCGGCCCGTCGATCTCGACGTACTGCGCGACGTTGATCGGCACATCTGGTGCCGCCTGCTGGGTGAACCACAGCGCTCGTTGCGCGGCACTGAGCCGGAATCGTCGGGCGATTCCGGCAGTGGGGGTCTCGGGCGGCGGGATCGGGTCGCTCATGGCCGGCCCGCCCGTCGCTCACCCGGTCCGTGGGACCAGGAACTCATGGGGCACGCCGGCCGTCTGATCCCCCCGGCCCGCACAGCGGTGCCATCACCGAAATCCGGGGGCCCCGTATCCCCGAAAACGAATCAACAAATCTGGAATTCTCGAAGAGGAATCCTAATCGCGAGATGGACATGGCCCGAATGGGCATGTCCCTGGAGAAGATCGGCGTCGCCGGAGAATTCGTCGTCAGCGGATTCAGCACGGCGGCTTCCAGCATGAGGGAATTCAGCACGGTGGAATTCAACGCCCTGCCTCACCACTCACCATGCGCCGTCCTCGTCACGTCCGACCGCTGTCACCTTTACGCCAGAACCGGCCGTAACCACAGCGGCACGCCGGGTCCTGTCGGCACCGTCTTCTCCAGCAACCGCCTGACACGAAACGTCCTTGCCGATCACCGTCTCCGGTGCCATCATCCGAGCATACAATCGCCGGAATGACCTCGGTCACACCAGTGTGCCGTAGGCGAATGCCGTTGGATCACCGCGCGGATAGCCAAGAGCCTATGGGACGGGTTGATGCCTCACAACTCGGGGGCACCCCGGGATAATCGGCAAACGACCCGATATCGCCGAACCAACCAGATGCCAATCACGTGAGCACGCAAAAACAATTCACCATTTCGCCTGATTCACTTTCTCGTAAGCGTGGCAAACC
>NZ_BACI01000049.1 GCF_000225505.1 Gordonia alkanivorans NBRC 16433 | reverse complement strand
GGCTCTTCCTGATTGACGGTGCGTAGAACGGGTTCTACCGGGCACAAGATGTAGGTCGGGTTCGGCGGCGGCGAGCCGGGGATGCGGGCGGGTCCTGTGGTGTGAAGATGAAAGCCCCTACACCTCATCACTCACACCGACAGGACCCTCGTTGCAGCGTAGCGCCATTGCCGACACGATTTGCCGCACGATCGAACTCGGGGTGACGATCACCGATGCCGCTCTCGACGGCGAGGATCGCACACACCTGTTCTGCGAGGTCTTGGCCCCGAAGAGTAGCTGCCCGAGGTGCGAGCGGGCGGGTCGGTTGCGTGATCATGTCGATCGTGAGGTGGCAGATCTACCGATCGTGGGCCATCCGACCCGGTTGCATCTGAGGGTGCCGCGCTACGCCTGCGAGAACGGCGCGTGTGGTCAGGGCATCTTTCGCGCCGACATCTCGGCGATCGTCGCGCCGCGCGCGGCGGTGACGCGCCGCACGATCGCGTGGATTCTTCGGCGGATGATTCTGGACAAGATGAGCGTCTCTGCGGTCGCCGCGTCGGTCGGGTTGGGCTGGAACACCGTGAATGCCCTCGCGTTGCAGGCGGCGCGTACGGTGGCTTCGGCGCCTGGCCGACTCGACGGTGTCAGGGTTCTCGGTGTTGATGAGCACAAGTGGAAACATGTTCGCGGCAATGGTGATTCGAGTTTCGTGACCGTGCTGGTCGACCTCACACCGATTGTGGATGGGACCGGGTCGGCGCGCTTGCTGGATATGGTGGGCGGCCGGTCCAAAGCGGCGTTGAAGGACTGGCTCGATGCCCGCGATGACTCCTTTCGGGACCGGATCCGGGTGGTCACCATGGACGGATTCACCGGGTATCGCACCGCGACCGCCGAGGCATTGGATAAGGCGCGGGCGGTGATGGACCCGTTCCACGTGGTCCATCTGGCCGCCGAGAAGCTCACAGTGTGTCGTCAACGCGTGCAACACGATACGTGTGGGCACCGCGGCCGCACGGGTGATCCGCTCTACGGTATCCGCCGACCACTGCTGACCCGGATCGCGTTGCTGACAGACAAGCAGAAGGCCCGGCTACGTAGCGGGTTGGAGGCTCACGAGGAGCACGTGGCCGTCTCGGTCACCTACGCGATCTACCAAGAGCTGATCAACGCCTACGGCCAGGAGAACAAGCGTGACGGCAAGATCGCGATGTACAAGCTGCTCAAACGGATTCATACCGGCGTTCCGTCCGGGCTGGCAGAGTTGGCCCAACTCGGCCGATCATTATGGGCGCGGCGTGCCGAGATCTTGGCCTACTTCGACACCGGCGCCTCCAACGGACCCGTCGAAGCGATCAACGGCCGCCTGGAACACCTCCGCGGGATCGCGTTGGGCTTCCGCAACCTCAACCACTACATCTTGCGGTCACTCATCCACTCCGGCGGCCTCGCACAACACCTCGACGCACTCTGAATCAGGAAGAGCCG
>NZ_BACI01000050.1 GCF_000225505.1 Gordonia alkanivorans NBRC 16433 | reverse complement strand
CAAACTGTTGCGAAAATCGGGCAGACGGCTGTCGGCCATTCGAGCGACACCACTCCATCCGCTGACGTCAATGGTCGACCGGAACCGGCCCCCGACTCAGAAGTGTTTCGACGGCCTGATGGGGAATGCGCTGCTCCCACCGTTCCGCATTCGCCTCGAAAATCCGCGCGCCCTCTTTCTGCGCCAGATCGGCGTCGAGCAGAAACGCGCGCGCGCGTTCGACGAACTCGTCGGGATCGTCGTAGGCCGTCAGCCCGAAGACCGGTTCGAGCGAACCGATGGCGGCGGTGGTGCCCACCACGGGCAGACCACGGCCGGCGGCGTCGAGGAGCTTCACCCGGACCCCGCCCCCGGTCCGGATGGGGGCGACGAGGGCACGGCAGGTGCCGAGGAACGCGTCGAGGTCCTCCACGAAGCCGATGTCACGGACGCCGTCGGGCAGCGGCGGTGGTGTCGCGCCCGGTTTGGGTGCGCCGACGATGCACAGCTCGGCGTCGGGGATGCCCTGCGCAATGCGCGGCCACAGGCGGAGGATCTCCAGGAAGCCCTCCTGATTCGGCGGCCAGTCCCGGGTTCCCATGAAGACGAGTCGCGGTACGTCGGCATCGGCGTCGGCGCGCGTCCCGGGCGGCAGGGTGAGATCGATCCAGCGGGCACTCGGGCACCCGCGCTCCCGGTAGAACTGCGCCTCCTCGAGGTCGTAGGTGCCGATCGCCGACGCGCTGCGCGCCACCCGGAGTTCATCGGACAGGATGCGCTTCGCCTCGAGGATCCCCGGCACTCCGCGCGTGAGCCGCCACACCAGGGATTCCGAGTTGACCGTGTTGATCACCAGTTCGCTGCGATCCACCTGCGTCGAGCGCAGGTACGACTCGGCCATGTACGAGTGCTCCGCGAGGAAGACGTCACCGTCGAGGTCGTCGAGGGTGCGGACCAGGTCGTCGGTGTCGAACCGGACGTGGCACACGCTCCGCCGGGTCCGCACGCTGTTGCCGATCAGCGCCGGGAGTCGCACAGGCGGCTTCGGCACCCGGATCACCCTGCCGTCGGCCGAGATCCGCGGAGCGTCGCCGGTGGCGAGATGGTTGGAGAGACACACGGCCCGTAGGTCGAACGATTCCGCCGCGATGTCGAAGATCACCCGGGCCAGGGCCACGTCGCCGCCGTGGTCGTGTTCGATGTCCTTGGCCATCATGAACGTCACCGTCGTCATACGCCTCACCCCTGTCTTGCGGTTTCGTCTTCTCCGGTGACGAGCCCTTCGGGCCGCACCGACCGGACATAGATCGCGAACAGGATCGCGTCGGTGACCACCGACGCGATCGCCGCTCCCACCGCACCGAAACCCGCCAGCGCGCAGACCAATCCGAGTTTGACCGGGACCAGTACGGCGGCCGCGGCGCTGCGTACCACATCGCGTCGCTGCACATAGAGCACCGTCGTCAGCACGTTGTTCATCACACGCAGTGCGACGAACAACGAGATCACCACCAGCGCCCAGGCGAGTTCGGATGAGTACGGGGTGGCGAGCAGGACGAACCCGGCCCCCATCACAAGCGCCGAGGTCGCGACCGCCATGATCACCACGTGTTTCACCGGCGGACCCGCGGTGACCGCGCCACCGGCGGCACGCAACTGCTCGTGGTAGGTCCCGGCGAGCGACATCCCGACCTGGCCGGCCGCCCAGCCGACCGTGCTCGCGATCGCGAAGTATCCCGCCACATCGGAATCGGTCACCGCTCCCAGCAGCAGGATGTCGCCCTGCATGTAGAGCGCGTTCGCGAGATGCTCCCCGAACAGGATCGCGATCAGGCGAGCCGAGCCGGGGACGCCCGGGCGGGTACGCGGGACAAGCGTCGCGGCGTAGACGGCGATGACGAGATACGGTGCGAGATAACAGAAACTCGCCGTCTCGAGATCTGCCGACGGTACGAACTGCAGGTAGCCGACGGCCATTGCGATGCTCACGACCTGCCGCGTGGTGTCGAATCGCATCACCCGATCGGGGTGGCCGTCGCGCAGCGCGCGGCTCTTGACCGCGTTGAACGCGATCTCACCACCCGCGACGATCAGGGCGAACCACACCAGATACGGCGCAGCCAGACACGACGCACCCACGCCCATCAGACCGAGCCCCAACAGGATTCGCGTCACCCGCTCCGCCGCGAACGCATCCTCCGCCTCGCGGATGGCCCGCACCGCGAACGGATTGTCCAGGGGCGCCGCGATGATAGCGCCGAGCGCGAAGGCCATCGCGTACTGCCCGTAGGCGCCGATGCCGAGGTGAAAGGTGAGGGCGATGGTCCAGCCCAGACCTGCGGCTCGTCCGCCGTAGGTCCACCCGGCAGCCACGAGCGCCTTGACCAGGTTGCGTCGGTCGTCGACCGGGGCCGCCTTCTCCTCGGTGTCGGTCGCGCCGCTCAGGCCCGACACAGCGACCTCGCCCAGGTCTCGAGGTAACCGCCGACTACCTCGTCGGGTTCGCGCGCCTCGCGCATCGCCTTCAGTGCCTCGGCCATCTCGGACAGGCGATCTCGGGATTCGACGAGATCCGCGGCAGCCGTCGCCAACTCACTCACCGTCTCGTCTTCGGTGCGTCCGTCGTCGTCGACGACGCGAACGCCGCCTTCGGCCCGGAGCTCACCGAGCGCACCATGACCGGTGCACACGACCGGGGTGAGATGTGCGATCGCGTCGGTGACGACACTCGAACCGGGGAACGCCTCGCCGTAGGGACTGCGCGCACCGTAGGGCACGATGAGTGCCCGGATGGCGGAGAAGTAGGCGGGAAGGTCCGCGTCGTCGACGCCGCCCAGGATCTCCACACCGTCGATGGCGGGCAGCGCTTCGGTCCCGCGGCCGGCGATCCGGATGACGATGTCGTCGGGAAGCAGACTCCGAAGTCGTTCGACGTGCTCGAAACCCTTTCCGCGGTATACCAGTCCGAACAGTCCGACCGCTTTCGGCCGGTCCGGGGCGGACACCACCTCACCGCGGCTCCACACCGGCATGTGGGCATGGCGCACAGTCGTGTCCGGATAGGCACGGAGCAGCGATCGGACCCCGGCATCGCTCATCGCGAAGAGCGTGCGAGATCCGGCGACCCTCCGCTCGACCGCACGGGAGAGCGTCCGGAGCGGGAAATGCACGGCGTGGTTGAGCAGCTTGCGCTGCTCGAGGAACGCGACGCGCCCAGGCCACCAGACGAGTCCGGGCGGATCGTGGACGGTCGCACTGACCAGGACATCACGTCGGTGACGTTCGAGTCCGGCCGTGGGCCAGAAGGATTCGACCGAACCGCCGGAGAACTCACCGTGCACGACGACCGGACGGCCGTCCGCGGCGTCGATGAGCTCGATGATCGCCCGCCGCCGAGCACGCAGTCCGGCAACCGTGTCGGTTCCGGGCCGCGGGTGCCGGACCTCGTGGAAGTCCGCGACACGACGGCGCAGTATGCCCGCGAACACCTCCGAATAGGCGCCGACTCCGCCGGCAGTCCTCTCGGCGGCGACGTAGATCAGACGAACCCCGTCCAGGTCCGTCGTCCCCGGCTTCCCGACCGGCCCTGCTGCCATCTGGCCGGCCATCAGTAGAAGAGCGGCCGGTACTTCGGCCGGTAACGCAACGCCGACTCGGGTCGCTTGGAGATCGTCTTGGCCGGCACACCGCCGACGATGTCGAGATCGGCGACGTCCCTGCTGACGAGCGCGCACGCGGCGACCACGGCACCCCGTCCGATGCTGACGCCGCTCACGACGGTGGCGCGGCTGGCGATCCACGCGTGGTCACCGATGTACACCGGTTCGAGAATCGCCTCGAACTCCGGACTCGCCGGGTCGTGCTTTCCGGCGATGATCTGGGTGTCACTCGCGATCACCACGTTGTCACCGATGCAGATGCCCGATCGTGCGTCGAACAGGACGCGGAACCCGATGGAGCACGCCTCGCCGATCCGGATCTGGTCGATGTCGAAGACCTGACAGCCGCGCAGGATCGAGGTGTCCTTACCGATCTTCGCGCCGAACGCGCGGAGGAATCCCTGCCGGATGGTATGAGACGGGATGTAGGTGATGATGTTGTTGTACAGCAGGATTCCGACACGGTTCTTCGCCTTGGCGATCGTCGAGATCTCGGTGAAGGTGTACCGGGGGTGGAAATCCGCGCGCTGCGGAACCGTCGGTCCGGCTGGTCCCGCCGCCGGCGGTGTCGTCATTTCGGTACTCACGTTCGCTCCGCTCCTCTCGCGACCACTGCCTCGGACACGAGGTTCTTGATCTCCTTGATGAATGTCTCCTCGCCGAAGTGGGCGACGTGCGCCTTGATCTGTTCGGCATCCCAGTCGCGCGTGGCGATCTCGGCGACGGCGGCCCGGATGCTCACCGGGTCGGGTGCGTCGAAGAACACTCCGTTGACGCCTTCGGCGATGGTGTCGAGGAAACCACCCCAGCGCAGTACGGCGCACGGCTTGCCCCGCATGCCGCCCTCCAGTGGGGTCAGTCCGTAGTCCTCGTAGCTGGCCGCGACCACTGCGGTGCAGTTGTCGTACAACCAGCCCATCTCGGCGTCGGTGAGGTCGCTCAGCATGGTCACGTTCTCGGGCTTGGTTGCGCGCAACCGCTCCGCCTCGGGCCCGCGACCCACGACCACCAGATGATCGTCCGTACCACGGAAGGCGTCGATCACCGCGTCGACGTTCTTGTACGCCAGCAGGCGTGAGACACACAGATGGAACGGGCGTACCGGAATGCCGGCGGGCGCATCCGCTAACCCCGACGGCGCGAGGGGCGGGAGCACCGGCGCCGAGACCACCGTCGAATCGAGGCCGTACGCCGCCTCGATGCGGTCGCGGACCGCCCTCGAGATCGCGAGGTAGCGGTCGCACTCCCGCGCGGCCGCCCGGTCCCAGCGACGAAGTACCGGCCCGAGCAGGCGGATCGCGAGTTTCTTGACGGCACTGGAGGACTCACCGAGATAGACATCGGTCTGATAGAGCCAGCGCGCCGGCGAGTAGCAGTAGACGAGCTTGTACCCGGAGGTGTCGAAGCCGTGCGCCCAGCCACTCGAACTCACCACCACGATGTCGGCGTCGATGCGCATCCGCGAGGCCGCGAACGGCAGCACCGGCAGGGCCGACCGGTGATCGGTACGCAGTGCCGCAACACGATTCACCGGCGAGGTGATGATCGTCTTGTCCCGGAACTCCTCATAAGTCTGATCCGGCTCGTACAAGAGCGTGTAGATAGGGGCGTCCGGAAACGCCTTACTGAGGGACAGGACGACCTTTTCCGCCCCGCCCCGCTGGGTCAGATAGTCGTGGGCGATCGCCACTCTCGGCATTTTCTCCACGACGAGCCCAGCATCCATCATGTGCACCAAAGAACCACTTCTCCCCCGACGAATTTCGAGAAGAATTCTCGTGAATGGCGAGTGCACGCACTCGCGCGGACCCCGATGTCCGCTCGAAAGGAGATCGTAATGTGGAAACGCCCGCTCCGCGCGGCGTGCTCGCGATATGTGAGCTTGCCGTCGCGGAACGGGCGTGAGAATGTGCCACGGACAGTGGCGGTGTCAGACCGCTCCCAGGACGCTTGCCGCGTACTTCGGAGTCCAGTCGTGCTTGTAGATGGCACCGAAATTCTGTTCGCGATCGGCCAGATTGGTACCGGTGTCCCGGATGCTGTAGATGAACGTCGGGCCCACGAATCCCGCCGAGACGGCGAAGCCCTTCACATCCGTGATCTGTTTGGCCTGTTCCCATTCCGAGACCGCGTCGTCCGCCGTGCCGGTGG
This sequence comes from Gordonia alkanivorans NBRC 16433, assembly GCF_000225505.1. Lineage (GTDB taxonomy): Bacteria > Actinomycetota > Actinomycetes > Mycobacteriales > Mycobacteriaceae > Gordonia > Gordonia alkanivorans. The sequence goes on along the minus strand of NZ_BACI01000050.1, from coordinate 336,362 downwards.
GAGCGCCGAGTTCGGTGAACCAGATCTTCTTCGCGCCGTCCCCGCGCGCGATCATCAGGTTGCGCACCGCCGGGATGTCGGTGACGGCGTTCTCCGGGTTGGCGTACAGGCCGCCGGGGAAGACGTACGGGTGCATCGCGAGCGCGTCGAAGCTGCCCTTGGCGCCGGCGTTGTACATGGCGGTGACGAAGTTCGGCGGCGAGTTCCAGCCGCCGGAACGCGCCAGACCTGCAGCGATGACGGTGGAACCCCACTGCGCCGACTTGATGGTGCTGTAGGCGGCCTTCAGGAGGGAGGTGTACCGGGCGGCGTCGACCGTCCACCCGAAGAAGATGGGCAGATTCGGCTCATTCCAGATCTGGTAGTTCGTGACCTTGCTTCCGTACCGCGCGATGAACTTCTTCAAGAAGGAACTCAGGTCGGAATTGTTCGTCGGCGGGGCGGTGAAGAAGGTTCCGGCCGGCCGGGACCAGGGCGGCGACGACACCACATTGGCGAGGACCTTGAGCCCGCGGGCACGCGCCGCATTGATGATCCGGTCCGGGGTGGACCAGTTGTACGAGTTCTTGGCCGCCTCGATCGAGTTCCAGTCGACCGTGACCCGCAGCCAGGTCGCCTTGGTCCGCTTCACCGCGTCGAGTTCGCGGCCGAGGTCGGCATCGTTGAGCCACAACAGTCCTGAGCCGCCGGCGAAGCCGAACCCGGCCGTGGTGACGGGGACCGCCGCCTCGGTGGGGCCGGCAGCGCTCCCGGAACCCAACCAGCCCGGGGCGGCGGGGGCGGAGCTCGCGGATCCGGGGACACTTCCACCGATCCCGAGGCCGAGCAACAGAGAGATGCTCACCACAAAGGCAGAGAGGAAATGGGTTCTCGATAGGCAGAAATGCCGGGATGATCGTATTCTCATGGCGCAGAGAGTACCGCCAAGTTCGGGGACCCACATGGGTGGCGGGTTCCGGACGAGGCTGTGCTCGCAGCTTTTACATGCATCTGGTCGGGGAATCAGTGCGTGTTCGAAAGTCGGTGAAAAGACACGGATGTCGTTCGCCTCGCACTGGGAGAATTGTCGATGAAATCTGCATTGATCACCGGTATCACCGGACAGGACGGCCTCTACCTCGCCGAGCTCCTGCATTCGAAGGGTTACCGGGTCGTGGGACTCGTTCGGGGACAGAACAACCCGAAGGCCGCGCGCCTTGCCGAATCGCATCCGTACGTCGACATCGTCAGCGGGAACCTGCTCGATCTGTCGAGCTTGATGCGGGCCATGACCTATGCGAATCCGGATGAGGTCTACAACCTCGGCGCCGTCTCGTTCGTCGCCTACTCGTGGCAGAATGCCCGACTGACGAGCGATGTGACCGGTACGGGCGTACTGAACATGCTCGAAGCGGTTCGTCTGCACCAGGATACGACCGGCAAGGACATCCGCTACTACCAGGCGTCGAGCTCCGAGATGTTCGGCAAGGTGCAGGAGGTCCCCCAGCGCGAGTCGACACTGCTCTGGCCGCGTTCGCCGTACGGTGTGAGCAAGGTCTTCGGCCACTACATGACCATCAACTACCGCGAGTCCTACGGCATGCACGCCAGCTCCGGAATCCTGTTCAATCACGAGTCGCCGCGTCGGGGCCCGGAGTTCGTGACCCGCAAGGTCACCCAGGCCGTCGCCCGCATCGCACTCGGCACCGACGATTCGATCGCACTGGGAAACCTGGATGCACAGCGCGACTGGGGCTTTGCCGGCGACTACGTCCGCGCCATGTGGATGATGCTGCAACAGGACATCGCCGACGACTACGTCATCTCCACCGGCGAGACACACTCCATCCGTGAGTTGCTCGACGTGGCGTTCAAGGTCGTGGGCATCGACGACTGGGAGCATCTCGTCCGCATCGACCCCCGCTTCTTCCGCCCTGCCGAGGTCGATCTCCTCATCGGCGACAGCACCAAGGCCCGTGAACTCCTCGGCTGGAAGCCCGAGGTCGGCTTCACCGAGCTGATCACGATGATGGTCGAGGCAGATCTCGACATCGAATCGAAGAAGCTGGCCGGCAAGGTCGCATGACCCCGCCACGTGCCCTTGTCACCGGCGCGAACGGGCAGGACGGGCACCTGCTGATCGAGGAATTGGTCACGAGGGGTTGGGATGTCGTCGCCTTGGTACGACCGGGCCGCGCGGTGGGTCGTGCGTCCGGTGGCGACGTGGTGATGAGCCCGGTCGACCTCGCCGACCCGGAATCGACGCGCCGCGTGATCACCGACCACGCCCCCGATCACATCTTCCACCTCGGCGCCGTGTCCTCGGTGTCGGAGAGCTGGCATGATCCGCTGACCACCGCCCGGGTGACCGCGATGTCGACCGTCGCGATACTCGAGGCGGCGTCGGCGCTCGACGACCTGGGGCAGCGCGTCCACGTCGTGAACGCCTCCAGCGCCGAGATCTTCGCCGGTTCGACGACCACCCCCCAGAACGAGACCACGCCGATCGCCCCGGCGTCGCCCTACGGAGCGGCGAAGGCGTACGGCCACACCATGGCCGGGGTTGCGAGATCGAAAGGACTGGAGGTGGCCAACGCCATCCTCTACCCGCACGAATCCCCGTTGCGCTCCACCCGTTTCGTCACCCGGAAGATCACCGCCGGGGTGGCCGCGATTGCGGCCGGGAGCACCGAACCACTTGTGTTGGGCAACCTCGACGCGCGTCGCGACTGGGGGTGGGCAGGGGACTACGTGTCCGCCATGATCGCCCTCGCCGAGAACCGGGCGAACGACGACTACGTCGTCGCGACCGGCGAATCCCACAGCGTCGGAGAGTTTGTCGCGACCGCTTTCGAGGTGGCCGGGATCTCGTCGTGGGAACACCTCGTGACCACCGATCCGTCCTTCGTGCGTCCGGCGGATGGCGTCGACCTGGTGGGTGATCCCCGCAAGATCGGCGACGAGTTCGGCTGGCGGCCGACGACCAGGTTCGCGGAAGTGGTCGAAGCAATGGTCCGGCACGACCTCGCTCTTGTGGGCGCGGACGAATCCCGGCGGGCGGCAATCGCATGACCTCGGCTCGCGACACGATCCCGGCGGATTCGGGGCCGGGGTTCCCGGGCGGATCACGACGCCTGATCGCCGTGCGCCGTAGGCAATCACGATCGCGATCATGGGTTCCGCGGTACACCAGAGCTCTCTGGTGCACCGATCTGGTCGTCGTGGTCGCCTCGGTGGCCCTGGCCCAGCGGCTCCGGTTCGGCCCCAGCGGTTCTCTCCATTCGGCCGCCGCGGTCCACATCCCGTCGATCCTCGTGTCCGCGGCACTGATCGTCGTCTGGATGGCCGCCCTCGCCGCCTTCCAGACCTACGACCGGCGGATCTTCGGCTCCGGCCCCCAGGAGTACAGCCGGGTCGTCACCGCATGCTTCGCGGTCTTCGGCGGACTGGCCATCGTCGACCTCCTCGGCGGACTGAACATCGCGCGGGGGTACCTGGCGCTCGCCCTCCCGATGGGGACCATCACCTTGTTGCTGGGCCGGAACGTCTTCCGGCGGCTCCTCGCACGGGCGAGGATCTCCGGCAGGCATCGTGAGTCGGTGCTGATGGTCGGCGGTGTCGAGTCGGTCCGGCCGACCGTTCGGCGCCTGGCGGCCGCGGCCCCGCTCGGGTACCAGGTCGTCGGCGCCTGCCTGCCGCCCGGGCATCGTGGCACCCACGCGGAGATCGACGTCGACGGCGCGGCGGTCCCGGTCCTCGGAGATTTCGACGACGTCCTCGCCGCCGTCGGGGCGTCGGGTGCGACCACGGTGGCCGTCACCTCGGCCGATGCCCTCGGGCATCAGGCGATGCAGGACCTGTCCTGGAACCTGCACGGACTCGACGTCGACATGGTCGTCGCGCCCGGCGTCACAGACGTCACCGGCCCGCGGATGATGCTGCGGCCGGTGGCCGGGTTGCCACTGCTGCACATCGATCACCCGCGCTACGAAGCAGCGACCCGGTTCCGCAAGTCCGCTCTCGATCGGTGCGGCGCAGCGCTTCTCCTTCTCGCACTGTCCCCTGTCTTCCTGATCGTCGGCGTCGCGGTGGTCGTCGACTCCGGGTTCCCGGTCTTCTATCGCGCCGACCGGGTCGGACTGGGGAACAAGAAGTTCCGCATGTGGAAGTTCCGGTCCATGGTCACCGGCGCCGACCGGATGCGCGGCGGTCTCGGCGACCGCGACGACGGCGCGGGACTGCTGTTCAAGGTTCACGACGATCCGCGGGTCACCCGGGTCGGCAAGGTGATCCGCGCCTACAGCCTCGACGAACTCCCTCAGCTCTTCAACGTCCTGACCGGGCAGATGAGTCTGGTCGGGCCGCGCCCGCCGCTGCCCGAGGAGGTGGAGAAGTACGACGGCCGGGTCGCACGGCGGATGCTCGTCAAACCCGGCATGACCGGGCTGTGGCAGGTCTCCGGACGATCCGACCTCTCCTGGGAGGAGTCGGTCCGGCTGGACCTGTCCTACGTCGAGAACTGGACCATCATGCAGGATCTGACGATCCTGTGGCGCACCGCCCGAGCAGTGGTTGCGAAGGACGGCGCCTACTGAGCCCCGGGCGCCCCCGCATCCCGCGTCCCGGCAGGATCGCCACTTCGGACCGGAATCACGCGCTCCACCATGTGATTCCGAGACCGAAGTGGCGATCACTCGCTGCGGGAAGGGCCGGCGAGATCCCGATAGGCCTCGAACATCGCGCGTCCGAACTCGCGCTGCCCGGCGGAGTTGTAGTGGATCGTCTCCCCTGGGTTGTGCATGCCGTCCGGTCCCGACACGTGTGCGCACGCCGAGTGCCGGTCGGGTGTGGTGGCGTGCACCGCGGCGATGCCCGGATACTTCGGGTGTCCGGTCGCGATCTCCTCGGGCACCATCTGGCCGAGGATGAACGGTACCTCACCGAAATTGTCTCGGAGACCGGTGATCAGCGCGTCCAGGCGATCCCGGTAGACGTCGGGCGGCGTCAGCGGGACGTCACTCTCGCCCTGGTGCCACAGGATCGCGGCGAGCCGGGAGCCGGTGCTGGCAGCCGCGAGGGCATTGCCGATCTGCCGTACGGCGAGGTCGTACAGATTGACGCGCGCAGTGCGGTTCGCCGGATCCCAGCTGTAGCCGTTCTTCTGATGGAAAGACGTGTCGCCGCGAGCCGACGGGACCAGCAGCACTGCCTCACCGGTGTAGTCGGCCAGCAGGGAACCGAACGTCGTCGCGAATCCGGCCCCGGCACCGGGGATCTCGTGGAGCAGTGGGTCCTCGGCCTGCAGTATCCGCCCGCGCCGCCGGCCGCATCCCGGCCACTGGTGGACCCGCCGATCCGGCTGGCCGGGAAGCGCACCGACCCCGGACATTCCGGCACCATGCGCATTCGACTGCCCGAGAACCGCGACCACCGAGTAGTGATCGGCCGGTTCGACCACGGTCCCCGCGGCGAGTAGACGTTTGACCGCGTCTTTCGCGCGGATGATCCGCTGGGCCCTGGCCGGTGCGTCCCCGTGGATTCGCAGGTCGGACTCCGAGATCGACTGCCCCGTCGTGGGTTCGTGCATGACGTTCACCTCTCCGAGCAGGTCGACGCTGCCGGTTCCCCGGCGAAGCGGGCCGAGATCCATGGCAGCAATGCGGCCGCGTCCACATCTGGGTGCCCGCGGTCCTCTTGGTAGTCGACGGTCACCGAATCACCGACCTCACAGGCCCGTTCGACGAACGCCGCGGTCCATTCCGCGTCGATGAACGTGTCCCGGCCGCCGTAGAGGACGTACATCGGCACCGGTGTCGGGGCCACCGGCACGGCATATCCGGCGAGGATCTCCGACAACCTGTACGCGGACTCCGGCGTGCCGGGTCCGATGTCGCGCGGCGCCAGCGACTCGGCCGCCTGCGCCCGGCCGGCGACTGCCGGTCCCGTACAGGCGGACAACGTGTCCCACGCCGCCACCGCCGCCCCTCGCCGGTAGTCGTCGAGCCGTACCGCCGGGTCGCGACGAGACCACGCCTCGACGATCCACTGCAGCATGAGCTGCTGGTCACCGGTGATCGTGCCGTCCCGGGACTTCTCGACCACACCGGCGATGTCCGCGGCCGGGACCATCGCGGCCGCACCGAGCATCGCCAGACCTCGGCCGTACTCGGGTGCCGCCATCGCGGCGGCCAGAACCGCTCCGCCACCCTGCGATCCGCCGTAGGCGACCCACTTCTCGGAGGCGTAGGGCAACACCGCCCGCAGTGCCCGGACGGAATCGATCACGTTCATACCCGCGGTCCGGGCGTCGAGATACGGGTGCACCCCGGGACTTCCCAGGCCCTGGTAGTCGGGCAGCGCCACCACGAAACCCGCTTTGACGAGCCCATGTGCGAGTTCGCCGAGACCGTACATCCCGGCGGCGACGGAGGGTGCGCACGGTTCGTCGATGCCGGTGGTGCCGTGCGCGAACGCCACTACCGGCCGGGTCTGACCGGCGTCGGGTTCCGGACCGGTGACCACCAGTCCACTGACGACGGTGGGTTCTCCCGAGTTCGCATCCGTGGACCAGTACGTCACCCGGATCGCGCGGACGTCGTCGAGACGTGCCGAGATCGGCAGCGAGTCGGTGTATTCGGCCGACACCACCTTCCCGGGGCCCTCGACGATCGCGAACGGCACCGGTCCGTCCGCGGGGTCCCGGACCACGTTGACGAGACGGATACCCGAGGTCACCACGACCAGCATGACCGTGTGCGTCACCAGCGCGAGCGGTATCGCGACGAGGAGGGGATGTCGGCGGACGAGGCCGATCATCGCCGGCGCATCCTCCTGGCCACCACCATCGCGGGCTGCTCGATGTATCGATAGGTGATGCTCGCGAACACGAGGCTGACCGCGCCGACGAGCAGGACGTTGACGATGAGACCCGTCACCGAATCACCCTGCAGCAGTCCGAGTCTGCCGATCACGATCATCAGCGGGAAATGCCAGAGGTAGATGCTCAGCGAGATCCGTCCGCTGTAGTCGAGCGGCTTCCAGTCCAGGACGGTGGCGAGCCTGCCCTCCTGGCCTGCGGCCAGCGGCAGCACGATGATCAGGATGAACAGCGCAGACGACAGCGCCGTGAAGGTCGACTGATACGACGAGCCGGCCGCGATCAGCACCAGCATGATCAGCAACGACGGTACGAGCGCCACCGCCGATGCGATACGCAGACGCCGGGCGCCCCGCACCGAGATGTGGCCGGTACCGACCGCGACGAACGCCGCGACGGCGAGCATGCCGAACGCGAAGTTGTCGGCGGCTGCGAAGAAACTCCGCAGGATGACGGCGACGGCGTTGGGTCCCCAGTTCTGCTCGGTCACCGCGGTGATGCCCTGGGCCTCGGCGACCCGGCCCGCGACCATCTTGCCGATCGTCCCGACCACGATCAGGATCGCCGGTGGTGTCACCACGAGGATCGCGGCATGCGTTCCGAACCGCCGCCGTAGCCACCACATGGCCATCCCGAACAGCGGCAACGACAGGTAGAAGCCGAATTCCAGTGTCAGCGACCACGATGGGCTGATGCCTGTCTGCAGGTACTGCGGGAAGTAGGTCTGCGTCAGGGTCAGGTTGGTCAGGAGCATGGCCGGGTCGGTGATCATCCCGGTCCCGGTGTCCTTGCCGGTCTCACTCGCGACGAACTCGTTCACGACGAAACAAGCCTGGAGAACGTAGTTGGTGATGAGGAAGATCAGCAGGTACGCGGGGAACACCCGCAGCAGACGATGCGTCGCATAGGAGCGGACGTCCGGCGGGGACTGCCGGCCGCTAACCAGGCCCTTCACGTACGGCAGGTAGAGCAGGAACCCGGACAGCGCGAAGAAGAAGATCAGTGCCTGCCCGAACAGCTGGAGGCCACCACTCGCCATCGTGTCCGGTGAATTCTGCACGGCGACATGGACGATCAGCACCGCCCAGCACGCGATGCCGCGCGGACCGTCGAGTCCTCGGATGCGACCGACGGTCGGCGTCGTCGCGGGTGCGGGGACATCACCGGCGGGGACTCCCCGCCGTTCCAGGTTCTCGGTCATCCGGCTCTCTCGATCTCTGCGCATCGGTTGTAGCTCGGTTCGTCGTCGAATCGGGCGGTCAGCCAACCCACCACCTGGCGGCCGTCGACGCCGCCGTGGTCGGCCGCCGGTTGGAACTGGGTGTGGACGACATCGCCACGGGCACAACTGCGCCGCACCGCCGCCGCGGTCCACTCGGACCGGATCAGCTCGTCCTTGCCGCCGTAGATCACGATGGTCGGCGCCGCTGCCGGCAGGTCGGGAACGGCGCGTTCGCGCAACAGGTCCCGCAGCTCGGTCACGGCCTCGGGCGATGTCGGTCGGAGTTCGTCCGCGCTCAGCGACTCGAGCACCTCGGCTCGCCGTGCCCCACGGGACGCCGAACACTGCGACAGCTCATCCCAGGACGCGACGACCTCAGGGCCGGCGAACCGGCGCAGGTCCAGCTCCGGGTTCTCGGCGTTCAGTGCAAGCAGCAGCCAGTTGTACAGCCCGTACTGGTCGACGGTCATGGTGCCGGAGGCCGCGAGGTCGGCGAGCCCGGCGACGTCGGCGGCCGGCGACAGCGCGGCGACACCCACGAGATCGAGTTCGCTGCCGTACGTCTCGGCCAGCGCGTTGGCAGCCCACGCCGCCTGCCCGCCCTGTGAGCCACCCAGGGCTCCCCACCGGGTCCCGGTCTCCGGCACGAGATATCGGGCCGCCCGGACCGCGTCGATCACGTTGCGTCCGGAGGTGCGCGCATCCAGGTACGGATGGGTCGGACGCTGCTCGTCCGGATCGCCGAGGCCCTGATAGTCCGGGACTGCGACGACGTAGCCCAGCTGTAGCCAGCTCGCGGCGGTGACCGCCAGGTCACCCAGATCGGACTTGAGCGTGACCCCGCATTCGCCGAGTACACCGCTCGTGCCGTGCGGGAGGACGATGACCGGCCGTCCGCCTTCCGGCGCCGGACCCTTGGGCGCGAAGAACGCTCCCCAGGTCTCCGTCTCCGCACCGGTCCGACCGTCGGTCGACACGTACTTGACACGCAGCGCCAGTTGCGAATTCGCCCGTACCCGGCGGTCGAGCAACGGCATCGTCTCGGCTGCCCGCAACGCGCCGGGCCCGGCTCCGTCGGTGTTGACGCGATACTCGACGCCCCCCGCACCGGTCGTCGGGGTGGCTTGTTCGCCGGCGTCCGATGAACAGCCGGCGACGGCGATCGCCGCGGCCAGCAGTACCGACGTCATCCTGATGCGCCCGCTCAATCGTCTCCCCATCACGCTCCCCCTCCGATTGCGCCCTCGAGAGGGGCACCCCGATGTGCGTCATGACGGCGGGATGACGGCCGCGACGTACGCGGGACCCGCGCCTCCCGCGGATCCACGACCCGGTCACGCGCGACCTCGACGCCGATCACGAGCACCAGGCCCACCAGCAGGCCGAGGAGCACAGCGGTCGTGATCGTTCCCCAGAACTCTGGCAGCACAGGTGAATCCGGCACCGAGGCGACGTCGATCACGTCGATCTCGTGCAACGGACCCGCGACCGGGCCGTCGCTCCACTCGAGTTCGGTCACCAGCACCCGCAGGACGTCGACCACCGCACCGGCGAGGTGTGCGGCGGACTCCCCCGTCGGACCCGTGGCCACGACGTCGAGTACGGCGTTGTCGAGGGGCGAGGTGACGGTCAGCCGCGCGCGGAGATCCTCCGGTGTGACGGCGTCGCCGAGGACCCCGGCGGCATCCGCCCGGGCCACCCGTGCCAGCACCTGATCGGACACCGCGAGCTGCACATACGACGCCGACCGCAGCTGACCGGCGAGGTCGCTGGCGCGTTCGGCGCCGACGCTGGCCGGCCCCGGCGCGATGATCAGTGCGCTCGAGTGCGCCTCATAGGTTTTCGGTATCAGCGCGTACGCACCGGCCCCGACGGCGGCGGCTGCGATCACCGACGCCACGAGCACGACGAGGTTGCGGCGCACGATCGCCAGGTAGTCCGCCGGTCGGCGGGTCGACGGTGACCTCATGGGCGGTCCCCGCAGTTCTGCGGCGGCTTCCACCCGGACTCCAGGGACTTCATCCAGGCCACCGATTGCCCGGAGTCGAGCTGGGCATGGGTCTCCCCGATCCGGCGCATGGCCTGGATGGGCGACCCGGCGGTGCAGGACCGGCGGATCGCCCGTTCGGTCCACGGAGCGGCGATGAGTGGGTCCTCGGTGCCGTACATGATGAGCATCGGCGCAGTGGCCCTGCCCACCGGGAGCGATGTGGCGGCGAGGTGGTCGCGGAGTCGTGCCGCCGCCTCCGGGGTGTGCGGTGCGACATCCTCGACACCGATGGAGTTCAGCACCCGCTGGGTCTGCTGGACGTCGATCGGGATGCAGCGGAGTACCTCGGACCAGTTCTTCCGCAGGAACTCCGAGCGGTAGTCGTCGCGGTCGAACTCGTCGGGCAGCACGCGTGCGAGTGAATCGATCAGGTAGGCCATCATCGGGACCTGATCGGCGGTGAGCGTGCCCTTCTCGGCGCGTTCGACCAGGCCGGTCATGTCCGACACCGGCACCAGTGCGACGGTGCCCAGCAGGTCGAGACCACCGCCGTATGTCGGCGCGAGCTCACCCGCCGCCCAGGACGCCATCCCGCCCAGGGAGACGCCGTAGGAGATCCATTTCCTGCCCAGCCCCGGGAACACTCCGCGGGCGGCACGTACCGCGTCGATCATGTTGTAGCCGTAGGTGCGAGCGTCGAGGAACGGATGGTCGACGTCCCGCATGCCGAGGCCCTCGTAGTCGCTCATCGCGACGGCGAAACCGTTCAGCACCAGAGCCGCGATGATCTCGTCACTGCCGATGAGGTTGACGTATTCCGAAGGACCGCAGTCGTCGAGGACGCCGGTGGTGCCGTGACCGAAGGCGATCGTCGTCCAACCGCCCGGCGGCGGTTCGCCTTTCGGGGTGACGACGATCCCCGACACGACCGTCGGCGACCGGTCCAGTCCCGACGTCGACCGGTACTCGACTCGTTTGACGATCGCACCCAGTTCGGTGATCACCGGGATCGGGCCGCGTGGCGGGTCGGCGACCGCGAGTACCGCGCCGGGTCCTCCGGTGTCCGCGGCGCCCCGGACAATCGGTTCCGGATAGGGAGTGACCAGATCGGGCGGCGACTGGATGGCGAGCGGGATCGCCGAGTTCAGGGACGGATCATCCGTGAACCCTGCTGCACCACAACCACTCACCACGAGGGCCGTCGTCATCGCGGCGACGACGGCGGCGAACCGCCTCCGGTTCGACGCCCGCGTCAACGACCCCGCCCGTCCGACGGGACCCCCGCCGCGGCAGCCGAGCCGGAGCCGTTACGTGAAGCATGATCGATCGTGGTGCGGATCGTCTGGGTCACACTCTCCGAACCGGGTTCGGCATCGACGGTTTCGGCGCCGGGCTCATCGGTGTCGGTCGCATCCGGCGCCTTCGCCCGCCCAGCCTTGCCGCTGACGAGTACCGTACCGATCACCGCTCCGACGAGTTCGATCGCCGCGACGCTGTCGCGCAGGGCTTTTCGGGTTGCGGACCCGCTGCGCACCACGACGACCATCGCATCGGACAAGGCCGAGTAGACGATCGAATCAGAGGTCGAACCCATGCGGGGACAGGCGATCACGATGTAGTCGAAACGCTCACGCAGGTCGTCGAGCACGGTACCCAGGACCGGACTGCTCACGCGCACAACAGCTTCCGGAGCGACGGGCCCGGCGGGAAGAATGGTCAGCCCACCCTGTTCGACGTAAGGGTCGACGCTGCCGGTGCTGCTGCTGAGCACGGTGGACAGTCCGTGATCCGCGGACAGCTCTGTTCCGGCGGTGATCCCGCCGCCCGACAGGTCGCCGTCGACGAGGAGAACGGTGTTCCCCGTGGCGGCCACGGTCGAGGCGAAGCGTGCCGCGACGTCGCCGGCACCCGCATCCGATCCGACGCCGGTGAACCCGATGACCCGCGGTGCGCGGGCCTGTTCGTCACGCCGGCCGCCGAGGAAGCGGATCAGATTGTGCAGTCCGCGAAGGGCGTCCGCGTCCCGGACGGCGGAATCGTCGATCCCGAGCGTCTCGATCGGGATGGTCTGCGGCGACAGCACCGCGAGCACGGGATGATGCGTCGAGTCGACGGCGGTCACCTCGTCGACAACGGTTCCGCGACGCCGCCAGCCGAGCAGCAGCGCGATCACGACGCCGACGACGAGTCCGGCGCCTACACCGATCGCGGTCCACAACATCCACGGCCGGCCCGCCGTCGACGGGAGCCCGGGCTCGTCGTAGAGCACTGCCGATGCCGCCGATGTCCCGCCGCGCCGTGACGTCTCGAGTTCCTGCACGACCTCGACGGTCTGCTGGGCGACCGCGGCCGCATAGGACTGCGCTCGTTGCGGACTCGGTCCGGACACGGAGACGGTCAGGATCACGGTGTCCTCGACGGGCAGCGCCGTCGTCTTCGACCGCAGGTCAGCGGGGCTGATGGCCCCCTCCAGTGCTTCCGAGGCACGGGTGGCGACCTGCTCACTCGTCGCTATCTGCGCGTACGAGTTGACTCGCCCCTCGGCGAAGAGATTGTTCTGGTAGGACTCACCCACCGATGTGCCGCCCTCGGCGGTGACGAAGAGCCGAGCCGACGACACGTAGTCGACGGATGTGAAGTACATGCCATAGCCGAACCCGGCCAGCCCGCCGACGAGAACACTCGCCACGATGGCCCACCAATAGCGGACCACAATACGGACATACTCATTGAATGGCATGAAACCTACTCCTCCCGACGATGGCGGAGCAGGACCGAGAGCCGAATAACCAGCCGTGGAAATGTCTCTGAAACATTTCCACGGCGAAGTTTTCGAAACCTGTGTCTTTCCCCGACGCGCTAACTCTAGCCACAGTCGGCCACTCGCGCGCTTCGAGCGCTGTGATCTCGAACTCGTTGTGCCACGACTGTTTCCCGACGGAGACCTCACCCCGATACCCGCCGATGGTTCATGTAATGATTCCCGCGTGGGGATTGTGCGTTCACTCGCGATCGTGGCCGTGGTGGCGGCCGGCACCTTCGGCTGCCTTCTCGCCGGCGAGTCCGTCGCGACCGCGGCATTTCTGGGAATCGCCCTGATCGCGGGATCATATATAGGACTGCAGCATCCGACGTGGTTGTTGTGGGCACTCGCGGTGATCGTCGCCCTGCTTCCCGCAGGTTACGTTCCCGGTACGCCCGTACCATTGATCTTCACTCTCACCATGGCGGTCCTGCTCGCCACCGTGATCCACCCGCGCGACGTGACGACCTTCACCCCGCTCGAGTACGCACTCATCGCCTTCGTCGGCGTCGCCGGACTGTCCGTGGTGGCGACCCTGCAGAGCATCGACGACATCGTCGAGTACGTGAAGTGGTCGGGCGCGATCCTCCTCGTCGTCGCGCTGCTGCGGTTGCGCGCCGACCAGTTGCGGACGTTCGGACAGGTCTTCGTGGTCGCATCGGCCGCCTCGGCCGCGGTGGGCCTCGCGATGCAGACGGTCGACAAGTCCGCCCGGACCTTTGATCTTCTGTCCCCCTTCGGTTATGACGCGTCGTCGGCGGGCCGGTTCGTCTTCGACGGGGCGTCGGTGACGGCTCGTCTGTCGGGCACCTACATCGACCCGAACGCCGCGGGGATCGGTTTCCTGGCGGCACTCATGATCAGCCTGCTGGTGTTCGACGGATACCGTCGCTCGATGATCGCGGCGGTCCTGTTCGCAGCGGTCGCGTTGACCCTGAGCCGCGCGGCGATCTTCTCCGTCGTGCTGGCCCTGCTGCTGATGCTCGCCTTCCACACCATGTCGGCACGGGGCCGGGCTGCGCTCGTCGGCACGCTGGTCGGCGGAATGGCTCTGCTGTCGGCGATCCCGGCGTCCCGGCGACGGATCTTCTCCTCCTTCGGTGACGGCGACACCGGCTCCGCCGCACGCACCGACGCCCTGCGCGAGTTCCCGGAGAAGATGAGCGGACACTGGTTGTTCGGACACGGTTGGGGCATCGCCGAATTCAAGGATCCCGAGAAGGCGTTCACCATCAACTACGTCGCCAACGCACCGCTGCTCTCGGTGTACCGCGGCGGGCTGATCGTGGGAATCGTCTTCACCGCGATCATGATCTACGCCTGTTACCTCGCCTATCGCTGCCTGCGTTCGTCCCGTCCGGAGGTCGCCCTGTACGGCGGGTGCTTCATCGCCTTCTTCGTGCTCGGGATGCAACTCGACTTCAGCACGGTGTCCATCCCCGTCTCGGTGACCGATCTGTCGCTGATGCTGGTGTTCCTCGTTGTGGCCCTGCGGAATTCGGGAACCCGCGAGCCACTGCGACAGCCCGGGTCCGCCGCCGGTCGGGCCGTCGTCGACGACAGGTTGCGATCACTGCGGTGAAACGTCTGATCCGGGTGCTGCTCTGCACAGTCCTCGTCGCCGTGGCCGTCGGCGGCGTGCTCGGCTACCAGCTGTTCACGCGTGTCCACGACGACCCGCTTCGCAAGGCCGACGCCATCGTCGTCCTGGGCGGCGAACACGACGGCCGCGAGGACTACGGAATCCAGTTGGCGCGCAGGGGTTACGCCGACCACGTACTGATCTCCGACCCCTATCGGCCCTACACCGAACAGGATTCGATGATGCCGCGGGTGTGTTCGGCGAGCACCCCGGAGATCACGGTCACCTGTTTCGAACCGAAACCCTCCACGACGCGCGGCGAGGCGATGTTCGTCCAGGAGATGGCGCGACGCCACGACTGGCAGGACGTCATAGTCGTCAGCTGGAGTTACCACCTGGTGCGGGCGCGGTTCATCTTCGGTCAGTGTTTCGGCGGCGACGTCGTCATGCACGCGCTCCCGCGCGACTACAGCCCCAACCCGGTGCTCTGGGGTGCGGTGTACACATACCAGTACGGCGGCCTCGCGAAGGCCGCCGTACTGGGGTGTTCTGACTGAGAGGTTCCGCGACCGCCGAGGACCGGCCGGGCGGGGTCAGCCGCCGAAGACGTCGCGCAACGCCTCGACCTCGGCGACCCGTTCCTTGTGCGTGGGCGCGGTCGGCGAGGCCAGGATGCAGGTGACTCCGGCCGCACGGAACGCGGCGACGCGCTCGGCGACCTGAGACTTGGAACCGATGAGCGACATGGCGTTCACCAGCTCCTCGGGGACGGCCGCGGCGGCCTCGACCTTCTTGCCGTCGAGGTAGAGGTCCTGGATGAGCTTCGCCTCGTCGACGTAGCCGTACCGGATGGCGAGCTGGTTGTAGAAGTTCTTGCCGCGGGCACCCATGCCGCCGATGTAGAGCGCGGCGTGGTGGCGGACGAGTTCCTTGGCGTTGTTGATCTGCTCCGGGTCATCGGAGACCCGCGCGGTGGCCTGCACGACGATGCCGAGCTCGCCCAGCGACGGGTCGCGCTTGGCCCTGCCTGCGGCCAGGGACTCGCCGAATGCGGCGTCGATCTGCTCCGGGTGGAACAGGATCGGCTGGAGCTCGTCGAACATCTCCGCGGCCAGCTCGATGTTTTTCGGCCCGATGGCGGCCAACAGCAGCGGGATGTTCTCACGGACCGGATGGTTGATGATCTTGAGCGACTTACCGAGTCCCGAACCGCCGTGCTCCTCGTCGAGCGGCAGGGTGTAGTGCTTGCCCTGGTAGTTCAGCTTCTCGCGGCGCCACACCATGCGACAGATCTCCGCGTGCTCGCGCGCGCGGCCCAGCGGGTAGTCGTACTTCACGCCGTGGAAGCCCTCGATGACCTGCGGTCCCGACGCCCCGATGCCGAGCACCGCGCGGCCGCCACTGATGTAGTCGAGGCCGGCCGCGGTCATCGCGAGATTGGTCGGGGTGCGCGAGTACATGGGCAGGATCGCCGTCTGCAGTTCCATCTTCTCGGTCTTCGCGGCGATGAAGCCGAGCTGGGAGACCGCGTCGAAGCTGTAGGCCTCCGGCACCGCGATCCGCTCCACACCCGCAGCCTCGAAGTCGGCGAGATTGTTGATGGTCTCGCGGAAGTCGCCCGCGTAGTTGATCGGCATGCCCAGCTTCATCGATGTCATGGCGTCGGATTCTTCCACAGCGACCGCCGGTTCCACCATGCCCGGCCGAGCGTTCGTTCGCCCCGGAGAGCGACGGACGACACACCGGTGCTGAACTGCGACAACAAGCGCGACACGCCGAGGAGACAACGAATCCCCACGAAACCGTGCCGAGACGTTTAGGAATTTCGATGCCCAGCCCTCATGATGAAAATATGAGCGGCGAAATGCTGATCCTGGTGCTGTTGGTGATCACGGCCCTCGGCTTCGATTTCACCAACGGCTTCCACGACACCGGCAACGCCATGGCCACCTCGATCGCCACCGGCGCCCTGAAACCGAAAGTCGCCGTCGGACTCTCCGCCATCCTCAACCTCGTCGGCGCCTTCCTCTCGGTCGAGGTCGCCGCCACCATCACCAAAGAAGTCCTCAACATCCAGCAGACCTCCGGCCCCGACGCCGGCGAGATCGTCGCCGGCATCACCCCGACGACCGCGCTGCTGATCATCTTCGCCGGACTCATCGGCGGCATCCTCTGGAACCTCTTCACCTGGCTCTTCGGCCTGCCGTCGAGTTCCTCGCACGCCCTGTTCGGCGGCCTCATCGGTTCCGGGATCGCCGCCATCGGGCTCTCCGGCGTGAACTGGCACGGGGTGTTCGGCAAGATCATCGTGCCCGCGTTGCTCGCCCCGGTGATCGCCTGCCTCGTCGCCGCTTGCGGAACCTGGCTCGTCTTCACGATCACCCGTCACCTCGCCGAGAGCCGCAAGGAACAGGGTTTCCGATACGGCCAGATCGCCAGCGCCTCACTGGTCTCGCTCGCCCACGGCACCGGTGACGCGCAGAAGACCATGGGCGTCATCGCGATGGCCCTGATCGTCACCGGCCATCTCGACGCCTCGACCGTCAGCCACGGACTCCCCCTGTGGGTCGTCGCGAGCTGTGCCGTCGCCATCGCGATCGGCACCTACCTCGGCGGCTGGCGCATCATCCGCACCCTCGGAAAAGGCCTGGTGGAGATCAGTTCCCCGCAGGGCATGGCCGCCGAGGCCTCATCCGCGGCGATCATCCTGACCTCCAGCGCAGCCGGGATGGCGCTGTCCACCACGCAGGTCGCCACCGGTTCGATCCTCGGCTCCGGCGTCGGCAAACGCGGCGCACAGGTCCGCTGGGCTGTCGCCGGCCGGATGGCCGTGGCGTGGCTCACCACCCTGCCCGCGGCCGGACTCGTCGGCGCGGCATCGTTCTACATCGCCCACCTGCTCGGCGACGTCGCGGGCGCAGCGGCGATCTTCGGCCTCCTCATCGCGGCGTCGGCCTACATGTACCGGCGCGCGCAGCAGAACAAGGTCGACGCGGGCAACGTCAACGACGACTGGGACGAGACCACCGGCTCGGTGCTGCCGACCGATCCCGGGGCCACCCCGGACACCACCGCCCGGTCCGCCTGATCGTCACGGGCCGACCACAACACGAGCACACGAGAGGACCCTGCTGAGATGGACATCGTCGAGGCGATCGCCAAGGTGCTGGTCGTCGGCCTGATCTTCGGCGCCGGCCTCCCGGCACTGTTCGCGGTCGGCCTCCGGGTCCACGAGCAGGGTTCCGACGAGGTCATCGACGGTTCGGTCATCAAGGGCAACCCGGCGATGCGCGTATTGAGCTACGCGATCTTCGCCGTCGTCGCACTCGTCATCCTTACCGCGCTGCTGTGGATCACCCGGCAGACCCTCTACTTCCACACCGGCATCAAGCTCTTCCCGTTTGGTTACAAGTGACCCCACCCGGGTAAACAGCTGTTCCAGATGTGCAAGAGCCGGAGACGCGATCAATCATGAGCAGTGAAACCCCGCTCTTCGAATCGGTGATCAACTGGATTCGCAAGGGCTATCCCCAAGGTGTCTCGCGCACCGACTTCCCGCCCCTGATGGCGCTCCTCACGCGTGTGCTGACCGATGAGCAGGTCACTGCCGTCGCACTGCAACTGGTCAAGGAGTACGGCCCCCGGGAACCGGTGACCGAGAACCAGATCAGCGACGCCATCAAGCGGGTCACCAGCGAACCCCCGACGCCCGAAGAGGTCAACCAGGTCGCCGGACGTCTCGCCGCCGTCGGCTGGCCGCTGGTGTCCAGCCGAGCCTGACATCGCGCTCCGCAGACACCGAGGACCGACCGCGTGGCGCCGAAACCTACAATCACGCTGAGTGGGTACGCATCCGCGTCACCGCAACGCGCCCGACGCACCTGCGTCCCGTCGAAGAAAGGGGGTGAGGAGTGGACCGCCCACAGTTGCTCTACCGCATCATCGAATGGCTGCGCACCGGATATCCCGACGGCGTACCCCAGGGCGACTACATTCCACTCGTCGCCCTCCTGCGCCGTCAGCTCAGTGAAGACGAGGTGCAGGAGGTGTCGTCGCGGCTGATTCGTCAGTCGCCGCCACCTCCCGAGCCGATCTCCCAGATCGACGCGGCCGTCGCGATCACCAAGGTCACCCGCGAGCTACCGCACGAGGACGACATCGCCCGCGTGCGCCGTCACCTGGAATCGTCGGGCTGGCCGTTCGACGGACCCGACGCGAATCGGGCCGAGTCCTGAGAACTCTTCGCGCCCTTTCCCTTCCCTCTCGGCCGGAGGTCGTGGACCGACGCGACGAGCTGCTGGCGGTGCTCGACGGTTCGGTCGCGATCGTCCCCACCCCCGACGACGCCCGCGAGACAGCGCTTCTGACCGAAGCGCTGGCGGTGGGTGAGCCGATCGCCGACGAGGTCTCGCTCGTGGTCTCCACGTCGGGGTCGACCGGCATTCCCAAAGGGGCTCAGCACACCCCGGCGACGCTGGCCGCGTCGGCGCGGGCGACCGCGAACCGCCTCGGCGGCCCGGGCAACTGGCTCCTGGCCCTCGCCCCGCATCACATCGCCGGACTGCAGGTCCTGCTGCGGGCCTTCGCCTCCGGACACACACCCGCCGTCCTCGACCTGGCTGTGGGCTTCGACGCCGACGCGTTCGCCGATGCGCTCGAGCGGCTGGACGGGCCCCGTCGCTACACCTCACTCGTGCCGACGCAGCTGATCAAGGTCCTCGACTCACCACGGGCGACCGCCGCGCTGCGCTCCGCCGACGGCCTGCTCGTCGGCGGTGCGGCGACCCCCGCTCCCCTGTTGCACCGGGCCGTCGACGAGGGACTCCCCATCGTCCGCACCTACGGGATGAGTGAGACCGCAGGCGGTTGTGTCTACGACGGCATCCCGCTCGACGGCGTCTCCATCCGCATCGACGAGCCGTCGCCCGACGGTGTCGGTCGCGTCATCCTCGGCGGCCCCATGGTCGCCCACGGCTACCGGAATCTGCCGGATCATCCCACCTTCGCCGAGTCCGGTTGGTTCCGCACCGACGACCTCGGTCGCCTCGACGCCGGTGTCCTGTCGATCGTCGGGCGCGCCGACGAGGCGATCTCCACCGGCGGACTCATCGTCGTGCCGCAGGTGGTCGAGGCCGTGATCGCCGAGGACCCGTCGGTCGCCGAATGCGTCGTCGTCGGGCTCCCCGACGACCGTCTCGGCGAAAAGGTCGTCGCGGTGGTCGTCGCACGGCGCGGAGAGCTCCTCGACGCCAACCGGATTCGTGGTTCGGTCGCCGAACGACTCGGCCGGTTTGCGGCGCCGCGCGAGGTCATCGAGGTCGACGAGCTGCCGCTGCGCGGTCCGGGTAAACCCGACCGGCGCGAGTTGCGGCGTCGCTTCTCTTCGTAGGTGTCGCGGATCGTGTCGGGCCGCAACACCTTTCGCGACAACTGCGGTCAAGCCGCGACGCTGATCGCCTGACGGATGGTCGACGCGACGTAGCCGGCCCGTTCCGTCAGGTCACTCCAGGTGAAGTTCAGAACAGTCCAGCCGGCCGCGATCAGCGCGTTCCGTCGGGTGCGGTCGTTCTGAAACGTCCCGGCGTCCCGGTGGAACGCGAAGCCGTCGAGCTCCACCGCCACCATCTGCTCGAGGAACGCGAGATCGATCTCGTACCCGCAACTGGGATGGTTGGCGACCCAGCCGACGATCCCCGCGTCGTCGAGGATCGTCACCGCGAGCCGCTCCGCGGCCGATCGTGCGCCGGACTCCAGCAATTCGACCATCGGTCCCATCTCGGCGGCTCCGACACAGCGGTACCGACGTCGGTAGGCCTCCTCCAGTCGATCGACGGTGATCCGACGCTGTTGCAGCGCCGAGTCGATCACCCCGGCCCCCTGTTCGACCGCCCCTTCGAGCGCCGACAGCGCAATTCCGGTGACCCGCAGGTCTCCTCGGACGAGGATATCCGCGTCGTCGAGGGACCGGTTGATGATGCGCACCCCCTTGACCGGTGGACCGTGCCGTCCGCGGGGAGCGGTGACGGTGATCGTCGCGGGCGGGTCGTCGACGATGCCATGCCACCATGCCGCCGCCAGTCCCGACAGGATCGCCGAGGGACCGACGGACAGCGTCGCGATCCGGGTTGTGGTGCGGTCGGTCACAGGGTGGTCGGCGAGTCGGTACAGCCGGGGTCGGACACGGACCCATTCGCAGGCGGCCACCCGACGGTGCACCGCCGAGCGATCCAGTCCGTGATCGCGTGCCTCGCCGGCGGTGATGACACCGTCGTGTTCGAGGGCAACGGCCCGCAGTTTCGGTGGAGTACGCACTCTCATCAGACGTATCCGCAGGTCGGTACGGTTCCGGGTTACTGAGGCCGGCCGCAGATGTCGCCGATCGTGTCGCGCGTCGCAACGATGCGCGACATCTGATGGGGTGGTCGGCGGCGATCCGGCGGCGTGGCAGGATCGATCCGTGGCAACCGCATCGCAGTGGATTCAGGGCGCACGCCCGCGGACTCTCCCCAATGCCGTGGCGCCCGTCGTGGCCGGCGTCGGAGCGGCGCTCCACGGCACCTCGGGATGGGGAGGGATCTCGTGGTGGAAGGCCGGGCTCGCACTGGTCGTGGCGGTGGCGTTCATCATCGGCGTGAACTTCGCGAACGACTACTCCGACGGTGTGCGCGGCACCGACGACGACCGTGTCGGTCCGTTGCGCCTCGTCGGCTCGGGTCTGGCGTCCCCGGGTTCGGTGAAGGCCGCGGCGTTCATCTGCTTCGGCATCGGGGCGGTGTGCGGTCTCGTGCTGGCGATCGCAACGGCCTGGTGGCTGGTCGTGGTGGGTGCGGTGTGCATCGCGGGTGCCTGGTTCTACACGGGCGGTAAGCGGCCGTACGGCTATGCGGGCTGGGGCGAGGTCGCGGTGTTCGTGTTCTTCGGTCTGGTCGCGGTGCTCGGAACCCAGTTCGTGACGTCGGACCGCGTCGACCTGGTCGGCCTCGCCTGCGCGGTGGGTGTCGGCGCGGTCTCCTGCAGCGTGCTGGTCGTCAACAACCTGCGCGACATCCCCTCCGACACCGAGAGCGGCAAGATCACCCTCGCCGTCCGGTTGGGCGACCCCCGCACCCGAATCCTCTTCGCCGTCCTGCTGATGGCCCCGCTCGTGATGAGCGTGGCGCTGGCCTTCGCGACCCCGTGGGCGCTCGTCGGGCTGTTGACGTTCCCACTGCTGTGGCAGGCGTACACGCCGGTCCGCACCGGGGCGCAGGGTCCGGCGCTGATCCCGTCGATCGGGACGACCGGCAAGGCGATGCTGGCGTGGGCGGTCGTCACCGCGGTGGCGTTGGCACTGACCTCATAGTCTGCCGGCGAAGAAGCCCGCTCCGGATCTGCTCCGGGGCGGGCTTCTTCGTATCGGGAATCAGACCTCCGCGTCGACCTCGGGCAGGCTCGCCCACACGGCGGCCTTGAGTTCATCTGCGGTGGTGGCCGATTCGATCAGCGCCCGCGAAGCCTCGTCGGCGGTGTCGATGATGCCGAGCAGCAGGTACTCGGCGCGGAGCTGGCGGTCGCCGCGTTCGCGGGCGATCTCGACCGCCCGGGCGAACACTGCGCGAGTGTCCGACGCGAACCGGGGGCGGTTACCCCGCCCGCGCGGACCACGACGGCCACGACCCGGTTCCCAGGGTCCCTCGCCGCCGGGGCCGAACGGTCCGGGTCCGAAGCCGCCGGCACCCTCGGGGCCGAAGCGCGGGTCGAAACCTTCTGGCCCGCAATCGGGGCGGGGTCCGCGGGCACGGTGCGGTCCATGATGACCGTGTCCGTGCCGGCGTCCACGTCCTCGGCCGTGCCCACGACCGTCGTCGGGCCCTCCTCGTCGGCCCGGCCCCCGTCCGGGGCGTTCGCCCCAGCCGTCGGACAGGTCCTCACCGAATCGTCCGCGAACGGCTTCGCGGACCTTGTCGAGGTCGATCCCGATGCTGCGCAGCGCTTCCCGGTCCTCCTCGTAGCGCCGGCGCGCCGACTCGTCGTCGGTGTCCGTCACATCGGCCTGGTCGGCGTGCTCGTCGTGGTACTTGCGCACCACTTCCCGCGCCGATGCCAGGGTCAGCTCCTGATCGGCGAGGATCGAGAACAGCGGACTCCGGGCGTTGCAGAGCATGCCCAGGATGAGGTGGTCGTTGCCGAGTTGCCGATGGCCGAGGTCGGCGGCCTCCTGCGTGGCGAAAGCCAGCAGCATCTTGTCATCACGAGTGAATCGTTCGAACATCTTTGACTCCTTCGGGTCCGCCCTCGCGGACCTCACGTTGTGAGTGCTTCTGATGCACGGCCTGCCGGCTGATCTGCAGCACTTCGGCGATCGCCTGCCAGCTCCAGCCATTGGCCCGAGCGTTGGCGACCTGAACTTCTTCGAGTCGGTCGGCCAACGTGCGCAGCGCTCGAACCGCTGCCAGGCCCTTCCCCGGGTCACTGCTCGCGGCGTCTCCGGCGAGGTCAGCGCCCTGGGCGTCGTCCGGCGTTTCGGTCTTCTGGTCGGCGTGCATGGTGTCAGGTTATGTTGACACCGCCTCCGTTGTCAAGATTTGTTGACAGTCGATTTCGCCTGTGGATGGTTGCGCAACAGCCAGTCCGCAGTCGGCTAGCATGCAACAAACTGCGGGGGGAGTTTGCGATGACAACGAAGGTTGATCCGGAAGAGCTGCGGGCAGCGGCGTCACAGTTCGCGCCGGTGATCGGATTCGGGCCGGTGTGGCCACCTCCGACGACATCCGCCGGGCTCGCTGTCACATCCGCGGCTGCGGGGTTAGACCAACTCGACACAGGCACAGCCCTCGCTGAGACAAAGACGTCCCTTATGTCGGCCTTGGCCACGCTCGGCGGCCGGCGGGCTGCTTGGGAATCGATCCTCAACGAGTCGGCCGACACCTACGAGGGAACCGACGTCACCTCGGCGAAACGACTTGCTGGCCTGGGTGACTTGAACCAGCCGCTGCCGGGGCAGCCCGGCTGATGGTCTACCCCACCCGGCCGATCGTCGCGGAGCTCAACTTCGACAAGATGCCGGCACTCGCTGAAGATCTGACCGAATACGCCGAATACACCGCTTCCGATGCCCGGATGACACGGGACACGATCACCGGCCTGGACTGGTCCGGCGGCGCGAAGAACGCCGCGGTCACTCGCGCCAACCATGAACACGCCCAACTGATGCGGGTGTCGGCAACCTTCACTTCCCTCGCCAATACCATCACCACCGGGCACACCGATTTGTCGTCCTTGGCAGGCAACCTGAAGCTGACCGCGACGGCCTACGAGGACAACGATTACTCGGTGGCGGACAACTGGAAGGTCACCGACTCATACAACTATGCGCTTGCCGAATCCGCAGCCGCCGGAGACGACGAGCAACTCACCGCACTCGAAACGTTGAAGGCCACCCGTGCGCGGATCGCCGAGAACGCGACACTCTGGATGGAGGGGGTTGCAAGAGATTTCGACACGGCCGATACCGACATCGCGGCAGCGATCCGGGGCGCAAACGGCGTGCTCGACCAATTAACGCCTCCCGCAGCAGGTTTGAGTGCCGGTGGCGCAGCGAAGATCCTGGACAACTGGGAAAACGGCCGTGGCCTGACCCAAGAGCAGATGTACGCGCTCGCCGCCGGGAACCTGACACCGGAGCAACTACAGGCGCTGCATGCGGGTCAACCTGTCAACATCCCGCAGGGACAATACGACTTCCTTCGAACTCTTTTCCGCGGGATGGACGGCATGTCCGTCGAGGAGATCACCGGACTGCCTGGCACCGGGGAGCAGAGTGCCGCAGTTCGAAACCTGCTCGCCAACGGAATGCAGATCATGAGCAATCCGTCTGTGTCCACCGACGCCGGGGACGCCGGCGGGATGGCGGTCCTGCCGACCAACGTGCGGACGCTACTCACCGAGAAGCCCGCGCAGACAGCCCCCTCCGCCCACGGTTCCGTGGTCAGGCGTCTTGGCGAGTTCGACGCGCTGGCAGACCTTCTCCTGGCGGGCGACGATTCGCTTCGAATGGGTACCGACATCGACCGGGCCTTCCTGAAGCAGGCGGCAGAGATCACCGCATCACTCGAGGGCGACCCGACTCGCAGGGCTTTCGGGGACGTGATCATGACCCCCGAAGAGACCTCCCGATTCCTTGACAAGATGATCGGAGTCGCGAGTCCGGACAAGGCCGCAATCCATGACTTCGTCACTGGATCAAATATGGACGTAACGTGTTCAGACGGAGGCAAATTCAACGCCGACAGTCATCTGGACGCGCTGTTCGGCCACAAGTGGGATGAAAACGCTACCAACGTCAACAATCTCTTCAAGTGGGTCGGTTCCGACGCCGGCAATCCACAGAATTCCTACTACGCCGGCACGGCCGCCGACACCGCCACCGCACTCGGGAAGTACCTCGGCGCCGAGTCGAACATGTCGATCGGCGGAAACCTCGGCGTCAACAGCCCGCACCTCGCACAGACGCTGGCGGGCGCGCTTGCCCCCTACCTCGGCGACTACGCGCACTCATTCACCGGGTCCACCGGTATTCCCACGTACGGTGCCGGAGAACTGACCGCAGGAGAGCTCAAGAACGTCTTCCGAGCCTTGGACTCGGACCCGGCGGCCGCTGCGATCATCAACCAGGCCGGTGCGCAGTGGCAGCTCGCGATGGCGTACCAGGCAGGAGCACATGACCTTCCCCAGCTCGGCGTGGCTGCCGGACTCCTGGCGGATGCGATGCGAGATGGCATGGACGAGGAAATCGCGCACCTGTCCGAGACCGCATACAAGGACCGCGTCGGCGACTATCAGGACAAGCTGAATGCGGCAACAATGCTGAGGTATGTCGCCTCGGTGAGCACCTACGGAGCCGCGCTCAAT
The DNA here is from genome assembly GCF_000225505.1 of Gordonia alkanivorans NBRC 16433. Taxonomy (GTDB): domain Bacteria; phylum Actinomycetota; class Actinomycetes; order Mycobacteriales; family Mycobacteriaceae; genus Gordonia; species Gordonia alkanivorans. Next base: position 311,019 of record NZ_BACI01000050.1, on the reverse strand, counting down.
GCTCTGGTCCCGCCTGAAGTCGAACAGAGACTGTTCGGTGGACCGCCTGACCTCGATTCAATGACCGCAGAGGAGAGGGCGCGCTACGCCTCGGTGAACGTTCCTGCGTTGACTGATCCACAGGCCATTCGGTTCGCATACTTCGTTGGTGCGGCATCCACCGACCCCTCCCTTCAAGACCAGTTCCCTGGGGGCTTCGACGAAAAAGGCCGGCCAAACTACGAACAGCTGATCGAGTGGGACAAGGCCAATGGAGGCAAGTGGACGAAGTGGATGAGTGAGCAGATGTCACAGGGCTTCGACAGCAACTTCGATCTCGGTGTCGGCGCACCCGACCAACCCGGACCACCACCGCAGGCAGGCACGCTTCCACTCGTCCCGGGCGGAAAACCGGTCGGCTGACGGAGGAACAAAAAACAATGCGCTCCTTCTATTCAGTTATTCTCGCGCTCTTGCTGCTGCCGATGGTCAGTTGTTCTGGCGACGCACAGACCAACGACCTCCCTTTAACCGGCCCCCCGCCGGCTCAAGGTGCAGACCCGTCACAGTTCCCTTTCCGATGGATCCCGACCCGTGCGCTCGACCTCAAATCACCGGACGGAACCTTCGTACGTGCGATAGCCGAGACCGACGTTCTTTTCAGTTATCTGGGCAGCTCCGCGATGCAAGCACTGGTTCCCCCTGGATACGTCGAAGCAGCCCAGGAGCTTTGGACTCTGAGAGTGAACAACATACCCACCTTGAACATCGAGCCACGAACGACGTACCTGTTCGCAGTCGATTTCCCCGACACCGTGCGGCGAGCAGACGAACCGAGAGATCAACGTCACGCCTCGCCCACCCCGACCGATCAGCTCGGCAGAGCGGCCGTCTGCACCTTCAGCACGGGGCCAAACCCCAAACCCATTCTTCGCGCGCTCTTCACCTACCGGCGCACCGGCATCGCCCCTCCGGTTGACCAAAAGGGGGCGCTGAACCAGCCCACTGTGAACGTGTTCGGCGATTGGACGGCTCTCGAGGACTACGACACGCTTGACGATCGGCCCTGCGAGAGAACGCTTGCGTCGCCCGACGGTCAACATCAAAGCCCCAGCCCTGGATGGGCTGGCGCGAGCCACTGACCGCTAGCAGAATCAGGTATTCAAACCATGTCAAGTGAACTCGAAGGACTGAAGCCCCACATCATCGCCGCGCTCAAGTCACCGCCGGGCACAACCCTCAAGGACCTCGCCGCGCGCTTCCCCGAACTCGACCGCGAAGAACGCCTCGAGGAGGAGTTCCGGCGTCGCTACGACGACGCGATCTTCGACTGGCAGCACCACAACGGATGGAAACAAGCTCCGTATGACGTGGCGCAGGACATCGCCGAGCAGGTTCGACACGAGATCGAGTACGAGGTCCGAACAGGGAGACTCACCTGAGACAGACTCCGCCAGAAGTTGGGGCAGTTTGATCCGCCTACCGGATCAAACTGCCCCAAGAAAAAGGTGCTCGACGACCACGCCGAGCAGATGAGGTGGCAGCAGCCGGTCGCAACATCCTTGCCGCGATACCGAACGTCGACGCACCGCTGAATGCCATGGTGATCTGGGGACGCCACGGCTCTGACCACGAGACTCACGGCGCGTTCGAAGCGTCGCACTGCTACCGTCACGGCTCATGACGACTCCTACCGCCGCTGGATGGTCCGCCGACGAGCACCCGCCCTGCGCGCAGCAGCAGAACCTCTGCAGGGAGGATTCGGCAGCACACTCGTGATCACCGCACTGTTCGGTGGGATCGTTGCCGGCCTCGCGGTCGCGGTTCCGGTCGGTGCCGTCGGTGCACTCATAGTGATGACCGGCGCACACCGCGGGTGGCGGGTCGCAGCCGGCGGCGGCCTGGGAGCCGCGACTGTCGACGCCCTCTACGCGATCTTGGCGGTGATCGGCGGGAGTGCAGTCACCGCCGCTGTCGGAAGTGTGGCGACACCCCTGCGTTGGGTGGCCGGCCTCGTACTTCTGGTCCTCGGCGCGATGATGCTTCGATCGGGCTGGCGAAGCCGAAGCGGGACAACGGATGCCGGGCCCTCACGCCTCTTCGGCACCGCCGGCCGCGCCTATGTCAGCGTGTTCGGCGTGACGGCGATCAACCCCGCGACGGTCATCTACTTCGCCGCTCTCGTGGCCGGCGGTGCGGTCGTCGAACCCACGGCGGCCTCTGGCACCGCATTCGTTCTCGGCGTACTGATCGGCTCGGCGGCGTGGCAACTGGTTCTCGCCGCGGGCGGTTCGTTCCTCGGCGCAGCGCTCGTCGGCGACCGTGGTCGACGATGGACGGCGGTCATCGGAGGTGGGCTGACGATGCTCCTCGCCGCCCGAATCCTGATCGGGTCGTGAGTTTTCTCCGTATGACGTTGTGCCCGGATTCCGGGCACAACGTCATACGGAAATCAGCAGCACCGGGCAGGACCTACTCGTTCAGAATCGACTCGCTGATGTTCATCCGCGCTGCGCGCACGGCCGGTAGGAACGCGCCCACCAGGCACAGCGCCACCGCGATCGCGACGAACATCGCGGCAGACGGTCGAGGCGAGTAGATCACCGTCAATGAGGTTGTCACACTGAGGATTCGGTCACTCAACAGATGCATCATCGCACCGAGGACCACGCCGACGAGGGCACCCACCACCGCGACCGCGGCGGCCTCGGCGAGCACCATGCGCGAGATGAATTTCCGCGAGGCACCCATCGCCCGGAGCACACCCAACTCACGACGACGCTCGATCACCGAGAGCAGCAGGGTGTTCAGCAGCGCGATCGCGGCGGCGCCGGCGACGATCCACTGGATGGCCACCGTGAACGAACCCGCCTGCTGGACGGTCGCCTGCGTGGCGGCGAGCGCTTCCGCACCGGTGTAGACGCTGATGGGTTTGTTGCCGGTGGTCGGAACCTCCGCGACCAGCGCTTCGAGCGACTTCTGCACCTGCTCGGGGTCGGCGTCCGGTGCGGTGATCACCTGCAGGTAGGTGTCGCCCTCGCGTCCGAACCACTCCCCCAGCTGCTGCTGCGACAGCGCGGCGACCCCGGAGTCCACGGAGACGTAGTCGACGGTGTCCCGGACGATGACGTCGTGCGGACCGGTCGGCGTCGCCAGCGTCACCGTGTCTCCGACACCCACATCGAGCACGCGCGCAAGCACATTCGACAACAGGATGCCGTTCCCGGCGAGCACCTGCTCGACCGACTCCGGCGTCGCCTTCCGCATGAACGGCGCTCGCGACCCGGGTTCCAGACCCTGCACATTCGCTCGGCTCTCGCCGATGTTGACCGCAGCCCACTGACCGCCGACGACCTCGGTCACCCCGGGCACCTTCGCGGCCTCGCCGCGGATCGACGGCGGCAGGATCGGACCCAGCGGCAGGCTCGCCGACGAGGACGACGACACGTAGAAGTCCGGGTCGCCCAGGCCGTCCAGCGATTTCGACATCGACGAGACGAGGTTGTCCAGCGCACCCGACGTCCCCATGCCCACGGCGATCGCCACGGCGACCGTCATGAGCGTCGCCCACGCCCGACGCGGCGCGCGCTCGGTGTTGACCGACGCCAGCTGACCCGGTCCGCGGAACCAGCGGGCGGCCCGAACCACCAGCCAAGTCAACGGATTCGACAACGCGAAGCACACCAGCAGCGCACCCACGAGATAGACGACACCGGCGAGGATCGCCGGCCGGCCGGGCACCGTGGCCACGATGACCCACGATGCGATCAACCCGGCGACACCCACGATCGCCGCGATCACGACCACCGGGCCGCGACGTCTCGACGCGTCGGACACCTCGACGGGAGCCATCGCCTCCACCGGCGACACCGAGAACACCGACCGCGCGGCCAGCGATGTGGCGGCGACACAGGCGATCACACACGCGAGGACCGCGACCACGGGCGCGTACCCCGGGAGGTGATAGTTGATGACCGTGCCCACCGTGTCGGGCGGCGGATCGGGCAGGCTCGCGATGACCGCGCGGCCGGCGAGGATTCCGAACGGGATACCGACCACACCACCGACCAGACCCATCAGGGCGGCCTCGCCCAGCATGTCACCGACGAGGTGTGATCGTTTGGCGCCCAACGCCCGGATCATGGCGAGCGAACCGCGCCGCGACGCCACCGCCATGTTCATCGTGTTGAAGACCAGGAACGCCGCGATCACCAGCGACACCAGCGAGACGAGCAGCGTCGCGTCGCGCGTCACCGAACTCGCGACCTCGGCCTGTTTGGCGCGGAAGTCCGGATCGACGACGACCGCCCGGCCGTCGACGATCTCCTCGACCTGCTTGCGCACCGAACCGACATCGACGCCCGGTTCGGTGACGATGAGGATCGAATCGAGCCGTCCTTCCAGCCCGACGAGTCGTTGCGCGAGGTCGAGGTAGGCGAACAGAAACCGACCGTTGTTGAGTCCGGCCGCCTGCTCGTTGTCGACGACCTCCAGCACCTCGACGTCGACGCCGTTGACCGTCAGCTTCTGCCCGACGTCGAGGCCGAGTCCCGGTCCGACGAAGACGCCGTTGCGCAGTCGGTCGAAGTCGATCGAGGCGGAGTTCTCCTGTTGCACGGCGGATCGCAGGCTCCCCGACAGCGACGTGACGCGCTGGTCGGAACCGATGAGCGGGATCGCCGACTCGTCGACGACGACCGACCCGCGGATCATCGGTACGACGGCTTTGACACGGTCGACGTCGCGGCGGATCTGCCCGGCCAACGACTGGTCGACGCCACTGTCGGCGATCGCCGCGACCTCGAGATCGGCCGAACCGGAGATCGCATTGTTGAACGCGCGCACCGACTCCGAGGTCGAACCGAAGGTCCCCAGAACAGCGACGAGCAGCGCCGACGAGACGATGACCACCGCGAGCGAGGTGAACAGCCGCAGTCGGTGGGTGCGGATCTCGCGGATGTTGAGCAACCGGATACGGGTGAAGCCGGCGAGCAGGGCTTCGACACGCCTCCTCGCTGCGCTGGTCGGCTGCTCAGCCGGCGGGGTGTCGCTCACTCCGCGATCTTCCCGTCGCGCACCGTGATCGTGGTGTCGGCGAACGCAGCCGCCTTGGGGTCGTGGGTCACCATGACCACCAGTCGATCCGGCGCGGCGTGCGCGACGTCGGCGAGCAGTTCCAGCACCGATTCCCCGGTCTTGGAGTCGAGGTTGCCGGTGGGTTCGTCGGCGAGCAGGATCGTCGGGTCCATGATGAGCGACCGGGCGATGGCCACGCGCTGCATCTGTCCGCCGGACAATTCCGACGGCCGGTGGTCGACGCGGTCGCCGAGGCCCACCTGCTCGAGGAGTTCGACGGCGCGCGGTTTGGCCTTGCGCAGCGACTGGTTGTCGAGCAGTCGTGGCAGCGCCACGTTCTCCCACGCCGACATGGTCGGGACGAGGTTGAAGAACTGGAAGACGAAGCCGACGCGATGGCGCCGGAAGGCCGACGCGGCGGTGTCGTCGAGCGCACCGAGATCGACTCCGTCGATGGAGATCCGGCCCGACGTCGGGGTGTCGAGGGCGCCCAGGATGTGCAGCAGCGTGGACTTGCCCGCGCCGGAGGGACCGACGATGGACGCGAACTGCCCTCCGTCGATGGTCAGATTCAGTCCGTCGAGGGCGCGGACGCGTTCCTCACCCATCTGGTACTCACGCACCAGGTCGACGGCCTCGACGAGTGGACGCACGGTTTCGGTCGGCACCCCCCGGATGGTAGCTCACCGGGTTGGTGCGGCTCGGGGCTCAAGCCGTCCAGCGTCCCGTCGCGAGGAACTCATCGAGGATCGCGTTCGCCGGGTCCAGATCGAAAGACTGTGCAGCGATCCACTTCTCGTCGAAGTAGGTGTTGGCGTAGCGGTCACCCGGATCGCACAGGAGCGTCACGATGCTGCCGGCCCGGCGATCGGCGACCATCTCCGCGACGAGGGAGAACGCACCCCATATGTTGGTGCCGGTCGACCCGCCGACGCGGCGCCCCAGCATCTCCGACAACCGGTGCGTGGTGGCGATCGAGGCCTCATCGGGAACGCCGATCATCCGGTCGATCACCTGGGAGATGAACGACGGCTCGACGCGCGGCCGGCCGATTCCCTCGATACGCGAACCGATCTCACCGGTGAGCGTTCCGTCTCCGGTCTCGTACGCCGGCAGGAACACCGAGTTCTCCGGGTCGACGACCGCGAGCCAGGTGTCGTGGCGCCGGTACCGCACATAGCGGCCGAGCGTCGCCGAGGTGCCGCCGGTACCGGCGCCCACCACGATCCACGTCGGGACCGGGTGCTCCTCGTCGGCCATCTGGGCGAAGATCGATTCGGCGATGTTGTTGTTGCCGCGCCAGTCGGTGGCCCGTTCGGCCATCGTGAACTGGTCGATGAAGTGCCCGCCCAACTCGGCCTCGAGGCGCAACGCCTCGGTGTAGACCTCGCCGGGATGTTCGACGAAATGACAACGGCCGCCGTGCCGTTCGATCAGCCTGGTCTTCGCCGGCGACGTACTCGACGTCATCACCGCGATGAACGGCACGCCGATCAGCTCGGCGAAGTAGGCCTCGCTGACGGCCGTCGAGCCCGACGACGCCTCGATGACGGGCGTGCCCTCGGTGACCCAGCCGTTGCAGATGGCGTAGAGGAACAGCGACCGGGCCAGACGATGCTTCAGCGATCCGGTCGGATGTGTCGACTCGTCCTTCAGGTACAGGTCGACACCGGCCTCGCCGTCGGGCCCGGACCATCGCGACCACGCGGGCAACGGAACCCGCAGCAAATGCGTGTCGGCACTGCGCCGGGCGTCGGCCTCGATCAGCCGTACCGCGTTCTGCGCCCAGGCGCGGTCTCCCCGATGATCGACGACCCGCGTCGGCCTCATGCGGGACGCCCCGTTCGGAACGACCTCACTTGTCCCCGCGCAGGCGCGACTGGAGGTCGTCGTGGCGGGCCCGACGATCGGCCTCGATCGCGGCGATCTCGCCGTTGACCTTCAGCCTGAGCGACTTGAACAGGTACATGCCAAGCGGGAGCGCGATCAGCACGCCGAAGACGGCGGCCACGAGGAACGGCACGTCGACACCGACGAGCTTTCCGCCGAAGAGGATGACCGCGGCGATGACCACGACGAGCAGCATGCGCGCGACCGTGTAACCGAACAGGGCGACCGCCAGGGCCGCGGGGCGGCCGCTTGGCGTAGGTGTACCGGGGGCAGGGTCTTGCGCTTCACTCACCACCTCAGAGTACTTGGCACCCCTCGAAGACCTGCACGTCGAGGGCCTTTGCACGCTCTTTACCTGCGGCTGACGGTTCGAGTACCTGGGCGATTTGCGTGTATTCATGAAACACGCGTCCATCACGTGCCGGGCCGATTCGCCAAACCGTGGCGCACCGACAGGGCACCATCGTTTCAGGGGGAAACGTGACCAGCATCGAAACAACCGCGTCCACCTACATCACCCCGGGACTCGCCAGCCAGCACACCCTGACCCCCGGCCAGGTGGCGGCGATGTTCAATGTGAATCCCAAAACCGTCGCACGCTGGGCCAGCTCGGGCATCCTCGGCTCCATCCGCACCCCGGGCGGCCATCGACGCTTCCGCGAAGAGGACGTGGTCGCACTCCTGAACCGTCGCACCCACTAGTCGGGCCGGCCCATCGAGCGACCTCAACCGGCTGCCAGACGAACTGACGTACCCTGGTTGACGGGAGGTTGCCATGACTTATCTGTTCGCCGTTCTCGGTCTGCTCGCCATCGGTTTCCTGATGTGGCGTGCGTTCGGTCCGCAACCCGACGGCGGCGGCAGCGCCTCCCCGTCCGGCGGTCAACGGCGTCGCTCCAGAGGGCCGGTCGGCCCCGACGACGACCCCGACTTTCTTCGTGACCTCGACAATCGCACCCGTGACACCAACGGCGGAGAAGCTGACGACCTCTGACGTCAGCCATCTGCTGAACCGCGTCATATACAAAAACCTGAGACGAGATTCAGAAAGCCTTGCCGGAACATACCCAGGGGTAGGGTAATGTCCTTCTCATCATCGACTCCACGATGGATGATCCGAGAGAAGGCGCCGTTGAACCCGGGACGATCTCCGCAAGGGGCGTCGACCGATGACGACCTGAGCTTCGCAGACAAGATCGGTCACCTGTTCGAGCACAGCCGTGACGAGAACGGGATCCGCTACACCGGCAAGAAGATCGCCGAGAAAGCGAACCGCTTGGGGTACTCGCTGTCGGATGCGTACATCTCGCAGCTCCGCACCGGCAAAGCTCGTACTCCGTCGTTCCGCACCGTCGAAGCCATCTCCCGTGCCTTCGACGTGAGCGTCACTTATTTCCTCTCCAATCCCGACGAGGACCTCGAGCGCGTCAGACAGCAGCAGAACTATGTCGAGATGCTCGAGGTCACCGGCAGCCACCTGGCCGGGATCGACCTCGGTTCACTGTGCCCGGACACGATCGATGCCCTCATCGATCTGCTGAAACTCGTGAAGTCACAGGCTCTGGCGAAGCAGGCCGAGACCCCGGAGCCCGACGCCTGACGGCTCAGAGGCCTGCGTACGAGTGCAGGCCCGAGACGACCAGGTTGATGATGAACAGGTTGAACAGCATCGCGACGAAGCCGGCGACGTTGATCCAGGCCGCGGCGGTGTTGCGCCAGCCTGCGGTTGCGCGGGCGTGCAGATAGGCCGCGTAGATCACCCACGCGATGAACGACACCGTCTCCTTGGGGTCCCAGCCCCAGAAGCGTCCCCACGCTGCCTCGGCCCAGATGGCTCCGCAGATCACGCCGAGGCCGAAGAGCGGGAAGCCGACGACAACGGTCTTGTAGGCGAGGCGGTCCAGGCTCTCGGCCGCCGGGATGTGGTCGACGATGCGACGCAGCGCGCCCCCCAGTCCCGGGCGAGCGGTGGAAGCCGCGTTGTCGGCGGGGTTCGACGCCCAGCGCATCTTCATCAAATACAGGATGCTGGCGACACCCGAGACCATGAGGATGCCGGAGGACACCGAGATGATCGACACGTGCACGGTCAGCCAGTACGACTTGAGCGCCGGGACCACCGGGGCGGCCTGGGTGTAGAGCCAGCGACCGGCGATGAACATCAGCAGGATGACCGGCAGCAGCACGAACGACAGCAGCGCGCGGTGTTCGGGTTTGCGCAGGATGATCAGCGCCGCGAGCACGCCGGCCGCGCACGTCATCGAGACGAACTCGTACATGTTGCCCCACGGGGCGCGATCGGTGGCGATGGCGCGCAGGACAATCGACGCGAGGTGGGCGATCAGGCCGACATACACGACCGGCAGGCCCATGTTGCCGAGCTTGTCTCCCAACGTCCGCTTCGGGGGACCCGCGACACGGCCGGGCACGCGCACAGCGTCCGTACCCGATGCAGCGGAACCGGCGGCGACGAGTTCCCGCTCCTCGAGCTTGCGGCCGCGAACCGCCGCCAGCGCTCCGAAGAACAAGAAAGCCGCCACCACGTACACGGTGATCGCGGTGCCGTACAACAGGTCGGAGTAGCGAGCCAGCGTCTCGTCCACCTGAGCGGTGCCGTTGTTCATCAAGGTTCCTTTCGCCGGAGGCTAGAGCCGCCGGGTCGTGCGCCGCGAGGTGTTTGCGTCGTCGTCGACGACGAGTGCCGCCGCCTGATCTTCGAACCCTTCACCCCAGCCGGCCTGATCGGTACGGGCCAGACCGGCAATCTCTACTACAGTACGTCGTTTTCCATCGAGCGGTTCGGAGCCGGCCGGGTTTCGACTGCCGTCCTGCCCGGTGGTGACCGGTGCCGGGACGAGCCGCGCCCAGATGCGACGGCGGCGGATCAGCAGCGAGATCAGAAGCCCGCCGAGCATCACGATCGAGCTGACCAGCACCCAGATCTGTGCCGGGTCGTGGGAGACCTGCACCGACACCCACCGCTTGTATCCGTCGAAGGTGACGGTGGTGCCGTCGGCGGTGGTGTGGCTCTGGCCGATGCTCAGGTTCACCTGTGCCTGCCGCTGGAGGCGGCCCTGCTCGACGAGGTCCTGGTCGAGGGAGTAGACGTTCTGCGGTTTGCCGGTGTCGAGACCGGTGTCGCCCTTGTAGACGCGGATCGCGACGGCCGGGTCGTCGGGCTCGGGAGACAGCGACGTCAGCAGGGTCCCGTGGTAGAGCGCGGTCGGCGCGAACAGGCCCTCGAGCGCGATCTGGTTCTTCCGTCGCTCGTCGGCGTCGGGATAGAGACCGGCCGGGGTGTCGTAGCGCACCGCACCCGAGGACAGCATCGTCTGCAGTTCGTCCGGGACGAACGGGACGGTCTGGGTGCGCTTCTCCCCGTTGGGGAAGGTCACGGTGAAAGTCGGGGCGAAGCCGTTGCCCAGCACGTAGACACGGTCGCCGGCGACGCGCAGCGGTTCGTTCACGCGGACCGAGGTGCTGGTCCAGGTGTCCGGGGAGCCGACCTTGGTTCCCTCCGCGTAGCGGATCGTCGCGTCGTACATGTCGGGCTGCCCGCTGGGCAGGAAGGTCGCCGAGAAGTCGTCGACGCGGAAGCAGAACGGCGACAGGTCGGTGCCGTCGACGAGGTTGCCGGCGCGGAAGGAGTCGTAGACGGCGGTCGAGGTGTTGCACATGCCCTGCTCGCCGTCGGCGACGAGGATTCGCGTGCCCTCGTAGCCGAACATCTTTCCGGCCGCGATCGACACCAGCAGCGCGAGCAGCGCGAAGTGGAAGACCAGGTTGCCGAACTCCCGCAGGTAACCCTTCTCCGCGGACACCTCGACGCAGCCGTCGGGGTAGGCCTTGGACGGTTCGCGGACGACGACCTCGCGCCGCCAGCCGCGGAGCCGGCCGTTGATGCGGTCGGCGATCTCGTCGGGGGTGCCGTCGACGGTGTGGGTGACGTGCCGCGGGAGCCGCGACAGATTGCGCGGCGTGGCAACGGGTTTGGCACGCAGGCTGTGGAAGTGCTCGATCATCCGCGGCGTGAGGCAGCCGACCAGCGAGACGAACAGCAGCACGTAGATGGCGGTGAACCAGACGCTGGAGAAGACGTCGAACAGCTGCAGCCGGTCCATCCAGGTGCCGAGCGTGCCGCGTTCGGCGATGTACTCGAGCGTCTTGGTCTCGTTCAGCTCGCGCTGCGGGAGGAGCGCTCCGGGGATCGCCGCGAGTGCCAGCAGGAAGAGCAGCAGCAGGGCGGTGCGCATCGAGGTCAGCGAACGCCACAGGTTGCGCAGCGGCCAGAGCACCCGGCGTCGGGCCCAGTGCGGCTTGGGCGCGCCGGGTTCGGGGGTGTCCACCTGGGGACGGTCGGAGACGTCGGTCATGGCTGCAACACGCTCAGATCGGTAGTTGGGTGTCGGTGACGAAGCGGACCTGGACCCAGACGATGAACTGGTCCCACCAGCCGGTCAGCAGTGCGACGCCCACGCCGATGAGGAGGACGCCACCGATGATCTGGATGGTCCGGGCGTTGCGGCGCAGCCAGCCGAGGCTGCGCAGGGCCCACGCCGAGGAGAATGCCAGCACGACGAACGGCAGGCCGAGGCCCAGGCAGTACGCGACGATGAGGGTCACGCCCTTGGCCGCGGTCGCACCCTCGGTGCCGCTGACGGTCGCGATGACCGAGGCCAGCGTCGGTCCGAGGCACGGCGTCCAGCCGAGCGCGAAGACCGCGCCGAGCAGCGGGGCGCCGACGATGTTGGAGACGCGCACCGGCTCGAAGCGGACCTCACGCTGCAGGGCCGGGATGAGGCCGATGAACACCAGGCCCATGGCGATGGTGACGACGCCGCCGATACGTTGCAGCAGTTCACGATTGAGGACGAACGTGCTGGTGACCCCCAGCACCGTCGCGGTGGCAGCGACGAACACGACGGTGAAACCGAGTACGAACAGGCCGGCGGCGAGCGCGACCCGTGAGCGTCCGGTCTTGGCTCCCTCGCCCGCCTTCACCGCGGGCGCCTCGGCGCCGACGAGTCCCGCGAGATACGACAGATAACCGGGGACGAGCGGCACCACGCACGGCGACGCGAACGAGACGAGACCGGCCAGCAGACATGCCGCGAGGGCGAGTAGGAGCGGGCCGCTGGTCACCGTGTCGGCGAAGGTGTCGCCGATCGACGAGGCGAGGACGGTCGTCGTCAGGTCGGCCGTGGTGGGCTGGGACATCAGGCGGCACCCGTGGGTTCCGCGGCGACCCGCTTGACGACCTCGTCGAGTTCCTTGTCGGAGACGGCCTTGAGGAAGACCGCGGCCGGCCGGTGCTGACGGTCGAGGACGATCGTCGTCGGGACCACCGAGGTCGGGGTGGTCAGTGCCGCCAGGGACAGGCCCGGGAAGTCGTAGATGGACGGGAACCCGACCTTGCGGTCGATCACGAAGTCCTTCGCGGAGTTCCGGTCGTCGCGCAGGTTGATGCCGAGGAACTCGACTCCGTTGTCACGGTTGTCCTCGTAGACGCGCTCGAGGTCGTCGGCCTCGCCACGGCAGGGCCCGCACCACGAACCCCAGACGTTGATGACCACGACCTTGTCGGCGAACCTCGCGTCGGACAGCGACAGCGGCTGCCCGCTCACGAGGTCCTCGCCCTCGAGGCCGGCGATCGGTTTGCGGTCGGCCGGTTCGTAGGTGATGACCGTCTGCCCGCCGGGCGACACGAACTGGAAGGTGTTCCCCTGTGCCACCGCGTCGTCACCGGTGCTGCAGCCGCTGATCAGCAGGATCAGGGCCGACAGCACTGCCGGCAGGAGGAACTTGCGCACTGCTTCTCTACCTCTGGCTTCACGCACCGGTGGCCAGCGGGTCGGATGCACCGGCCGGCTCGGAGTAGATGATGTCGACGAGGGCGTCGTCGTCGTAGATCAGGCTGGTCAGCGAGGCCAGCGAGCACTGCCGCCGACGCGGGTCGTGCCAGAGGCGCTGACCTTCGAGGAACCGACGCAGCGTGTAGACGGGCAGCTGATGGCTGACGCAGATGGCCTCGTGGCCGCGTGCGGCGTCGCGGGCCTTGTTGGCCGCGGCCAGCATGCGGTGGGCCAGCTGAATGTACGGCTCGCCCCACGACGGGGTGAAGGGGTCACGCAGCTTGGGCCAGTGCCGCGGCTTGCTCAGCGCGCCGTCGCCGACGGAGACCTTGAGGCCCTCGAAGACGTTGTCGGCCTCGATGAGGTCGTCGTTGGTCTGGATGGACAGCCCGTGGGCGGCCGCGATCGGGGTCGCGGTCTCCTGCGCACGCTGCAGCGGCGAGGCGAAGACGGCCCTGACGTCGTGGTCGGCGAGGGCGTCGGCGACCGTCTGCGCCTGCGAGCGGCCGGTGCCGGAGAGCCGGAAACCGGGGAGTCGGCCGTAGAGGATGCCCTCCGGGTTGTCGACCTCTCCGTGGCGCATCATGTGGACGATCGTGTGCATCAGGCGTTGTCCCCCGGGGTGGCTGCGGTAGCGGCTGCTTGCGCTGCCGCGGGCAGCGCGTCGGCGATCTGCGAGAAAGCATCCTCGTCGAGTGCGGCGGACACAAACCAGGCCTCGAAGGCGCTCGGCGGTGCGTACACCCCGCGTTCGAGCAGCGCGTGGAAGAACGGGGCGAATCGCCAGGTCTGCGTCGCATTCACCCCCGCGTAGTCGACGATCGGGATCTCCGGGTCGGTAGTGAAGAACACACTCAGGAGGTTGCCCGCCTTCTGCACGCGGTGGCTGACACCGGCTGCGGCTAGCGACTCCGTGAGCAGTCCGGCGAGACGGTCGGCGTTGGCGTCGAGCTTGTTGTAGACCTCGTGGTCGGCGTGACGCAGGGTGGCGAGGCCGGCGGCCACCGCGACCGGGTTCCCCGACAGGGTGCCCGCCTGGTAGACCGGGCCGGTCGGCGCGAGGCGCTCCATGACGTCGGCTCGACCACCGAAGGCGGCGGCGGGCAGGCCGCCGCTCATGACCTTGCCGAAGGTGTAGAGGTCGCCCGCGACTCCTTCGAGGCCGTACCACCCGCTCGGGCTCACCCGGAAGCCGGTCATGACCTCGTCCATGATCAGCAGAGCGCCGTGGCGGCGGGTGACCTCGCGGAGACCGGCGTTGAAGCCCGCGTGCGGCGCGATCGCGCCCATGTTGCCGGCGGCCGCCTCGGTGATGACCGCGGCGATGTCGTGGCCGTGCTCCTCGAATGCCTTCGCGACGGCCTTCAGGTCGTTGTAGGGCAGAACCAGGGTGTCGTGGGCCGACGCACCGGTGACGCCCGGGCTCGTCGGCAGACCGAGCGTCGCCAGACCCGAACCGGCGGCGGCGAGCAGGGCGTCGACGTGACCGTGGTAGCAGCCGGCGAACTTGATGATCTTGGAACGACCGGTGAATCCGCGGGCGAGCCGGATCGCCGACATCGTGGCCTCGGTACCCGAGTTCACCAGGCGCACACGCTGGACCGGATCGACGCGGCCGATGATCTCCTCGGCCAGTTCGATCTCGGCCTCGGTGGGCGCGCCGAACGACAAACCGCTGGTCGCCGCACGCTGCACGGCTTCGACGACGGCCGGATGCGCGTGGCCGAGGATCATCGGTCCCCACGAGCTGACGAGGTCGACGTAGGTGTTGCCGTCGGCATCGGTCAGGCGGCAGCCCTGGGCACTGGAGATGAAGCGCGGGGTCCCGCCGACCGCAGAGAAGGCACGGACCGGAGAGTTGACGCCGCCCGGGATGGCCTCGGCGGCGCGGGCGAACAGCGCCGCGGAGGAGTCGGAATGCTCGACGATGGGGCCGTCAACGGAAGGGGTCACGGCCTACAGTGTTCCAAATGGCACCGGGTGACCCAAATCGCCGCTGGTGAGAGGGTGCTCCGGGTCACGCGGGGGTGTCAGATGGGGCCGTCGACGGTCAGTTCGCGAGCGCCTTGCGGACCTGCTCCGCGATCGCTGCCTGGCCCCGTTCGTTCGGGTGAACCCGGGCGGGTCCCTGCGCCGTCATCGGCTCGATCCAGCGTTGCGGACCGGCGCAGGCGTCGTGCCCCACCGACACCGGCAGCATGTCCACGAACCGGACACCCTCGTCCTCGGCAGCGCGTCGGCCGTACTCGTTGAGCGAGGTCTGCAGCTCGCGGATCATGGGGGCGTCGCCGACGGCGAGCTTCATCTCGGGGTAGCAGCCGACGGTCGGCGGCATCAGCCACGGATAGCCGACGAGCAGCACCTTCGCGTCCGGCGCCTTGGCCTTCACGTCGCGCAGCGCCTGACGGATGGCCGGATAGATGTCGGTGGCGACCGGCTCGATCAAAGAGCGTCCGTACCGATCGGTGCACGGCGAGCCGAGTGGATTGGTGTCCGCCGCTCGGCTGCAGAGCTCGATCGTCCGCCCATAGGTCCCCTTGTCGTTGCCGCCGATCATCACCGTGACGATGTCGGCGTCAGCGGTCAGGGCGTCGAGCTGCGGCGGCACCCCCTCGTGCTGGGCGTTCCGGAAGTCGGCGGTCTCGGCGCCGCCGCAGCTGACGTCGGTCAGCGAGAGGTCTTCCTCCGCGGCAACGATGTGCGCGAAGTTCTTCGACGAGCGCAAGCACAGGATCGGCGAGTCCTCCACCAGCGGCTGGACGCCGGTCCCCGCACTGAAGCTGTCGCCGAGGTTGACGTAATCCGTGCGGTTGTCGGCGGTCTGGGTCTCGGCGGATGTGGGCGGCGGGCCTGGGCTGCCCGCGGCGTCGTCGCTCGAGCAACCAGTCGCCAGGGTCGCGGCCACCGCGAGCAGGCCGAGACCGCGCAACAGGGAGCTGGTCCGACCGCATCGGTGTCGTGTGTCCACCAACCCATCGTGCGTCCGCGCGAAGGCGGTCGGCAACCACCGCCCGGCCGGTAGCGTTGAAAACGGCGTGCGAATGCCGAGGCTGCAACTCGAACAGACGAGGATGTGAGACCGCATGAACTCCAGCGATGTCGGCGACAGGGATGTGATCGATCCCCAGGCGGTTCTCGACGGGGTGCCGACCGGACTGTGGATCAACGGCCGCTCGACGCCGGCCGCCGACGGCGCCACCTTCGAGGTGTACGACCCGGCCACGGAGGAGTCGCTGACCTCGGTCGCCGACGCCGGGGTCGCCGATGCCCGCTCCGCGCTCGACCACGCGGTCGCCGTGTCCGACGAGTGGGCCGCGACGCCCGCCCGCGAGCGCGGCGAGATCCTGCGCCGGACGTTCGAGTTGCTCACCGACCGCGCCGACGACATCGCCCTGCTGATGACGCTCGAACTCGGCCGCGCACTCCCCGACAGCCGGGCGGAGACCAAGTACGGAAACGAGTTCCTTCGTTGGTTCGCCGAGGAGGCGGTCCGCATCGGCGGGCGGTTCACCCAGGCCCCCGCGGGCAACGGACGGATCCTCGTCGCCCAGCAGCCGGTCGGACCGTGTCTGGCGATCACGCCGTGGAACTTTCCGCTCGCGATGGGAACGCGCAAGATCGGGCCGGCGCTGGCCGCCGGCAACGTCATGATCGTGAAACCGCCGCGGGAGACACCGCTGACGATGCTGGCGCTGGCCGAGGCTTTCGCGGAGGCGGGGTTGCCGCCCGGTGTGCTGTCGGTGCTGCCGACGAGTTCGAGCGGCGAGGTGTCCACCGCACTGATCACCGACGACCGGATTCGCAAGATCAGCTTCACCGGCTCGACGCCGGTGGGCCGCAACCTGCTCGGGCAGGCGGCCGAACGCGTGCAACGCACCTCGATGGAACTCGGCGGCAACGCACCGTTCCTGGTCTTCGACGACGCCGACGTCGACGCCGCGGTCGAGGGAGCGTTCGCGGCCAAGATGCGCAACGGCGGCGAGGCCTGCACAGCGGCCAACCGATTCCTCGTGCAATCCGGTGTCGCCGAGGAGTTCACCACCAAGCTGGTGGAGAAGATGTCCGACGTCGTGATGGGGCCGGGCTACAAGGACGGCGTGACCCTCGGGCCGCTGGTCAACGCCGATCAGCGGGACAAGGTCGCGGCCGCCGTCGAGCAGGCCGTGAGCGACGGAGCACGGGTCCGCCTCGGCGGGGAACGACCCGACGGTCGCGGATTCTTCTTCCCGGCAACGGTTCTCGACAACGTCGACCCGTACGCGCCGGTCACGCGCGAGGAGATCTTCGGCCCGGTCGCGGTGATCAGCACCTTCGACACCGAGGACGACGCGATCGCTGCCGCGAACTCGACCGAGTACGGCCTGGCGGCGTACTTCTACAGCCGCGACCTGGAACGATGCATGCGCGTCGCGAGTCGCCTGGATTCGGGCATGGTCGGGGTGAACCGCGGCGTGATCTCCGATGCCGCAGCGCCGTTCGGCGGGATCAAGCAGTCGGGCATCGGCCGCGAGGGCGGCAGCGAAGGAATCGACGAGTACCTCTCGGTGAAGTACATCGCGCTCACCTGACCCCTGCGCGACCTGATGATCCGACGATGGTTCGACGCTGATTCAACCTGTTACGTATGTGACTGGTGATGCAGATGTTATCGCGCCGAAACCTGCACGGCCGTGCTCATCCGTACACTTCGAGAGCATGCGTCTGAGAAGAATGATGCCCGCGATCGCCGTCGCCGCGGCGGTGACGACGGCCGGTGTTGCCGTCACCACCACCGGGGACAACAGCACAGCGAAGATCGAATCAGCCGCCACCAGTTTGGATTTCGGGAGCGTTGACCTCGGCAGTTCCGAGCTCGGCACCCCCAACAGCACGTTCCTTGGGAAAGCCCGCCGACCCGCTACATCGTCGTCCTCGGCGCCAGGTTCGGCCAGTTCGGGCAGACACCGCAGATCATGACCCAGCGACTGAACGTCGCAGCGAACCTCGCCAAGAAGCATCCGTTCAACCGGATCATCGCCTCGGGCGGCGACACCCACTGGCTACCCATCGCCGAGGCACAGTTCATGAACATCGGCTTGATCCGACGCGGAATCCCGCCGTGGCAGATGGTCAACGAGGTCGCGTCGACCTCGACTGTGCAGAACGCCCAGAACACGGTGGCGATGCTGAAACGGATGGGCGGGACCGGCGCTCTCATCGTCACCAACGGCTTCCACATGGAACGCGCGATGAAGAATTTCCGCGACGCCGCCAAGGCCCAGGGAGCCCGGCTGACGTTCCGGCCGGCGTACGCATAGACACTTCCCCGCGGGGCGGTCCCCCTCCCGCCCGACTGTTTCCCTCCCGCTTGCCGGATCCGGTAAGCGGGAGGGAAACGGACACCGCGGGAAACGGGGCCTGGCCTACGCTGGGCAGCATGCACGATCCTGGTCATGAATCGCCCGATGCCGAAGAACTGCGTCGCCAGTTCGAGTCGATGATTGCCGGCCTACAACCGAACGAACTCCCCACACTGTTGAATCAGCTCAGCGCTGCCGCCGCGGACAGGTTCATGCGACCTCCGTCGGTTCGTCATCGCAAGGAACCGCTCGCCGAGACCGTGGTGTTCCGCATCCGCGTAGATCTCGACGAGGCGCGTCCTCCCATCTGGCGCCGCCTCGACGTCCGCTCGGATGTTTCTCTCGGAGATCTGCACCGGATCATTCAAGCGGCGTTCGGATGGCTGGACTACCACCTCTATCGTTTTGCCCTGGGCGGCAGCCCATTCGACCGCAGGAGTGAACTGTTCCTGTGCCCGTTCGACGCCCAGGAAGGCGAGGAGGTGGGCACACCCGTCGCCGAGGTTCGCCTCGACGAGACGCTCCACGGACAAGGCGACGTCCTGCGCTACGTCTACGACTACGGCGACAGCTGGGAACTGACATTGCAGGTCGAAAGCGTCCACGAGGCGTCGAAGGACACCCCGTGGGCCCGCTGCGTCGGCGGTCGGCGAGCTGCACCGCCGGAGGACTGCGGCGGGATCACCGACGCGGAGTCACTCGCCGAGGTCGTCGACGACCCCGCACATTTCGACATCGACGAGGTGAACGCCGCACTCAGCGATCCCATCCTCTCGCTCGTCGATGCCGGGATCGATGGTCGTCTCGGCGTTCTGCTGTGCCGGATTCAACCGTTCGACGAGTCCGGAGCTCTGACGGCGAGCGCAGGTCGGCTGGCGAGTTCATCAACAATGGCGACGGGTGAGCAACTCGAGGCCGACCTGAACCCGTACCTGTGGTTCCTGCGTCGCGCACGTGATGAAGGATTCACACTCACCTCGGCTGGCTACTTGAAACCTGCTGACGTGGTTGCGGCGTCCAAGGTGTTGCCGACGATGAAGTACTTCTTCGGCGCCAAGAATCGAGAAGTCCAGAGCGCGCCGGTATTGCACTTCCGCGAGTCCATGCTTCGGATGGGGTTGTTACGCAAGTACAAAGGCCGCCTCCTGCCGACCCGAGCCGGAGCGAACCTCGCCGACGATCCGCAGGCACTGGCCGACCATCTCGCAGACCGGCTGCTGAACCAGAAGATGGATCAATTCAGCGAGGACGCGAGTCTGCTGATGCTCTTCTTCGCCGCCGCCTCCGAACCCGGCGACGAGATGCCACTCGAGACGATCGGCGCGCTGCTCACCGCGTATCGCTGGCAGGGCCCGGGCGGGCGCCCGATCCAGAAGTACGACCTCTATGACCTCGACAACGGAATCTACGAGTTCTTCGGAGCCGTCTCGCCCCCGGAACGGGGACTCCGAGGGGTGACGCTGAGTTCGACGGCCATCGAGATCGCGCGGCGCGCCATCCGACACCGCTGACCCACGTCTACTACCGAAAGTAGTTCTGGCGCCTGACGATCCGTCGGAGTCGTGCCGACGGTTTTGTCGGACCCCCTTCGTATGGTGGTGTCATGGCTTTCGAGTTCGGCACCATCGACCCCGGCGGGGATCTCCCCGACGCGGGGTTCGACGTGTTCGGATCACTCGCCGGCCTCTCGCCCGAAGCCCTGATCAGCACCGCCGTCTATTCGGCATCGATGAACGCCGCCAACACCTGCCGCACACTGATCACCGCCAGCCTGCTCCACGAACAACGCGAAGAAGAATACCTACTGCACCGCAGTGCGATTCACCCCGGCGAGGCAGGTTCCATCGACGAACTCCTCGACAGGACAGCACAAGCAGTTACCGGTGCGGACCCGTATGAACAGTTCGGGCCCAACGGATTCGAACAAGCCACCGCCGAACTCGGCGCCGCCCTGAACCTCACCCCCGCCGAGGCCCGCGATCTCATCCGCACCGGCGACGCCATGCGGTACCGACTTCCGCTGACCGGCACCACCCTGGCCTGCGGACGAATCGACCTCGACCGGTTCCTGATCGCACTCAAACGCACAGACTTCGTCGACAACGCCACCATGCCTATAGTGGACGCCGCGTTGGCCGAGGCAATCCTGGCGCGCGATCCGATGTCCACGGCGCGGTTCACCACCATGGTCGACCAGATCGTGCACAGGCAGGCACCTGATGCGGTCAAGCGCCGCAACGACCAGGCCACCCGGGACCGCGGAGTCAACATCCGACCCGACCGCCACCAGCCCGGCCAGTCGCGCATCACCGGACACTTCCCCCACACCGACGCCGCCGCCCTCAACGCCCAGCTGACCTCCATGGCCACCGGCGTGCACACCGGCGACCCGCGCACCATGCCCCAGCGCCGCGCCGACGCCCTACTCGCCCTCGCCCACGGCAGACAAACCCTGGACTGCCGGTGCGCCGACTGCACACCCCCACCAGCCGAGCAGAACCTCGACACCCCCGAGCCCGCCGAACCCGCCGACGCGGCAACACCCGACCCCGAGCCCACCCCCGTTGCTGTACCGGCCGTGACCGACACCGCCGCAACCGAACCCGAAGACAACGCGCCGGTCTCGGAGCCGACCGGCGACTGCACTTGCACCTGCACCAGTTGCCGCGCACCCCGACCGACCTACCACATCGTGGGCAACCTGACGACTTTGGTCGGGCTCGACAACGCACCCGGCATGCTCGACGGCCACGGGCTGATCGACGCCCACACCATGCGCCGGCTCTTCGCTGACGCGGTTCACACCTTCATCACCACCGGGGTGCGCACCGACCCGGCCGACGCCGACGCCCGGGCCGCGGCAGCCGCCAGCACCTACGTGCCGAGCAAGAAACTGCAAGCACTCGTCCGCGCCGGCGAGTTGTGCTGCACCTTCCCCGGCTGCAACCAACCGGTGTGGACCGTCGACCTCGACCACACCCACCCATACGACCACCGCCACCCCGACCGCGGCGGAAAGACCCTCCAACACAACCTCAAACCGTTGTGCCGGTTCCACCACCGCATCAAAACCTTTGGCAGGTGGCGCGACTCCCAGGACGAGTACCTCGCCGTGTGGTTCGAAGCCCCCACCGGCCACACCTACCTGGGCAACCCGTACACCGGGCGAGACCTGTTCGCGTCGTTGAAAACCCAGCCACCCGACCACCCGGCGCGGCAACGACTCACCGACGAGCGCGACCACCGCACCGACACCCATCGTCGACAACAAGACGAGTGGGACCGAAACAACCCGCCACCGTTCTGACACAGAACAAGTGCGCGGGCGGCTGAAGGCCGGCTTCGATATGCCGACGGGGGCGCGTGCAGGGTGGTGCTCAGCTGCGCGCCGCGGTCGGGGCTGCGTGCGGAATCCGCCGCTCATACCGGCGATGACCATCGGAACTGCTGGGTGGCGGCCTAATCGATGTAGTCGCGCAGCCATCCACGGTCTTCGGCGAACCAGGCGCGGGCCTGGTCGATGACGGAGCGGAGCCGCCGACGAAGATGCCCTGTTCGGACCGATCTTTACTTTGCTGGAGGTCGTCGTAGTTGGTGGTTTCCGCCTCGCGACATCCCATACCGGGCGGCCCCGCGCGTCGGCGTTGGGAGATCCACTTCGGCTGGCAGCGAGCGAATGAGCGGGAGGGAGACGGACATCGCGGGAACGGGGATTCGTGCCCAACCGGGCGGGAAGCTCACTACCGCCGATGCTCCGAGGGAGCGATTCCGTACCTCTTCCGGTAGGCGGCAGCGAACCGGCTGGCACTGGAAAAGCCCCATCGTGCAGCGACTTCGGCGACAGTGCAGGTGTCATCGGACGAGACCAGGTCGGCTCGTGCCCGACTCAGACGAATGTCCCGCAGCGTCTGGGTGGGGGTGGCGCCGACATGCTCGGCGAACCCTTCCTGCAGTCGTCGTAGGCTCGATCCGCCGATCTCGGCCATGTCGGCCAGACGCCAGTCGCGAGCGGGATCGTCGTGCAGGGCGTCGAGCACCCGCTTCACCATCCGCGGCCGCAGGCCCGTCCCGGCCTCTTCCGGCGAGACCGCGAGGATGAACGCGCTGCTGACCGCGCTGGCGAGCTGCGGCCCGACAAGCGGGTTGGCGAGCAGGTCGGCCGGCTCCCGAAGCTGCGCCGAGAGCGCACGGACGAGCGCAAACCACGACTGGCCGTCGGGTCCGCTGAGGTCGAGCTGATCCGGCAGCAGCAGCTGGGAACGCAGCGGGCCCGCGTGGACCCGATCGGCCTCACGTGCGAGGTACTCGGCGTCGAACTTCACCCCGACGACGACACAGTCAGCCGACCACCGGGTGATGACCGACGGCCGGTCGGCGGTGAACACCGTGGCCTGGCGGGCTCCGACGTCGTGCGCGTCGACCCGGAACGGGACTCCAGGACCCCACTGACGGGGATGTTGATCTCGTAGGCGCCGGGATAGTCGCAGGCGATCGAGACCTCGGTGCCCCAGTTCAGCCGACCGATGGTGACCGGACCCAGGTCGACGTTCTGCAGGTGCAGTTCAAGTTGGTCAGGCGACGACAGCGCGGTCAGCTCATGCGGGAAGTACACCTGCTCAACGGCCCGGCGTGCTGCGTCCCAGTCGCCGGTCTGGGTGGTGCGCTGCGTCGACATGCGTTCTCGAACTCCAATCCCGCTCGAACCCCGATCTCGTTGCCATCGGGGCGACACCTGCGATTCAACCCCGTGAGACACCCCACTCACCACCGTATGAGAGAGGGAGATCACACTCGTCGCGCAATCGGTACCGCTCCCGCGCATCGCGTATCGCCCCCACGACGATCGGTCCCTAACGTCTGGTCACACCACGTCGGCGACAGCCCGCCGACCATCGTCAACCGAGGTGAGGACGACCGATGACCAGCACGATTTCCTGGATCGACGACATCACGATGACCGAACTCGAGCGCAATCCGTACCTGGTCTACGAGCGGTTGCGCGCAGAGTCGCCGCTGGCGTACGTGCCGGTGCTCGGGTCGTACGTTGCCAGCACGGCCGACATCTGCCGCTCGATCGCCACCAGCCCCGACTTCGAGGCCGTCATCACCAAGGCGGGCGGACGCACGTTCGGGCACCCCGCGGTGATCGGCGTCAACGGACCCATCCACGACGACCTTCGCTCCATGGTTGACCCCGCGCTGCAGCCGCAGGAGGTGGACCGCTGGATCGACGATCTCGTGCGTCCCATCGCACGCCGCTACCTGAGCGAGTTCGAGGACGCCGGTCGGGCCGAACTCGTCGGCGGCTACTGCGAACCGGTCAGTGTCCGCGCTCTCGGCGACCTACTCGGTCTGAAGTCGGTCAGCTCGGACAAGCTGCGCGAGTGGTTCCACAAGCTGTCGAGGTCGTTCACCAACGCGGGCGTCGACGAGAACGGCGAGTTCACCAATCCCGAGGGCTTCGACGAGGCCGATGCCGCCAAGGAGGAGATCCGCTCCATCGTCGACCCGCTGATCGACAACTGGATCGTCAACCCCGACGACAGCGCGATCTCGCACTGGCTGCACGACGGCATGCCCGACGGTCAGACCCGCGACCGCGACTACATCTACCCGACCCTCTACGTCTATCTCCTCGGCGCGATGCAGGAGCCCGGGCACGCGATGGGCTCGACGCTCGTCGGGCTGTTCACGCGGCCGGACCAGCTCGAGCAGGTCATCGACGAACCCGCCCTGATCCCCCGCGCCATCTCCGAGGGCATGCGCTGGACCTCGCCGATCTGGTCGGCGACCGCACGCATCAGCACCAAGGACGTCGAGATCGCCGGGGTCGAACTCCCCGAGGGCTCGGTGGTGCTGCTCTCCTACGGTTCGGCCAACCACGACCACACCGTCTACGACCGCCCGTCGGAGTACGACATCACCCGGCCCCCGTTGCCGCACCTGGCATTCGGCGCGGGAAACCACGCATGTGCCGGCATCTACTTCGCCAACCAGGTCTGCCGGATCGGCCTCGAGGAACTGCTGGAGACCATCCCGAACATCGAGCGCGACACCTCCTCCGATGTCGAGTTCTGGGGCTGGGGCTTCCGCGGTCCGACGGCACTGCACGCGAACTGGGAGGTGTGATCATGAGCAGCGCAGACACCTTCACCGTCAACGCCGGGAACTCGTCGGTGCCGTGTGCACCGGACCAGAAAATGCTCGACGCGTTCCTGCGCAACGGGGTGTGGGTCCCCAACTCCTGCAACCAGGGAACCTGCGGCACCTGCAAGGTGCGCGTTCTGAGCGGGACCGTCGACAACCCACCGGCACCGGATTCCGTTCTCGCAGTTGCCGATCAGGAACAGGGCTTTGTGCTGTCCTGCCAGGCGACCCCGACCTCCGACGTCGTCATCGATCCGCCGGTAGAGGACGCCGGCGCACCACGCCACGCTCTGCGCGACATCTCCGGGACCGTCGGCATCGTTCGGGACGTCGCCGCCGACACCGTGTCGATGACGGTGCTCCTCGACGAGCCGCTGGACTTCACCGCCGGCCAGTACGTCGAGCTGGCGGTACCGGAAACCGGTGAGACACGGCCGTATTCGATGGCCAACCCCCCGAGCGAACCCGGCAAGCTCGAATTCCACATCCGTCGCCAGCCCGGTGGCCTGGCCACGGAGGGTTGGATCTTCGAGTCGCTGGACGTCGGCGATCCGGTGACGATGACAGGTCCGTGGGGAGACTTCTGCCACGAGCCGGAGGAGCGGGACGTCGGGCTGGTCCTCCTGGCCGGCGGAACCGGCCTCGCCCCGCTCAAGGCGATCGCCCGGGCAGCCCTCGAAGACGATCCGGAACGTGAGATCCACGTCTACCACGGCGTCCGCACCCGAGCCGAGCTCTACGACGTCGACTTCTGGGAAGGACTTTCGGCCACCCATCCCGGCGTCCGGTACATCCCGTGCCTGAGTCGCGAACAGTGGTCCGGGCGAACCGGATACGTCGGTGACGCGATGATGGAGGACCTCCCGTCCTGCCGGAATCATGCCGCCTACCTCTGCGGTCCACCGGCGATGGTCGAGGCGGGAGTCAAGGCGCTCAAACGCCGGCGCATGCCACCGCGCCGCATCCGGCGGGAGAAGTACACCCCGGCAGTCCGTCTCGTGCCGGCGTGAAGCAGTACGGCACTCCTCCCGCGTAGGCCCTTCCCTCCCGCGGTAACCGCTCAGTGCGCACCTAGATTGCTGAGCGCGCTCTTCAGAGGAGCGAGCAGACCCGACGCTCCGCGCGTGTCTGCCATCAGGCAGCGCGCGCCTTCGACTACCTCACGGTCCCGCTCGCCGAGCAGACCGTCGAACCGTTCGTCCAACAGCCAATGCACATCGGTTGCCGCGAAAGCAGCCACCGCGTCGAGGAACATCTCCATCCGGCGGACGCGGTCTTCTCGCTCCGTCCCCTCGCAGACGAACCAGCGGAACTGATCTCTCCAAAGATGTTGTCGCGCTTCGACGCCGGACGTGTCGACGAACGTGCCTCGGATGGACTTCACCTTGCTCTTCTGCAGGTACTCGTCGACCTCCATCGCCAGACGGATCACGTTGCCGTCATTGAGGGATGCACCGACAATGAGGACGTGCTTGGTCAAGAGCAGAGCTTGAAGCAAGGACCCGGCGGGTCGCGACTTGGCGTCGAACAGCACGAAGTCCCGACGCGTGAGCACAATGCTCGGCGACCTGTCGATGTCGCCGTGGAGCTTGAGCAGCCATGGACGTTCCTCGCCGACCGCTTCCCACGGCAGGATCGTTGGACGTCGGCGACGCGTCGCCTCCACCGCCTTCTCGTAGAGGCCGTCATAGTTGGTGGTGACCACTTCGCGGCAGCCCATTCCGGCCAGCAGTGCGTGCGCGAGCGCCACCTTCTGTTTCCGGCCAATAATCTCGATAACGGCGTCGTTCAGCTTTTCGGCTCCGCCCATAGCCGAGGCGAGATACTCCGCCTGGTCGAGGGCGTCGAGACTCGCGAAGTCCGTGGGTAACTCACTGCCGACCCGCTTGCCGAGTTCGTCGATCAAGGTGCCCCAACTCGGCAGGCCCGCCGCCATGCTGACCCCCACACCCAGGAACAGCGCCAGGTGTCCGCTGGCCGCCAGACCGCCGAGCCGCCGCGCCTCGGTCATCTCGGCGTCGTCGGGATCCCAGTGCTTCGACCCTTTCGCCTCGCGGTTGCGGCGAGCATGCTGAGCGGCGCTGAACACGGCGGGCTCAGGGGTGACGAGAAGGATGTCGAGTCCGAGTGTTTTGGCCTCACTCTGGAGAGTGTCGAGCAGCGCCCCGAGAATCGCACCCCGACGACTGCCGAGCCCGCCACGACCTCGGGCAGTGGAGTTCTCAGACACGAGACGACTCTAGAATGCCGCGGTGAGTCGCCCTTCCCGCGGGACCGCTTCCCTCCCGCGGTGTCCGTTTCCTTCCCGCTTGTCGGCTAGCACCCGCGGGAGGGAAATGGCACCGCGCGAAGGAAATGGTCCCGCGGGAACGAAAACGCCCCGCCGGCAATGCCGGCGGGGCGAATTCAGCTGAGAATCGGGCGATCAGCGAAGCAGCGCGCGGCTCATGACGACGCGCTGGATCTGGTTGGTGCCCTCGTAGATCTGGGTGATCTTGGCGTCGCGCATCATGCGCTCGACCGGGAAGTCGCGGGTGTAGCCCGCGCCACCGAAGAGCTGGACGGCGTCGGTGGTGACCTCCATGGCGACGTCGGAGGCGAAGCACTTGGCAGCGGCCGAGATGAAGCCGAGGTTCTTCTCGCCCCGCTCGGCGCGCGCGGCCGAGGTGTAGACCATCAGGCGTGCGGCCTCGATCTTCATCGCCATGTCGGCGAGCATGAACTCCACACCCTGGAAGGTGCTGATCGACTTGCCGAACTGCTTGCGGTCCTTGGTGTAGGCGATGGCCTGGTCCAGGGCGCCCTGCGCGATACCGACGGCCTGTGCGCCGATGGTCGGGCGGGTGTGGTCGAGGGTCTGCAGTGCGGTCTTGAAGCCGGTGCCCTCGTCGCCGATGATGCGGTCGAGCGGGATGGTGCAGTCCTCGAAGTACAGCTCGGCGGTGGGCGAACCCTTGATGCCGAGCTTCTTCTCCAGCGGGCCGACGGTGAAGCCGGGGTCGTCCTTGTGGACCATGAACGCGGAGATGCCGTTGGCCTTCTTCTCCGGGTCGGTCACGGCCATCACGGTGTACCAGGTCGACTTGCCGCCGTTGGTGATCCAGCACTTGGAGCCGTTGAGGACCCAGTTGTTGCCGTCCTTGCGGGCACGGGTCTTCATCCCGGCGGCGTCGGAACCGGCCTCGCGCTCGGAGAGCGCGTAGGAGGCCATGGCCTCGCCGGAGGCGATGCCGGGCAGCACCTGCTGCTTGAGCTCGTCGGAGCCGTTAAGGATCAGGCCCATGGTGCCGAGCTTGTTGACGGCGGGGATCAGCGACGACGAGGCGCACACGCGGGCGACCTCTTCGATGACGATGCAGGCCGCGATCGAGTCGCCGCCCTGGCCGCCGAACTGCTCGGGGACGTGGATGGCGTTGAAGCCCGAGGCGTTCAGCGCGTCGAGGGCCTCCTGCGGGAAGCGCGAGTTCTCGTCGACGTCAGCCGCGTGCGGCTCGATCTCCTTCTCGGAGAGCGCGCGGATCGCCTCACGCAGAGCGACGTGCTCCTCCGGAAGCTGGAAGACGTCGAAGTCGGGATTTCCGAAACCCATGACAACTCCTCACGGCACGGGGTGCCAAATTGGTGGTTATTGACCAGTGCATCACGGCACTCAGTGCCATGTCAACGCGCCACGGCACCGTAGGAATGCGACCCACGTCACCGATTGTCCTCGCCGGGTCCGTTGTTGTCCCGAACCTGACCGACCCGGTCAGGCTTTCCGCAGCTCATCGGCTACGCGACGGGCCACCTCGTCGGGCGGGGTCCCCGCCGGATAGGTCACGACGGTGACCTGTTGCGGCATGTCCTCGGCGTCGATTCGGTCGACCTCGGCACCGAGTGCCACCGCGACCCGGGCGAGCTCACGACGCAGGCGTTCGAGCGTTGCGTCAGCGTCGCCGCGGATCATCTGCCGGAGCAGGTAGTTGTGCGTGCCGGTGATCGCCGCGACGTAGGCCACGATGCGGACCGGCGGCTCGTCGGGCAGGCGCCGCCGCAGGAACTCCTCGAAGGCACCCTGGTAGCGGTAGGTGGTGACGAGCTCGCGATCACGCAGCGCCGGGACCTCCTGCACCACCTGGGCGCGCCGGACGGCCAGATCGCGGTCCCGCCGGAAATGGCTGAACACGACCTCCGCGGCGGCGCACACCGCCGACCACGGATCACCCTCGAAGCCGGCCAGGGTGTCATCGACCTGCGCCAGCAGGGATTCGTGATCGGCGAAGATCACGTCCTCCTTGGACCCGAACTGCCGGAAGAACGTGCGACGCGACATCCCGGCGGCCGACGCGATCTGCTCGACCGTCGTCGACTCGTAGCCGTGCTCGCTGAACAGCCGGATCGACTCGGCGACGACGAGCATGCGGAAGCTCGTGCTGTCGACATCGGCAACTGACATGGGTCAAGTATCACCACATGAGCGTCCGCACGGGCGCACGACCCGAATCAGTGGTCGGCGGTACCGAGGTCCTGCCGGCCGAAGGCGCCCGTCGCGCGCGGCGTCACCTCCACCTGCTCGTCGACCAACATCCCACGCCGGGGCCCGAGACGGGACCGCCTGGCCGCGAGGCCACCGGCGCTCCTGCGCTTCGGGTACGGATTCGGTTCCTGCCCTACGTCACTGGGCGCCGGGTCACTCGGCGCGGGCTTGTGCACGCAGCTCGCCTTTCAGGACCTTGCCGGTGGGGGTGCGCGGCAGTTCGTGCGCGAAGACGATGTCGCGCGGCACCTTGTAACCGGCGAGCAGGCGACGGCCGTGCTCGATGAGCTCCTCACCGGTCAGCGTCGCCCCGGGGTGCAGCAGGACGTAGGCGCGGGGCCGCTCGCCCCACTTCTCGTCCTCGACACCGATGACCGCGACGTCGACGACGGCGTCGTGGCTCACCAAGGCCTGCTCGACCTCGATGGTGGAGATGTTCTCGCCGCCGGAGATGATGATGTCCTTGGCGCGGTCGCGGAGCTGGATGTAGCCGTCGGGGTGCATGACGCCGAGGTCGCCGGTGTGAAACCAGCCGCCCGCGAACGCCTTTCGGGTCTCGTCCTCGTCACGGAAGTATCCGGCCATCACGTTGTTGCCGCGCAGCACGATCTCGCCCATGGTCTCGCCGTCGGCCGGGACGTCGACCAGCGGAACCTGATCGGCGACCACCACCCGGGCCGTCTCGGCCTGCACCATACCCACGCCCTGGCGGGAGAGCTTCGCCGCACGATCGCCGGGTTCCAGTGCGCTCCAAGCATCTTGGTACTCGCAGATGGTGTACGGGCCGTACACCTCGGTGAGGCCGTAGACGTGGACCACGGTCACGCCGATCGCCTCGAGGGAGCCGATCACGGTCGGCGACGGCGGCGCGCCGGCAGTGGTGATGTGCAGCGGCCGGTCCAGCCGATGTGCCCGCGGCGAGCCGACGATGGTGGTGCAGACCGTCGGCGCTCCGCACATGTGGGTGACACCGAGATCGTCGATGGCATCCCAGATCGCGTCCGCGCGCACGGCACGCAGACAGACGTGGGTGGCACCGGCGTGGGTCACCGCCCACGGCGTGCACCACCCGTTGCAGTGGAACATCGGCAGCGTCCACAGATACCGCGACGAACCGGTGAACTGGTTGTGGAAGGTCTCGCCGAAGGAGTTCAGGTACGCGCCACGGTGGGTGTACATGACGCCCTTGGGCTTTCCGGTGGTTCCCGAGGTGTAGTTGATCGAGATGATCGCGTTCTCGTCGTCGACCGTCCACGGGATCGGCGTCGCATCGAGGTCGTCGGCGGAGGCCAGGTGGTCGTCGTAGGAGACGAGCCCGTCGATGCCGGCGTCGGAAACCGGACCGGGTGTCACCCCGAACTCGGGATCGGCGATCTCGACAACCGTCTCGACCTCCGGCACCTGCCCGATGATCGCGGCGACGGTGTCGCGGAACTCCGCGTCGAAATAGAGTGCCTTGGCCCCGGAGTGCTCGAGGATGTAGACCAGCTCGGGTCCGGCGAGTCGCGAGTTGAGGGCGACGAGGACGCCACCGGCGAGCGGCACCGCATAGTGCGCGATCAGCATCTCCGGGATGTTCGGGGCCAGGTAGGCGACGCGATCACCGGGCTTGATCTTGGCGGAGAGCACGCGGGCGAGCCGCTGAACATGGTCGGCGAACTCCGCGTAGGTGTGCCGACGCTGCCCGTAGATGATGGCCGCGCGGTCGGGGAAGACCGCCGCCGAACGCTCCAGGAATCGCAGGGGGCTCAGCTCGGAGCGGTTCGCGCCGCCCCAATCCGTGGTCGAGGGGCCCGGGCCTGTCGCGGACACATCGGGGGTGGAGACCGACATCATTCCTCCGTTTTCTCGCGACCGTGTGAGAAGGGCCGTGGGGTTTGTGACGGCCCATACGTGCGACGGCGATCTAGGGTACTGATCACATGGAAGTGCCTGCACCCTCCGAAGTGGGGGTTCGACGCCGACACCGTGACCGGATTGGTGCACTCCCCGAGCCCGTAGCGGGCACCACAAAAGGTGGGACGGAGGCCTGCGCACTACGTACGGTGGTTCCATGGCAACTCCCACCGAGAGTCCCACCCCGTCGAGTCCCACCTCATCTGGGCGCACCCCGATCGCCAAGGAACCGACCGTCGACGATCCGGTCACCCCGGCCGGTGTCTCCGCCGACGACGACCTGTCCGCCGACGAGCGCGCGCTACTCGTCGACAACCTCCGGTTCGTCCTCGACGGCCGGTGGCGGGCCACGAGGGAAACCGTCCGCGAGAACTCCAACCGCGCCGACCTGCTCCCCGATCCCTCCTGCACGCTGGAGGAGGCACGCGCCCACACCCTCGAAGTGATGCGCGAGCTGGCGTCGCAGGGTTTCGCCGCCGCCGGATTCGCCGCCGATCACGGCGGCACCGGCGACATCGGCGCCTCGATCACCGCGATCGAGATGCTCGGCTACGCGGATCTGTCGCTGATGGTGAAGGCCGGCGTGCAGTGGGGTCTGTTCGGTGGTGCGGTCGAGAACCTCGGCACCAAGCGCCACCACGACAAGTACGTGCCGGGCATCATCGACCTGGACGTCCTGGGCTGCTTCGCGATGACCGAAACCGGGCACGGCTCCAACGTGCAGGCCATCGAGACCACCGCCACCTACGACCGCGACGCCCGCGAGTTCGTGATCCACTCCCCCACCCCGTCGTCGCGCAAGGACTACATCGGCGGGGCGGCCGAGCACGCCCGGTTCGCCGCGGTCTTCGCCCAGCTCATCACCGGCGGACCCGGCGAGGAGCCGGAGGGTCGAGGCGTGCACTGCTTCGTCGTACCGATCCGCGACGAGGACGGCAACGACCTACCCGGCGTCACCACCAGCGACTGCGGCTACAAGGGCGGTCTCGACGGCGTCGACAACGGTCGCATCATGTTCGACAACGTGCGCATACCGGCGGAGAACCTCCTCAACCGCTACGCCGACGTCGCCGAGGACGGCAGCTACAGCTCGCCGATCGAGAACATCAACCGTCGCTTCTTCACCATGCTCGGCACGCTGATCCGCGGACGCGTGAGCGTGGCCGCGACCGCGGGTGCCGCCGGTCGCAAAGCGCTGACACTCGCAACCCGGTACGGCCTGATCCGCAAGCAGTTCGAGGCGCCGGAGGCCACCGACGAGATCACCGTTCTGGACTACCTCGGCCACCAGCGAAAGTTGTTGCCGCTCATCGCCAAGTCCTACGCGATCGCCTTCGCCCAGAACGAGATCGTCGCCGAACTGCACGACGTCCAATCGGTGGCACCCGACGACTCCGACGCCGGACGCCAGCGCCAGCTGGAGGGACAGGCCGCGGGCCTCAAGGCCTACGCGACCTGGCATGCCTCGCATTCGATCAACGTCAGTCGTGAGGCCTGCGGCGGCGCGGGATACCTGGACGAGAACCAGCTCTCGATCATCCGCGGCGACATCGACGTGTTCACCACCTTCGAGGGCGACAACACGATCATGATGCAGCTCATCGCCAAGGAACTCCTCTCGTCGTATTCCGATGATGTGCAAGGTCTTTCGGCGGGCGGCTGGGTCCGCTTCATCGCCGGGATGGCGCGCGACGTGGTGGCCGAGAAGACCGCCGTCCGCCAGGTGGTGCAGACACTGCTCGACAGTTCCGACGAGGACACCGAGAAGTCGGCACTCACCGACCGGAGCACGCAGATCCGGCTGTTCCGCAACCGTGAGGACCACCTCGTCCGCACGTGTGCGCAGCGTCTGCGCCGAGCCCTCGACGACGACAACGACGCCTTCGACGTCTTCAACAACGCGCAGGACCACCTGCTGAAGGTCGGGCACGCCCACATCGAGCGCGTGGTGCTCGAGGCCTTCGTCGAGGCGATCGAGAACTGCGATTCCCGTTCCGCCGCAGAACTGTTGGGCAAGGTGTGCGACCTGTTCGTGTACTCCGCCCTCGAAGCCGACCTGTCGTGGTTCATGATGCACCGGCACATCTCGGTGGAGCGCGCGAAGGCGGTCCGGCGCGGCGTGAACGAGCTGTGCCAGGAACTGCGCCCGCACGCACGGTCGCTGGTCGACGCCTTCGGTGTCCCCGAGGAACTTCTCCGCGCACCGATGCTCGTGAACGGCTGACCCGACCGGTAATTCATCTGACACTGTGCCCGGCCTGTATCCCTCAGGCCGGGCGCAGTCTTGTGTGCGCTCGTGTTTGGAAAGAGCACAACTCGGGCACTACTGCCTCGACGCCGCTGTGAAACCACCCGCTGCGACGCGTCCAGGGATGTGGCCACGTGCTGCATCGAGCACCTCTCGGACGGCGCGGACGCCGACAAGGGCGGCTGGGCCAGTGGTCCCACCCCGACGGGAAGCACGAGTTCAAGTTCCTCGCCGATCCGCAACCGCTCGGCGACCGCCAATCCGGTCCGCCGCCGGATCCGAAGCTCTACGCGACCTACGATGGCGCCATGGGAGACCCGCCGCTTCATCTACGGAGGTGCCATGCCTGACCTGCCCGACCTCATCACCACGCCGTTCCGCTGGCTCGGCGCTCTGCGGCACGCCCGCGTGTTCCATCCGGACGGCCTGCTGTGCGGCGGCCGGGCGTCGGTGTCCGGCGACCACCCGCTGCCGTTCCGTTCCGGCCCGGTGACGGTCCGCCTGTCGAAGGGGATCGGCACCCCTGGCGGTCTGCCCGACATCGTCGGTGTGGCCGTGCGGTTCCCCGCCGTGGCCCCGACGAACGCCCCCGCCGACGCCCCGACCCCGACCGTCACCGGCGACACCGCGTCCGGTGCCTGGGATCTGCTGCTGGCCGGCCCCGCACCGCTGTCGGGTCGTCTACCGGTGCCGCTGCCGGCCACGCACTGGGCCCCCACCGCCGTCTCGAGCCTGACTCCCTATCGCTACGACGGCGAGCTCTACTGGATTCGTGCCCGCATCATCGAGCCGACCGGGCCGTCGGGTCTGAATGTCGAGGATCTCGCCGCCTGCCTGCGCACCAAGAAACCGGTCGTCATCATCCTCGAAGCCGGGTTCAAACGGTTCGTACCCCTGGCCCGGATCGAACTCGACCACGTCCTGACCGGGCTCGACATCGACTTCGATCCGATCCTGCATCGTCCCGACGGGGTCGAGTTCGCGCCGTCGTGGCTGGGCGACCTGCGCCGGCGCGCCTACCGCGACAGCCGCAAGGGCCGTCACTCGGTGGTGTCCTGATCCTTCTTCTCGGGTTCTTCCGGATCGGTCTTCCGGGATTCGTCGCTCTCGGTGGACTTGCTCTTCCTGGTGGAGGGCGGTAGTCCCATCCGTACGGCGGCGTGCGCCTGCGTGAGTTCACTGCGGAACACCTCGACGTCGCGGGCCCATGCCTGGGCCAGATTGCCGGAGGTGAGCCGCACCCCCACCCCCTTACGACGCCGCGGCACGCCGTGGAGTTCGCCGAGCGCCGGAGCGCTCTCCCAGTCTTCGGGTGTCGGGGAGTTGTTGGCCGGGTAGATCTTCTCGATGTCGGCGAGCGGCGTCGTCACCGCGCCCTGACGCAGCGTCGTCTCGGTGAGTTCGACGCTGACGTGGCGTCGTGCCGCGGTCACCTGGACGAGCGAAAAGCCGAACAGGATCACCAGGAAGATGATCAGGACCGGCCAGTGCACCTGCCCGGGCCCGGCGATCTCCATGATCAGGACGGCGAGGACGAGCACCGGCCCGATGAGGACCACCCACCTGCTGCCGCCGGGTTCGTAGAAGAGAACCTCGCCCGGGTCCACTTCCGGTTGGGGTGCAGCCGGTTCGGGTTCGACCGGATCGACCCCGTCGGCTGGGTCGGGGGTCTCGTCGGTCACGGCTTCTTCTTGCGCGGCGTGCGCTGCTTCTTGGGTTCGGGGGCCTTGCCGGTGTACCAGGTCTCCGAGTCCGGCCGGTAGGCCAGCAGCGAGCCGAACAGGCCGATGATGGCCGCCAGCAACGCCAGGGCGAACACCGGCGATCCGAGACCGACACTGAGGAACAGCAGCATCGCGACGACGACGAGTGTCAGGGCCGACAGCGACGACCGCCAGCGCGCGTCACCGGTGAAGGCCTTGCTGCCGAGCAGGATGTAGGCGACGCCGACGATCAGGACGAGGACGCCGAGCGTCGCCGAAGACATCGACCCGGAGTCGTCGATCGCGGACAGGATCACCACGAGGACACCGAGGACGGCCAGGAGCGCTCCCGACACCACCCAGCACCGGTAGGCCCAGACGACGAGTTTCGGACGCTGCGCCGGGTCGGGACTTGTCACTGCTTCTTCGGTCCTTCGCTGTCGGGGTCGGGGGTCTCGGGTTTGCGGAGGTCGGGTGTTCCACCGCGAGCCGCGTCGCCGGGTGAATTGTCACCATACGGTGTGCCCGCGGACTGCGTCCCCGGCTCTGACGCAGACCCGTACGGGTTCGGTGTCGGCTCGTGGGGTGACGGATACGGATTGCTGCCATACGGATTCTGGCCGTACGGATTCTGGCCATACGGGTTCTGTCCGTACGGGTACGGCGCCGCGGCGGGCGGCACGGGCCGCGGCTTGCGCTCCTCGGCCATACGCCGGCAGTACTTCTCGGAGTCACCACGCATCAACAGCACCGTCGCGCCGAGCGCGGCGACGCCGCTGATGACCAACGGCACCATCGCCCACGCCGGTTCGAGGTCGCCGAAGAGCGAGAAGACCAGGTTGACGACGATATAGACGCCCATCGCACCCAGCACGATGCGCGCCCAGTTGTAGCCCTTGCGCGTGAACCACACGACCAGCGCGGTGATCGCGGTCAGGAAGACCGACATCGCGACGAGGACGCCGACGACGAAACCCGATGACGTCATGAACTGCAGCTGGTCCGCGGAGACACCCTGTTGCGGGTTGGCGCGGATCTGGTCGCGGACGAGGTCGACGAAGGTGCCGGTCTGGGCGAACAGCGCGACGATCTGTCCGACGACGACCACCACCCACAGTTCGACGGCGATCGAGATCGAATCCGGGATCGTCGGGCGCAGGTCTGCGTCGGGCTCTGACGAGGCGCGCATCGGGTCGAACGGTGCGGACATGGCACCAGCCTAATCGGAGGCGACCCCGGTCCCGTGCACGCGTCCCGGAGGCCGCCGCGGTCAGCTCAGGAGAGCCGGTTCGCGACCTCGGTGGCCCAGTAGGTCAGGATGACCGACGCGCCGGCACGACGGATCGAGGTCAGCGATTCCATGATCGCGGCGTCGCGGTCGATCCAGCCCCGCTCGGCGGCGGCCGTGATCATCGCGTACTCACCGCTGATCTGATATGCGGCGACGGGGACGTCGCTCATCTCGGCGACGTCGCGCACGATGTCGAGGTAGCTCATCGCGGGCTTGACCATCACCATGTCGGCGCCCTCCTCGAGGTCGAGGCGCACCTCCCGCAACGACTCGATCCGGTTGGCCGCGTCCTGCTGGTAGGTCCGCCGGTCCCCCTGCAACGAGGAGCCGACCGCCTCGCGGAACGGACCGTAGAAGGCCGACGCGTACTTGGCCGAGTAGGCCAGGATTCCGGTGTCGGTGAAGCCCTCGGCGTCGAGTGCCTCGCGGATGACGGCGACCTGGCCGTCCATCATCCCGCTCGGCCCCAGGAGCCGGGCACCGGCGCGGGCCTGTGCCAGCGACATCGACACGTAGCGGTCGAGGGTCACGTCGTTGTCGACGCGCCCGCGACCGTCGAGGACACCGCAGTGCCCGTGATCGGTGAACTCGTCGAGACAGGTGTCGGCCATGAGAACCGTCGAGTCACCGAGGTCGTCGGTCAGCGCGCGCAGGGCACGGTTGAGGATTCCGTCGTCCGCATCGGCACCCGAGCCCGTCGCATCCTTGTCCTCCGCACGCGGCACGCCGAACAGCATCAGCCCGCCGACACCGGCCTCGACGGCCTCGGCCGCGGCAGTGCGCAGCGAGGCAAGAGTGTGCTGGACGACGCCGGGCATCGACGAGATCGGCTTCGGCTCGTCGATGCCGTCGGCGACGAACATCGGCAACACGAGTTGCCGTGGTGCGAGGGTGGTCTCGGCGACCAGCCGACGCATCGCCGGTGTGGTGCGCAGCCGGCGGGGCCGGATCAGCGGTGCCATCGATGCACCCGGCTCACGAACGCGATCGACGGGACTTCTTGCGCGGCGGGGGCAGTGCGCCCTCGGCGCGGAGCCGGGCGGCGTGCTCGGCGAGCGCGTCGACCAGTTCGAGAACCGACGCGTTCTCCGGCTGCACGTCCACGCGCAGACCGAATTCCGTTGCGGTCTCGGCGGTCTTGGGACCGATGCACGCAACGATGGTGCGGGCGTGCGGCTTTCCGGCGATGCCGACGAGGTTGCGGACCGTCGAGCTCGAGGTGAAGCAGACCGCGTCGAAGCCGCCGGTCTTGATCATCTCGCGGGTCTCGGCGGGCGGCGGCGCGGCGCGCACGGTGCGGTACGCCGTCACGTCGTCGATCTCCCAACCGCGGTCACGCAGTCCCTCGGAGAGGGTCTCGGTGGCGATGTCGGCCCGCGGCAGCAGGATTCGGTTCACTGGGTCGAAGACGTCGTCGTACGGCGGGAACTCGTCAAGCAGACCCAGCGAGCTCTGCTCACCCGACGGCACGAGTTCGGGGTTGATGCCGAACGACCGCACCTTGTCCGCGGTGGCCTCGCCGACACAGGCGATCTTGACGCCGGAGAAGGCGCGGGCGTCGAGACCGAACTCGGCGAACTTCTCCCACACGGCGCGGACCGAATTGGTGGAGGTGAACACCACCCACTGGTAGCGGCCGTCGACGAGTCCCTTGACCGCGCGCTCCATCTGCGCCGGACTGCGCGGGGGCTCGACGGCGATCGTGGGCACTTCCTTGGGGATCGCGCCGTGACTGACGAGGCGGTCGCTCATGTCGCCGGCCTGGTCCTTGGTACGCGGCACCAGCACGGTCCAGCCGTAGAGCGACCGCGACTCCCACCAGGAGAGCCTGCTGCGGGAACCCACGACCTTGCCGACGGTCACGACCAGCGGGCCGGTCAGGGCGTTGCCCTGCTCGTTCAGTGTCGCGAGAGTGGCCTCGATGGTGCGCTGTGCACACGTGGTGCCGTTGATGGTGATCGCCGCCGGGGTCTGCGGCGCCATCCCGTGCTCGGTCAGCGCGCTGGCCGTCTCGGCCAGGTGGCCGGACGTGGCGTGCAGGACCAGCGGGCCGGGCGCCGCGGCCAGGGCGGCCCAGTCGACCTCACCGCGCACGTCGGCCTCGGTGTGCGTCGAACCCAGCGGCATGCCGGCGTAACTCGGTACGACCGAGGCGGCGGGCAGGCCCGGCAGCACCTCGAAGGTGACCGAGTGACGCGCCACGGCGTTGACCTCGGCGAGCACCGAGTCGGTGGTGAGCGGATCACCGGCGACGACGCGGACCACGTCGTCCCCGTTGCGGGCGGCGGCCACGAGGGTCTTGGCGACCTCGGTCGGGTCACCGAGCGCCGGGCGCACCACCGACTCCTCGTCGGCCTTGTCCGCCTCCGCCGCGGATGCATCCGCGGCGGCCGCGGTGTCCGCCGCATCGGTGCCGTCGGCTTTGTCTTCCGCCGTCTTGTCGGCCTTCTTGGTCGACCGGCGGGTGTTCGGTGCGGGTTCTTCGCGGTGCGCGCTGCCGATCAGCGACACCACGGCGGCCGGGACATCGGGATCGATGTAGGCCGTGGTCGCGTTGATGATCACGGTGCGTGCCCGCACGGTGAGCAGGTCTGGGTCACCTGGACCCGACCCCACGAACAGGATCCGTCCGGGATTTGCCTTCTTCGTACGGCTCATGGGTTCGCACTCTCCTGCCCTCGCGTCGAGGGCTGCAGTTCTTTCTCTGCTAGGGAGAGTTGACGAGTTCGCCCGCTCCCAGCTCCAGCAGTTCGGCGGCAAGATCTTTACCAAGTTGGACGGCACGATCGACCGGACCCACCGCCGAAGCGCGGATCACATCGGATCCGTCCTCGGCCGCCACCGCCGCACGAAGCGACAGTTCGGCGAAGATGCGCCCGTCCTCGTCGATCGATTCGACCACCTCGGCGATCGCTCCGACCGGCGCAGTACACCCGGCCTCCAGGGCCGCGAGTACTGCCCGCTCGGCATCGATGGCCGCCCGGGTGGACTTGTCGTCCAACTCGGCGAGTATTCTCACCAGTTCGGCATCGTCTGAGCGGCACTCCACAGCGAGAGCACCCTGCGCCGGAGCCGGCAGCATGACGACCGGATCGAGCGCTTCGGAGACCACTTCGGTCCGTCCGATCCGCACGAGGCCGGCGCGGGCGACCACGACTGCGTCGAGTTCGCCGCTGGCGACTTTGCCCAACCGAGAATCTAGGTTGCCTCTTAGGGGGCGGATTTCCAAACCGAGACCCAATGCCTTAAGCTGTGCCGCCCGCCGGGGGGCCGAGGTGCCGATCACCGATCCCGGCGGCAATTCCCCGAGCACTAGATCGTCCCGGCTGACCAGCGCGTCTCGCGGGTCCACGCGGGTCGGGACGGCCGCGATCGTCAGGTCGTCCTCGGGGGCCGTGGGCAGATCCTTGTAGGAGTGCACGGCGACGTCGACCTCGTCGTCGCGGAGCGCGACGCGGATGGCGGTGGTGAAGACGCCGACGCCGATCTCGGCGACCGGTGCGGCCGATGCGTCACCGGCGGTCTTGATGATCACCAGTTCGGCCGGGTGGCCGGCGGCGGTGAGTGCATCGGCGATCGTCTGGGATTGGGTGGTGGCCAGTAGCGAACCCCGCGTACCGATACGGATCGGCGCGGTCCGGGTTTCACTCATCGGTCACCCTGCTCGCCGGTCGAGTCGGTGGTCCCCAGTCGATCGGGCGCCGAAACCGACTCGGCCGCACCTGGTTTGAGCTCGAACAATTCGCGCAGGGCCTCCGCGTAGTGATCGCCGTTGGGCGTCGACGCCAGCTGCTTCACCCGCACCGTCGGTGCGTGCAACAGCTTGTCGACGACGCGGCGGACGGTCTTGGCGACCTCGTCGCGCTGGTTGTTCTCGAGGTCCGGGAGCCGGGTCTCGAGGCGCAGGATCTCGGCTTCGACGACATCGGCGGCGCGCTGGCGGAGAGCGGCGACGGTCGGGGTGACCTCGGCCTGGCGCTGGTGGGTCAGGTAGTCGGCGAGCTCGGCGGCGACGATGGACCGGGCCGCGAGGGTGTCGTTCTCCGCGGCCTGGGTCTCGGAGTGGCCGCGCAGACCCTCGATGTCGACGACGTGCACGCCGGGCAGGCGGGCCGCGGCCGGATCGACGTTCCGCGGGAGTCCGAGGTCGCAGATGACCATCGGGGTCGACTCGCCGTTGCGGTTTCGCTCGGCGAGAGCCGAATGCACCGCACCCACGCTCACCACGGAG
Organism: Gordonia alkanivorans NBRC 16433; assembly: GCF_000225505.1. Taxonomy (GTDB): domain Bacteria; phylum Actinomycetota; class Actinomycetes; order Mycobacteriales; family Mycobacteriaceae; genus Gordonia; species Gordonia alkanivorans. Next base: position 270,851 of record NZ_BACI01000050.1, on the reverse strand, counting down.
CCGATCGAGCCGGTACAGCTGACCACGACGTCGGCGGCGGCCATCGCGGCCGGCAGGTCGTCGAGTCCCACCCCGTGCACGGTGATCCCGTGGTTGGCGGCGATGTTGTCGGCCAGGTGGCGGGCGTTCTCGACCGTGCGGTTGACCACGGACATCTCCGTGACGCCCTCACGGGCCAGCTGGGCGGTCGCGAGGCCACCCATGGCGCCGGCGCCGACCACCACCGCGGTGCGCAGCCGGTGCGCCCCGGTCGCGGGGTCGGTGAGGAGGGACTTGGCGCGGTGCAGGGCCACGGACACGACCGATGCGCCGGCACGGTCGATGCCGGTCTCGGTGTGCACCCGCTTGCCCACGCGCAATGCCTGCTGCGCGAGCTCGTGCAGGACGCGGCCGGCCGAGTCGTTGGCGTCCGCGCTCAGGTAGGCGTTGCGGATCTGGCCGAGGATCTGCTGCTCGCCGACGACGAGCGAGTCGAGACCGGCGGCGACGGTGAAGAGGTGTTCGACGGCGGCCTCGGAGTAGCGCACGTAGGCGTGCCGGGTCATCTCGTTGACGGTCATGCCGGAGTGGTCGCCGAGAACCTCGCCGACCGCCTCGAGGGCCGGGTGGAAGGCGTCGACGACCGCGTAGATCTCGACGCGATTGCATGTCGAGACGACCATGGCCTCGGAGATCGCCCGTGACGACAGCAACTCGTCGACCAGCTTCGGACGGTCGTGGTCGGAGACCGTCAACCTCTCCAGCACCTCGACGGGCGCACTGCGGTGCGACACCCCGAACAACAGAACACTCACGCTGTCACCGTTTCTTCACCCATTGCTTTTCCGTGGCGTCCGTCGGCCGCCTTCACCTCGCGAGGCGCACCGACGTCGCTGCGTGAGGAGATCTTGAGGTCGTTCCGTGGGGCCTGTGCACTGCCACGAGAGGCCTGGAACGTCAACACCTGTAGCTCCAAGGCTAGATCAACTTGTCTGACGACGACATCCGCCTCCGTCGTCAGCGCCACCGGGGTGACGTTGAGCACTTGCCGCACACCTGCCCCGACGAAGGCGTCGAAGGCCGGCCGGGCGTCGTCGTCGGCGGTGGCCACGACCCCGATCTCCACCGCGGGCTCGACCTCGGCGCAGACCGCCGCGATGTCGGTGAGCGGGGCGATCCGCGGGCCGCCGACCTCCAGCGATGTGCCCGTGAGAGCCGGATCGGCGTCGAACATCGCGGCCACCCGGAAGCCGCGACCGAAGCCGGTGTGGGCGAGCAGAGCGCGTCCGAGCTGGCCGGCCCCGGCCAGTGCGACCGTGTGGATGCTGTCGGTGTGCAAGGTCATCGAGATGCGCGCGGTGAGACGACCGACGTCATATCCGACGCCGCGGACGCCGTTCGCGGCGACATAGGAGAGGTCCTTGCGGAGGATGGCGGGGTTCACCCCGGCCGCGGTGGCCAGTTCGCCGCTGGAGGCCACCAGGACGCCGCGCTGGCTGAAAGAGCGCAGGACGTGCAGATATGTGGCCAGCCGGGCCACTGTGGGAGCCGGGATGTCGGTGGCCACCGTGGCGGCGGGCGGCGGCAGCGCAGACGCGGGAGGGTCGGCGTCGCCGGACTTCTGACGATCGGCGCCCACGCTCACCTCCACTCCCCTACGCACAGCACGATCCATCGAGGATATAACCCCCTGTGAATCTCTTCACATGGACCCTCATGATTCGCGGAGCTGTGTTAAACACCACCGTTTCTCCGCGATGGCGGATCGGGGCCGGACCGCCGGTTCAGCCCTGACGCGTGAGGTCGGCACGCAGCCGGGGCTCGTCGACCTCCCAGTAGCTGTGCTCGTCACCCTCGAGCAACACCACCGGCAGCCGGTCCCCGAACTCCGCACGGATCTCGGGACGGCCGTCGGCCGCGGCCCGGTCGACGTCGACCTCGGTGAACTCCACCCCCAGCTCGCCACAGATCCGCGTCAGGTCACGACGGGCGGTCGCGCACATCTGGCATCCCTCACGGGTCAGCAGTTCCACGGTCATGAGGTCCATACTCGCAGCGCTCCGCTCCCCCGCCGACGCGACCCCGGCCCGGTGACGAGAACCACGGCCCGGGCGCGCCGCAACGGCCCCGCGGCGACGCTGATCGTCGTGGGTGGCCGCTAGGCTGGACCGCGCAGGCAGTGCTGGCGCCAGACGCGACGTGGGAGGTGGGCAGTGGGCAACACCCCGGGCCCGGGAGACGAACGACCCGACAACTCGTCCGACACCCCTGTGCCCGGCGCATCCAGTCCCGAAACCCCCGCGGCGCGAAGCTCCGCACCGGCCGACTCCGGCGCCACCCCGCTCGACACCGGCGACGACTGGGAGTCGCAGGCAGCACGCATCGAGTTCGACGACGACTTCGACGAGGACGCCGAACTCCACGACATCGCCGCCGACGACGAGACCCACCGGGTCACCACGTGGATCTCCCAGCGGGCCAGCGCGGCGACCGGCCGTTTCCGCCAGACCGCCCACGAACTCCGTCAGACCCTCGCCGGCGAGGCGAGCGCGAAAGCCGCCGTCGACTCGCTCCGGCTGCGCGAACCGTCCGACATCGAGCCCGGCGAACCCCCGCGCGATCTGACCGCGGCCGCCTTCTTCGACGTCGACAACACCCTCGTCCAGGGCGCGTCGATCGTGCACTTCGCTCGAGGCCTCGCCGCCCGCAAGTACTTCACCTACGGCGACATCATGGATTTCGCGTGGACCCAGGCCAAGTTCCGGATCACCGGCAAGGAAAACGCCCGCGACGTCGCCGAGGGCAGGGAGAAGGCGCTCTCGTTCATCGCCGGACGCCAGACCTCGGAGCTCGCCGAACTCGGCGAGGAGATCTTCGACGACTACATCGCGGACAAGATCTGGCCGGGCACGCGCGCTCTCGCGCAACGCCACCTCGACGCCGGTCAGCAGGTGTGGCTGGTGACCGCGACGCCGGTCGAACTCGCGCAGACCATCGCCGACCGTCTCGGACTCACGGGTGCGTTGGGCACGGTCGCCGAAAGCGTCGACGGCGTGTTCACCGGGCGTCTCGTCGGCGACATCCTGCACGGGCCCGGCAAGGCCCACGCGGTGCGCGCACTCGCCATCCGTGAGGGCCTCAACCTCAAACGCTGTACCGCGTACTCGGATTCGCACAACGACGTCCCGATGCTGTCGCTCGTGGGCAAGGCCGTCGCCATCAACCCCGACACCGACCTGCGCGACGTCGCCAAGGTCCGCGGATGGGAGATGTACGACTTCCGGACAGCGCGCAAGGCGGCGAAGTACGGTGCCGGTACCGCCATCGTGCTGGGCGCCGCCGGCGGCGGTGCCGCGGCCGCCGCACGGCTCCTACGACACCGCTGACCCCGGCGCCTCGTCGCGACATCGGTGACCGCCCGGAGAGACCCCATCCCGGAGAGGACCACCATGACGGACGAGACCCTCACCGATCCCGGACCCGGAGCAGGCGCGACCGCCACACCCGATCCGCTGCGCACGATCGAGCAGCGCGTGCTCTGGCTGTCGACGTCGATGATCCACCACGCCAACCGGGTTCGGCCGAACCCGTCGGGCCTGAAGGTCGGCGGGCACCAGGCGTCGTGCGCCTCGATGGTGTCGATCATGACGTCGCTGTGGTTCTCGCAACTGCGGCCGGGTGATCGGGTCTCGGTCAAACCCCATGCGTCACCGGTCCTGCACGGCATCAACTACCTGCTCGGCGGTCTCGACGAGTCGTATCTGACGACGCTGCGGCAGTTCGGCGGACTCCAGTCGTATCCGAGCCGCACGAAAGACCCCGACGCGGTGGACTATTCGACCGGGTCGGTGGGAATCGGTGCGACCGCGCCCATCTGGGGTGCGGTGGCACGCCGCTATCTCGACACGACGGTCGGCGGCCCCGATGCGGTTGCCGCCGACCGGCGTTCGCCCACGGTGCTCGCCCGGCAGTACTCGCTCGTCGGCGACGCCGAACTGGACGAGGGCGCGGTCTGGGAGGCGATCCTCGACCCCTCCGTGGCCGAGCTCGGCGAGATCGTCTGGATCGTCGACCTCAACCGGCAGTCCCTGGACCGGGTCGTCCCCAACATCGCCGCCGGACGCCTGGAGGCCATGTTCGCCGCCGCCGGGTGGCAGGTGATCATGGTGAAGTTCGGCCGGCTGCTGGAGGATCTGTTCGCGCGGACGGGCGGGTCCGCGCTGCGTTCGCGCATCCTCGACATGCCCAACCCCGAATATCAACGCCTGCTGCGGTGCGACGCCGGCGAGGTCCGCGAACGCCTGCCGGGATCGGGTCCCGACTCGGACGCCGTCGCCGCGCTCATCGCCGAGGTCGACGACGAGACCCTCCTCGAGGCCATCCGCAACCTCGGTGGCCACGACCTCGACGCCCTGGTCGGCGCCTACGAGCAGATCGACGACACCCGTCCGACGGTCATCCTCGCCTACACCATCAAGGGCAACGGACTGCCGATCGAGGGCCACCCGCAGAACCACTCGTCGCTGCTCACCGTCGAACAGTACGACGAGCTGGCGGCGTCGCTTGGGCTCGACCCGAGCCATCCGTGGGGACGGTTCGACGAGGACACCGACGAGGGCCGGCTGTGTGCCGCGACGGCCGAGCGACTTCGGCGCGAACCCGTCGCGCCCACGGCACCGCCCGCGGTCCCGACCGACACCGGGAAGACACCGTCGGGAACGTCGACAACGCAAGCCGCACTGGGCCGTACGCTCCTCGCCCTGTCCCGGGAGGCTCCCGAGGCCTCCGCCCGGGTCGTCACCGTGAGCCCCGACGTCAGCTCGACGACCAATCTCGCCGGCTGGCTGAACAAGGTCGGGGTGTGGTCGCCGAACGAACGCCGCGACTGGTTCGCCGACGACGCGGAGACGATCATGCACTGGCGGGAACGACCGACCGGCCAGCACATGGAACTCGGTATCGCCGAGACGAACCTGGCCGGACTGATCGGCGAGCTCGGCGCCACCTGGAGTCGTTGGGGCGAACCGCTGTTCCCGATCGGCGTGCTCTACGACCCGTTCGTGGAGCGCACACTCGAGCCGTGGTCCTACGGCATCTACGCCGGCGGCCAGTCGATCCTGGTGGGTACCCCGTCCGGCGTCACGCTGGCAGCGGAAGGCGGAGCGCACCAATCGATCACGACACCGTCGATCGGCCTGGAACAACCCGGGTGCGTCAGCTACGAACCTGCCTTCGCGATCGACGTCGAGTGGACGCTGCTGGCGTGCATCGGCCGGCTCGGACGCCCCGACGGGACCTCGTCGTACCTGCGGCTGTCGACGCGGCCGGTCGACCAGCGACTCGCCGCGGTCCCCGACGACCCGGCCGCCCGTGAACGCCGCCGCCGTCAGGTGGTGGCCGGCGGATACCTGTTGCGTCGCAGCGAATCCCCGCAGGTCACGCTGGTCGGGATGGGTGCGGTCAGCACGGAGACACTGGCCGCCGCCGACCGCCTGGCGGATCAGGGCGTCGCCGCCGACGTCGTCTGCGTGACGAGCCCCGGACTGATCTTCGAGGCGCTACAGGCCCGACGCGGGCTCGCCGAGGCCGCGTCGTGGATTCTCGACCAGGTGTTCCCGCCCGGGCGCGCGGCACCGATGGTCACCGTCCTCGACGGACATCCGCACACCCTCGCCTTCCTGACCGGCATCAACAACGTGCCGGGTGCGGCGCTCGGGGTCAGCCGGTTCGGTCAGGTCGGCTCGCTCGAGGACGTGTATCGCCTCCACGGCATCGACGCCGATTCGATCGTCCGCGCCGCCCTCGACCTCGCGACCTGATCCTGTTCAGAGCGAGGCAACCTCACTCATCGGGTCGATCAGCACCTTCGCGTGGTGGGCGGCCGACCCGAGCGCATCGAACGCCGGCGCGACCCCTTCGAGTCCGACCGTCGCAGTGATCATCGGCGCGACGTCGACCTTGCCCGCGGCGATCATCTGCAGCGTCTCGTGGAATTCGGCCGGGTCGTAGACGAACACGAATCGCAGTTCGATCTCCTTGTTGAGCGCCATCGCCGGGCGGAATGTGTCCGGTTCCATGCACACACCGACCACGACGACACGTGAGCGGAACGGGGCGTTGGACACGATGTGCTCGATCATGCCGGGGGTGCCCACGCATTCGAAGATCACCGGCCCCTTCGGCGTCGCGCCGAGCCGATCGGCGATCCGGAACAGGGAGTTCCACGGGGCCAACGGAATTCGACGCAGGGTGTGCATGGCATCGAATGCGGTGCCGAGCAGGTCCTGCGCGGCGGTGACGTATTTCCCCTCCTGGGCACACCGGTCGAACGGCGACTCCACGGCCGGGTCGACGACGATGTCGGCGCCGACGCGGCCGGCCAGCGCCCGGCGTCCCTCGGACAGGTCGCTCGCGATCACGGTGCGCACGCCCGACGCCTTGAGCATGGCGATGACCGCGAGGCCGATGGGCCCGCACCCGATCACCACGGCGACATCGCGCCGGCCGACCTCGCCGCGTCGGACCGCGTGATGGGCGACGGAAAGGGGTTCGGTGAGGGCGGCGTGGTCGACCGACAGCCCGTCGGGGATCTCGAAGGTCATGTCCTCCGACACCAGCACGAACTGCGCGTAGGCGCCCGGGGCCGACGCCGTCAGGCCGGTCAGGTGCGCCTCGTCGCCGTGGCGGATCATCGGCACCGCCACCACCGGCGTCCCCGGCGCCCACAGCTTGCGGCATCCGGGACCGTAGGACACCACCTCGCCGGCGAACTCGTGACCCATGACGACCGACTGGTCGGACCGCATGAACGCGTCGTAACCGACCTCGCCGGACACATCGGCGGTCGCATCGCAGTGCACGCGGGCGTGGAGGTCGGAACCGCAGATGCCCGCCCGCAGAACACGCAGGAGAACCTGCCCGGTTTCCGGTACGGGGGTGGGGACGTCCTGGACGGTCAGCTCACCGGCTCGACACACGACTGCACGCATGCCTCAATGGGTAGCAGCCGACGGGCGCTGCGTCAGCTGAAATGCGGGGTCAGCTGAAATGCGGGGTCAGCCGAAATGCGGGGTCAGCCGAAGTAGACACTTCCGCGGCGGCTCAGCATCCGGAACAGGGTCTGCTGAATCTCTTCGCGTACATGGTCGGTGAGGTCGAAGACCACCATCGGGTCGTCCGCCGACGACTCGTCGTAGGAACCGGTCTCGATCGGGCGGCCGAAGTGGATGTGCCACTTCGACGGCAACGGCACCATGCCCAGGGGCCCGAGCCACGGGAACAGTGGCGTGATCGGGAAGTACGGCAGGCCGAGCACCTTGGCGAGCGGCTTGAGGTCGGCGAGCATCGGATAGATCTCCTCCGAGCCCACGATCGACACCGGGATGATCGGCGCCGCGTTGCGCAGCGCGGTCGTCACGAAGCCGCCCCGGCCGAACCGTTGCAGCTTGTACCGGTCCTTGTAGAGCTTGCCGATGCCCTTGAACCCTTCCGGCCATACGGCGGTGAGTTCACCGGCGCGCAGGAGTCGGTCGGCGTCGTTGTTGCAGGCGAGCGTCGCGCCGATACGCCGCGCGACCTCGCTGATGCCCGGTGAGTCGAAGGCCATGTCGGCGGCGAGGACACGTAGATACCGATTGTCGGGATGGTTGTCGCGGACGGCCAGCGAGGTGATGATCGCGTCGACCGGAATGGTGCCGGCGTGGTTGGCAACGAGCAGCGCACCGCCCTCGAGGGGCAGATTCTCGATACCGGTGACCTCGACGCGGAACCACTTCTCGTAGACCTGGCGGAGCGCCGGAAACCACACCGATTCGGTGAAATGGGGGTCGAATCCGAACTCGTCGACCTCGTACTCGCCCGCCATCCGTTCGCGGATGAAACCCGCGGTGGAGGTCAGGGTGTCGGCGACGGCGTTCCGGATGCCCCCGAGACTGAACAGCGGGCTCGACTTGGACGGGCCGCGGTGCTCGACACCGAGCGCCTCATCCGACAGCGCGATCTCGTTGCTGATCGGGGTCACCCGCGCGGGCGAGCGGCCGAATCCATCGGTGTTGGGATGGCCGAGCATCGAATCACCTTGCATGACACCGGTATTCGTGCGCTGTCCCGGAACCTGCTGGCTCGGATGTCGACGGCGCCCCGAATCACGTGCACCGCGGCGATCCGCAGAGGCGTCCGGACCCGACGGTGACGCGTAGAGCTGTATGACCTTGGCGGTACGTGCATCCGTCGCTCCGCTACCTGGCAAGGCGCTCACCCCTTGTTCTTGTCCCGTGGATCGTCCGTGTCGGTGAACCCCCCGCTCGACGTCTGAACCGGGGTGCCTGAACTACTGGCCGTCGTTCCGTCACAAGCCATCCCCCCAGGCCGGCAGACGTAACGCTGCGTCGTCGATGACATGAAACGAGAACCCGGGAACGACCCGCGATCTCCCCGTGTGATCGTCAGCATGTTCCCGAAGTCTCACCCGTCGCCCGCGGTGGAGTGATTCCCCCGCGCGCGATGTGGGTCTGGCGACCAAGTCTAGAGGTTGCACCGACGTTGCGCACGTCGACGGCCACACCTCGCACCAATCTCATCCACAACTCACTGGAGTTGATGTGCGGCCGAGACGACACGCTGCTCCAGAGCCCGCCAGACGTCGGTCCCGATCACCGGCGTCACGCCGCTGCGTTTCACGAAGTCATCCAGGGTTTCCATGGTCGTGTACCGCGGCACGAAACCCAACTCGGTGCGCATCCTGGTGGTGTCCAGCACCCTGCCGTAGGTGAGGAACTCGGTCTGCGAGGAACGGAGCTTCGCCGAGCGCAGGTCCTGGAACACTCCGGCGATCGGCGCGAGGAGACCACTCGGCACCGGCAGTTCGACGTGCCCGACCCGCCGGATGGCCTGCGACAACGTCACCACACCCTCACCGGAGAGGTTGAACGTGCCGGGCTTGCCGGCGAGGGTCACGTGCTCCATCGCCGCGAGTGCGTCCTCCTCGTGGAGGAACTGCAGGCGCGGCTGGTATCCGATGACCGTCGGGACGACCGGCGCCGACAGGTACGAACCCATGCGCGTGGTGATCCGCGGTCCGAGCATCGCCTGTGGGCGCACGATCGTGATGTCGATGTCCGGGCGGCGGCGTCCGAGTCCGCGGACGTAGCCCTCGACGTCGAGGAGGTCGCGGCCGTAACCCCGCTTGGGCTCGCGGCGTGCGCGGGTCTCCTCGGAGAAGTGCGACGGGTCGTGTGCACTGGAGCCGTAGACCATCCCGGTCGACCGAAGTACGAGCCGCTTCACCGACGGCGTCCGCTGGCAGGCCGCACAGACCTGCATCGCGCCGACGACGTTGAACTCCTTGATGGCCGCCGAGTGCGGGGCGGTGTCGGCGATCGACGTCGCGGCGTGGACCACCGTGTCGACCTCGTACGACACCAGCGCCTTTGCGATGGTGGGTCGCCGGATGTCCAGACGCAGGAACTCTGCACGCCCCATCCGGCGCAGGAGGTCCTTGCGCGGCACCCGGGAGTCCACGGCCAGCACACGTTCGATCTGCGGATTGGCCGCGAGCCTTGCGACAAGGTACCCGCCGAGAAAAGTCGACGCCCCGGTCACCAGGACGACCCGGGGCAGCACTGCGGAGGATTCGGCCATGGCGTCGAGGCTAACGTCATCGGCCCGTTTCAGCCCGTCGAGGGCCCCGGATCGGGTCCTTCAAACAGCAAAAGGACCCGCCGAGGCGGGTCCTGGTGCCATGAGAGTGCTTATTTGCCGAGTTTGCGGCGCTGCACCCGGGTTCGACGCAGCAGCTTGCGGTGCTTCTTCTTCGACATGCGCTTGCGGCGCTTCTTGATCACTGAACCCATGGGGGCGCTTCCTCACGATTGACACTGATGTACTTGACCGACCCTGGCCTGCACTCGATCGGCTTCGTCAGTGGTCGTCGACTGGCGTCGACTACCCGGCTCGAGGAGCTCACCGGTACATCCAGGTACGCGACCACTGAGCCTACCGGGCGGTGTATCGGATCGGGAAATCGCGGTGGCCGAAATGACCACCGGGACGGTCTGCCGGCCCGGGTGGACACCCGCACCAGACACAGCACTCCCGGGGCGGCCGTGCGGCCACCCTCGGGAGTGCTGGGTAGAACTGCTGATCGGCGCGTCAGCCGAGACCGAACCTAGCCGGCGTCGAAGTACGACGTCTCCAGGTAGTCGTGCACCGCTTTCGCGTGCACACGGAACGAGCGTCCGACCCGAACCGCGGGCAGTTCGCCGTTGTGGACGAGACGGTAAACGGTCATCTTCGAAACGCGCATCAGCGACGCAACTTCGGCGACGGTGAGGAACTGCGACGCAGAGGTCGCGTTGCTCACCGAGGCCGCCCTGTCACCAGGAGTGTCTGCAGGTGCCATTGATCACTCATACCTCCGGTGCACGCGTCGCGGCCGCAGGCTTCCCCTCCTGCGGACATCAGACACGCACGTGCTTAAAGCAGCTTAGCGTGGCAGATGTGAAAAAAGCGACGTGAGGGACCGTGATTTCTGAGATTCCTGGGACTCGACCCCAACATGCTGGGGTTTAGCGGCCTGTCGACCACAACTCATGGGGTGCCGGACACCGCGTGTCCCGCCGCCAAACCCTCGACTTCCACTCGACGTCCGCCGCGGGCGCTGGCGGCCGCACAGGCGCGTGTGGCCTGGTAGACGGCGTGCCGCAGGCCGTTCGCCTCGAATTCCCGGATCGCCTCCGCGGTCGTGCCGCCCGGTGAGGTCACCGCGGCCCGCAGATCGACCGGTGACATCCCGGAATCACTCAGCAGGACCCCGGCGCCACGGATGGTCTGGATCGTCATCTCCGACGCCTGTGCGCGGGTCAGACCCAGACCGACGCCGGCGTCGATCATCGCCTCGGCGAGCAGGAAGACGTAGGCGGGACCGGACCCGGACACGGCGGTGACCGCGTCCATCTGCTTCTCGGGCACCACGGCCACCCGGCCGACGGTCTTGAGGATGTTGACGACGGCGCGCAACTGCTCATCGCCGACGTAGCGTCCGGCTGAGACCGCGGACATCGCCTCGTTGACCAGCATCGGCGTGTTCGGCATGACGCGGATGACCGGCGAACCCGCCTGTAGCGCACTCTCGTAGCGGGCCAGCGGGATGCCGGCGACGAGGGTCACGGTCACGCGCTCGGTCTGCGCGTTGTCCTCGGCCGAGGCCAGCTCCCGCAGCACCGAGTCGACGGCATCCGGCTTGACGGCGAGGAATACGTACTGCGCGGATTCGGCGGCCGTCTTCACGTCGGTCACCAGGACCCCGTATTCGTCGGCGATCTCGGACGCGCGGGATTCGAGCTTCTCCGCGACGACGAGATCCTTCGTCGGGGTTCCGGCGCCGATCAGGCCGGCCAGGAGCGCCTCCCCGATCTTGCCTCCACCGATGATGGCGATGCGTTCGGTCACGAATGTCTACCTTCCTGCGGGAATGAGTGCCAGCTGACGCGACTGGGCGACAACTGTCCCGGTCGAGTCCACCACGAGATGATCCTCTTCGAACATTCCGGGCCCGACCTCGGTACTCGTCGCGGCGAACCGCAGCCATCCCGGCGCGGGATGCCGACGCACGTAGGTGGTCAGCTGCACGGTCGGCGCCCAGCCGAACATCGCGAGGTTGAAGACCACCGGCGGCGAGATGTCGCACACCAGGACCGCGAAGTACTCGTCGGGATCGAGGCCCTTCGGACGAATCCACCCGCGCACGAGCGGCTCACCGGTCTCGCCGCGGACCATCGGGAACGTCTCGGCGTCGAGGACCAGGTCGACCGCCGCACCGAGATGGTTGATCTCGGCGATCGGCGAACCGTCCAGCGAGATCCCGGTCGACGGGGGTTCGGCGGGCGTGCCGTCGAGCACGTTGGGGCCGGAGTGATGCGGGGTCCCGGAGTCGGGGCGGGCCATCGTCACCGACGAGGACACGACCGTGCGACCCTGCTGGACCGCGTCGACCTGGAGGACCGTGACGGTCCGGCCGCGTTTGCGCACGGAGATCGCGAGGTCGACGTCGGCGGCGTCGGGTGCGGTGAGGTAGTCGCTGGCGATGGCGACCGGGATCATCGCGGCCGCCGCGTCGGCGGCCTTCGTGTCGCCGTCCTTCGTGTCGCCGTCCGGTCCCGGGGCCGGGGTGAGGGCGGTCAGTGCGGTGCGCGCCGCCTTCGCCACCACCATCTGCAGGCTTCCGCCGTGCACCTTGGGTCCGATGGTGAAGGTCTCGTCGATGTGCGCTCGCAAGGTGATGGAGTCGGGACCACCGCGCTCCACCTCGGTCAGCGCCAGTACCTCGGTGATCTTGCTGGTCATCGTCCCGCTTTCGTCGTGCCGACCCCGACGCCGGCGGAAGACCGGGACGCGACGATCTCCGGGGTCAGGTGTCGAGCCGGCCGGCGCTCTCGGGGTGCAGCTCCCGTTTGAGATGCTGCCGCGCAAAATCTAGCGAACGCGCGAGCAGTGCACTGCGTTCGGGCTTGGTGCGTGCGCTGCCCGTGGTGACCTCCAGCACGACCGCACCGGCGAAGTCGCTCTCCGCGATTCGACGACACACCTCGGCGCACGGTTGTCCGCCGTCACCGGGGATGAGGTGTTCGTCGGTGGCGGCGCCGTGACCGTCCGCGAGATGCAGATGGTTGAGGTTCGGTCCCATGCGATCGAGCAGGTCGAGGGCGTCTACACCGGCCGTCGCGGTGTGCGACAGGTCGAGCGTGTAGTTCGAGTACCCGTCGTCGGTGGGGTCGATCGACTTGCCGAACGCCGAGGCGGCGAGACCGGGCCCACCGCCACGTTTCTGGAGGCGGCGTACGGATGGCTCGCGCGAGCCGAAGAAGCGGTCCGCCCGCATCGGGAACATGTTCTCCACGGCGATGGCGACGCCGCTGTCGTCCTCGAGCTCGCCGACGAGGTCGTCGAAGGCCGACACGTAGCCGCGCTGCCAGCGGAACGGTGGGTGCACCACGACGGTCGACGCGCCGAGGTCCTCGGCCGCCTGCACCGATCGTGCGAGCTTCACGACCGGGTCGCGGCCCCACACCCGCTGGGTGATCAACAGGCACGGGGCATGGATGGACAGCACCGGCACCTGGTAGTGGTCCGACAGGTATCCCACGCGTCGGATGTCCTGGCTGACCGGGTCGCCCCAGACCATCAGCTCGACACCGTCGTAGCCGAGGTCCGCGGCGTAGGCGAAGGCCGCCTCGGTGTTCTGCGGATAGACCGAGGCGGTCGACAGACCGATGGGTATCTCCGGTCTGGGGAGCGGAGGCGTCCCGGGCGTCGTCACGTGGCCAGGAGTACCAGTGGACCGATGGTCACCAGCAGGCCGACCCCCAACGCGAGCAGCGTCGTGGTCAGGTCCTTGGTGCGCCGCACCACGTGCGACAGCGTGACGATCCCGAAGATCACCAGGACCGCGAGGACCAGCGCGAAGTACGGGTTCCAGCGCCACAGTTCGGTGAAGCCCCAGAACAGACCGATACCGACGACCAGACCTACGACCGCCTGACCGAAGATCAGGAGCCACGCGGCGGCCGGTGACCTCTCGTCCTCGGTGTCGGCTTCCCTGGTCTCGGCTTCCCTGGTCTCGGCTTCCCTGGTCTCGGCTTCGTCGGTCTCGGCTTCGTCGGCCTCACCGACGCTGACCGCGGGCTTCGCGGCCTCCTCCAGCTCAGGCGGCGTCGTACCGGCGATGGTGGCGGTGTCCTCCGCCGGCCCGTCGGCGACACCGCCGGGGGTCTCGTCGAGGTCGGCGGTCTCCGCGAGGCGGGCGGTGTCGGGCTTGTCGACGGGCTCGGGTTCCGCGGCCGGCTCGGGAGTCTCGCGAGGCTGGTCGTCCTCCTCGTCGACGACCGGCGCCGACCATGCCTCGGTGTCGTACCACTGGGCCGACGCCTGCCATGCCTCTGTCTCGTCGGTCTCTGCGGGCCGGGTCTCCTCGACGCGGGTGTCCCCCGCTGCCGCCTCGTCGTGGGCGGCGTCCCCCGGGGACGCGATCGGCTCGATGATCTCGGTCGGGTTCTCGTCGTCACGTGCCCGTGCTGCGGCAGCTCGTGCGCGACCACCCGGCGCGGACGACGTCGCGGAGACCGTGCCGGGCGTCGAGGCGGCGACCGAAGCGGCTGTTCCCGCGGCGGCGCCGGCCGCTTTGCGGCTGAACAGCTTGCGTGCGAGCCCGCCGAGCGCCTTGGCGCCCTTCTTCGGCCCACTCGTACCGGCCGCCGGCCGGGCACCGGTGTCGGTGTCGCCCTCCACGTCGGCGAAGTTGCGGTAGGCATCGAAGTCCATGACGTCGGAGAACCCGCCGTCGGCCCGCTCGCGCGGATCGGAACCCGAGTCGACCTCGTTGAGGTCATAGGTCACCACATCGTCGGATTCGACGACGACGAGACCCTCGTCGGAACCTTCCACGACCGGGATGATGCCGGTGACCGCGTTCGCCGACTCCTCGTCGACGGGTTCCGAGTCGCGCGGCGGGCTCATGCGCCGGGCGACGGAATCCGAGCTGAAGTCACGGGTGGCCGGCGGTGCCTCGCCGTAACCGGGCATACCGCTGGCGTTGCGACCGGACGATGCGAACGGCCGGTCCGGGCGGGACCGGTCGGCGACCGGGCGGTCGTCGGCGGCGCGACGCGCGACGGGGTTCCCCGACCGCGGGAACGGACCGCTCGGGCTCTCGGTCCTCGCCGACGATTCGGGTGCGGAAGGTTCCGATGCGGACGGTTCCGGGGTCGATGCGGTCTCGGCCGGCTCGGCCTCCGGCTGCTCGACCTCGGCGGTCTTCGCCTGGGGCGCTTCGACCTCGGACGCCTCCACCACTGCGGGTTCGGTCTGCGCGGACGCGTTCTCGTCCGCAGAAGCGGGTTTCTCGTCGGCCTGCGTGGCGGGCGCGTCGGTGATCTTCGGGATCTCGCCGGTCAGTTCGGACACCGAGACCGAGCCGTCGCGACCTGCGCGTCGCCGCCCGCGACCGTCACGCCGCGTGGGCGTCGTGCCGCCGGCCGCCTGCGACCGGGCGAGTAGTTCCGATACCGAAATGGGTCGAGATTCGGGTTCCGAATCCTTCGACATGAAGTGGCTCTCCGTCCTCGAACGTCACCGGATGCCGGTCGAGCGCATCCGCTTGGGTACCTCTCGGCGCTCGTGGACGCACCGTCGACCGTCTCCCCCATCCCGCGCGCCCGTGGGCGTCGCAGACCGGATCAGCCGACGCCGCCCCGGGCGCCAGTCGTCTGTGAGGGCTCGAACGAGTCGGCTGGTTCCGCATCGAGTCGACGCAAGATAACACCCTCCCGCAGAGCCCACGGACAGATTTCCAGTGTATCGACTTGGAGGGCCCGCATAGCCGCCTCCGCCACGAGCGCGCCGGCGACCAGCTGACCGGCACGATCGGCGCTGACGCCTTCCAGTTCGGCGCGGTCGGAGCGGGTCATGCGGGAGATGAAGGAGATGAGCTGACGGAGTCCGCTCGTCGTCAGCTCGCGCCGGACACGGGGGCCCGCGCTCGACGGTGCCGCGCCGGTCAGGCGGGCGAGGCTGCGGAAGGTCTTCGAGGTGCCGACACACAGGTCGGGTGCGCCGGGCGCGAGGAGCTCCCTGGCGGGGGCGCGCAGTTCCGCGTCGAGCCAGTCCCGCAGCACACCGATCCGACGCCGGTCCGGCGGGTCGTCGGGCAACCAGTCGCGGGTGAGTCGTCCGGCGCCGAGCGGCAGCGACAGCGCGACGTCGGGTTCCTCGTCGACGCCGTTGGACATCTCCAGCGAACCGCCGCCGATGTCGAGGGCGAGGATGCGTCCCGCGCTCCACCCGCGCCAGCGTCGGACGGCGAGTGAGGTGAGCCGCGCCTCGTCGCGCCCGGACAGGACCGTGATACGCACCCCGGTGCGCTGCTCGACCTCGTCGAGCAGATCGTCGGAGTTGGTGGCGTCGCGGACCGCCGACGTTGCGAAAGCCATCATCTGCTCGCATCCGGAGGTGCCGGCGATGTGGGTGAACTCCGTGACGGAGTCGATCAGCTTGGACACCGCCTTGTCGCTCATCCGCCCGTCGGCGTCGATCTGTTCGGCGAGGCGCAGAACGGCCTTGGTCGAACTCATGGGCGTCGGGTGGCCACCGCGATGGGCGTCGACCACCAGGAGGTGAACAGTGTTGCTGCCCACGTCCAGAACTCCTAAGCGCACGCGTCAACGGTAGTGCAGGCTCCGTGTCGGCACGATCCCGGCTACCGTTGTGGTCGTGACCGCACTCTCGCCGTCCGCGCCACGAATCACGCCCGCCCCGGAGGTCGAACTCGACTTTCCGCGTGAATGGTACGAATTCGTCGATCCGGCCGATCCCGAACACTTCATCAGAGCTGACCTCACCTGGCTGCTGTCGCACTGGACGTGCGTCTTCGGCACCCCGGCCTGCCAGGGCATCCTGCCCGGACGCGAGACCGACGGCTGCTGCAGCCACGGCGCCTACCTGTCCGACTCCGACGATCGGGAACGTCTCGCCCACGGCGTCTCCATGCTCACCCCGGAGGACTGGCAGTTCTACAAGAAGGGCTCGGGCAAGAACCCGCTCGGCCCCAAGGGGTATCTCGAGGAGGGCGACCTCGACGACGAGCCGGCGCTCAAGACGCGACTCCACAAGGGCGCGTGCATCTTTCTGAATCGTCCGGGCTTCGAGGGCGGCGTCGGATGCGCACTGCATTCGATGGCCCTGCGCAAGGGACTCGAACCGCTGACCGTCAAGCCCGACGTGTGCTGGCAGCTGCCGGTGCGCCGTGAGCAGGACTGGGTGGAACGGCCCGACGGCACCCAGATCCTGCAGACCACGATCACCGAGTTCGACCGTCGCGGATGGGGCGAGGGCGGCCACGACCTCAAGTGGTACTGCTCGGGTTCACCCGACGCCCACGTCGGCGCGAAGCAGGTGTGGGAGTCCTATGCGCCCGAGCTGACCGAGCTCCTCGGCGCCCCCGCCTACGAGGCACTCGCGGCCGCCTGCCGGCGCCGTAAGGGTCTGGGGCTCATCGCCGTTCACCCGGCGACCACCGCCGCAACCGCACGCCGCGAGACCGACGTCAAATACGAGCTGCAGCCGCCGGAGTGAGCCGGGTGCGCGGGAGACCGCGCACCCGTTTCAGGCCTCGATCTTGTACCCGAGACCGCGGACCGTGATGAGGTGTTTGGGGCTGGCCGGGTCCGGCTCGATCTTGGAGCGCAGGCGTTTGACGTGCACGTCGAGGGTCTTGGTGTCGCCGACGTAGTCCGCTCCCCAGACCCGGTCGATCAGCTGCCCGCGGGTCAGCACGCGGCCGGCATTGCGCAGGAGATACTCGAGAAGATCGAACTCCTTGAGCGGCAACGTGATCGGCTCGCCGTTGACCGCCACGGTGTGTCGTTCCACGTCCATCCGGACCGGGCCCGCCTCGACGACACCGAGATCGAGGTCGTCGTCGCCGGCGTCCGCCCCGCGGCGCAGGACCGCCCGGATGCGGGCGATGAGCTCCCGCGCCGAATACGGCTTGGTCACGTAGTCGTCGGCGCCCAGCTCCAGTCCGACGACCTTGTCGATCTCGGTGTCCCGGGCAGTCACCATGATCACCGGCACGTTCGACCGGGCACGCAGGGCCTTGCAGATCTCCGTCCCCGACATCCCGGGGAGCATCAGATCGAGAAGGACGATGTCGGGGCTGACGCGGTCGAAGGCGGGCAACGCCTGGGCACCGTCGTTGACGATGCTGGCCTCGAACCCCTCCTTGCGCAGCAGAAAGGCCAGCGGATCGGCCAGCGATTCCTCGTCCTCGACGATCAGCACGTGGGTCAACTCTCGGATTCCTTGTCGTCAGCGGACCAGCCCACGTCGGACAGGTCCTCGGGGATACACAAAGTGAAGGTGGAGCCCGTACCGGGTTCGCTCCACAGATTGATCGTGCCGCCGTGGTTGGCGGCCACGTGTTTGACGATCGCCAGGCCCAGACCGGTGCCACCGGTCATCCGCGACCTCGCCTGGTCGACCCGGAAGAAGCGCTCGAAGACACGCTGCTGGTCGGCGCGGGCGATGCCGATACCGCGGTCGGTGACGGCGATCGCCACCATGGGACGGCCGTCGATCCGGATGATGCGTCGGCTGATCGAGACGACGGTGTCGGCGGGCGAGTAGGCGATGGCGTTCGAGATGAGGTTGTTCAGGGCAGTCAACAGCAGCAGCCGGTCGCCGCGGATCGTCGCGCCCAGCGGATCGTCGGAACGCAGTTCGATCGACGCCGCCTCGGCGGTGAGCGTCGCCGCGGCGAGGGCGTCGTCGACCAGTTCGTCGACGTCGATCGGGGTGAACTCGGGGGTGTCGCCGTCCTGCAGGCGCGACAGCGCGAGCAGCTCACTCACCAGCCTGCCCATACGTTTGGTCTCCCCCACAACCCGCTGGCCGAAGTGCTGGACCGATTCGACGTCGTCGGACGATTCCAGGAGAGCCTCGGCGAGCAGCCCGATCGCGCCGACCGGTGTCTTGAGTTCGTGCGACACGTTCGCCACGAAGTCGCGGCGGGTGGCCTCGAGACGCTTGTGTTCGGTGTCGTCGAGGCCGTAGACCACGGCGTACCGCTCGTCGTCCTGCGCCACCACCTTGGCCAGGCAGCGCACATGTTCGACGGTCGGCCGCGGGGTGCGGCCGGTGGAGACGAAGCCGAGGGTCGAGGTGGGTGGACTGAACTCGAAGTTCTGCTCGACGCCGGTGTCGAGGACGTCCTTGACGGCATCCCAGACGGGGTCGGCGAGCAACATGTCGCGGACGATCCCCAGTTCGACAGCCCGGTGATTGAACATCACGACGTCGCGGAACTCGTCGACCACCGCAACGGCGGTCGACGAGTTGCGAACGACCATGCTCAGCAGGCCGGCCTTGGTCATCCGGCCGTCGGCGGTCGTCGACGCGACATCGGAATCGCGGATCTCGGCCGAGGCGGGCACAGCCCTCGGGACCTGCGCGCGGTCGGTGGCCGGGACGGGCAGGGCCGCGGCGCCGGAGGCGTCGGATTGCATGGACGTGCTACCCCGGCCGAACAAGGAGCCGAGCGAGAAGCGTCGGGGCCACCGGGAGGCGCCGAGACAGCGACCCAGGATGACTCCGAGGATGAGCGCGAGTACGAACGCGATCGTCGCGGCTGAGATTGCGGCGGTCACAGGCCCAGCTTACGGCGGAACCAACGCGAGTTGCACACGTGTCGCAGCTGTTGGGCAGCTGTTCACGTGCCGTTCGCCGAAGGCCTTGCGGCCGCCGGGTCGGACCGTCGGCGGGTGGAGCCCACGCCGGCGGCGCGGATCACTGGGGGACCGGCACCGCCATGTCGGCGAACTCCGGATGGAGCTGGATGAAACGCTGTACATACGAGCAGACCGGCACGACCTGCTTGCCACTCGCCCGGATGTCCTCGAGGACGAACCGAACCAGTTGTCCCGCATAGCCGTGCCCGCTGTATTGCTCGCGGATCACTGTGTGCGTGAGCACGACCTGATACGGCTCGGAGACATAGTCGAGGTACCCGACCACCTCGTCCTCGCCGAAGGAATCGGAGGCGAGCATCGCCTCATACCGTTCCCGAGCAGGTGAATGATCGATCCGCAGGGTGCCCACATCCGCCATAGCGTCTAATGTAGCGCGCGTCACACCCAAGAAGCTATGACGATTATGTTACGCGCTCACCGCCCGGCGTCTGCGGGCGGCGAAGGCGTGTCGGAGAGGCTACTTCTGGCCCTGGGCCGCCACCGCGGCCGCGCCGGCCGCGGCCGCCTCGGGGTCGAGGTAGGTGCCGCCCGGGTTCAGAGGCTTGAGGTTCTCGTCGAGGTCGTACCGCAGCGGGTTGCCGGTGGGGATGTTCAGACCCGCGATGTCCTCGTCGGAGATGCCGTCGAGGTACTTGACGAGCGCCCGGAGCGAGTTGCCGTGGGCGGCGACGAGCACGGTCTTGCCTGCCTGGATGTCGGCGGCGATCGTCTCGGTGAAGTACGGGATCATCCGCGCCACGACGTCCTTGAGGCACTCGGTCAGCGGCACCTCGTCGAGGTCGGCGTAGCGCGGGTCGCCGACCTGGCTGTACTCGGCGTCGGGCTCGATGGCCGGCGGCGGGGTGTCGTAGCTGCGACGCCACAGCATGAACTGCTCCTGGCCGTACTTCTCCAGGGTGTCGGCCTTGTCGAGGCCCTGGAGCGCACCGTAGTGACGCTCGTTCAGACGCCAATCGCGGACCACCGGGATCCAGTGGCGGTCGGCGGTGTCGAGAGCGATCTGCGCCGTCGAGATGGCGCGTCGCAGCAGCGAGGTGTACAGGACGTCGGGCAGCAGATCGTGCTCGACGAGCAGCTCACCGGCCCGTACGGCCTCGGCCTTGCCCTTGTCCGTGAGTGCCACGTCCACCCATCCGGTGAACTGGTTGGACGCATTCCATTCGCTCTCGCCGTGACGCATCAGGATCAGGGTGCCGTTGCTCATGGGCGATAGTTTCGCACAGACGCGCTGCGCCCTCTTCCCACCGCCCGGCCATTTGGTGTCCGGCGTCGCGATTCGCGCGGCGACCCGCACGTCCGAGGTCTAGCGTTGTCGCATGACAGCCAGCACAAACGCCGGCGAGACCGGCAAGAATGCGGAACAGCAGCCCGAGCTCAAACGCGTACTGGGCTGGAAGCTGCTGCTCCTGTTCATCATCGGCGACATCCTCGGCACCGGCGTATACGCGCTGACCGGTCAGGTGGCGGGCGAGGTCGGGGGCGCGGCGTGGCTGCCGTTCCTCATCGCCTTCGCCGTCGCGACGCTCACCGCGTTCTCCTACCTCGAACTGGTGACGAAGTATCCGCAGGCCGCCGGGGCAGCGCTCTACGTGCACAAGGCCTTCGGCATCCACTTCATCACCTTCATCGTGCTGTTCACGGTGATGTGTTCGGGCATCACGTCGGCGACGACGGCCTCCCGCGCATTCGCGGTGAACATGCTGACCGCGTTCGGCGGCGAGTCCCCCGACGCCACGAATCCCGCCCTCTACGCAGTGGCCGTCGGTTTCCTGCTGCTCGTCATGTTCATCAACTTCCGCGGCGTCGCCGAGGGCGTCGGCACCAACGTCGTCCTGACCCTCGTGGAGCTGACCGGTCTGCTGCTCGTGCTGTTCATCGGTTACTGGTTCATCGCCGGCGGCAACGCCGAGCACTGGGATGCGGTGGTGGCGTTCGAGAGTCCCGACGACAAGAACGTCTTCATCGCCGTCACCGCGGCCACCTCGCTGGCCTTCTTCGCGCTCGTCGGCTTCGAGGACTCGGTCAACATGGCCGAGGAGTGCAAGGAGCCGACCCGCATCTTCCCGAAGGTCATGCTGAGCGGCCTCGGCATCACCGCCGCCGTCTACGTCCTGATCGCGATCTGCGCCGTGGCGATCGTGCCGGTGGGCGTACTGGCCGAGAGCGAGACCCCGCTCGTCGACGTCGTCCAGGCCGCGGCGCCGGACTTCCCGATCTCGGATCTGCTGCCGTGGATCTCGATGTTCGCGGTCGCCAACACCGCCCTGATCAACATGATGATGGCGAGCCGCCTGCTCTACGGCATGGCCAAACGCGGTGTGCTGCCCAAGTTCCTGTCGTACGTCCACCCGGGGCGCCGGACCCCGTTCGCGGCCGTCATCTTCACCACGGTCATCGCCCTGTTGCTGCTCACCTACGTGAGCTCCGACCCGAAGAGTTCCATCGTCGGGCTCCTCGGCGGCACCACCGCACTCCTGCTGCTCGCGGTGTTCACCATCGTCAACATATCGGTGCTCGTGCTACGTCGGGACACGGTGGAGCACAAGCACTTCCGCACCTCCACACCCGTCGCCGTGCTCGGCGCCGTCACGTGCGGGTATCTTACCCTGCCGATCACCGGCCGCGATCCCGAGCAGTATGTGATCGCCGGCTGGCTCCTGCTCCTCGGCGTGCTCCTGTGGGCGGTGACGTACTGGTGGCACCGACGATCCGGTGACCATGCGATCAGCTACGACGAGGTGCCGCCGCATCAGATGAATTGACGGCCTCGAGGAGAGCCCGGAAATGAAGCGACCCCCGACCAGGTGATCACCTGGTCGGGGGTCGTATCTGGTAGCGGGGACAGGATTTGAACCTGCGACCTCTGGGTTATGAGCCCAGCGAGCTACCGAGCTGCTCCACCCCGCGTTGCAAGGAGCAACACTATCCGCGGGGTGCGTCCTGCACCAAATCGGCAGCTCGGACGGGTCCTTGTCCTGCGCCCGGACCTACTTGCGCAGGTCCTTGCGGAGGATCTTGCCCGACGCCGACTTCGGGATCGCCTCGATGAACTCCACCGCACGAACCTTCTTGTGCGGGGCCACCTTCGACGCCACGAACTCCATCACCTCGTCAGCGGTCAGCTCCGCCTCGGGCTGCCGGACCACGAACGCCTTCGGGATCTCCTCCCCCGACTCCGCATCGATCACACCGATGACCGCCGAGTCCGCGATCTTGTCATGGGTCAGCAGCAGGGCCTCCAACTCCGCCGGCGGCACCTGGTAGCCCTTGTACTTGATGAGCTCCTTGAGCCGATCGACGATGTAGACACACCCCGTCGGATCGACCTGCGCCATGTCACCGGTGTGCAGAAAACCGTCGGCATCGATGGTGTCGGCGGTGGCCTGCTCGTTGTTGAGGTAACCGAGCATCACGTTCGGCCCCTTCACCCACAGCTCACCCGGCTCCGAGAGCCCTTCCTGCGGAAGAGGGATGTCCTCACCGGTGGCGGGATCGACGACCTTGTTCACCGTGTTCGGCACCGGCCAGCCCGTCGACGACAGCGGCGGATCCTCACGCCCCAGCGTGGCCTGGGTGTCGAAGGGGATGATGTGCGAGACCGGGGACAGCTCGCTCATGCCGTAGCCCTGCAACATGTGCAGGTCCAAACGCTTGGCCACGGCCTGACCCAGCTCGTCGTCGAGCGGGGCCGCCCCCGACATCATCGTGTGCAGCGAAGACAGGTCGTAGTTGTCCACGATCGGGTGCTTCGCGAGCGCCACCGCGACCGGCGGCGCGATGTAGGCCATCGTCACCTTGTGGTTCTGGATGTTCTCCAAGAACTCCACCAGGTCGAATCGCGGCATGATGACCAGCGAACCGCGAGCCGCGAGAGCCGCGTTGAGCAGCACCGTCATTCCGTAGATGTGGAAGAACGGCAGCACCGCGATCACCACATCGTCGGCGGTCATGCCCTGCAACGGCTTCAGCTGGGCGACGTTGGCGACCAGGTTGCGGTGAGACAGCGCAACACCCTTGGGGTTCCCGGTCGTTCCCGAGCTGTAGGGCAACACCGCCACATGGGTGGCGGGGTCGAAGGAGACGTCCGGCGCGGGCAGGTTCGGACCCAGCAGATCCACCGCGTTCGGGTGACCCGAGGCGTCCTGCCCCTCACCGTCGAGGACGATGAGGCTCTCCGCGGCCAGCCCCACCTCGTCGGCGGCCGCCTTGGCCTGCTCGAACATCGGCGAGATGGTGACCAGCATCTTGGCGCCGGAATCCCGGAGTTGCTTGGCGATCTCAGTCGCGGTGAACAGCGCATTGATCGTCGTCGCCGTCGCGCCCGCGCGCAGGATGCCATGGAACACGGTCGCGAACGCCGGGATGTTCGGCGAGAGGATGCCCACCACGTCCCCGACCCCGATCCCCCGCGACGCCAAGGCGCCGGCCGCGGCCTCGATCTGGCCGATCAGCTGGCCGTAAGTGGTCGTCGAACCCGACTTCGGGTCCACCAGGGCGATCCGTTCGCGGTCCTCGTCGGCGACCGACCCGAACAGGTAGTCGAAGACACTCACATCGGGGATCTCGACGTCGGGGAAAGGACTGGTGAAGCTCATGGCACCTCCGGTGATGGGTCGGTTCTGCCCGCACACCGTATCAACAATCGTTGCCGCGGTGTGACCTGGACCTCTCCATCCAATCAAACTCCCCCGGCCCGGTGGGACACCACCTACAAGAACCGCCCCTCGAATCGACCCCAGATCGCGGCCACCGACGATATATGTCTGCGAGCAGCTGCCCAGGGCGGTTGGTCGGGAGCGTTTCTCAGTCGTCGGACGCAGGCTCGTCGCTGGAGGTCTGTGCGCCCTCGACGACGGACTCGCCTGGGACGTAACGTCCTTCGAGCGGGGCGCCGGCCTCGGGCAGCGCCTCCTTGTCGATGAGGTGCTCGAAGGCCAGGAGGTTCCGCAGGGATTCACCGCGCGACACGCGCCAGGCCCACTCGCGCTGGATCGAGGAGAGGAAGCCGAGTTCGAGCAGGGTGTTGAAGTCGCCGTCGGCGGCCTCCAGTACCTGCCCGAGGACGCGGTCGAGTTCGTCGGAGCCGAGTGCGTCGGCCGAGATCCGGCCGACGAGGTAGATGTCGCCGGTGTTGTCGATGGTGTAGGCGACGCCGAACAGCCGACGGTTCCGCTTGAGCAGGTATTTGTAGACGCCCGCGTGGTTCTCGTCGGGTCGGCGGCACACGAAGGCCTCGACCCTGACCCCGTGTTCGCTGGCGGTGAGCAGGACCGTCGTCTTGAGCTTCTGCTCGCCCGGGAGTTCCAGGATGACGTGGTCGACGTCGGCTCCACCACCGCTCTTACGCGAGTAGGCGATCTCGTTCTCGGTCAGTGTCTTCTCGAGCAGGTCGACGACCTCGGTGCGACTCACGACATCCTCTCGGTGGGGAACGGGTACTGCGAGACCCTCAGACGGTCACCCGATTGCGCCGCCGACGCCAGCGCCGGCGAGCCCGGGCGGGGCCGCCCGGTGTCTGTGCCGCCGCCTGCTCGGCGTCTCGGTGGGCGGCATCGGTCTGAGCGGCGAAGGACTCCATCGCCCAGCGGTAGCTCTCGATCAGCTGGTCCACCGTGTGCTCCCAGGAGAACTTCTCGGCGTGGCGTCGGGCGTTGCGGCCGAGTTCGGCCAGCCGATCGGGTTGCGCCAGAAGCTTTTCCAGTGCATTCGTCCAGTCGCCGGGCACATGACCATTGACCAGCACACCGGTGCGTCCGTCGTCGACGGCGACGCCGAGACCACCGACATCGGCGGCGATGACCGGCGTCCCGCAGGCCTGCGCCTCGATGGCCACGAGACCGAAACTCTCGGAATGACTGGGCACCGCGACCAGGTCCGACGCGCGGTACACCTGGACGAGCCGATCCGACGGCTGCGGCGGGAGGAAGGTGACGGACTCGGAGATCCCCAGTTCGGCTACCTGATCCATGAGCGCGGTGGGGCGTTGCAGTCCGGAACCCGACGGCCCGCCGACGATCAGGAGTCGCAGCTTCCGCCCGGACCCGACTTCTTTGATCAGCGGCGCGATCGCGGCGACCAGGAGATCGGGAGCCTTGAGCGGCTGGATCCGTCCCACGAACGTCACGATCGTCTCGTCGGGATCGAGGCCGAGGACCGACCTGGCCTCGGCCGACGAGCCGGGCGTGTAGCACTCGAGGTCGGCGCCCGGCGTGACCACGTCGATGCGGTCGGCGTCCGCGTCGTACATCGAGAGAAGTTCTGCCGCTTCGGTTTCGGTGTTCGCGACCAGCCGGTCGGCCTCGCCCACCACCTGCTGCTCGCCGATGACGCGCAGTTGCGGCTCGGCGGTGTCACCCTCTGCGAGGGCGGCGTTCTTGACCGCGGCGAGAGTGTGGGCGGTGTGCACCAGCGGCACGCCCCAGCGGTCGCGCGCCAGCCAGCCGACCTGCCCCGACAACCAGTAGTGCGAGTGGATCACGTCGTAGTGGCCCGGCGCCTGCGCCGCCTCGGCGCGCAGCACTCCCGCGGTGAACGCGCAGAGCTGGGCGGGGAGGTCTCGCTTGTCGAGACCCTCGAAAGGCCCGGCGATCACGTGGCGGACGGTGACCCCCGGCGCGGCCGCGACCGACGGCGCGTCGGACGACGAGGTCGCCCGGGTGAAGATCTCGACCTCGATGCCGCGTCGGGCCAGCCGGATCGCCGTCTGCCAGACGTAGACGTTCATCCCGCCCGCGTCGCCGGTACCCGGCTGCGCCAACGGCGAGGTGTGCACGGAGATCAGCGCAACACGCCGCGGCAACGGGCTGGAGGTCATGGTCTCCACCTTAGAGAAATGGCGCAGACGGTGGCGCGCGCCCTCCGCGTCGACCAGCGCACACCGCAGTTCTCCCGCGGCTTCGCGTCGGGCCCGGCCATCCCCTACACTGTTTTCGGTAACGATTGTCATTTGCGTAAAGGGTGTCATGAGGAAAACGCTTCTCGCCGCGGCCGGAGTCCTGTCCGCCGCCGCGCTGGTGCTGGCCGGCTGCTCGAGCGACTCCGGAAACGGTGACGGCACCCCGACCGTGGTCACGTCGACCAACGTCTGGGGCGCGGTCGCCTCGGCCGTCGCCGGCGACAAGGCGACCGTCGCCTCCGTCTACACCAGCACCGAGGGCGACCCCCACGAGTTCGAGCCGTCCGCCGCCGACACCGCGACGATCGCCGACGCCGACATCCTCGTCATGAACGGCGGCCACTACGACGCCTACATGGAGCAGGCCGCGAAGTCCTCGGGCGCGACCGTCGTCGACGCCTACGCCCTCACCCGCAGCGACGACCATGACGCGCACGATCACGATGCCGACGGACAGAGCGCAGACGACCACGCGGATCACGCCGATCACGACCACGGCGACGAGAACGAGCACGTCTTCTACGACCTGCCCGTCGTCGCGGAGGTCGCCGACAAGGTCGCCGACGCCCTCGCCGAGCAGGACCCGGAGAACGCGGGGACCTACCGCGCGAACGCCGAGACCTTCACCACCGGCATCGACGAACTGCGAGCCGAGGTCGCCAGCATCCGCAAGGCGCACGACGGCACGAAGGTGGCCCAGACCGAACCGCTCGCGGGGTACCTGCTCACCGAGGCCGGCCTGATCGACGCGGCTCCGGCCGGGTTCACCCAGGCCGTCGAGGAGGGCCAGTCGCCGTCCGCCGCGGACCGCGCGGCCATGCAGGATCTGCTCGCCTCCCGCGGCGCCGCCGTCCTGATCTACAACGTCCAGGCCGTCGACCCGGTGACCCAGGCGATGCTCGACGTCGCGAAGTCCGCGAAGGTGCCCGTGGTCGAGTTCACCGAGACCCTCCCGGACGGCGTCACCGACTACCTCGTCTGGCAGCGCGCACAGATCGACGCGCTCGCGACAGCCCTCGACGCCGAGAAGGGGTGACCGCGATGACGGCGGGAACCGACCCGGTGGTCACGTTCTCGGGTGCGCGACTCGGCTTCGGCGACCGCGTGCTCTGGGACGACCTCGACCTGACGATCCGACCGGGTGAGTTCGTCGCCGTGCTCGGCCCCAACGGGTCCGGGAAGACCTCGTTCCTGCGCGTCCTGTTACGTCAGTACTCACTCGACCGCGGCACCGTCACGACCACCGACAAGATCGGCTACATCCCGCAGCAGCACGCCGACGAGGGCGACCCGATGGCCCTCCGGGGCCGGGACCTGGTCGGTTTCGGCGTCGACGGCAACCGGTGGGGACTCGGACTGCGCGGGCGGTCCCGCCGCCGCGACCTCGTCGACCAGGCACTCGCCGCGGTGGACTCGCTCCCCTACGCCGACGCCCCGCTCGGTGTCCTCTCCGGAGGCGAACAGCAGCGGCTGCGCGTGGCCCAGGCGGTCGTGAGCGATCCCGACCTCCTGCTGTGCGACGAACCGCTGGCGAGCCTCGACCCGACCAACCAGCAGGTGGTCGTCGACCTCATCGACCAGCGCCGCAAGCAGGCGGGAACGGCGGTCGTGTTCGTCACGCACGAGATCAACCCGATCCTCCCCTACGTCGACCGCGTGCTCTATCTGGTCGGCGGACGGTTCCGCGTCGGCACACCCGACGAGGTGATGACCACGGAGACGCTCAGCGAGCTGTACGGCAGCGACGTCGAGGTGCTCCGGGTCAACGGTCGCCTCGTCGTGATCGGCGGCGAGGATGCACACCACTGCGTCGACATCGCCGAAACCGGGAGTCAGCCCCTATGAGCGTGACTCCGCTGGCCGCCGAACGTCAGTTCAGCGACCTCTGGGACTTCTCGACGACCATCGACCTGCTCGGCTACGACTTCATGCAGCAGGCGCTGCTCGCGATGGTCCTGCTCGGCCTGGTGGGCGGACTGCTCGGGCCGTTGATCGTCGCCCGGCAGATGTCGTTCGCGGTCCACGGCTGCAGTGAGCTGTCGGTGACGGGCGCGGCCGCGGCGTTGCTCGCCGGCGTCAGCGTGAACCTCGGCGGTGTCATCGGCGCAGTCCTCGCCGCGGCGGTCTTCGGCATCCTCGGCAACAAGGCCCGGGAACGCGATTCGGTGATCGGTGTCGTGATGGCGTTCGGCCTGGGCATCGGTGTCCTGTTCCTGGCCCTCTACGGCCGGATCGGCACCGGTTTCGCGCTGCTGACCGGACAGGTCGTGAGCGTCGGACTGAACGGCCTGGTCGCGATCACGATCACGACGGCCATCGTCGTCGCGGTGCTCGCGGTGATCTACCGGCCGCTGCTGTTCGCGTCGACCGATCCGCGCGTCGCACAAGCGCACGGCGTGCCCGTCCGGACGCTGTCCGTCGTCTTCGCGATCATCATGGGACTCGCGGCCGCCCAGGGCGTCCAGATCATCGGCGCGCTGCTGGTGATGTCGTTGCTGATCACCCCGGGTGCCGCCGCTGCACGGGTGACGGCCAACCCGATGCGGGCGCTGGTGCTGTCGGTCGTCTTCGCCGAGGTCGCCGCGGTCGGCGGCTTGTTGATGTCGCTCGCGCCGAAACTCCCGGTCTCGGTGTTCGTCACGATCATCTCGTTCGTGATCTACGTGGTCTGCCGCATCATCGGCTCGCGCCGCGTGCACACGACG
The DNA here is from genome assembly GCF_000225505.1 of Gordonia alkanivorans NBRC 16433. Lineage (GTDB taxonomy): Bacteria > Actinomycetota > Actinomycetes > Mycobacteriales > Mycobacteriaceae > Gordonia > Gordonia alkanivorans. Next base: position 241,974 of record NZ_BACI01000050.1, on the reverse strand, counting down.
CGCTAGTACTCCTCGGCGAATCCCGGATTGCATCGGGCGCCGATCATGTCCTCCTCGGGGACGACGGGCCGTCCGGGTTCCAGGTTCCAGCTCGGCTTCTCCGGTTCGATGATCCGCGCGAACCGCCAGTGACAGTCGAACTGTGCCTGCATGCCGGGGGTGTCGGCGTTCGCGTCGAGTCCGACGACCTCACGCCAGGCCGCGGCCATCGCCGCCGGGTCCTGCGTGTACCGACCCGAGGTCGTCGGGAAGACGGAGAGGCTCGGTCCCACTTCCGTCTCCGTCCACTCGACGTGGTCGATGAACGGCGGCCGATAGACCACCGTCGGAGTGGTCGACCTACTCGCGGGTCCCGGACCTGTCGTGATGGTGGACGTGGGGGCAGAATCCGTACTCACCTGAGTGGTCGTCGACGTCGCGCCGACCGACTCGCCGGCCTCGCCGGATTCCGCACTGCAACCCGCCAGGAACAACGTGGTCGAGACACCTCCCACTCCGGCCAGAGCACAGATTCGCGCCGTTGTCTTCCTGAAGCCTCCCGCGCTCATACGGCCACCGTAGGGCACGAGTAGCCTGCATCTGTGATTCACCGGCGAACATTCGGTCGGGCGGTGCGCACGGGGACGACCGTGCTCATCGTCACCGTGTTCGTCCTGCTCATCGGTCTCAGCGGGGGCGACCGCGATTCCGCACCGCACGCCGGTGACTCGACTCGTCCCCGCGTGCGCGCGACCTCGGACGGCCTCACCCTCGACGGGAAACCGTGGTGGCCGGTGGGTTTCAACGCCTACCAGCTGGGCACCGACTGGTCGGTGAACGTCGGCTGCGGCGCCGAGGTCGATCTCGATGCATACTTCGCGGCGTTGCCACCCGGGGCCCTGACGCGGTTCGACCTCTACTCGTCCTTCGCCTCCGACAAACACACGGGACTGCTGAACTTCGAACCACTGGACCGGGTCTTCGAAGCCGCGAAGCACCACGCACAGCTGGTGCTGCCGGTCCTTGCCGGCGGCTCGGGGGACTGCGAGGACGGCAGGTTCAAGGAGCGGGCCTTCTATGTGGACGGGTGGCTGTCGAAGGGTGCCTCCGCGACGACCTCCCGAGGTCATCTGACGTATGCCCAATGGGTCGAGACCGCAGTGTCCCGCTGGCGTGACGAATCGTCGATCGTCGGATGGGAGCTCGTCGGCGAGCCCGAACCCGGAGTCTGCGGCAGATCCTGCGACTGGCGGCGACGCGTGTGTCCCGGCGATGCCACGGCCGTGTTGCGCTCGTTCTTCGACCGGGCCGGCGCGCATCTGCGATCGTTCGACGACTCGCGCCCGATCTTCTCCGGACTCGTGGGTGGCGACCAGTGCGGGATCGCCGGCGACGGTTACCTCGAGGTCGCTCGCTCCGACGGGATCGACGTCCTCGACTTCCACGACTACAGCTCCACCGACGACCCCGACCCCGGACCGCAGGGCAGCGACCTGTCGACCCGGATCGATCAGGCCCGACGACTCGGTAAACCGTTGGTGGTCAACGAGATCGGCATCGAAGCAGGTTCGTGCCTGTCCCTGGGGACCCGCGCCCGGCGCGTCGACGCCGCCATGTCCCGCCGGCGGGACGCCGGTGTCGCGGGCGTCCTGCTCTGGTCCTTCGTCCCCGACCCCCGCACCTCCGAGTGCACCTACGACATCGGGCCGCGCGACCCCGCATGGGATGTGTTGCGCGCCAACGTCCCTCAGCCGACCGGCTGAGGGGACCTCAGCCCGTGATCCGGTAGACGCGCCAATCGGGCAGATCGGCACCGTCGTTGGGGGCCTCGAGAACGCGGACCCCGATCTGGGCACCGTTCTCGTACATCGTCGGGTAGCGCTGGTTGATGGCGTCCGACACCCCGCGCCCCTCGGCCGGAACGGTGAGGAAGTACTGCACCCCGCCGCCGACCGGGTCGTTCAGCAACTGCGCGAAGTCGCGGTCCGACGGGATGACGAACTGTCGCGGCCGCTCGGACTGGGCGACCACCGCGAAGCCGTACACGGTGTCGCACAGGACGGCCCCGTCGGGCAGTTCGAGCGAGTCCAGGTACTTCGCCAACGCCCGTTCGGTGGAGAACGACCGCACGACGCGCTGTTCGTCGAGGTACTTCTTCTCGACCGACTGCGGTCGAGGATCGACCACCGAACCCACCGCGAACTCCTGCGGTGCGTACTTGGGTGAAGTCATCCCCATCGCGGTCACCGGGATCGCGGCGGCCATCAGCACGACGACGGCCCCGGCGGCGGACGGGTACGCGAGCCCGCGGTACGCAGGTAGGTCCGCAGGACGAGGTCGACGGCGTTGCGCTCGACGCGAATCCCACGCAGCGACAACGCGATCGGCGAGTTCACCGCGGCATCGATCGGGGTGCGCGAGATCAGCCGCCCCTCCTGCAGCACGTCGACGGTGCCACCGGTGACGAAGGTCGGGAACTGCGCGGTCCCGCGGATCTCGGTGGGGATCAGCCCCGGCGGCACCGCGAGCGACAGGCTGACCTCGCCCTGCTGTCCGGGGAACGAGACGGTCGGCGACGACCCGAGTTCGCGCATGCTCAACGGTGGTGGCGGATCACCCGGCGCCGCGGTTGCGGGGGCGGTGAGCGCCCCGGTCGAGACGATCCCGGCCAACAGCAGACCCGCCAGCAGCAGGCTCACGCTGCGACGGCTCCGGACAGGCGAAAATGCCTGGAGCGCCCAGGACGTGCACATACTTCACCCTCCGAATGACCCCCGGACAACACCCCATCGCCTCGGCGTTCAACCTATCCCATGCCCCTGCCGGGTACATCTTTGTCCGGCGAAGCAATGGTCTCGATTGCCGAAGGTCTCCCCGCGCCACGGCGAAGTCTGCAACCATGGCGGAGCGGAGGAGTCCACGCCAACCCGAGGAACGCCCATGCGCACAGTTCACGTCGGCGACGAGGTCGACGGCGGAACGTACGTGGACGTCGCCGGGACCACGCTCTGGCATTTCTCCGCCGGTGACCCGCAGGGCACCCCGACCGTCCTGTTGCACGGCATCTTCGCGTCCGCCGCGTCCTGGGGCGCGCAGGTCCCCGACTTCCTCGACGCCGGACTGTTGCTGTTCATGCCCGAGCGGCCCGGTCACGGCCACAGTCCCGACACCACCAGCGATTTCACCTGTGCATCGATCGCCGAGCGCACGATCGCCTATCTCCAGACGGTCGTCGGACGGCCGGCGAACATCGTCGGGTGGGCCGACGGTGCGGCGATCGCCCTCGTCGTCGCCCGGGACCGGCCCGATCTCGTCAACCGGATCGTGTACGTGGGTGGCTACCTGAACCCCCGTGGGCGCCGACCCGATCGGTTCTCCGACATGGTGCTCAGCCGCAATCCCGTCACCGTCGAATACCTGCGCACCCACCACGATGCGACATCGCCCGATGGGCCCGAACACTTCTCGGTCGTCTACGACAAGACGCTTCGAATGCTCGCCGCCGAACCCGACTACGCGGTCGCCGATTTCGCCGGCGTCCGGGCGCCGGTCCTCGTGGTGGTCGCCGACCGCGGGCTGGTCCGGATGGAACACGCCCTGGAGATCGTCCGGACGCTGCCCAACGCCCGGTTCGCGGTGCTGCCCGGTACGCACATCGTTCCGGTGGAGGCACCAGAACTGTTCAACCCGCTCGTACTGTCGTTCCTCGCCGCCGACCCGCCGACCCAGTGGCTACCGGAGTGACCCGACGGGTGTGCGGTCAGGCCTGCGACGGTGCGTGCACCCGGTACCAGGCCCGGCGACGCAGGGTGTCGGGGTCGGCGACGACACGGTCCGGGTCGTTGATGACCAGGACCTTCCGCTCGCCGGTGGTGTAGACCGGCCAGCCCAGACCGGGGTCGCCGGTGCGGGCGAAAGCACCCCAGCGCCCCTGCACGTTCTCGGTGACGCGGCGCGTGCCCGGCCAGTCGGCGATGGCGAGTCCGGCCCCCATCGGTGCCCGGTAGGCACCGAACACGGTGAACAGTTCCGTCGCGTGCGTCGCACCGAAGCCCGTCGCGTCCAGCACCTTCGTCCGGTAGTCGTAGCGGTAGACGTAGGTCGGCGCGACCTTGCTGTGTCCGTCGGCGAAGGCGGTCATCGGCGCCCAGAAGATCGAGTCGCCGGCCAGCCGGATGCGGTCGCGGTCGCCGTTGCCGTACTGCGAGGCGATCTCGCGGCGGACCTCCTCGTCCTCCACCCGCATCAGCATGCGTTCGGAGTCGGGTAGTACGTTCCAGAGCTTCGCGAAGAGCTTTCCCTCGTCCTTGTTGCTCCCGATCACCAGCGGCACCGGCACCGTCAGTCCCTCGGCTGCCGCGGCCAGCGGCGAGCGCGGCAGCACGTCACCGTCGACGACCGGCGCGAACGGGATGGCCCCGCCGGACGACTTGGTCGCGAACCGCATCAACCGGTTGCCGGCCTCGAGCAACAGGGCCGGGTTGGGTGTGGTGAGGAGGCGCTGCGCCTCGGCCGGGTCGACGGGATCCTCGGTGCGTTCCATCGAGGTGTTCCGGCGCTGCGGGTCGCGGAGGATCCGGACGAACTCGTCGGCGTAGACGGTCGCCGCATCCTGCTCGACCACGAGTTCGGGAGCCGGACTCTGCGCGATGGCGTGGTGGAACAGGCCGGTGGCCTCCGGCGCGGACAGCAGAGCGAGGACCGAGGAGCCGCCGGCGCTCTCGCCGAAGACGGTCACGTTGTCGGGGTCGCCGCCGAACGCGGCGATGTTCTCCTGCACCCAGCGCAGCGCGGCGATCTGGTCGCGCAGACCCGCGTTGGTGTCGAACGGCCGGTCGTCCGTGGCGAACTGCGAGAGGTCGAGAAAACCGAAAGGCCCGAAGCGATATTGGATCGTCACCACGACGACGTCCTGGGCGCGTGCCAGGAAGGCGCCGTCGTAGAGCGGCGTCGCGGCGGTGCCGAGGATGAAGGCTCCGCCGTGGATGAAGACCATCACCGGGCGCGGCCTGCTCGATTCCACCTCGGGCGAGAACACGTTGAGGGTCAGGCAGTCCTCGGCCATCGGGGCGAACCTGCCCGGCGCAACCGCGGTGAACCGCTTCTCCTGGATGGCCGCCTTGGCGATCTTGGTGCAGTCCCGGACGCCGGGCCAGTCGTGCACCGGTTCGGGAGCGCGGAAGCGGCGGTGAGCCACCGGGGGTGCGGCGAACGGGATGCCCCGCCAGCTGATCGTGCCGCGGCGGAGCCGCTTCCCCCGGGCGCCACCGATGACGCCGTTGACCGTGGTGACCTTGGTGTCGAGCAGTGCCATTCCCCCACTGTAGACGAATCGCACGTTTCGTCTGTTCAACCGTTGGCAGAACTAGGATGTGGCCATGACCCCCGACAGGGCCACGACCGACCCGGCGCCCGCTCCTCGCATCGATCTCAACGCCGATCTCGGCGAGGGTGTCGGCGACGACGAAGCGATGCTGACCATCGTCACCAGCGCCAACGTCGCATGCGGCTTCCACGCGGGGACGCCCGCGGACCTGCTGGCGACGTGCCGGGCGGCCGTCGCCGCCGGTGTACGCATCGGCGCCCAGGTCTCCTACCCCGACCGCGCGGGATTCGGCCGCCGCTTCATGGAGATGTCGACGCCGGACCTGATCGCCGACCTCGTCTACCAGATCGGCGCGCTCGACGCTCTCGCCCACTCCGTCGGCGGGGCGGTCACATATGTGAAACCCCATGGCGCGCTGTACAACACGGTCGTCCACCACCAGCAGCAGGCCGATGCGATCGTGACCGCGGTGCGCGACGTGAACCCCGACCTCGCGGTGATGGGCCTACCGGACTCGGAGGTCCTCGCCCGCGCCGAACGTGCCGGACTCGCGGTCATCACCGAGGCCTTCGCCGACCGCGCCTACACCCCGGCCGGCACACTCGTCCCCCGCACCGAGCCGGGGGCGGTTCTCTCCGACAGCACCGAGATCGCGCGCCGCGTCGTCGAGATGACCACGAGCGGACGACTCACGGCCGTCGACGGCTCGGTCATCACCGTCGCCGCGGATTCGATCTGCCTGCACGGCGACACCCCGGGCGCGGTCGACCACGCCCGCGCGGTCCGCGAGGCCCTCGGCCGGGCCGGCGTCGAGGTCGCGCTCCACCGGGCCTGAGGGTTGCCGGTCGTTACCGACGACGCCGCTGACGAGCGAATTCGGCGAGCACGACGCCCGCGGCTACCGACGCGTTGAGCGACTCGACGTCACCCGCCATCGGGATGGAGAGGATCGAGTCGCAGCTCTCGCGCACGAGCCGCGACAGTCCCTTGCCCTCCGACCCGACGACGATCACGGTAGGGCCGGTGCCGTCGTACTCGTCGAGGGTGACGTCGCCGTCGGCATCCAGACCCACGAGCTGGGCACCGGAGTCCGCCCAGTCCTTGAGGGTGCGGGTCAGGTTGGTGGCGCGCGCGACCGGGAGACGCGCGGCGGCGCCGGCACTGGTCCGCCAGGCCACCGCGGTCACACTCGCGCTGCGTCGGGCCGGGATCACCACACCGTGCCCGCCGAACGCGGCCACCGAGCGGATCACCGCGCCCAGGTTGCGCGGGTCGGTGATGTTGTCGAGGGCCACCAGCAGAGGCGGGGTGCCGCTGGCCTTTGCATCGGCCATCAGATCGTCCGGATGGGTGTACCGGTACTCCGGCACCTGGAGGGCGATGCCCTGGTGCATTCCGTTGGTGGACAACCGATCCAGCTCCGGTTTGCCGACCTCGAGGATGGAGATCGCCTGATCGCCGGCGATCTTGACCGCCTCGGCGACGCGCTCGTCCGGCTCGGAGTTGGTGGCGATGTAGAGCGCCGTCGCGGGAACGCCGGCGCGCAGGCACTCGACCACCGGGTTGCGACCGAGGACGTACTCGGGACCCTCGTCCTTGGCTCGCGCCGCGCCGCCACCGCTGCGTCCTGCACCCGACTTCGCCGCGGCCTTGGCCTTCTTGTGCGCGGGATGGTACGGGCGGTCGACCGCCTTCGGGGTGGCGCCGCGGGCCTCGAGTCCACGACGACGCTGGCCGCCGGACCCGACGACCTGTCCCTTCTTGGTGCCCGACTTCCGGATCGCACCCTTACGCTTCGAATTTCCTGCCATCACGCCTCACCCTTCAATGCCCACTGTGCACCATCAGGGGTGTCGGTCACCTCGATGCCGGCCTCGGCCAGGCGGTCTCGGACCGCGTCCGCGGTCGCCCAGTCCTTGGCGGAACGCGCGTCCGCGCGTCGTTGCAGTTCGGCGCGCACCAGCACGTCCAGCGCGGAGGTGGCGGCCGAGTCGTCGGCCGTACCGGCCCATTGGTCGTCGAGCGGGTCGACGCCGAGAATCCCCATCATGGCCCGCACCGACGACGCGGCTGCGAGAGCGGCCGCCCCGTCACCCGATTCGAGTGCGGTGTTGCCCTGCCGGACGACGTTGTGCACCACCGCGAGAGCCGCGGGGACGCCGAGATCGTCGTCGAGTGCGGCACCGAACTCGGGGTCGATGTCGCCGATCACCACGTCACCGACGCGGGCGGCGACACGCTCGACGAACGACTCCACCCGCCGGTAGCCGGCGGCCGCCTCGGTGAGCGCACCGGGCGAGTACTCCAGCATCGACCGGTAGTGCGCGCTGCCGAGGTAGTACCGCAGTTCGACGGCACGGACGCGCTGCAGCATCGCGGGGATCGACACCACGTTGCCCAGCGACTTGCTCATCTTCTCGCCACCCATGGTGACCCAGCCGTTGTGCAGCCAGTAGCGCGCGAACGGGTCCCCGGCGCCGTGCGCCTGGGCGATCTCGTTCTCGTGGTGCGGGAACACCAGATCCATTCCGCCGCAGTGGATGTCGAACTCCGAACCCAGCAGGCTGGTGGCCATCGCCGAGCACTCGAGGTGCCAGCCCGGGCGTCCCGGCCCCCACGGTGTCGGCCATGACGGCTCGTCGGGTTTGGCCGCCTTCCACAGGGTGAAGTCGCGGTGGTCGCGCTTGCCGGTGCCCGCGCTCTCACCCTGGTGCACGTCGTCGAGCTTGTGCCCGGACAGCGCACCGTAGTCGGGCAGGCTGCGGACGTCGAAGTACACGTTGCCGTCGGCGACGTAGGCGTGCCCGCGTTCGATCAGCCGCTCCATGTACTCGACCATCTGGGTCACGAAGCCGGTCGCGCGCGGTTCCGCGGACGGCGGCAGAACGCCGAGGGCGCGGTAGGCGTCGTCGAAGGCGCGCTCGTGGGTGGCCGCCCACTCCCACCACGGGCGCCCGGCGTCGGCGGCCTTGCGGAGGATCTTGTCGTCGATGTCGGTGACGTTGCGGACGAACAGCACGTCGAGGCCCTGATGGCTCAACCAGCGCCGGAGGATGTCAAAGGCGATGCCGCTGCGGACGTGGCCGATATGGGGAACACCCTGCACAGTCGCGCCACAGAGGTACACCGATGCCCGGCCTGGGCGCAGCGGCACGAAGTCGCGCACCTCTCGGGAGCTGGTGTCATACAGGCGCAGGGTCACGACCGGCCATCCTACCGGACCACGATCGGGCCACCGACCACGCGAGCGCGCGGACGAGCCCCGTTCCGCAGCCGGAATGCCATCAACTCGCGTCGGCAGCGAGGACCGAGTCGAGGAGCGCCTGCATCGTGTCGAGCGTGTCCCCGAGGACCGCCACGGCCCGTTCGGTGTGCGGATACCGCACACGCACATGGATGCCGTCACGATCACGCCAGAACCACCACTGCGCCGTGTCGGTCGGCTTCTGGCTCGAGATCTGCCGCACGTCGACGTCCCCGCGCGGCATGGGCAGCCGCGTGTAGTCGACATAGGACATCATGAAGACGTCGCTACGACCGGGGCGCAGTCGATCACCGAAGGCTGCGTACACCGGCGTCAGCCCGATCTCGGCCAGCGGCAGTGCGGCCGCGAGACGCCGGGTGTTGCGGTGCATGGCGGCGTACAGGTCGCCCGTCGCGCTGATCCGCAGCGGGGCGTTGCCCACCGACCAGCTCACGCAACCCGGTCCCGCCCCGGCGCCGGTGGGCACCACGGTCGCGATCTCGTCGGGTCCGCCGGCGGCGTTGACGGCCATCGCCGCACAGGTGAGGACGGCCGGATAGGTGCGGGCACCGCGACGGTGGACCGTCGAACTGAAGGTCGCGGCGTCGTCGCCGGACAGCAACGTCCGGACCATCGTGTGCACGGGCAGGCTGACGCCCACGGCGACACCGAGGTCGAGCGGGAACTCGGGCACCGTCCAGCCGGTCGCGGCGAGGAACTGCCCCCAGGCGCCCAGGCGGGGATCGTCGGCGGTCACCGACGCCTCCCCCTCGGCGACGACGCTCAGGGCCGCGAGTCCCGACTCCGCGGGCGCCAGTTCCCGACCGACGAGCAGTTCGCAGATCTCGGTCGACACGACGGCCAGCGAGCGGGCGTCGACGTAGCAATGGTCGAAGGCGCAGATGAGTGTCGTCCCGCCGGCGCGCGTGACCGCCGCCAGGAAATGCGGCATCGGCTCGAAGGGGTTGCACGTCGCGCCGATGGACTCGATGAGCTTCGCGGCGAACTCCTGCGAGGAGAGCCCCTCAGCGGTCTCGCGGTGCTCCTCCTTGACGTCGACGCCGGGGTGCACCAATCGGGTGACCCCGTCCTCGGCCTGTACGTAGTGACTGCGCAGCGCGTCATGGCGGGCGATGACCGTGGCGACCACCTCGCCGAGCACGTCGGCGTCGAGCTGTTCGGGGAAGTCGAGGGTCAGCGCCATCCAGCCCGGCTGTCCCGAGGCGAGCGACGCCAGGTGGAATCGCTCGTTCTCCGACACCGGCGCGCTCGACCGCGCGGCGGCACCACCCGGCACGGCGCGCCAGCACACCAGTTCACCCGGCTCGACCTCCCACGATTCGGAACTCGAGAGCTTCATCGCACACTCCTTGTCGATCGGCGGGGGACGGCGGATGGGGCGTCGGGGGTCGGTTCGGGCGCGGGAACGCCTGCGGCGTAAGCGGTCACGATGGACTCGATACGTTCGATCAGGCCGAGGATCGAGGTGCGCGCCACCGCGTTGTCGGGGACGTGTGAGCGCACGACGAGTCCGGCGTCGGTGCGCGTGAACCACAAGTTGGCGTTGCGGGTCGGACCGACCCCGCTGGAGGTATGCATCGTCGACAGAACCGGGTCGTCGCCGAGGCCGAGCCGGCGCACATCTGTGTAGGACACCATGTACGGACTGCCGTCGAGTCCCTTGAAGACCCCTTCGCCCGCCAAGAGTCCGAGGACGCCGTGAGCCGGTACCGAAGCGGCCCGGCGCGCAGCGCGCACACTCTCGGTCGCGATGCGGACGAGCCCGTCGAACGACGTGTCCGGCCCCTGCGGCGAGTCCACGATGACCGGCGCGAAGTTGCACAGCCAGCCCTGTGTCCGCGCGTGCCCGGCGCCCCGGCTCGCGAGCACGGTGGACACGAAGAACCGTGCCTCGCCGGTGGATTCACGATGATGCGTGGCGAGAGCGGCGTAGAGGAGGCCGGCGAAACCGCCGGCGGACGCGGCCAGCCGGGTGTCGCAATGCACCAGCTGCTCGGGCGTCAGCAGCCAGTGCTCGATCGCGACCGCGGGTTGCGGCGCGCCACCGGTCAGTCCCAGGTCGAGTGGACACCGCGGGGGTCGGCCGTCGTTCGCGGACAACGCATCCCGCCAGAGAGCCACCCGCTCGTCGTCCGAGGTGAGGGCCGTCGCCGCGGCCCGCTCGGCCGCGATCGAATCACCGAAGGCACCGGCGGGGCCGAGTTCCGCGGGCACACCGGAACTTCGCTCCCGGTACAGCGCGACGATCTCGGACAACGCCAGGGCCGAGGAGTAGCCGTCACCGTGGGCGTGGTCGGTGGCGAAGAAGAACGTGAAGGCACCATCGGCCGAGGGGTTCGGATCGACCGCGGCGGCGCACCAGGTGCCCGGGATCAGCTCTGCACGAGCCGTTTCCGATGCACGACGACCGGCCCAGAGGCCCAGATCGGCATCGCCGACGACCTGCGCCTCCCCGGCGCGCTCGGCGACCCGGAACTCGAAGGCCTCCGGCGGCGCCACCCATCGTTCGGGACCAGAGTCACCAGTGCGGTAGTGGGCACGCTGCTCCTCGTGTCGCCGGACGAACGCGGTGAGGGCGCCGCTCATCGCCTCCGCATCGAGGGGAACGTCGAAGCGTGCGGCAGCGAGCAGGAAACCGTGGTGCGGCCGACCGTCGGATCGCTTGTCCGCCATGGTCGCCAGGTGATCGGACTGCAGAAACGACACCCCGTCACCCCACCGGTGCGCTGCCCGGGCGACGCCTGCCGGGTCGCCGAGTTCCCATTCGACGATCCGCCCACCACGCAGGTGGGGTCGGAGCCGAACGGTCAGCGACCCGGGGACACCGAACCCGGGTGACACGCGGGGGGAATGCAGGGTGCCGGACATCAGCGGTCCGCTACGACCGGCGACCCTCCGGCTACCAATTCCGCAGTGCGGTAGGTGTACTCGCAATCACCGTCGGTGACGATCTGCTTGAGGATCGCGTGGAACACGGACAGGAAGGTCTCGACCGCGGGTGCGCCCTCGGCCGGGAAACGCGAGGACACGTTGACACCGGTGGGGATGCGGTTGATCCAGAAGTAGACCTCGTCGGCGTCGCGGGTCGCGCTGCGCAGCACGCGTGCCGCGCGCGGCTCCCACTCGGTCGATCCCTCGGCGTGGCGAAGGTCGATGTAGGACACCACGAATCCCGGCGGCGTGACATCCCCGCCGATCAGCTCGGCGACCGGCGCGAACGGGGCACCGCCCACGTCTTTGTACTGGGCCGAGGTGGCCGCCACGGTGGTCAGCGCGTCGGTGAACCTCAGCGGCCGGCCCGGACGCACGGCCACCGGGATGATGCCGACGAACCAGCCCACGGCCTCGCCCCACTCGATGGCGTTGCGGGTGTGGACCGGACTGATGAAACGCAGATCCGCGGAACCGGTCAGGGCCGCCGCGGTCATCGACAGCGCGGTGTAGATGCCTGCGGTCATGGACGATCCGGCTGCCTTGCAGATCGCGTCGAACCGCTTGGTCTCGGCGGGATCGAGCAGCCAGTGCGACAGCGTCGTCTGGAAGCCCTCCGCCGGGGCCCGCTGGGCCGTGATGGTGCGCGGCGCCTCCGCCGGGACGGCGAACTGCGGGAATCGCGGAATCGGCTCCGGCTGGACGGCAGTGGTGGTGTCGTCGAAGAAGTTGCGCCACTGGCTCACCGCGGCGTTGTTCGCATCGATCTGCTCACCGAGTCGGCGCTCGGCGTCGCTGAAGTCCAGGTAGCTGCCGAAGGCGGCGAGTCCGTGCGGGTCGCCGGTGACCTCGGCGAGGTACAGCGCGGTCAGCTCGCGGATCGCGAACACCTGGGTGTAGGCGTCCATCACCGTGTGGTCGGCGGCGAACACGACGAGGAAACCCTCGTCGTCGCCGGGCGACTCGACCGTCACCGCGATGCAGTGCGGCCACGCCAGCGGCGTGACGGTGGTGTTGAAGTACTCGGTGACGAGTTCGGAGACCTCGGCCGGTTCCAGGTCGGATCCGAAGGCCCGCTCGCGCACCGAGACCGCGTCGGCGGCGACGGTGATGCGCGTCAGGTCGCCCTGTGGGTTGCCGGAGCCGTGGACGCGGACCGAGGTCCGGAACGCCTCGTGCCGGCGGTACCACGCGACGAGCGTGCGCGAGAACGCTTCCCGGTCGAGCGGACGCTGGATGCGGAAGGCCGTCCCGATCCACTGGCTGTACCAGTCGTCACTCTCGCGAACCGCACGACGGGCGTGCTCGAGGTGCATGTACGACAGCTGCCGCGAATCGGTCTGCCATTCCGATGCCTCGACCGTCGGCTCCCAAGCGGTGACCGTACCGCCGGGCATCGAATAGTCATCGAGTTCGGTGTATTCCATCGAAACCTCCCGTGTTGACACGTGTCGGCCCCCGATTGTTGGTCTTCTCCGGCCCCTCCCCGGGCCATAGCGCTGCCGCGCGCTAGCGATGTTGTCGATCGAGACCGACGGGGGCACACCTCCCCGAAGTCGAGAAGAGTTGTGCCCTGGTTCGTGTCGACTGGCAGCGCGATGACCGCGATGTATCGCCCCACTCTGACGTTGTTCCGGAGCGGTTCCGGGCAATCCGACCGGCCGCGATCAAGCCGCGACGATCGGCAATGCGGCGGGCGATACCCGTCATGTCGTCGCGTCCTCCGAGTTCTCACCACCGGTGTTCAAACAAAAAGTCCAGGACCGCCCATCAGGCGGTCCTGCACATTGGTCACGACAGTAACCCGAATTCGTCCGGTTGGATAGTTCGGCGTACGAAATAGGCGTTAACAAGGTAACCCTTAAAGATCCATGACATTGCCGGTTTCGAGACGTCACCCGCACGCCGTTCGCCCACCCGTTCGAGGCGGGCGCGACGGGCCCCTCGGGTAGGGTTTGCACGTCCCCGGCGCCGGCGAGGCGGGCCTGGTGTGGTCGAGGCCGATGACGGAGCACCGAATCCGCAGGTTCGCGCCACCATCCACCGGCCCCGCCGACGGCAGCGGGCCCACGCCGATCAGTCGGGCATGCTCACACCGGCCGACCACACCACCGGTCCGGTGATCGTAGGAAGACATTCGGGAGTCGCTCACATGGTAAATCTCTGTGACACAACGCACATGGCATCAGCGTGCGACCAAGGACCCCGCGGCCGACCGACTGTGGAAAGTATCACTCTCGACGAAAGGCAGGCTCGGTCATGAATTTCGCATCCCTGGTCGGCAACACTCCCGGCGTGAATCAGAGCCCGACCGTCGATCGGCTCACCGCCGACGACGACCTCTTCGTCCGCATGGATACGATCCTCGGCCTTCCCGTCGTGAACCAGACGCTGTGGCGGTTCCCCGGCACGGTCGACGTCGACGCCATCGCCTCGTTGGCAGAAAAGCTACGTCGAGGTCGTTTGAGCCGGCTCGTCGCCACCCACCGGGGTCCGGGGCGCGCCTACTGGCGGTACACCCCCGACGCCGGCCACTTCTCCGTGCAAGCCGAGCCGGTCGCGGTCGGTGAGGAAGAGCAGTGGGGCCGGGCACAGGCCGACGCCGACCTCGACATCGAGAACGGACCCGCGTGGCGGCTCGTCGTCGCACGGACCGCCGACGACGCCTCGGTGCTCGTGTCCCTGGTCATCTCCCATGTCATCGCCGACGGCGGGACGGGCGCGGTCGCGGTCCTCGAGGCCGTCCACGGCCTGGACTACACGCCCGGCACCGCTCCGGGCCTGGTGTCCAACGTCGTCGACGCCGGCGACCTGCTCTGGACCGCGGGGAAGACCGCGATCCGGATGGCGCGCGCGAGTAGGTCCGGACCGCCCGCCTCGCCGGCGCGCGTGACCGGCCGGCCGGCACCCGACACCGACGTCGCCACCGCCGAGATCGCACCGAACGTGACCGTCCTGATCCCGGCCGCCGACTTCACCGCCGCGGCCGAATCCCGGGGCGGCACCGACAACAGCCTTTTCGCGGCGCTCATGGTGGGTGTACTGGAGCGGTGCGGCCGGGTCTCCCCCGGCGACGTCGTCCCGGTGTCGCTGCCCGTCTCGTCACGCACCCTCGACGACCGCCGCGCCAACGCGACGTCGGGCGCCACCGCCTTCGTCGAGGTCTCCCCGGACCGCTACGAGGACCTGTCCGCGGTCCGGACGGCGTGCAAGGACGCCTACAACCGGTTGGCCGCCAACTCGGGCAGTGTCGCCCAGCGAGCAGTCGTACTGCAGGCGCTGAGCGCCGCCCTCACCCGACGCCTCGCCGCCAACGTCACCACACCGCTGTGCCTCGCCTCCAATGTCGGACCGGTTCCCGACGAGTTCGCGACGCTGGGCACCGGCGAACGCGCCGCACTCTCCATCCGAGCCGTCACCGCGACCGACGATCCCCGCAATCTGCGTGACCGCAAGGGCGGCATCAGCGGCTGGCTCGCGCTCGGCGCCGACGACGTCATGTTCAGCGTGAGTTCGCTCGACCCGGTGCGCATCCCGGACGTGGCCACCCTGCGCGAACTGGTGACCACCGAGCTCGCCGCGTGGGGTCTGCACGGAAACAGCTGGGGCGCATGAGGATCGCGTTCACCGTCCACGGCAGCCGGGGAGACGTCCAGCCCGCGGTGGCGATCGGCACCGAACTCGCGCGTCGCGGCCACGAGGTCCGCCTCGCCGTGCCCGAGGATCTCGTCGAACTGACCGCGGCGTCCGGGTTGCCGACGCGGATGCTGGCGCCGTCGACGGCCGAGCTGCTGGCCGGTCCACTGGTCAAGGAGCGCCTGAAGTCCAAGAACCCACGGGTCCGGCTGAAGGCGCTGAGCGAGGTCGCCGACCACGGTCGCGCGACCTCGGAACAGGTCATGGCCGAACTCGCCGACGTCTCCGATCTCCTGGTGACCGGGCCGCTGGCGCAGGACCGGGCCGACGCGATCGCCCAGAGCCGTGGCATCGGATTCGTTCCGCTGCACTACTGTCCGCTACGTCCGAGCGCCAGCCTCGCCGTCCGCTACCGCGAGTACCCGCGTCCGGTCTCGCGCGCGATGTGGCGTCTCGCCGACCAGACCTACTGGCTGACGCTGCGCGGTGCCGACCGGAGGCTGCGCACCGAACTCGGCCTCCCGCCCGCGAAAGACCCACTGGGGAGCCGACTTCGGCGGCGCGGGGTACCCGAGATCCAGGCCTACGATGCCGCCCTGTTCCCCGGACTCGCGAACGACTGGGGACCACAGCGGCCGCTGGTCGGATTCCTTCTGCCGGACAAGGAAACTCGCGCCGCACTCGCCAACGGCGACGATGCGACGTCACGCGCGGTCGAGTGGGCGTCGGGCGGTGAGGCACCCGTCTACGTCGGTTTCGGCAGCATGAAGATCACCGCCGAGCAGATCGGCGGGATCGTGAGCTCGCTCCTCGATCGCGGGCTTCGGGTCATCGGACACACCGATCACGAACTCCCCCAGCATGATCGGCTCCTGCACCTCCAACAGCCGGTCGACCACGAGACCCTGCTCCCGGAATGTCGAGGCGCGGTGCACCACGGCGGCGCCGGCACCACGGCAGCGGCAGCACGCGCGGGCATCCCGTCGGTGATCGCGTGGCTCAGCGCGGATCAGCCGATGTGGGCGGCAGCTCTTCGACGGAAAGGTGCGGGTTCCGGCAACAAGCTGGCCCGGTTCGAGCCATCCGATCTCGACCCGCTCACCGATCCGGCGGTGGCGGCTGCGGCCGCGCGTCTGGGGAGGGACCTCACCCCACCGGCCGACGCCGTCGACCGCGCCTGCGAGATCCTGCTGGACGCCGCCGCGCGCTGACCCGGGCGTCGTCGAGCCGCGGTCACGCGTCGTCGAGCAGGGCGGTGGCGACCGCCGCGATCCCCTCGCCGCGTCCGGTCATGCCCAGACCGTCGGTGGTCGTCGCCGACACCGACACCGGTCCGCCGACCGCCGCGGACAGCACTTCCTGAGCTTCGGCACGACGGGGTCCGATCTTGGGACGATTGCCGATGACCTGCACGGCGGCGTTGACGACGCGGAGTCCCTCGGCAGCGATCAGCTCGGCCACATGGGTGAGCATCGCGATGCCGGAGACGCCCTCCCACTCGGGTCGACCGGTGCCGAACACCGACCCGACGTCGCCGAGTCCGGCGGCCGAGAGCACCGCGTCGCACAGGGCGTGCGCACCGACGTCGCCGTCGGAGTGGCCCTCACAGCCGGGCTCGTCGGGAAAGTGCAGGCCGACCATCCAGCAGTCGGCGGATGCGTCGATACGGTGCGCATCGGTGCCGATCCCGACCCTCATGACCGGGCCTCGGCGTCGGCCGCGGTCTCACGGACGACGTCTCGGATGATGCGGAGGTCCCACGGGGTGGTGATCTTCATGGCGAGAGGGTCTCCCGGGACGATGTGGACGGGGATTCCGCAGCGTTCGGCGAGGCCGGCGTCGTCGGTCGCCAGACCGGAATCGTCGGCATGCGCTCGCAGCAGGGCCTCGCGGGTGAAGCCCTGTGGGGTCTGCACCGCGCGGAGTTCTTCGCGGTCGACGGTGCGGGTCACGAGTTCGTGTCCGCTCGCATCCGGTGCGACCTGCTTGAGAGTGTCGACAACCGGCACCCCGGGCACCACGGCCGGATGCCCGGCCGCGACGGCGTCGACCACTCTCGTGAAGACATGAGCGGGCGTCAGGGGACGTGCCGCGTCGTGCACGAGAAGGATCCGGGCATCGCCGGCCGCGGCTATTCCCGCGCGCACCGAATCGGACCGGTGAGCACCGCCGGGAACGACGGCGACCCCGGGGAGCAGCTCTCGAGCATGCTCCACGAGGTCGGCCGGCACCACGACGACAATCGACGCCCCGAGCGATTCGGGGATGTTGTCGACGCAGCGCTCGATGATCGTTGCGCCACCGAGGTCGACGAACGCCTTCGGTACCGGCTCGCCGAGTCGGGTTCCCGACCCGGCGGCCGGGATGATGACGCAGACTGCCGCGCCGGAATCCTCCGGCGTAGTGGTCAATGTTCTACCTGATCAGGTACGAACCGATGTCAGGAAGCCGCCGCGAGGACCTCGTCCAGGATGATGGTGGCCTTCTCGTCATCGGTGTTCTGCGCGAGCGACAGTTCGTCCACGAGGACTCGGCGGGCACGGGTCAGCATGCGCTTCTCACCGGCCGAGAGTCCACGGTCCTGCTCGCGGCGCCAGAGGTCGCGCACGATCTCGGCGACCTTGATGATGTCGCCGGAGATGAGCTTCTCCTGGTTCGCCTTGAATCGCCGCGCCCAGTTGGTCGGCTCTTCGGTGTGCGGGGCCCGCAGCACCTGGAAAACCTGGTCGAGACCCTCTTGCCCGACCACGTCGCGGACGCCCACGTATTCCAACTTCGTCGAGGGAATCTGAACGGTCATGTCACCGTCGGCAACCTTGAGAACAAGGTATTCGATCTGCTCACCCTTGATGGTCCGGGTAACGATGTCTTCGACCCGAGCAGCACCGTGATGGGGGTAAACGACGGTGTCGCCAACTTTGAAATTCAATGTTCCTTGCCCCTTTCGAGTGAACCCAGTCTAGCACGGGCGTTCCGAGGGCCCCACCCAACGGTGCAGGTCAACGCGGTGAACCGGTTCCAGTGCAGGCTCTTCCGAGGTGGCAGGGGGTGCCGTAGCAGCGTGTTCGACGTCACGCAACACCTCTCCGGCGAGCCCCGTGGAGACCCCCTCCCGAGCCCCGGAACATGCCCTCGCGGACACGAATCGGGCACCCGGGCGGACTTTTCCGGACGACGCCCACTACGCTGCGTAGTGCAGGGTTTCGCGCGCTGCAATTCGACTTCGTTTGACCTGGGAGGATCGGGTGTCAGTGCTTCCACTATCCGCACGGCGGTCGGCGGTTCGGCCGTCTCGTCTGGCCACCGCTGCAGCCACGATCGGCATCGCCGTTGCCCTGGGCACCACCGGTTGCGGTGCGGGACAGATCTCGCAGACCGCCAACCAGCTGCCCGCGGTGAACGGTGCGAACGTCAACATCGACACGCTGCAGCTGCGGGACGTGCAGATCCTCTACCCGGAGAAGGACGCACCGACCGTCTTCGGCAACGGCGGACCGTTCGAGCTCGCGTTCGTCGTCGCGAACTCCGACCAGACCGCGTACTACCGCCTTAAGGAGATCAAGCCCGAGAAGGGTTCGGTCGAGTTCGTCGAGGGCAGCGACTCCGCGGCTCGCGTCATCGCGCCGGGGCAGGCCCTCAGCAGCGGCACGCCCGTCGGCTCCGTCCGGGACAGCGAGAAGAAGGTCACCGCCGAGCTCACCAACGCGGGCGACACCGTCGCCGCCGGCCTGACCACCGACCTGACCTTCGTCTTCGAGAAGCGCGAGGGCAACGGCTCGTGGGTCCCCGCCGGTGAGACCACCGTGCAGACCCCGGTAGACGCCGGCGCGGAACTCGAGCGCCAGGACGTCGCGCGCAACGCGGAGCCGACGTTCTACAACCAGCATCACGGAGCGGTCGGCCCCGGGGACTCCGAGGGCGGCACACCCGAGACCGGACACGAAGAGGGCGGCGGGCACTGACCCCTCCCCTGAAGACGCACGACGAGGCCCGGCATCCGCCGGGCCTCGTCTGTTCTGTCGGTCCGCCCGCTTAGGCTGACCGGGTGGCAAAACCCAAATCCTCGTATCGCTGCACCGGCTGCGGTCATCAGGTCGCCAAGTGGGTCGGACGCTGCCCCGAATGCAGCGAGTGGGGATCGATCGACGAGGTCGCCGGCGCACCCACGTCCTCCCGGACGACCGCCGCGGTGGCGCCGTCGAGCCCGGCCCTGCGCATCACCGAGGTCGACGCCCAGTCCACCGCGGCGGTGCCGACCGGCATCGGGGAACTCGACCGCGTCCTCGGGCGCGGCGTCGTCCCGGGGTCGGTCATCCTGCTCGCCGGAGAACCCGGCGTCGGCAAGTCGACGCTGCTGCTGGAGACCGTCAAACACTGGGCGGCCCAGGATCGCGTCGCGCTCTACATCACCGGCGAGGAATCGGCCGGTCAGGTCCGTATGCGCGCCGAGCGCACCGGCGCGGTGCACGCCAACGTCTACCTCGCCGCCGAAACCGATCTCGCGACCATCCTCGGCCACGTCGACACCGTGCGGCCGTCGCTGATGATCATCGACTCGGTGCAGACCGTCGTCGCGTCCGGCGCCGACGGCGTGACCGGTGGCGTGACGCAGATCCGCGCCGTCACCACCGCACTGGTCTCGCTGGCCAAGAACCGGGGCATCGCGGTGATCCTGGTCGGCCACGTGACCAAGGAGGGCGCGGTCGCGGGTCCTCGTTCACTCGAGCACCTCGTCGACGTCGTACTCGCCTTCGAGGGCGACAAGCACTCGACGCTGCGGATGGTCCGCGGCGTGAAGAACCGTTTCGGCGCCGCCGACGAGGTCGGCTGTTTCGAACAGCGCGACGACGGCATCCACCAGGTGCCCGATCCGTCGGGAATCTTCCTGCACCAACGGGATTCGGACGTCAGTGGCAGCGTCACGATGGTGACGATGGACGGCAAGCGGGCGCTCGTCGGCGAGGTACAGGCGCTCGCCAACGGGACCGAGATGTCCAACCCCCGTCGTGCGGTGTCGGGCCTCGACTTCAACCGGGTGGCGATGGTCCTCGCCGTGCTGCAGGCGCGCGCCGGCCGCAAGGAACTGGGTAAGTCGGAGGTCTACCTGTCGACGGTCGGCGGCATGCGCGTGACCGAACCCGCCGCCGACCTCGCCATCGCGCTCTCGGTCTATTCGACCCTGACCCAACGCCCCGTCCCCCAGTCGACCGTCGTCATCGGCGAAGTCGGACTCGGCGGCGAGATCCGTCGGGTGTCGGCGGTGGCGCGACGCCTGGCGGAGGCCAAGCGGCTCGGCTTCCGCGAGGCCATCATCCCCGCGGCCACCGACGAGGAACTCCCGAAGGGCATCCGCATCCTCCGGGTCGCCAACCTCGGCGACGCCGTCCACCTCCGCGACTCCGACCCGGTGGACGCGCCGTTCTGAGCCGGCCTCAGAGCTGAGGCTTACCGCCCAGGTACTCCGCCGCCTTGGCGCTGTTCTCGACGTGATCGGCGAAGTGCGCCCGGACGTCGATCTGGACGAACAGGCCGTTCGCCCGCGCCACCGGCCGCTCCGGATCACCGAGGTGCGCAACACCTTCGACGTAGATCTTGCGTCGCTGCTTGCCCAGGATCTCGGCATGCAGGTGCAGGGTCTTGCCCACCGGGATGGGCTGCAGGAAGTCGACCTGGAGGTGCGCGGTCACCGCCGCCGGACCGATCAGCCGCGGCGTCATACCCATGACGTCGTCGAACGCACTGGAGAGGATGCCGCCGTGGATCACGCCGGGCCCGCCCTCCATCCACTGCTGGACGGGCATCTTCGCGTCGACGCTGAAGCCCTCGCCCGCATACATCTCGAGGTGTAGGCCGTGTGGGGACTCTGGGCCACAACCGAAGCACGTCATGTTGTGCGGACGCATGAGTTCGCCCGGTTCGGACGTCTTCGGGTGACGCTCGAGCACGTCGAGTTCGTCGGGCACCACAAAACTGCTGCTCTTCACATCCCGGTACCCTAGTCACCGTTGTGACGACCTGCTTCGACGGGCGTCGTCCGCCCGGGGTGTCCCGGTGCCGAAGGGGAGACATGGTTGCCGAAGTGGTGAAGTCCGAGCTCACGCGTGAGACGTTGGCGCGCGTCGCCCCGGGCACCCCGCTGCGCGACGGCCTGGAGCGAATCCTGCGCGGCGGTACCGGCGCCCTGATCGTGCTCGGTCACGACTCCGACGTGGAGAAGATCTGCGACGGTGGCTTCCACCTCGACGTCGAATTCGCCCCCACGCGGCTGCGCGAGCTCGCCAAGATGGACGGCGCGGTGGTCTTGTCGACCGACGGCAAGCGCATCGTGCGCGCCAACGTCCAGCTCGTGCCGGACCCGTCGATCCCCACCGAGGAATCGGGCACCCGGCATCGCAACGCCGAGCGCACCGCGATCCAGACCGGCCACCCGGTCATCTCGGTCAGCGCTTCGATGTCGATCGTCAGCATCTACGTCGACGGTGCTCGTCGTGTCGTGGAGAGCCCTGACCCCATCCTGTCGCGCGCGAACGTCGCCCTGGCGACCCTGGAGCGCTACAAGGCACGCCTCGACGAGGTCATCGCCGCGCTCTCGCGCGCCGAGATCGAGGACTACGTGCTGCTGCGCGACGCCATGTCGACCGCACAGCGCATGGAGATGGTGCGCCGGGTGTCGGTGGAAATCGAGGAGTACGTCCTCGAACTGGGCACCAACGGCCGGCAGGTGAGCCTGCAGCTCGAGGAGCTCATCAGCGACAACGACACCATGCGCGAACTCCTCGTCCGCGACTACTACGCCAGTCCCGAACCCGCCACCGCCGAGGACGTGCGGCAGGCGCTCGAGGTGATCGAGGGACTCAGCGATGCCGATCTCCTCGACCTCACGCAGCTCGCGGGCGCCTTCGGCTACCCGACGACGATCGATGCCCAGGACAACGCCATGAGTCCGCGCGGCTACCGGCTGCTCGCTCGCATCTCCCGTCTGCAGTTCGCGCACGTGGACCGGCTCGTCCGCAGCTTCGGCACCCTGCAGGCGCTGCTCGCCAGCACCTCGGCCGACCTCCAGGCCGTCGAGGGCATCGGCAGCATCTGGGCGCGGCACATCCGCGAAGGCCTTTCCCGGCTCGCGGAGACAAGCATCGAGCGATACGACTAGAGCCCCGACGAATCGGGGCTCCAGACGATCAGGGTTTTCTGACGATCAGGGTTCTTGCGCCGGGGCGACCACGTTGAAGGTGATCGGGAACGACTCGCGCTCCCCGATCTTGCCGATCGCCGAGTAGGAACCGGCGGGCACCTGCGTCCGCGGACGCTCACAGCCGGGGCTGCTGGTGGTACCCGACCAGGTGATCGTGTCCTTGACCTGCTGTGCGGGCTTGAGGACGACGTTGTTCACGGTTTCGATCGGCGAACAGTCACGCGCCGACCACAGGGTGCGCGACCCGTCGAGCGTCCGCACGATCACGTTCTGAGCGGCCTTGCCCACATCGCGTGTGCAGTCGGACAGACCGGCGTTCGTGGTGACGATCGTGAAGACCGGCTGCTGGCCGATCGTGTACGTCGGCTTGTCGGTGTAGAGGACCACCGAGATCGCCTGGTCCGGGCAGAGGTTGGGGCCGGCGGGGCCACCGGGGACTCCTGCGGGGCTCGCCGATTCCGGAGGTGAGGACGCCGACGCGGACGCACCACCCGGGGCTCCGGCACCGGCAGCATTGCCGCCCGGAGCGCCACCGGCGCCGGCGTCTCCGGCGGCGGGCGGTTCGGACGACGGCGGCGCCGACTCCGAGGACGGAGCCGCACTGCTGGGAACGGATGAGGTGGCCGCGGTGTTCTGCGGCGCGTCACCACCCGACGTCATCCACACGATGAGAGCCACGACCAACCCCACGACGACCAGTGCAGCACCCCCGGCGACAACGCGTCGTCGCCAGTAGATCTCGGGGGGCAGCGGGCCCTGGGGTTCGATCACGACCACAACGCTAACGGCCGGATCTTGACTTCCGGTTGATCACGTGCGGCGTGTCGCGGCCGAAAAACAGTCCCCAACAGGCAAAGTCTAGAGTTCGCCTTCAGGTTCCGGGTCGTCCGGAGCGATTCAGGCGGTCTCCGCCACCACGTGGGCCTGCGGCTGCTCGCCGATGTCGCCGTACACGCCCTGCAGGCTCACCCGGCCCTCGCTCAGCTTGTAGGTCAGGCCGACGATCGCGAGTCTCCCGGTGCTGATGCGGTCGGCGATGATCCGGCTGCGCTGCATGAGCAGGCGCCCGGTCTCGACGACGTGGCGGGCCTCGAACTCGTCGACCCGGGTGAGGCCCTCGCTGCGTCCGGCGAGAATGCTCGGGGTGACTCGTTCGACGACGTCGCGGATGTAGCCGCCGGGGATCTGCAGATCGTCGAGGGCGTCGAGGGTCGCCTTCACCGCGCCGCAGCTGTCATGGCCGAGAAGCACGATCAGCGGCACGTCGAGGACCTCGACCGCGTACTCGAGCGAACCCATGACCGCGGAGTCGATGACGTGGCCGGCCGTGCGGACCACGAACATGTCGCCGAGACCCTGATCGAAGATGATCTCGGCGGCCAGACGGGAATCGGCGCAGCCGAAGAGGACCACATGCGGGTGCTGCCCGTCGGCGAGCCGCGCCCGATCCTCGATACCCTGGCTCGGATGTTGAGATTCTCCGGCCACAAATCGGTCGTTTCCGTTGCGCAGGACGCGCCAGGCTTCGCGGGGTGTCTTTCCGATCATGACCAATAGTGTGCCACCGGAGCGATTGATCGGTTGGTTCGGCACCCATGAGCGCGACCTGCCGTGGCGGGACCCGGCATGTACCGGATGGCAGATCCTCGTCAGCGAGATCATGCTGCAACAGACCCCGGTCTCCCGGGTGCTGGAGCCGTGGCGGATGTGGGTCGAGCGCTGGCCGGTGCCGTCGGCGATGGCCGTCGAGCCTGCCGGTGAGGTCCTACGTGCCTGGGGCAAGCTCGGGTACCCCCGGCGCGCCCTGCGCCTCCACGAGTGCTCCAAGGTCCTCGCACGTGATCACGGCGACCGAGTGCCCGACGACGTCGAGACGATGCTCACGCTACCCGGCATCGGCGACTACACCGCGCGGGCGGTCGCGTGCTTCGCCTACGGCCAGGCGGTACCCGTCGTCGACACCAACGTCCGCCGCGTCATCGCGCGCGCGGTGCACGGTCGCGAGCAGCCCGGTAACCCGTCACGCCGCGACCTCGACGACGCCGAGGCGCTGCTCCCCCGGTCCGGCGCGCCGCGGTTCTCGGCGGCCCTGATGGAACTGGGCGCACTGGTGTGCACAGCACGAAACCCCAAGTGCGACAACTGCCCTCTCGTCGACTGCACCTGGGTCCGGCGCGGCCGTCCCGCGCACACCGGCCCACCGCGGAAGGCCCAGAAGTTCGCCGGCACCGACCGGCAGGTCCGCGGCCTGCTGCTCGACGTCCTGCGCGGCACCACCGGTTCGGTGGATCGGGCGAAGCTCGACGTGGTGTGGACGAGCGACACCGCCCAGCGCGACCGTGCCCTCGACTCCCTGCTCGTCGACGGGCTCGTGGAGATCACCACCGACGGGCGCTACTGCCTTGCGGGCGAGGGCTGAAGCCGTCCGACCGACGGGCGACACCGCAGGTCATAATTCGTGCCAAGGTCGATGACCAGTCATTTGATCGTTCGGACATAGTCTCCCGCCGGACCCGGATCGTTGCTAATGTCCCGATCCATGAGTCAGCCGCCGTATCCTCCTGTCCCGCCGTCGGACCCGAACCAGCCGGGTGGACAACCAGGGCAGCAGCCGCCCCAGTACGGGCAGCAGCCGCCGCCCCCGCCCCAGTACGGCCAACAGCCCGGGTTCGGGCAGCAGCCACCGCAGTACGGCCAGCAGCCCGAGTACGGGCAACCGCAATACGGCCAGGCACCGCCTCCGCCGCCCCCGGGTGCACCGCAGTACGGCGATGTCGGCGCATATCCCGGCGGGCAGGGCGCCCCCGGCACCAAGGTCGATGTGGGCGAGGCGTTCTCCTGGGCCTTCAACAAGTTCAAGAACAACGTCGGCGCCATGATCCTGCCGGGTCTCGTGGTGTTGCTGCTCGGCGCTGCGCTCATCGCCGTCGGATTCTCGGCCGTCGCACTCTTCGGTACCACCGAACGGGTCGACTACGGCAATGGCTACTACTACGAGGAGACGTCGCTGGGCTTCGGCGGCTCGGTCCTCTTCGGCCTCGTGTACCTCGTGTTCATCCTGGGACTGCTCTACATCCAGGCGAGCATCATCTCGGGCGCGGTCCGCGTCGCCAACGGCGAACCGGTGACGGCGAAGTCGTTCCTGACCCCGATCCGCTTCGGACCGGTCGTCGGCACCGCGATCCTGGTCGGCATCATCACCGGAATCGGCTACGCCCTGTGCATCATCCCCGGCATCATCGCGATGTTCTTCCTGATGTTCTCGGTGGTCGCCACCATCGACAAGAGCCTCTCGCCGATCAACGCGATGAAGAACTCCTTCGAGCTGACGAAGTCGAAGGTCGGTGACTCGATCATCACCCTGCTGGTCACCTACGCCATCAACCTGGTCGGCGTACTGGTCTGCTATGTCGGGCTGATCGTCGCCGCCCCGGTCGCCCAGTTGTTCCTGGTGCACTGCTGGCGTCGACTCAACGGCGCACCGATCGCACCCGCCGATCCCGCCTGATCCACAGTCCACCCATTCGGGGCGCGCACGAGACATCGTGTGCGCCCCGATCTATCCGGGTCAGGTGTCCAGCCCGGACAGAAAAGCCTCCACCGCACCGCGATACACGTGCGGCGCGTCGTCGTGGACGAGGTGCCCGGCCCCCTCGACCCGTAGATACTGCGCATGCTCGTTGACCTCGTACATGCGGCGCATCTGCCCGGGCGGGGTGACCGTGTACTCGGCTTCGATCACCAGCGACGGCACCGCGACCTCTTCCCACTCCGCCCAGAAGTCGCGAACGCCCCACTCGTCGGCGATCGCGCCCCACAACGGAATCCGGCCATGGAGCCGACCGTCGTCGAATGCCTCGTAGAAGTACCGGCCGGCCACCGGACCGAACATCGCGACCGCGTCGTCGACGGAATCGAAACGCTCGGGCCAGGACTCGAACCAGGGCGTCCAGTTGGTGGTGGTCCGACCGCGGAAGTCCGGTGCCATGTCCTCGACCACGAGCGCCGCCACGAGCTCCGGATAGGCGGCGGCGGTGCACCAGGCGTGCAGGGCCCCCATCGAGTGCCCGATGAGTACCGCCGGTCCGCGGTCGATCCAGGTGAGGATCTCGGCGAGGTCGGCGACGAACCGCTCGGTCGCGAGTTCTGTTGCGCTGTCCGGCTCCTCGACATCGGCGCCGGTGTGAAAGGCCGCGTCGTAGGTGAACACCCGGCCGTACCGGCGCAACCACGGCACCTGTCGCCGCCACGTGCGCCCACGCCCCATCAGCCCGTGCAGCAGGACGATCGGCCGCGTCGTCGTGCCGTCGTCGAGCGGACCGCGGGCGTCGTCGACGATCACCGGACCCCCGTGGTCACGGAACCCGATCTCGCCGATCGCGTGGCTGTCGAACATGGCCGAAACTGTAGCCGCCCGACCGGTGCCTCGAGCCCGGCAACACCGTCACGACCGCACTCGCAACGCCTATGGTGGACGCATGGCTGTTGTGAAGATCAATGCAATCACCGTTCCCGAGGGCGCCGGACCCGAACTGGAGAAGCGGTTCGCCAACCGCGCCCACTCGGTCGACGGTTCCAAGGGATTCCTCGGGTTCCAGCTCCTGCGTCCGGTGAAGGGCGACGACCGCTACTTCGTCGTGACGCAGTGGGAGTCCGAAGAGGACTTCCAGGCGTGGGCATCCGGCCCGGCACGCGAAGCGCACGCCGGAGAGCGGGCCAAGCCGGTCGCCTCGGGTGCCGATCTGCTCGAGTTCGAGGTCGTCCTCGACGCGCGCCCCAGGGCCTGACGGAGCAGCCCTGAGTTCGTCGATCCCCGCCGGCGAGCAGTTCGTCTCGCCGATGTTCCCGCTCGGCACCGCCCTGCTGCCGGGTGGCGAGTTGCCGCTGCGTGTCTTCGAACCGCGCTACCGGCAGATGGTCGGCGACCACATCGAGGAGTCCGACGGACGATCGACCGTGCGCTTCGGCGTCGTGTTGATCGCCCGCGGCTCCGAGGTCGGCGGCGGCGAGGTGCGATGCGAGGTCGGCACGATGACACTCGCCGACGTCACCGATCGATTCCCGGACGGTCGGGCGCTGTTGTCCGGCACCGGCACTCATCGCTTCCGGATCGTCGAATGGCTTCCCGACGATCCGTATCCCCTCGCCCGCATCGAGGTGCTCTCCGAACCGGCCCCTTCCGAGGTCGACCTCGAGCGGTTGCACTCGATCGACCAGCGCCTCCGCGTCATCATGCGGCAGACTCTCGAGGCCGCCGGCAAGGACGTCGACACGATCTTCGCCGCACTCGACATCATCGACGCCGATCCCGCGATGGCAGACATCTCGCCCATCTACCGCTGGGCCAACCGACTCCAGGTCGAGCCCCACGATCAGCAACGCCTCCTCGAGGCCGCCGACCCGTCCGGACAGCTCGATGTGCTCGACGACGTCATGGAAGGACTGGAGGCCCGAGCGGCGTTCGGCCGGGGCTGATTCGCGCCGCCCCTGGCGGCGAAGTTAGAACGTGTTCTAGTATTGCGTGTGCCGTAGTTCACACTTGCCCGCGTGCGGAGAGAAACCCGCCGCTGACCGGCAAGAACCCGTCCTCCTGAGGAGCACACGCGTAATGACCGAGACCGTGGAGTCCCACACCGCAACAGTCACCGGCGGCGGGGATCAACCCCAGTTGCTCATCGGCGGCCGATGGGTCGACCCCCATTCCAGTGAGACCCTCGAGGTCTTCTCCCCCGCCACCGGGGAGCGTGTCGGATCCGTGCCGCACGCCGACGCCACCGACGTCGACACCGCGGTCAAGGCCGCACGCGCGGCCTTCGACTCCGGCGTCTGGAGTTCGACGCCCCCGGCTCAGCGCGCCGACATCATCGCCAAGGTCGCCGACCTCATCGACGAGCGCGGCGACGAGATCACCGCGCTGGTCTCGGCCGAGATGGGCGCCCCGCCGAGTGCGATCGCCACCCTGCAGCAGCTGCCCGGCACCGGTGTCCTGCGCGCCTACGCCAACGCCGCCCGCGACTACCAGTGGGAGGAGTACCGGACCGGCCTGTTCGGCACCACCCGCATCACCCGCGAGCCGGTCGGCGTCGTCGGCGCGATCTGCGCCTGGAACGTTCCGCTGTTCATCACCTGCAACAAGATGGGCGCGGCCCTCGCCGCCGGCTGCTCGGTGGTCCTCAAGCCCGCCCCGGAGACCCCGCTCACCGGTAACTACGTGGCCCAGCTGTTCATCGAGGCCGGCGTGCCCGCCGAGGCGATCTCGGTGGTCACCGGCGGCACCGAGACCGGCCAGGCCCTCGTCGCCCATCCCGACGTCGACAAGATCACCTTCACCGGTTCGACCGCCGCGGGCAAGGCCATCGGCGCCGCCTGCGCCGAGACCCTGAAGCGCTGCTCGCTCGAGCTGGGCGGCAAGTCGGCGGCGATCGTCCTCGACGACGTCGACATCGCCGCGAACGCCTTCATGCTGACGTTCCTCGGCCTGTTCAACACCGGCCAGGCCTGCGTCGCGCAGACCCGAATCCTGGTGCCGCGCAGCCGCCAGGACGAGATCGTCGCGGCGATGGTCGAGGCGGCGAAGGCCATGAAGGTCGGCCTGCCGTCGGATCCGGAGGCCCAGCTCGGGCCGCTGATCACCGAAAAGCAGCGCCAGAAGGTCGAGGAGTACATCGAACTCGGCAAGAAGGCCGGTGCCACACCGGTTCTCGAGAGCGAACGTCCCGCCGGTCTCGACTCGGGCCACTTCCTCACCCCGACCATCTTCACCGGCGTCACCAACGACATGGCCATCGCCCAGGAGGAGATCTTCGGCCCCGTCCTGTCGGTCATCGCCTACGACGACGTCGACGAGGCCATCGCCATCGCCAACGACTCCGACTACGGACTCGCCGGCACGGTGTGGACCAACGACGTCGAGCGCGGCATCGAGATCTCCACCAAGATCCGCACGGGCACCTTCGGGATCAACTGGTACGCAATCGATCCCGAGTCCCCCTTCGGCGGCTACAAGAACTCCGGCATCGGCCGCGAGAACGGCCGCGAAGGCCTGGAGTCCTTCCTCGAGCACAAGTCGACGATGCTGCCGATGGGCTACGAGGTCTCCAGCAACTAGACCCTCACCTCTCACAGGGGGAAATACCGGGGCCGGACGCCGGGCGTCCGGCCCCGATTCCGTTGTCCCACTGCTGCCTGAGGTGCGAGGAGCGATGGGGTACCCCCGTCAGTGGGCGGCGACCGGCGCCAGTTCCACCACCCGCGCGTCGCCGACGTCCGCGGGGAGCTGGTGGGTCACGACCACGACGATGCGATCGGGTCCGAAGAGGTCGTCCTCGACGCCGAGGAGGCGTCTAAGCAGGCCGGCGGCATCGTCGGCGGAGAGGTGTTCGGTCGGTTCGTCGAGCAGGACCATCGGTGCCGGGTGGAGTAGTGCACGAGCGAGGAGCAGGCGTCGGCGCTCGCCGCCGCTGACGGCGTCGGCACCGCCGGTCAGGGTGGTGTCCAGACCGTCGGGAAGCCTTGCGGCCCAACCGTCGAGGCCGACGGTCGTCAGGGCCGCGAGGATCTCCTCGTCGGTGGCGTCACCGCGCGCGACGCGCATGTTCTCGCGGACCGATGTCGAGAAGAGATGTGCCTCCTCGGCGAAGTAGCAACCGGCCGAACGGAGTTCGACGGGCCCACGGCTCGACGTGTCGACACAGGTGATGTCCCCGTCGACGGGATCGAGCAGGCCGGCGAGGGTGAGCAGCAGCGTGGACTTGCCGACTCCGCTGGGTCCGACGACCGCCAGCCTCGATCCCGGCCGCAGGTCGAGGTCGAGGCCGTCCTCGGGTCCGAGGACGTTCCGTTCCGCGCGCCCCCATCGCAGTCCGTCGGTCGACACCTCGACCATCCCACGGTGGACCGCCACATCCGCACCGGACGGCCCGGTGCCGTCGGCGGCGTGCGCACCGTCGACGAGAGCCATGACCCGAACGGCACTCTGGCGACTGCGCTCGATCTGCAATCCGGCCTCGGTCAGCGGCGCGGTCGACTCGAAGGCCGACAGCGGCAGGAGGACCAGCACGCCGAGGATCATCGGGGTGAGCCCCTCGCCGGAGGCGATCCCGGCGAGGGAACCGGTTGTCTGCGATGCCAACTGGATGGCGATCACACATGCCGCGACGAGTGACGCACCCATCGCGAGTGGGGTGGCCGCAGCGGCTGCCGCCTCCAGCTGACGCCCCCGATCGGTGGCCGCGAGATGCCGGCGGTCGGCGTCTGCAGCGGTCTCGAGCAGCTCTCCACGCCGACGCGCGACGACGAGTTCGGAGGCGTGCCACAGTGTGGTCGTCGTCGCCTCGGCGGATTCGGTGGCCGCGCGCGACCCGTCCCGGAGGGTGGAGGCGCCACCGCGCGCCGCGAGCCACGGGGCGACGCCACCGCTGATGACGAGCGCGACGGCGAGCACTGCGGCGGCGGGCAGCGAGACCAGTGCCATCACGACGACCGCGGCCACGGCCGTCGTCACCCCGACGCCGATGGGGATGAGTCCGCGGATGAGCGCGTTGCCGATCTCGTCGATGTCATCGCCCGTGCGGGTCAACAGATCTCCGCGCCGGAGAGTGACCGAGTAGGCGGGCGAACCGGTTGCGAGGGCCGTGTACACCCGTTCGCGGGCGGTCGTCATCGCACGCAGGGCGAGATCATGGGTGGCGAGCCGTTCGAGGTAGCGGAACAGGCCGCGCGAGATGCCGAGTGCCCGAACGGCGGTGATCGCCACCGACAGGTACAGCACCGGCGGCATCTGCCACGCGCGGGTGATCAGCCACGCGGACAGCGCCGCGAGGCCGAGCGCCGACAGCGAACCGCCGACGCCGAGCAGCAGGGCCTTGGCGACCGCGCCACGGCGCAGGCCGAGGAATCCGAGCGCCCGGATCAGTGGGTCGTCGCGCATGGCACACCTCCGTCGAATTCGACGACCTGATCGGCGAATTCACGCGCGATCCCCCGATGGGCCACCACGATGACCGTGTCACCGGCGCGTGCGCGCTCGCGGAGCGCGGTGAGCACCGCACGTTCGGAGTCCTCGTCGAGGTGGGCGGTCGGCTCGTCGAGGAGCAGCAGCGGAGCCGGGGATGCAAGCACTCGTGTCAGCGCGAGTCGCTGGCGCTGGCCGGCGGACAGTCCGACGCCGCCCGCGCCGAGCCGGGTGTCGAGACGGTTCGGCAGCTCGAGCACCACGGAGTCGAATCCACTGGCCGTCGCGGCCCGGTCGGCGGCGTCGCGGTCGAGGGCGCCGAACAGTTCCACGTTCTCGCCGACCGTGCCCGGCACGACGACCGGTTGCTGCGGCAGCCAGGCGATCTGTTCGTACAGGGACTCGGGATCGGCATGGGTGACCGGGATGGACCCGATGAGCACCGACCCGTCGTCCGGTGTCACCAAACCCATGATGGCGGCCAGGGTCGTGGATTTCCCCGACCCGTTCGGGCCGGTGAAGAGCGTGAGCGAGCCGGGCGCGATGGTCGCGCGCAGGGACTCCGGCGCCCAGCCGTCACGACCGTGCACCCCGAGGTCGAGGATGGTGATCGGCGCGCCCGCAACGGTGATGCCCCGGCCACCGCTGACCGGCATCGGCGCCGCGTCCTCGGGAGAGTCGATCAGCTCGAAGACCTCCCCGGCGGCGGTGACGCCGTCGGCGGAGTTGTGGAACTGTGCGCCGACGCGTCGGAGAGGCAGATACGCCTCGGGCGCCAGGATCAACGCGAAAACACCTGCGTAGAGCGACATCTCGCCGAACACCAGGCGCAGACCGATGCCCACGGCGACCAGTGCGACGCACAGGGTGGCGAGCAGCTCGAGGACGGCCCCGGACAGGAACGCCACCCGTAGCGAACTCATCGTGGAACGCCGGTGTGCCTCACCGAGTTCGGCCACCTGGGCGGCCGGGGCCTCGGCCCGGTTCAGTGCCCGCAGCGTCGGCAGGCCGGCGATCAGATCCAGCAGCTGCGCGGTCAGCCTGCTCATCGTCGCCAGCTTGCGGCTGGTGCGATCCCGGGTCATGAGCCCGACCAGGACCATGAAGATCGGGATGAGCGGCAACGTGATCAGGATGATCAGCGCCGACGGCCAGTCGGCGAAGGCGATCACCACGGTCACCGTAGGCGTGAGGATCACCGCGGCCACGAGCGCCGGCAGGTATCCGGACAGATACGGCCCGAGCGCGTCGAGTCCCCGCAACAGCACGGTCGCCGCATGCTCACGCAGCGTCAGCAGCGTTCGCGGTGCGGTCCGACGCGGATCGGTGAGCACATCGAGTGCCTCGGACCGCAATTCCGCGATCGCCTGTTCGGCCGCGCGGTGCGCATATCGGTCGTGCCCATAAGCCATCGCGGCACGGGCCGCCATCGCGACCGCGAGGACGACCAGGTGCGCCCACTGCGCGTCGAAGGACCGCTTCTCCGGGAAGACGATCAGCTCCGACAGGATCGAGGCGGCCGTACCCGCGGCCACGATGATCGCGATCACCTGCGCGACGGCGAACGCCGCGGTGACCGCGACGTAGCGCCGGGTCGTCGGTGAATACCGCAGCAGGCGCGGATCGACCGGCGGCCGGGCCGCACCCCGCCGCGTGGCCGCCGACCGTTCCAGCGGCGTCACTCGCCGAAGGCGCGCAGGGATCGCAGCCCCGCCGGCTTGGGCATGATCTCCACGGACAGGCGCTTGCGGAACACCCAATAGGTCCAGGCCTGGTAGGCGATCACGACGGGTGTGACCAGAACGGCGGCCCAGGTCATGACGACGAGGGTGTAGTGACTCGACGAGGTGTTGTCGATGGTGAGGTCATACGCCGGATTGATCGTCGACGGCAGCACGTCGGGGTACAGCGACCCGAACAGGGCCGCCACGGTGCCCACGATGGCGATCGAGGTCGCGGCGAACGCCAGGCCCTCCTTGCGCACCTGGGTGGCACCCACCATCACCAGGGCGGCGACCGCGGCGGTCAGCACCGGAATCCAGGTCCACGCACTGCCGTAGGCGAACTGCGTCCACAACAGGAACGCCCCCGCGACGACCAGCGTCGGGATCGACAGCCGCGATGCGTAGCGCATCGAGTCCTCGCGAAGCGCGCCGTCGGTCTTCAACGACAGGAAGACGGCGCCGTGGGTCAGGAAGGCCAGCAACGTGGTCAGGCCGCCCAACAGCGCATACGGGTTGAACAGGTCGAAGAATCCGCCCGTGTACTGCGCGTCGGCGTCGATCGGCAGACCGCGTACGACATTGGCAAAGGCGATGCCCCACACGATGGCCGGAATCCAGGAGCCGAGTCCGATCCCGACGTCGCACCACATCCGCCATCGCGGGTTGTCGATCTTGCCGCGCCACTCGATGGCGCAGACCCGCGTGATGAGGCCGATCAGGATCAGGAACAGCGCGAAGTAGAAGGCGGAGAACATGGTTGCATACCAGCCGCCGAAGGCGGCGAACAACGCTCCACCCGCGGTGATCAACCACACCTCGTTGCCGTCCCAGACCGGTCCGATCGTGTTGAGCAGCACCCGCCGACGGGTATCGGGGTCGGCGGCCGGCTCATCGGACGCCACCCGTGCATCGCCGCCGGTGTGGCTGCGGCCGAGGAAGGGCATCAGCATCCCGACGCCGTAGTCGAACCCCTCGAGGACGAAGTAGCCGACGAACAGCACCGCGATGATCAGGAACCAGACTTCCGGAAGTCCCACTGGTCTCTCCTATGGTTGGGTCGGCCGTCAGTACGCGAACGAGAGCTGTTTGGGCTCACCGCTGTCCGCGTCGGGGTCGGAATGTCCCGGCGGTCTGGAGTCATAGGTCGCCGGCCCCTCGATGACATATCGCCGCTGGAGCATGAACCACACGACACCCAGCGCGCCGTAGAGCAGGGTGAAGCCGATCAGCGTCACCCACACCGTCGCCGCCGAGTGGTTCGAAACCCCGTTCTGGACGAGCATGTTGATCCGCATCGGGTCGAGGTCGTTCTCCCAGTTGGGCGCAACGACCCACGGCTGACGTCCCATCTCGGTGAAGATCCAGCCAGAGCTGTTGGCCAGGAACGGTGTCGGGATCATCCACAGCGCGAGAGTGCCGAACTTGCGGGATTCGACGACTCGCTTGCGACGCGTGAGCCAGAGTCCCCCGAGCGCCACCACGACCGACCCGAGAGCCCAGGTGATCATCGCCCGGAAACTCCAGTAGGTGACGAACAGGTTCGGGGCGAAGTTCTGCCCTGCGGGCACACCTGGTTGTCCCGCGAGCGCCTCGGTGTACTGCTGCTGCAGTTCCTCGACGCCCTGCAGGGTGCTGTCGAAACTGTGGTCGGCCAGGAACGAGAGGATCTTCGGGATCTCGATGACGTGCTCGATGTTGTCGCAGTTGTTCTGCCGCCCGATGGCCAGCACGGAGAAGCCGGCGCCGGTCTGGGTCTCGCACAGAGATTCCGCCGCAGCCATTTTCATCGGTTGCTGGTTGAACATGATCTGCGACTGGATGTCGCCGGTGATGAACAACCCCACACCGGAGGCGATCACGATCCAGAGAGCCAACCGGGTGACCGGCCGCCAGAAGCGTCGGGCGTCGAGCTCGAGATCCTCGGGGGTGGCGTCGATGTGGCTCGGCGAGGTCGTCTTGGGCATTTCCGAGGTGTCACCGGTGTCGATGGCCACACGGAGTTTCTTGGCGCGCCACATGTTCCGGGCCATCCACCAACAACCGATGGCGGCGACGAAGGTGCCTGCGGTGAGGAAGGCACCGGCGATCACGTGCGGGAACGCCGCCAGTGTCGTGCTGTTCGTGATCACCGCCCAGAAGTCGTTCATCCTCGGCCGGTCTCGCGTGTCGTCCCACACCACGCCCACCGGGTGTTGCATCCACGAGTTCGCCGCGATGATGAAGTACGCCGAGGCGATGACGCCTATCGAGGCGAGCCAGATGCACGCCAGGTGCACCCTGCGCGGCAGCCGATCCCAGCCGAAGATCCAGAGTCCGATGAAGGTGGACTCGAGGAAGAACGCAACGAGCCCTTCCATCGCGAGCGGGGCGCCGAACACGTCCGCGACGAATCGGCTGTACTCGCTCCAGTTCATGCCGAACTGGAACTCCTGGACGATGCCGGTCGCGACACCCAACGCGAAGTTGATCAGGAAGAGTTTGCCGAAGAACTTCGTCGCGCGCAGCCACTGCTCGTTGCCGGTGACGTGCCACACCGTCTGCATCACCGCGATCATCGGTGCGAGACCGATGGTCAGCGGCACCAGGATGAAGTGATAGACGGTCGTGATACCGAATTGCCATCTGGAGACGTCCAGAGCGTCCATGTATGCCTCGAATCAGGTCACCGGCTGAGCCGGCGGGTGCCGACGTCGCCTACTACTTTTAGTAGTAGGCCCTGGGCGCGACGTTACGCCTGGCCACCGACCCTGTTCAAGCGCCAAAAGTCCCATCACTGCACTGTCGCTGGTGCATTCGCTCTCACCCGCGAACAGGTGTGACGCGGGCCCGGGATCATGTGTGAGTGACCGGGATCAATTGTCTTCCGCGGCGATGGCTCGGTCCACCAAATCGGAAAACCGGTCGGCGTCGGCCGGCACCGGCATCACGTACCGGTTGAGATGGGTGACCCGGGCCGCGAGCGTCACGCTGCTGACGAGCCAGACCGAGTCGGCCGCCACGAGATCCTCCGGGCGCAGGATCTCGGCCTTGGTCTTCCAGCCCTCCGCATCGGCGAGATCGAAGACGGCCTGGGCAGTCGTCGAGGCGAGGATGCCGATCTCCGTCGGCGGGGTGACCAGCGTGTTCCCGTACACCGCGACCACCGTCGATCGCGGCCCCTCGAGCACCGCCCCCTCGCTGCTGACGAAGATGACGTCGTCGTAGCCCTCGGATGCGGCGTGACGGAGCGCGGCCATGTTGGTGGCATAGCTCAGCGTCTTCGCACCGAGCAGCTGCCATGGCGCCCTGGCGGCCAGGTCGATGGAGAAGCCGCGATCGAGGGTGACCACCGAGACGCCGTCGGCACGCGCGGAGGCGACGCGTTCGGGCACCCGCTCCACGGTCAGGTAGGCCGTCGGGGCGTACCCGTGTTCGCGCCCACGGGTGTAGACCAGACGCAGCAACGCCTCGTCCGACGTGCCGTGCTCGGCAGTCCACAGCTTGACCGCGTTCTCGACGGCCGCGCGCCACTCGTCGGGATCCGGTGCCGGCAGCTCCATCGCGGTCGCGCTACGGGCGAGGCGCTCGAGGTGCAGGCGCACCCCACGCGCCCGGCCGGCGCGGACGAGCAGGGTCTCGAAGACGCCGTCGCCGCGCACCGCCGCGAGGTCGTCGGCGTGCAGGAACGGTGCATCGGCATCGTGTTGGGTGCCGTCGAGGGTGAGCAGGATCGAATCCGACATGGATAAGAGGCTCCCACGACCGGCCGGCCCCGGCTCAACACCCCTGGTGCGCGAGCGACCCGTAGAATCGACCCGTGAGCCGTTCACCCATCCTGACCAGGCATTCCGAGGGCGGGGCGGTCCCCGGCCCCGGTGAGTTCCACTCATCGGAGACCCCGTGGCACTTCGGTGATCCACTCGGGGAACAGAGAGCCGCCTCCACCGGGGTCATCGTCGTCGACCGCTCCGACCGCGCCGTCGTCGAGATCCCCGGCGATGAACGCCTGAGCTGGCTGCACACCATCTCGAGCCAGCACATCGCCGCGCTCCCCGACCGCCGGAGCGCGGAGAATCTGTCTCTCGACGCCAACGGTCGCGTCGAGGAACACTTCGTCCTGACCGACATCGACGGCGTCACCTGGGTCGACACCGAGGGCGTACGCGGCGAGGCCCTCGCCGGGTTCCTCGCCAAGATGGTGTTCTGGGCCAAGGCGCAGCCGGCCCCGCGAACAGATATGAAGGTACTCACCCTCGTCGGCCCCGGTGCGGTGACCGGACCGGTCGCCGAGCTGCTCGAGATCCCCGCCGACGCGGACGTCTACCAGGCGGGCAACCTGCCGGAGACGCATCACGAGGACGAGCCGCTGGGATTCTGGCGACGGATGCCACCCCTCGGCGAGAACCGCGACCTGCCGGTCGTCGACGTCGTCCTGCCCGAGTTCGTCCTGCTGCGCTGGTGGGACGCACTCGTCGAGGCCGGCGCCCGGATGGCGGGCAGCTGGGCATACGACGCGCTGCGCGTCGCCGCCCGCCGCCCCCGGCTGGGTGCCGACACCGACGAACGGACGATCCCGCACGAGGTCGACTGGATCGGTGGTCCGGCCGAGCAGGGCGCCGTCCATCTCGACAAGGGCTGCTACCGCGGCCAGGAGACGGTCGCCCGTGTTCACAACCTCGGTAAGTCGCCGCGACGCCTGGTACTTCTGCATCTCGACGGCAGCTCGGATCAGCGTCCGACGACCGGCGACCCCGTCACCGCGGGCGGCCGCACCGTCGGCCGTCTCGGCACCGTCATCGACCACTACGAGTGGGGCCCCATCGCGCTCGCGCTCGTCAAACGCAACGTCGGTGCGGACGTCGAACTGACGATCGGTGCCGAGGAACCGGTGAGCGCACGCATCGATCCGGACTCCATCCGCGAGGACGATCACGTCCAGGCCGGTCGCGCCGCCGTCGAGCGGCTGCGCAGCGGCTCGGCCACCCCGGGTACCTGACGCGTGGACACCGGAACCGTGCTGGCCGTCTGCGCGGCCGGCCGTGACGTCGTCCTCGACAAGATCGGCCCGTCCGCGATCGACAAGCGCCCTCTGGCCGGCCGCGCCGACGTGCACGAGCTCGGACTGGCGGCCGATCACCAGCGCAACCGCAGGCATCACGGCGGCGTCGATCAGGCGGTGTACGCCTACGCCGAACCCGACGCACGACGCTGGTCCGAGGAACTCGGACGTGAGCTTCCTTACGGCTGGTTCGGCGAGAACCTCCGGATAGACGGGGTCGACGTCACCGACGCCTTCGTGGGTGAGCGGTGGCAGGTCGGTGACGACGGACTCCTCCTGGAGACCACCATCCCTCGTGTACCGTGCCGGACCTTCGCGGTGTGGGCGGATGAGCCCAGGTGGGTGAAGAGATTCATGGACCAGGCCGATTTCGGCGCCTACCTGCGCGTTCTGCAGCCCGGTACGGTGGCCGCGGGCGATTCGGTGACAGTGATCCACCGTCCCGATCACGGTGTGCGGGTCCGGCAACTGCTCGTCGACGCCGACCCCGAGTCGATCGCCACGCTGCTCGCCGCCGACGATCTGCCGGTCAAGGTCCGACGCGAGGCGCAGCGAATCATGAGCAAGGTGAAGAGATCGGGCGGCGCGGCGAGGCAGGGCGCGGCACACAAGTCCTGAAGGCGCGCTAGACTGGTCAGCACGACAGAATTACTTCAAGAGAACGGGGCCGCCAAATCGTTGGCCGCCCCGTCATTTTGCGAGGGGGTCCCGTATGGGCCGCGGCCGGGCAAAGGCAAAGCAGACGAAGGTTGCTCGTCAGCTGAAGTACTCCACTCCGAACACCGATCTCGAAAGCCTGCAGCGTGAGCTGTCCGGGCAGACCAGCTCGGTAGATCGTCCGGATCCGGTGGATGAGTGGTTGGACGAGGACGAGTGGCGACGCGCCTGAGGCGCACCGCTCGTGGGTGCCGACCTCATCGGCGACACCAGATCTCACCCCGCCACGACCTCTCCGCTCAGCGGACCCGCGGTAACGCGGGTTGATGTTTTCGTAGGTATCAGACGGCCGCAGGTGACTGCGGCCGTCTGATGCGTGCGTGGTCGTTTCTCGACATCGGGCGATGCTCGCCGCGGCGACAACCGGCGATGAGCATCGCTGCTCTGTGGTGTCCAGCGGTAGGGTGCGATCGACGCGTCTGACAACGAGAAAGCGGCGGGAACCGGAAGGTCCCCGCCGCTTTGGCGTCGGTGTGAGAGGCGCTGTGCGCCCGTGACTTTCAGAAGCGCGGGTGCTCGCCGACCAGGGAGACGCGCGAGCCTGCTTCGGTGTTCTTGGGGTCGGTGGACCGCTTGATCGTGCCGAGCACCCAGTTGTCGACGTGCCGGGCCGTCAGGACCGCCTGTGCGCGGTCGGTGTCCTCGGGCGCGACGACCGCGACCATGCCGACACCCATGTTGAAGGTGCGCTCCATCTCGAGCTGCTCGACGCGTCCGCGCTGCCCGATGAGGGCGAAGATCGGGGCCGGGGTCCAGGTGTTGCGTTCCAGCTCGGCCACGAGGCCCTGCGGGATGACGCGGGCCAGGTTCTCCGCGAGTCCGCCGCCGGTGATGTGCGCGAACGTCCGCACGTCCGCCTCGGCGATGAGCGCCAGGCAGTCGCGGGCGTAGATGCGGGTCGGCTCGAGCAGTTCCTCGCCGAGCGAGCGGCCGAACTCCTCGACGTGGCCGAAGAGATCCATGTGGCCCCACTCGAGCAGCACCTTGCGGGCGAGCGAGTAGCCGTTGGAGTGCAGGCCCGACGATCCCATGGCGATGACGACGTCACCGGCACGGACACGGTCGGGGGTGAGGACCTTGTCGGCCTCCACGACACCGACGGCGGTGGCCGACAGGTCGTAGTGGTTGTCCTGCATGAGTCCGGGGTGTTCGGCGGTCTCGCCGCCGAGCAGCGCACATCCGGCCTCGACGCAGCCGTCGGCGATGCCGGCGACGATCTGCGCGACGGTCTCGGGGACGACCTTCCCCACGGCGATGTAGTCCTGGAGAAAGAGCGGCTCGGCGCCGCAGACGACGAGGTCGTCGACGCACATGGCGACGAGGTCGCGCCCGACGGTGTCGTGCTTGTCGATGGCCTGCGCGACCGCGAGCTTGGTACCGACGCCGTCGCTGGCCGCAGCGAGGACCGGCTCGCGGTAATTGCCCTTCAGTGC
This sequence comes from Gordonia alkanivorans NBRC 16433, assembly GCF_000225505.1. Lineage (GTDB taxonomy): Bacteria > Actinomycetota > Actinomycetes > Mycobacteriales > Mycobacteriaceae > Gordonia > Gordonia alkanivorans. Next base: position 201,777 of record NZ_BACI01000050.1, on the reverse strand, counting down.
GAAGAGACCCGAGAAACCGCCGAGGCCACCGAGGACCTCGGGACGCGAGGCACGTTTCGCGTGCGGGGTGATCAGCTCTACGGCTCGTTCACCGGCGTCGATGTCGACCCCGGCCGCCGCGTACGAAGCCGGCGGCGTAACGCCCGTCGTCTCGTCGGCCGCCGCATCCCGCTCCGTCATCTCCGCAAGCACCCCTTGTCAAAAGTTGTTCTCGGCGTGTTCGCCGACGATCACACGGTACCGGAGTGCCCTGCGCCCTGATTCAGGGACGCATCACTGCGCTGACGTTGTCGTTGGGCTTGGTCAGCGGGTCGACGGTCCCGTCGTGGGCAGCGGAGGCCAGCATCTGTTCCAGAACCGCCTTGCCCATGGAGGTCTCCTTGGGCAGTTCGATCGGGTACTTGCCGTCGAAGCACGCCGCGCACAGGTTCGATGCGGACTGCTCGGTGGCACCGATCATCTCGTCGATGCTGATGTAACCGAGCGAGTCGGCGCCGATGGCCTGGCGCACGCCCTCGACCATGCCCTCCTCGGACTCCATGCCGTTGGCGATGAGTTCCGCCGGGGAGGCGAAGTCGATGCCGTAGAAGCAGGGCCAGCGGACGGGGCTGGAGGCGATCCGCACGTGTACCTCGGCGGCGCCGGCCTCGCGCAGCATGCGGATGAGGGCGCGCTGGGTGTTGCCGCGCACGATCGAGTCGTCGACGACGACGAGACGTTTGCCGCGGATGACCTCGCGCAGCGGGTTCAGCTTGAGTCGGATGCCGAGCTGACGGATCGTCTGCGACGGCTGGATGAAGGTGCGGCCCACGTAGGCGTTCTTCATCAGACCCTGCCCGTACGGGATGCCCGAGCCCTGGGCGAAGCCGACGGCCGCGGGCACACCCGACTCCGGCACGGGGATCACCAGGTCGCCCTCGGCGGGGTGTTCCTTGGCCAGGCGCCGACCGATCTCGACGCGGGTGGAGTGCACCGACCGGCCGTGGATGTTGGAGTCCGGGCGGGCCAGGTAGACGTACTCGAAAACACAGCCCTTCGGCGTCGGCTCGGCGAAGCGCTTGGTCCGCACGCCGTCGGCATCGATGGCCAGCAGCTCGCCGGGCTCGATGTCGCGGACGAAGGACGCGCCGACGATGTCGAGGGCGGCGGTCTCCGAGGCGACGACCCAGCCGCGGTCGAGGCGTCCGAGCGAGAGCGGACGCACACCGTGCGGGTCACGTGCCGCGTAGAGGGTGTGCTCGTCCATGAAGGTCAGGCAGAAGGCGCCCTTGAGAGTCGGCAGCAGTTCCATCGCGGCCTGCTCGATCGAGCTGTCGGCGGCGCCGTGCGCCAGGAGCGCACCCACGACATCCGAGTCCGACGTCGCCGCGGAGCTCTTGATGCCCTTCTCCCGAGCGCGGGCGGCGAGATCGGCGGTGTTGACGAGATTGCCGTTGTGACCGAGCGCGACGCCGGTGCCGGCATCGGTGGTGCGGAAGATCGGCTGCGAGTTCTCCCAGGTGGTCGAACCGGTGGTGGAATAGCGGCAGTGCCCGATGGCGACGTGGCCGCTCATCGCGCCCAGTGTCTGCTCGTCGAACACCTGGCTGACGAGGCCCAGATCCTTGAAGACGACGACCTGGCTGCCGTCGCCGACGGCGATGCCCGCCGCCTCCTGTCCGCGATGCTGCAGCGCGTAGAGGCCGTAGTAGGTGAGTTTGGCGACGTCCTCGCCGGGTGCCCAGACCCCGAATACCCCGCACTCCTCGCGCGGTTCGTTCTCGGGCTGGTCCAGCGGAGCGGGTTCGGGCGCGCACCCACCGGCTGCGGAGCATCCACCGGCCGGCGTGGGAGCGAGCAGGTTCACGTTGGCGATCGAGCGATCAGTCATCGACTAGCTCCCCTGGGCTGCGAATCGGTTAACACGTCAATGTGCTGGGAGACAGTTTCGGAGTTTACGTGCCCGTTGCCTCACAGAGCGAATCTTCCAGCGGTGTCCGAAGCGCCGTAATTCCACGTGAACACCGGGAGTGACGGATCACACTCGTCGGATCACTCGGTTCTCGACGCGCCCGGGCCCAGCGGAACCAGCGGCAGCAGCCCCGCCACCAGGTCCGCGCGGTGGCCCGATGCGTCGAGTTCACCGGCGCCGAGCGCGGCGTCGTAGGTCAGCAGACCGGTCACCATCAGCAACCACGTGCGCGGCGAGGTCTCGACGACGTTGGGCGGCGTCCCGCGCGTGTGGCGCGGGCCCTCGATGCACTGCACCGCGACGAACGGTGGGACGCGAACCTCGACCGAGTTGCCCGGGGCGAGGTGTTCGAGCGTGCGGGCGGTGAGGCGGACGGCGGCGGCGAGAGCCGGCCGCGACGGCGCGGGGGCCGATTCGTCGCCGAGCCAGTCCGCGACCGCGAGGACTGCGGCGCGGACCTCTGCCGGGTCGGGTCTCTTACGCGGGGGCACGTCAGTCATCTTGCAACGGCGGTTGACGCCGCCCGAATTGGGGCAGTATGTGACGCATGGGCGCGGAAGTGACCAAACAGGAGTTCACCGGCGAGGATCGCGTGAGGTTCCGCCGGCAGGTCAGTCGTGGTACCGACGCGATCGCGCGGATGCTCGCCGACGGGCTGTTCACCGATCAGGGGCGGCCACCCAAACCCCTCCTCGGCATGGAGGTGGAACTCAACCTCGTCGACGAGCAGATGCGTCCGGCCATGGCCAACGCCGCCGTCCTCGAGGCGATCGCCGACCCCGACTATCAGACCGAACTCGGGCAGTTCAACATCGAGATCAACGTCTCGCCGCGGCCCTTCACCACCGACGACACGATCTCGCTGGAACAGGCGCTGCGGACGTCGTTGAACCGCGCGGAGGAACGCGCCGCCCGCACGGACAACCACCTGGTCATGATCGGGATGCTCCCGACCCTGAAGGCCGAACACTTTGCCCATCAGTGGATCTCGGCCAACCCCCGCTACGACCTGCTGAACGAGCAGATCTTCAACGCCCGCGGCGAGGACCTCGAGATCGACATCAGCGGTGTGCCGCTGGGCGACGGCCATGACACCGAACGCCTCCACACGTCCACCGACTCGATCCTCCCCGAAGCCGCCTGTACCTCGCTGCAGCTGCACCTGAGGGTGGCCCCGGAAGACTTTGCCGCGCATTGGAATGCCGCCCAGGTGATCTCCGGGATACAGGTGGCGCTGGCCGGCAACTCCCCGTTCCTCGCCGAGACCGCCCTGTGGCACGAGAGTCGCATCCCGGTCTTCGAGCAGGCCACCGACACCCGGCCGCTGGAGCTGAAGAACCAGGGCGTCCGGCCACGCGTCTGGTTCGGCGAACGCTGGATCAACACCATCTTCGACCTGTTCGAGGAGAACACCCGCTACTTCCCTGCTCTCCTACCCGTCTCGACCGACGTCGATCCGCTGGCCGAACTCGATGCCGGACGTATCCCGACGCTCGACGAGCTGCGGCTGCACAACGGCACGGTCTACCGCTGGAACCGGCCCGTGTACGACATCCACGAGGGGCAGGCACATCTGCGCGTCGAGAACCGGGTGCTGCCCGCCGGACCGACGGTCGTGGACACGATGGCCAACGCCGCCTTCTACTACGGGGTGGTCCGCGGGCTCGTCGAGGCCGACCGGCCGCTGTGGTCGCAGATGTCGTTCAACGCGGCCGCGGAGAACCTACAGTCCGGTGCGCATTTCGGCATGGAGTCGCAGCTCTACTGGCCCGACGTCGGCTGGGTCCGACCGGACGAACTCGTACTCCGGCGCCTGCTGACCCTCGCCGAGAAAGGCCTTCGCGCATACGGCGTCTCGGACAAGGCCCGCAAGCGGTATCTGTCGGTGATCGAGGGACGCTGCGTCACCCGCCGGACCGGGTCGGTGTGGCAGCGCGAGGCCGTCGCCGCCCGCGAGAAGGCCGGCGAGAGCCGGTCGGCGGCGCTGAGCGGCATGCTCGCCGATTACGTGACTCTCATGCACGAGGGCGAACCCGTGCACACGTGGGACATGTGAGGGGTCAGCCCCGCGTCACCAGACCCCGCCCGGTGATGAGCGGTAGATCCAGGGCGGTCACCAGGCCCGGCTTCGCATCGACCACGGCGGCAACCGAATTCACCAGCCGCATCGCCGTGACGATCATCCCGGAGACGTTGTGGTCGCCGTTCTCCCCGTGATGACCGAACTCGACGGTCATCTCCGGCTCGCCGGAGATCGCGATCCGGTAGCAACCGTCACCCTCGTGCGGGGTCGGCCACTCCGGGCACTGGTCGGCGTGCGTGCGCGTGTAGTGCTCCAGCACAACACGATCCACTCCGTCGACCTGACCGGCGACCTCGAATCGCAACGCCGCCATGGTTCCCTTCGGGATCTCCACCGACACCGTCGAATAGTCACGGTCGGCCTCGACGCGTTCCACCCGTTCGACGAGCGGCTCGTCGAGGGTGAGGTCGAGTCCGGCGGCGATCTGCCGCACCACGCTGCCCCAGCCCATCGACAGGATGCCCGGCGACAGCAGCAACGGCGTCGTGTCCATCGGCTGCCCGAAGCCGAACAGGTCCCGCATGACAACCGGCTGGTAGTAGGTCGAGTAGTCCGCGATCTCCTGGCACCGCACCTCGTCGATCCGCTGGGAGAGACTCGTCAACGACAGCGGCAGAACGTCATTGGCGAAACCGGGGTCGATGCCGTTGACGTGCAGACTGGCACCGCTGGACTCGCCGGCCGCGGCGATCCGGTCCAGCAGTCTGTCCGGCAGGATTCCCTTCGGGAACTGCAACACGACCGGACCACTGGAGACCACGTTGATCCCGTTCTCCACGAAGAAGATCAGATCCTCGATCGACTCCATCACCCGGTCGTCGGTCATCGCGGTGTGCACGATGCAGTCGGGCTTCAGGGCGATCAGTGCGTCGCGGTCGTCGGTCGCGGCGACGCCGAGGTCACGATCGAGGCCCGCCAGTGCGCCGGCGTCTTTCCCGACCTTGTCCGGACTCGACACCCAGACCCCGACGAGTTCGAGGTCGGGATGGGCGTCGATCCCGGCGATCGCATGTCTTCCGACGGTTCCGGTCGACCACTCGACCACACGCAGAGTCATGCCCCTCAAACTAGAACACGTTTCAACTCTGCAGGGCCGGTTCGGCGAGAACAGGTCGCGACCGCAACCAGAGTCCGGTGACCACCGCGACGGTCGCGGCCATACAGATGCCGGCCAGGACGAAGGCGACCGCCATCGTGATACCGGGGGTGGACTCGTCGATGAACGGACCGGGCAGGAAGGTGAAGACCAGTCCCACCGTCCAGGCGGCCGCGTTCACCGGTATCCACTGCCATGCGTGGGGGATTCGGTTCCGCAGAACGACGTACTGCGCCGAGGGAATGCTGATCAGCAGCGCCACCGCACCCGCGCCGGCCACGATCCAGGTGAGGGGATTCCCGAAGTCGATGTCCGCCCCCAGGTCGACAAGACTCGACGGCGCCATCCCCAACGACCAGGCGATCATCGCGCCGACCGCGGTCGCCGGAACCCATCGCGCGGTCGGGACCTGCCACGACGTCCCGCGGAGGGCGACTGCCTGACCGAGACCGAGCAGCGCGCGCTCGCCGGCCCCACACACAACCATGAGCAGCCAGGCCCATCCGACCGGTAACCCGGTGATGGCGGAGATCGCGAACCCGGCGACCGGGATGAGGAATCCGGCCGACTCGGCCATCGTCACCGCACCGACCCACCTGGGCATCGAGAACGCCGCCATCTGCCAGACCCTACCGGGACTAGTCTCGGAAGACGATGTCCCAGACGAGCACACCATCAGCGCCCGATCCGGCACGTCCGCCGCTGTACGTCGACTTCGACGGGCACCGGACCATGCTCAAGTGGCACCGGGGTCGTCGGCGCGCCGACGACCCGGCCTTCACCGCTTCTCGCATCATCGAGGGGATGCGGCTGGGCGCGAGCATCGAGGTGGACCTGGTCATCCACGCCGACCGCGGTTTCGCGGTCCTGCACGACCGCGTCGTCGATCACGCCACCACCGGCACCGGGGCGATCTCGGCGCTACCCGCGGCCTACCTCCGCGGACTGTCCCTGCGCGACAACCACGGCAAGGCGCTCGACGAGCCGGTCCTGTTACTCGAGGACCTCACCGAGCTGTTCTCGACGGTCGACATCGCACCGTCGTCGATCCTCCAGCTCGACTTCAAGGAGGACGACGCCGCCCTCGATCCACGTGCGGTGCACACCTTCGCGCGCAGCGTCGAGCCGCTGGCGTCGCACTACATCCTGTCCTGCGGCGATGCGGCGGCCGTGGCGCGCCTGACGTCGGCGGCCCCCGGGATTCGCGTCGGTTACGACCCCTGCCATCACGGTGCCGCCGACGCCGCGATCCGGTCCGGGGACTTCGAGGGTTTCGTCGCGCGTGCGCTGGCCGCGTCGCCGAACGCGGAGATGGTCTATCTGGAGAACCGCTTGATCCTCGCCGCGGACCGGCGCGGTGTCGATCTCGTCGACGCCTTCCATCGCCACGATCGACTCGTCGACGGCTACACGGTGACCCGTGTCGGACCTCGTTCGGTCCCGGATATCAGGCGGCTCTTGGAGTTACGGGTCGACCAGATCACCACCGACGACCCGGATGGACTTGCCGCGCTCGATCTCGACGCGGCTGCCGACGCCGGCGGGTCACGACTGGTCCGATGGGTCCGGCGCACCGGACGCCGCGGCCCGTCAGACGTGTAGGGACCAGAGCGGTTCCACCGGGATGTTCCGGACCACGAACCAGCCGAGCACGGCGACGAGCAACACGACGGCGGAATAGCGCATGTTCTGCCAGCCGCGAATCCGCCGCCCGGTCCACAGCCGCAGGCAGTAGGCGCCGAATGCGAAGAGCAGCAACCCGAGCGCGAGGACAAAGGCCGCGTTGTAGTGCAGGGACGCGAACAGATCACCGTGCAGGAGTGAGTAGAGCGCACGCTGCGACCCGCAGCCCGGACAGGTCACACCGAGGATCAACTTGGTGGGACACATCGGGAGTACCCCGCCGGGCGTGGTGGGATCTCCCAGCAACACTGCGGCACAACAGATCCCGGCCCCGACGACCACGGTCGCCGGGCCGAGGACCCGATGGTTCGAGAGGACCGACACCCGCTCCAGGACGGCCCGTTCGAACCGTTCAGTACGTGGACGTGGTGGCGCTTGCACCGATGATCAACGCCGCGAAGATGAAATAGACGACCACGATGAGGATCGAGCCGACGATCCCGATGATCGCGCCCCACATCGCCCACTTCTTGGCGTCGTCGGCCGCCTTCTGAGCACCGGCGAAATCACCGGCGGCCCACAGCTTGCTGACCGAGGTGGACTTGACGATCGCCACGATCCCCAGGGGCAGGCAGCACAGCACCGTCGTCAGGATCGCCCACACGAGGTTGTTGTCCGGTTCGGGACCGGGCGCGTATGCGCCGTACGGCTGCTGTCCGTAGCCGGGCGCCGCGCCGTAGTTCGGCGGCTGGTTCGGATCGTGGGGATAGCTCATCTGCGCCCTTTCGACTCTCGCTGAGAACCCACGGAGCGTATCCGACCCTGACCGGATTCGTCGGGTCGGTGAATCAGATTGCTTTCAACGGTATACGCGCACCGTTCCCGCAGGAGGGAACGGTGCGCGCTACAACGATTCGGCTCGCTACGCGGTGTCGCCGAAGAGACGCGGCAGCGTCGCCTCGTGCACCTCGCGCAGCTCGGCGAGCGGCACCGAGAAGTAGTCCTGGACCTCGACCTCGTCGCTGCCCTGGTCGACCACGCCGATGCGCGTCCACGGCATGCCGCGGGCGTCGAGCATGGCGGAGAAGCGGGACTCCTCGGTGCGCGGCACGGCGACCAGCACGCGTCCGGCGGATTCGGAGAACAGCCAGACGAAGGGGTCGGCATCCTCGGGCAGCAGCAGCCGGCAACCGGTCTCGCCGGCCAGCGCCGCCTCGACGACGGTCTGGATGAGCCCGCCCTCGCTGAGATCGTGTGCGGCCGAGATCAATCCGTCGCGCGACGCCGCGGTCAGGATCTCCGACAGCAGACGCTCACGCTCGAGGTCGACCTCCGGCGGCACGCCACCGAGGTGGTCGTAGGCGACCTGCGCCCAGATCGAGCCGTCGAACTCGTCGCGGGTCTCGCCGAGGAGGATCAGCGTCTCGCCCGGTTCGGTGCCGAAGCCCGTCGGGATACGACGATGGACGTCGTCGATCACACCGAGGACACCGATGACCGGCGTCGGGAGGATCGCGGTCGCACCGGTCTGGTTGTAGAAGCTCACGTTGCCGCCGGTGACCGGGATGCCCAGCTGCGCACAGCCGTCGGCGAGTCCGCGGACCGCCTGCTGGAACTGCCACATCACCGCCGGGTCCTCGGGCGAGCCGAAGTTGAGGCAGTTGGTGACGGCCTTGGGCGTCGCACCCGAGACGGCGACGTTGCGGTAGGCCTCGGCCAGCGCCAGCTGCGCACCGCGGTACGGGTCGAGGAAGGTGTAGCGGCCCGACGCGTCGGTCGCCAGCGCGATTCCGCGGCCGGTCTTCTCGTCGATACGGATCATGCCGGAGTCGGCGTGCTCGGCCAGGACGGTGTTGCCGCGGACGTAGCGGTCGTACTGGTCGGTGATGAACTGGCGGCTGCACAGCGCCGGGCTGGCCAGCATCGCCAGCAGGGTCTCGCGCAGCTGATCCGGCGTGCTCGGACGCTTCAGCGGCTCGGTTGTCGACGCGACCACGGTGTCCTGCCAGTCCGGACGCGCCACCGGGCGCTCGTAGACCGGGCCGTCGTGGGCGACGGTGCGCGGCGGCACGTCGACGACGGTCTCGCCGTGCCACGTGATGACCAGATGATCACCGTCGGTGACCTCGCCGATCACGGTGGCGAGCACATCCCACTTGCGGCACACCTCGAGGAAGGCGTCGACGTTCTCGGGAGCGACGACCGCGCACATGCGTTCCTGCGACTCGCTGGACAGCACCTCGGCCGGGGTCATGCCCTCGGCGCGCATGGGCACCTTCTCCAGGTCGATGTGCATGCCACCGTCGCCGGCGGCCGCGAGTTCGCTGGTGGCGCAAGACAATCCGGCACCGCCGAGGTCCTGAATGCCCACCACGAGCCCGGCGTGGTAGAGCTCGAGGCAGCACTCGATGAGCACCTTCTCGGTGAACGGGTCGCCCACCTGGACACTCGGCAGCTTCTTGCGGCTCGGGCCCGAGGTCTCGTCATCGTCGAAGGTCTCCGACGCCAGGACCGACACGCCGCCGATGCCGTCGAGTCCGGTGCGCGCACCGAACAGGATGATCTTGTTGCCGGTTCCCGACGCGAAGGCCAGGTGAAGGTCCTCGACGCGGAGCACACCCGCACAGAGTGCGTTCACCAGCGGGTTGCCCGCATAGCTGGCGTCGAAGACGGTCTCGCCGCCGATGTTGGGCAGGCCGAGGGAGTTGCCGTAGCCGCCCACGCCGCGCACCACACCGTCGACGACGCGTCGGGTGTCGGGGGCGTCGGCCGGGCCGAAACGCAGCTGGTCCATGACCGCGATCGGGCGCGCGCCCATCGCCATGATGTCGCGGACGATGCCGCCGACACCGGTCGCCGCACCCTGGTAGGGCTCGACGTAGCTGGGGTGGTTGTGCGACTCGACCTTGAAGGTCACCGCCCATCCGTCGCCCACGTCGACGACGCCGGCGTTCTCACCGATACCGGCGAGCATGTTGGCCCGCATCTCCTCGGTGGTGGTCTCCCCGAAATACCGGAGGTGGACCTTCGACGACTTGTAGCTGCAGTGCTCGGACCACATGACCGAGTACATGGCGAGCTCGGCGTCGGTGGGTCGACGGCCCAGGATCTCGCGGATCCGCGCGTACTCGTCGTCCTTGAGTCCGAGTTCGCGGAACGGTTGCGGATGATCCGGGGTCGAGGAAGCGGCTGAGACGGTATCCACCTGGGCACTCACGGTGACAAGTCTAGGCGGGCCCGGGCGGTCGGAGGCGACGGGGCGGACCATCCGATGTTCGACGGGTCCTCCCCTGGGAGATCTGTTCCGGGGACCGGGCCTGTCTCGGGATAGTCTGTTCACTCGAGCCGCGCCGTGTGCGCGACGTGCGCGGGGGTGCGCCGCACGCCGCCGCCGCGCGGGGGGACGACGTTGACACAGGGGGACGAGATGGCCGATGTCCGCAAGGCGAGGGCACTCTTCGAGCTGGGTGTCCTGTCCTTGAACATCCCGGTCGACGGTCAGGAACCCATCAACAATCCGGCCCAGGCCGCGAAAGCATTCACTCGCGCGACCGAGTGGGACCCGTCGCTCGGCGACGCCTGGATCGGCCGGCTCGCCTGCGGGGACACGAGCGACGAGGTGCTCCTGGGGCTGTACCGCGCACGCGCCACGATCGGCGCCGAACAGCGGCGCCTCGGCCTCCCCCCGGGCACCATCGCAGGCCGCTGGGACACCGGGCTGTACATCGAGTACCCGGCGATCAACGCCGTCGACGCCACCGCCGCATATGCGTCCAGCCTGATCCGCGGCGCCGACCACACCGGCGCAGAGGAGGCGCTGGACGAGGTCCCGCCCGCCCATCGACTGCCGATCGTCGAGTTCGTCCGCGCTCACCTCCACTTCAAGACCCAGCGGTGGCCCGACGTCCTGACCGCCCTCACCCGCTCGGACCGGTGGGGCGACACCGTCATGCAGTCGGTGGCCGACTACATGGCCGGCTCGGCGTGTGTGAGCCTCGGCATGCTCGGTGAGGGCATGCGGCGCCTGCAGAACGCCATCGACGGTCCGATCGCCGCCTGCTCGACGAGCGCTATGTACGCCTATGCCCTCGCACTCCGCCAGCAGGGGCATGAGGAGAAGGCGAAGGCGATGCTCGAACAGGTCTACGCCCGCAACCCGGCGCACACCGCCGCGGTACAGGCTCTGCAGTCTCCGTCGATCCGCCTGGCTGTCACGACCCCCGAGCAGATCGCCGCCCGCACCGACCCGTGGGACCCCGCCTCCGTGCCGGACCGGACCGAGACCCTGGTGTCGCGGGACGTCTCGGACGGCGTCGCCGAGAACGAGCTGGTGACCGATGCCCGGCGCGAGCTCGACGAACAGATCGGACTCGAGTCGGTCAAGCAGCAGGTCGCAAAACTGCAGTCGGCCGCCACCCTCGCCCGGGTCCGCGCCGACCGCGGACTCTCGACGTCGGCGCGCAGCCTGCACCTGGCCTTCACCGGTCCTCCCGGAACCGGCAAGACGACGGTCGCCCGGATCGTCGCCAAGATCTACTGCGGGCTGGGCTTCATCAAGTCCGACAAGGTCGTCGAGGCGACGCGGCGCGACCTCGTCGGCGAGCACCTCGGCTCCACCGCCATCAAGACGTCGGCGCTCATCGACTCGGCCATGGACGGTGTGCTGTTCATCGACGAGGCGTACACCCTGATCCAGAAGGGCCTGTCCGGCGGCGACGCGTTCGGCCGTGAGGCGGTGGACACCCTACTGGCGCGGATGGAGGACGACCGCGACCGTCTGGTCGTGATCATCGCCGGCTACGACTCGGAGATCGACCGTTTCCTCGCCGCCAACGACGGTCTCTCGTCGCGTTTCGCCCGTCGCGTCCGATTCGACTCCTACACCCCGCAGGAGCTCGCGCAGATCGGCGAGTTCATCGCCCGCAAACGCGATTCGGTCCTCACCCCGGAGGCGGTCGCCGAACTGGAGCAGGCGTGTGCGCCGCTGTACCACGATGTCCGCGGAGACGACGGCGGCACGCGCCGGGCCACCGACCTGGCCGGTAACGGCCGATTCATCCGCAACATCGTCGAAGCCGCCGAGGAGGAACGCGAGTTCCGGCTCAGCTCCGCCGGCGACCTCGCCTCCCTGTCCGCCGACGACCTGATGCGCATCGAACTCGACGACATCCGGTCCGCGATCTCCGGAGTGCTGTCCGGACTCCGCCGCTAGCAGTCCTCCTTTGCCCCGGCCGTACCGTCCTCGATAACCGAGACTCGAATCCCCAGAGAGGTTTCCTCATGTCCCGCGCTCGTCTGTTCCGTCCCGCCCTGCTCGCCGGGGCTGCCGCGCTGTCGTTGTCGCTGGCCGGCTGCTCGTCCGACGACGCCGAACCCGCGCCGACGACGACGGTCTCGGAACAGACCTCGGTCGAGCAGACCAGCACCGAGCAGGCCACTCCGGCAGCACCGGGCACCGCCGAGAGCTCGGCGGCCCGGCCGTCGACGGGCACACCCCGGCCGACGGGCTCCGCCGACGCCGGCGACGCCAAGGCCCTGAGCTGCCGCGAATTCCGCGCACTCGAGGACGAGGGGCGTGCGGCCGCCGTGGCAGCACTCGGGGTGAAGTCGAACGCCGACCAGGTCGCCACCGTCGCGGCGACGGTCTGCCTCACCCGCCTCGAGGACAAGGTCGCCGACGTTGTCGGTGAACTCGTGCCCACTCGCTGATACTTTCGTTGTCCATGACCGCTCGCCCGTGGACAGTGCTGCACGGCCCGTTGTTCTCGCGCAGCAATCCGCTGGACCGTGAACACGCCGCCCCCCGCATCAGCGCCTACATCTACGGCAACATCCTGATCTTGGCGGCGCTGATCCCGCTGCACCTCACCGACGATTTCGTCGGCATCCTGATCCTGCTCGGCACGGCGGCGTCGACCTTCGTCGCGCATGTCTTCGCCGAGGCCGTGGGACGCCGCGTGCACGAGGGCGCCATCCATCCGAACAAGTCGATGGTTCTTCACAATCTGCGGGACTCGGTGCCGATCCTGTCCTCCGCGTCGGTCCCGTGTCTCATCCTGGCGATGGCCTGGGTCGGCTGGATCGATCCGCGCACCGCCCAGCTCGCCGCGGAGATCGTGATCCTCTTACGAATCGGCGGAACGGTTTTCGTCATCGACCGACTGAACAACGAACGGCCCAATCGCGCGACGCTGATCGGCGCCGGCGCGGTCACCGTGGTGGCCACCGCGATCGTCGTCATCAAGGTCGTGCTGACGCACTGAGCCGGGGTTCCCGGAACACGCGGCCGTGCGTCAGCCGCCCGCACCCTCGGTCGTGACGGTGAGGATCGCCTCGACGTATTCGGGTCGGCAGATCACCAGGTCGGGCAGATACGTGTCGTCGTTGTTGTAGACCAGGGGCGAGCCGTCGATGCGTCCGCACCAGAGACCCTTCGCCTGCGCGACGGCCACCGGTGCGGCCGAATCCCATTCGTACTGACCACCGGCGTGCACATACGCGTCCGCCTCACCGCGGACCACCGCCATCGCCTTCGCGCCGGCCGAACCCATCGGCAGGAGTTCACCGCCGACCGCGGCGGCGACCTCGTCGGCGAAAGCCGGTGGGCGCGACGAGCTGACGACGACGCGGGGCACACCGGTACGCGGCCGCGAGGCCAGTCCCTCGGTGGGTTCGACGACCGTCTCGTCGTCGACGTAGGTCACGCCGAGCGCCGGGAGTGCCACCGCACCGGCGATCAGACCGTCGGTCGCCGACCACAGCGCCACATGAACGGCCCAGTCGGCGCGGCCGGCTCCCGGCTCGTAGGTGCCGTACTCACGGGTGCCGTCGACCGGGTCCACGATCCAGACCCGCTCCGCCTGGAGTCGGGACTTGTCGTCCGCCGATTCCTCCGACAGCACCGCGTCGTCGGGTCGCTCCCCCGCGAGCCGTCGAAGCAGGAAATCGTTGGACTGCGCATCGCCGGCGTTTCCCAGCTCCTTGCCGGTCAGCCCGCTGGTCTTGCGAATGTCCAGGAGGAGTTCTCCTGCCGCGGTGGCCAGTTCGCCTGCGAGTGCTCGATCGTCGGTCACGGGATTCCCTCTCTGGCGTTGTGCTGATCAGTCGCTGCATACCCAGGGGTGTCCCCGGCCAACCGGCGTTTCTTACAGTCCCAGGTTACGGAGGACCATGTCGGCGACCTCGGCGGGCGCGCCGTCGTCGGGGGTGATGACGAGCTCTGCGTCGGCCGGCCGTTCATACGGCGAGTCGATACCGGTGAACTGACTGATCTCGCCCCGGCGAGCCTTGCCGTACAGCCCCTTCGGGTCCCGCCGCTCGCACTCCTCGATCGGGGTGTCGACGAAGATCTCGTAGAACGGCAGACCCCGCTGGGCGTGGATCTCGCGGGCGCGCTGCCGTTCCTCGGCGAACGGGCTGATCAGCGACACGATCGCGACCGCACCCGAATCGGCGAAGAGCGCCGCGACCTCGCTGGTCCGGCGGATGTTCTCGCGCCGGTCGTCGTCGGAGAAGCCCAGGTCGGAGTTCAGCCCGTGCCGGAGGTTGTCACCATCCATCAGGTAGGCGGGCCGGCCCTCGGCGACGAATCGCCGCTCGAGTTCGACGGCGAGCGACGACTTCCCCGAACCGGAGAGTCCGGTGAGCCAGATGGTGGCACCGCGGTGCGCCCGGTGTTCGCGGTCGACCTTGCTGGCCTGCCAGACGATGTGGCTGTCGTGGCTGACCGGAGCGTTGATCATGCCCGCGCCCACGGTGCGGTTGGTGGCCTCGTCGATGAGGATGAAGCTGCCGGTGTCCCGGTTGCGCCGGTACGAGTCGAACATGACCGGTTCCTGCGTACGCAGGGTCACCCGGCCGATCTCGTTGAGCGACAGCGCCTCGGCGTTCTCGTCGCGGTGCAGCGAGTTGACGTCGAGCCGGTAGTTGAGGCCGGTGATCTGCGCGCGGGTCAGTCGCGTTCCGCACAGGAGCTGATAGCGGTTGTGCGAGCGGAGATCCGCGTCTTCGGCGAACCAGCACACCATCGCGTCGATGTCGCGCCCGACGTACGGCCGGTTGTTCGGCCGCGCGAGCATGTCGCCGCGCACGATGTCGATCTCGTCGGCGAGCTCCACCGACACGGCCATCGATGCGAACGCCTCGTCGACGCGGGCCCCGCCCGGTTCCCAGATCTCGGTGATGGTGGTACTGAATCCGCTTGGCAGAACCACGATCTCGTCGCCCTTGGCGAACACGCCGCCGGCGACCGTACCCGCATACGCGCGGTGGTCGGCGCCATCGCTGCGCTGCGGACGGATGACGTACTGCACCGGCAGGCGGGCGTCGATGAGGTTGCGGTCGGATGCGATGTAGACGTGCTCGAGGTGGTTGAGGAGCGGCCTGCCCTCGTACCACGGCATCGCGGTCGACTGTTCGACGACGTTGTCGCCGCGTAGCGCCGACATCGGGATGAAGGTGAGGTCGACGACGTTCAGCTTGGCCGCGAAATCGATGAAGTCGGCGCAGATCTCGTCGAAGCGTTCCTGCGACCAGTCGACGAGGTCCATCTTGTTGACGCAGACCGTCAGGTGCGGAATCCCGAGCAGCGTCGAGAGGAACGCGTGTCGCCGGGTCTGTTCCAGCACCCCCTTGCGGGCGTCGATGAGGATCATGGCCAGATCCGCGGTCGACGCCCCGGTCACCATGTTGCGGGTGTACTGCACGTGGCCAGGGGTGTCGGCGATGATGAATTTCCGCCTGGGAGTGGCGAAATAGCGGTACGCCACGTCTATCGTGATGCCCTGTTCGCGCTCGGCCCGCAGACCGTCGGTCAGGAGCGCGAGGTTGGCGTACTCGTCGCCCCGCTCCGCGCTGGTCCGCTCGATCGACTCCAGCTGATCGGTGAAGATCGCCTTGGAGTCGTACAGCAACCGGCCGATCAGTGTCGACTTGCCGTCGTCGACGGAACCAGCGGTGGCGAGCCGCAACATCTCGGTGGCACCCCCGGCAGCATTGACCCCGCTCATCAGAAGTACCCCTCCTTCTTGCGATCCTCCATGCCCGACTCGGAGATCCGGTCGTCGGCGCGCGTGGCCCCGCGTTCGGTCACCCGGGTCACCTCGATCTCCTCGATCACCTTGCGGACGTCGTCGGCCGCCGACAGGACGCACCCGGTGCAGGTGGCGTCGCCCACGGTCCGGAAGCGCACCGTCTCCGTTCGGATCTCCTCCCCCGGGAGTTCCTGGAGGAAACGGGTTTTCGCGAGCAGCATGCCGTCGCGGGGGATCACCTCCCGCTGGTGCGCGTAGTAGATCGACGGCAGGTCGATGCTCTCCTCGGCGATGTATTGCCAGATGTCGAGTTCGGTCCAGTTCGACAGGGGGAAGACCCGGATGTGCTCCCCTTTCGCATGGCGCCCGTTGTAGAGCCGCCACAGTTCGGGCCGCTGGTCCCGCGGGTTCCACGCGCCGAACTCGTCCCGGAAGCTGAAGACGCGTTCCTTCGCGCGCGCCTTCTCCTCGTCGCGACGCGCACCGCCGAACACGGCGTCGAAGCGGTTCTCGGTGATACCCCGCAGCAGAGCCGTGGTCTGGAGGCGGTTGCGGCTCGCTCCGGGACCCGTCTGCTCGACGACGCGTCCGGCGTCGATGTCGTCCTGGACCGAGCTCACGATCAGTCGGACGCCGGTCTCGGCGACCACCCGGTCGCGGTAGGCGATCACCTCGTCGAAGTTGTGTCCGGTGTCGACGTGCATCAGCGGGAACGGGATCGGCGCGGGCCAGAACGCCTTGCGCGCCAGGTGGAACATGACGACCGAGTCCTTGCCGCCCGAGAACAGCAGCACCGGACGTTCGAAGGTCGCCGCGACCTCGCGGAAGATGTGCACGGACTCCGCTTCGAGAGCCGCGAGATGCGACAACTCGTACCCGTGCCGGCCCGGTCGGTGTGCCTGCCGGTCGCCGGCGCTGCCGCCGTTCGCTTCGGTCATGCTCGTCACCGTGCGCAACCCCCCTTGACATGTCGAATATTCGACACTAAGTGTTGACAATGTGACACCGACCGTAGGCGACCTCTCCGATGCGCGTCAACCGTCGCGCGCGGCGTCGCCACCCACCTCGCGGGTCGTCCACATCGTCCAACTGCTGGCCGGTGCCGATCAACCGGCACTGACCCTCGCCGAGATTGTCCGGCAGACCTCGCTCTCGCGTGCGACGGCACACGCTATCGTCGCCGAACTGACCGAACACGGCTGGTTGAGCCGCGATCCCGCCACCGGGAAATACGGGATCGGCCCGGAATTCCGAGCCCTCGCACGGGCAGCCGCGGACGCCGATCACCTCGACCGATGGGCGGCGGTAGCCGCGCACGACCTCTGTGGACGCTTCTCGATCCCCTTCTTCGTGGCCCGCCGATCCTCGACCGACGTCGTCACGCTCGCGGCGCACGCCTTCCCACCGCATCTCGCGGCCGACTCCGAACCGCATCCGTGGCTTCGCAACGGAAGCCGCATCCGGATCCGCCCGCCGATCTGCCGCGAATTCGTCGCCTGGGACCCGGCGGAGGCACGTGATGCCTGGATCGCTCAGGCCGCCGAGCCCACCCGCACCCGGTTGCGCATGATCCTCGACGTGATCGCCGAACGCGGCTACTCGATCGAGCGGATGACCGACGACCACGTAGCGATCATCGACGCCCTGAACTCCCTGGACACCATGTCGGAGAACCTGCGCAGCCGGGTCGGAGACCTGCTGACCGAACTGTCGGTGATCGACTACCTGCCGGACGAGCTCGACGCCGGCGCCCGCGAGGGCGTTCCGGTGGTGACCATCGGTGCGCCGATCTTCGACCACACGGGGCGGGTCGTCGCCGCGATGGTCGCGTGCCCGAACTCCACACTGGACGTCGCGGATCTGCACTCGATCGCCGACGCCACCCGCGCAGCGGCCGAAGAGATCTCCTCGCATCTGCGATAGATTCCGGTACTCCGCAACGAAACCCCGCTGGATTCGCGACAATCGCCGGAAGTCGGCCGCGGGCCGATCGTTCCCACGACACGAGGAGTTCGAGCATGGCCCGGACGAAGACGTTCACCAGGTTGGCCGCGGCGACCCTGTCGGTCGCAGCCGCAGCAGGACTCGGCCTCGCCGGCACGGGACAAGCCGAGGCGGCGCGCGAGTTCCCGGTCTCGAACTGCATCGGCCCGAGCCCGAACATCGTCGACCTCCCGTTCATGGTGAGACGCGCCATCGTCAGCACCTACGGTGGCGATGCCTACATCGCCGCGGACTTCCCCAGCTACTTCCCCGGCGGCTACCAGTCGTCGTTGCGGATGGACTGGCACAACCTGTCCACCGGCAAACGTGGCTTCAAGGTCAGCAACACCAAGGTGAACCCGCCTTACCAGGGTGTCCACTACTTCGTCATCCCGGTGAAGACGATCGGCAAGGGCCGGGTGGCTGTGACCTTCGGCGCGACGAACCGCAACGCGCTGTGGAGCGTGCCGTCGACGAGCTGCAGCGGGACGATCGTCGTTCCCTGACGCCGGGCTACCAACCAAGCACTTGCTAGGTTAGGCTCGTGGGCATGAGTGATGCCGCCATCCCGCCCGCACTCGGCCCCGACGATCTCGGCCCGGACACCTCTCCGGTCGCCTACGAGGTCGGCGGGCCCGAAGGTGCCGTCGCGTACGTGACACTGAACCGTCCCGAGTACCGCAATGCACAGAACTCGGTCATGACGTATTCGCTCGACGCCGCCTTCCGCAAGGCCGTCGAGGACACGACCGTGAAGGTCATCGTCCTGCGCGCGAACGGCAAGCACTTCTCGGCCGGACACGACATCGGCACCCCGGAGCGCGACTTCGACACCTACTACGAGAACGCCGCCGTCCTGCACTGGGATCACACCGACAAGACCGGTGCCGATCAGCGCCTCGCCCGCGAGATGGAGGTGTACATGGGGATGTGCCGCCGTTGGCGCGACATCCCCAAGCCGCTCATCGCCCAGGTCCACGGCGCCTGCATCGCCGGCGGCCTGATGCTGGCCTGGATCTGCGACTTCATCGTCGCCTCCGACGATGCGTTCTTCTCCGACCCGGTGGCACGCATGGGCATCCCGGGCGTCGAGTACTTCGCGCACGCATATGCCCTCGGCACCCGCCGCGCGAAGGAGATCCTGTTCACCGGCGAGCGTTTCACCGCCACGCAGGCAGCCGACTGGGGCATGGTCAACCACGTCGTGCCGCGCGACGGGCTCGAGACCAAGGTGAACGAGATCGTTGAGAAGGCGGTCTCGATGCCGATGCAGGGGTTGTTCCTCAGCAAGAAGGCCGTCAACATCTGCGAGGACCAGATGGGACTCCGCAACTCGATGGACTCGGTCTTCGGCTGGCACCACTTCGCCCACTCGGCCAATGCCGAGGCGTCGGGCGGCGATTCGCTCGGCGGCATGGACGCCAAGTCGATGAAGGCCTCGGCAGGATCGGGTAGCTGACATGGACCTGCTCTTCGACGACGCGGCCGAGCAGTTCCGGGCCGAGGTCCGCTCCTGGCTGGCCGAACACGTTCCGCGCGAACCCCTCCCGTCCATGGACACCGCGGAGGGCTTCGAGGCCCACCGCGAGTGGGAGCGCACGATGGCCGCCGACCGCATGTCGGTCGTCAGCTGGCCCGAGGAGTACGGCGGCCGCGACGCTCCCCTCCTCCACTGGGTGATCTTCGAGGAGGAGTACTACCGCTCGGGCGCACCGGGCCGGGTGAGCCAGAACGGCATCTTCCTGCTCGCCCCGACCCTCTTCGAGCACGCGAATCCCGCTCAGCTGGAACGCATCATGCCGCGGATGGCCCGGGCCGACGACATCTGGGGCCAGGCGTGGAGCGAGCCGGAGGCGGGCAGCGACCTCGCCTCGCTCCGTTCGACCGCGGTCCGCACCGACGGCGGCTGGCTGCTGAACGGGCAGAAGACGTGGAGTTCGCGGTCGAGTTTCGCCGACCGGGCCTTCGGCCTCTTCCGCACCGACAAGGAGGCCCAGCGACACAGGGGCCTCACCTACTTCATGTTCGACCTACGTGCCGAGGGCGTCACCGTCCGTCCCATCGCGCAGCTCGACGGCGAGGCGGGTTTCGCAGAGCTGTTCCTGGAGAACGTCTTCGTGCCCGACGACCCCGCGAACCCCGGCGAGTCCGGGGTCATCGGCGAGGTGGACAACGGCTGGCGGGTGGCGATGAGCACGGCCGCCAACGAGCGCGGACTCTCGCTGCGAGCACCGGGCCGCTTCCTCGCCACCACCGACCGCCTCGTCGACCTGTGGCGGTCGAAGCGCGACGAGGTGCCCTCGACGGCCAACGCCGATGCGCGGGTCGCCGACGCCTGGATCGGGGCGCGCGCCTACGAGTTGTCGACCTGGCACACCGTGAGCCGGCTCTCCGCAGGCGGACAGCTCGGCATGGAGTCCTCGATCAACAAGGTCTTCTGGTCGCAGTGGGACATCGCCGCCCACGAGACCGCCCTCGATCTACAGGGACCGGACGCCGAACTCGACGACGCCTGGATGGACGGCTACCTGTTCTCCCTGTCCGGCCCGATCTACGCCGGCACCAACGAGATCCAACGCAATGTCATCGCCGAGCGACTCCTCGGCCTTCCTCGCGGAGATCGCTGATACCACATGGACTTCCAACTCTCCGACATCCACACGGACCTCGCCGCCACCGTCGACGCCATGCTCGGCAAGGCCGACATGCCCGCCGCGGCGAGAGCATGGGCGGCCGGTGACCGGACCGCGGTCACCAAGGTCTACTCCCAGCTCGCCGACGCCGGGATCAGCGGCCTCCTCATCGACGAATCCCACGGCGGCAGCAGCGCCGGCGCCGTCGAGATGATCGTCGCCGTCGAACAGCTCGGACGCCACTGCGCTCCCGGACCGATCGTGGAAAGCGTTGCCGTCCTGCCGATCCTGTTGCGAGACGCGGACGTGAACGGCCCCCTCCAGGATCTCGCCGAGGGGCGGCTGGCGACCTGTGCCATCGCCCCGCTGCAGCCGCTCGCGCCCGATGTCGATTCCGCCGACGTGTACGTCGTGGAGGACGGCGTCCTGTCGACGGCCACCGTGCTCAGCACCGAACCCTCGGTGGACACCACCCGCACACTGTCACGGGTGGCTCCGGACAAGACGCTGGCCACCGGCATCGACCCGTCCGACGCCGTCGACGCCGGGGCACTCGCCACCGCAGCCGAGCTCCTCGGACTCGGTCAGGCGATGCTCGCCCTCGCCAGCGAATATGCACAGACCCGCAAGCAGTTCGGCCGGCCCATCGGGTCCTTCCAGGCCGTGAAGCACCACCTCGCCGATGTGGCCATCGCACTCGAGATGGCCCGTCCCCTGGTCCATGCCGCAGCACTCGGCATCGACGGCCAGGTGCCCGAGGACACCAACGTGTCGCGCGACGTGTCGGCGGCCAAGGTCGCGGCGGCCGACGCCGCGCACCTTTCGGCCCGCCGCTCGCTGCAGGTGCTCGGGGCGATCGGTTACACCGCCGAACACGACATCTCGCTGTACATCACCAAGACCCGCGCGCTCCTGTCCGCCTGGGGCTCGCCCGCAGTCCATCGTCGACGCATCCTGGAGACACTGTGACCACCGAGACGCTCGCGATCTCCGCCGAGGAACGTGAGGCACTGGCCGAGGCGGTGCGTGATCTGCTGCGACGCCGGGGAGACACCGCCTCGGTGCGCACGGCCATGGCGTCGACCGGACGCGTCGACCGCGGCCTGTGGGAGACCCTGTGCACCGAGATCGGGGTGGCGGCACTTCCCATCCCGGAGGACGCCGGCGGTGCGGGGGCGTCGTGGGCCGAGTTGGCCGCTGTCCTCGAAGAACTCGGTGCGACCCTGAGTCCGGTGCCCGCCTTCGGGTCTTCGGTGCTGGCGACCGGCGCGATCCTGCTGGCGCAGGACGACGACACCGCGTCGCAGCTGCTTCCCGCGCTGGCCGCCGGTGAGCAGACGGCCGCCCTGTGCTGGGCCGGCGAACGCGGCTGGGACACCCCCGGCGTGCACGCCGACGCCGGATTGCTCTCCGGCACCGCACACTTCGTCGTCGATGCCGAGTCCGCGGACACCTTCCTGGTATTGGCATCGGGGCCCGGTGAGCACGTGACGATGCACTCGGTCGCCGCTGATGCGGCCGGTGTGACGGTGTCGCCGTTGCCTCTTCTCGATCCGACGCGTGCGTTGTCCTCGGTGCGGTTCGACGAGGTCGTGTCCACCGCGATCCCCGCACCGGCCGACCTCGCCGCACGCCTGCGGACGCTCGGGTGGGCGATGCTCTCCGCCGAGCAGGTCGGCGGCGCCCAGCGCGCCCTCGACCTCACCGTCGAGTACACCAAGTCGCGCAAGCAGTTCGGCCGCACCATCGGCTCGTTCCAGGCGCTGAAGCACCGCATGGCCGACATGTACGTTCTCGTCGAGACCGCTCGTTCGATCTCGCGTGCGGCGGTCGCCGCGGTCGCCGGCGACGACCCCGAAGCGTCCGAACTGGCCCTCGCCGCCCACGTGTACTGCTCGGATGCCTTCCGGCGAATCACCGGCGAGGCCATCCAGTTGCACGGCGGCATCGGCATCACCTGGGAACACGACATCCAGCTGTACTTCAAGCGCGCACAGGCGTCGTCGCAGTTGCTGGGCGCCCCGCATCTCGCGGTCGCCGAAGCTGCTGCGCGCCTGCGATAGTCGGCTCTCAGTCGCGGTTGCGGAGGCGGTCCAGCGTCCGCTCGATCGGATCGGTGAAGAGCAGCAGCAGAAGCGGCCAGTTCCCGCTTTTCGGGTAGACCAGCGCGATGACCAGCGCCACCGCCAGGGCCAGGAGGGTGCCCCACCCACCCGACGACCTGGCCCAGCGGTCGGTGGCCTCGTCGTCGACGAGCAGCTCCCGGTGCCGATGCCCCCACTGAGCGATCCCGACGAGCGACGCCACCGAGATGGCGAGCAAGCCGATGTAGAGCACGTTCGCCCACTCAACCCGGCTGTCGTCGACCATCGCGGTCGCGAACGGCAGCACCACGATGGTCAGCAGCCACACGAAGGTGAGATTGATCAGAACCGAGTCGTAGGAACGGAAGTACTCCATCGCCCGATGGTGTTGCCGCCAGAGCACCCAGATCACCACGAAGCTGACGAAGAAGCTGGTCAGCTCGAGCGCATGGTCGGACACCACCTCGGCGACCGAGGTCTCCTCGCGCAGGTCGTTGGCGATGTCGACCAGCGGGAGCACCAGCAGC
The DNA here is from genome assembly GCF_000225505.1 of Gordonia alkanivorans NBRC 16433. Taxonomy (GTDB): domain Bacteria; phylum Actinomycetota; class Actinomycetes; order Mycobacteriales; family Mycobacteriaceae; genus Gordonia; species Gordonia alkanivorans. The sequence continues at coordinate 178,765 of NZ_BACI01000050.1, read as the reverse complement.
GTGAGCGCGATCGCCACCACCGCGTCCGCGAACGCGATCAGCCGACTCAGACCCTCTTCCGACTTCCGATTCTCCGGTGCGGCCATTGGTTGAATGTAGAACCGTGGCGGTCGGCGCGCGCGACAATCGACCCGATGGTCCCGGATCGCGCGCCCGTTCCCGGCTACTCCCCGAACGCCGCCTCGACCACTGCCTCGTCGAGTCCGTAGTCGGCGAGCTGGTAGCGGTGCTGCGGCTTCCGCGCACCGGACCTGCTCTCCTCGTCGAGCGTGGTCACCGCCGCGCGGGCCGCCTCGGACATGGGGGTGTCGAGCGCCGCGTAGACGCGTTCGACGGTGCCCATCGGGTCCGAGCGGAGGTCGGCGAAGTCGATGTCGAGGAACTGGGCGGGGTCGTACTTCTCGCGGGCGCGGGAGAACTCACGCAATCCACGCGACCACAGTTCCAGCTGGTCCTGTCCGATCTGATCACCGGTGAAGGTCGTCGACCAGCCGGGAGTGGCGTGCTCGGCGAGGCTGCACATCGACGCGATGATGGTCGACGGCGCGCGATGGGTCTGGATGACCAGCGCGTCCGGGTAGGCGGCCATCAGCGCGTCGAGTGCGAACAGATGGCTCGGGTTCTTGAGCACCCACCGCTTGCCCGGATCGTTGAGGCCTATCAGCTGCAGGTTCTTGCGATGCCGCAGGTATGCCGGCGTCCAGTCCTGCTCGGCGAGCCAGCGCGAGTAGGTCGGGATATGGGCGAGCGACTCGTAGGAGATCGAGGTGACGCTCTGCCGCAACAACTGCCAGCATTCCTCGACCTCGCCCGCATCCATGTAGTGCAGCCCCATGAACTCCGGGTTCTCGACGTGGTGCTGCTCGAAGCCGGCCTGGATCTGCTGGTACACCGGGTTGTCGGCCCAGGTGTCGCGGGGCGGCCGCGGCTGCGGGAACTCGGCGAGCCACATCTCCAACCCCTGGTGCGCCGGGTCGGCGGCCAGGAGCCGGTGCAGCGCAGTGGTTCCCGTGCGCGGCAGACCGGTCACGAAGATGGGCCGGGTGATCTCGACCTCGGCGTGTTCCGGGTTCGCCTTCCACGACGCCTCACTCAGCAGTCGGGCGACGAGTGCTCCCTTGAGGAAGAACCGGAACATCTTGCTGCCGAGTTCGGTGAGTCCGGCCTCGGAGCGGTAGGAGTCGAGCAGGATGCCCAACGGCTCCAGGTAGTCGGCGTCACCGAAGTCCTCGAGGCCCGTCGCCCGGGTGGCCGAGGCGTGCAGGTCCGCGATGGTCCCGACGTCGGTCCGCGCCGTACTAGTCATGGTATTCACCGCAATTCACGTCCAGGGTGTGCCCGGAGATCGCCCGCGCCATCGGCGAGGCGAGGAACATCACGGCGTCGGCGATCTCGTCCGGCTCGGGCAGGCGTTTGAGATCGGACTTCGACGCGGTCTGTTCGTACACCTGCTCGGGAGTGATGCCGTACTTCTCGGCGACCTCGCCGAAGTACCACTTCAGCTGATCGTCCCAGATGTAACCCGGCGCCACCGAGTTGATGCGGATACCGCGATCCCCCAGCTCCGACGCCAGCGTCTGCGACATCGCGAGCAGCGCCGACTTGGCGATCTTGTAACTGCCGTATCGCGGTTCGGAGTGCCGGATGACCATCGAGTTGATGTTGACGATCGACCCGTTCGCCTCGGCGAGCGCATCGGTGAACGACTTGATCACCCGCAGGGTCCCGACGACGGTGACCTCGATGCTGCTGGTGATCTGCTCGAAGTCGGTGCGGCCCAGCGGTTTCATCGACGGCAGGGCAAAGGCGTTGTTGACCAGGACATCTGCCCGGCCGAACTCGGCGAGCGTGGTGGCGACCAGATTGTCGACGGCGGCGTCGTCGGTGATGTCGGTCGGCACGACGAGACTCGTCCCTCCGGCCGAATCGACCTCCGCGGCCACCTCTTTGAGACGCGACTCGGTGCGCGCAGCGAGGACGACACGAGCTCCCTCGGCGGCGGCGCGCAGGCAGATCGAGCGACCCAGCCCGGGTCCCACGCCGGATACGACGACCACCTTGTCGTCGAGGAGACCCGCTCCAGAACTCATCCCAGCATCCTCTCGGCGAACGCGCGTTGCCGTGCCGCGATCCGGTCGGACCAGCCGGCGGCGTCGATCTTGTTGTGTTCGAAGTGCGGCAGGTGCGCGGCCACGTCGTCGAGGCCCACGACCGTCGCCGTCGGCCCGAGCTCGGGACCGATCGGCGAATCGCTGCGCTGCCAGCGAAACTGCAGGATGCCCTTCTCCCGGCCGGTCGTCTCGATCCAGTTGGCGACGCCGGGGTCGCGGTGCGAGACGACCATGCGGATCATGCCGTCCGGGTCGACCTGCGCCTGAGCCGAATTGAGGCTGGTCTGGTGGTTCACGTAGTCGAGCGAGATGTACCACATGCTCCCGAGCTGGAATCCCTGATAAGGCGCATCGGACTTCGGGATCGTGATGACCATCGCCTCGTCGGGACCCAGACGGTAGTGGCCCACCGAGGAGAACTGGGTGCTCAGCCCGCCTGGTGTCTGCCGGGGCGGGGTGAAGGTGTTGACCGGTTCGTCGAGGTAGAACCACTTGGGGAAATTGAACCAGGTGTTGATGCGTGCCGTGAGCATCTTGCCCGCCGTCGCGTACCGACGTGCGACGCGGGCGAGATCGGCTTCCTCCGGCGCGGTTCCGACGGTGTCGACGCGTTCGACGGTGATCGAACCCTTGCGCTCGGTCCAGTCGGAGTACACCTCGCGGACCGCGAGCATCGACGCCCCCTCGCCGAGGGCGAAGTAGTTGTCGGGCGGGTCGGCGATCCCCGGTCCGAAGGTCAGCTCGAACGTGCCGTCGTCGGCGATGGTCAGGCGACGGTCGTCGAAGGCGTCCTCGCCGCCGGGCACCGCGGACGGCGTGTAGTCGCCGCGCAGCACCTGGAAGCTGAGATCGGTTGTGGTGCCACGGCGTCCGCGGACCACGTAGGTCCCGGTCGGTTCGACGTCGGCGTGGTAGTACAGCGTGTCCGGGTTGTCGAGGCCCATCTTGGTCGACGGCCCGGTCGAGGTGACGAAGTTCGGGTGCGACAACGACCGGCCGCGGACCAGCTGGATGATCGCGGCGATGCTGCCCGCGAGATAGTCGTACCCCTCGGCGAGATCCTGCTCGGTCTCGGCGAACTCCGCCGACGCGACCAGCTTCTCCGCCTCGGCGATCGCATCGGTCAGGGGCTTGGTCAGGTCCTGCGGTACAGCGATCTCGCGCGAGCTCATAGCCAGGTGTCTCCGCCCGTCCAGGTCAGGAAGTTCTCGAGTTCGGCCTGTGCCGGCGTCACCCGCGGATGTTCTGTCGACAGATAGCCGCCACGGTAGAAGAGCAGCGGCTTGTCCTGCAGCACTTCGCCCAGCGTGAGCGCCCGGCCGATGACGATGTGGTGATCGCCCCCGTCGGTGACCCGTTCGACGTCGCACTCGACCCAGGTCAGCGCGTGCCTGATCACCGGCAGGCCCGCCGGCGACGGGTCCCAGGTGATGTTGGCGAACTTGTCGTCACCCGGGGCGCCGAAAGCCGCACTCACGTCCTGCTGCCGGTTGGAGAGGACGTTGACGCAGAACTTCCCGGCCTTCTCGATGACCTTCCAGCTCCGGGACGTCTTCATCGGGCAGAACAGCACCAGCGGCGGATCGAGGGACAGCGCCGCGAAGGACTGGCAGGCGAAGCCGACGGGTTTGCCGTCGTCGTCGACGGTCGTGATGACCGTGACGCCGGTGCAGAACTGACCCATCGCGGTACGGAACTGCCGGGAGTCGAACTCCGCGGACCCGTAAGGCGTCTGGGCCATGTCAGTTCTTGAACCCGACGCTGAAGTCATGCCCCCACAGACTGACCGCGGTGCTCTCCCGGGCGATCCACTCCTCGTCCTTGACCGTCCGTCCCTCGCAACCGAACTCGACGTCGAAGCCGCCCGGTGTCTTCATGTAGAACGAGAGCATCAGGTCGTTGACGTGCCGACCCAGGGTCGCCGACATGGGGACCTTCTTGCGCAGGGCGCGGTCGAGGCACAGTCCGACGTCGTCGGAGTTCTCGACCTCCACCATCAGGTGGACGATGCCGGTGCTGTTGGGGATCGGCAGGAACGCCAGCGAGTGGTGTCGCGGGTTGCAGCCGAGGAATCGCAGCCACGGGACCTCGTCGCCCTCCTCGCGTCCGACGACCTGCGGGGGCAGGCGCATCGAGTCACGGAGCTTGAATCCCAGTACGTCCCGGTAGAACTCGAGCGCGGCCTTGTCGTCCTCACAGGTGAGCACGACGTGGCCGAGACCCTGTTCCTCGGTGACGAAGCGGTGACCGTACGGGCTGACGATGCGACGATGCTCGAGCGCGGCCCCGTGGAACACCTCTAGGGTGTTGCCGGCGGGATCGTCGAACACGATCATCTCGGCGACGCGACGGTCGGCGATCTCCTCGTCCTTGCCCTCACGGAAGACGACGTGCGCGCCCGCCAGGCGGTCGCGGACCTCCTGCAGCGCAGCGGCATTGGCGACCTCCCAGCCCGCGCAGGCCAGGCGGTCGTGCTCGGAGGGCACGATGACCAGGCGGGCGGGGAAGTCGTCCATCCGCAGATAGAGCGCGCCCTCGGTGAGTCCAGAGCCCTCGATCATGCCGAGAACCTTGAGGCCGTAGGTGCGCCACGCCTCGATGTCGGTCGCCTCGATCCTCATGTATCCCAATGAACGGATCGGACAGTCACTCATCTCCACGATCTCCTGTTTCCTGCTCCCTGAGGAGCGTGTGAAAGTGTCCCCGGCCCCCTGAGGAGCTAGCCTGCGAGCGTCTCGAAGGGTCAGACCATCGTGTCGCCGATGGGAATCCCGAACTCGCCGTTGCCGAATGCGACGTAGGCTCGTTCCGGATCGTTGGCGGCATGCACGCGTCCGGCGTGGGCGTCGCGCCAGAACCGCTGGATCGGGGTGCCGTTCTCGAGCGCGTGGGCACCCGAGTTCTCGAAGAGACGGTCGATGGCGGAGATCGCGCGGCCGGTGGCGCGCACCTGGTCGCGACGGGCCGCCAGACGCAGCTCCATGGGGACCTCTTCACCGGCGAGGATCAGGTCGTACTCGGCCTGCAGGTTGCCTGACAGCTGACGCCATGCGGCGTCGATGTCGCTGGCGGCCTCGGCGATACGAACCTTGGCGAAGGGGTCGTCCTTGGCCTTCTCCCCGGCGTAAGCGGCGCGGACGCGCTTGCCCTGGTGCTCGACGTGAGCGTGGTAGGCACCGAAGGCCATGCCGACGATCGGGGTCGCAATGGTGCTGGGATGAATTGTGCCCCAGGGCATCTTGTAGACCGGTGCGGTGTTCTGCTCGAGTCCCGGGCTCTGGCCCATCGACATGGTGCGCATGCTCAGCATGCGGTGGCGGGGGACGAAGACGTCCTTGACCTCGATGGTGTTGGACCCGGTGCCGCGAAGACCGACGACGTTCCACACGTCCTTGATCGTGTAGTCCTCACGCGGGATCAGGAAGCTGACGAAGTCGACCGGCTTGCCGTTCTTGATGACCGGTCCACCGACGAACACCCAGTCGGCGGTGTCGCAGCCCGACGACCAGGCCCACGAACCGTTGACCTTGTAGCCGCCGTCGACGACCTCACCCATACCCATCGGCGCGTACGACGACGAGATGCGGACGTTGGGGTCCTTGCCCCAGACGTCCTCCTGCGCCTGCTGGTCGAAGAGCGCGAGGTGCCAGTTGTGGATGCCGATGATGCCCGACACCCAACCCGTCGACCCGCAGGCCGAGGCGATCCGCCGCACGGCCTCGTAGAAGGTCACCGGGTCGACCTGGTATCCGCCCCACTGCTCGGGCTGCATCAGCTTGAAGAAGCCGGCCGTCTCGAGGCTGGACACGGTCTCTTCGGGGATTCGACGCAGATCCTCGGTGGACTGCGCCCGCTGCTCGATCTCCGGGAGCAGTGCGTTGATCTTCTCCAGGACCTGCTCGGCGGCTTCGCTCCGTTGTGCTGGCATCTCGCCTGCTCCTACCTGTCTCTCCCTCGGCCGGACGGCGCCGGCCGCTTACTCATCGAGTTCGAGATTAGAACACGTTCTCATTTCTGTCGAGCACTGGGACTTTATGCCCATGTACAGCACTGATCGGCGATCTGGGCGGCGATCCACCCAAAGGATTTGAAACGTGTTCTAGTATTGGCGGCAGAGGTTCGACGCGACACCAGCCACAGACAGGAGAGGGCACATGTCACCAGCACCCGACACGATGACCCCGAACACCCCCGGTTCGTCCAACGACGCCGAGGTGGGTATCCGGGAGATCGACACCGGCGCGCCGCCCACCCGGTTCGCCCGCGGGTGGCACTGCCTGGGCCTGTTCGGCGAGTTCGACGACGGCCAACCGCACTCCGTGCAGATCTTCGGCACCAAGCTCGTCGTCTGGGTCGACACCAAGGGCGAGCTGAACATCCTCGACGCCTACTGCCGCCACATGGGCGGTGACCTGTCGCAGGGCAAGCTGTCCGGCGACAACGTCGCCTGCCCGTTCCACGGCTGGCTGTGGAAGGGCAGCGGTCGCTGCGCCGGCGTCCCGTACGCCAAGCGCAACCCCAAGCTCGCCAAGACCCGCTCGTGGCCGTCGATGGTCCGCAACGGCCAGGTCTTCGTCTACAACGACCCCGAGGGCAACCCGCCGCCGGAAGAGGTCATCATCCCGGAGCTGGCCGAGGTCGGGTCCGAGGAGTGGACCGACTGGACCTGGAACCGCATCGTGATCGAGGGCTCGAACTGCCGCGAGATCATCGACAACGTCGTCGACATGGCGCATTTCTTCTATGTGCATTTCGCGCTGCCGGATTACTTCAAGAATGTCTTCGAGGGCGAGATCGCCGCGCAGTACATGAATTCGCATGGGCGCCCCGACGTCACGCTGGGCACCAACTACGGCGACAGCCGGCTCGAATCGATCGCCGCTTACTACGGTCCGTCTTACATGCTGAACCCGATGGTCCAGTACTACGGCGGCTTCGCGGTCGAGACCATCCTGACCAACTGCCACTACCCGATCGACGAGAATTCGTTCGTCCTGATGTACGGCGTCATGGCGAAGGTTCCCGAGGGCCTCACCGCCGAGCAGGCCTCGAAGATGGCCACCAAGATCAGCGCGGGTGTCGAGGTCGGCTTCCTGCAGGACGTCGAGATCTGGAAGAACAAGACCCGCATCGACAATCCGCTCCTCGTCGAGGAGGACGGCCCGGTGTACCAGCTCCGTCGCTGGTACGAGCAGTTCTATGTCGACAAGGCCGACGTCACCGACGAGATGACCGGCCGGTTCGAGTACGAGATCGACACCTCCAAGGCAGTCGAGAGCTGGAACGCCGAGATCCAGGAGAACCTCCGACGCCAAGAGGCCGAGAAGGCAGCGGCCGAGCAGTCGCCGGACGGCGCGGCGGATTCCTCGGAGAAGGCGCAGGTCTGACGATGACCCGGGCCGCGTCACGAGCACACTGGGCCAAGGCGCCCGACTTCGGCGACGATCCCGACCGGGCGGCCCGGGTCCACGCGGCGACCCAGCGCGACCGCGAGCACTACCTGCAGGGCGGCATGCGAGAGATCGAATGCCGCGCCTGCCACGCGTGCGTGCTGGTGAAGAAGACCAGCACGCACCACACGAGCGTGCAGTGGAACGCCGACGCCCGGAGCCGATGCCACGGCCTCGAGCAGATGCGCGCCGGCGGCGACGACGGGAACGGGCCACTGCTCCCGGGTGCGATGATGCCGACCTGTGTCCGCTTGTCGGCGAGTATCGACCACGGTGTGGCCGAGGGAATCATTCCTCCGGAATCACCCGCCACCGATCCCGACGGCTATTGGTGAGTGTCGAATTTGAGCACTGTCTGCAACATTAATCAACACTAGCCTCACGCATCACAACGGTCACACCTTCATCACACGTCTAGGAATAGCGGCGACAAGCGGGTATGCGGTCGGCCAATCTGGTCGTCATGTCCGTTTTGCGAACCCGCTGTACGCGGGTCACCTGTGCTGTCGCCCTGTCCGCCGCACTCACCGTCGCGGCGCCGTTCCTGGGCTCACCTTTTGCCGATGCCGGACGCGCCGCCGCGGCCGGTTCGAGCTCCGGCTCCAGCGATTCGACAGGTTCGGTGCCGATCTACCTCCCCATCCCACCCCCACCGGCCTGGCCGCGCTCGGGGCGTCGATGACCCAGATCGGCAAGCCGTACCGGTGGGGCGGCACCGGTCCGCACTCGTGGGACTGTTCTGGTCTCGTCCAGTGGGCGTTCCACACCGCCGGCGTGAAGCTGCCCCGGACCAGCCAGCAACAGGCGAGGGTCGGCAATGCGATCCCGTTCAGCGCCCTCGCCCCCGGCGACATCATCATCTTCGGCCGCGACGCCGGGCACGTCGGCATCTACGCCGGTGGCGGCCGCCTGTTCAACGCCTACACCACGGGCAAGCCAATCGGCTTCACCAAGGTCAAGGACATGGGCACCATCAAGACCATTCGTCGTTTCGGCTGACCGGGTCGACCGACCGTCCGGGCCACACCGAGGTCACCGTCGCGAACCCCACGACGACGAGCAGCAGCACCGCGACCACCACGGTGCCGAGCAGCCCGTAACCCGGTTGCATCGTCGGGAGTTCGAGGTCGAGGGCCTCGGTGACCCGGTCGGAGAACAGGTGCGCGGCCGGATCACTCAGCGTTCGGATCCCGACGACCGACGCGACCACCGCGGCCAGGCCGATTACCCCGATCGCCGCCGGACGGAGACGCTCGCGCCACCACGCCAACGCGGCGACCACCGCGATGACCGCACCGAGGATCACCACACTCAGACCGGGCCGGTCGGTGTTGTCCTCGAAGAAGAAGGCCACGTCCTCATCGCTCGCCCCCGGGACGGTCACCCGTCCGAGACCGGTGATGGACGGTTGTACGCCCTCGTCGGTGCTTCCCCACTCCACCTGTGCGAACAGCACCAGGAGGAGTCCACCGACGAGGGCGGCAGGCCACACGAAGGTGCGCAGTCTGTCGACGATGCCCGGTTCTGCGGTCATGCCGACAAGACTGCCATTCACCCGGTGCCGAAATCACGCGCCGGTATCGATCCCACCCAAGCGCCCCAACACGCTGTCGGACCGATGAGTTTGCGCGACGCTGAGAGTCTCCACCTCAGTCGTTCAGCAATATTCCGCATGGCAACGAAGGGATCCGAGCATGGCCGAGTACGCAGCCCCGTCCGGGGCGCCGATCTGGTTCGACCTGATGAGCAGCGACACCGGGAGGGCCGAGCAGTTCTACGGCGAGATCTTCGGGTGGGAGACCGAGGAACCCAGTGAAGAGTTCGGCGGATACCGGAACTTCACCAAGAACGGCAAACCGGTCGCGGGGCTCAGCCCGGCCATGGAAGAGGCCGGGCCACCGAACATCTGGTCGGTGTACCTGCACTCCGAGGACGCGAACGCCACCGTCAACGCGGTCGAATCCGCCGGCGGCAGCATCATGGTCCCGCCGATGCCGGTCGGTGACGAGGGCACGATGATGGTCGCCACCGATCCCGCCGGGGCGGTCATCGGTTTCTGGCAGCCCAAGCAGCACAAGGGTTATTCCGAGTTCGGCGAACACGGCACCCCGTACTGGTTCGAATGCCAGTCCAAGGACTACGCCAAGTCAGTCGACTTCTATCGCACCGTGCTCGGCGCGCGGATCGAGGAGGTCGGCACCGGCGGTGACCCCGACGCCGTGGGTCCCGACCATTACGGTCAGATCTTCTACGGCGACGAGTCCTACGCCGGGATCATGGACGCCTCCACGCTGTTTCCCGAGGAGGTGCCGTCGTTCTGGCAGATCTACATCACCGTCGACGACGTGGCGGCGACGGTCAAGCAGGTCGAGTCCCTCGGCGGCGAGATCCTGATGCCCGGTGAGGACACCCCGTACGGGACGCTCGCGGCGATCAAGGACCCGATGGGCGCGCTGATCTGTCTCGGACATCCGCCGGCCGGGATGTGACACCGCGCGATCGGTAGAAGCAATGCGCGCTATGGGCGTGTGTTCTCTACCGATCGCCGGGCGGGTATTCGTCGGGGTCGTCGGACCCGACGTCGGTGGCCTGTTCGACGACGTCCGCGTCGTTGGCTTCCAGAGCGATGACCGGCCCCTCGGACTCGGCGGGAGCCTCGTCGTCGACGGGATCCGCCGGCATCGTCTGCTCGACGACGTCGGCGTCGTCCGCTTCCCCTCCGCTCCACGCTTGGGCGTCTGCCATGGCGACTCCTTCCGGTAGCTGGGCGCTCGGCACGGGCGTGCCTGGGCTCGATCTTCCGGTGGTGCGCTTCCGATCATCCTGACGTACCCCGCGAGCGTCAACATCCTCAGACCGGCAGTCGGAGGAGATCGCCGGAGACGATGCCGCGGGCGGTGCGGGCGGCGACCACGGCCCAGGCGGCCACCAGTACAGCAAAGCCGGTCACCGCCGCGACCTCGAAGACCGGCCGGCCCAGGGTGAGCGCCAACGCGGAGGAGCCGGTCACGTAGGTACCGACCGGGAACGTGAACGACCACCAGGTCATCGCGAACGGCATCCCGGCCCGCGCGGTGCGGAGGGTGAGCAGTGCGGCGACACCGATCCAGGCCGTGGCGATCACCCACACGACCAGCCCATAGGCGATTGCGAACTCGTGGATGGCACCCGCGACCGGTGCGGGCACCACGTGGAGTGCCGCATGGGCGAGCATGCACATCGCCGTGACCGACTGCCCGAGTGGGCCGAGCACGATCCACCAGGTCGGCACCATGTTCGTGGCACCGTGATCGCCGGTCCGGAAGCGCCGGACGAGAGCGACCAGGATGGGCGTCGCGGCGACCACCGCCAGACCGAACATCGCGCACCCGACCCCGAGAACCAGGTCCCGCGCCCACCCGGCACCGAGTTGCCCCGACAGGATCGCCGCGGCCGACGCCGACACCATCGGTGGCACTACCGGCATCAACCAGCCGCCGAACGCATCCTCGACGCGAGCGCGCCCGACGATCAGGTGCCGGTACGGGATGACCAGCGCGGTGACCACGCCGCCGAGTGTGCCGACGATCCAGCACACGACGTCGACGCCGAGGGCAACGTCTCGGCCGACGAGCCCGCCGCCGACCAGGAGAGTGCTGGTCCCCACGGTCATGATCGCCATCGGCACCGCACCGTAGAAGTGCGCGACGACGCGATGACCGTGGTGGCTGCGAGCGACGGCGGGGTCCGCCACCCAGTGGCCGATCGTGGTGACGGCCACGGCCACGAACACGAGGCAGGCCAGCAACCAGAACCCGACGGCGACGACGCTCAGGCCGGCCGGCTGCCAGGGCAGGCCGTGCGCGGCGATCGCGATGATCCCCGTGCCCATCACCGCCGCGAACCAGTTCGGCGGAAAGTAGGTGACACGGACGCGCACTCCGGGCCCGGTCCCGGGCAGGGAACCGGTCCGGGACGGGGTCGGGCGAACGGTCATCGTGGTCATGTCCACCACGATCGCGTGGATGCCGCGCCCCCGGTAGAGCCCGAATCGTTGGCAGGTCACAAACTGCGCTTGTAGCCGGGGTACCAACGCTGGTTGTACCCTCGGGCGATGGTCCTCAGTCCGCGGATGCCCGACCTCGCATCGTTGGAAACCCTGCAGTCGGTCGTCAGCACGGGCAGTCTCAATGCTGCGGCCGCCGAACTCGGTGTCACCCAGCAGGCGGTGTCGGCGCGTATCCGCGCGATGGAGACGCAGCTCGGCGTCGGACTGCTGACGCGAACGCCGCGCGGATCGGTACCGACCCAGTCCGGCCGGCTCGTCGCCGAGTGGGCCGACCGATTACTTACGCTGGCAGGCGAATTCGACGCCGGACTCTCCGCCCTACGGCTGGAACGACGAGATCGGCTGCGGCTGGCCGCGAGCCTCACCGTCGCGGAGCATCTCCTCCCCCGCTGGCTCGTCTCCTTCGCGGCCCAGCACGACCCCGCGCCGAAGGTGTCGTTCACCGCCGCCAACTCCGACCACGTCTGCACGCTGGTGCGCGACGGCGAGGTCGAACTCGGGTTCGTCGAGGGGCCTCGGGTGGCACCCGGGCTCCGGAGCCGGACGATCGCGCGTGACGAGCTGGTCGTCGTCGTGCCACCCGATCATCCGTGGACGCGCAGCCGCCGTCGGATCGGGGCCGCCGACCTCGCCGGTACCGCACTCGTGACCCGCGAAGAGGGCTCGGGCACTCGCGAGTTCTTCGAACGCGCCCTGACCCGGGCGCTCGGACCGTCCCGCGAGGTCACCGCACCGGTGCTGGAACTGTCGACCACGGCATCGGTGCGCGCCGCGGTCATCGCGGGGGCCGGACCCGCGGTGCTCAGCAACCTGTCGGTCGCCGACGATCTCGACCGACGGCTGGTCCGCATCCCGATCGACGACCTCGACCTCGGACGTCAGTTGCGGGCGGTGTGGTCGTCCGGTCCCCAGCCCAGTGCCGGTGCAGCGCGGGACTTTCTGGCCCACATCGGCCGCTCCTGAGCTCTGCTCAGACGCCGGCGTTCGCGTCCTGCTTCTTCTTCAACTCCAGCGCGATGTCGATGAGCTGGTCCTCCTGACCGCCGACCAGTTTGCGCGCGCCGGCCTCGAGCAGGATCTCGGCGGCCGACACGCCGTAGCGCTCGGCGTGGCCCTCTGCGTGCTTGAGGAACGAGCTGTAACAACCGGCGTAACCCATCATCATCGCCGGGCGGTCCACCAGGCACTCCGTCGGCATGGCCGGTCGGACGACGTCCTGTGCGACGTCGGCGATCTTCATGAAGTCGACCCCGGTGGTGATCCCGAGCTTGTCGCACACACCGACGAAGGCCTCGGTGGGCGTGTTGCCCGCGCCGGCGCCGAAGCGTCGGATGGAGCCGTCGATCTGCTGGGCGCCCGCACGGATGGCGTTGACCGAGTTGGCGATCGCGATGTCGAGGTTCTCGTGTCCGTGGAACCCGACCTGGGCGTCGTTGCCGAGTTCGGCGACGAGCGCCTCGACGCGGACGGTGACGTCCTCGAGGACGAGCGCACCCGCGGAGTCGACGACGTAGACGCACTGACATCCGGCGTCGGCCATGATGCGAGCCTGCTTGGCGATGACCTCCGGCGGCTGGCTGTGGCTCATCATCAGGAAGCCGACGGTTTCGAGTCCGAGATCCCGTGCGAGACCGAAGTGCTGGATGGAGACGTCGGCCTCGGTGCAGTGGGTGGCGATGCGGCAGATCTGGCCGCCGTTGTCCTGCGCGGCGCGGATGTCGTCCTTGGTGCCCAGACCCGGCAGCATGAGGAAGGCGATCTTGGCCCGCTTCGCGGTCTCGGCCGCAGCTTTGATCAGCTGCTGCTCAGGGGTTTTGGAGAACCCGTAGTTGAACGACGAGCCGCCGAGGCCGTCGCCGTGGGTCACCTCGATGACCGGCACACCGGCCTCGTCGAGGCCACCGACGATCGCGCGCACCTCCTCTTCGGTGAACTGGTGCCGCTTGTGATGGCTGCCGTCCCGCAGAGACGAATCGGTGATGCGGATGTCGAGGGTGTCGGAGTACTTGCGCGCGTTCGCCATCAGCTTCGGGTCGCGCGGGGTGGTGACCACGTTGGTGCTCATGCGGGGACTCCCAGCTTCTTCTTTGCGAGTTCTTCGCCGACCTTGGTCGCGGCGGCGGTCATGATGTCCAGGTTGCCGGCGTAGGGCGGCAGGAAGTCGCCCGCACCCTCGACCTCCACGAAGATCGACACCCGCGCATAGCCGCCGTTCAGGACGCTCGGCGGGTCGAACTGCGGGTCCTGCAGCAGACGGTAGCCCGGCACGTACTGCTGGATCTCCTTCTCTCGCCGGTGGATCGATTCCGCGATGGCGTCGGTGTCGGCGTCTTCGGGGATGGCGCAGAAGATGGTGTCGCGCATGATCATCGGCGGGTCCGCCGGGTTGAGGATGATGATCGCCTTACCGCGCTGCGCGCCACCGATCGACTCGACGCCGGCGGAGGTGGTGCGGGTGAACTCGTCGATGTTGGCGCGCGTGCCCGGACCGGCCGAGACCGAGGCGACCGACGCGACGATCTCCGCGTACGGGACCGGCACGACCGACGAGACCGCGTGCACCATCGGGATGGTCGCCTGCCCGCCGCAGGTGATCATGTTGGTGTTCGGGGCGTCGAGGTGTTCACGCAGGTTGGCGGGCGGGACCACGGCGGGCCCGACCGCCGCCGGGGTGAGGTCCACCGCGGTGATACCGGCGGCCTCGTACTTCGGGGCGTACTCACGGTGCACGTAGGCCGAGGTGGCCTCGAAGATGAGATCGGGCTTGTCCTGCGACCCGAGGAGTTCGTCCGCACCACCGCTCATCGTGATGAGTCCGCGGTCGGCGGCGCGCTTCATGCCCTCCGAGTCCGGGTCGATGCCGACCATCCATCGGGGTTCGATGACCTCCGAACGCTCCAGCTTGTACATCAGATCGGTGCCGATGTTGCCCGATCCGATGATCGCCGCGGTCAGTTTTGCCGCCACGTGGACCCTCCTCTTGCTAGTGAAGTCTGTTGCATGTCAGGTGAAGTCGTGTCAGGTGAAATCCAGGGTGACCGAACCGAGGCCGGCGAATTCGGCCACGAAGTGGTCACCCGAGGAGATGTCGATCGCCCGCGTCGCCGTGCCGGGCAGGATCACGTCCCCCTTGCGGAGACGGACCCCGAAGCTGTCGACCTTGCGTGCCAGCCACGACACCGCATTGAGCGGATGGCCCAGCACCGCAGACGAATTGCCCTTCGCCACGATCTCCCCGTTACGATGCAGGACCGCGTCGATGTCCCCGGTGTCGATCTCGCCGATCGGGACACGTTGCTGTCCGAGAATCCAGCCGCACGACGACGCGTTGTCGGCGATGGTGTCGCACAGCGTGATCTTCCAGTCCTTGATGCGGGAGTCGATGAGCTCGATCGAGGGCACCACCCATTCGACCGCGGCGATGACGTCTTCGTTGGTGCACCCCTCGCCGGGCAGGTCCTCGCCGAGGATGAAGCCGACCTCCACCTCGACCCGGGGGAAGCACAGCTTCTTCGCGTCGATGGGGGTCTCCTCGAAGTACTGCATCTCGTCGAGGAGGTGTCCGTAGTCGGGCTCGTCGACGCCCATCATCTTCTGCATCGCCTCGGAAGCGAGGCCGACCTTGTGCCCGGCGACCCTGGCCCCGGCCTCGAGTCGCTTGCGGATGTTGATCAGCTGGATCTCGTAGGCATCGACGACGTCGAGGTCCGGATGGGAGTCCGTGGGACGGTCGATGGCCGTCGCCGAGACCTCCGCCTGCCAGAGCTCGGCCGCGATCTGTTCGCGTACCTGCTGGTCAACCGCCATTGTGCCCTCACCTTCCCAATGTGAACGTGTTCTAGTTTAGAACATGTTCCACTCTGGCAGGAGCCCCGTGCGCAATTTGCGTGGCACCGCCGAGAGCGCTCCGCAGACGACTACCGTTCTCTCCATGAGCTCCGACTCCCCAACCTCCACCCCTTCAGACGCCGAGGCAACCGGCGATCCCATTCTCACGTCCTTCGAGAACGGCGTCGGGAGGCTGACACTCAACAACCCGCGCCGCAAGAACGCGATCACCCTGGAGATGGCCGCGTCGATCGAGCGGTTCTGCGACCAGGTGGCCGCCAGCGAGACCATCGGCGCGGTGGTCGTCGACGCCGCCGGCTCCTACTTCTGCAGCGGTGCCGACACCCGCATCCTCGCCGGCGCGTCGGCCGATCCGGCGGCGCCGGAGTCGGTGAGGCAGCTGTCGGCGGTGTACGCGGCGTTCGTCCGTGTCGGTTCCCTTCCGGTTCCCACCATCGGCGTCGTAGTGGGCGGTGCGGTCGGTGCCGGCCTCAACCTCGCCCTGGCCGTCGACCTGCTCGTCACCACTCCCGACGCGGTTCTGGACAGCGGCTTCCTCGCCCGCGGTATTCATCCCGGCGGCGGTCACCTGACCCTGCTGAACCGCGCGGTCGGACGCGCCAACACGATCGCACTCGCGGCCTGCGGCCAGTCACTCACCGGCGACGAGGCGGTCGCGCAGGGGCTCGCGTACGCCGCAGCCCCGGTTGACGAGCTCCCTGCGATCGTCGACGGCCTCACCGGTCCCGCCGCCCGCGACCCCGAGCTGACCCGCAAGGTCATGTCGAGCGTGCGCCTGGAGCTCGGTCCGCCGACGGTGACGTGGGATTCGGCGATCGAGATCGAACGCGGCACCCAGATGTGGTCGATGGCCCGTAAGGGCCAGAACTGGTCGTCACGGGGACCTGCCCGGTCGTGACCGACGATCAGCTCGCGACGCTGCGCGTCGAATCCCTGGCGGCGCTGCGCGCCGAGATCCGCGAGTTCCTGCGGACCGAAATCGATTCGGGTGCCTTCACTCCCGACGTCGACAGCTGGATGAGGGGTTTCGACCTCGACTTCAGCCGTCGGCTCGGCGAGCGCGGGTGGCTCGGCATGACGATGCCCACCGAGTACGGCGGACGGGGACGCACACCGGTCGAACGATTCGTCATCACCGAGGAGATGCTGGCGCACGGCGCGCCCGTCGCCGCGCACTGGATCGCCGACCGGCAGATGGCACCGGGCATCCTGGCCAACGGGACCGAGGAACAGCGACGCCGCTACATCCCCGGGATCTCCGCCGGCACCGTCTACTTCGCGATCGGCATGAGTGAGCCCGACGCGGGTTCCGACCTCGCCGGCGTGCGGACGCGCGCGACGGACAACGGCGATTCGTGGACGATCAGCGGAACGAAGGTGTGGACCACCGGCGCCCACATCGCCCACGCGATGGTTCTGCTTGCACGTACCGACGGTACGGCCGACGATCGGCAGCAGGGACTCTCGCAGTTCGTCATCGACCTCCCGCACCCGGACATCGAGATCCGGCCGATCCGGAGCATCGACGGCCAGTCGCACTTCAACGAGGTCATCTTCCACGACGCGGTGGTGGACTCGTCGGCGCTACTCGGCCGCCGCGGACACGGCTGGCAACAGGTGATGAGCGAGTTGGCATTCGAGCGTTCCGGACCAGAGCGCTACCTCAGCACGCTGCCACTCCTACGCGCATGGACCGATCATCTCCGCGAGCAGGGAGCCACCCCGCAACAGCGGGCGGCGCTGGGAAAGCTCACCGCACAGGCGTGGGCGCTGCGTCAGATGTCGCTGCAGGTTGCCCGCGAACTGGCGGCCGGCGGCAAACCCGATGTGCTCGCCGCGATGGTCAAGGATCTCGGTTCGACGTTCGAGGGCGATCTGGTGACGGCCGTCCGCGATGCCTCCGGCATCGTGCCGCGCCGTTTGGGCGGCACGCATCTCGAACGGCTCCTGGCCCAATCCGTTCTGCACACACCTGCTTTCACGCTTCGCGGCGGAACCAACGAGATCCTGCGCGGAATCGTCGCGCGCGGAATGGGGATACGATGAGCGACCTCGCAACCGAACTCCGGGCGGCCCTCACCGCGATGCTCGCCCGCATCCCGGTCGACATGCAGACCCCGATCACCGCACCCGACGCGGCCGTGTGGGGCGCCGTCGTCGAAGCCGGGTTCACCGGCGTCGATGTCCCCGAGGAGGCCGGTGGACACGGTGGCGAACTCGGTGATGCACTCGCCGTTCTGGATTCGCTCGCCGAAGCCGGGGCCGTGACCCCGTACCTCGAACACGCACTCCTCGCGTCGTGGCTGGCGGGCAGCGTCGGACTTCCACTCGAAGGCACCACTGCGACGGTTGCCGTGATCGACGACGGGACCATCCGCACCGACGGAGATCGAATCCTGCTGTCGGGCAGCGTGACCGGCGTGGCGCATGTCGACGATGTGGATACCGTGGTGGTCCTGATGACCGGGCCCGACGGCCCGGTCATCACCGTCGTCGGACGCGAAGCTCCCGGCGTCGAGATCACGAACGGGGCCGACCTTCGGGGAGTCTCGTACGGCGACATCGTCTTCCGCGATGCCGAGGCGACGTTCTCGGCGCACTCCCCCGTCGACATCGAGGACCTGCGTCGACGCGGAGCTCTCGCGTACGCCGTCGCCCTGGCCGCGGCCGCGCGCGCGGTACGCGAACGCACGGTCCGTTACGCGTCCGAACGCACCCAGTTCGGGCGGCCCCTGGCGAAGTTCCAGGCCATCCAGCAGCGACTGGCCGAGATGGCCGCCCAGACAACGCTCATGGAGACGGCCGCACGAGCCGCCACCGAAGCCGCTTCTAATGACCCGGTCGCGGCCCACGCCGCCATCGCGGCGGCAAAGGTCGTGACCTCGCACTACGCCACCGAGGTCGCCTCCGCCGGACACCAGATCCACGGCGCGATTGGCTTCACCTCGGAGCACAGCCTGGGCCGATTCACCTCCGCCTTGTGGACCTGGACGGATCGGTATGGCACCGAGCAGGATTGGGCCACATCGCTGGCCGGAGAGATCCTCGAAGCCGGTACTGATCCGTGGGACCTGATCGTCGGCCTGGGCTCACCGGACCCGTCCTAGAGCTTGTCTCGCCCGACCGGGTGGACGAACTGAAGGGCGATCCCGACGCCGACCGCCCAGACGGCCGTCGGCAGAAGATCCAACAGCGGTGATTCCGAGAAGAAGGTCTCGAGCGCCCACTGGGTGATTCCCGCGATCACGGCAAGTCCCACGGCGCATCCGGCGATGTCGCCCCATCGGGCCCACCCCCACAGCGACAGCAAGGTCAGCAGAAGCACCGTCGCCGCGGCGATTCCAGCCGCTTCGCCTGCGGTCGGCTGGGTGAACAGCTGGGCAAGATCTGACGACTTCTTTCCGGATGCCATGTCCTCGATGGACATCCAGGTGACGCCGAAGATCAGCAGGTAGATGACCACCACGGCAGTGATCAGACCGATGCGGACCTCTTTCCGCCGTCTCGGCCTGGCGCGCACCGTCTGAGCGCCCAGGTTGCACCAGCCGACGAGGCCCGCGAACAGCAGGACCGTCATGACCAGAGATTCAGCACCGAGGGCGGGCACTGCGTTGCTGCGCCACCAGATCCACAGGGCGGCAACGACCAATGCGAAAGCTCCGGCGACAAAGGCTCCGATGGCGAACCTCTTCGCGTACTTCTCACTTCCGTTCAGCGTCGTCGTCCACAACTCGTCGGTTTCCGGTTTCCGTTCCGGGGCCCGTGCGGTGAAGAACTCACGGACCATCCCCCACCGACGGCGCGCCTCGATCGCACGCCAGATCAACAGGCCACCAAGCACTGCGGTGATGCCCACGAAAGTCGCCTGGACTCCCGGCGCCGTGGTCCCCGTGCCGAGGAGCGCAGCGGCTGCGACGGCCACCACGACGGCGGAGACCAGCCGCACACGGTCGAGGGCGAGAGAGATGATCGGCAGCAGCGGACGGGCGGCGACGAGCCCCACGCGGACGGCGACGCCCTTCGCGGTGCCGCCGGATCTCTCCGCCGGCCACAGGGCCCGCAACACCAGCGGCAGGATCCGGGAGACCAGTCCGAACACGTAGCGCACGTCCAGATGCGACAGGGTCTGCCCGCCCGTCGCAGCGATGTGTGCTCCCGCGGACACGCCGCTCGGCGTGGTCTCCCTCGTCACCTCTTCCTGCAGCTCGGTGATGAGTTGTTCGTCGTCCTCCCGGGAGACGACGGTCGTCGACTCCGACGTCGTGGACAGCAGATCCACCACTCCTGCGGCAGCATCCAGTCGTCCCCAGTACCAATCGTTCTCGCGCCACTCAGGACTGAGGAAGCCGGCGAACCGCGCCAGCCCGGTGCCGGCCAGGCGGGTGTCCGCCCGCGCGAGATTCGCCGTGGCATCGATCTGCGTCGCGACGGCGTCGGCGTTCAGCGATCCGGGATCGACGTCGCCGCGAATCCACTTCTGCAGTTGTGCGGCGATGGCTGCTTTCCGAACCTCCGCGAGCGATACGTCGCCCGCCGGCGGAGTCCCGTCCTCATGGCCGTCGAACTTCAGTCTGGGTTTCGTGTCCCCGGTGATCCGATGAAAGCCGATCGTGGCCGCGGTACCGGGGATCGCCGCCTCGCCAACCAGGCGGACGATGTCGAAGACGACGTTCTCCGGGGCGGCGTCCCCCTCGTCTTCACCGAGCCCGTCGTGCAGCAGGTGGAAGATCGAGTTGTTCCAGCGTTCGAGCGCCGGCCCCGGTGATTCGGCGGGGTTCACCGTCCACTCGAGGATGCGGGTTCGGTACTGCGACAGCGTCGCCCACACCGAGTGCAGCGCGTCGCCCTTCGCCTCGCCGAGCTGCACTCCCGGCGCACCCTCAACCGGAGCAAGCACCTGGTAGAACGTTGCCTCCGCGATCTCCGTGACCCCGGCGGGTGTCATCGCGACGTCCACGATCGAATTGATCTCCAGGCGTCCTTGCGACTCGATCCCCCCGATGATCCGGGACACGACCTCGTCGCAGTCGACACGGGTCGAATCCTTCAGGAGGAGAGCCATATCGACGGTGAGACGCCGCGCCTCGATCATCACCGTGAGGCACCGGTACAACCCCTTCTTCAGTCGACGGAGCGGAACCGGTTCGGCGACAGTCGATCCGGTACTCATCGCCTGCAGCTGCTGCACCCACGCGATGAACAGGCGGATACCGGCGACGGCGGCTCCCACGTCACCGGCGTCGAACACCGCCGAGGCGTCCGGATGCGCTCCCCCGGCGATCTCCCCGTACGCTTCACGCACCGCTCGCTCGACGCACAGGGCGTCGAGGCGGTTCACCGTCGGGAAGATCCGCGACCGGTGGGGCGGCCGGCACAGGTATGCGGTCGGATCGACGACGAGATTGCTGAGCCGTTGGACGTCGATTCCGGACCGGGAGCGGATGTACGTCGCGACATCCACCCTCTCGACCTTGCG
Organism: Gordonia alkanivorans NBRC 16433; assembly: GCF_000225505.1. GTDB lineage: Bacteria > Actinomycetota > Actinomycetes > Mycobacteriales > Mycobacteriaceae > Gordonia > Gordonia alkanivorans. The sequence goes on along the minus strand of NZ_BACI01000050.1, from coordinate 157,831 downwards.
GCCGTTCCCGAGCGCCGCCGACAGGGTCGCAGCGAGTTCCCGCTGCCGGGAAGCGGCCTCGAGCGCGGCGTCGTTGTGCTCCCGGATCTGATCGATCTCGTCGTCGGCGCTCTCGACACGTTTCTGAAGTCCCTTGGCGCCCATGATCACCGACAGCCAGCCCGCGCCGGAATCGCGGTTCCCGGCGACCACCGCCTTCCTCGGGACCGGCGGCTGCGGAGGCTGAGGATCGAGGTAGACCAGCACGCGCCGCGAGGGACTCGACGCCGAGGCCCGCTGCACTGCGCGGAGCGCGCGATCGATCGGGATGTTGTCGACGACACCCCCGTCGACGACCCGGAATTCGTCGCCGGGTCGCACCGCGGGCGAACTCGCCGCTCCCGCCCGGGCAAAGGGGAAGACCGCGACCATATTCGGAACACAGTCGCGCGGTGACTCTTTGCCTTTCCGCGACAACTGCTTCCAGCCACAGGTGGACCCGTCGGTCGCCGAATAGATGTCGGCGGGCTCGAAGGCGCCGGGAAAGGACGACGTGGCGCGGGCGGCCAGAGCCATCCGACGCAGTTCCATCCTGACCTCGACCGTCTCCGGTCCCGGAACGGTCGAGTACCTCGAGGTGAGACCACCGGGGCGTCGTGTGAACGAGAACGACGCACGGTTCCCCAGCTCCGGTTGCTTTCCATCGGTCAGCAGCGTCGCGGCCAGTTCGACGGTCACCGAATCGATGGCGGCGATCTCGGAGTCGGCATACTTCGGCGTACCCGAATTCCGCCCGAGGCCGGCGATCCTGAGCACCGCCTGCTCGGCGACGTCGAGCAGGCGTTCGTTCCCCTTCAGCACCGACGGCACCGGCCCCCAGCCCGGCTCGCGGACGAGTTCCCAGAGGTCTCCTTGCTCGCTCCACAGCCTGCTGACGAGATCGTCCGTGGGCACACCATAGGTCTGCGTCAGCGCGAACAGCATCGCATTGAGGCCGCCCGCGCTCGCGCCGGCGAGGATATCGAACTCGACGTCGGTATAGCCCGCCTCGGCGAGCCTGCGCCGATACAGGTGCGCACGACGCTGCCGGGGCGTCGCTGAGTCGACGCACTGTGGAGACCGCGGAGGCCACTGGGCACACGCGCACCGCTCCGCGCCCCGGCTGACGCGGCGCAACAGGTCCAGTTCGGCGACCGCACCCCCGATCCACACCGCCATACTGACCCCACCGCGCATCGCCAGGGCCACACGCAGGGTTTTTCGGGTCGGGGTCGGGATTCTCCTCGGCTCTTCGACCGCGGGAACCGGCGCGGGCGATTCGTCGAACGTTGTCCTGTCGTCGATGGTCACGGCAGCCTCGCCTCTCCTGGAGGAAGTGGTCTGTGAACCTCAGGATCCGCCGGACCGACCCGGTCGACACGAGTACCGGACTACTCGTTTCCGCACCGTTTGCGCGCGGTGACCATCGGTTGCCCCCGCCCACCCCTGGCGTCGCATTTCTGTAACGTGTTCTAATTCAGGTAGAACACGTTCCAGCTGCGCGCACGAAGGGGACCCCATGGCCGGCTCGTCCGATCCACAACAGACCAGCCCAGATCGGTACAACACCGAACCCGAGACCTACGACGTGATCGTCGTCGGCGCAGGTGGTGCGGGTCTGGCCGCCGCGATCACCGCGGCCCGCAAGGGCCTCAAGACCGTCCTGATCGAGAAGTCGCCCTACTGGGGAGGTTCGACCTCCCGGTCCGGCGGCGGCGTGTGGATCCCCAACAACTCGGTGCTGAAGCGCGACGGCGTCAGCGATACGCCGGAGAAGGCCCGCGAGTACGTGCACGCGATCATCGGCGAGCACGCCCCGGCCGACCGCATCGACGCCTACATCGATCGCGGACCCGAGGCCCTCGACTTCCTGCTGGAGCACGCACCCCTCGACCTCGAGTGGGTGAAGAACTACTCGGACTACTACCCCGAGGCGCCGGGCGGTCGTCTCGGCGGCCGGTCGATCGAGCCGCGGCCGTTCGACGCGCGCCGCCTCGGGGACGACCTCAAGACGCTGCACCCGCAGTACACCAAGGCCCCGCTCAACATGGTCGTGCTGCAGTCCGACTACCGCTGGCTCAACACCGGTCTCCGCCACTGGCGTGGGCCGCTGCGCATGGCGAAGGTCGGCAGCCGGTTCTTCTGGGCCCGCAGCCGCGGCAAGAAGCTGATCGCGATGGGCGCGGCACTGGCCGCCGAGCTGCTCATCGGCGTGCGCGAGGCCGGGGTCCCGGTCCGCCTCAACACCGGCCTCGTCGACCTCGTCACCGCCGACGACCGGGTCGTCGGCGTGATCGCGGAGTCCGAGGGCAAGCAGTTCGAGATCCACGCGCGCCAGGGCGTGATCCTCGCCTGCGGCGGCTTCGAGCACAACGAGGAGATGCGCAAGAAGTACCAGCGCGAACCGATCGGTTCCGACTGGACCACCGGTGCACCCAGCAACACCGGCGACGGCATCAACGCCGGGCTCAAGATCGGCGCCGCGGTCTCCCTCATGGACGACGCCTGGTGGGGTCCGACGATCCCGCTGCCGCGCGGACCGTGGTTCGCGCTGTCCGAGCGGTCGGTCCCCGGCACCTTCATCGTGAACTTGCGCGGCAAGCGCTACATGAACGAGTCACTCCCGTATGTCGAAGCGGTGCACCAGATGTACGGCGGCGAGTTCGGTCACGGCGAGGGTCCGGGCGAGAACGTGCCGTCGTGGCTGATCTTCGATCAGCGCTGCCGTAACCGCTACCTCTTCGCCGGAATCAATGCGCGACAGCCGCTCCCGAAGAAGTGGTATGAGTCGGGCGTGGTCGTGAAGGCGGACAGCATCTCTGCACTCGCGGAGAAGATCGGCGTTCCCGCCGAGTCGCTCGTCGCCACCACCGAGCGATTCAACGGCTTCGCCCGCGCCGGCGTCGACGAGGATTTCGGCCGTGGCGCAAGCGGTTACGACCACTACTACGGTGACATCACCAACAAGCCCAACCCGAGCCTCGGCGAGGTCAGCAAGGGCCCGTTCTACGCGGTCAAGATGGTCCCCGGCGACCTCGGCACCAAGGGCGGCATCAACGCCGACGCCGCGGGTCGCGCGCTTCGCGCCGACGGATCGGTCATCGAGGGCCTGTACGCCGCGGGCAACACCAGCGCACCGGTGATGGGCCACACCTACGCCGGTCCCGGCGCCACCATCGGCCCGGCGATCGTCTTCGGCTACCTCGCTGCCACCGACATCGCCGCCAAGGCGTCGGCCACCACCCCGACGTCCCAGACAGGAGCCTGAACCATGCCGATCGATCCCACCGTCGCCGTCGGAGCGGAACTGCCCGAGGTCTCGTTCGAGTGGTCGGCATCGGATGTCGCGCTCTATCACCTCGCGGTGGGTGCCGCGGCCGACCCGATGGACACCGAGTCGCTGAGCTACGTTCATGATTCGGCGCCCAAGGTCCTGCCGACCTTCGCGACCGTCGCCGCGGGTTTCCACACCACCGAGCCGCCGAAGGTCTCCTTCCCCGGCGTCGACATCGACCTCGCCAAGGTCGTTCACGGAAGCCAGAAGATCACCGCTCATCGTCCGCTGCCGGCGGCCGGCAAGGCGACCACCCGGACCCGCATCGCCGAGGTCCAGGACAAGGGATCGGCCGCCGTCATCGTCCAGGAGTCGGTGACCACCGACGACGCCGGTCAGACGCTGTGGACCGCACGGTCGTCGATCTTCGCCAAGGGCGAGGGCGGCTTCGGCGGTGAGCGCGGCACGTCGGAGAAGGTCGAGTACCCCGACCGCGAACCCGATCACCGGCTCCGCATCCCGACGCTGCCCAACCAGGCGCTGCTGTACCGGCTGTGCGGCGACCGCAACCCGCTGCACTCCGATCCCGACTTCGCTTCGCGCGCAGGCTTTCCGCGGCCGATCCTGCACGGCCTGTGCACATACGGCACGGTCGCGCGCGCCATCACCGACGAATTGCTCGACGGCGACGTCGCCGCCGTCGCGGAGTTCTCGGCCTCGTTCGCCGGCGTGGTCTTCCCCGGCGAGACCCTCGAGGTCTCGGTCTGGGACGACGGCACCCGTTTCCTGGCCACCGCGAGTGTCATCGAACGGGAGGGCGCGAAGGCCCTCGCCAATGTGGTGTGCGCGCGTAACTGAGTCGCCGGCCGGTCACCGGCGGCCAGTACGCTCTACACGCGGACCGGGAATCGGTCCGCGTGTACCACGTCGCATATCCACGAGGAGACCGCATGAGCGATTCGCTGACGCCCCTACTTGCCGACAACCGCAGCGCACTGGTGACCGACCTGGTCGGTGTCATCGATGCCGAGGTGGCCGACCAGTCGGGTCTGAGCGGCGCCGCTGTGAAGACCGCCTACTCGGCGGTCCAGAAGGTGAAGCCCGGCGTGGTGCGCAGCGCCACGGATCAGCTGGCCGAGGACTTCCTGACGGCTCTCGCGCCGTTCTGGGATACGAAGCCGGCCGGGGTCGCCTTCGGCGATCATCTCTCGGCCAACGGCGACGCCGCGGCGGAGGCCCTGCTTGCCGTCACCGACGCCCAGGCCGACTCGGCCAAGCCCGGACTGGCCAAGGCCTACAACTCGTTGCGCGGGAAGGCCAAGAACTATGTGGTCGCGGCACTGCCGCGCCTCGGCGCTGCCATCGAGAAGCACGCCGGGTAGTCACCCGGTCACGCGTCGTCGGCGGTCACACCGCCGACGACGCGATGACCACCAGCGTCACGATGACGCCGATGAGTGCCGCCAGCATCGACAGCACGCGCCAGACATGGAGACGCGCAGGCGAGACATCGGTACTGTCCGAGGGAGCGATGGGGGTCGCGCCGGTAGAGGGTACTGCAGCGGCGGACGCGACTGTGTTCGACGCAATGTGGGGTGAGGCCATGACCTGTCACCACTTTCGATTGTCCGGGGCCAACTTCGACCGTTACGGCCTCTGGTACTGCAGTGATAAATGTGTCATAAGTTACCCACGTTGCGGTGGTTCCCCTCACGCGTGTCGCGATAACGAAACCGCAACGCGGCGGACGGCAACCCTGCGATCCTACGAGTCACACACCGAAATCGGGGACGGAAGATGAAATTGCCGAACGGCTTCCGGATGGATGCGCGCTCCGCGTGGCTCGTCCTCGTCGCCTGCTTGTCCGTGAGCATGGTCGTCGCCGCCATGGCGGCACTCAACACGGCACTGCCCGACATCGCCGTCGACACCGGCGCCGACGCCGGCCAGATGACGTGGATCGTCGACGGTTACACGCTCGCTCTCGCCGCGCTCTTGCTGCCGGCCGGCGCGATCGGTGACCGGTTCGGACGACGCGAGGTCCTCATCGTCGGGCTGGTGTTCTTCGGTATCGCATCGCTCGCCGCGATCTGGGTGAACGGCCCGGAGCAGCTGATCCTCACGCGCTGCCTCGCCGGCGCCGCCGCCGCGCTGATCATGCCGACGACGTTGTCGCTCATCACCTCCGGGATGCCCGACGGCCAGCGGGCGGTCGGGATCAGCATCTGGTCGGCCATCGCCGGAGGCGGTGCGATCGCCGGTTTCCTCGTCACCGGCCTCCTGCTCGAGTTCTTCTCCTGGCATTCGATCTTCATCACCTTCGCCGCGTCGTCGGCCGTGTCGGCGCTGCTCTGCTTCACCATCGGGACGTCGAAGGACACCGACCCGGGCCGCTTCGACATCCCGGGCACGCTGTGCTCGGTGCTGGCGATCGCGGGTGTGGTCTTCGGGCTCCTGGAGGCGCCGCACCGCGGGTGGGACGATCTGCTCGTCCTGGGCTGTCTGATCGGCGGCATCCTGCTCGCCGTGTTGTTCGTGGTCGTCGAACTGCGTTCGGCCTCACCGCTCTTCGACGTACGACTGCTCCGCAACCGGGCGTTCGGATCGGGTTCGCTGTCGGTGGCGGTGCAGTTCCTCGCCTCGTTCGGCATGTTCTACCTCGTCCTGCAGCTGTTGCAGCTGGTCTTCGGCTACTCGCCACTGCAGTCCGCCGTCGCGCTGATGCCGTTCGTCGCCGGCGTGGGCGTCTTCTCGCTGCTGTCGAATTGGCTCGCGGTGCGGTTGGATTCACTCAAATTCGTGATCGCCGGCGGTGCGCTGCTGTCGGGGATCGGCCTGACACTGCTGGGCCTGATCCGGGTGGACGACTACTGGACCCTGGCCTGGATTCTGGCGGTCATCGCCATCGGCATCGGCCTCGCCTCCGCCCCGGCCACCACCGCGATCATGTCCAACACCCCGCTCGACAACCAGGGCGTCGGTTCGGCGATCAACGACACCGCCCGCGAGATCGGGGCGGCCATCGGCATCGCGATCGCCGGCTCCATGGTGGCCGCCGGCTACAAGGCACGGATCGGAGAGACCGCAGACCTCGCCAGGGAGCAGCTCACCGCGGCCGGACAACAGCAGATGGCCGCGGGTGACCCGACCGGCGGTCAGGCCACCATCGCCCAGGCCGAACAGGCCGGCACGCTCATCGAGCGGTCCCTCGCCGAGGCGAGGGTCGTGGTCGACAATCTGTCCGCGCAGTCCGGCGAGCTCGCCGACAAGATCGCCCAGGGCAGCCAGGCCGCCTTCGACGTGCCGTTCGAGCAGGCGTCGCTGATCCTGGGCGGCATCATGCTCGCCAGCACCGTCGTCTTGTTGTGGATCACTCCCCGCCGCGTCGTCGAAGGTCCGGTCATCACGAGCCGAACCGGTGACTTCGAGGCCGATCCCGACCTCGACGACACCTACGCGCACGACTGACGCGTAACCTGTCTGCGGTGCTCACCGTGGACAGCATCGCCGGCTGCATCGTCAGCATCGCCGGCCTCGTCGTGGTGATCATCGCAACCCTTGCCGCGCAGCGTGTTCCGGTGGTCGTGGTGGCAGCACCGGTGGCCGGACTGCCCATCGCGTTCGGTCTGACGGACCTCGAGGCCGCGGCCGACGAGGTCATGACCATGGCCCCGACCATCGGCTTCCTCGCCGCGCTGCTGGTGGTCGCGGACGTGTGCGCCCGCGAAGGCGTCTTCACCTGGGTCGGGACAGTGCTCGCCGGTTGGAGCCGGTCCTCGCCGCATCGCCTGCTGCGTATCGTGTTCGTCGCTGCTGCGGTGACCACGGCCATCCTGAGCCTCGACACGACGATCGTGCTGCTGACTCCGGTCGCCGTCGCCACCGCGCGGCACATCGGCGCGCGCGTGACCCCGATCGCCTTCTCCAGCGCCCATCTGGCGAACACCGCGTCGACGCTGCTGCCGGTCTCCAACCTCACCAACCTGCTGGCGTTCTCGGCCACCGGCTTCGGCTTCCTCGGTTTCACCGGCGTGATGCTGGCGCCGTGGATCGCGGCGATCCTCGTCGAATACCTGATCTTCCGGTGGTACTTCGCCGGCGAGTTGCGCAGTCCCACACCCGAAGCAGCTGACCGTGAACCTCAACCGCACGCTCGGCGCCCGACCCTGCTGCTGGTCGGGCTGGCGTTGCTGCTGGTGGCCTTCGTGATCGCCGAACCGTTGGGCGTGCCGCTCGCCGCGGTCGCCGGGATGGGCGCCGTGGGATTCACCATGCCGGAGCTACTCCGCTCTCCGATCGCCACCCTGCGCTCCACGATCACCGCGCTGAACCTGCCGTTCCTGGCCTTCGTCGCCACGCTCGGCGTCGTCATCCTGCCGGTGCGCGACGGCCCCTTCGGCGACTGGATCGGCGGGCTCATCCCGTCGTCGTCGACGCTGCTGGGCATCCTGGCGGTCGCCGTGCTCGCCGCGGTTCTGGCGAACCTCGTCAACAACCTCCCGGCGACGCTTCTACTGATCCCGCTGGTGGCCCACGACCCGGGACTGGTCATGGCGATGCTGCTCGGCGTCAACATCGGCCCCAACCTGGCCTACTTCGGGTCGCTGGCCAACCTGCTGTGGCGGGAGATCATGCACCGCGATGTCGCAGCGCCGACCTCACGCGAGTACCTGCGGCTCGGCGCGCTCACCGTCCCCGCGACGCTCGGCGTCGCCGCGCTCGCGCTGTGGGCGAGCCTGCAGCTCACCTGAGCGCCGGGTCAGACCGGTGCGCTCTCCTTGGCCGCGGCCGCCTTGGCCCAGCGGTAGTCGGCCTTGCCGGCCGGCGTGCGCTTGACCTCGTCGACGAACACGACGGTGCGCGGGACCTTGTAGCGGGCCAGGGTCTCGCGGCAGTGCTCCTGGATCTCCTCGAGCGACGGCTCCTCGGCACCCTCGGCGAGTGAGATCACCGCCGCGACCCGCTGGCCGTACTTCTCGTCGGGGACCGGGACGACCAGCGCGTCGGCGACCGCCGGATGGGCGTGCAGGGTGGCCTCGACCTCTTCGGCGTAGACCTTCTCGCCGCCGGTGTTGATGCATTGCGAGCCGCGGCCGAGGAACACGATCGAACCGTCGGCCTCGACGGTGCCCATGTCACCCAGGATCGAGATGCGGGTGCCGTCCGGCAGCGTCGGGAAGGTCTTGGCGGTCTTCTCCTCGTCCTTGTAGTAGCCGAGGGGAACGTTGCCGATGCGCGCGATGTACCCGACGTCGCCCGAGCCCGGCTCGATCTTGTTGAGACTCTCGTCGACGACCATCATGCGGTCGGTCGGCGGCACCTTCAGGTTGCCGTTGTCGTCCATCATGATCTCGCCGTCGTTGCCCGACTCGGACGCGCCGAAGTTGTCGCGCAGCACCAGATCCGGCTTCACCGCGAGCATCCGGTCACGCACATGCTGCGACCAGATCGCACCACCGGAGGTGATGGAGAACATCGACGACAGGTCGACGGAATCCTTCCGCTTCTCCAGCTCCTCGACCAGCGGCATGCCCATGGCGTCGCCGACGATGAGGACGATGTTGACCTTCTCCTTCTCGACCTCGGTGACGATGGCCTCCGGGTCGAAGTCGCGCTGGATCACCAGGCGGCCGCCGAGGGTGAAGAAGGTGAACAGCGAGTACGACGCCGCGCCGTGCATGAGCGGGGCCGCCAGCAGGAACGCGATCGACGGGAAATCCTTGACCGCCGTACCGATCTCCTCGAGATCTTTGCGGGGATCACCGTAGGGGTTGCCACCCGAGAGCGGCTTGCGGAAGAAGTCGTCGTGCTGCCACATGACGCCTTTGGGGTAACCCGTGGTGCCACCGGTGTAGAGCAGGTAGAGCTCTTCGCCGTTGCGTGGCTCGAAGTCGCGGTTGTCCGGCTTGGAGTCGGCCTCGGCGAAGGACACGATCTCGACGGTGCGTCCATCGGGCAGGTCTGCGACGGCCGCGGTGAGTTCCTCGACGACGTCACCGATGACGAACACCGTTCGGACGGTAGGCGTCTCGGCGAGCAGCGCGGCGACGCTGCGCTGGTGCTCGGGGAGTTCGACGATGATCGCGCGCGAATCGGAGTTGTCGAAGATGTACTGCAGCTCGGCGTTGGTGTACCGGTAATTGATGTTGACCGGCACCGCGCGGACCTTCAGCAGGCCGAGGAGGCTGGTGACGTGTTCGACGCTGTTCTTGAGGAACAGTGCGACGTTGTCGAAGGCGCCGATACCCGAACCCGAGAGCAGGTGTGCCACCTGGTTGGACAGCTTGTCGAGTTCGGCGTAGCTGATCTGGCGGCCCTGATAGCTGAGCGCGATCCGCTCGGGCACCGAATCGGCGACCGTCTCGAAGACATCGGCGAGGTTGAACTTCATTCTGCGCGCTCCTCGTTCTCAAGAGAGTTGTTGCACTGGACTGGCTGGTCGGGACTGATGTGGGTGGTGGCTGCGGTTCCGGTCATGCGGTGAGCACCAACCCGCTTGTGGGGACGCCCGTTCCGGCGGTGACGACGACCTTCTCGGCGTCGTCGACCTGGTTGACGGAGGTACCCCGGATCTGACGGACGGCTTCGGCGATGCCGTTCATGCCGTGGATGTAGGCCTCACCGAGCTGGCCACCGTGGGTGTTGAGCGGCAGGCGGCCGCCCACCTCCAGGGCACCGGGTTCACGGACGAAGTCCTTGGCCTCACCGCGTCCGCAGAAACCCAGCTCCTCGAGCTGGAGGAGCGTGTACGGGGTGAAGTGGTCGTACAGGACGGCCATGTCCATGTCCGCGGGACCGAGGCCGGACTGCGACCACAGCTGCCGTCCGACGAGACCCATCTCGGGCAGCGATGCCAGCTCGTCGCGGTAGTAGCTGGTCATGATGAACTGGTCGGCCGCGGAACCGGCTGCGGCCGCAGCGATCACGGCCGGTGTGTTCGGCAGGTCCTTGGCACGCTCGGCCGACACGATGACCAGCGCGACACCGCCGTCGGACTCCTGACAGCAGTCGAGCAGGTGCAACGGCTCGGCGATGTACCGGGAGTTCTGGTGGTCCTCCAGGGTGATCGGCTTCTCGTAGAAGAAGGCGTCTGGATTGACCGCGGCATGCTTGCGGTCGACGACCGCGATTCGGCCGAAATCCTCACTGGTGGCGCCGTAGTCGTGCATGTACCGCTGGGCGATCATCGCGACGAACGCCGCCGGCGTCGACAACCCGTGCGGGTAGCTGAAGGCGTTCTCCGTGCCCGAGGAGTTCTCCTGGTTGGCGACCGCCGAATTCACCTGTCCGAACCGCAGTCCCGACCGTTCGTTGAACGCACGGTAGGCGACGACGACGTCGGCGACCCCGGTCGCCACCGCCATCGCGGCCTGCTGCACGGTCGCGCACGCTGCGCCGCCGCCGTAGTGAATCCGCGAGAAGTAGGTCAGCTCGGGGATTCCGACGGCCCGGGCGACCGAGATCTCGCTGTTGGTGTCCATGGTGAACGTGACGAGTCCGTCGACGTCGGCCGGGGTCAGACCCGCATCGGCGATCGCCGCCGACACCGCCTCCGCCGCGAGCCGCAGCTCGCTCCGCCCGGAGTCCTTGGAGAACTCGGTGGCCCCGATGCCGGCGATAGCCGCCTGTCCGGACAACCCGCCCATCAGTGCCCCTCCCCTTGCGACGAACTCGAGGCACCCTCGCCGATGGTGAGGGTCACCGTCGAGATGACGTGCTTGCCCAGCGAATTGGTTCCGGTGACGGCGACCGTCAGCAGGCCGTCGTCGGCGACCTCGGTGACCTCACCGGTGAAGGTGACCGAGTCGTAGGCGTACCACGGCACGCCCAGTTTCAGTGAGATCGAACGGATTCGGGCGGTGGGTCCCGCCCAGTCGGTGACGAAGCGCTCGACCAGACCGGTGTCGGTCAGGATGTTGACGAAGATGTCCTTGGACCCCTTGGCCTGCGCGAGGTCGCGGTCGTGATGCACATCCTGGAAGTCGCGGGTGGCGAGTGCCGTCGCGACGACGAAGGTCGGGGTCGCTTCGATGACCAAAGGCGGCAGGGCGGTTCCGACGTTCACCGCCGGAGTGGCGACACTGGTCATGCTTCTCCCCCTTCGCTTGCCGGCTCCCAGGCGTACAGCGTCCACGCCGGCGTCCCCGCGTCGTCGCGGGCCGGGAAGTCCAGGAAGGTCACCCGCACCGGCATGCCGATCTCCACGTCCTCCGGTTCGACGCCACGCAGTTCTCCCAGCATCCGCACACCTTCGTCGAGCTCTACGAGGGCGACGACGAACGGCAGCTGCCGGCCGGGGACCTTGGGGGCACGATGGACCACATAGCTGTAGACGGTGCCGGTTCCCGACGCGACCACGTAGTCGGTCTCCGGCACCGAACCGTCGGCCTCGCGGGGCTTCCATGTCGCCGGGACCGGCGGGTGTCGCAGCGCGCCCTCGCCGTCGCGCTGGATGCGCAGCTCGTGTGCCGCCACGCCCTCCCAGAAGAAGGCGGTGTCGCGTGAGACGCTCGGCTTGAGCAACCGGGCCGGGTCGAGATCGTCGGGTATAGACGAAACCGGCTCGGGTGCAGCGTCCTTCGCGGCCGGGCGGAACTTGAGGATGCGGAACCGCATCTCCGCGACGACCTCGTCTACACCGTTCTCGTCAGGCACCGACCACACGTTGCGCGTGGTGAAGAACCAGCCCTCACCGAGCGCGGTGTTCTTGGGGCCGACGATCTCGATGAGTTCGGCCGACAACGACACCTGTTCGCCCGGCCGGATGTAGCGGTGGTACACGGTGTCGCAGTTGGTCGCGACCACCGAGGTGAAGCCCGCGTCGTCGAAGAGCTGTGTCGCGCGTCCGAGCGGATCGTCGGCCGTGCGTACGCCGTTGAGGCCGCGCATGGTCCACACCTGGGCCATCGCCGGCGGCGCCACCACGCCGGGGTGTCCGGCAGCGCGTGCCGCGGCATCGTCGACGTAGATGGGGTTCTCGTCGCCCATCGCCTCGACCCAGTTGTTGATCATCGGCTGGTTGATCGGATCGCGCCCACGCACCGGTGCACTCGCACCGTCGTCCATGATTGTCTGCGCGGCAGCGCGGATCGCCTCGTCTTCGGTCAATTCGGTACCGGTCAGCTCGGGGGTGCTCAACGCTTGGCCCTCGGGAGTCCGAGTCCGGCGGTGGCGATCATGTCGCGCATGACCTCGTTGACCCCGCCGCCGAAGGTGATGACGACGTGGCGCTTCTGCTGGACGTCGAGCCAGTCCACCAGGGCGGCGGTCTCCGGATCGGTGAAATCGCCGTAGCGGCCGATGATTTCGTTCGCCATCCGGCACACCGACTGGATGCGTTCGGTGGAGAACACCTTCGTCGCGGCGGCATCGGCCATGGAGATCGCCTCACCGGTGGAGGCGACCTGCCAGTTGAGCAGTTCGTTGATCCGGCCGTAGGCGTCGATGGTGGCCAGCGCCCGGCGCACGTCGGGATGCTTCGCGATCACGGTGCCGTCGGGACCCGGACGCTGCGTCCAGGCACGCAGTCGGGCCGCCAGACCGTCGATGCGTCCGGCCGGTCCGAGCATGACGCGCTCGTGGTTGAGCTGCGTGGTGATCAGCTTCCAACCGTCGCCTTCCTCGCCCACGCGCATCGTCACCGGGACCTTCACGTCCTGGTAGTAGGTGGCGTTCACGTGGTGGGCACCGTCGGCGGTGATGATCGGCGTCCAGCTGAACCCGGGATCCCTCGTGTCCACGATGAGGATCGAGATGCCCTTGTGCTTGGGCGCGTCCTTGTCGGTGCGCACGGCCAGCCAGATGTAATCGGCGTCATGCCCACCGGTGGTGAAGATCTTCTGGCCGTTGACCACGTAGTGGTCGCCGTCGAGCACTGCGGTGGTACTCAGCGACGCCAGGTCGGTACCGGCCTCGGGTTCGGTGTAACCGATGGCGAAGTGCACATCGCCGGCGAGGATCGCGGGCAGGAAGATGCGCTTCTGCTCCTCGGTCCCGTGGACCTGGAGGGTCGGACCGACGGTCTGCAGGGTGACCGACGGCAGCGGGACATCGGCCCGGACGGCCTCGTTGGTGAAGATCTGCTGTTCGATCTCCCCGAATCCCTTGCCGCCGAACTCCTTCGGCCAGCCCACGCCGAGCCAGCCGTCGTCGCCCATGCGCTTGATGACCTTGCGGTAGGTGGGCCCGTGCCGCTCGGTCAGCATGACCTTCGCTTCTTCCGGGGTCACCAGGTCGGCGAAGTACTCCCGGAGTTCCTCACGCAGCGCGCGCTGCTCGGGCGTCAGATCGATGAACATGCTCACCCCTGTACTCGGTCGGCCGGGGCAGTGCCCTCGGTGATGTCGGCGAGTTCGTCGAGCCGCACGGCGGCCCCACCCACCAGGCGGGCGAGGTCCTTGGCGACGGAGAAGTACCGGTGCAGCGGGTAGGTGATGTCTACGCCGATTCCGCCGTGCAGGTGGGTCATCGCCCGCAGGGTCGGCGGGATCTCCTCGGCGAGCCAGTACGCGGCGACGCCGAGATCGGTTGCAGCGTCGAGGCCTTCGGACAGTCGCCACGCGGCAGCGGTGGTGGACAGGTCCATCGAGCGACCGACGACGTAGATGTCGGCGAGCTGCTGACCGACGGCCTGGAACAGTGCGATCGGCTTGCCGAACTGTTCGCGCGTCGAGACGTGGTCGGCGGTGAGCCGGGTGGCCCCGGCGACGAGACCGTCGGCGTAGGCACACAGCGCGAGCCGGTACCGGTCGCGCAGGACCGACAGCTCACGACTGACGACATCGGCATCGTCGACGGCGACGTCGTCGAAGGTGACCGTGTACTCGCCCCAACCGCTCGACGACGGGGTGCGCGTGAGCGTGACACCGTCGGCCGTCGGGGAGATGGCCACGACGCCGGCGTCGGACGTGACGAGCAGGACCGAGGCACCCTCGGCGTGCAGGACCCCGACCTTCGTGCCGTTGAGGCGACCGCCACGGACACTGGTCTGCGGAGTCGGCGTCAGCGGGTCGCCGTGTTCACCGATCGCGATGGCGGCCCAGCGCCCGGCGGTCAGGGACTCGCCCCAGCGCGACCATACGTCCGCACCGTTCCCGGCGGCCTCGGCGAAGACGAGCGCGGCGGTCAGGGTGCCGAGCGCGGGGGTCACCGCGGCGGCTCGCCCCATCCGTCGGAACAGCGGCAGCAGCCCCGCCTCGTCGACGTCGTCACCGTCGCGGTCGGCCGGCAACGGCAACGCGAGCAGCCCGGCGTCGACGAGCGCCTGCCAGGTCTCGGTGTCGAAGCCACCGATCTGATCACCTGCTCCCGACCCACCGGAATCCCGCCTGCCGAAGGTCGACTCCCAGTCGGGTTGTCGTCGTGCGAACACGTCCTCCGCGACGTCGCGAACCGCGATCGCCGTGCCGTCCAGGGCAAAGTCCACCCTGCGTCTCCTCACCGTGCGCGAACTACAGAACTAGAACTTGTTCTAGTTGTATCAGAGTCGGCGCATCAGAGGGTAGAGATCCGGCTTTATCTGCGGTTTCGCGCAGCCGCGACCGGTCAGCCGCGCGGCAAACCGAGAATGCGTTCCGCCGCCGCGGTCTTGAGAATCTGGGTCGTTCCACCGGCGATCGACAGACAGCGGTTCTGCAGCACCGCGTCGGACGCATCGGTGGCCGCCAGGCCCTGCACGCCGAGGAGCCGCAGGGCGAGATCGGGCACCGACTGGCGGTGCTGCACACCGATCAATTTGCGGACGCTGGACAGCGCACCCGGGTCGAGTCCGGCGAGCTGCTGGGTGGCGGCACGGGCGTCGAGGACCCGACCGACATGTGCGTCGGCGAACTGGCTGCCGAGTGCCACCCGTTCGGCGTCGGAGAGGTCGCGCGTCATGCCCTGCACCTGACGCAGCAGCGACTCCATCTCCTTGCCGAGCCCGGACCCGCCCATCGCCACGCGTTCGTTCGCGAGGGTCGTGCGGGCCAACCGCCAGCCGTTGTTCACCTCGCCGACCATGCAGTCGTCGGGCACGACGACGTCGTCGAGGAAGACCTCGTTGAAGTTGGCGCGACCGGTCAGCTCGCGGAGCGGCCGGATGTCGATGCCCGGCGAGGACATGTCGACGAGGAAGTAGGTGATCCCCTTGTTCTTGGGGGCCTCGGCGTCGGTGCGCGCCAGACAGATGGCCCACTGCGCGTTGTGCGCCTGCGAGGTCCAGATCTTCTGACCGGACAGGCTCCAGCCGCCGTCGACGCGCTCCGCCTTGGTACGCAGCGCGGCGAGGTCGGAACCGGCCTCCGGTTCGCTGAACAGCTGGCACCAGACGATCTCGCCGGCGAGGGTCGGGGCGACGAAGCGTTCGCGCTGCGCGTCGGTGCCGTGGGACAGGATCGTCGGAATCGCCCAGGCGCCGATGACGAGGTCGGGCCGGACGACGCCGGCCGCGTCGAGTTCGGTGTCGATGAGCAACTGCAGGGCCGCATCGGCACCGAGTCCGTACGGCGCCGGCCAGTGCGGGGTGAGGTAACCGGTCTCGGCGAGGACGCGCCGCTGGTCGTCGGCGTCGGCCGCCGCGATGCGTGCGACCGTCTCGCGGACCTCGTTCCGCTTGTCCTCGACCTGCGACAGGTCGAGGGCGAAGCGCCGGCGTGCACCGGCGAGCCCGCGGTCGGCGAGCGCGGTGGCGGCATCGTGCGCATGGTCCAGAGCCGCCTGCGCGGCGAGTGCGGACCGCAGGTAGAGATGCGCGTCGTGTTCGAAGGTGAACCCGATCCCGCCGAGCACCTGGATGCAGTCCTTGGCCGTGGCAGCGGGCGCCTGGGCCACCACGACGTCGGCGGCGAGCCGGCTGATCTCGAGTTGTTCTCGCGCAGAGGCGAGTTCGTCGGAGGAGGCGTTGAGCACCTCGTCGACCGCACCGGCCACGTCCCATGCGACGGCCGTGACCTCTTCGCTGCGGCAGAGCATCTCGGCACAGATGTGCTTGATCGCCTGGAACGATCCGATCGGCGCACCGAACTGTGTGCGGACCTTGGCGTAGTCGACCGCGGTGTCGAGGGTCCAGCGGGTGACGCCGCTCTGATACGCAGCAAGCGTCGCCGACAGCAGCCCCTCGACGAGCGGCGCATCGGGTAGTTCGACGAGGTCGTCGGCGGTGACACCGGTCAGGCGCACGCGGGCCACTGAGGTGGTGCCGTCGAGCGGGGTCTCCGGCGCGATGTCGGCGCTGCCGACGTTCGGCGGGAGGATCCACCAGCGACCCTCGCGACCGGGGACGTCGAGCGCCGCGAGGACCGCGACACCCTCGGAGTAGCCGCCGACGAGCCCGAGGTCGATGGCGTCGGACAGCGGTGCGGCCGCCCCGCCGGCGTGGCTCGCGACCGGCGTCACGATGGGTAGCGCACCTTCGAGAACCTGGTCGAGGAGCGCCTGCGCCCGGGCATCGGCGCTGGTGGACAGCGCGATAGCAGCGGTCACCGTCGGGACGACGGGCCCCGGGACCAATTCGATGCCGCACTGCTCGACCATCGCCGCCACGTCGACGAATCCCGCCCCGAGACCACCGGACGCCTCCGGCACCGCGGCCGCGAACACACCGAAGTCCGCGAGCTGACCGAACAGCTGTGTCCACTGGTCGCGCGGCTTGTCGAGGTCGGAACGGACGAGTTCGGTCACCTTCGCGGCGCGCGCCCAGGACTCGATACTGTGGCATACGGCTTGTTGTTCGGGAGACGTGGCGATTGTCACGAGTGATCCTCTGTATGTCGAGTTGTGAGGAATAATTAGAACCTGTTCTAATATGCCATGGGTGGAGGTGATCGGGTAGCCACCCGTGAATCCCCCGCCTCCCCGGTCGCCGATCACGTGAGGATGTCCGTACACACATGGCCCGCTCTGCACCAGGCAACGCCGCGGTCGACGCCCCAGCGGGGGCCGCAACCCCTGCCGCGTCGCCCGAAGCCGGTTCCACCGCGCAGCGCGAACGCCGCCGCCGCATCCTCGACGCGACGCTCGCTCTGGCCTCCAAGGGCGGTTACGACGCCGTCCAGATGCGCACCGTCGCCGACAAGGCCGACGTCGCGGTCGGCACGCTCTACCGCTACTTCCCGTCCAAGGTCCACCTGCTGGTGACCGCACTGGCGCGCGAGTTCGAACGCGTCGAGTCGAAGGTCGACCGCTCACAACTGCGGGGCGACACCGCGATCGACCGCCTGCGCCACGTACTGGACATGATCACCTTCGCGATGCAGCGCGACCCGCTGCTCACCGAGGCGATGACCCGCGCCTTCATGTTCGCCGACGCGTCGGCGACCGCCGAGGTCGATCAGGTCGCCGGCATCATCGACCGGCTCCTCGCCGGTGCCATCGTGGGCGTGGGCGAACCCACCGAAGAGGATCTCGCGATCGCGCGCGTGCTCTCCGACGTGTGGATGTCGAACCTCGTGCAGTGGCTGACCCGACGCGCGTCGGCCACCGACGTCACCAATCGCCTCGAGCTCACGGTCCGGCTGCTGCTGAAGGACCGCGCCAACTGAGCTGAATTCAGTCGTCCCGGTCGGCCGGCAGAGGGGTGCCGGCCGGCCGAGCGTGTACGTACGCCTCTACGACGGTCCGCATCACCGGCTTCCCGGCGTCGTTCACCACTTCCGACGTCGACCTGACGAGCGCGCGATTGCGGTCGTCGAAGTCGACGGCGTCGATGGTCAGCGAACCGGTCAACGTGTCACCGGGACGCACCGGCCGGAGGAACACGACATCGGCAAGTCGCTTGCCCGCGATGACCTTCCAGCGATACAGGACCCCGGTCACCGCGAGCTTCTGATAGATCGACATCGTGTGCAGACCACTGGCGATCAGCCCGCCGTAGACGCCGGCCTCGGCCGCGGCCTTGTCGGTGTGGAAGTCCTGCGGGTCCCAGGTGCGGGCGAAGTCGAGCAGTTCGTCCTCGGTCACGTGGTGAGTGCCGAAACGGAACACCTGTCCGGCCTCGAGATCGTCAGCCCACAATCGGTCGGCTTCGCTCACTTCAGATCTTTGGCGATCATCGGCCAGGTGGTCTTGAGATCGCGTTCCCAGTAACCCCAGGAGTGGGTGCCGTCAGGCCGGAACAGCACCGTGTGCGGAACCTTCAGCGCGCGCATACGCTGCGCCATCTGCTTGGTGCACTCGTTGACGGCGGCTTCGATGACTCCGCCGAGGATCACCTGGTTGGCCAGCGTCGCCGGGTCTCCGGCGACCAGCGGGGCCTCGAGGCGGTCGTACCAGCCGGGGAGGCCGGTGCCGCTGGTCATGTAGACCTTGGTGCCCCGCAGCTTCGCGGCGTTGACGTACGGGTCGTTCTTGCGCCATCCCGACGAGTTGATCGGACCCCACATGTTGTCGACGTTGCCCATGCCGCGGTCGGCGACGACCATCCGGATGTAGGTCTGCCCCAACGGATCACTGGTTCGGGCGCAACCGCTGTAGGCTGCCACCGACTTGTAGAGCCGCGGTGCGGAGATGGCGAGGTTCAGCACGGAGGTGCCGGCCATCGAGATGCCCGCGATCGCGTTCTTGCGAGTGGTGTTGAACTCCCTGTCCACCAACGGCGGGAGTTCCTTGGTCAGGAACGTCGTCCACTTGTTGCGGCCGAGCACCGGGTCGTCACGCTGCCAGTCGGTGTAGTACGAGAACGCACCGCCGATGGGCGTCACGACGTTGACCTGCTTGTCGCGGAAGAACTTCGAGTACTGCGTCTTCGCCGCCCAGGTCGCCGAGTCCTCGCCGCCGCCGGCACCGTTGAGGAGGTATAGGGTCGGGCGTGGCTTGGTGAGGTCCTTGGGGCGCAGGACGTTGACCGGGACCAGCCGGCGCATCGCGGCCGAGTAGACGATCAGCGTCGTCTGCTGGGCCGAGTCGTGGATGACGGTGTCGATTCGTGCGCGATTGGGGTCGGGTGCCGGCGCAGCAAGAGCCGCCGGCGCCCATCCGGTCGCCGCAACCGCGACGGCACACGCGACGACAGCCAGTCGCCTCTTCCACGAGGAACGCACCAATAGCCCCTTTGGTTAACAATGTTCTCAGACTTAACAAAGGTAACCGGGATCGACGGAGCACCCCAAGCCGAGACGGTCGTCGTTGTGCTTTTGTGATGTGCGGCAGGCCCGGTCAGCGTGGCTGGAACCGCTGAGCACCGTCGAGGCGCACGATCTCTCCGTTGATGTAGTTGTTCTCGAGCAGGTGTTGCGCCAGCGCGGCGAATTCGTCGGGAAGACCGAGGCGCTTGGGGTAGGGCACGCCGGCGGCGAACTTGGTGAGCGCCTCCTCCCCCATCGACTCCATGATCGGCGTCCGCATCGTGCCGGGGGCGATGGTGTTCAGGCGCACGGCAACCGAGCCGAGGTCGCGCGCGCCGGACAGGGTGAGACCCAAGACCCCGGCCTTGGCGGCGGCGTAGGCGGTCTGGCCGACCTGCCCCTCGTAGCCGGCGATCGAGCTGGTCATCACGATCGCGCCGCGCTCCCCGGAATCCTTGGGTTCACCGGCCGCCAACTTGGCCGCGGTCAGCCGCAGGACGTTGTAGGTGCCGGTGAGATACAGGTTGAGGGTCTTGACGAACCCCTTCATCTCGGCGGGCGAGCCGTCGCGGCCGACGATCTTCTGTGCCACACCGAATCCGCCGTGCGCGATGACCGCGTAGCGCAGCTCGCCGAGTTCCCCCGCCTGCTCGAGCGCGGCGTTCACGGAGTCGTCGTCGAGCACGTCGGTGCGCGCATAGATCGCCCGCTCCCCCAGCTCTTCCGCGAGTTCCTTCGCCGGCTGGTCGGCCAGATCGGCGATCACGACCGACGCACCGGCGGCGTGCAGCCGACGCACCGTCGCCGCACCGAGTCCACCTGCACCGCCGGTGACGACCGCGACTTCACCCTCGAACGACATCTGTTCTCCTCACATCGATTTCACGTGCTGATCGGTTGGGCACATGCAGTTGACTCAGGCGCCGGTCCACTCGGGCTTGCGCTTCTCGGCGAACGCGCGGGCGCCCTCGATCGCATCTTTCGAGGTGAAGACCGGCGCGAGCAGGCGACCCTGGCGGTCCCACTTCTCGTCGTCGCTCCACGATTCCGACTCGGCGATGATCCGCTTGGTGACCGCGACGGCCAGTGGACCGTTCTCGGTGATGCGTTCCGCCAGCGCCAATTCGAGGGCCTTCTGGTACGGGATCTTCTTGGGCAGCCGGAGAAGTCCACCGGCGCCCGCGACGAGGCCGCGCTTGACCTCGGGGATGCCGAACTTCGCCGACTTCGACGCGACGACGAGGTCGGTCGCGAGAACCAGCTCGGTTCCGCCCGCGAGTGCGTAGCCCTCGACGGCGGCGATGACGGGCTTGGCCGGCGGCTTCTGTGTGAAGCCCAGACCGCGACCCTCGATGGCAACCGACTCGCCGGCCGCGAAGGCCTTCAGATCCATTCCCGCGCAGAAGTTCCCGCCCGCGCCGGTCAGGATGGCGACCGACAGCTCCGGACTGTCGTCGAGCTCGTCCATCGCGTCGGCGAGCGACTGGCTCACTTCGTGGTTGATCGCGTTGCGCGCCTGTGGCCGGTTGATCGTGATGACGAGGATGCGCCCCCGGCGCTCCACGAGAACTGCGTCGGACATGTGTCGCTGACCCCTCACCGATTTTCGACGATCGCTGCGGACGCGCTCACGCGAAATCGGGCGGCGTCGGCCGCAGCTCGGGGGTCATCGTAAGCAGAGACCGGTCGCCGAATGGGGAAAATGAACCAACTGAGTTAGACAAGTTCCACGACCCCGTCCGCAAACCCACCCCTTTTCCGTAAACCCACTACCCGGCTAGGGGGTGGAAATACGGAAAAGGGGTGGGTCTGCGGGAACGGGTCTACTCCCGGATCTCGTCGACCAGTCCCCAGTCCAGTGCCTGCTGGGCGTCGATCTCGGCACCTGTGACGAACAGGTACAGCGCACGCCACCGTCCGATGCGCCGGGGAACGCTCACGGTTCCGCCCGCTCCAGGGATGAGGCCCATCGCCACCTCTGGGAGGCGGATGCGGGTGTCCGGCGCGGCGACGATGTGCCCGGCGAAGGCGGGGATCTCGATACCCGCGCCGACGCAGTGCCCGTGCAGCCGGACTTCGACTTTGTCAGCCAGCGTGGACACCAACCGGCCGGCCCCACCGCGCGTGCGGATCAGATGGGCGGTCGACGAGTCGGGCATGTGGCCGAACTCGTCGAGGTCGCCGCCGGCACAGAAGGAGCTGCCCGCGCCGTCGATGATGATGCGGTCGATCGAGTCGTCGAGGACCGCGAGGCGCAACGCCTCCACGAGCGCGTCTCTCCGGGCCGTCCCGTACGCGTTACGGCGTCCGGGCCGGTTGAGGGTGATCCGCAGGGTTCCGGCCTGTCGGTCCAGCAGCACCGGGTCGACGGCGGGCGGTGGAAGAGGTCGTCCTTTCGCTCGACGCGCCTCCAGCCACCGACCGAACTCGTCGCCGCCCTGGAGTGTCGAGTAGCCCAGCGATTCGATGTCGATGGCCGGCACGGGGTCGAGCGGTTCGGCGGCACGCACGATCTGCGCGCCGACGAGGGATGCCTGCGGGCAGCGCGAGACGGCATCGGTGAACACTGCGACAGCCGCGTCGACGTCGTCGGCGGCCACCACACTCCGGTGGCCGGTTCCGGTCGGGGCACAGGTGAGATCGAGTGCCTCCAGCAGCGGGTTCAGCGCGTCGTCGAGCGGGCCCGTCGCAGTTCCCATCAGGATCACGTCCGACGCCGAGGCACGGTCGACGGCCCGGGTCAGGTCACCGTCGGTCACGCCATCCGCGGTGTCGAGGTCCACCAGCACCAGCGGGAGTGAGACAGCGGCACCATCCCCGAACAGGCCTCCGCCGCCGACGACCGGTTCGGCGGCGAGATCGGCGATCGAGATACGGCGGGCGTGCACGGCAGTGAACCTCCTGAGCTTTACCTGCGGACGGTAGCATTTCGCCCGTGTCCAGCCCTGCGTCCCATGATCCGGTGCGCGCCTGGGCGGAGAGCGGGATCCCGCATCTCACCGGTAGGCCCGACGGCCCGCCGCTCATTCCGCCCGGCCATGCCGCGGCACGGGCGCGCGAACTCACCGACTGGATCCGCACGGCAAGCGCCGGAGCGGTCGACGTCGACGGTGCCGCACTACTGGGAGAGCGCGCGGCACTGACGGGTCACCGCCGCCAGGGAGACCTCACCCCGGGCGGATCGGGGCGTCTGCTTCCCGCATCGGACGGCTGGGTCGCGGTGAGTTGCGCACGCCCAGACGACCCCCTCCTGCTGGGCGCGCTGATCGAAAGCGAGGTCACCGAGGACGATCACTGGCCGAAGGTCGCCGCCTGGCTCGCCGGACACTCCCGAGCAGACTTCGACGAACGTGCTGCACTGTTGGGCATCGCGGGCGGCGGTGTCGCACATGGCGCCGCGATCGCTGACGCAGCGCGTGACGCATTGCGGCCGAACGGTGTTCCCCGTCCGGTCGACGGTCTGCTCGTCGTCGATTTCAGCGCCCTCTGGGCCGGGCCACTGTGCGCACACCTGCTGGGTCTCGCGGGAGCGCGGGTGGTGAAAGTCGAGACACCGCAACGTCCGGACGGCGCGCGACGCGGAAACCAGGACTTCTACCGATTGCTCCACGACGGCCACGAATCCGCCGTGCTCGACCCGTCCATCGCCGCTGAACGCGAAGCGCTTCACCGACTCGTGGCCGCGGCCGACATCGTGATCGAGGCATCCCGACCACGAGCGCTACGCGGATTCGGTCTGCGCGCCGAGGATTTCGTCGCCAACGGGATCACCTGGCTGTCCATCACCGCGGCCGGACGCGACTCCCACCGGATCGGCTTCGGCGACGACATCGCAGCCTCGGCGGGTCTGGTCGCCGCCGACGACGCGGGCCCGATGTTCGTGGGCGATGCGATCGCCGATCCGTTGGCCGGTCTGACCGCCGCCGCGCTGGCAATGTGCGAGCCCGGCAACGGGACACTGTGGGATATCTCCATGCGCGCCACGGTCGCCTCGACCCTCGACGGTCCACCGTCCCCGCCCACGCGTCGCGACGGCGATCAATGGGTGGTCGACACCAGTTCCGGCACAGTGCCCCTCGATCCACCCCGAGCACGCGCCGGCGGTGGAGGAACCCGATGAACGGCAACCTGTTCCGTGGGGTGTCACTCCCCGAGGGCATCCGCGACGTGGCCGTGGACGACGGCATGATCACCACGGTCGGCGTGGACCTCACGGGCGACGCGATAACGGGATTCGACGTCATCGACGCCGACGGCGGTGCACTCATCCCGGGTCTCCACGACCATCACATCCACCTCCACGCGCTGGCTGCGGCCTCGGCGTCGGTACAGTGTGGTCCACCCCAGGTAACCAGCGTCGGCGATCTCGGCGCCGCCCTGGACCGCGCCCCCGACACCTCCGGCTGGGTCCGCGGCATCGGCTATGTGGAGACCGTTGCCGGACTTCTCGATTCCGCCGCCCTCGATCAGCTCCACGCCCGCCGGCCGGTCCGCATCCAGCACCGCAGCGGAGCGGTGTGGTTCCTCAACACCGCAGCCGCCGTGGGCGTCGGGTTGCGGACCGCCGATCATCCCGGCGTCGAGCGAGACGACTCCGGAGCACCGACCGGGCGGGTGTGGCGCGCCGACGACTGGCTTCGGGAGCGGATGGGGCACGCCCGGCCGCCGGATCTGAAACACGTCGGTTCCGAACTGGCCCGATACGGCATCACCGGGGTCACCGACGCCACGCCGAACCTGTCCGACGAGTCCCTCATCGCGCTCGTCTCCTCGCACACGAACGGAGCAGTGCCACAACGACTTCACCTGCTGGGCGTCCCACTCGACGCGACACCCGACCTCCCACCGACCGTGACCGTCGGCCCGTTCAAGATCGTCCTCGCCGACTCCGACCTCCCCGACTTCCCAACCCTGTGCGACCAGATCCACACCGCGCATTCATGGGGCCGCGGCGTCGCCGCGCACTGCGTCACCCGGGAAGCGCTGCTCCTCCTGCTCGCGGCCCTCGACGAGGTCGGCAGCCACCCGGACGACCGGATCGAACACGGCGCGATCATCGCCGCAGACACCGTCGAGGAGCTGCACCACAGGCAGATCCCCATAGTCACCCAACCCGGCTTCATCACCGCGCGGGGCGACGACTACCTGGATCGCCTCGACACCTCCGATGTCGCCGACCTGTACCGCTGCGCATCACTCGTCGAACGCGATGCACCCGTCGCGATGTCGAGCGACGCCCCCTACGGACCGGTCGATCCATGGACGGTGATCGCCGCTGCCGCAACCCGTCTCGCACCAGACGGCCGCACCATCGGCGCCGACGAACGGGTCAGCCGCGGAACAGCATTGGGTCGCTATCTGACGCCGCTGAGCACCCCGGGCGCAGCGCCACGGACGGTCCGTCCCGGTGAACCCGCCGACCTCGTCCTACTCGACGACACCCTCGAATCCGCGCTACGGACAGGCGCGGATTCCGTGCGCTGCACAATGATCCGCGGGCGCATGGCGTACCGGCGTGGGGAGTGAGCCGATTGTCAGCCGACGCCGGGCACCGGGACCTGCGCACCCGTCACCGCGGCGGAGGCGTCGGACACCAGGAAGGCGACGGTCTCGGCGATCGCCTCCGGCGACACCCAGCCCTTGCGGGACGAATCCGGCTGGCTCTCACGGTTGCCCGGGGTGTCGATCACCGACGGCAAGATCGCGTTGGCCCGGACGGCGTCGTCCTTGTACTCCGCGGCGAGGGCGCTGATGAACGCCCAAACGGCGGCCTTGGACGTGATGTATCCGGCGGCACCGGAGAACGGTGCGAACGCGGCCTTCGCCGACACTCCGACGATCGATCCGCCGCCGGCGTCGATCAGCTTCGGGATCGCCGCCGCGGACAGCAGATACAGCGGACGCAGGTTGAGGCGGAGCAGTCGCTCGAACTCGTCGACCGGGGTCGCGTCCACACGCTCCCCCATCGCGAACCCGCCGACCAGATTGACCACGGCCTTCACCGGAGCCGACGGATCACCTGCCGCAGCGGCGACGACCTCGGCCACCGACGACTCGTCGAACAGATCGGCCTGGAGAGCGACCAGTCGATCGGAGTCGGGAAGGCGCGACAGCTCGGCCTCGACGACCCACGGCACCACCACACGCCAACCGTCGTCGAGCAGTTTCCTCGTGACCGCGGAACCCAATCCGCCCGTACCGCCCGACACGATCACCGTTTGCACCATCACCCGATCCGTCCAGTCTGATTGTGTGTATTCATCTCACCCTATGCGTGAAAGGCTATGCCGATGAGCACGAACGTCACCGCGGACGCTCCGGAGTGGTTCCGCACAGCAGTCGAAACGGAACCCGAGCACTCGTCGATCATCGTCCACGGTGCGCGGATCACCTATCGCTGCTGGGGTGAACCCGGCGCCCCCGGCCTGATCCTGGTCCACGGTGGTGCGGCCCACGCCGGATGGTGGGACCACATCGCCCCGCGGTACGCGCAGGACCGTCGCGTCGTCGCCCTCGATCTGTCCGGACACGGCGACAGCGACTGGCGCGACGCCTACAGCCTGGGCATCTGGGCCGACGAGGTCGCCGCGGTCGCCACGGCTGCCGAAGCGACCACCGACGCAGTCCTCGTGGGGCACAGCCTGGGCGGGCTCGTGGGCATCCGGACGTCGGCCGCCCACCCCGATCTCACCGAGCACCTCGTGCTCGTCGACTCCCGCATCCTCGACGCCGAGATGCTCGACGAGATCCAGCGAAACCAGCCCGAGGAAGGCATTCCCCGAGGCAGCAAGCACTACCCGTCACCCGAGGCGGCCCTCGAACGGTTCCGGCTCGTGCCCGACCACCCGAGCCTCGACTACGCCAGGACCCACGTGGCGCGGCAGTCGGTCGTCCGCGACGACGACGGCTGGCGGTGGAAGTTCGACCGCGGATTCGCCGACGAACTGACCGATCTCCCCTCGCACCCGCCGAGTAGCTGCCGGCTCAGCGTCGTCTACGGCGAACACGGGGTCGTGACCCCGGCGATGATCGACATCGTCACCGCCGGCCTCGACGAACCGGCACGCGTCGTCGAACTCGCCGGCGCCGGTCATCACATCCCGCTCGAACAGCCCCTCGCATTGATGGACGTGATCGACCACGTCCTCTGATTCGCGTGACAGCGTCTTCGCGTCGCTGCACATCCCCAACTACCGGATCTTCTTCGCCGGTATGACGGTGTCGATGACCGGTTCCTGGATGCAGGCAACCGCCCAGGCCTGGCTGGTGTTGACGTTGAGCGGGTCGGCATCGATTCTCGGCCTGATCGTCGCGCTGCAGGCACTGCCCGTTCTCCTGATCGGCCCGTATGCCGGTGTCATCGCCGACCGCGTCGACCGTCGGCGACTGCTCACGATCCTTCAGGCGATGATGGGCTTGCTTGCGGCGGTGCTGGCCGCGCTCGCCCTCGCCGGAGTCGTGGCGGTGTGGCATGTGGCGATCCTGGCGGTACTGCTCGGCCTCGGACACGCCTTCGAGCAACCCGCGCGACAGGCGTTCATCCACCAGATCGTCGGGAAATCGCTGATCCGCAATGCTGTCACGCTGAACTCGGTGATGGTCAACGCCGCTCGCGCCGTCGGTCCAGCCGTCGCCGGTGTCATCCTCACACTCGTCGGCGCGGGTTGGTGTTTCGCGATCAACGCGGTCAGTTTCGTCGCGGTGGTCGCCTCGCTGATCGCGCTCGACAGCACGAAGATCACCCAGGAGACCCCGGTTCCCCGTGCGAAAGGCCAGCTGCGCGAGGGTATCCGCTACGTCCGCGGCATCCCCTCGCTGTGGATTCCGCTCGCCACGATGGCGCTGGTCGGCACTCTGGCCTACAACTTCCCGGTCACCCTGACGGCCGCCGCGGACTTCGTCTTCGACGGCGGCCCACAGGCTCTCGGTTTCATGACCTCGGCCATGGGTGTCGGCGCGGTGGTCGGCGGTCTGGTCGTCGCGGCGCGCGGCACCATCGGCCTGCGGCCGCTCACGCTGGCCGCCTTCGGATTCGGCATCACGATCGCCGCGGCCGCGCTGGCACCTGATCTGATCACCGCCATCTGCGCGCTGTTCCTGGTGGGCTGGCTGAGTGTGACGTTCATGTCGACCGGCAACGCCACCCTGCAGCTCAACGCCGAACCGCAGATGCGGGGACGCGTCATGGCCCTGTGGTCGGTGGCGTTCATGGGATCGACGCCGATCGGCGGTCCACTGATCGGCGCGGTCATCGAGGCCACCAATCCGCGTGTCGGCCTGGGCGTCGGCGCGGCCGCGTGTCTGGCCGCCGCGTTGCTGGCCTTCGTCGCCGACCGCAGAAGCCGACCGCGCCCGGGGCCCGAACCTGTCACCGACTGACCGGTGAAACGCCTTGCAGCCGGTCAGCTGTGCTGACCGGCTGCGTGCGGGGGCTCGGGACTCAGAGGCGGGTCAGACGGCGTCGCTTCCGTCGATGCTCCCGAAGTCGCCGACCGAGACGTTGCCCTGATCGTCGACGGCGGTGTCGAAGGTGCCGTCGCAGTCGGTGTCGGCGACCGCGATGTCGGTGTAGCCGTCGCCGTCGCTGTCCGCCTCGATCAGGTCGATCTGGCCGTCGGCATTGGTGTCGTAGGCGATCGAATCGGCCGAGCCGTCACCGTCGGTGTCGAGGACGGCGTCGGTGGTGCCGTCACCGTCGATGTCGGCGAGGGCGGCGTCGACGAGGCCGTCGCCATTGGTGTCGACCAGGACTGCGTCTGCGGGGATCTGGGTGCTCATGGGTTGTTCCTTTCGTGGTGTCCGACAGTGCGGGCTGTTCGCTGCGTTCGAATACTTGGAGCGGGTGCGGGCCGGGAATGTTCCCGGCGATCCAGGAGTCGTTCGGATGGCCGATGCCCCGCCGCGTGTGCCGACGACATGCCTCTTTCGACGAATCACCCCCACCGTCTCAGTCCGGCCGTTAGCGTGACTCAGGTCACGATCGGAGGGGCGATGACGCCAGATCGATGGAATGTGTCCACAGCACGACGGCGACTACACGCGATCACCTGCCTTGCCGCGGGGGCAGTGCTCGCGTCGACGATGCTGGTGTCGGCGCCGGCGACCGCCGCGAACCACTGGTTCCCAGACATCTCCGACGCTTCTGTTCCCAAGGCCGACTGCGGTCCGGGCTCCAAGCCGGAACCGGGCCTGCAGGGTGACGTCAGCGCCGAGGACCGACAGTCGGGCCGGAGCAAGCAGGGCTACAACTGCAACCTGACCGAACTCGGCAATGTGACGGGTGCGGGCGGCGGCATCGTGTCCGCATCCTTCGAGCACTGCAGCTACACCGGAAGTCTCTTCCCCGGCAACAACTTCTTGCCTCAGCCGGGCGTCCAGGTCATCGACGCCTCGAATCCCCGGAACCCGAAGGTCGTCGGGTCGCTGACCGACACCGCGATGCGCGGCGGCACGTGGGAGACCCTGAAGGTCAACAAGAAACGCAAACTCCTCGCCGCGACCGGGGTCCCGCTCCTCTGGGGTGCAGGCTTTTTCGCGGTCTACGACATCTCCGACTGCACCCGACCCAAGCTGCTCAACGCCCGTGGCGGCGGCATCGCCTACCCCATCCCGTTCACCTCGCACGAGGGCGGCTGGTCACCGGATGGCCGAACCTACTGGGCGTCGGGTGTCGCACCCGGTCACCTGAGCGCGATCGACGTCGCCGATCCGCGAAACCCGCGGGTGATCTGGCAGGGACTGCACAGCTTCCTCGGTCACGGTTTCGGCATCACCCCCGACGGCAATCGCATGTACCTGTCGAACATGGCGGGCGTCACGGTCCTCGACATCAGCGCGGTACAGCGTCGTGCGCCGTATCCGCAGGTCCCCCACGTGGCCGCGTACCTGTGGCCGGACGGCCAGCTCAATCAGCACTCGATCCCGATCACCTACCGCGGCACGCCCCACGTCATCACGGCCGACGAGGGCGGCTCGGGCGGCGTCAAGATCTTCGACGTCGCCCGGGTCAACAAACCCCGCTACGCCGCACAGCTCAAACTCGAGATCAACCTGCCCGAACACCTGGACACCCAGTTCCGTTCGTCCATGGGCGGTTCGTTGTTCGGCAGCAACCCGCACTACTGCGCGGTCGACCGTCCGAACGATCCGACGGCGCTGGCCTGCGCCTGGGAATCGTCCGGCATCCGCGTGTTCGACATCCGGGACTTCTCCGCCATCAAGGAGATCGCGTACTACAACCCGCCGGCACAGAAGGGCGCGACCGCACTGACCCGGCCCAACTCACCGCATGTGCTCGGGTCGGTCATCGGCGCACCGGGTATCGAATTCCTCAGCCTCGGAATGTCTCTCGTGAACGGACGAGCCAAGCTGAACGAGATGATCGGTCCGCGCATGGGCATGGTCGTGGGTGGTGACATGGCCACCGACTGGTGCTTCTCCCCGCCGGAGTTCCACGGCAACAAGATCCTCACCACCTGCGCCGACGGGGGCTTCTACGCCCTCGAGTTGAGCAACCGGGTCTACACCCCGCCGCCGGATCAGGATTCCTTCCTCGGATGACCGACCGGCACACCAGTACGCAGATCGCCGGACTGACCTCGCTCGCCGTCCTGCTCGTGGCGGTCGGCGTGGTCATCGGTTCGGTGTGGTCACCCGGCTCGCGGGACGACCTGAAGACGATGAGCCCCTCCGACATCGGTTTCGCACAGGACATGTCGACGCATCACGATCAGGCCCTCCTGATGGCCCGCACAGTTCTCGCCGCCCCCGATGTGGATCCGACGATCCGCGGATTGGCCGACCAGCTCGTCGTCGCCCAATCCGCGGAGAGCGCGACCATGCGCGGCTGGCTGCAGTTCTTCGAGCTGCCGCTGACCTCCGACGAACCGATGTCGTGGATGTCCCACGGTGATTCACATTCCCACGGTGCTGGCTCGGGGACCACGCCCGACGCACCGCTCATGCCGGGCATGGCGAGCACCGAGGAACTCGGCCGACTCGCCACCCTTCGCGGCGACGAGGCCGAGAAACTGTTCCTGCAGCTGATGATCCGGCACCATCGCGGCGGACTCGAGATGGCGCAGGCGGCGTACAACGACGACCGTTCCGGGTCGGCGACCAAGCAGCTCGCCCTGAACATGCTCAGCGATCAGGGAAACGAGATCGGCCAGATGTCGATGCTGCTCAAGGAACGCGGCGCCGAACCCCTGCCCACCTGAACGGTTCTCACGCTCTGACGGTCCGACCTCTCAGTCGGTCTTGGGATGCAGCATGAACATCTCCCAGACCTCCTTCTGGTCCACGGCCCACGGGTCGTAGACGAAGGGTGCGTGCCGCAAGGCCATTCCCGCTTTCCGCGGGGTGCGGTTGGCCTTGAAACCGTTGCAGGACTTGCATGCCGCGACCTGATTGCCGAACGTGCTGGGGCCGCCCTGCGACACCGGCACGATGTGGTCCACGGTGTCGGCCGGACCGTCGCAGTAGGCGCAGATCCATTGGTCGCGACGCAGGATCGTCGCATTGGAGGCGTAGGAATCCATCGTCTTGCCCGCGTACGGACGGTAGGCGTCCCGCTTGATGGCCACCACCTTGTGGATGGGCAGCGACACGGTCGGCGAATGGACGACGCGCACCAAGGGGGTGCCCTCGACGTTGCGTGCGACCTCGGTGGTCAGCAGGACGGCAGCGCGACGCCAGGTGACGCGCGCGAGGATCTGTAATCCCGCATTCGTGACGAAGATGGTCATGGATACTCCTCGATGCGTGGGCGAGTGAGCGCGCCGACCATCGAGGTTCACGACCTCAGGAACTGGTGGCGCTGGATGTGATTGGTCCGGACCGGGTTCGGGCTGGTAGCCCGTACCGGCAGCCGGGGTCGGTCATCCGCCACTCGCGAACGAACACCGCCATACCGATCGACATCTGCGCCACCTCCTTTCCGCTCTCTTCTGGCCTGCTGTTCGCCACGATAACCGCGGTCAGCGCAGCCTGCCACCGTTCATGCCGCGTGTTCGCCGAAGTTCACGTGCTGAACACAGGGTGTTTGCAGCAGGAACGCGACCACGCTCAGAAGATGTCGGGCAGATCCTCCGACACCTTGTTCGGGTACGTCGCCGGGCGCTTCTCCAGGAACGACATGACACCCTCGTAGACGTCGCCGGACTGGCCGCGGTAGAAGATCGCCTTCGAATCGGCGTGGTGGGCGTCGAGCGGGCTGGTCGCCCCGGCCATCCGCCACAACAGCTGGCGGGTCAGTGCCGCTGAGACGGGGGCGCTGTTCGCGGTCATCTCGCGGGCGACGGCGATCGCGGTCTCGAGGACCTTGTCCTTGGGCACGACCTGCTGGATCAGTCCGCGCTCGTGCGCCTCGTCGACCTGCACCATCTTGGCGCCGACCGTCCACTGGAGAGCCGTCGGCAGACCGACGAGCCGCGGGAGGAACCAGCTCGACGCCGCTTCCGGCACGAGGCCTCGGGCCGCGAAGACGAAGCCGAATTTCGCGTCCTCGGAGGCGATCCGCACGTCGGCGGGCAGGGTCATGGTGACGCCGACGCCGGCCGAGGGGCCGTTGATCGCGGCGATGACCGGCTTGAGCGAGGCGAACATGCGCAGTGTCAGCTTGCCGCCCTCGTCGGCCGGGACCTCGTCGCCCTCGACCACCGAGGAGGCGTCGAAGGTCGAGCCGCCGGCCTCGAGGTCGGCGCCGGCGCAGAATGCCCGGCCGGTACCGGTGAGCACCACAGCACGCACCGAGTCGTCGGCGTCGGTCTCGTCGAACGCCGCCCGCAACTCCTCGCCCATCTGCACGGTGAAGGCGTTGAGACGGTCGGGGCGGTTCAGCCGGAAGACGGCGATCTCGCCGTCCCGCTCGACGGTGATGGTGGGCTCGGCCTGGGTGGCCCTACGGCCGACCTCTGATGTATCGCTCGTCACAGTGATCGATGGTATCCACCCCCGTCACAGATGACTCGGGCAGGCAACACAAAACGGCGGCGCCACCCTTTCGGGTGACGCCGCCGATTGTGTCAGATCAGCTCAGGTCAGCTCGCGTCCGAGCCGCCGTCGCCTGCCTTGGACAGCTCGACCGGTGCGTCCGGAACCGCACGCGGCTTCTCCGAGCCGGTGAAGGTGAACTTGGCGTCTTCGCCGTCGCCTTCGCCGTCCCAGCCTTCGACGTCGACCAGCACGATCTGCCCGGGAGCGATGTCGCCGAACAGGATCTTCTCCGAGAGCTGATCCTCGATCTCGCGCTGGATGGTGCGACGCAGCGGGCGTGCGCCCAGCACCGGATCGAAGCCGCGCTTGGCCAGCAGCGACTTGGCGCGGTCGGTGACCTCGAGCGCCATGTCCTTGTTCTTCAGCGCGCTCTCCACTCGGGTCAGCATGAGGTCGACCATCTGGATGATCTCGTCACGCGTCAGCTGGTGGAAGACGACGATGTCGTCGATTCGGTTGAGGAACTCGGGCCGGAAGTGCTTCTTGAGCTCGTCGTTGACCTTCTGCTTCATCCGCTCGTAGCCGGACTTGGTGTCGTCCTTCGATGAGAAGCCCATGCCCACGGCCTTGGAGATGTCGCTCGTACCGAGGTTCGAGGTGAAGATCAGGACGGTGTTCTTGAAGTCGACCGTACGACCCTGACCGTCGGTGAGACGGCCGTCCTCGAGGACCTGCAGCAGGGTGTTGTAGATCTCGGAGTGAGCCTTTTCGATCTCGTCGAACAGCACCACCGAGAACGGCTTGCGGCGCACCTTCTCGGTGAGCTGGCCGCCCTCTTCGTAACCGACGTAGCCGGGAGGTGCACCGAACAGACGCGACGCGGTGAAGCGGTCGTGGAACTCGCCCATGTCGATCTGGATGAGTGCGTCGTCCTCGCCGAACAGGAAGTTCGCCAGCGCCTTGGAGAGCTCGGTCTTACCGACACCGGACGGGCCGGCGAAGATGAACGAGCCCGACGGACGCTTCGGATCCTTCAGGCCGGCACGGGTGCGGCGGATCGCCTTGGAGACGGCCTTGACGGCGTCCTCCTGGCCGATGATCCGCTTGTGCAGCTCCTCCTCCATGCGGAGCAGACGGGTGGTCTCCTCCTCGGTGAGCTTGAACACCGGGATACCGGTCCAGTTGCCCAGGACCTCGGCGATCTGTTCGTCGTCGACCTCGGCCACGATGTCCATGTCGCCACTGCGCCATTGCTTTTCGCGCTCGGCGCGCTCGGCGACCAGCTGCTTCTCCTTGTCACGGAGGCTGGCGGCCTTCTCGAAGTCCTGCGCGTCGATGGCGCTTTCCTTCTCCTTGCGCGCGTCGGCGATGCGGTCGTCGAACTCGCGCAGGTCTGGCGGCGCGGTCATCCGGCGGATGCGCATGCGTGCACCGGCCTCGTCGATGAGGTCGATCGCCTTGTCCGGCAGGAACCGGTCGTTGATGTAGCGATCGGCCAGCGTCGCGGCGGCGACGAGTGCACCGTCGGTGATCGAGACGCGGTGGTGTGACTCGTAGCGGTCACGCAGACCCTTGAGGATCTCGATGGTGTGCTCGACCGACGGCTCGCCGACCTGGACCGGCTGAAAGCGGCGTTCGAGGGCGGCGTCCTTCTCGATGTACTTGCGGTACTCGTCGAGGGTCGTCGCACCGATGGTCTGCAGCTCGCCGCGGGCCAGCTTGGGCTTGAGGATGCTGGCGGCGTCGATCGCGCCCTCGGCGGCACCTGCGCCGACGAGCGTGTGCAGCTCGTCGATGAACAGGATGATGTCGCCGCGGGTGTTGATCTCCTTGAGGACCTTCTTCAGGCGTTCCTCGAAGTCACCGCGGTAGCGGCTGCCGGCGACCAGCGAACCGAGGTCGAGGGTGTAGAGCTGCTTGTCCTTGAGCGTCTCGGGAACCTGACCGTTGACGATGGCCTGCGCAAGACCCTCGACGACGGCGGTCTTGCCGACGCCCGGCTCACCGATCAGAACAGGGTTGTTCTTGGTGCGGCGGCTCAGGACCTGCATGACCCGCTCGATTTCCTTCTCCCGGCCGATGACCGGGTCGAGTTTGCCCTCGGCGGCGGCAGCGGTCAGGTTGCGACCGAACTGGTCGAGGACCAGCGAGGTGGACGGAGTGCCGGACTCGCTGCTGCGACCGCCGGTGCCCGCCTCCTGCGGCTCCTTGCCCTGGTAGCCGCTCAGGAGCTGGATGACCTGCTGGCGGACCCGGTTGAGGTCGGCGCCGAGCTTGACCAGGACCTGCGCGGCGACACCCTCACCCTCGCGGATGAGGCCGAGCAGGATGTGCTCGGTGCCGATGTAGTTGTGGCCGAGCTGCAGGGCCTCGCGCAGCGAGAGCTCCAGCACCTTCTTGGCACGCGGGGTGAACGGGATGTGTCCCGACGGTGCCTGCTGGCCCTGGCCGATGATCTCCTCGACCTGACTGCGGACACCTTCCAGGGAGATCCCGAGAGACTCGAGCGCCTTGGCAGCCACACCCTCGCCCTCGTGGATGAGGCCGAGGAGGATGTGCTCGGTACCGATGTAGTTGTGGTTGAGCATCCGCGCTTCTTCTTGGGCCAGAACCACAACCCGTCGCGCGCGGTCGGTGAACCGTTCGAACATTGTTCTCCCTCACATTGCTAGCGCCCCGGCCGCCGCGAAAACCACCTCGTGTGTCCGGTCGGGACAACGCGGTGCGGGTAGGCGACGACCAGCCTGCTTCCACTCTAGAGGTCGTCGTGGATGTACCTGCAGTTAACGCCCGTGCAGAGTGCACGGATCAACCGCGATGGCGGGGATGTGCACAGTACAACTGCGCAGGCCGGGGCGGTGTTCCCGCTTCGCTACGCCCAGAGCGAACGGGGCGTCGGGTCACCGCCGAAGGGCGACGAGGCGGGTCCGGCCGACAGTACCGACAGCGGTGTTGCCCGAGGGGTCGGTGAACCATCCGAGTTCATCGCCGCGATCGGTGAGTCGGGCAATTCACCCGACCACACGAGTTCGGAGAGGCTAGCGTCATAAGCCATGAGTGTCGGCGAAAGACCTGCAATCCCGTCCACTCCTGACACCCCGGACACCGGGGAACCGACACGACGCCCGAGTTCGGTCAATCTGACCGTCTTCGTCGCTTCGGCCGCCATCGTGCTCGCCTTCGCGATCTGGGCGCTCGCCGCGCCGGAGACCGCGGAGACCGTCATCAACGAGGTGCGGAACTTCATCACCCGCTGGTTCGGCTGGTGGTACTTCATCCTCGCCACCGCGATCGTCGGTCTCGTCGTCTTCCTCGGCGTCAGCAAATACGGGCGGTACCGCCTCGGACCGGAGGAATCCCGTCCCGAGTACAGCCTCTTCACGTGGACGTCGATGCTGTTCGCCGCGGGCATCGGCATCGACCTGATGTTCTTCTCGGTCGCCGAGCCCGTCACGCACTTCCTGAACCCGCCGACGGGCGCGGCGGAGACCAACTTCGCGGCACGTGAGGCCGTGACGTGGACCGTCTTCCACTACGGCATAACCGGCTGGGCGATGTATGCCCTCATGGGCGGCGCCCTGGCCTATTTCGCGTTCCGGCACAACCTGCCGCTGACGATCCGTGCGGCGCTCTACCCGATCTTCGGCAAGCGGGTCGAGGGACGGTGGGGCGACGCGATCGACGTCGCGGCCGTACTCGGCACGATCTTCGGCATCGCGACTTCGCTGGGAATCGGTGTGGTGCAACTGAACTTCGGTCTCAACGAGATCTTCGGCATCGAGCAGGGCAAGGCGGCGCAGATCGGTCTGATCGCCCTGTCGGTGGTGATCGCCACCGCGTCGGCGACCTCCGGGGTGGACAAGGGCATCCGGCGGTTGTCGGAGATCAACGTGATCCTGGCCATCGGCATGCTGATCTACATCACGGTCGCGAAGGACGCGGACTTCCTCCTCAACGGTCTGGTCCAGAACGCGGGCGACTACGTGTCGACCTTCGCCGACCGCACCCTCGACACGTTCGCCTGGGATCAGGTGAATCCACAGCCCGGCAACGACGCCCGCGCCTTCGTCGACGGCTGGACGCTGTTCTTCTGGGCGTGGTGGGTGGCCTGGGCGCCGTTCGTCGGGCTTTTCCTGGCACGAATCTCCCGCGGACGGACGCTGCGGCAGTTCGTCTTCGGCGTTCTGGTGGTCCCGTTCAGCTTCATCCTGGTGTGGATCTCGATCTTCGGGAACAGCGCCCTGCAAGCAGCCCGCGGCGACAAGGAGTTCGCCGAGACGACGGCATCGGCCCCCGAGGCCGGTTTCTACTCGCTGCTCGAGCAGTACCCGGGCGCGACACTGCTGATCGGCATCGCGACCATCACCGGCCTGCTGTTCTACGTGACGAGCGCCGATTCGGGGTCGCTGGTCATGGGCAACTTCACCAGCCGCCTCGACGATCCGATGGCGGATTGCTCACGGTCGCTCCGCATCTTCTGGTCGGTCGCCATCGGCCTGCTGACGCTGTCGATGCTCTTCGCCGGCGGCGGCGACGGATCGATCCTCACCCTGCAGGCCGCGACGGTCATCATGGGCCTGCCGTTCTCGTTCGTCCTGGGGCTGATCGGTATCTCGCTGTTGCGGGCTGTCCGCACCGAGTCGTACAAGCTCGACAGTTACCGCACCACGCTGCCGAAGGTGATCGCCGTCGGACGCGGGCCGACCGAGCAGAGCAGTTGGCGACACCGCCTGATCGGAACGCTCCGCTTCCCCGGCCGGATCGCAACCCGCAGATACATCACGGCGACGGTGGTCCCGGCGATGCACGAGGTCGCCGAACAGTTCGGTCGCGAAGGCGTTTCGGCGACGGTGGACGAGTCGGCCGCCAACGAGGGCCTGCCGTCTCCTCGTCTGATCGTGAAGCTGGCCGATGTCCCGGCCTTCGAGTACTGCGTGTGGCCGGTGTCCGCGCCGACGCCCACCTACGCGGTCCGTTCCCAGCGTTCCGACGACCGGTACTTCCGGTGCGAGGTGTATCTGACCGAGGGCTCGCAGGGGTATTCGCTGTCGGGATACACCCGGGAACAGATCATCGGCGACATCCTCGACCAGTATGAACGGCATCTCGGTTACCTCCATCTGCGTGACTCGGCGTCCGATCATCACGACCACACCGCTGTCGACCACGACCCCGACACCAGCGGCCCCGCCGCCGGCTCCGCGAGCGCCGGTACCGTCGCGGAGACGGACATACCCGACAGCGACCCGGAAGGAGCACCCGCTCCATGAGTGACACTCTCTACATCGACGGCCGGTGGTGCGCCGCCGAGTCCGGCAAGACTCGTGAGATTCGTTGCCCAGCGGACAATTCGGTGGTGGGCGTGGTGGCCGAGGCGTCCGCGGAGGACACCGAGGCGGCGATCGCCGCCGCCCGGCGCGCCTTCGATGCCGGGGAGTGGAGCGCCACCCCGGCTGCCGAACGCGGCGATCTCCTGCTCCGTGTCGCCGATCAGATCGACGCCCGCCGAGACGATTTCGTTCGTGCCGAGACGCTAGACACCGGCAAGCGGCCGTACGAATCGGACATCGACATGACCGACATCGCGAACTGTTTCCGCTATTTCGGGAAGCTGGCCGCCCAGGACGCCGGCCGTGTCGTCGACACCGGGTCACCCGATGCGGACTCACGCATCGTCTACGAGCCGGTCGGTGTCTGCGGTCTCATCACGCCGTGGAACTATCCGCTGCTGCAGGCGGCGTGGAAGGTCGCACCGGCGCTGGCCGCGGGTAACACCTTCGTCCTCAAACCCGCCGAGCTGACGCCGCACACCTCGATCCTGCTCCTGGAAGTGCTTGACGGCCTGGGCCTTCCGGCCGGGGTCGCGAACCTCGTGTTGGGTGCCGGCGCGGATGCGGGCGCCCCGCTGTCGTCGCATCCCGACGTCGATCTGGTGTCGTTCACCGGTGGACTCGTCACCGGGCGAGTCATCGCCCGCGAGGCCGCGGCGACGGTGAAGAAGGTGGCACTCGAACTAGGCGGCAAGAACCCCAACGTGGTGTTCGCCGACGCCTGCGCCACCGACGAGCTGCTCGCGGCCGCGGTGGACAACGCGCTCAACGCCGCGTTCCTGCACTCCGGCCAGGTCTGTTCGGCGGGCGCGCGACTCATCATCGAGGAGTCGGCCCACGACCGGTTCGTCGACGAGCTGGTTCGTCGAGCCGAGGAGATCCGTCTCGGACTCCCCTACAGCGAGGGCACCGAGACCGGGCCGCTGATCTCCGAAGCCCACCGCGACAAGGTGCACGCCTACGTCGAGAAGGCACGTGCCGACGGTGCGGTGATCCGCACGGGTGGCGCCTTCGCGACCGGCGACCAGGGCTCGGGGAAGCTCGACGACGGATGGTTCTACCTGCCCACCGTCATCGACTGCGCCGACCGTTCGATGGCCTGCGTGCACGACGAGGCCTTCGGGCCGACCGTGACCGTCGAGACCTTCACCACCGAGGACGAGGCAGTGACGCTGGCCAACGACACCGTCTACGGCCTCGCCGGCGCGGTGTGGTCGGCCGACGCCGCCCGCGCACGCCGCATCGCCGGCCGTATCCGGGCAGGAACGGTGTGGGTCAACGACTTCGGACCGTACCTCCCCGAGGCGGAGTGGGGCGGTTACGGCCAGTCCGGCTTCGGCCGTGAGCTCGGGCCGTCGGGCCTGGCCGAGTACCGCGAGGCAAAGCACGTCTACGAGAATCTTCGGCCGGGCGTGACCGGTTGGTTTGCAGACCGGAAGGGGCAGCAGCAGTGAGCGAGTCGTACGACTACGTGGTCGTCGGAGGCGGTTCGGCGGGTGCGGCGGTGGCGTCCCGGCTGTCCGAGGACCCGTCGGTCACGGTGTGTCTCCTGGAAGCCGGTCCGTCCGACGTCGGGGACGACGCGATCCTGCGCCTCGATCGCTGGATGGAACTGCTCGAATCCGGTTACGACTGGGACTATCCCATCGAACCGCAGGAGAACGGTAACGACTTCATGCGGCATGCTCGCGCAAAAGTCCTGGGAGGCTGCAGTTCCCACAACAGCTGCATCGCCTTCTGGGCGCCGCGTGAAGACCTCGACTCGTGGGAGCGCGATTTCGGGTGCGCGGGCTGGGGTTCGGAGGAGTTGTACCGACTGTTCCCCCAGATCGAGACCAACGACGCCCCCGGCGATCATCATGGCCGCAGCGGGCCGGTCCACATCATGACGGTCCCGCCGAACGACCCGTGCGGTGTCACCGTGCTGGACGCTTGTGAGGCGGTCGGCATCCCGAGGGCGGAGTTCAACAGCGGAAAGACGGTCGTCAACGGCGCCAACTTCTTCCAGATCAACCGCCGGCCCGACGGAGTCCGCGCGTCGTCGTCGGTGAGTTACCTGCACCCCCACCTCGACCGCCAGAACCTGACCATCCGCACCGGCTCCTGGGCCAAGCGCATCGTCATCGAGAAGGTCGACGGCGAGCTTCGTGCCGTCGGGGTCGAGATCACCGACAACGCGTTCGGACGCACGTCCAGGATCGATGCCGAACGCGAGGTGATCGTCTCGGCCGGCGCCATCGACACCCCGAAACTCCTGATGCTCTCGGGGATCGGGCCCGCCGACGATCTCCGTCAGCACGAGATCGACGTCTTCGTCGACTCCCCCGGCGTCGGCGAACACCTGCAGGATCACCCCGAGGGCGTCATCGGCTTCGAGACGAAGAAGCCCATGACGCAGGAGTCGACGCAGTGGTGGGAGGCCGGAATCTTCACCACCGTCGACGACGGACTCGACCGGCCGGACCTGATGATGCATTACGGCAGCGTGCCTTTCGACATGCACACGCTGCGTCAGGGCTACCCCACCAGTGAGAACACCTTCTGCCTGACGCCGAACGTCACCCACGCACGGTCGCGGGGCACGGTGAAGCTGCGATCTCGCGACTTCCGCGACAAGCCGCGCGTCGACCCCCGGTACTTCACCGACCCCGAGGGTTACGACATGCGGATCATGACCGCCGGTCTGCGCAAGGCGCGGGAGATCGCCGCAGCCGCACCATTGCAGGAATGGGTTGCGCGC
This sequence comes from Gordonia alkanivorans NBRC 16433, assembly GCF_000225505.1. Classification (GTDB taxonomy): domain Bacteria; phylum Actinomycetota; class Actinomycetes; order Mycobacteriales; family Mycobacteriaceae; genus Gordonia; species Gordonia alkanivorans. The sequence continues at coordinate 117,493 of NZ_BACI01000050.1, read as the reverse complement.
GAACTCTATCCCGGACCCGACACCAGCAGCGACGAGGAGCTCGCCGACTACATCCGGCGCACCCACAACACCGTCTACCACCCGGTGGGCACGGTCCGGATGGGACCGCCGGACGACGAGATGTCGCCGCTCGACCCCGACCTGCGCGTCAAGGGAGTCGCCGGCCTGCGCGTCGCCGATGCGTCGGTCTTCCCCGAACACACCACCGTGAACCCGAACATAACCGTGATGCTGGTCGGGGAACGGTGTGCGGAGTTGGTGGCTGCGGAGCGGTAGGTCGCTCAGCTCCGGAACGAGTCGACGATGCGGTCGAGAACCGCGGCGACCTCCGCGGTCGCCGCGTCTCGATCCTCGGCCGCGGCGACGTAGAGCGCCGCCTCGTCGAGCGCACCGATCGCCACGTGGGCAAGAGGCCGGGTCGGCTGGTCGATGGCCTGGCCTGCGGCGATCGCCGCCTTGATCAGCCCTTCGACAAGGGCGAAGCCGAACTCCTCGCCGCGTGCTCGCCACTGGGCCCAGCCGAGGACGGACGGCGCCTCGACGAGGGTGATCCGGTGGACCGAGGGTTCGGTACACAACTCGAGGAACAGTCGCATACCCGACTTCAGCGCCGCGATCGGGTCATCGGCCGCGAGGGCACCGACCGCCTCGGCGATCTGGGTGACGACGTCCTGCTCGACGGCGTCGTAGACGGCGGTGAACAGCCCCTTCTTGTCGTCGAACTGGTGGTAGAGCGCGCCACGGGTCACGCCGGCCTCGTCGACGATCTCCTGGGTACCGACGTCGGCGAAACCGCGCTCGCCGAACAGCTTGCGACCTGCAGCGATGAGCGCCGCGCGGGTCGCCGCGGTGCGTTCGGCCTGGGTCCGACGGTTGACTTTCATACAGTCTGCACGTAACTTTCATACTCAGTGTTCGTAAGTTATCCGAGTCTACGAGAAGCGGACCTCGCCATGGCAAATACGCTGCCGACAGTCGAACTCCCCTCCGGTGTCATCGAGTGCGCCACCTACGGTCCCGCGGACTCCACCCTGCCGCCGATCGTCTTCATGCACGGGGCCGTCGTCGACCACCGCCTGTGGGAACCGGTGGCGGAGCTCCTCGCCGAACGCGGTCACCGGTGCCACGTACCGCTGATGCCGCTCGGTTCACACCGAATCCCTTGGGGGCCGGACGCGGATCGTTCGCCGCGCGGTGCGAGCCGGTTGTTGCGCGAGTTCGTCGGACACCTCGACCTGTCGTCGGCGGTCCTCGTGGCCAACGACACCGGCGGCGCAGTCACTCAGTTCGCACTCGACGAGGATCCCCATTTTGTGCGTCGTCTCGTGTTCACCAACTGTGATGCCTTCGATCTGTTTCCGCCGCAACCCTTTCGGTTGTACTTCGCGCTGATGCGCCAGCGGCTGCTGTTGAAGCCGCTCGTCGACGCGATGCGGCTCAAGGCCCTGCGGCACTCGCCGCTCGGCGTCGGCCTGCTCCTCCACGACCCCGACCCGGACCTCACCGCTTCGGTGTTCGCTCCCCTGCAGAGCGACGCTCGCATCCGCGACGACTTCATCGCATTCCTGCGCGAGATCAACCCGGCGGAGCTCGCCACGGTGACCGCCCGCATGTCGCGGGTCGACCTGCCCGTGCGGTTCGTGTGGGGTCGTGACGACCGGTGTTTCACCCCCGAACACGGCCGGCGGTTCGCCTCGGTCTTCCCCGGACCCGACGGCGAGGGCGCCCGGTTCGTCGAGATCCCCGGCGCCCGGACGTTCGTCTCGCTGGACCAGCCGCACGCGGTTGCCTCGGCGATCGCGGCGTTCGCGACGGAAGCGTCGAACCGTTAGGAGAAATTCTTCGCCGAAGGGCGTCGGATTCCGGTGCCCGCACACGACGATGTAGACGTGAGCAGCGACCAAGCGGCGTCTTCTGGACCAGAGGGATTGCTGGCGGTGTACGACCAGGCACTGCCGGCCGTCTACGGGTTCGTCGTCCGTCGCTGCGCGGATCGCCGGACCGCGGAGGACGTGACCTCGGAAACCTTCCTGGCGGCGATGGACTCCGTCCGTCGGCACCGGGACACCGAACCGACGACTCCGTGGCTGATCGGGATCGCGCGGCACAAGCTCGCCGATCACTGGCGGCGCGCCCAACGTACGCCGGAACCGGTCGAGGACGTCCCCGACCGCGGGGACGACCCGTGGGATGCCGAACTCGACCGCATGGTCGCCCACCACACGCTGGGGCAGCTGTCGCCGATCCACCGTGCAGTGCTCACGTTGCGCTATGTCGATGACCTGCCGGTCGGTGAATGCGCCGAGACCCTCGGCCGCACGGTCGGTGCGACCGAGGCGCTTCTCACCCGCGCGAAGCGCGCCTTCCGCGCGGCCTACCCCGAACCACAACGCCAGAGCAGCGGGAGAGGAGGTCACGCATGAGCCCCCGGAACAGCACACGCTTCGGCGAGGCACGGGATCCGTTGCACGTCCTGCGCGCAGCCGATACGCCCGGCTTCGACGATCCCGTCGAACCCGACCGCGGTTTCGCCGCGTCCTTGCGCGACCGACTCGAACGCGGGGCGACACTACCGCAAGGAGTCATCATGTCCACCGCAACACAATTCGACGAGGCCGCCACCGTAGAGGCGACGAGCAGCACGGTGCCCGTGGTCGAGCGACCGGGAGCGCTCCCCTACCTCACCGTGGCAGAGTCGCAGGCCGCCATCGACTGGTACACCGCGAACCTCGGCGCACGACTCCGCGGTGAACCGATCGTCATGGACGACGGCGCGATCGGCCATGCGGAGCTCGAGATCGGCGGCGGCGTAATCTATCTCGCCGCCGAGTTCCCCGACCTCGGATTGCGGGCGCCCGATCCCGGCCACGTCTCGGTGAGCCTGATGCTCGCCGTCGACGACACCGACGCCGCGGTCGCCACCGCCGCGCGCGCGGGCGCCGCCGTGACCCGTGAACCCTACGAGGCGTATGGCTCACGCACCGGCGTCATCGTCGACCCGTTCGGTCACCGCTGGATGCTGACCGGGCCGTCGAAGGCGCAGCTCTCCGATCGGATTCGTCAGGGCGACATCGGCTACATGTCTCTGAACATCCCCGACGCCGCGCGGGCCCGACGCTTCTACGCCGCCGCCCTCGGCTGGGAGTTCGATCCCGAGGGGCGTCGCGTGATCAACGTCGGGCATCGGCTCGGGATCTTCGAGACCGACGGCGAACCAACCGTGTTCTGCGCGTATGCCGTCGACGATCTCGAGGCAGCACAAGCCCGTATCGTCGCGGCCGGCGGACAGGGCGAGTTCGGGACGAGCCCCGACGGTCACCGAGTCGTCGATGCCGTCGATGCGCAGGGCGTGCGTTTCGCAGTGTTCGCCCCCGAACCCGGCGACGTCCGACCCGACCAACACCCGCGCGGCATCGGAGCGATGAGCTACCTCACCGTGATGACCCCGGACAGCGCCCGCTTCCGCGACTTCTACGGTTCGGTACTCGGCTGGACGTTCCACGGCGGGCGGATCGACGACGGCTGGGAGGTCGACGACGGCCGACCCCAGGTCGGGATCGCCGGTGGCGCCGACACTTCCGTCGCAGTACCGATGTGGGTGACCGATGATGTCGAAGCAGCGGTCGAGCGTGTCCGCGCCGCCGGCGGCGGCGTCCTCGAGGAACCCCGCACTGCGCCATACGGCGTCTCGGCCCGATGCACCGACGACCAGGGAACGCAGTTCTACCTCGGCCAGTTGTTCTGAGGACGCGACTGACAGACGTCATTTCGGCGACGCGACTTCGATCGAGGTCGTGTCGCCGTATTGATGTCGCGTGCGACTTCATTTCGACGTAACCGACTGCCGCACAGGTGATTAGCTGCGGGCGCTGTGGATGGATTTCCGTTGTTGTCGGTGGGTTGCTTTAGATTGGTTGGTAACAGATTCAGCCAACCAGGTTGGGCTGTAGACGTTGTGGGGGCAGCGTGTCAGATACGTGGACCGATCTACCGGGCGAGTTCCTCGCCGGGGTCGATCCTGCCCACCCTGAACGCTCTGACACCGCAACCCATATGAAACGGTTCGGTTCGATCCGCCATGGTGAGGCTTATCTGGCGTGGTGCCGGTATGAGTCGATCGTCACCGTCTACGACCAGCTCGTGGTCAACACTCAGGGCGGGTTCTTCATCGACCGCTACACCGAGATGGTGACCCGGGTCTGCCGTGAGGGCGCCATCACCCGCTACCAGGCCGATCAGTGGGTGGGTGAAGCGCTCGCCCTGCGTGACCGGCTACCGAAAGTGCTGACCACCCTGCGCGACGGCATCCTGTCGCGGCAGTTGATCCAGACGGTCATCTCCCGCACCGACCTCATTTCCGACGCCGCGGTCATCGCGGACCTCGATACCGAGATCGAACGCATCCTGCGCACCAGGAAGGGCGCCTGGACCACACCGAAGCTGCGTGACATGGTCGATCGCCTCGTCTTCCGTCACGATCCTGACGCGGTACGGGAGCGGCGTCGTGAAGCGTTGGACAAGCGCGGTATGTGGACCGAGAACTTCACCGACGGCACCGGTGAGATCACCGGCGTGATGGCCGCGGAGAACATTCGCATCGCCGCGAAAGCAGTGAAAGCGCTCGCCGACACCGTCTGCGCCCACGACGGCCGCAACCGTAACCAGCGCAACTCCGATGCCATGTTCGCTCTGCTGACCGGCACCATCTTCGACTGCCAATGCCAGCGAGAGGACTGTGACGCCGAGATCCCCGACCCCGCCAAAGTGGTCCGGTCGGTGAGCACCGAGGTCGTCATCCACGTCGTCACCGACGCCGCCACCCTCGCCGGGGCACCAGGGATCGGTTGGGTCGACGGCGCCGGCGTCATCTCCGACGACCACGTCCGCGATCTCGCCGAACGGTCGGACTCCACCATCACACCCGTCACCCCGGTCCGCACACCACCGGCCCGCATCGTCGTCGAGGACGTCCCGTCGAAAGACGTCGTGATCGTCTACCCCGGTGCGCAAGCCGCCGACCCGTACCGGCCCACCACCGCGTGTGCTGACTTCGTGCGGGTGCGTGACGGCTATTGCACCGAACCCGGCTGCGGGTGTTCGGCTTTCGACTCCGATCTGGACCACGTCGCCGAGTACGACCACACCAATCCCGCCCAGGGTGGGGCCACATCGAGTGAGAACTTGAACGCCAAGTGCCGGTTCGGGCACCTGCACAAGACGTTCGGCGACTGGATCGACGTCCAGTACCGCGACGACGACGGCCACCTGGTCACCGAGTACCGCACGTCCGAGGGGTTCGTCATCCCCGGTGACGCCGAGAACCTCGAGGACTTCTTCCCGAACCTGCGTCGTATCCGCTACGAACAGCCACCCCAAGCCCCACCGACCCCACGGGTCATCACCGGGGACGACACCCCGCCCACCAGCAACCGGCTCGCGCACAAGCACGCACGCCGGCGGGCGGAGCGTGCCCGCAACCTCCGCGAGCGCGAACGCCGCGAGGCCGCGGACGGCCCGCCCCCGTTCTAACCCACGAGCAACCCGACCACCAGGACGACGACCGCAGCGGTGGTGAGCACCGATCGAACGATGTTCCACGGCATCCACACTGACGTGAATTCCGCCCAGACCCGGTCTGCCTCCGTGCCGTGGACATCGGCGGCGGCATCGAGGCGGTTGTTGGCCGGGACGTTCACCGTCATGGTGATGACGATGCCGAGCAGCGTGAGGAGGGTCGCGGCGAGGACCCACCAGCGCAGCCCGTCATTCCATGCGGCCCAGGTACCGAGGGCACCGAACACGACGCCACCGCCGAAGATGACCGCGAACAGCGGATTGAGGATGGCAGTGTTCATTCGTTGCATCGCCACGACCGCGACGTCGGCGCCGGCGCGGGTCAGTCCGGGGATCACGGCGTAGCCGAAACCTGCCAGCACACCAGCGCTGAGTCCCGTGGTCACGACCGTGAGGGTCACCAGTACATCCTGCAGTGGGTCCATAGAGAACAGTGCACCTCGTGGCCCGCGGAAACGCCATGGTTCACTCTTAGCCATGTCCTCACGCTCCCGCGCCCGGGCGCTTTCCGCGCGCCTGCCGTTCGGCATCGGGACGGTCGTACTGATCCTCTGCGCAGCAATGCTCGTCACCGTCGGAGTGGTGCTCTCCGGCGGCAAGTACCAGGTGGACGACGCCGAGTACGCCTACGGGGAACTGCGCGACTACCACCGTGCGCCGTCCATCGCCTGGACCATCGTCGGCCACGAGGATCTCCCCGACTATCGCGACGAGGTGACCATTCAGGTCGTCGACACCTCCGACGAGGGCTGGCTCATCGCCTACCCGTCGGGTCTGGGCCGCTCGTTCACGATGGTGGACCGCCGCAACGGCCGTCTCCTCTGGGACTCCCCGGTCAACGCCGGCCAGGGCGACTGCGCCTTCAACGAGGCCGGCCAGGTCGGGTGCGCTGTCCAACTCGGCACCCCGCTCGACGACGGCTTCTATCTCGTCGACGACGCCGGGGTCCCGACGCAGACGGCCCGATACCTCGACACCAAGAAGGTCGTGGGACTCGGCAACAACTTCCTACGGGTCAACCGGGTCGGTCACCAGCTCTCGTTGAACACGCCGGCCGGCAAGACCATCTGGGCACGCACCTTCGCGGCACCGGTCGTCGACATCGAGGTCACCGGCGACATCGTCGTCGTCAAGACCGCCGATGCCAGCCAGTTCCTGGTCAACCCGACGAACGGCGACAACCGCATCGCCTGCGACCAGTGCGACATCGCCCTCTATCCGACGGGCGTCACCGTCGAGCACCAGGACTACAACGCCGAGCGTGTCACCACGTACGCCACGATCAACGGACGCGTCGACCCCGACCCCGTCGACGACTCGGAGGGCCTGCAGGTCGAATCCGGGCCGTCGACGCTGCCGCTGCTGACCGCCTCCAACCGCATCTTCGCCGATCGCGGCGAGTACGAGGTGCGCGATCCGGCTCGGCAGGGCGCACTGTGGCGGATCAGCGACCGCGAACTGTCGAAGTCGGGCGCCATTGCCTGCGGCTCACTGGTGAACTTCGGACGCCTCGACGGGTCGCGGACGACGTACGCGCTCGCCGACGGCGATCACATCGGCAGCGGTCCGCCGCCCGGTCCGGAGCAACCAATCCTGGCCAATCCGGCCTGCATCGGATCGACGGGCACCACCATGATCCTGTCGAACCAGGGCCAGCTGACTGCCCTGACACCTGAGAACAGTGTGGCCTGGGAACAGGGCGTCGGTTCGCCCGGATTGATCAAGGTCGTCGAGGGTTACATCGTGCTCAGCGAGGGTTCCACGATGTCCGTTCTGCGCCCGAACTGAACCCGTGTGTGCGCCGTTTCACATTGTCGGCGGCGTCCACGCGACGACCTGCGCAGACACAAACCTGACCTGGTGTCCATACCCGCGTTGGTCACGGGAAGATAACGCTTTGCTCACGACCACGTGTACGGTCGGCTCGGTTCCGAAAGCACGAACCACAAGCAGTACACGTGAGGTCAGTCAGTTTTGGGTAAGCATTCCAAGCCACGGAAGAAAACACGCACACCGCTGTGGGCCACGGCCCTCCTCCCCGTCGGGGTCCTGGCAGGCGCGGCCACCGCAGGAGCCGAGCTGTCGCATCCGACAGCCGCCCCGGAGCCCAGCAGCCTCCCCACGGGCGTGACGGCCACCGCGGCCCCCGCTCTCACCCCCGCTGCGAAGGTGCACCCGGTCGCCCCGGCCCCCAAGCCGGCACACGCCCCGGTCATCCGCCCGGCGAGCGTCACCTCCGGCGCTGTCCCCGTGACCAACTACGACGCCTACAAGAAGGCCGCGAGTACCCTCACCGACACCACCCCTCGCTGCGGCATCGACTGGAAGGTCATCGCCGGCATCGGCAAGGTGGAGTCCCATCACGCCGACCAGGGCAACGTCAATCCCGACGGCGTGCTCCGCAGCGCCATCTTCGGCCCCCTCCTCGACGGCTCGCTCGGCGGCAACGAGGTCATCAGCGACACCGACGGCGGCGAGCTCGACGGCGACGCGACCTACGACCGCGCAGTCGGCCCCATGCAGTTCCTGCCGTCCACCTGGAAGGCCTACGCCGCCGACGGCAACGGTGACGGAAAAGCGGACCCGCAGAACATCTTCGACGCCGCGCTGACCACCGGTCGCTACCTGTGCGACGAGGGTCTGGACCTGCGCAACCCGGCGTCGCTGACCACCGCGATCCTGCGCTACAACAACTCCATGGAGTACGTGAACAACGTGCTCGGGTTCGCCCGCTCCTACTGATTCAGTTCCGAGCCAAGAAGGCTTGCAACGCAGCGGAATACATCGGCACGTCGGCGGCACCCATCAGTTCGCGCGCGGAGTGCATCGCGAGCTGCGGCGCGCCGACGTCGATCGTGGTGAGGCCCGTGCGGGTCGCGGTGATCGGTCCGATCGTCGAGCCGCAGGGCAGATCCGCGCGGTGGACGTATCGCTGCATCGGCACGCCCGCATCGTCGCACGCCACCGCGAAGATGGCTTCTCCCAACGCATCCGAGGCGTAACGAAGATTCTGGTTCACCTTGAGCACCGGGCCGCCGCCGATCGAGATGCGATGGCCGGGCTCGTGGCGTTCCGGATAGTTCGGGTGCGTCGCATGCGCCATGTCGCCGGACAGGCACACGCTCCCGGCCATCGCTTGCAGATAGTCGGAGCGGGAACCGCCGCGCGACAACACGATCCGCTCGCAGATCGAGGCCAGGAAGTCCGACGCCGCGCCACGCTCAGAGCCGCTGCCGACTTCCTCGTGGTCGAACAGCGCCAGCACTCGCGTATGCGCCGACGACGACCCGTCGAGCAGCGCCCGCAGACCCGCGTAGCAGGTGCCCTGATTGTCCAGACGCGGTGCGCTGAGCAGGTTCTCGGCCGCACCGATCACCGCCGACGGCGCGACGTCGTGGGTCATCAGTTCCCAGCCCAACAGGGTGTCGGGGTCGATGCCCGCGTACTCCGCGACCCAGCCGAGAACGTCCGGGGTGGCGTCGTCGAGACCCCAGAGACCGTTGACGTGTCGCTGCGGATCGGGTGAGACACCCTTGCGGTCCTCCGACAGGTGGATCGCCAGCTGCGGCACCCGCACCACCGCCTCGGTCACGTGGACGAGGGTGTGCGCCACCCGATCTCCCGCCCGATAGGCGAGCCGACCGGACAGACCGAGATCTCGGTCGAGCCAGGAGTTGAGCCAGGCGCCGCCGTAGGGTTCGAGCGCGATCATCGCCATCCCGGCCGACGTGCGGTCGGGATGCTGCTTCAACCGGAGGTTGGGGCTGTCGGTGTGGCCGCCGACGATGCGGAAGGCGGTACCGTCGCCGGTCTCCCAGGCGATGATCGAACCGCCGCGGATCACATAGGACTTCGACGACGCCGCGCTGACCGCAGCCGGCCACGCCTGCTCCTCGAAAAGCCTTGTGTATCCAGCATTCTCGAGCTCGCGGGCGACCGTGGCGCAGACGTGGAACGGCGACGGCGAGGCGTCGATGAACTCACCGAGCCCGGCCGCCGACGCGCTTGTCGGGATCCTCGGCGCTGCGTCGCTCATCCGGACGCACTCACACCGAGGCGAGGACCGAGTCGATCACCGAGTAGAACAGGCCGAGCCCGTCGTCGCTCGGGCCGGTCAGGGCCTCGGTCGCGTGCTCGGGATGCGGCATGAGACCGACGATCCGGCCGTTCGGGCTGGAGATCCCCGCGATGTCGAGTGCCGACCCGTTGGGATTGCGCTCCGGGTAGGTGAACACGATCAGACCCTCGCCCTCGAGTTCCTCGAGTTTGCGCTCCGACGCCACGTAGCGGCCCTCGCCGGACTTCAGCGGGATCAGGATCTCCGCGCCGCGCTCGAAACGCGTCGTCCACGCGGTCGTGTTGTTCTCGACCCGCAGCCACTCATCGCGGCAGATGAAGTGCAGACCCTCGTTACGGGTCAGCGCACCCGGCAGCAGGCCGGCTTCGCACAGAACCTGGAATCCGTTGCAGATCCCCAGGACCGGCATGCCCTTGCCCGCCGCCTCGACGACCGAACCCATGACCGGCGCGAAGCGCGCGATGGCTCCGGCGCGGAGATAGTCACCGTAGGAGAAGCCGCCGGGCACGATGACCGCGTCGACACCCTTCAGGTCGGCGTCGCCGTGCCACAGCGCAACGGGTTCGGCGCCGGCGAGCCGGACCGCGCGGGCGGCATCGACGTCGTCGAGGGTGCCCGGGAAGGTGATGACACCGATACGAGCTGTCATGCCGCCTACTCCGAGACCCGGGAGACGTTGAAGTTCTCGATCACCGTGTTGGTCAACAACTCTTCGGCGATCCGCTCCAGGGTCACGTCGTCGACGGTGTCGTCGACCTCGAGCTCGAAGCGCTTGCCCTGACGGACGTCGCCGATCCCGGTGAATCCGAGCCGACCCAGTGCGCCGACGATGGCCTGCCCCTGCGGGTCGAGAATCTCGGCTTTGGGCATCACGTCGACCACCACTCGCGCCATGGCACCGCTCCTCAATCTCTACTGATCAGTTCTCGCCTGGTCAGCTTACCGGGTGCCCCCAAATCGACTCAGAGCACGGATTCGATCGCGGCGACGACAGTCGGATCGGTCGGCTCGGTGCGGGGACGGAAACGGTTGACGACCTCACCGTCGGCGTTGACGAGGAACTTCTCGAAGTTCCACTGGATGTCGCCGGCCTCGCCGTCGGCGTCGGTGGCCTGGGTCAGCTCGGCGTACAGCGGATGGCGCGCGTCGCCGTTCACATCGGTCTTCTCCAGCAGCGGGAACGTGACGCCGTAGGTGGTCGAGCAGAAGGTCGCGATCTCCTCGGCGGTGCCCGGCTCCTGGCCCATGAACTGGTTGCAGGGCACGCCCACGACGGTCAGCCCCTTGTCGCCGTAGGTCTTCGCGAGCTGCTCGAGGCCCTCGTACTGCGGGGTGAGGCCGCACTTGCTGGCGACGTTGACGATCAGCAGCGGTCCGCCGAAGTCCTTCAGCGAGACTTCGGAGCCGTCGAGAGAGGTGACCGGGATGTCCTTGATGTTGCCCATGGGGAGAGATTAACCGGTCGCCAGAAGGCTGTCCGGCGCAGGACGACACGGTCAAACTCTGTACCTGCACCGAGCCTCCCGTGAGACGGGGGTCACACCATCGCGCAGATCATGTGCCATCTCACGCATATTGCGCTTCTGCAATAGTTGCGTCGGAGTTACTATTTTCCGGTGCCTGAGGAACCCACGTGCGCAGCGAGCGCCGACGAGTCGATCGAATCCGCTTCGGCGGCGCTCGTCGCATTCCTCGACCGTCTGCTCGACCTCGGCCGGCCGGAAACCATGGAGAGTCTCGCCGCCACCGACATCACCTTCTCCCAGCTCCGCGTGCTCTGTGCGCTCGGCAGCCACGACGGGCCGATGCCGGTCAACGCCATCGCCGACCAGGTCCAGTTGTCCCTCGCGGCCGCGGGCCGGACGGTCGACAAGCTGGTCAGCTCCGGTCTCGCCGATCGTCGTGAGGACTCGGCAGACCGTCGCATCAAGCGCGTCTCGCTCACCGACGACGGCATGCGCTACCTCGAGACACACCTGGCACTGCAACACGACACCGTGCGACGGTTCGTGGCCGGCCTCCCCGCCGAACTCCGGGACAACCTGTGTTCGGCGCTGCGACCCATCGTCGACGACGGCGTCGACCACTTCTGCAATCTGGCCACCCGTTGACCGCGAACACCTCCCGACACCTACTTCTCAGTCGCATCCCGACCGATAGGACAAACACCGCATGACATCCTCCACCGGAGGCCATCTCCACGAAGGTCCACCAGACACCAAGCTGGACAAGAACGTCCTGCTGGTCGCCGGTGTGGTCGTACTCGGCGCGATCATGTCGATCCTCGACGTCACCGTGGTCGGCGTCGCCCAGAACACCTTCCAGCAGGAGTTCAACACCGACGCCGCGGGTGCCGCGTGGACCGCGACCGGTTACACCCTCGCCCTCGCCGCCGTGATCCCGCTGGCCAGCTGGGCCGCGTCGCGTTTCGGCACCAAGAAGGTGTACCTGACCTCGCTGGTCCTGTTCACCCTCGGTTCGATCCTCTGTGCCTTCGCACCGAACATCGGCATGCTGGTCGCGTTCCGCGTGGTCCAGGGCCTCGGCGGTGGTCTGCTGATGCCGATCGGCATGATGATGCTGACCAAGGCGGCGGGTCCCGAACGCGTCGGTTCGGTGATGGCCGTCCTCGGTATCCCGATGCTCCTGGGCCCGATCTCGGGTCCGATCCTCGGCGGCGTGCTCATCGAGCAGCTCAGCTGGCACTGGATCTTCCTGATCAACGTCCCGATCGGCATCATCGCCTTCGTCTTCGCCTGGATCGTCCTGCGCGACGACGCCGAGACCAAGCGGTCCTCGATCGACTTCGTCGGGTTGCTGCTGTTGTCGCCGGGTCTGGCGCTGTTCCTGTTCGGCATCTCCTCGAGCGCCGAACACCGCACCTTCGTCAGCGGCTCGGTGCTGATCCCGACGATCATCGGCGCACTTCTCATCGTCGCGTTCATCGTCCATGCGCTCCGCGCGAAGAAGCCGCTCCTCGACCTGCGTCTGTTCAAGAACCGGACGCTGAGCATCGCGGTGATCACGATGGTCTTGTTCATGATCGCGTTCTTCGGTGCCGCACTGCTGTTCCCGCAGTACTTCATCGGTGTGCGCGGCGAGTCGACATTGACCGCGGGTCTGCTGCTCGCCCCGCAGGGTCTCGGCGCCATGCTGACGATGCCGATCGCCGGCAAACTCACCGACAGGATGGGCCCCGGCAAGTTCGTACTCGCGGGCATCGTGTTGATCCTCCTCGGCATGACCGCGTTCACCATGCTCGGCTCGGACACCTCGTACTGGCTGATCTGCGGTTCGCTGTTCGTCCAGGGCCTCGGTATGGGTATGACGATGATGCCGATCATGTCCGCGGCGCTCGCCACCCTGAGCAACGCCCAGGTGCCGGACGGTTCGACGTTGATGAACGCCATCCAGCAGACGGCCACCTCGATCGGCACCGCGGTGATCTCGGTGATCCTCGCCAGCAGCCTGGCCGGCAAGCCGGAGGCCGGTCTCGCGATCATGGCGAACACCTCCGACAAGCCGCTGCCCCCGGGTGTCCCGAACCCGTTGCCGGAGTCGTTCTTCGACACCGCCGCCGACGTGTTCTCCAACACCTTCCTGATCTCCGTGGTGTTGATCGCGCTCACCGTGATCCCGGCATTCTTCCTGCCGCGCAAGAAGATCGCGTCCCCTCTCGTCGAAGAGGACATGGATCGCGGTCCGATCATGATGCACTGATCGACCTCCTGGTCGAAACCAGAAGAGCCCCACCGCCCGCGAGGGTGGTGGGGCTCTTCTGATTCCTCTGTACCTTCTAGCCGTCGAGTGCGCCGGACTGCTGCAGAATCCAGGCGATCTCGAAAGCGACTTCCTCCCACTGCTTGTAGCGTCCGCTGACTCCGCCGTGACCGGCCGTCATCTCCGTTTTCAGCAGGATCGGGTTGCCCGACGTCGACTTCTCCTGGAGCCGCGCCACCCATTTCGCCGCCTCGGTGTACAGCACCCGGGTGTCGTTGAGCGAGGTCAACGCGAGGATCGGCGGATACGGCTTCGCGTCGACGTTCTCGTACGGCGTGTAGGTCTTCATGTACTCGTAGACCTTCGGGTCGTGCAGCGGGTCGCCCCACTCGTCCCATTCGATGACCGTCAGCGGCAGCGACGGGTCGAGGATCGAGTTCAGCGCGTCGACGAACGGCACCGAAGCCAGGATGCCGTTGAACAGCTCCGGCGCGAGGTTGGCCACCGCACCCATCAGAAGACCGCCGGCCGAACCGCCCTCGGCGACCATCTGCTGCGGCGTCGTCCATCCCGTCTCGACGAGATGGCGTCCGGCCGCGACGAAGTCGGTGAAGGTGTTCTTCTTGCTGAGGTCCTTGCCGTTCTCGTACCAGTAGCGACCCATCTCGCCGCCGCCACGGATATGGGCGAGGACGAAGACCATGCCGCGATCGAGCATGGACAGCCGGGACACCGAGAAATAGGGATCGATGCTGGCCTCGTACGAGCCGTAACCGTACAGCAGCAGCGGGGCAGGCTTCGCTGCGTCGGTCTCCTTGCGGCGCACCACCGACAGCGGGATCCGGGTGCCGTCGTCGGCGACCGCCCACTCACGGGACTGGACGTAGTCGGCGGGGTCGTAGCCGCCGAGCACCGGCTGCCGCTTCAGCAGTGTGCGTTCGCCGGTGGCGACGTCGAGTTCGAACAACTCCGCGGGTTCGATGAAGCTGCCGTAGCCGATGCGCAGCTTCGGTGACCACCACTCGGGGTTGCCGCCGAGCCCGGCCGTGCTCAGTTCCTGATCGAATTCGACCTCGTGGAAGTCGGATTCGACGGGGATGCCGTCGATCCGGCGGAGGTCCGCAATGGCCAGGCGCGGCAGCGCCTCTCGCCGGTATGACAGCACCAGGTAGTCGGCGAAGGCGTCGAGGTCCTCGACGCGGCGGGCCGGATCGTGTGCGATCAGCGGACGCCGGTCCGCGGGGCTGTCCACCGGCGCGATGTCGATGGCGAAGTTCTCCGCCTTCTGACCGTCCACGACCTCGTTGTGCACGATGACGAAGTAGTCGTCGCCGCCGATGACGGCATGTTCGACGCTGTACTCGACGCCGTCGACGCGCGGCACGACGCTGCGGAACTCACCGGTCGGGTTGTCGGCTTCGAGAACGTAGCTCTCCGAGGTGATCTTGGAGCCGACTCCGATGACGAGGTATTTGTCGCTGCGGGTGGTGCCCATGCCGACCCAGAACCGCTCGTCGGGTTCGTGGAAGACCTTGACGTCCTCGGTGCCCGCACCGATGTCGTGTCGCCACACCGTGTCCGGCCGCCATGCGGCGTCGACCGTCGAATAGAAGACGTGGCGGGCGTCGGCCGACCACACCGCGCTACCCGAGGTGTCGGTGACGACGTCGTCGAGGACCTGACCGGTACGAAGGTCCTTGATGCGCAGCGTGTATCGCTCGTCGCCGACGACGTCGGTGCTGTAGGCCAGCCAGTTGCCGTCGTCGCTGACGGTGAGCGCACCGAGGCTGAAGAAGTCGTGTCCCTCGGCCTCGACGTTGCTGTCGAGCAGGACCTCCTCACCGGGCAGCGTCACACCGTCGTCGACCTTCGGCGCGGTCCAGTCGTCGTCGCCGGCGATCGGGCACCGGCAGGACGTCGAATACTGTTTGCCCTCTTGCGTTCTGGCGTAGTACCAGAAGCGTCCACGTCGGACGGGCACCGACATGTCGGTTTCCTTGGTGCGGCTCTTGATCTCGTCGAAGATCTGCTTGCGCAGATCCGACAGGTGACCGGTGTGCGCCTCGGTGAACGCGTTCTGCGCCTCGAGGTAGGCGGTCACCTCCGGATCGTCCTTGTCGCGCAACCATTCGTAGTCGTCGACGAAGGTGTCGCCGTGGTGGGTGCGTTCCTTCGGGACCTTCTTGGCGACCGGCGGTGTCGCGGTGTTTCGCTCGTCGGTCACGAGGCCACCTCCGCGGTGGGCCAGTCGGCGAAGGACTTCTGCGAAATCCATTCGTAGGCATCGATGTACCGCTGGCGCGTCTTCTCGACGACGTCGTCGGGCAGCGATGGCGGAGCGACATCGGAGGCACGGTCCCAACCGGATTCGGCGCTGGTGAGCCAGTTCCGGACGATCTGCTTGTCGAAGCTGGGCTGGACCTTGCCGGCCGCGTAGGTCGCGGCCTCCCAGTAGCGCGACGAGTCGGGGGTCAGAACCTCGTCGGCGAGCACGAGCTCACCGTCGGGGCCGCGACCGAACTCGAACTTGGTGTCGGCGAGGATGATCCCGCGGTCGGCAGCCACCGCAGCACCGCGACCGTAGATGTCGAGGGTCGCCGACCGCAGCGCCCCGGCCAGCTCGGCACCCTCCTGTTCGACGACGCGCTCGAAGCTGATGTTCTCGTCGTGTTCACCCTGCTCGGCCTTGGTGGCCGGGGTGAAGATCGGCTCGGGCAGCTTGGAGGCCTCCGACAGACCCGCAGGCAGTTCGACGCCGCACACCGCACCGGTCGCCTGATAGTCGAGCAGACCCGAACCCGTCAGGTAGCCGCGCGCCACACATTCGACCTGCACCATCGGTAGGCGCTTCACCACCATCGAGCGGCCGACGACCTCGCCCGGGATGCGTTCGTCGGTGGGACCGCCGGCGAGGTGGTTGGGAACGCCGAGCTCGTCGAACCAGAAGAAGCTCATCGCTGTCAGGATGCGTCCCTTGTCGGGGATCGCGGGACTCAAGATGTGGTCGTAGGCCGAGATCCGGTCGGAGGCCACCAACAGCAGGGTGTCGGCGTCGATCTCGTAGATCTCACGGACCTTCCCCGACGCCAGATGCCGGTAGGACTGCAGTTCAGGACGCATGGACTCGACCCTAGAGGGTCACCGGTCGGCCGGGGGCGGCAGCCTCTGACATTCTTGACCGATGACCGCACCGCACATCACCATCACCTACTGCACCCAGTGCAACTGGCTGCTGCGGGCGTCGTGGATGGCATCGGAGCTGCTCAACACCTTCGGCACCGAGATCGGCTCGGTGACGCTGGTCCCCGGGACCGGCGGCGTGTTCCACATCGACGTCGACGGCACGCAGATCTGGGAGCGCAAACGCGACGGCGGATTCCCCGGGGCACCCGAACTCAAGCGCCTGGTGCGCGACGTCGCGCTCCCCGACTGGAAGCTCGGGCACGCCGACGCCTCCGCGCCGGAGTGACCCCTAGAGGATGGGGGCAGGTGCGTAGGCCGCGGCCTCCGGGTACTGGCCGATGATCTTCTCCGCGGCGGCGATGACGTCGGCGACCTGCTGTTCGGCGGCACCCACGAAGACCGACTTGTCGGCGAGCAGCTCATCGAGCTGGGCCCGGTCGAGCGGGATGCGGTCGTCGGCGGCGAGGCGGTCCAGCAGGTCAGGCTCGCGGCCCTCCTCGCGCATGGCCAGGGCCACCGCGACGGCGTTCTCCTTGATCGCCTCGTGCGCGGTCTCCCGACCCACGCCCGCACGCACCGACGCCATCAGCACCTTGGTGGTCGCGAGGAACGGCAGGTAGCGGTCGAGCTCGTTGGCGATGACCGCGGGGTACGCGCCGAACTCGGCGAGGACGGTCAGGAAGGTCTCCATCAGGCCGTCGATCGCGAAGAACGCGTCGGGCAGTGCGACGCGGCGGACCACCGAGCAGAAGACGTCGCCCTCGTTCCACTGGGCACCGGCGAGTTCGGCGGCCATCGAGCCGTAGCCGCGCAGGACCACCGCGAGACCGTTGACGCGCTCGCAGCTGCGGGTGTTCATCTTGTGCGGCATCGCCGAGCTGCCGACCTGGCCGGGCTGGAAGCCCTCGGTCACCAGCTCGTGGCCGGCCATGAGCCGGATGGTGTGGGCCAGCGACGACGGCGCGGCGGCGACCTGGACCAGCGCGGACACCACGTCGTGGTCGAGGGACCGCGGGTAGATCTGACCGACCGAGGTGAACGACCGCGCGAAACCGAGGTGGTCGGCGACGCGCGCCTCGAGGTCGGCGAGCTTGGTGGCGTCGCCGCCGAGGAGGTCGAGCATGTCCTGCGAGGTGCCCATGGGGCCCTTGATGCCACGCAGCGGGTAGCGGTCGATCAGCTCACGAAGTCGGGTGAGCGCGATCATGAGTTCGTCGGCGGCCGAGGCGAAACGCTTGCCGAGGGTCGTCGCCTGCGCGGCGACGTTATGGCTGCGGCCGGCCATCACGACCGAGGAGTACTGGGCGGCACGTTCGACGATGCGGGCCAGGACGGCGACGCCATGGGCGTGCACGTGCTCGAGGGAACGGAGGATCTGCAGCTGCTCGACGTTCTCGGTGAGGTCGCGGCTGGTCATGCCCTTGTGGATCTGCTCGTGACCGGCGAGGGCGTTGAACTCCTCGATGCGAGCCTTGACGTCGTGGCGGGTGACGCGCTCGCGGTCGGCGATCGAGGCGAGGTCTACCTGGTCGACAACGCGCTCATAGTCGGCGATGGCGTCGGCCGGGACGTCGATCCCGAGGTCGGCCTGTGCCTTCAATACCGCGATCCACAGTCGCCGTTCGAGGGCGATCTTGGTGGTGGCCGACCACAGCTCGGCGAGGTCGGTGGAGGCATAGCGGCTGGCCAGGACGTTGGCGATGACGGGCTTCGACACCCGCTCAGTGTAGGTCGCTCAGGAGCGGATCCCGAATTCCTCAACCCTGCCGACCCACACGACGCTCAGAACGCGAAGCAGGTGCCGTTGGACCCGTAGCCCTGTCGCACCTTCACGAGGGTGGGCTGCGAGGCCTTGCCGTTCTGGACGGCGTAGAGGTACTTGTCACCGATCCGACGGGGCACCCAGGTGACCGAGGCAAGGGCACCCGAGGGGAGATCGCGGCCGATGAATCGAGCCGGAAGACCCGGCTTGACCTCCCAGAACTCCACCCAGCCGGACGAGTTGACCGCGACGGTCACGGGGTAGGTGCACCCGGTTCCGTAGACCACCGACGACAACGGGACACCCGCGTCGACCCGACCGGCCGGCGCCGCCTGGGCGCCGGGAGCGACGAGCATCAGCACCCCGGCGATCGCGGACATGAGCGCGGCAACAAGACCTCTGCGCATACGGCGCCTACTCATCGAATCCCCCGACATCCGATTCCTTCTTCCTTTCCTGCGGTCACGCTCGCGGTGCCAGGACGTCGATCACCTCGAGCAGGACGTCGCGTACCGCGTCGATGGGCCGGACACCGTTCTGTCCGAGTGCGCCGACGATGGCGCCGTCCTCGATCCCGATCAGCTGGGCGATGTGGGCGGGGTCGGCAACCCGGCCGGACTTGGCGAGGACGTCGAGGTGACACATGGACAGCGTCTGCCACCTGTCGCTCACCACCTCGCGCAGCATCGGGTACCGCGCCGACAGCGCGATCATCTCGTAACGGGCCGACAGTTGCTGGATCGTGTCGTCGCCGACGACGACCTCGGCGAGGGCGGTCGAGGTCGCGGTCTTCCCGCGGCGTCGACGCGGAAGTGCGTTGCAGCGCTCGGTGACTGCCTCCGCGTCGTGGCTGCAGAGGCTGGCTGCCGCCTCGGCCATCAGGTCGTCGAGGGAGGCGAAGTAGTACGTCGTCGACGCCAGCGGCAACTGGGCACGTTCGGCCACCGCACGATGACGCACGGCGTCGAAGCCGCCTTCGAGCAGCAGCTCGCCGGCGGCCTCGATCAAGCGAGACCGCCGTCGCGCACCCTTGGGTGTCGCCGCCGACGTCATCATGTGGTTCATGCTGCCAAAGGCATCCGTACCGCCGTATTGCTTTTGCTCAAAGCGGTACAAGCACAGTCGATTTCCCGTATAAGACCCTGACACGCGTGGTGAATGCCCTGTTCAGGGCAGGTGCCAGTCGTCATCGGACACGAGGATCGCCTCCGCGGCCGACCTTCGCCGACTTCGCCACGCAGATGCCGACCGGACCAGACCGCTCCTCATACCCCAAGGGGTATGATCGACGTTTGTCGGGCAAGTCCACGCGTGCAGAACCACACGCGTGCAGAACCACAAGGAGGTCGTCATGGTCGGCGACGAAGAATCGATCGGCGTCGTGCTCAATCGGCTACGCCGCGCCCATGGACAGCTCGCGGGCGTAATCTCGATGATCGAACAGGGACGCGACTGCAAGGACGTCGTGACCCAACTCGCCGCGGTGTCGAGTGCACTGGATCGGGCCGGTTTCAAGATCGTCGCGACCGGCCTCCGCGAATGCATAACCGGTGAACAGTCCAAGGACTCGGAGCCGATGACGATCGATCAGATGGAAAAGTTGTTCCTGGCGCTCGCCTGACGCACGCGAGGAGCACCACGAGAGGAGTGATCATGAAACTCGGTTACCAGACGACCCTGAAGACGGACTTCGACGACGCGGTCGCGCGGACGCGGGAAGCGCTCAGCGATGTCGGATTCGGCGTGCTCACCGAGATCGACGTGAAGGCGACGCTCAAGAAGAAGCTCGACGAGGACATAGAGAACTACCTCATCCTCGGGGCCTGCAATCCGCAGTTCGCCCATCGCGCGCTCGGGATCGAGAGGCAGATCGGCCTGCTGCTCCCCTGCAATGTGGTGGTGCGCGACGACACCGACAACGCCGGGACCGTCATCGTCGAGGCGATGAACCCCGACATCATGGTCGCGGTGACCGACGCCCCGGGCCTGCCCGACGTGGCGTCCGGAGCAGCCGAACTCCTGCAGAAGGCCATCGCGTCGCTCGACTGAACGTCAAGTCCGAGACAGATTTCTCACAGCGGCGGCGAGTCGGCCGACTCGACGTTGCGTCGAGCCCGGGGTCCGCGATTACCCTGGTGCTTCGATGACGAGCGTGCGATCCCGATTCTCCGATGCAGCCGACCGCGACCTTCCGCGCGTGGGCCGTCGTGCCGTGCTCGCCGCCGGCGTCGGGGCCGCCGCGCTCGGACTGGCCGCATGCTCGGACAAGGCACCGTCGGCGTCGGTGCAGCCGCGCAACCTCGAAGGCCGTGCCGCCGACGACGAGCTGCCGATCGAGACCTCGCCGCCCCCGGTCACCAGTGGCCCCCCGCTGATCACCGGCAGCTTCAAGTCCGCCCGCATGGGCGGCCGCGACACCCGCTGGGCGGTCGCCCGACCCAACGGCGTGACCGGCAAGCTGCCCGTCGTTGTCGTGCTGCACGCGCTGAACACCAACGAGAAGACCATCTTCGGGTCGAAACTCGAGATGCAGACCGTGATGCAGCAGTACGTGGACAACGGCAACGCCCCGTTCGCGCTGGCCGCCGCCGACGTGGGCCGCAACTACTACCACCGACGGGCCGACGGCACCGACGGTGGCGCGATGATCCTCGACGAGTTCCTGCCGATGCTCGCGAACGATCCGCGGCTCAACCTGTCCACCGACCGCATCGGTCTCTTCGGATGGTCGATGGGCGGATACGGCGCGCTGCGTCTGGCGTCGATGCTCGGTGCGCCGCGCGTCGCCGCGGTGGCGGTCAGCTCGCCCGCGATGTGGGCCGATCCGCGCAACTTCCCCCCGCGCGCCTTCGACGGCCTCGCCGACTACCAGGCCAACTCGCTGTTCGGCGCGCAGCCGAGCTTCGCGAAGATCCCGCTGCTCATCAACATCGGTTCGAGCGACCAGTTCTACACCTACACCCGCCAGTGGGCCGCGGGCCTTCACCCGCCGGCCGCCTTCGGGACCGCCGCCGGTGGTCACACCAATCGGTACTGGCGCAGCGTGCTTCCCGAGCAGATCGAGTTCCTCGGCCGCAATCTCGCGAACTGAGTCCCCGACCCGCCCGGGTCTGCGGCTAGATGCTGATCTTGCCCTCGAGGGCGTTGCGACCGATGTCGGTGCGGAAGTGCGAGCCCGGCAGCTTGATCTTCGCGATCCGGTCGTAGGCCTGGGCGCGGGCCTCGGCGAGGTCGGCGCCGGTACCCACGACGGCCAGCACACGACCCCCGGCGGAGACGATCGCACCATCCGCATTCGTGGAAGTGCCGGCGTGCAGCACGCCCTCGGCGTCGGCGCCGGTGATGACGTCACCGGTGCGCGGCGTGCCCGGGTAGTTCTCGGCGGCGACGACCACGGTGACCGCGGCGCCGTCGTGCCATTCGAGTGCCGGCAGGTCGGCGAGGGTCCCGGTTGCGGTCGCGTTGAGCGCCGCACCGAGCGGGGACTTCAGCAGCGCGAGGACCGCCTGGGTCTCGGGATCACCGAAGCGGCAGTTGAATTCGACGACCGCAGGCCCGTCCTTGCCGATGGCGAGACCGGCGTACAGGAGACCCGAGAACGGGATTCCGCGCTTGACCATCTCGGCCGCAACAGGTTTGACGACCTCGTCGACGATGCGCTCGGTCATCTCGGCGGGCAGCCACTGCAGCGGTGTGTAGGCACCCATGCCGCCGGTGTTGGGTCCGGCGTCGTTGTCGCCGACCCGCTTGTGGTCCTGCGCGGGCAGCAGCGGCACCACGGTCTCGCCGTCGACGAGGCAGAACAGCGACACCTCGGGACCGTCGAGGAAGCTCTCCAGCAGGACGGGGTGTCCGCTCTCCAGGCACTCGGCGGCGTGGTCGCGGGCGACGTCGCGGTCGGCCGTGACGACGACGCCCTTACCCGCGGCGAGACCGTCGTCCTTGACGACCCAGGTGGGCCCGAAGCGGTCGAGTGCCGCGTCGAGGTGCGCGGGGTTGTCGACGATCTCCGCGTGTGCGGTGTGGACGCCGGCCGCGGCCATCACGTCCTTGGCGAAAGCCTTGGAGCCCTCGATCTGCGCGGCCTGCGCGCTGGGACCGAAGGTTGCGATGCCGGCTTCGCGCAACGCATCGGCGACGCCGAGAACCAGGGGCACCTCGGGTCCGATGACCACGAGGTCGGCTTCCAGCTTCTGCGCCAGGGCGACGACCGCCTCACCGGAGACCACGTCGACGGCATGGTTGGTGGCGATCGCCGAGGTGCCGGCGTTACCGGGAGCGACATGCAGGTCGGTGACCGACGGATCGTTCCTGAGGCCGATGAGAAGGGCATGTTCGCGGCCGCCCGAGCCGATCACGAGTACTCGCACGACCATGACTCTAAACGACTGCGTACAGGGCCCGCGTCACGCGCCGGTGAGCGCATCAGCCGGTCTGCTGGGTCAGGTCGTACATCGTGACCCCGTCGACCGTCACCGCGGTGAAGTTCTCCTGAACCCACGCACTGATCGACGATGCCGGACGTTCGGAGTCCGTGCCCATCGGGTCCCCGCCCATACCGGGCCCGCCACCACCGCCGAGGAAGTAGTGAATCCTTCTCTCGGCGACCAGTTTCTGGAACTCGGCGAGGGCCGGCGACGGATCGCTGCCGTTGAACCCGCCGATCGGCATCACCGAATGGCCGCTCTCGAGCTGGTAGCCCGAGGCGGACATCGACCCGACCGCCGCGGCCACCCACGTGTACCGGTCGGCGTCGGCGTTCAGCTTCTCGACAACGGCTGCGGTGGGGGTCGAACCGCGCAGCAGGCCACCGGGCCCGTCACCGCCGCGACTGCCGGGCATCCCCTGGCCGGGGCCTCCGCGTCCACCAGGGCCGAACTCGCCCTCGACCCGCGGGCCGGCGGTGATGATCGAACCGCTCTTCTCGGTCGTCACCGTGTCGATCGTGTACGCGACCGGACCGGCGAGTCCGGCGAGGATCGCACCGGTCACCGCTGCACCTGCGACACCGCGGAGGTTGGCGAAGACCATCGCGGCACCGGCGAGCAGGCCGACGACGAGGACCACGACGCGCAGCCACGGCACGAAGTCGGGGGTGCGGTTCAGCAGGACGAAGCCCCAGCCGGCCGCGATCCACACGGATGCGCCGAGAGCGATCCGGACCCACAGTCGGCCGCGGTGACTCCAGCAGACCGCCCCACCACTGGCGACGAGAGCAGCGACCGCCGGGGCGAGGGCTGCGGTGTAGTACTGGTGGAAGATCCCGGCCATGAAGCTGAAGACACCCATCGTGACCAGCAGCCACATTCCCCAGACCACGAGGTAGGCGCGACGCGGTTCGGTCCGTCGCGCACCGCCGATCAGGACTGCCGCGACAACGGCGAGTAGGAGCCCGGTCGGGATGAGCCACGCGATCTGACCGGCCTGCGCAGGTTCGAACATCCGCAGCCATCCGGTCTCACCCCACGGGCCACCGCCGGGGCCACGGGGGCCACCCATCTCGCCCATACCGGAACGGCCGGGGACCACGGCCCCGGTCTCGTTGCCGTTGAGTCGGCCGAACCCGTTGTAGCCGAGAGTCAGCTCGAGAATCGAATTGTTCTGCGAACCACCGATATACGGCCGCGAGGACGTCGGCCAGAGTTCGACGGCGAGTATCCACCAGCCGGCGCTCACGATCATCGCTCCGAGCGCGGCGAACAGCTGACCCAGCCGGCGCAACCAACCACGCGGACCGAAGGCCAGATAGGTGACCGACAGTGCCGGCACGATCAACATCACCTGCAACTGCTTGGTGAGGAATCCGAACCCGATGAACACGCCGGTGAGGATCAGCCACCGCCACCGGCCGTCGTCGACGGCCTTCATCAGCGACCACACGGCCGCGATCATCAGCAGGATGAGCAGGGCTTCGGGGTTGTCGAAGCGAAACATCAACGCCGCGACCGGCGTCAGCGCCAGTACCGCGCCGGCGAGGATTCCGGCCCAGTGGCCGAAGTACTTTCGCGTGATCAGGTACAGCAACGCGACCGATGCGACGCCCATCAGGACCTCGGGCACCAGGATCGACCAGGAGTTGACGCCGAAGATCCGGGCACTGATGCCCGGAATCCACAGCGAGGCAGGTGGTTTGTCGACGGTGATCGAGTTCGCCATGTCGCTCGATCCGAAGAACCAGGCCTTCCACGATTCCGAACCGGCCTGGATGGCCGCCGAGTAGAAGGAGTTAGCCCAACCGTTGGTCGAGAGATTCCACAGATAGAGGACACCGGTACCGATCAGCAGCGTGGCCAGTGAGAGACGTGCCCACAGCACGTTCTTCGCGTGTGCATGCGTCCGCGGAGCGGAGTCGAGGGGTGGGTCGATGGTCAGTGTCGTCATGCGACAACCTCCGGGGTCTTGCGGAACACCCAGCGGAGACCGACGAACCGGGTGAGCGTGGCCACCAGGTTCGCGACCACGAGGATGATCAGTTCGATGTGTTTGGTCGCGTCCGGCGCGACGGTGTGCAGGAACAACAGGGAGCCGGCGGTGACCAGCCAGCCGAACAGGAACACCCCGAGACCGAACAACTGGTGGCGGAGTGCGTTGTCACGCCCGCGGACGCCGAAGCTGAACCGGCGGTTGGCTGCGGTGTTCAGGACGGCGGTGATCGCGAGGGCGACCAGGTTCGACACCTGCGCTCCCAGGAACGAATGCAACGCCAGGAACAGCACCGCGAAGGAGATCGTCGAGGCGACACCCACCACACAGAACCGCGCGAGCTGACCGACCAAACCCTTCGGCACACCGTCGATCTGGGGGCCGGCCGCCCGGCCGCGACCGATGGAGGCGCGGAGCTGCGCGATCGGCAGCCGCCCCATCGCCAGCGCGAGACCGACTCGCGCACAACCCTTCAGATCGGCGAGTGCGGTGGGCACGATGTCGACGATGCTGTCCTGGTCGTCGACCCAGTCGACCGGGACCTCCGCGATCCGCAAGCCGATCTGCTCGGCGAGAACGAGCAGCTCGGTGTCGAAGAACCAGCCGGTGTCGACGACGAACGGCAGCAACCCGCGTGCGATGTCGGTGCGCATGGCCTTGAACCCGCACTGGGCGTCGGAGAACCTGGCGCCCATGGCGGTTCGGAGGATGAGGTTGTAGGAGCGCGAGATGAACTCCCGCTTGGGTCCGCGGACGACCCGCGACGACCGGCTGAGCCGGGTGCCGATCGCGATGTCGGAATGCCGCGACACCAGCGGGGCGATGAGCGGCATCAGCGCGTTGAGGTCGGTGGAGAGGTCGACGTCGCAGTAGGCGACGATCTCGGCGTCGCTGCACTGCCACACCCCGTTGAGCGCACGCCCCCGCCCCTTCTCCTCGAGGTGGACGACGCGGACGCCCTCGAGTTCGTCGACCAGACCGAGGGCGATCGCGAGGGTGTCGTCGGTGCTGGCGTTGTCGGCGACGGTGATGCGCGCCGGGTACGGGACGTGCTGCCGCAGATGGTCGGCGAGCTGGCGCACCGACGACGCGACGTCGGCCTGTTCGTTGTGGACGGGGACGACGATGTCGAGGACCGGGGTCGACGCCGAGCTGTCGGCGAGCGTGTACACCTGCGCCGTCCGGACCGGCGGTGCTTGCGGGATCATGAGGACCACGATCGGCTCGCGCCCTCGAACCACTCTGGAACCCGGCTGCAGGGTTCCTGTGAACCGTCGATCTCCACTGTCGGCCGTCGCCACTACATTGGGGCTCATGACCGCCACCCTCTCCCCTGACCAGCTGACCGCCGCCAACCGCGTGATCACCAGCCTGGCCGGTGAGGGCGCCGCGCTGCGCGAGGACCAGCTGCGCGCGGTGACCGCGCTGGCCGGGGGCGAGCCCGGCACACCCGGCGCGCGGGTTCTCGTGGTCCAGGCGACCGGGTGGGGCAAGTCGGCCGTCTACTGGTCGGCCACCGCGATCATCCGCGCCGGTGGCGGCGGACCGACGCTGATCGTCTCCCCGCTGCTGTCCCTCATGCGCGACCAGGTGTCCGCAGCGGCGCGTGGCGGCCTGTCCGCGGCGACGCTGAACTCGTCGAACGTCGACGAGTGGTCGGCGATCGAGGCGCAGTTGCGGGCGGGTGACCTCGACGTCCTGCTCGTCTCGCCGGAACGCCTCGCCAATCCCGGCTTCGGACGACGTGTGCTCGACGCACTGGCCGGCAACCTCGGACTCCTGGTGATCGACGAGGCGCACGCCGTCTCCGACTGGGGTCACGACTTCCGGCCCGACTACCGACGCGTGGCCGACGTGCTCCGCTCGGTCAACCCGACGACGCCGGTCCTGGCGACCACCGCGACCGCCAACGCGCGCGTCACCGAGGACGTCGCCGCCCAGCTCGACGCCGGTTCCGACGCACCGACACTCGTCCTCCGTGGACCGCTCGCCCGGAAGTCGTTGCATCTCAACGTTCTCGACGGACTCTCGCCCGTTCAGCGCTACGGCTGGGTGGCGCAGGCCCTCCCCCATCTCCCGGGTTCGGGCATCGGCTACGTTCTCACCGTCGCCGACGCCGACCGGCTGGTCGAGGCCATCCGCGCGGTACACGGCGATTCGGTCGAAGTCGCCGCCTATACCGGCCAGCTCGAAGCCGACCGCCGGCACGAACTCGAAGATGCGTTGCTGCACAACAAGGTCAAGGCGCTCGTCGCGACGTCGGCCCTCGGGATGGGCTACGACAAGCCGGACCTGGGCTTCGTCGTACACGTCGGTTCGCCGCCGTCGCCGGTTTCCTACTACCAGCAGGTGGGTCGTGCCGGGCGTGCCCTGGACGACGCCGTCGTGATGTTGCTGGCCTCGCAGACCGACGACCGGATCTGGGATCACTTCGCCACCGCGACGATTCCCGATCCCGACAAGATGCGCGATCTGCTGGCAGCTCTGGAGGCCGCCGACGAACCGCAGTCGCCCATCCAGCTCGAGGCCGCCACCCGCTTCCGCCGTACGCGAATCGAGTTGATGCTCAAGCAACTCGCCGTAGACGGCATCACCGACCGCACCCCCGACGGCTGGGTTGCCACCGGCAAACCCTGGACATACGACGCCGCACACTACGACGGCGTGCTCGCGGTCCGTCGCCGCGAGGCCGACATCATGCGCTCCTACATCGCCGGGCGCACCTGTCTGATGCGACTGCTGACCGAATCGCTCGACGACCCACAGGCCGCCGACTGCGGTCGCTGCTCGGTCTGCCGCGGCGCGCTGAGTGAGGGACTCCCCGACTCCGTCGATGCCGAGGTGGTCCGCACCGTCACGTCGACGCTGCGCCGCAGGGCGTCGACCCTCGATCCGCGGAAGATGTGGCCGGGCGGCGAATTCGGCCGTCGCGGAAGGATTCCCGCAGACCTCCTCGCCCAGCCGGGTCGCGTCCTCGCACACGCCGACGCCCCCGAATGGGTGGAGGTGCTGGCCGCCGCCCGCAACGGCGACGAACGCGCACTGGCCGAACTCGGCGATGCCGCCGTCGCGACGCTGTCCTCCTGGGTCCGCGAGACGGGTATCCGCGCCGACGTCATCGTGTCGCTCCGCCTGACCGGCACCAATCTGGCCGAGACGCTCGCCGAACATCTGCGCACGGTCGGGAAACGGGGCGGCGGAACCTTCCCCGTCCACCTGGGCGATCCGCCGACCGATGCCACCGGAGCAGTCGAGGCCGCCTACTGGCGCGACCACCTCGGCGATCCACCCGAGGTCGCCGGACAGAACGTGATGCTCGTCGTCGACGCCAACAGCTCGGGCTGGCCGATCACCCTCGCCGCCGCGGCACTCCGTGAGGCCGGGGCCGGTGCCGTCCTACCGCTGCTGATCCACCGGACGGTCTGACCCTTCGAGACGCTCGCGTGCTCGTTCCTCAGGGAGCAGGTCGGGCGAGCGAGAGCACCTCGTCGAACCCGTCGACGAGGCACGAGTGGAAGACGTCGACATCGGCGATGGCGCCGGTGTCGACATCGATCCCCAGCTCACACGTGTCGATGTAGCTGAGCAGGGTGACGTTGACCGCGGCCCCGATCGTGGGACCGAAGGCGTACTGGGCGGTCATCCGGGCGCCGCCGAGGTAGAGCGGCACCGGAATACCCGGCACGTCACTGCACAGGAAGTCGACGTGACGCAGGACCGAACCGATGTACCAGCGCGGCATCAGGTTCATGGTGCCGGCGATGAGCTGGGTGTACGGCAACGAGCGCTCGTCGCGGACACGTGAGGTCCGCCGGTGGATTCGAGCGATCCGTTGCGCCGGATCGACTTCGGCGACCGGCACGTCGAACCGCATCAAGGTGATCCGGTTGCCGCCTGGGGCGTCCTCCTCGGTCCGCAGGTTCACCGGCATACACAGATGGAGGTCACCGACTTCGACGTCGTGTTTCTCGTGGTACAGACGGAGCCCTCCGGCGACGCCCGCGACGAAGGCGTCGTTGAGTGAGCCTCCACCACGGTGCCCGGCGTCGCGCAGTTGCTGCAGCGGAACCTCGTGGACGTCGAGATGCCGTACCAACGAGCGTTCCGTCATCAGCGGCGATCCCGTCTCGTTGACGGGCCGGACGGTGCGGAACACCGATGCAGCTGTCTCGACGGCGTCACCGGCGGTCGCGATCGGATGGCGAATCGTGTTGAACGCCAAGCCCGGTACCGATTTCACGACTTCCATCACGGTGTTCGAGGCGCGCTCGGCGTCGAATCGCATCGAGTCCAGGTAGTCCCGCCACCAGGCTTCACCGTTCGGCGGCGTGATGGCGTCGGGCGTGCCCGGCGGATGGTCGGATTCCTCGGTCAGGTCGAAGAGCCGCATCGCGATCTCGATGGCCCCCACCCCGTCGGTCAGCGCGTGGTGGAACTTGCAGACGACCGCGGCACCGCCGTCGGCGAGCCCGTCCACAAGCGTCGCCTTCCACAACGGCCGGGCACGGTCGAAGTCCTCCATCGCCGCGATCCGCGCCATCTCCAGCACGGTGTCGAAAGTGGCCGGAGCGGGTGCCCCGACCCGGCGAATGTGGAAGTCGAGATCGAAATCCTGGTACGGGACCCACCTCGGCGGCGCCGACAGCGGCGAGTACACGACGCGCTCGCGGAACATCGGCAGGTCGGCGCTGATCGTCTCGAACCGGCTGCGCATCGCATCCCAGTCCGGTGTGCGGTCGAGCAGGATGACCGTCACCACCGTCGATCGCAGGCGCGGGTCGGACTCCATCGACCAGGTGAAAGCGTCGCTGTTGCGCATGTACTCGGTCATGACTGCCTCCGGTCATGACCGTACTCAGCCGCCGATCACACGTTGTCGTTTCGGCTCACCAGAGGACTTTGTACCTCTGCGCCCCGGGCGGCGAAACCCGCTCCCTGAGTAGCCCCGGAGCTTGCGGAGGGCGTATCGAAGGGTCAGTCGGCGACGTACTCGCCGTAGCCGAGCGAGCGCAGGCTGGCGCGGATCTTCTCGGCCGCGGCATCGAGGTCCTCGGGGCTGGCGTTCTTGTTCGCGTTGGCGAGGTCGAAGGTCTCGAGCGAGAGTCCCTGGAACACGTGGATGTGCACGTGGGGAACCTCGAGGCCGGCGATGAGCAGGCCGATGCGCGGAGCGTCGAAGGCGTCCTTGACGGCCCGGCCGACCTTCTGTGCGACGCCGCTGAGATGGGCGAACAGCGTGCTGTCCATCTGCTCCCAGTGGTCGACCTCGTTGCGCGGCACCACCAGAACGTGGCCGGGGGTGACCGGCTCGATGGTCAGGAACGCGACGGCTTCGCCGTCCTTCCAGACGAATCGACCCGGGATGTCGCCGTTGATGATCATGCTGAAGACCGATGCCATGGGCCCGAGTCTAGATGTTGTGGGGTTCGGCACCGAGGACGCAACCGTGTTCTCCACGGCGCTGTCGGGGGTCCATGACATTCTTTTCGGTGTGAGTGGGCCAGAATCCTCCCGACCGGGACGCAGCACCGGCAGACCTGTCGGATCCAGCGACGTCCTGGCCCGCGCTCAGCGCTTTCCGCGGTTGCGATACATGGGGTCGAAGTACCGGCTGCTCCCCCACCTCGAACGCACCTTCGCCGAGATCGGCGGGTCGACGGCGGTCGACGCCTTCTCCGGGTCGGGAGTGGTGTCGTACCTGCTGAAGGCGCAGGGATTCGAGGTTCTCAGCAACGACTTCCTCCACTTCCCGCATGTCATCACGCGTGCGTCGGTGGCTAATTCGAGCGTCCGCCTCGAGCCGGAGCTCGTCGAGCAGATCTGCGGGCCGGCCGCCGACGACCGCGACTACATCTCCCGCACCTTCGACGGCCTGTACTTCACCGCCGAGGACCGCACATTCCTCGACTCGGCGTGGTCGCACATCGACGCGCTGCGCGGCTACCGCCGCGACCTGGCCATCTCCGCGCTGGTCCTCTCCGCCGCACGCAAGCAGCCGCGCGGGGTGTTCACCTTCACCGACTCCACCCGCTATGCCGATGGGCGCCGCGACCTCACGATGTCGCTGCGCGACCACTTCCGGTTGCGCGCGGCCGCCGACTACAACGGCACGGTGTTCAGCAACGGCTGCAGCAGTCGGAGCGTCCAGGGCGACATCTTCGACCTCGCCCTGCCGTGGTCGGCGCCGCCGGATCTCGTCTACCTCGACCCCCCGTACGCGCCGCCCACCGACGACAACGACTACATCAAGCGCTATCACTTCCTGGAGGGCCTCTCCGCGTACTGGCGCGGGATGACCATCATGGAGAACACCAAGACCAAGAAGCTGCCCAAGCGCTTCACGCCGTTCGCCTACAAGCGGACGATCGAGGACGCGCTGCTGCGGACGTTCGAACACTTCGAGGACGCGGGCGCGATCGTGCTGTCGTATTCGTCGAACGCGTTGCCGGGCAAGGACCGGATCGTCGACCTCCTCGGCAAGGTCAAACCCTCGGTCGAGGTGATCGCCATCGACCACAAGTACAGCTTCGGCACGCACGCCGCGGCCACTCGCCGCGACGTCAGCGAGTTCCTGTTCATCGGACGGGACTGACGCCGAGCACATGAGTGACGCAGTTGACTTCGAGGATTATCTGAAGTCGTTGGGACGGTTGACCTCTCACGTCGACCCTACCGCCTCCACGCCGGAGGCCGAGCGGATCGTGGAGGCCACCGGGAGTCTCGGCGGTCTCCTCGACACCGACATCACCGGACTCGCCGCGTGGGTACGCGACAATCCCAACGACGTCCCGGTGCTCGGGCTCGCGGTCGGATTGTCGCAGGAGAAGCTCAAGAACGCGTTGCGCGACCGGTTCGACACCAGCGGCTGGCACGGACTGGCACGCACCCAGCCCGTCGACCTGGTGACCTGGCTCGACGCGGAATTCGACCTCGTCCGGATGCTCCGCACCCAGCTGGAACGCACCTACACCTTCGCCGACATCCTCGTGGCGCGCGCCGGAACCCGTGCCACCGCGACCCGTGCCGGCGCGTCGGGCCGTCGCATCGAGGACGAGATCGAGGACATCGCACGCGATCTCGACCTCAATTACACGACGCGATCACGATTCGTCGGCCGCAACGGACGCACCGCCCCCGCCGACCTCATCGTGGGCGATCCGAACTCCGCCGACATCGTGGTGGCCGCCAAGGGATTCGACTCGACCGGCTCGAAGCTCACCGACGCCGTGCGCGAGATCGAGGAGATGGCCGAGGTCCGTCTCCCGACGCAGCTCGTGCTCGCGGTGATCGACGGAATCGGCTGGAAATCACGGCAATCCGACCTCCGACGCATCCACCAGCTCTGGGCCACCCGCCAGATCGACGGCATGTACACCCTCGTCACGCTCGACCGGTTCCGCACCGACGTGGCCGAGTTCGCGAGGTTGCGACGATTGATCAGCTGAGGAGCGGCAGTCGCACCCAGAAGGTCGCGCCCTCGCCGGACGTCGACTCGACGCCGACCCGTCCGCCGTGCGCTTCGACCAGCGCGGCAACGATGGACAGCCCCAGACCGTTTCCGCCGCCGGAACCCCGGTGGCGTGACTGGTCGCCACGGTAGAACCGCTCGAAGACGTGTTGCGCATCCTCTGCGGTCAGCCCCGGTCCGGTGTCGGCGACCCTCAGCACCGCCTCCAACGTGCCGCCGGAGTCGGCCTCGACCGACACCCCGACCGTGATCGACGCCTCGGCCGACGTGTGGTTGATCGCGTTGCCGATCAGGTTGCGGAGCACCTGCAGCAGCCGCGGCCCGTCGCCGGAGACCAGCGGCGGATGGTCACCGGTCGTCACCTCGAGCCGGATGTCGCGTTCGGGAGCGCCAACGCGCGCGGACGCGACGGCCTCGGCGGCCAGGCCGAGTAGGTCGACGGGTGCCGTCGCGAGGGGGCGCTGCGCGTCGAGGCGTGCCAGCATCAGCAGGTCCTCGACGAGCAGGTTCATCCGACCGGCCTCGTCGTTGATCCGGCGCATCGCATCGGAGACGTCGGAGACCCCGCCCTGCGAATACAGTTCGGCGAAGCCCTTGATCGACGTCAACGGAGTGCGGAGTTCGTGGCTCGCGTCGGCGACGAAGCGCCGCATCTCCTCCTCGGAGGCGCGGGCTTGACGCTCCGACGCCGCGGTGGTCGCGAAGGCCTGCTGGATCTGGCCGAGCATGGTGTTCAGCGAAACCGACAGACTGCCGACCTCGGTGTTGGGAGCCGCCAACGGAACTCGACGCGTGAGGTCGCCCGCCGCGATCGCGTGTGCGGTCTCCTCGACCCTGCGCAGGGGCCGGAGACTGGTCCGCACGAGCAGATAGCTGAGCAACCCGATGAGGACCACGACGATGGCACCGATGGCGAACTGCAACCAGATGAGCCGACTGATCGTGGCGTCGATGTCGGTCATCGGGGTGGCCACGGTCGTCGTGCCGAACATGTTGCTGCGCTTGATCACCCGCCAGCGTGGTCCGTGCGGCTCCACCGATCCGACGGTGACCGGGCCGACGTTGTCGCCGGTGACCCCGTCGAGGTTCGGCGCATGGTCGAACTGGTTGTAGACGTTGGTCGCCGAGATGCCGGCCGGACCCCGGAAAGTCGACTCCACGTAGTACGGCGACGGCGGACGACGCGGCCCCGGCGGGCCGGGACGCGGATCGTTGGCCGGCGAGCGTGGATCGGCCCACGTGCGCGTGGCGTTCACGAGACCCTCGTCCGTGCGCGAGATCAGGTCCTGCCGCATCGACGACGTGACCGCCACTCCCGAGGCCAGCAACCCGACGACCACGAGCGCAAGCGTGAGAGCGACCAGGGAGAGCCGCAGTGGCACACCGCGCCTGCGGACTTCGGACGCAGCCATCAGTCGCGCGGCTCGCGCATCACATAGCCGACGCCGCGCAGGGTGTGGATGAGGCGCCGCTCGCCGTTGTCGAGTTTGCGACGCAGGTAGGAGACATAGGACTCCACGACGTTGACCTCGCCGCCGAAGTCGTAGTTCCAGACGTGGTCGAGGATGCGGGGTTTGGACAGCACCGTCCCCGCGTTGACCATGAAGTACCGCAGCAAGGTGAACTCGGTCGGCGAGAGCTGGACCGGTTGCCCCGCCTTGAAGACCTCGTGCGTCTCGTCGTCGAGTTCGATGTCGGCGAAGGTGATCCGGGACGAGGACTGCTCCGCTTCGCCGAAACCACTGCGGCGCAGCAACACCTGCAACCGGGCGACGACTTCTTCGAGGCTGAACGGCTTGGTGACGTAGTCGTCACCGCCGATCGTCAGGCCGTTGACCTTGTCCTCGACCGAGTCGCGGGCCGACAGGAACAGGGCGGGCGCCTCGACCCCGTCCGCGCGGAGACGGCGCAGCAGTCCGAAACCGTCCATGCCCGGCATCATCACGTCGAGGATCAGCACGTCGGGCTTGCGGCTCCGGCACCTGTCGATCGCCGCCGGTCCGTCGGCGGCCGTCTCGACGTCGTATCCCTGGAACTTCAGCGACACCGACAGCAGCTCGCGGATGTTCTCCTCGTCGTCGACGACGAGCACCTTCGCTCCTCGGGTTGCGTCGTCCTGGGCCGGTCTGGTCACTCTTCCACTGTTCCAGAGGGGCCTGGGACCTCACTGTCCGGACGCTGGGAGGTTCCTGTGAGTGCCGACCTGCGGTTCGATCGGTGAAACCTCACGCGGTGGGATCTCCGTAGGCGCCGGCGATGGCCTCCGAGTCACGCCAGCGCGAGTACGTGGGGCTCTGGGGCCAGCCGTCGGGTGAGTCCTGCCATTCCTCCTGACGCCCCCACGGGAGGACGTCGAGAAGCCCGAACGTGAACCCGAGCTGCTCGGTGCCGCGGCCGGTCGTGTGCCACGTGCGGTAGACCTTGTCACCGTCGCGGAGGAAGACGTTGATCGCGAATCCCTCGCCGGGCCCCGCGCCGACGTCGGCGGAGAACGTCGTGCCCGCCGACGAGTACCAGTCCATGCGGTTACCGACGCGCTTCTTGTAGGCAAGTGCCTCCTCGATCGGGCCGTGGGTGATGATCACGAACCGGGCGTCGTAGTCGGCCAGGTAGTCGAGTCGACTGAACTGAGTCGTGTACCCGGTGCACCCCGGGCACTGATAGGTCTCGCCGGGAGACCACATGTGGTTGTAGACGATCAGCTGGGAGCGCCCGTCGAAGACGTCCACGAGACGGATCGGCCCGTCGGGTCCGGTCAGGGTGTGGTCGGGCATCTCGACCATCGGCAGCCGCCGCCGCTGCGCCGCGATCGCGTCGAGTTCGCGCGTGGCCGCCTTCTCGCGGACCCGCAGTTCCGCGAGGGCCTTCGCCCAGGTGTCGTGGTCGGTCACGGGTGGGAGTTGATCGCTCATCGCGGCGCCTTTCGATCGATACGGGTGTTCTGCAGAGACAGACCGCGACTCGGAGCCCAACTCATCGCCTCGACTCAACGCCGCCGCATGTACGGCGCGGCGTACCCGATCTTCATGGAGCCGCCGCCGAGCCACGCCGCGAGCTCCTCGGCCCGCGCGCCGAGCTTTCTCCGGGCGTCGGCGGGCAGGGGCTCGAGCGGGTGGATCGCGATCGAGTTGTCATCCCGGCGATACCAGCCGCCGACGATCCGGCCGTCCCACCACGCGGTCTGGCCGCCGTTGCCGACGGAGTCGAAGACCTCGGGACCGTGATCGCCGAGGTAGAAGCCGCGCTCCTTGAACCCCATCGTGGTGGGGTCGAGTTCGGGCAGCAGAACCGCCTGCGGTTCGCAGTCCTGGTCGCCGGCCTCGTCATCGGCCTCGCCGGGGAGGTCGTCGGGCAGCACGTGTCCGACGCCGCCGCCGTCCAGTTCGACCTCGACGGTGCCGAGGTCGGCGAGGGCGGCTCGCACCGCGGTCTTGGTGGAACCGAGCCACCACACGAGATCGGTCTCGGTCCCCGGTCCGTAGGTGCGCACCCAGCGTTGGACGAGCGCCCGGTGGCCGTCGTGCACACTCGGCGCGTCCGGGGTCTCGCCGAGCCACACCTTCATCGACGTCCACGCCGGACGGGACAGGTGCCAGTCGAATCGGTTGGGTCCGCGGACGATGTCTCCGGAAGCGTCGAGCATGTTCAGCACTCGCGGTCCGAAATGGCTCTTCCCCGCCCACGACTTGCCCTCGCCGAAGGTGATCGAGCCCTCCAGGACGGGCAGCCGGGCGCGGAGCTCGGTCGACGTGAGCGATTCACCGCCGGCGAGTTCGGTGAGGACCGCGTCCCGCGCGGTCTCGATCCAGCCCTCCGGGTCGTCGACGTCGGGACTGCGGCGGAGATCGCGAAGCATGTTGGTGCGCTCGGAGGCAGAGATCCGGGGCCCGAGCGCACCGATCGCCTCGGCGAGGACGTCGCGGGGGAAGGCGAAGAGGGTCCGGCGCATCGCGAGGTGTTTGACGAGGGTCCGGTCGTCGTAGAGCGCGGTGTCGATGTCGGCGCGGGCCAGACCGTCGACGCGCGCCCACGCGGACAGGTAGACCGTCGACGGGGTGGTGGCGTGGAGACCGACCATCGTCGCGGCAACGTCGACGGCGGACCCTGCTCGCGACGCGGCGTCGAGGTGCATGCGGCGCATCAGCCGGGACCGGCGCGTGGTGTCGGTGATCCGGGGGCGCACTGGCATGCCGCGATCCTAGTGAGCCGACGAGGCGGTTGAAGCCGGGAGAGGAAGAGGGGAAGCGGGTGCCGGCTCCGGCCGACCCCCATCGACCCGGTGTTCCGGCACCCGCCCGGTTGCGTGGGCCGGACGACACACAGCCCCCGACGGGCAGTGCCTGAGAACACCTCCGTGTGTCCTGCGACCAACGCATCCTTACGCTCCCGACCCCCGTCAGGAACGCCCACCCAGGAGACCCCACCCCGCGTCCGGAGTACAGCCCCGTTCCGGATCGAGGGGCGAACACCGAGGTCAGGCGGCAAACGGACTATCCGGACCGGACACATCCGAATCCGGATCCGGACGTGTCCGTCGCCACCTTTGCCCTCCGACGGTGGCGCACCGGGGTCACCTGTCGCATGATGGATCGGTCGATCAGTCGTGCGGTCTGAGCGTGGAGTCGGGTGAGTGGATTTTGGTGAAGCGCTCGCGCGCCTTTTCGTGCAAGCGGGGCGCCCTACCCTCCGAGCGTCGGCGGCCCGGGCCAAGGTCTCCGCGCAACGGATCAGCGACTGGCGCAACGGCCGCCATCTCCCCCGCGACTTCGCGACCGTCGAGCCTCTCCTCGTCTGGCTGACATCCCGCGCGGTGGCCGCAGGCGTCACCGACGTCCTCACGATTCCCCGGTGGAAAGAACTGTGGGACAGCCATCTGAGCCAGAACGCGCCCGGGACCCCGGAGCCGCCCGCCCAGCACGCCCGCCCATACGCCGGACTGGCGACCCTCACCGCCGCCGACAGTGAGCTCTACTTCGGACGCGACGACCTCGTCGGCACGCTTGTCGACACGATCCTCGCCGCCGGCTCGGAGTCCGCGCCACTGTCGCCGGCCTCCCGGCTCGTCGTCGTCACCGGGGTGTCGGGGTCGGGCAAGTCGTCGTTGCTGCGTGCCGGCCTGGCCCGCGATCCGCGGATCTCGACCCCGCGTCTCGCCGAGATCATCCCGGACGGTCTCTCCATCGCGCCGCCGGTCGACGGCGAGAACGACGCGGTCATCGTCATCGACCAGTTCGAGAACGTCTTCTCGCTCGAAGACGAACTGCGGGCGACGACGATGCGCGAGGTCGAGGAACTCGCCGCCGACACCGTCGTGGTGGTCGGCATACGCGCGGACTTCTTCAGCCAGTGTGTGAAGTACCCGGTGCTGGCGGATGCCTGGCAGCACCGCTGCGTGATCGTCTCGGAGATGACGCGTACCCAGCTCCGCGAGGTCATCACCGCCCCGGTTCGCCTCGCCGGCGGACGCATCGAAGCCGGCCTCGCCGACGTGATGATCACCGACCTCTACGAGGCGTCGACGGTCGGTGACCGCGCCGGCCGGCTGCCGCTGCTGGCCCACGTCCTGCAGGCGACCTGGGCACGCCGCTCCGGCAACCGCATGACGCTGTCCGGTTATCGCGCGACCGGCGGCATCGCACGCGCCGTCGCGGACACCGCGGAAGCCGCCTGGGAGGCCATCGCCCCCGAACATCGCGACCTCGCCCGCGCGGTCCTGCTGTCGCTGGTCCACGTCGGTCCGGCCGGGATCGCGCTGCGGGTGCCGTTGTCGACCTCGACCATCGGCAGCCGCTTCCCTCCCGAGGTCTCGGCCGTCATCGACGAGTTCGCGCAGGCCCGATTGCTGACGGTGTCCGCGGAGTCGGTGATGCTCGTGCACGACGTGGTGCTGACCGCGTGGCCGCGACTCGCCACGTGGATCGCCGACGACTCCGACACCCACGTCTGGTGGCAGCAACTCGACGCCGACACCCGGTCGTGGGTGGCCAACGGCCGCAGCCGCTCGTTCCTCTACACCGGTTCGCGACTCGACGACGCCAAGAGCCACCGCGAAGCACTGCGCAGCAACTACGTCCACCTGCTGAGCCGGGAGAACGACGAGTTCCTCGACTCAGCGGTCGCGATGCAGCGACGCCGCCGGTTGCTGCAACTGGGCGCCGTCTCGGTCATCGTGATCCTCGCGATCGCGGCATCGATCATCGCGGTCTTCGGGTTCCGGCAGGCGCACGACCTGCGACAACAGCGCAACGCCGCCGAACGCGCGGCCCTGCTGTCCCACATCGACAGCATGGAGCACTCC
This sequence comes from Gordonia alkanivorans NBRC 16433, assembly GCF_000225505.1. GTDB lineage: Bacteria > Actinomycetota > Actinomycetes > Mycobacteriales > Mycobacteriaceae > Gordonia > Gordonia alkanivorans. Next base: position 78,987 of record NZ_BACI01000050.1, on the reverse strand, counting down.
AACCCGTCGCTGGCCGCGCGTCTCCTGCTCGTCGCCCATCAGCTCTACCCCGACGATCCGACGGTCGTCGGTCATCTGCGTGGCGCGGCCACCAGCCCGCTCGCGACGCAGGTCACCGGCCATACCGGACCGGTCTACGACCTGGCGTTCGACCGGACGGGCCGCTATCTCGCCTCGGCGAGCGGCGACCGCACGGTCCGCGTCTGGGAGGGCACCGACGCCACCCCGCAGTATCGCGAGGTGGCGACCCTGCACGGTTTCGGCAACTACGTCACCTCCACCGCCTTCCACCCCAACCGACCGTTGCTGGCCTCCTCGAGCGGTGACGGTGCGGTCCGGATGTGGGACCTCTCCGATCCCCGCCGGCCGGCGCTGCGGGAGACCGCATCACTCGGCCGCGGCACCGTCTACATGGCCCGCTTCTCCGCGGACGGGCGGACACTCGCCGCGTCGTCGGACGACGGTTCGATCACCGTGTTCGCGGTGTCGCCGACGGGGACCCTGCTCCAGACCGCCGTGCTCCGGGGCCACAGCGCCGCCGCACGAACACTGTCCTTCAGCCCCGACGGGCGGCTGCTCGCGAGCGGCGGGGACGACCGCGTCGTGCGGCTGTGGACCACCGGACCGGACCCCGCGCCGCTCGGCGAACCCGTCACCGGGTTCCCCAGCATCACGCACGCGGTCGCGTTCAGTCCCGACAGCCGCTCCCTGGCCGTCACCGGCGACAGCCCGAACGCGCAGCTCTGGGATGTGAGCAAGCCGCTGTCCCCGCGGCCGCTCAGCACCTCTCTCCCGACCGCGACCGCGGGCTCCTGGTCCATCGCCTTCGACCCGACCGGTTCGCAGGTCGCCTCGGCCCGCGCCGACGGCATGGTGCGGGTCTGGAACACGACCAACCCGGCTTCACCCACGGCCCAGTGGGCGCTGCAGACCGCATCGGAGCAAGGGTCGGTCCGCACCTTCTCGGCCACCTTCGACCCGACCGGTGACCGCCTGGTGTCCGGGCGTTCCGACGGGACGATCGACGTCTGGTCGTTGCCGGACCGTTCGGTCCCCGACCGCGGCGGCACGATCAGCGGGGTGGCCACCGATCCGGCGCAGCGCATCCTCGCGACCGTCGGCTCGGACACCACCCTGAACGTGTGGACCCTCGACGACGGCGAGATGTCGTTGCGCTCCCGCACTCCCATCCAGCGTCGGGTCAGCGACCACCCGCGCGTCTCGGTGAACGAACGCGGCACCCTCGCGGCGACGGCCAACAACAACGGCGGCCTCGTGGAACTGTGGGACATCGGCGACCCGGACGCCCCGCGGGCAGCGGCCCGGTTGCCCGTCTCGACGCGGTACTCGTTCCCGGTCGCCTTCGCACCCACCGGCGATGTCCTCGCGACCGGCGACACCGACACCACGATCGCGCTGTGGAACACCGCCGATCCCACCTCGCCGAGGCGGATCGGCGCATCCCTGCGCGGTCCCGCCGACCTCATCCGCAGTGTCGCCTTCAGCCCCGACGGCACCCGCGTCGCGGTGACCTCCGACGACAAGCGGGTGTACCTCTACGACCTGGAGTCCGGGAACCCCGATCCGGTGACGGTGATCTCCGATGACGCTCCCGTCACGCAGGCGGCCTTCGACGACGACGGAGAGGTCCTCGTCGTGGCGGCCCGTGACCTGTCCACCTGGCGACTGCCGGCGACGCACACCGACGGTGAACCCGAACTGATCGACCGCCACGAGGACATGTTCGCCAACACGCTGTCGATGTCGCCCAACCGGATCGCCGTCGGTACTTCCACGCACGACCTGATCAGCTTCGCGCTCGCCGACGACGGCACGCTCGGTGATCGACAGGCGGTGGGAACACTGCTCGACTCCACCGACACCACCACGACGTGGCAGGTCCCGGTCCGGCTCCCCGCCGACGACGAGATCATCGCCGGTGGCGACACCACCGGCAACGTCTACGTGCACACCCTGGACGTGCCCGACGCCCGCGAATGGATCTGCGGGACCTCGACTCCCATGACCGAGGAACAACGGTCGACGTACCTGCCCCACGCCTCCCTCCGAAGCGATTGCGACGCAACGGTCAGCGGAAGCTGAGCACCTCGTCGCCCCACGCCTCCCAGAGGTCGCCGTCGAGGTTCTGGACCACCCGGTCCTCGGCGTCGATGCGCAATACCGGACGGCGGCCGGTGTCGTAGGTCGGCCACTCGTCGCCGGGACCTCCGGTATCGGGTGCGCGACCGTGCGCGAACGATGTCCACCGGCGGATCAACCTCTGCGACACGGCTTCTCCGTGCTTGCGTCCGCCGAGCAGGAAGGTGATGTCGCGCGGACCCGAACCCAGGTTCCCCCACACGTAGGGCACCTCGGTGGCATGTGCGGCACCGAGACCCAGCAGCCGGAACATCCTGGTGGTCCAGTCGTAGCGGTACACGTAGACAGGAGCCCGGCGGGCGTGGGCGTCGGCGAGCCACAGCGTCGGCATGCGGAACGCGACGTCGCGGGCCACGCCGAGCCCGGTGACCTTGGGACGCAGGCCCGAGTACGCCGAAAGCACCTGTGCGCGTTCGGGTAACACGATGTCGGGGTACTCCTCGCGCATGCCGGCGAACATCCGCTCGATCTCCTCGGCGGTGATCGGCATGAGCGGCGACTTCATGTACTTGAAGAGGTTCGCCTCGTCGCGGTTGGTCCCGATGATCAGCGGTACGGGCAGTGCCCGGCCGTTACGGATGACGTCGAGGGGATGGTCGGGCAGCAGGTCGCCGTCGACGACCGGCGCGAAGGCGATGGTGCCGGGAGATTCGGTGGGCACCTTCTCGAACAGCTCGGTGGTGAGCGTCGAACACCGTGCGGCGTCGAGGGATTCGAGTCGCTTCACCACTTCCGCCGAGTCGCCCGGGTCCTCGATCCCGGCGGCGTTGAGCAACATGCGCGCGACGCGGGCGGCCCGGTCGGAGCCGTACATCGACGTCACCGGGGAACTCTGGGCGATGGCCCGGCCGAACATCCCCTCGGCCGCGGGTACCGTCAGCAGCGCGGTGACGAGGCCGGCGCCCGCCGACTCGCCGAACACGGTCACCTTGTCGGGGTCTCCGCCGAAGGCCGAGATGTGGTCGCGGACCCATGCCAGCGCGGTGAGGACGTCGCTGAGCCCGACGTTCGACTCGAAGCGGGGATCGATCGACGAGAGGTCGGCGAACCCGAGGACACCGAGCCGGTAGTTCAGCGTCACGATCACCACGTCGCCGGTGGAGGCGAGCGCCGCGCCGTCGTAGTAGGGCTGACTGCCGGAGCCGAGCACATATGCCCCGCCGTGGAGCCACACCATGACCGGCAGCGCGACAGCGTCGTGTGCGTGTGTCGAGGCACCCGGCGGCGTCCACACGTTGAGGTAGAGACAGTCCTCGTCCATCACGACGTCCGGACCGAGCCGGACCGCGGGATTGAGTTCCTGGGGGCAGACCGCCCCGAAGGAGGAGGCGTCGATGACGGTGTCGGAGCTTCCGTCGCCGTCGGCAGCGCCACGGTTGGGGAGCAACGGCTGGGCGCGACGCCATCTCAGTTCGCCCAGCGGAGGTCTCGCGTACCGGATGCCGCGCCACACGTCGGCGCGCTCACCGGCGATTCCGCGGTAGGTGCCGAGGGCGGTACGCGCGAGCGGATCCGCGGCCGATGGTGCCGAGGCCGCCTCGGCCACGGCTGAGGTACCCGGTTCGTCGTGTTCCATCCGTACATCGTGCACCGAGAACCCGTTTCCGGGCACGCGTTCCCCGCGGCGGGAATGTCGGGCACCGGCTGGGTAGAGTACGGCCATGGATGTACTACGCAACGTCGTAATTCTGCTGCACATCGTCGGCTTCGCTGTGACGTTCGGTGCCTGGTTCGCACAGGTGGTCGCCCGCGAGTTCCGCTTCACCCGGGCCATGGACTACGGCATCCTGCTCTCGCTGCTCACCGGCCTGGCACTGGCGGCACCGTGGCCCGCCGGAATCGATCTCAACTACCCGAAGATCGGCATCAAGCTGGTGATCCTGCTCGTGCTCGGCGCGATCCTGGGCATCGGCAGCGCCCGTCAGAAGCGCACCGGCGAACCGGTTCCGCGGGCGCTGTTCTGGACGGCCGGCGCCTTGTCGCTGCTCGCTGCCGGACTCGCCGTCATCTGGTGACCATCTCCAGGCGATAGACACACATCGTCGGTTCGGGCCGGACGGTGACCAGGTCGTGATTCGTCTTCTCGGCGGGACGGCCGAATGCGCCGACATGGGTGATGACCCGAAAGGACACCACCCGGTCGCCGTCCGGCGTGTGCGCGACGATCTGACCGATCGAGGATTCCTTGACCTCGGACCCGGCGCCCGAGTGCCGCAGCTGCTCGACCAGCCCCAGCAGGGCCACCGCCGCGACGAAACCCACCAGCCACCACCTCGTGCGGCGTCGGTGTCGGTGTCGCGCAGGCGGGCGGGGCCATCGACTCTCGGGTCCGGTGTGACCGTTCGTCATCTGGCTCCCACCGCGGGCCGGAGCCCTCGTGGAGCCCCCTGTCAGGATTGAACTGACGACCGCTCGCTTACAAGGCGAGTGCTCTACCACTGAGCTAAGGAGGCGTGCGTGCGCGAGTATATCCACCGCGCATGCGCCTGCCCCAGCGGACCCGGTCAGCCCGGGATCGCGGCGACCGCCTCGATCTCCACCAACTGGTCGTCGTAGGCGAGGACCGAGACACCGAGCAGACTGCCGGCCGGCTTGTGATCGCCGAAGGCCGCCGTCACCGCATCCCAGGCGACCACGAGGTCGGCCTGCAGGTGTTCGGCGACGAAGACGGTCACCTTGGCGACGTCGGACAGCGACGCACCGGCCTCCGCCAGTGCCACCTCCAGGTTCGCCATGCACTGCCGTGCCTGTTCGCTGACGTTCCCGGGGGCGACGGTGGCGCCCTGTTCGTCGATCGGCGCAGCGCCCGCGGTGAAGACGAGACTGCCGGGGGCCACTGTCGCGCTGCGGGTGTGACCGTCGAGGGGACCGTTGATCTGCACTGATGACATGCCGCGATCCTAGAGTGCGGTGGGGGCTCGCAGCGCTGCGTGGGACCGGCCGTGTCCGGGTAGTTCACATCTGAGATCGATTCGGTGCCAAGATCGAAGCGGCAGTCGACGATGTTCGACGACTCCCGACCGAACGCGAATGCTCGACTGACACAAGGAGGCATGCGTGCGCGAGTTCCTCGGCCGCGCGCTTCGTCGACTCACCGGAACCCGGCAGGCGACGATCGACACGATCGAGCCCGGCAGCATCATGGTGTCGCCGCGGAAGCCGATCGAACCGTTCGACGTCGCGGCGATCACCGAGGTCCTCGACCTCGCCACCAAGATCGGCGCCGTGTTGCTCGACTCGGGGACCGGCGCGATCGACACGCAGACCCAGATCAAGTTCGTCGCAGGTGTTTACGGTCTCGAGGACGTGGACGTCGACGTCACCTACAACACGATCGTCGTCAGCTCGCGACGCGGCGCGACGCTTCCGCCGATCACCACGATGGAGCAGGTCTACTACCGCTCGATGGACTTCACCCGACTCGCCCAGGTGGATCGGCTCGTCCGGCGCATCCGCGACTCCGGCATCACGCCGTCGACCGCTCACCGCATGGTCGACGAGATCATCACCGCCCCACACCCGTACCCGCACTGGGTCGCGACGGTGGCGTGGGGCGCGATGGCGTCGGGCATCTCCGTCCTGCTCGGCGGTCAGTACCTGGTCGCCGCGCTGGCCTTCGTCACCACGGTCGCGATCGTCCTGGTCAACCGGAACCTCAACCGGATCGGTACGCCCGTCTTCTTCCAGCAGCTCTCCGGCGGATTCATCGCCGTCGTCCCCGCGGCCCTCGTCTTCGGCGCGGCCGAGAGACTCGGTGTGGAGATCGCACCCTCGCAGGTCATCGCCGCGGGCATCGTCGTCCTGCTCTCGGGGCTGTCGCTCGTCGGTTCGGTGCAGGACGCCATCACCGGCGCTCCGATCACCGGCGTCGCCCGGTTCTTCGAACTCCTGCTCATGACCGGCGGCATCATCGCCGGCGTCGGTATCGCCATCCGACTGCTCGAGGCGGGCGGCATCTTCCTGCCCACGATCACCACCTCGACCAGCTTCGAGGCGGTCGAGTTGCCGGTCCGAGTGGCCGCGGGCGCCTTCGCCGCCTGCGCCTACGCGCTGGCCAGTTACGCCGAGACCCGCGCGCTCGGCGTCGCCTTCCTCGGCGGCCTGATCGGCACCGCGGTCGCGGCGTCGGCGACCTTCACCTCGATCGGCGACGTCATCGCCAACGGTTTCGCCGCGGCCTTCGTCGGCCTGGTCGGTGGCCTCCTGGCCCGTCGTGCGCTGACGCCGCCGCTCGTCGTCGCGGTCGCGGGCATCACCCCGCTGCTCCCGGGTCTCGCGGTCTACCGCGGTCTGTACGGCATCCTCAGCGAACAGACGCTCAGCGGCTTCACCTGGATCGCGAACGCCCTCGCCATCGGCTGCGCGCTCGCCGCCGGCGTCACCCTCGGTGAGTTCGTCGCCCGGTCGCTGCGCCGCCCCCAACTCCCGCCACGACCCGACTGGAGTCTGCGGCGCCGCCTCCTCGCCCAGCGCGAGGCCCGCGAGGGCCGAACGGTCCGTCAGAACCGTCGGTGGCCGCCCCCACCGCGGCGGTTCTGAGCACCCCCGCGACCCGGGTAGAATGGCGAATCGGGCGCGCCACCCATCGGCCGCTCCAGCCCGCACCGCTTCGAGCCACACCGCGACACCGCACGCACGACGAGGGGACTCACATGCCCGCGAAGACCACCGACATCGCCGACGAAGAACTGGAACCGGTAGCCGACGAGACCGCCAATTCGGCGCGCCGCGTCGTGGCCGCCTACGCCACCGACGCCGACGAGTGCCGGATGCTGCTCGCAATGCTGGGGATCGCACCGGGCGAGAACGCCTGATCCGGTGACGCCGCGACCGGCTGGAACCGGGACCGCCCCCATCCGTGACAACGAGTCCGGGGAGTGGCCGAACCGGGCTGCTCCGCACGACGGCGCAGAGTTCGTCGTCGTCGCCAACCGTCTCCCCGTCGACAAGGAGATCCTGCCCGACGGCACGATCAACTGGAAGCGGAGTCCCGGCGGTCTCGTGACCGCCCTCGAGCCGATCCTGCGCGCCAACACCGGCGCCTGGGTCGGTTGGTCTGGCATCCCCGATTCCGACGACAATCCCCCGGACATCGAGGGCATCGACATCCACGCGGTGCCGCTGTCCACCCAGGAGATCGCCGAGTACTACGAGGGCTTCTCCAACGCCACCCTGTGGCCGCTCTATCACGACGTGATCGTCAAACCCGAGTACCACCGCGAATGGTGGAACACCTACGTCGAGGTGAACCGGCGGTTCGCCGAGGCCGCGTCACGGGCGGCCGGCGAAGGTGCTGTCGTGTGGGTGCAGGACTATCAGCTGCAGCTGGTCCCCAAAATGCTGCGCATGCTGCGGCCTGATGTGAAGATCGGCTTCTTCCTGCACATTCCGTTCCCGCCGGTGGAACTGTTCATGCAGATGCCGTGGCGCACCGAGATCGTCGAAGGTCTCCTGGGCGCCGACCTGATCGGTTTCCATCTCCCCGGCGGCGCACAGAACTTCCTCTTCCTCGCCCGCCGGCTGGCCGGCCAGGCCACCAGCAAGGGCACCGTCGGCGTCCGCTCCCGTTTCGGCGTGGTGCAGGTCGGCTTCCGCACGGTGCGCGTGGGCGCGTTCCCCATCTCGATCGACTCCGGTGAACTCGCAGCGTTGGCCAAGACCAAGAAGATCCGGGATCGGGCCGCCGCGATCCGCCGCGAACTCGGCAATCCCAAGACGATCATGCTCGGCGTCGACCGCCTCGACTACACCAAGGGCATCGACGTCCGGCTCAAGGCGATCTCGGAGCTACTGGCCGAGGAACGGCTCGATCCGTCCGAGACGGTGATGATCCAGCTCGCCACGCCCAGCCGGGAACGCGTCGAGAGTTACAAGCAGATGCGTGCCGGCATCGAGCAGCTGGTCGGCAACATCAACGGCAACTACAGCCACACGGTGAGCCGCCCGGTCGTGCAGTATCTGCACCGGCCGGTGCCACGCGACGAACTGATCGCCTTCTTCGTCGCCGCGGACGTCATGCTGGTGACACCGCTGCGCGACGGTATGAACCTCGTGGCCAAGGAGTACGTCGCCTGCCGCAGCGATCTCGGCGGCGCTCTGGTACTCAGCGAGTTCACCGGTGCCGCAGCCGAACTGCGTTCGGCGTATCAGGCCAACCCGTACGATCTCGACGGGGTCAAGGACGCCATCGCGGCCGCGGTGAACCAGAGCCAACACGAGGGACGCCGCCGTATGCGGGCGCTGCGCCGCCAGGTGCTCGCCCACGACGTCGACAAGTGGGCCCGCAGCTTCCTCGGCACGCTCGGGGAGAACTCGGAGACCGAGCTGGAACCGAACCGTGGTGTGCACCTGGTCACCGACTCCCTCGACGACGCATGAGTGACACCGGGATTCCCGCGGACCTGCGTGCGGCCCTCACCGCGGCCGCACGCGCTCGCCGGTTGCTCGTCGCATCCGATTACGACGGATGCGTGGCGCCGATCGTGTCGCGCCCGGAGGACGCGGTCCCGAACCCGGCGTCGATCACCGCACTCGAGTCGGCCGCAGCACTGGCCGACACCGAGGTCGCGGTCATCTCCGGTCGTGAAATCGCCGTCCTCGCAAGCCTTTCCGGCCTGGGTGTACCGGTGACGCTGGTCGGGAGTCACGGCAGCGAGTTCGACACCGGGTTCGCGGTCGAGGTGACCGACGCCGCGCGCTCCCTGCTCGTCCGGCTCATCGACGAACTGCGTGACATCTCAGCACGTTTCCCGGGTTCGACGGTCGAGACCAAACCGGCGAGCACCGTGCTGCACGTGCGCAATGCGGATCCCGACGACGCCGCGACGGCACTCGAATGCGCACGATCGGGCCCCGGCTCCTGGGACGGCGTGCATTCCACCGAGGGCAAGTGCGTGCTCGAACTCGCGGTCATCGAGACCAGCAAGGGGCATGCGCTCGACGTCCTGCGGGAGCGGCTCGACTGCGACGTCGTCATCTACGTCGGCGACGACGTGACCGACGAGAAGGCCTTCGCGCACCTGCGGCCCGAGGCCGGCGACATCGGCATCAAGGTCGGCGAGGGTGCCACCGCAGCCGGATTCCGCATCGAGGACACCGACGACGTCGCCGCGGTCTTCGACTACGTGGCCACCGAGCGCCGAGCCGCGCTCGACGCCTGAACCGGTTCAGCCGATCATGACCCGGGTGGTCGCGTCGTCGTAGGGCAGGTCACCGCGAACAGTCGCGGTCACCGCGTAGTTGTTGAGCGTGATCGTGCCGCGGTGGTTGTCGAGGAACGCGGTGTCCGCGGCGTCGCGCCCGGTGGCGATCCGCACGAGCGATTGCCGCGGCGCCAGACGCGTCGCGTCGACGACCACCCACTCGTCGTCGATGATCGCCTCGGCGACGGCGTGGAAGTCCATCGGGGAGCACCCCGGCGCGTACACGGCGACGAGCCGGGCGGGGATGTTCAGCGCCCGCAGGAGCGCCACGACGAGGTGCGCATAGTCGCGGCACACACCTGCCCCGGCGAGCAGGGTGTCGACGGCACCGTCGATGGGATCGCTCGCCCCGGGGATGTAGTTGAGCCGCTGCTGGACGAAGGCCACCACCTGGTTGAGGAGTTCCTCCTCGGGCAGCGACAGATTGAACTGGCCGGCCACGAATCCGAAGAACTTGTCGCACTCGGCGTATCGGCTGGGGCGCAGGTATCGCGACCGGTCGGTGCTCTCCACCGGGATCGGGTCCGCGGGGGTGAGGATCTCGGCGGTGTAGTCGATCGTCAGCAGTCCGCGATCGAGTTGCATCCGGTGGATGCGCGACGCGTGTTCGGCGACGAGCTCCTCCACGGCGACCGGACTGCCGTCCAGCTCGATCTTGAGTTCCTCCTGCAGTTGCAGGCCGGGCAGCTTCGCCACCGTGATCTGCATCTCGAGTTCGGTCGGGTCGTCGATGCTCACCTCGAGTCGGGCGGACACATCGCGGGGCAGGGTCATGTCCCCCACCGTAGGGGATGAATTCCCGCACGGCACATACGGCGGTGCCGCACGCGAACGGTCCGCCGATTCAGAGTGTGGCGACGGCGGCGATCGGATCGGCGTAGATGACGCTGAGCGCGACCACGACCGCGGCGCTCTCCTGAACGTGCACACCGAATCTCGACGGCGCGATCTCCAGCGGCCGGTCGAGCGTCGACGCCTCGTCGAACGCCGCCTGCACCGGCGCAAGCCCGTGCGGGTGCGCCGAGAACGCGTCGCCGGCGACGACGATGGTGTCCGGGTTGATCACGTCGCGGATCATCGCGACTGCCTCCCCGAGGACCCGTGCGCGTTCGTCGACGATGCGCGACGAGTCCGGATCGATGCCGAGGCGGTGGGCTGCCGCCTGTGCGGCGTCGTCGCCGATGACGTTCTGCAGCCGCACCCGGGTGTGTCCCGGGGCGAGCACCGGCGCGGACACGGGCAGGTGCGCGATGGTCCCGGCCCCGCGCTCGGGGACGTGGACCCGGCCTTCGAGAGTCATTGCCATACCGGCGGTCTCGCGGGCGTAGAAGAAGAGTCCGGTTCCGGATGCGTCCCGCGATCCGGCCAGCAACAGTTCCGCGGCGGCCATCGCCTCGACGTGTTCACACACCGACACGGGGGTGTCGAGACGCGCCGCAAGCGTTTCGCCCACCGGGAGTTGGTGCCAGCCGAGGACGCGGTGATCCACCACACCCGTCTCCGCGTCGACCGCACCGCCGAGCGCCACCCCGCCCCACAGCAGACGACGTCCGCCGAATCGGCCGGCGAGCTCGGCGAGCCGCGCGCACAGTTGCTCGATCGCCTCCTGCTGATCACCCGACGGGGTGAGCACGGCATGGCTGTGCAGGGTGCGTCCACCGAGATCGGCGATGACCAGGACCGAGCGCCGCGCACCGATGTGCAGTCCCGCGACACACAGCGAGTCCCGGTCGATGGTCAGCGGATTCTTGGGCCTGCCAATGGTTTTCGGTCCCGCGAGATCGGGACGCTCGGCGACGAGTCCGTGGGCGGCGAGGGCATGGACCTGGCGGTTGATCGTCGCGGCGGACAGCCCGGTCGTCGAGGCGAGCTGATCCCTGGTCACCGGCCCACCGATCCGGATCGCGTGCAATACCGCGGCCGCCGGAGTGGACGTCAGTTGCAGCGCCGCCGGGATCACTCCCCCACGCATGGGACGAATGTAGCAGTGCGCGTGCACACACGGGCGCGGCGTCGTGCGGTGTCGTGAGGGCCGGGTCGCGACCTGGTCGTAAGGTGGGCCCATGAGCCCTGACACCAGCACCGGAGCCACCGCACAGACCTCGGACCAGCGACCGATCGCCGTCGTCACCGGAGCGAGTTCCGGCATCGGCGCCGCGACGGCCCGTCAGCTGGCGAAGCAGGGGTACCACGTGGTGCTCGGCGCACGTCGGGTCGACCGCGTCGAGGCGCTCGCCGCCGAGATCGGTGGAACCGGTAAGCAGCTCGACGTCACGGACGAGGCTTCGGTCGCGGCGTTCGTCGAGGGCCTCGACCGGGTCCACGTCCTCGTGAACAACGCCGGCGGAGCCAAGGGCCTCGACCCGGTGTCTAACGCGAACCTCGACGACTGGCGCTGGATGTGGGAGACCAACGTCCTGGGCAGCCTGCGGATCACCAAGGCACTCATCCCCGCGCTCATCGCATCCGGTGACGGGCTGATCGTCGCCATCACCTCGATCGCCGCCCTCGAGGCCTACGACAACGGCGCCGGTTACACCTCGGCCAAGCACGCCCAGGCGGTCACCCATCGCACCCTGCGCTACGAACTTCTCGGCCAGCCGGTGCGTCTCACCGAGATCTGCCCGGGCATGGTCGAGACCGACTTCTCGCTCGTGCGGTTCGAGGGCGACAAGGACCGCGCCGACGCCGTCTACCAGGGCCTCACCCCACTGACCGCGGACGACGTCGCCGAGGTCGTCGGATTCGTCGCCTCCCGCCCGCCGCACGTGAACCTCGACCAGATCGTCCTCATGCCTCGTGATCAGGCGTCGGCACGACGAAACATCAAGACCGGCTAGCGCGCTCGCGGTTCAGCGAGGTGCGGGAACGTTGGAGGTCGGGGCGCCGCTGGGCGTCGCCGGCACCGACGACTCCGTCACCTCGCCCTCGATGGCCGACATGCCCTGCCAGGCCTCCCAGTCGAAGATCCAGTCGTAGATGTCACCGTCGGCCTCCGACAACGGGATTCGCGTACCCGAGACCTCGACCGGGTCGCCGTAGACGGCCACCCGGAAGTAGCGTTCGGCGTCGGCCTCCGACAGGTTGATGCACCCGTTGGTGACGTTCGCCGTGCCCTGGACATTGACCGTCTCGGGGTTGGCGTGGATGAACTCGCCGTTGTTGGAGATGCGCACGGCCCAGCGTTCCCGGATGTTGAAGTAACCGGCGGCCGGGTTGCTCATGAAGAACTCGTCGTACTTCTCGGTGACCACGTGGATGCCGGAACGGGTCACGTTGCGGTCGAGATCGCCGCCGCCGTAGCTGCAGGGCAACGACATCAGCTCGGCGCCGTCACGGAGTACGACGATGCGGTGCGAGGACTCCACGGCCTGCACGACCTGCGCTCGGCCGATCGAGAAGTCACTCGTCACGTCGGCGGCCCCATAGGCACCGCCACCGTGATCGAGGCCGTACAGCTTCGCGTCCATGTGCACCTTGGTGCCGGGCGCCCAGTACTCGCGGGGTCGCCAGTGGACGCGTGAACCGTTGTCCTCGCCGAGCCACGCCCACGATCCCTCGGTGGGCGGCGTGGTCGTGACGGTGAGGGCCCGCTCCACCGCTTCCTTGTCCTCGACGGTCCCGTTGAACTTCAGGATGATCGGCGCGGCGATGCCGACCTCCTGGCCGTCGCCGATGTTGACGACGACGTTCAGCTGACTCGACGGTTCGAGGGTGGTGAAGCTCCCGGCGACCGGCACGGTCTTGCCGTCGATCCCGAGAGCCGTTCCGCTCCAGGTGTATTCGGTGCCGTATCCCAGGGGTTCGGCGATGGTGTAGCTCGTCCGGTCCTCCGACAATCGCCCGTTCACCACCCGCCCACGGGGGTTCGTCAGCTTCACGTCCGGGTTGAGCGTGCCGCCCTCGGCCTGCACGCCGATCTCGGCGATCGGACTGGGCGCCTCACCGTCGAGCGGAGGGGTGAAGGTCAGTTGGACCTTCGGCTCGGCAGGTTTGTCGTCGCCCGGGCCGGAACCGGAACCCGTACACGCCGCGATCGCGACCCCGAGTACGCCGACCCCGGCCGCGGCGAGCACAGCACGTCGGTTCACCGGGGCCTGAGAAGTCATCACCCGAACAAGCCTACCGATCTGCGGTTGTCGTTCGCGGAGCTGACGACTCACGGTTGCGGATCGTCGGCGGCGGTCGTCGCGGACGGCATGTGGGCGCGCTCGCCCGCGTGGTCCATGATCGACAGCACCTCGGCCGGGCCGTCGTGAGCGCAGATCGCATGCGGGATCATGGTCGAGAATTCCGCCGCATCCCCCTCCGGGACGATGATCGCGCGGTCGCCGAGCAGGAGCCGCACCGTCCCGGAAAGCACCGTGAACCATTCCCGACCGGGGTGAACCCGCAGGTCCCCGAGCGGTTGTTCACGCTCGAAGCGCATCTTCGCGACCGTCACCCCCTGCGGGCTGTTCTCCCGGGACAGCAGCCATATCGTCATCCCCTCGGCGGTGTGCGGCTGGGGACGGATCACGACGTCGGTGTCATCGGCGGGTTCCACGAGCTGATCCAGTGTCGTTCCCAGCGCCCGTGCGATCGGGACCAGCTGGTCCAGCGCGACCCGGCGGTGACCGGTCTCGATACGGCTCAGCGTCGACGGGGAGAGGTAGCACCGCGCGGCCAACGCATCGAGGGTCCAGCCCTTGGCCAGCCGGAGACCACGAATGCGCTGCCGGACCACCGCGTCGAGTTCTTGCGTCATAGGCAAGAATATATGCCCATCGAGCATGGGTGCGCTACCGTCGACGCCATGACCCACTCGCATTCCCGCTCCCATGGACACGACCATGACCACGACCACTTGGCGTCGGCGCTCGACCTCGATGCCGAACTCCTCGGCAGCTACATCGACGACGCGGCCACCGTGATCACCCGACATCTCGGACGGGCACCGCAACGGATCGTCGACCTCGGCGCAGGAACCGGCACCGGCACCGAGGCCCTCGCCCGCCGGTTCGGTGCAACCCACCTCATCGCGGTCGACAGCTCCGCGGAGATGATCACTCGCGTCGGCGAACGGGCCCGCGCCGGCGGATTCGAGTCGCGAACCACCACCGTGGTGGCCGACCTCGACGACGGTCTGCCACCGCTGCACTCCCCCGACGTCATCTGGGCCGCGTTGTCGCTGCACCATGTCGCCGACCCCGCGGCTCTCCTGCGCGAGGCCGCGTCCGCGCTCGCTCCGGGCGGCGTCGTCGCGATCGTCGAGATGGACGGCCTCCCTCGCTTCGCGCCCGATGCCGACTCGGCCCTGGGCACGCTCGAGGACCGCTGCCACCAGGCCGCGGCCGGTGCCGGATGGGAGGCGCTCGCCGACTGGACCGAAACCCTCGGCGAGGCAGGCTTCGACGTCGTCCACCGCGACACGATCCGCATCGCACGCACCGGACCCAACGAGACCATCGCCCGGTACGCGGTCCACTGGTTCAGCCAGTTCCGGCACCGGCTGGCCGATGTGCTCTCCGATTCGGATGTGGCACTTCTCGATTCCCTCATTGACCCCGATGATCCCGCGTCGCTGCATCGACGCGCCGATCTCACCCTGACCGCCGGACGCCGGCTGTGGATCGCCCGGCCGGCCACCGATCACGACGTCGCCGTCGTCGGCGGCGGCGCCGCGGGGTTGAGCGCCGCGACGACACTTGCCCGTTCACTGCGTTCGGTCGTCGTCATCGACGGCGGTGAACCGCGCAACGCACCGGCCGAGGGCGCACACAACGTGCTCGGTCAGGAGGGCATCTCCCCACTCGAGTTGCTGTCACGGGGACGCGACGAGGTCCGCGGCTACGGCGGCGAAGTCCGCTCCGGCACCGTCGTCGACGCCCGCCGGGAGGACGATCGGTTCACCCTGACCCTGGCGTCGGGCGGCACGGTCCGGGCGCGACGTCTCCTGCTCGCGACGGGCCTCGTCGACGAACTGCCCGAGATCCCCGGCGTCGCCGAACTCTGGGGACGCGACGCGCTGCACTGTCCGTACTGTCACGGCTACGAGGCCCGCGGTTCGCGCGTCGTGGTGCTGGCGACGAGCCCGATGTCGGCCCATCAGGCACTGTTGTTCGCGCAACTCTCCGGCGACGTCACCCTGGTCGCGCATGCCGGGGATGCCATTGTCGCCGAGGACCGCGCGAACCTGGCCGCCGCCGGGGTGTCCGTCATCGACGAGACCGTCGAGCGGGTCCGCACCCGCGACGACGCCGGTACAGCTCGTCTCGACGGAGTCGAGCTCTCCAACGGCACGGTCCTGCAGGCCGATGCCGTCGTCGTCGCACCGAGATTCCTGGTGCGCGGAGACCTCTACGAGCGCCTCGGCGGCACGCTGTCGCAGACCCCGATGGGCGGCGTCATCGAGACCGGGCCGATGGGCGCGACCGCGGTTCCGGGCGTCTGGGCGGCGGGGAACAACACCACGCTCAACGCGGTGGTCACCGTCGCGATGGGCGAAGGGGTCTCGGCGGGCGCGGCGATCAACGCCGACCTCGTGATGGCCGACGTGCTACTCGGGAAAGCCGTCGAGCACAGTCGCCGATGACGACAGGCCCAGCCGCGTCGCGCCGGCCGCGATGAGTTCGGCGGCGAACCCGGCCGTCCGGATGCCGCCGCTCGCCTTCACCCCGACGCGGTCGCCGACCGCGGCGCGCATCAGCCGCACCGCCTCGACGCTCGCGCCACCTGCGGGATGAAAACCGGTCGACGTCTTCACCATTCCCGCGCCGGCCTGCTCGGCACGGCGGCACACCTCGGTGACCGTGTCCGGACCGGCGATCTGCAGGAGCGCTGCCGACTCGATGATCACCTTGAGCAGTGTCGAATCCCCGACCGCCTCACGCACGGTCAGGACGTCGGCGAACACCTCGTCGTATCGGCCGTCGACCGCGGCGCCGACGTCGATCACCATGTCGACCTCATGCGCCCCGGAATCCACCGCCAGCCGGGCCTCGGCGGCCTTGACCAGCGAGTGGTGCTTGCCCGAGGGAAAACCGGCGACCACGCAGGTCCGCTGCTCACCGGTGTCGATCGGGAGCATCGACGGCGACAGGCACACCGCGAACACGCCGAGACGGGCGGCCTCGGCGACGGTGGCCTCCGCGTCGGCACGGGTGGCCTCGGGCTTCAGAAGTGTGTGGTCGATGATGGCGGCGACGTCGCTACGCCGCAGGTCCGTGTTCGTCACATCGACGAGCTTGGCACACTGAGGGGCGTGACAAGCGGACAGCTGACCCCGACCGACCAGACCGAGCATCGCTATGTGCTGACGCTCGGCTGCCCCGACCGCACGGGCATCGTCGCCCGCATCTCGACCTTCCTGACCGATGTCGGGGGCTGGATCACCGAGGCCGCGTACCACTCCGACGACGACACCGGCTGGTTCTTCACCCGGCAGGCGATCCGCGCCGACGAGGTGTCGTTCACCGCGGATGAACTCCGCGCACGCTTCGCCGCGGAGGTCGCCGCCGAGCTCGGCCCCGAGACCGAGTGGCGCCTCACCGACACCCGTGACACCAAGTCCGTGGTGCTGCTGGTGAGCAAGGAAACCCACTGCCTCATCGACCTTCTGGGTCGTGCGCATCGCGGCGAGCTACCGGCGACCATCCGGGCCGTTGTCGGCAACCATCCCCAACTCGAAGAGCTGGCAACGCGTTTCGAGATCCCGTTCCACCACGTCCCGTTCGGTGAGCGCAAGGCCGAGGCCTTCGCCGAACTCGCCCGGATCGTCGACGGTTATCGGCCCGACGCCGTGGTCCTCGCGCGGTTCATGCAGATCCTGCCGCCGCAACTGTGCGACGCCTGGGCCGGCCGCGCGATCAACATCCACCACAGCTTCCTGCCGAGCTTCATCGGGGCCCGCCCGTACCACCAGGCATTCGCCCGGGGCGTCAAGCTGATCGGCGCGACGTGCCACTACGTCACCGCCGATCTCGACGCCGGACCCATCATCGAACAGGACGTGATCCGGGTCGATCACAGCGACTCGGTGACCGACATGGTGCGTCAGGGACGCGACATCGAGACGCTGGTCCTGTCCCGCGGACTGCGCTGGCACCTCGAGGACCGCGTCTTGGTACACGGCCGGAAGACCGTGATCTTCAACTAGTTCAGCGCCCGCTCGTAGAACGACCACGAGCGGTGCAGCTGGTCCTGCCAGTAGCCCCAGGAGTGGGTGCCGGTGGGCGGCAGGTCGACCGTCGCCGGGATGTTCAACTGCTGCAGCCGGTTCACCAGCTGCAGGGTGCAGGTCATGGTGCCGCCCTCGATGGCGCCACCGACCAGGATCTGATCGGCGAGGGTGTCGGTCTTTTTCACGTACGCCGGGTTGTCGTACTGCCCGGGCAGGCCGGTCGCATTGGAGATGTACAGCTTGGTGCCACGCAGCTTGTGGGCGTTGATGACCGGATCGTGCTTACGCCAGCCGGGTCCGTTGTACGGGCCCCACATGTTCCTGGCGTCGCCGCCGCCGCGGACCTCGACGACCAGCCGGATGCTGTTCTGGCCGAACGGGTCGGCGGTGGTCGGGCAGCCGCTGTAGGAACCGACTGCCTCGTAAAGACCCGGATGCTCGATCGCGAGGTTCAGGACCGAGGTTCCCGACGAGGAGATGCCACCGATCGCGTTGCGCCCGGAGGTGTTGAAGTTCGCGTCGAAGACCGGAGGCAGTTCCTTGCCCAGGAACGTCGACCACTTGTGGACGCCGAGCTCGGGGTCGGGCTTCTCCCAGTCGGTGTAGTAGCTGAACTGCCCCTGGTTGGGGATGACGACGTAGAGGTTCTTGTTCTTGGTGAACTCGACGATGTCGGTCTTCGCCAGCCAGTTGGCGCCGTCCTCGCCGCCGCCCGCGCCGTTGAGGAGATAGAGGACCCCACGTGGCTTGGACTCGTCGGCCGGCTTGATCACCGTCAGCGGGATGTCTTTGTTCATCGCATCGGAATGCACGACGATGTCGGTGACCCGTTCGGTGGGCGAACCCGCGGTCACGAGACTCGGCGCCGCGGCTGCCATGCCGGCGGTGCCGGTGGCCGACAGCGTGAGCCCGATGCCCAGAGCGACCGCGATCACGGCGCCGCACCTGCGCAGACGCTGGTTCATGCATTCCTCCTCGTCGAGTCCCCGATAGGCCCCGGGGCGGGCGTGGGTCCTGTCAGATGGACCGTATCGTGTCGGGCTGCCGGGCGGACACGCACCGCGGATCATTCAACCGCCCGGACTCCCCGCTGACGACTGTTCGGCCCCGTTCAACACGAATCGCCTCACAGCCGGGGCCGTGAGGCGATTCGAAAAGACTGGTCGGACTACTCCGGCGTGTCGGAACCGCTCTCGAGCGAGCCGGTGAACACACCGAGGATCGCTTCGGTGATCGCGTCGGTGACGGCACCTTCGATTGCATCGCCAATTCCAAAGCTCATGGGAACTCCTTCGTTCGTGGGGGAAAGATTCGATGTGAGCGCCTGCTCCCACCTGTGCGGCGGCTCGAGACAGAGATTACATATCCGTCTCGACAATGTCTCCATTATTCCCGGGGACTTGTCACGAATACTTCTTTCGCCATCGACCGATGTCACAAAAGTCCAGCTCACACCACTGCGTTAATACGAACAATGGAATTCAGTGGGACGATCGTCCATCAAACCCGCGAAAACAATGGCCATTAGCAACGTTGATGCAACGTTTCGGTGGCGTATCGACTCAAAATCGCGCCAAACCTCCGTCACCGTAACTTTCCGATCGGTAGGTTTCGATTCCATACTCCATCGGTAAGTGGGTCAAGCGCTTGTTCAAATGGGACGAATACGCCAATGCGTTTCACGAAACGGATTGTTATGCACGCAAAAGGACCCTGACCTGTGGCGATTCATTCGGCACGCGATGCCGAATCGACGCCGCATCGTCGCGCATAGACCCCGCCGGCGCTGATCAGCTCATCGTGCGTTCCCGATTCGACGATCTTCCCCTCCTCGAGAACGACAATCTGGTCCGCGAGCGCGGCCGTGGCCATCCGGTGGGTGATCAGCAGCGTCGTCGTATCGGCGCGCAGACGTTGCAGCGCCCGCTGCACGAGCAGCTCGGTGCGGGGGTCGGCGGCGCTGGTCGCCTCGTCGAGGATGAGGATGCGGGGCGATGCCGCGATGGCCCGGGCTACGGTGACGAGCTGTTTCTCCCCCGCGCTGAGGTTCTCCGATTCCTGGCCGATGACGGTGTCGATGCCCTGGGGCAGCGTCGCGACGATCTGGTCGAGATGTCCGTCGTGGACCGCACGGTCCACCGCGTCGTCGTCGGACATCCCGTAGGCGATGTTCTCGCGGACGGTCCCGGTGAACAGCCATGGCTCCTGGGTCACGACCGCCATTCCGTCGCGCACCCGTTGCGGGCCGAGGTCGACGGCATCGTCACCGTCGATGGTGATCGAACCGCCGGTCGGACGGTAGAAGCCCTGCAGCAGGTTGGTGATGGTCGTCTTGCCCGCGCCGGTCGAGCCGACGATCGCCGTCGTCGTACCCGGCTCCATCCGGAAACTCACGGAGCCGAGCACCGGCATGCTCTCCTCGTAGGCGAAGGCGACGTCGTCGAACACGATCTCCGGCGGTCGACGATGACGCCCAGCCTGGTCCGGCCCCACCTCGCCGGTCTCCGACGCGCCGTCCTCCAGCTCGTCGAGCACCTCGCGCACCTTGCCCGCCGACACCGTGCCCGACTGCACCTTGGTCACGAAACCAGCGAGTTCACGTACCGCCGAGGACAGCTGCTGGGCGAAGATCACGGCCACCTGGGCGGCACCGAGACTCAGGGTTCCGTCGACGACCATGAGGCCGCCGAGGACCGCCAGGGTCAGGAACACCACGGCGTTGATCGCAGTGAGGACCGGCGCGAGTGTGCCGGCGGCCCACTGGGAGGAACGCGTCGAACCGAAGAGCTTCTCGTTGAGGGCGTCGAACCGACGCCGGGCGATGGGTTCGGCGTTGTACGCCTGCAGCATGCGGCGCGTGCTCAGCTCTTCCTCGAGGTGCCCGGTGAGGGCGGCCGTGGTGGTCCACCGGGTCTCGAGGAACGGTCGTGCCCGCCGCGCGATGACGACCGACACCGCTGCCGACACCGGCGCGGCGACAAGCGCGACGGTCGCCAACAGCGGCGAGACGACGAACAGCACGACGGTGACCACGAAAAGGGTCAGCACGTTGGTGGGCACGGTGACCAGCACCGGAGCGATCACGGTGGCGGCATTGTCGGTGTGCGCGGTGAGCTTGCTGACGAGCACGCCACGGTTGTTCGACTCGAAGTAGCGCAGCGGGAGCCGATGGACCTTGTCCTCGATGCGCGCGCGCAACCCCGCCACCGACCGCTGCACCGCGATGGTCAACATCTGCCCCTGGGTGAACGCGAGGCAGGCGACCGCCACATAGATCGCCGCCTGCACGCCGAGCACTGTCCAGAGTCGCCGCCAGTCCATGCCTTCCGCGCCCATCGTCCCGTCGACGATCACGTTCGTGACCACACCGAACAGGATCGGTCCGACGACCGCGCCCAGCGACGCCACGATCGCGCACAGCGAGATCGCGACGGCGCGACCCCGACTCAGGTGGAGTTGCCGCATCAGCCATCGCAGTGAACCGTCGCGCCGGTTCGTATCAGGCATCGGTCACCGCCTGGGCGTAGGCGATCTCGCGGTAGATCTCACTGTCGGTGCGCAGGGTCTCGTCGGTGCCGACGGCGACGAGACGGCCGTCCTCCAGCACGCCGATGGCGTCGGCATGCCGGACCGACGAGACCCGCTGGGCCGCGATCAGCACCGTTGCCTCCGGGTGGGCTCGTCGCAGATTGGCGATGACCTCGCGCTCGGTGTCGACGTCGAGGGCGCTGAAGGGATCGTCGAGCACGTACAGCGCGGGACGTCGGAGGACGGCGCGGGCCAGCGCCAGGCGCTGTCGCTGGCCTCCCGAGAAGTTGCGGCCCTCCTGCGCGACGCGAGCGTCGAGCCCCTCGGGCCGCGCCTCGACGAAGTCACGGGCCGCGGCCACCTCGAGCGCTTTCCACAGTTGTTCGTCCGTGGCGTCGGGACGACCGATCCGCAGGTTGTCGGCGATCGTGCCGGTCACCAGCGCTGCACCCTGCCCGACGAACGCGGTCCGCGCACGTACCCACGCCGGCGCCAGGCCGGTCACGTCCGTGCCATCCCACCGGACGACGCCCGAGTCGGGGTCGGCGAAGCGCAACGGCAACGACAGCAATGTCGACTTCCCGCTGCCGGTACCGCCGAGGAGTCCGGTGACCGTGCCGGCGGCGCACGTCAGCGAGACGGCGTCGACCGCGGGGGCGTCCGCGCCGGGAAAGCCGACGGAGACGGAGCTGAAGACCACCGCGGGTGCAGACGACGTCACGCCGGCTTCGGCGTCGCCGGGTTCGAGGACCTCGGTGTCGAGGACCTCGGCGATGCGGCCCGCGCTGGTGACCGCGCGTGGGATGACACCGGCGATCACGGTCAACAACGACACGGCGAGCAGGATCTGGCTGAGGTATCCGACCGCGGCCGTGATCTGACCGATCTGCATCTGGCCTCGGTCCACGAAGGTCGCACCCACCGCGACCACCGCGACCCCCGCGAAGTTGGATACCACGGTCACGGTCGGGAGCAGGAGAACCTGCGTCCGTCCCAACCTCAGAGCGACGCCGGTGAGTTCGTCGTTTTCGGTCGCGAAGCGAGCGCGCTCGCGGTCCTCCTGCCGAAACGTCCTGATCACGGCTATGCCCCGCAGCTGTTCGCGAAGCACCCGATTGATGGCGTCGAGCCGACCCTGCAGTCGCCCGGCCCATGGGACGATGCGCCGCACGAGCACCCCGACCAGCGCGACGAGGACCAGCCCGGCCACGAAGATCACCGGGGCCATCCGCCACGCCTGCGACAGGGAGAGCACCAGCGCACCGAACAGCATGAGCGGCGCGGTCACGACGATCGTAAGGAAGATGAAGAGGAACCCCTGGATCTGTCCGACGTCCCCGGTGGATCGGGTCAACAGGCTGGACAGGCCCAGCCGGGAGACCTGCTGATCGGTGAACCTGCCGATCCGGCCGTTGACCCGGCCGCGCAGATCGCGTGCAGACCTCGCCGAGAGGTGCGACGCGAGGTAAGTCGCCCCGAGCGAGACCGCGAGGTTGATCACCGCCACTGCGACCATGACGAGTCCCACGACCTTGATGGTCCCCACGTCGCCGCGCAGGATTCCGTCATCGATGATCGCGGCGTTCAGCGCCGGCTGGGCCAGCGAGGTGAACACGCTCGCGAGTTGGAAGACAACGAATCCCGCGAACACCCGGGGAGAGGCAATCAGTCCGGTGCCGACGAGGCCGAGAAGGGCTCGCACCTCGTATCTGCTCATCGAGGGGGCTACGGGCATTGGGCGAGACTACTCCGACCAGTTCGATGAGCGGGGAAACAGGTCTGTATGCACAACGGGATTCCCAAGGATCGGTTCATCCACGTGTCAGTAGTGTGCTGATATTGCCATGTGAACGAGCACGACTCGATTTCGAACACGCGCCTGTTGACCGCCGACGAACGTGCAGAAGCGCTCGACCTGCTGGAAACCGGCTTATGGGAAGTGCCGATGTATCGATGGCTTCTCGGCCCGAGTGCCGAATCCGACGCGTACAGGTGGTTCGGCGAAGTGCTTTTCGCCGACCACCTACCCGGTTTGCATGGCCGGTTCTCCGAGACCGGTGACTTACTGGGTTTGGTCGCCACGGCCGAGCCGAACCACTCGACACAGCCGGTGGATCAGGACTTGACGGCTCGCACACGCCATTTCGTCACAACCCTCGACGGATTCGTCGAGCGATTCACCGAGCTTCGCGAGAAATCTCGTGAGTCGATGTTGACGGGCACGGTCAGACTGGTGTTCGGCTTGGTCCACCCCGACCATCGACGCCGCCGAGTTCTGTCAGACCTACTCCGTCCGATCGTCGACCAGACCGGCCGGCGGGGGTTGTCGGCGACCCTCGGAACCGCGGACCCCCAGCTTCGGGAGTTCTTCTGTCGCCGAAGCTGGGGTGGAGAGGTCTACGGAGAGTTCAGCCTCACCGACGGACCCACCGTGTGGTTGGTGAGGATCGGGCCGCCGACAAACGATCAGCACTAGGCGTCGTCGCGCGAGACATCCGGCCGATCGCCCATTGATCAGACCGAGCATCCCGACTGCTGGTCGTTCCCGGTCATCTCGTTGGTCAGCTGAACATCCGAGCCGCTGATCGCGAACTCCAGACCCGTGTCGGTGACCTTCAGCTGATCGACCTGGACCTCGTCGAAGAACGGTCCGAGCGCCGAGGTGGTGATCTGGTCGACGATCTGCTGTGCGAAGTCCGGCGGGATGCCGAACACCAGCGCGCTTGCCTTGACGACCTCGAACTCGACCCGGCCGCCGGTGAGGACGGGTTTGATCGTCGCCGAGACCGGGACGGAGAAGAACATGACCGGGAAGCCGGCCTGGACCTCGAAGGTGCCGTCGGCCGCGTTGCCGGTGATCTCCTCGACCGAGCCGACCGGGCTCGCGCCGTTGCCGGTGCTCTGGCCGCCGGCACCGGCGGGAGCGCTTTCCTTGCTGAGTTCGACGATCCGCTCGTAGGGGATGAAGCCGTCGCCCCTGAGGCTGCGGATGTCGGTGCTGTTGTTGTCGCCGGAGATCCCGTCGGCGCGCATGTGCAGACGCACGCCCTGCGGATCGGAGCCGTCCTTGGTGTCGACCTGGACGTACGGAACGTCGCCACTGCCCTGCAGGATGATCGGCTTGCGGCTCAGCGACACCGAGGTGGGCACGCCGGTGAGACCGCTGAACGACTCCTCGAGGCAGTTCGTCACCTTGTTGCGCAGATAGAGCTCGCTGCCGACCGCGCCGATGACCACGAGCAGCAGCACGGCGATGGCGCTCAGCGCCACGATCTTCTTGGTGCTGCGGCTCTTTCGCGGCGAGGTCAGCACCGGACCGCTGCCCGGCGTCGCCAGGGGTGCGCTCGAGTCGTCGTGGTAGGGCGTCTCCCCGGGCGCGAACTGCGCGGTGCCCGGCCGGCCGGGCCCGCCGCTCAGGTCGGAGGTGTCGGCCTCCGAGGGCGGCACGTTCGAATACGCCTGCGCCCCGGGCGCGATCGGAGTCGTGGGGAACTGTTCGGTCTCCCCCGACTCGGGAACGTCTGTACCGGTGGAGGGCTCGACTGGCTCAGCGGACCTGGTGGGGTCGGCGTCCTCCACCGGACGCCAGTCGTCGCCGGTGGATTCGGTGTGATCGGTGGGTCCTGCGGATTCGGTGGGATCGTGCGACTCACCCTGGTCTCGGGGGCCACCACCGGGAATTTTGCTGTCGCTCATGGATTCCGTCCTCGGTCGTCGGACTCTCGAAGCCGTTCGCCGGTGGGTGCGACCTTGCTGGACACCGCACCGCCGGCAGGCAGCTCTCGCTCGTTGGCGAGGACCGCCAGTTGTTTACGAGCCTTCTCGACCAGTGCCAGGTCGAGGTCGTGGACATCGACACCGACCCTCTCCGGGTACGCG
Organism: Gordonia alkanivorans NBRC 16433; assembly: GCF_000225505.1. Taxonomy (GTDB): domain Bacteria; phylum Actinomycetota; class Actinomycetes; order Mycobacteriales; family Mycobacteriaceae; genus Gordonia; species Gordonia alkanivorans. The sequence goes on along the minus strand of NZ_BACI01000050.1, from coordinate 54,057 downwards.
GCGACCACGGTACCGAAGGGGTCTGTGATTTGGCTGTGTCCGATCCCGGTCGGGGCCCCCGACCCGGCGACCGCCTCATCCGGGGGAAGTGCCTGCCCCACGGCGACGACGAACGTCGTCGAATCCAGTGCCCTGGCCGTCGCGAGCACCTTCCACTGATGGATCTTGCCAGGCCCGGCACCCCAGGACGTCGGCACGACGACGATATGCGCGCCACGTCGGGCGAGGTTCGTGAACAGTGCGGGGAACCTGATGTCGTAACAGGTGGCCACCCCCACGGTGACCCCGTCGACCTCGAAGGTCAGCGGTTCCGAACCGGCCGCGACGGTCTTGGACTCCTGAAACCCGAAGGCGTCGTACAGGTGCAGTTTGTCGTATCCCTGACGCGACCCGTCGGGGTGTGCGACGAGCACCGTGTTGAACACGCGGCCGTCGTCCGACGGGGTGAACATCCCGGCCACCACGGTCACGCCGGCCGACGCCGCCACCTCCGACACCGCCCTCGCCCACGGCCCGTCGAGATCCTCCGCCACCGGCTTCAACGGAACGCCGAACCGGCACATGGTCGCCTCCGGGAACACGACCAGGCGCGCCCCGCGCGATGCGGCGTCCTGCGTCGCCGCGCGTAGGGTCACCAGGTTCTCGCTCGGATCGTCGGTCGAACTGATCTGAGCCATCGCCACACGCATAGCCGCCACAGTAGTGCCCGCGGTCTAGGGGGCGACGGCTTCCCACGGGACAGTCAGCACGTTGTCCGACATCCGACGGCGGGTGACGACACAGTCGACGCCGCGTTCGCGCAGCAGGTCCTGGGCGTGACGCCAGCGGACGCGTGGCCCGTACGGCGCCAGCGGGGCGGCGATGTCCCAGCACTGGTCGGCGAGGGTCAGCAGGTCGTGGATCTTCTCGCCCGGCACATTGCGATGGATGAGCGCCTTCGGCAGTCGTTCGGCGAGATCGGATGGGCGCTCGGAGTGTTCGGGAGCCCAGCAGAGCGTCAGGCTGACCGGCCCCGCGACGTCGAGCAGCACCCACGTACAGCGTCGGCCGATCTCGTCGCAGGTGCCCTCGACGATCACCCCGCCCGGCGACAGAGCCGCACGCAGCCGCGACCACGCGGCGTCGACCTCGGTCTCGTCGTACTGCCGCAGGACGTTGAAGGCGCGCACCACCCGGGGACGCAGGCCCGCCATCTCGAAGCCGCCGACCGCGAACCGCACACCGTCGCGCGGGTCGACGACGCGGGCCGGGTCGATCTCGAGTCCCACCATCTCCAGGTCGGGGGCTACGCGGCGGAGCCGGCCGGCCATCTCGACGGTGGTGTCGGGGCGTGCGCCGTAGCCGAGGTCGACGACCAGCGGACGGGCGACATCGAGGGCCGCGATCACGGCCGGTTCATGAGCCATCCACCGATCCACCCGACGGAGACGGTTGATGTTGGTCGTTCCGCGCGTCACCCGGCCGATCGGACTGTTCGACGGCCGTCGCCCGGACTGCTGTCCGGGGGTGCGACTCACAAGTTCTTGTCGATCCAGTCCTTGGCGTACTCGGCCTCGGCCCGGAACAGATCGACCAGGTTGATGAGGATCATCTGCTCGAGCTTGCCGTTGACGAACGGGACGAAGACCTTCGCCTCACTGGTCCGGCGGATCGTGCAGCCGTCGTCGGTGGGGAACAGTTCCTGCCAGCCGTTGAGGCTGCCCGGACCCGCGGGGATCGACGCGTTGTAGGTGCCCTTGGTGTGGTCCGGGTCGAACGGACCGAGGGTCTCCTCACGCGTGATGACCATGTCCTTCATCATCACCGTCTGCGCGAGCGGGGGCAGCTGGTCGCGACCGATCGTCTGCCTGAGGACGACCTTGACCCCGTTCTCGTCGGAGGTGAAGGAGGCGACCTCGCAGTGCGGCGAGATCATCTGGAATCCCGCCATCATGTCGTCCCAGTACTGCTTGATGCTGTGCGCTTGGTAGAGCTTCTCCGCAGGGTGGGTGTAGCGAGCGGAGTAGCTGAGCCGTCGTGCCATGACGACCAGGCTACGTCAGCGGATTTCCCGACTCCCAATCGACGGTGTGCCCACACTCGTGATCGAGCAGGCCGACCAGCTCGCTGACCACGGCCTTCTCGATCTTCCCACCGAACATCGGCAGGTTCACCGACACCTCGGCGGAGCAGTCACTGGTCGCCGGATCGCCGGCGGTGGTGATGGTCCCGTACACGTTCACCGGCACCGGGGCGCCCTCGACCGTGGCGTGGATCTCACCCTCGATCCGGTCTCCGACCAGCCGAAATGTGTTCTTCCGCGGAATCCGGAGGTCGCCGGGCATGATCTTGGTGACCGCCGACGGGAGCTTCTCCGAGGGGATGCCCTGACTCATCTCGACGGACACGGTGTCGCCCGCGATGTTCACCTTCTCGACGTGGCCGTGACCGGAGTTCATCCGCTCCACCAGATCGTGCCAGTACTGCTCAGTGGTGTAGAGCGCCCAGAGCCGTTCGGTGGAGAACGGGTAGGACACCGAGTGCTGCAGCTTGCTCGCCATGAGGAGAACGCTACCGTTCGCCGGTTACCGTTGAACGCGTGACCGACACGCAGACGCCGCTGAGCGCGCCCCTCGCCGAGCTGACCACCCTGCGTCTGGGCGGCCCGGCCCGCGAGATCGTGCGCTGCCCGGACACGCGCAGCATCGTCGAGACCATCCAGGAGCTCGACGAACGGTCCGAACCCGTGCTGGTGATCGGCGGCGGGTCCAACCTCGTCATCGGCGACGCCGGCTTCGACGGCACCGCCGTCGTGCTGGCGAGCAGCCGCATCGAGTTCGGCTCGGGCCGCGAGTCGGGTCGTCCGCATGTCGTCGCCGACGCCGGCGTGGGCTGGGACGACCTGGTCGCCGCGACCGTGGAGGCGGGTTTCGGAGGGTTGGAGTGCCTGTCGGGGATTCCGGGCGCGGCCGGTGCGACGCCGGTGCAGAACGTCGGGGCCTACGGAGTCGAGGTCGCCGACATCCTGCGGTCGGTCCAGGTCCTCGACCGCCGGTCGGGCACCCTGCGGTGGGTCTCCCCCGCCGAGCTCGGACTCGGCTACCGCACCAGCAATCTGAAGCACCGCAACGATTTCGTGGTGGTCGCGGTGTCCTTCTGGCTCAACGACGATCGCGCGAGCCAGCCGATCCGGTACCGCGAGCTGGCCACGACGGTCGGTGTCGAGCCCGGCGACCGCGTCGACGCCGTCACCGCCCGCGAGGCGGTGCTCGGACTGCGTCGCGGCAAGGGCATGGTCCTCGACCCCGACGACTTCGACACCTGGAGTGCCGGTTCGTTCTTCACCAACCCGATCGTCGACGGCGAGGACGCCCCCGCGGTCCTGGAACGCATCGCGGCGAGGGTCGGCGACGACGTGGCGATCCCGTCCTACCCGGCCGGCCCGCAGCCGAACACGGGCGACTCCCCGAACGCCGACGCCCCCACCGCGATCAAACTGTCGGCGGGGTGGCTCATCGAACGGGCCGGCTTCGGACGCGGCTACCCGTCCGCCGACGCCCCGGTCCGCTTGTCCACGAAACACACTCTGGCGCTGACCAATCGGGGTGCGGCTACCACCGAACAGCTGCTGACGCTCGCGCGCGAGGTCCGCGACGGCGTTCTCGACACCTTCGGCGTCACCCTGCGACCCGAGCCGGTCTTCGTCAACTGCGCGCTGTGACGCCGGGTCGGATGTCGCGACTCAGCTGACCCGCTGCTCGGCTCGCGAGACCTCGGCCACCAGGTCGTCGAGCATTTCGTTGAACCGCTCCGCGGCCTCGATGCTCGTCATGTGGCCGACGCCTTGGTAGACGACCAGATCACGCAGCGAACCATTGCGCCGCAACACCTCTGCCATCTGTTCGGCATGAGTGCGCGGGGTCAGCCGGTCCTCGGTGCCGACGACCACGGTCGTGGGCACCGACAGCGCGGCCAGCCCCGGCGTGACGTCGAGTTTGCCCATCGCCGAACCCCAGCCGGCCCGTGCGCGCGGGGGGCAGGCTCCGATCATCTCGTCGACGAAGTCGACGTGCGCCTTGCGCGCGTGGGGTCCCAGTGCGATGTAATGCGAGATGCGAACGCCGTAGGGAGTCTTGGGGATCGGCACCGGCATCGAGGTGAACGCCTTGGCCACCACGGGCGCGAACGGCCGCGCATACGCGGGCAGATCAACCGGGACGAGGGTGTGGTTCTCCAGGACGCCCTTCGCTGCGGTCGAGACGAGCACCACGGCCGAGACCCGCGAGCCGACCTTCTCCGGGTACTGCCCCGCCCACGACATGATGGTCATCCCGCCCATGCTGTGCCCCACCAGGATTGCGCGCCGGCCGGCGGGCACGGCTGCCTCGAGCACAGCGTCGAGATCCTGTCCGAGCATCGCGATGGTCGGACGCCGGAGGCCTCGCTCACTGAGTCCGTGACCACGCTGGTCGTAGACGACCACGCGTCGGCGACCGCCCTCGGAGGAGGCGAGGTGATTGATCTGCGGATACCAATACGCGGTGTTGCAGGTCCAACCGTGAACCATGACGATGACGTCACCGTCGTCGTCCGCTGCGTCGTCGGAGCCGTAGATCTCGACATTGAGGACGGTCCCGTCGGAACTGCGGACCGGCAGCCGGTGCGGCGCCGAGTCGGGCGCGGTGAGCAGGTCGTCGGGACCGTCGTCGACCGCGAGTTCGGCGCGCAGCGCACTTCGGGCGATACCGGCGAGCACGGTGCCCACGCCGACCCCGACCACGCCCGCACCGATCACGGTCGCGATTCCCCCGACGTTCACCAACGACCTCTTGTTCACCGGCACTCCTCCAGCCTCGGACGGGTCGTCCGCAAGGGAGACCCGAGGGGGGCGCCGCGTTCAGCGCCCCGTGTCGGTGTTCAATGTACCAATATCCGTTGTCTCATAGCCGGGGTCAGGCTGGTCACCGGACGAATTCGGCGTCGTGGAGTCAGGTTCGTCATCCCCGGTGGTGGCATCGAAGTAGGTCGCCGCCCGCCCGATCGCCTGGGAGATCTGCTCGTCGAGGGCCCGGCGGAACGTCGTCTCGACGATCTCGTGCGCCATCGGACGAACCGTCTGGATCAGGTCAGCCATCTCGCTCACGCCGGCCTCGCCCAGGTCGGGAAGGTTCTCGTCGAAATACTTGTCGGTGATGATCGACACAAAGCTCGACGCCACGTCCTCGAGATCGTCCTGGACACGAACCCACCGGTCGAGGAGGAACTCCAGGTCGACACCGGCCTTCACCAGGACCTCGGCACCCTCGAGGAGCTCGGGGTTGCGGATCGCATAGTGCGTGCCGTCCTTGGCCAGCAGACCCAGCTTCTGACTGAGCGCGATGGACCTGTCCGACGCGTTGAGCGTCTTCTTCAGCTCGGCGATGGTGATCGTCGCGGCGCGCTTGAAGTTGCGGAATCGACCGCCCTTCGGCGACCCGCGCAGGATCTGTTCGACGCGCATGCCGTGGTGGGCGGCGTGCAGCAACTCGCTGATCGTCGCGAACGTGTACCCGCGTTCGAGCATGCGGGAGATGAGGTTCAGGCGGACCAGGTGCTGGTCGGAATACCAGCCCGCACGGCCGCGGATGGTGGGTGGCGGAAGCAGTCCGCGGTCCTGGTAGACCCGGATGTTGCGAACGCTGACCCCCGACGCCTCGGCGAGGTCGTTGATCCGATACTCCGCCACGATGCCTCAGGCCTTTTTGCTGAACCAGGACTTGCCCTGGATGTCGTCCACACGTTTGCGCACGTCGACCAGGTACACGAGCATCGCGACCACGCCGATGATGCCCAGGAAGCTCACCGCGCCGAAGAACCAGATGAACAGCGACGCGGCGGCCAGGATCGCAACCCAGATCACCTTGCTCTGCCGGTCGACCGCAGGGAAGGCATCGGGCCGCTGAATGGCCGCGTGGATCAACGCGACGACCGCCGCGATCCCCGCGACCACAGTCAGGACCAACATGATCAGACTCTGCCCGTAGGCCAACACGCTGAAGACGTCCACGCCGAACACTCTAGTCCCGTGCGCCCCGATTGCCGCAGCAGCCCACGACGCCACGCGCGGGCGGAACGTGCGCCGAGGGATCAGTCGGCGCGGGGAGTGGCCTTCTTGGCAGCAGTTTTCTTGGCGGGAGCCTTCTTCGCGGCCGTCTTCTTCGCTGCGGTCGTCTTCTTCGCCGCGGTCGCCTTGTTCGCCGCTGCGGCCTTCTTCGCCGCGGGTGTCTTCTTCGCAGCCGCCTTGGTCGGTGTGGCCTTCGTCGCCTTGGCGGGGGTGGTCTTGCGGGCCGGGGCCTTCTTGGCCGCGGCGCGTTCGGCGGCGCCCTTCACCGCGGCGGCCTTCTTCGCCGGCGCCTTCTTCGCGGGAGCCTTCTTGGCCGGGGTCGTCTTGGCGGGGGCCTTCTTCGTTGCCGCCTTCTCGGCCGGTGCCTTCTTCGCGGGTGCCTTGTCCGCGGCAGCCTTCGCGGGAGGGGTCGCCTTGGCGGGGGCCTTCTTCGCCGGAGCCGGCGCCGCAGCGACCGCCCGCACCGGAGCGTCGGCGCTGGCGTCGCGGATCGTGCCGTCGGGTCCGCTGCCGTCGGCCAGCCCGGCCAGGCGCAGCGCCCGCTCACCAACCGCGCGAGTCTGCTCGGAGATCGTCCCCAGCGCCTCCTCGGTGAGACCGACCGCGTCGCTGTAGACCTTCTCGAGCTTCGGCAGGTTCTCCCCGACGACCGGCTGCGACAAGAGCTTCCCGACGGCCTCGTCACGCCGTTCCGACAGGGACGTCAGCAGCCCGGCCGCGACGGCGAGATAGGCCTCGGCGACCTTGCGGAGCTCCTCCGGGGAGAACCGGGCGCGCAATTCCTCGATCTCGCTGGGCAATTCGACCGGAAGCGTCGACAGCTTCGACTTCGCCTCCTCGAAGAGCGCCAACGCGGTCGCGAGCGCCTCGTCGATCCTCGCCTGGGCGTCGTCCCGGGAACCCGTGATCTTCGCCTGCGTCGAGCCGACGGTCTCGACCAACTTCGACTGGGTGGTCTCGACAGTCTCGGCGAGCCTCGACTGGGTGGTTTCGACGGTCTCGGCGAGCTTGGACTGGGCCTGTTCGCTCGCCGCCTCCCCGCGCTGCCGGACCTCGGCCAGCAAGGCGGCCACCTGTCCCACGGCTGTCGTCAACGGGTTCTCGCTCATTCAGCTCTCCTGCCTCAGTTCTCTCGGAACTCGTCTTTCTCGGAACCAGTCGAGGAGATCGCGTTCTCCTTGCGGAAGGACTCGTAGATCTCCAGCAACATCTGTTTCTGACGCTCGTTGATCGAGTCATCTGCGATAAGAGCATCACGGACCGGGCTCGCGGGGCGTTCTTCGAGAATTCCTGCGCGCACGTACAACACTTCCGCAGACACCCGTAGGCCCTTGGCGATCTGGGCGAGGACGTCCGCGGAGGGTTTCCGGAGGCCTCGCTCGATCTGACTGAGGTACGGATTGCTGACCCCGGCACGTTCGGAGAGCTGCCGGAGCGAGACCTTTGCGGCCACTCGCTGGGACCGGATGAAAGCACCGATGTCCTGCGCCGCGTTCGCCACCGCGTCCTGCGCGGCCGTCGCGACGGCCTCCACGGCCTCGACCGCCATCGCCGTCGTGCCGTCGCCGTCGTCGGACGCATGATCCGCGGAGTCGACGGACTCGGCCTCGCCGTTCACGACGGCGTCGACGGAAGCCTCGTCCTTGTCGCGCTTCATCACGCTCCGTTCCAGGGGTGGATCATCTCTACCGAGTATCGACGTCGCTGCTAGCACGTGCAAGCACACAGCTAATCCGGGCGTCGGATCGTGGGCGGATCACCGGGATTCGACGTCAGTGGAAGATCAGCACCGACGTCGTGTGGATGACCAGGCCGGCGAGCGCACCGACCACGGTGCCGTTGATCCGGATGAACTGCAGATCGCGTCCCACCTGCAGTTCGATCTTGCGGCTGGTGTCGTCGGCGTCCCAACCGCGCACGGTCTCGGTGATGACCGAGATGATCTCCTGCGAGTAGTTCGCGGCGATGTGGTGCGCGACCCGCGCGACCCAGCCGTTCATCTTCTCCTGCAGCGGACGGTCGTCGCGAATCCTGGTGGCGAGCTGGATGATCGAGTCCGACAGGGTGTTCCGCAGCGTGCTGTTGGGGTCGTCGAGCATCTGCTCGATGACGGCCTTGCCGGTCTTCCAGGCGGTCGACGCCGCGCCGGTGACCTCGTCGCGACCCACCAGTTCCATCTTGATCGCCTCGAACTTCTCGATCATCTCGGGATCGTTCTGCAGGTCGTCGGCGAACTTCTCCACGAATTCGTGCATGGCCCGGCGCAATTCGTGGTCGGGGTCGGAGCGCACCTTGTAGGTGAACTCGACGAGCTCCCGGTGGATCTTGTCGCCGACGAGTGTGTTGACGAACTTCGGCGTCCACTGCGGGCCGTCGCGGTCGACGAGGCGGTCGATGAGGTCCTGGCTGCCGATCGCCCATTCGTGCGCGCGATCGCACAGCATCTGGAAGACCGGTTCGAGGCGGTCCTCGGCGATGAGCTGTTCCAGGATGCGGCCCGTCGGGGGTGCCCACTGGGGTTCGGCGACCCACTTCAGTGCGGCCTGGATGAGCTGTTCGACGTCCTCGTCGCGGAGCATCTCCGACGCGAGCTGGATCGCGCGCGCCGCTTCGCCGGAGATCCGCGGCGCGTTGCGCGGATCGGCGACCCACGTCGACAACCGTCGCGGCAGATCGATCTGCTGTGCGCGGTAGACGACGACCTCGGGCGTCATGAAGTTCTCTTCGATGAAGCCGCCCAGCTGGTCGCCGATGTCGTCCTTCTTCTTGCGGATCAGGGCGGTGTGCGGGATCGGGATACCCAGCGGATGCCGGAAGAGAGCCGTCACCGCGAACCAGTCGGCCAGCGCGCCGACCATGCCGGCCTCGGATGCGGCCTGCACATAGCCGACCCACGCGGCGACGTCGGCGCCGTCGCGGTGCTCGAGGTAGCGGGTGAAGAGGTAGACCACCGCCGCGAAGACCAGGAAGCCGGTCGCGACCGCCTTCATCCTGCGGAGATCCCTGCGTCGGCCGGCATCCCCGGCGCTGTCCCCTCCGAATCCAGGGGCGGACGGCGCATCGGGCTTGCCCTCGGGCTGCCCGGCGACTCCTTCGATCACTCTCGATGCCATGGCACCAGTGTCACCCATCAACCGACTACGCTGGCGTCGTGATGGCCAACCGCCCCAATCCCGCAGCTGCTGCGCGTGCAGCGATGGCGGCTGCGGCCAACGTGACGCGCGGCCTCGAACAGGTTCTGACCACGGTCACCGAGACCGGCGCCAAACCGGACGGCCGCAAGCAGCGCTGGGAGAAGCACAAGCTCGCCCGACGCACCGAGCTGACCGACGGCGTCATCACCGCTGTCCGCGAGCTCGGCGCCGACGTCGGGATGGACGAGATCGCCGCCCACATCGGTGTCTCCAAGACCGTTCTCTACCGGTACTTCACCGACAAGAGCGACCTCGGGGTCGCGACCACCGTGCGCTTCTTCGAGAACACGATCTGGCCGCGACTGACGGAGGCGCTCTCCGACGACGTCGACGAGTACACGCTCACCCACACGATCATCGGTGTGTACGTCCACGCGGTCGACGACGAACCCAACCTGTACCGCTTCGCACTCGCCAGCTCGCCGACCTCGTCGCCGGCTCCCGCCGACTCGGTACGCCTGGTGTCGCAGCTGGTCATGAGCAGCATCGTGATGCGCATGACCGAGCGCGGCGCGGACACCACCGGCGCCGAGCTGTGGTCGCACGCTCTCGTCGGCGGTATCCAGCACGTCGTCGACTGGTGGATGACCAGCCGCACGCTCGACGCCGACCAGGTCGTCGACTACCTGACGATGATGGTGTGGAGCGCGGTCGTGGGCGTCGCCGCCGTCGACGGCTCGCGCGAGGCCTTCCTCGCCTCTCCCCCGCCGCTGACCGAACCAGCACGCGAGGCGCCGTCCGACGCGACAGGCGGCTCATGAGCCGGGTCGCGCTGGTGACCGGCGGTAGCCGGGGCGTCGGCCAGGGCGTCGCCCGTTCGCTCGTCGACGACGGCTGGACCACCTACGTCACCTCACGTCACGGCACCGGACCGGAGGGCGCCATCGCCCTTGCGTGCGACCACACCGACGACGCCGCGGTGGCCGCGGTGTTCGACGAGATCGCCTCTTCCAGTGGGCAACTCGACCTCCTCGTCAACAACGCGTGGGCGGCGCCGAAGGGATTCGGCGGGTTCTCGGACCCGTTCTGGAAGCGCCCGGTCGACGACTGGGACACCCTGATCGGCGTGGGTCTGCGTGCCCACTACGTGGCCTCGGTGCATGCGGCGCAGCTGATGACCGAGGCCGGTCGGGGTCTGATCACGAACATCTCGTCGTTCGGTTCCCGCGGCCATCTGCATTCGGTGCTGTACGGGATGAGCAAGACGGCGCTGGACAAGATGGCCGCGGACATGGCCGTCGAGCTGAAGGGCACCGGGGTCAGCGCGATCTCGTTGTGGCTGGGCCTGATCCGCACCGAGCTACTGCTGTCGCTCGGCCTCGACGAGTTCGCCGGTTTCTCGCTGCAACGAGCCGAGGACCCGGAGTTCGTGGGTCGCGTGATCTCCCGCCTCGCGCAGGACCCCGACCTCGCCGCGCACAGCGGCCACACCCTCGTCACCGCCGAACTGGGCGCCCGCTACGGGATCGTCAACAACGATGGCACACCACCGGATTCGCATCGCGGCGCATTCGGCGGCGGGCCGCTGTTCCCGCCGGCGATCGAGACCGATCAAGCAGTGGAGCCACGAGAGGACGAGTCATGAGGAACGGTTGGTCCATTCCCGCCGCCGGAGCCCTCCGCGCAGGTGCGGTCGGGCCGATCGCCTCCTTCGACCCCGGATCGACGCCCGGGTTCGACGGTGACAAGATCTCCGGCGCAGAGCTTCTCGTGAAACGCGGTGAGGAGCTGGCCGGCCTCCAGGAGTTGCTGTACGCCAACGGCCGTGCCGGCGACCACCGGTCGGTACTGCTGGTCCTGCAGGGCATGGACACCGCGGGCAAGGGCGGCATCGTCCGGCACGTGGGAGGTCTCCTCGACCCACAGGGGTTGTCCATCAAGGGATTCGGGAAGCCGACGCCGGAAGAGTTGCAGCACGACTTCCTGTGGCGCATCAACAAGGCGCTCCCGCCCGCCGGCCGGATCGGGATCTTCGACCGGTCGCACTACGAGGACGTCCTGCCCGTACGGGTACACAACCTCGTCCCGAAGTCGGAGTGGGAGAAGCGCTACGATCTCATCAACCAGTTCGAGTCCGAACTGGTCGCCAACGGCACCACGATCATCAAGTGCTGCCTGGTGGTGTCCAAGGACGAGCAGAAGGCACGTCTCGCCGAACGTCTCGACCGTCCGGACAAGTACTGGAAGTTCAACCCGGGTGACATCGACGAGCGCGCCCACTGGGACGCCTACCTCGAGGCCTACCAGGACGTTTTCGACCTGACCGACAAGGACTCGGCACCCTGGTTCGTGATCCCCGCGAACCGGAAGTGGTTCGCCCGCCTCGCTGTCTGCGAGCTGCTCACCACCGCACTCGCCGGCCTCGATCTCGACTGGCCGAAAGCGGATTTCGACGTCGAGGCCGAGAAGAAGCGGCTCGCCGCCAGCGACTGAACGTCGCGAAAAGAGCCACTCCCGCGTGAGCGCTTCGTCGCCGCGGGAGGAGTTCCTTTGCGCGGGCGCCAGCCGATAAGCGGGAGGGCAGGGGTACGGCGGGAGGGAAACGGACACGCGGCGGGAAGGCGATGAGATCGGTGGGAGCCGAAATGCGTTTCGGTGCGTCAAAGAAGGATGATGGCCTTCCCAATCGATCAGTACGGTCTCGTCAGGAGAGCCGCAGCGCTCGACGCCGCGATCTCCGACAACGAGCTCGCGGCCGCCGTCCGCCGCCGCGAACTCATACGTCTCGTGCCAGGCGTGTTCGTACCGGCATCGACACAGTTCGTCGGACATGAGGGCGCCCAACGGTTACCCCGGTTCAAAGCGATCGCGGTTGCGACCAACTGCGACGCCGGTGCGCAGGCAATGCCGCTGAGTCATGCGTCGGCTGCCGCCGTCCACGGACTCCCACTCCTCAAACCGGACATCGAGTCCGTGCACGTCGTGAACGGGAAGAAGTCGGGTGGATTCATCCAGGGGCACCGCCACGTCCACGCAGCACCATTCGGTGACGACGACATCGTCGAGGTCGACGGCATGCTGGTCACGACCCTCGAACGCACCGCGGTCGATGTCGCAACGAGCGGCACTTTCGCCCAGTCGCTGGCCGCATTCGATCAGGCCCTGCGTACCGGCGCGAACGCCGAAAAGCTCGCACATACCCTGGCGGATCGTCGACGCCGAGGTGTCCGCACCGCCCGACGGGCGTTGCGACTCGCCGACCCCCTGTCCGAGAACGTGGCCGAATCCTGGAGTCGCGCGCAGATGATCGAGGCGGGGTTGCCGATACCGAGACTCCAGCACGAGTTCCGCGGCCGTCGCGGCACCTACTATTCGGACTTCGACTGGGACGAGCGGCTCATCGGCGAGTTCGACGGGATGGTCAAGTACGGCCGGCTGCGCAAACCCGGAACCACCGTCGAAGATGCCGTGATGCGGGAGAAGCGTCGTGAGGATGACCTGCGCGCTCTCGGTGCCATCGTCGTCCGATGGACGTGGACGGATCTCAAGAAGGGTGCGGTGGTGGGGATGCTTCGTCCGTGGCTGGAAAGTCTGAAGCTGCTGTCGTCGAGGACCATTCCCGCGTGACTGTTTCCTTGCCGCCGGCCCGATTCCCTCGCGCTTATCGGCTGGCGCCCGCGGGAGGTAGTCCTCCCCGCGGGAAGGAATCCAGCCCGCGCGGGGGAAACACCCGAGCGCACACACGACGACGCCCCCGCCGGACAGCGGGGGCGTCGTAGTGACTTGCGCGAGTGCTTACTTCGCGGTGGTCGCCTTCTTGGCCGGAGCCTTCTTGGCGGGCGACTTCTTGGCCGGGACCTTCTTCACCGGGGGAACCGACTCGTCCTTGGCCTCGGCGACCTTCTTGGCCGGCGATGCCTGGGCGGTGCGGGCCTTGGCCTCGACAGTGCCTGCGGCGCCGTCGATCTCCTTGGCCGCGTCGTCGGCCTGCTCCTTGATGTCGCCGCCGATCTCTTCGATGGCGACGGCGACGTCCTCGACCTCTTCGCTCACGCGACCGGCCAGCTTGGCGGCGCGCTCACCGACGAGGCGGGTCTGCGAGGACACGACGCCGAGGGCGTCTTCGGTGATGTCGACCGCGTCGTTGTAGACCTTCTCCACACGGGACAGGTTCTCCTGGACGACCGGCTTCTTGCGCAGGCGCTCGAGGGTGGCCTCGCCACGCTCGGCGAGCGTGTTGTAGAAGTCGGTGGCCTTCTCGACGTACGGGTCGGCCAGCTTCTTGAGCTCGTCGGCGGTCAGCTTGCCGCGGAGTTCGTCGATCTCGGTGGGAACTTCCTCGGAGAGCGACTCGATGCGGGTCTTGGCCTCATCGAAGCGGCTCTGAGCCGTCTCGGGCAGGTCGGTGATGAGGGCCTTGGTCTCGGTGTAGCGAGCCTCGAGACGCGTCTGGGCGGTCTCGGCGGCGGCCTCGGTGCGCTCACGGAGCTCGGTGAGCTTCTCGGTGACCTGCGTGAAGGCATAGTCACCGGCGCCGACTGCGGCGTAGAGGGGGGCGTAGTTACGGGTGGTGGTCACGAGTGACTCCTTCTGTTGGCACCAATCGCGCTGCAGCACATGCGGTCTCGCCGATCTCGGCATCATTGCCGGGCGCATGTCGGTTTGTCGTCGGTTCGACCCGATGTCCGGTGTCGCAAGCCGCCATGATCTTCCGGCTCGTCACCGCGCGAGATTAGGGAACCGCGGCGCCATCGGTATTGGTGTTTCCGAAGTCCAGTATCCACGCCGTGCTAGCAAATGCAAGCATTCTGCTAACACCTGTGTCTCAGCTCACCTTTTGCCGGCGAGAACCCGCTCGTACTCATAGAAGCCGTGACCGGCCTTCTTGCCGAGACGGCCCGAGGTGACCATCTGCACCAGCAGCGGGGGCGGCGCGTAGAGCGGCTCGTCGAACTCCTCGTGCATCTTGTCGGCAATGGCCTTGACGGTGTCGAGACCCACCAGGTCGGCGAGCTTCAGCGGCCCCATCGGATGGGCGCAACCGAGCATCATGGCCCTGTCGATGTCCTCGACCGTCGAGAATCTGCTCTCCACCATGCGGATCGCGGAGAGCAGATAGGGAACGAGCAGGGCGTTGACGACGAAGCCCGAGCGGTCGGCGGAACGGATCACCTGCTTGCCGAGGACGTCGTGCGCAAAGGTTTCGGCCCGCGCGGTCACCTCGGGAGCGGTCACCGGCGTGGTGACGAGCTCGACCAGAGGGAGCACGGGTACGGGATTGAAGAAGTGGAGGCCGATCACGCGGGCGGCGCTCTGAGTCGCCGTGGCCAGCTTCATGATCGCGATGGAGGATGTGTTCGACGCGAGGACCGCGTGCGGATCGTCGACGATCTTGTCGAGGTCGGTGAAGATCGCGGTCTTGACGGCCTCGTCCTCGACGACGGCCTCGCAGACCAGCTGACGGTCGGCGAAGTCGTTCAAATCCGAGGTGAAGGTGAGTCGGTCGGCCGCCTGGTCGCGTTCGCGTTCGGTCAGTTTGCCGCTCGACACTCCCCGATCGAGCGAACTCAGGATGCGGGCGCGCCCCGCGGAGAGGAGATCGCGGGTGGATTCGTAGACCAGTACGTCGGCTTGGGCCCGGGCACACACCTCGGCGATCCCGGCGCCCATCTGTCCGGCTCCGACGATGCCGACTCGGGTGATCTTCTGGCTTGTCATGTCAGATCCTCCGGGAAACGCCTATGTGACAACTGATCTCGTAAGAACACGGGTAACTCCCGGGGTACGACCAAAGCCCTTGATACGCCAGCAGGCGGCCCGCAGCGAAAGCCGCGGACCGCCTGAAGGGGTTCGCCAAAGTTCCGGGCAGGCGGAATAGCTCCTAGTGGAACTGGCCCTCTTCGGTCGAGCCCTTGAGAGCTGCGGTCGAGGTGTTCGGGTCGACGGTGGTGGCGATGCTGTCGAAGTACCCGGCGCCGACCTCACGCTGGTGCTTGACGGCGGTGAAGCCACGCTCGTCGGCTGCCTTGAACTCGCGGTTCTGCAGGTCGACGAAGGCGGTCATCTGCTCGCGGGCGTAACCGTAGGCAAGGTCGAACATGCCGTAGTTGAGCGAGTGGAAGCCGGCCAGGGTGATGAACTGGAAGGTGAAGCCCATGGCGCCCAGCTCGTTCTGGAACTTGGCGATGGTGCTGTCGTCGAGGTGCTTGCTCCAGTTGAACGACGGGCTGCAGTTGTAGGACAGCAGCTGGTCGGGGTACTCGGCCTTGACGGCCTCGGCGAACTTGCGAGCCAGCTCGAGATCCGGGGTACCGGTCTCCATCCAGATCATGTCGGCGTACGGAGCGTAGGACTTCGCACGCTCGATGCACGGCTCGATGCCGTTCTTCACGTGGTAGTAGCCCTCGGCGGTGCGCTCACCGGTGACGAACTGCTTGTCGCGGTCGTCCACATCGGAGGTGATGAGGGTCGCGGCCTCGGCGTCGGTACGCGCGATGACGACGGTGGGGACACCGGCGACGTCGGCGGCCAGGCGGGCCGAGTTCAGGGTGCGGATGTGCTGCTGGGTCGGGATGAGCACCTTGCCACCGAGGTGGCCGCACTTCTTCTCCGAGGCGAGCTGATCCTCCCAGTGGGTACCGGCAGCACCCGCGGCGATCATGGCCTTCTGGAGCTCGTAGACGTTGAGAGCGCCACCGAAGCCGGCCTCACCATCGGCGACGATCGGCACGACCCAGTTGTCGACCGAGTCGTCACCCTCGACGCGGGCGATCTCGTCGGCGCGGAGCAGCGCGTTGTTGATGCGACGAACAACGTTGGGAACCGAGTTCGCCGGGTACAGCGACTGGTCGGGGTAGGTGTGGCCGGACAGGTTGGCGTCACCGGCGACCTGCCAACCCGACAGGTACACGGCCTTCAGGCCGGCGCGGACCTGCTGCACGGCCTGGTTGCCGGTGAGGGCGCCGAGAGCGTTGATGTAGGAACCGTCACCCTTGGTCACGCCGTCCCACAGGATCTCGGCGCCACGGCGGGCGAGGGTGTGCTCCTCGACGACCGAACCCTGGAGCTGAGCGACCTGCTCGGCGGTGTAGTCGCGCTTGATGCCCTTCCAGCGGGGGTTGGTGTCCCAGTCCTGCTGGATCTCCGCGGCGGTGCGGGGCTTTCCGACGTTGCTCATTGGCTACTTCGCTTTCGTTGTCCTGCTCGTCCCGACCGGGTCGGATCGGGGCGACCGGCCCGGCGCGCCGCCGAGGCCTGGAGTGCTGACCGGCATCCCTCGTGAACCCCGAGAGCTTTACACTCGCGCGTCCGGCGGCGGTGTCGGCCGGATTTGCGAACTCTTGGGCTTCCGTCTGTGGTGCCTGCAGCAAGGGTGCCACAGGACAAACCCGCAGGTCCAACCCTCAGCGAGTGCAAATCCGGGTTATTTTTTGACGAGGGTTTGCAAATTCTGCAAATCTTGTCGTGTGAAAACCCCCGCGGTCCGTCGAAAAAAGTACGCGCGTACTGGGATTTCCTACTCAGGAGTACAGCACACTCCCCGGCCGCGATGCGAGGTATCGAGGAGACCGCGCTCGGCGCAGACCGGGCACGGAGTGACGACATTCACACCGCGCAGACGGCCGGATGAGCCCTTCGAGGGGCTCGATCAGGGGACGGTGACGCGGCCGATCGCGTCGCCGAAGAGCTCCGCCATGGCAGCGGAGTCGACCGGTTCGGTCGGGTCCGTGGGCGGATCGGCGGCCGGGGTCGCAGCGCCCGACACCGTCAGCTGGACGGTGACCGGACCCGACGCCGGTCGGTCCAGGGCGGCGTATCCGGCGAAGCCGACCTGGCGTCGGACCCCGCCGTCGGGAAGCGTGGTGGTGACCTCGGACCGCGTCAGCAGCATCTGCTCGCCTGCACCGAGCCCGCCGTCGATCTCGGGTGGCGCGATCTCGGTGTACTCGGTGACGACGCGACTGCCGGCGAGGTTACCGGTGGTGATCTCGGTGGTCGTGCGCGCACAGCGTCCGGTGGTGGCGAGCCGGTCCGCGTCGATGTCGCGCCGCGCCTTCGTGACCAGCTCGACGAGCACCCCGCTGCCACCTCGACCGGCGAGGACCGCCGAGTTGTCCGCGGTCAGCTCTCCGTTGAGGTCCGCGTCGGCGGTCGGGACGCAGTACTCAGGGGTGACGCGGGTGGTGCGCGCGGCGTCGATACCCGCCCGGTTCCCGGCGACCAGGTCGCTGACGGACAGCGCCTCGGCGGCGAATCCCGGCGGCAGGTCGGATGTCGGGAGCAGCAGGTCGGACGGTGTGCGCGGCGCAGGCGCCCCGGCCGACCCGGTCGAGCACCCGACGCTCGCGATCATCCCGGTCACCAGCACGAACGTCGCGGCCGTCACCCGCATCGGGGTGCGGAGTCGGCCGTGGGGTGAGCGCACGCGGCCACCGTACCCTGAAGGGGATCATCGATCTGGCATCCCCTGTTCCGGAGGTGACGAGTGAGCAGGACCTACGTCGGATCTCGGCTGCGCCAGTTGCGCTCCGAGCGCGGACTGTCGCAGGTGGCCCTCGCACAGACGCTGTCGATCTCCGCGTCGTATCTCAACCAGATCGAGCACGACGCCCGACCGCTCACGACCTCGGTGCTGCGCAAGATCACCGAGGCGTTCGGCGTGGACGCCGGGTTCTTCGACTCCCAGGACGACCTCCGACTCGTCGCCGAACTGCGTGAGGTGCTGCTCGACGACGACATCGAGGCCGCGCCGGGCGCGCATGACGCCTCGCAGATCAGCACGATGGTCGCTGCACATCCGGAGATCGCGCAGGCGATGGTCAACCTCCACCGGCGCTACCGGATCGCGACCGACCAGCTCGCCGCGGCCACCGACGAACGCGGCGACCGCAGCATGCGCGGCACGATCAGTGCGCCGCACGAGGAGGTGCGCGACTACTTCTATCAGCGCCGCAACTACATCCACGAGCTCGACATCGCCGCCGAGGAGATGACGAACCGGATGCGCATGCACTCCGCGGACATCCGGCGCGAGATCATGAACCGCATCGAGAACGTGCACGGGATCAGCATCGTGCGCCGCGTCGACCTCGGCGACTACACCCTGCATCGCCTGAACGCCGAGGAGCGCAGGCTCGAGTTCTCCGCCGCCCTCTCCGCCGGACAGCGAACCTTCAAACTCGCCAGCGAGCTCTGCTACCTCGAGTACCACGACCTGCTCGACGAACTCGTCGACCAGGGCAACTTCACCAGCGAGGACGCCCGATCGCTGGCGCTGCTCGGACTGGCGAACTACTTCGCCGCGGCCGTCGTCCTCCCTTACAGCCAGTTCCACGGCGCCGCAGAGGATTTCCGCTACGACATCGAGCGACTGTCGGCGTTCTACGCGGTCTCCTACGAGACGATCTGCCACCGGCTCTCGACCCTGCAACGCCCCAACCTGCGCGGCATCCCCTGGTCGTTCGTGCGCGTCGACCGTGCCGGGAACATGTCGAAACGTCAGTCCGCCACCGGTTTCCACTTCTCCTCCAGTGGCGGCACCTGCCCGCTGTGGAACGTCTACGAGACATTCGCCTCGCCGGGCAAGATCCTCACCCAGATCGCCGAGATGCCCGACGGCCGCAACTACTTCTGGGTCGCACGGACCGTCGAACGACGGGCGGCGCGTTACGGACAACCCGGCAAGACCTTCGCCATCGGCATGGGATGCGAACTCCGCCATGCCGGCCGGGTGATCTACTCCGACGGCCTCGAGATCGGCCCGCAGGCGCACGTGACCCCGATCGGTGCGGGTTGCCGGGTCTGCGAGCGCACCAACTGTGCGCAGCGTGCGTTCCCGGCGCTGGGTGCGACGCTGCGCGTGAACGAGCACTCCTCCACGGTGTCGCCGTACATGGCGATCACCGAGACCCGGTGACGATCAGCGACATTCGTTCGTGGCGGGGATTCCCTGAAGTCGACGGTCGAGCCAGGTGGCCACGTCCGGGAACGAGGTGAACACCGCGGTGATGTGCTCGATCGGGTACTCGCGGTAGCTCGCGGTCGCACCGAGCTCGCACTGTTCCTCGAACAGTGCCCGCGCCTGGGCCGCGGGAATCCACCATTCATAGGCCCCGTGGTAGATGAACAGGGGCATCGTCGCCTTCTGCCCCGACATCGAGGTGACGTCGAAGATGTGCTCGGCGACCGGTGTATGGAACGGGTCGGGGTCGACCGAGAGCAACTGTGTGGGCATGTGGGAGATACCCAGTTTGCCCATGTCGCCGGTACACAGATCGCGCAAGGGGGACGTCGCGAGCCAGCGCGCGGCGTGGTTCGACATCTCCAGGATCTCGGGACGCTCCCGAGCCACGCCCAGCATCGCGGAGTGGTAGACCCCGGAGGCCAGGTTGGCGTTCATCGCGCCGGCCAGGGCCCGGTAGTCCGCCGGCACACCGCCGATGGCCGCGCCGACGAACCGTCCCGCCTGATCGGGCGCGTAGGAGGAGGCGAGTCTCGAGGCGGCATTGGTCGCGATCGCGCCGCCGGAGTACCCGTTCATGACGATCGGACCCCGGCCGAACTCTTTCGGGTCCAGCTTCGCGGCGGCCCGAACGGAATCGAGGACGACATGAGCGCCCACATACGGTTCGGCGTAGGCCATCCGGGCGCCGGTGTGGTCGGGCACGATCACCGCATATCCGCGGTCGAGCGCCAACTGCGTCAGCGGGGGGAACAGGTCGGTGCTGTTGGTGTCGTCGTTGTACCCGTGGGAGAACGTGTACCCCGGCGTACAGGTGGTTCCCAGTGCGACGATCGGCGTGTTGTTGATGACGACCGGTCGCGGCCCCGGACCCGTCCACTGCTTTCGCGGGACGAACAGGGTCGCCGTACCGAACAGCGGCCCGCCGGTGGCATCGGTGGTGCGGAACTTGACCTGCCGAGCCGAGCGCAAGGGCACCGTGACGAGAAAGCCGGCCACCGGAGTCACGTCCCGGGTCGCGATCAGGTCGCCGGGCTTGCGTCCGGCGAGGTCGGCGGGCCAGTGATCGAAGAATCGGTCGCCCACCGGCGACGGCATGACCGCCTCACGTAGTTCCTGCAGCTCACGGGAACCGCCTTCGATCCTCGACCGCTGCGGGATGCGCTTGAGTTTCTTGATCGGGGGCGGCGGCACCACCGCGTCGATCTCGCCCGGGATGTTCGGCTGGATGGCGGTCAGGTTCGGGGGCTCGGCACTCGCCACGGCGCCCGTCCCCACTCCCCGAGACCGGAGACCAGCGTGGCCGTGGCGACGCCGACGATCACCAACGCGCGCAGCGTCCGTGGTCGCCACCTGCCCATCGAACGCATCACCAACACTCCTGTCATGCGGGCGATTCCGGGTCAGCTCACCCCCGATGGTCAGCCCGACTCGCTCCTCCGGTCCGGATTCCGTCATGCTAAACGGCCGCACGGACTTCGGCAGGACACACCCTTGTTCACGCCGGAAAATCCGATCGTCCGGCTCATTGTGGATCACGGTTCGATCTCGAAGAAACGACCATCGGGGCGCCGGACATCGACACCTGGTCGCTCGTCCTAGTGTCGACCGCAGTGAGACGACGATGCACTCACACGCTGCGGAGGCACCCGATGGCGACAACCGCGAACGGTCGACGACACCGGAACGGTCGCCGGGCGCTGATCGTGGGGATCGCCGCCGGGTTGGTGGCTGCGTGGTGTGCTGTTGCACCGGGGTACGCCGCCGGCGAACCACCGAACATGATGCCGGTCCCGCCGCCGGTGGCCGATGCACTCGACGCGGCCGTGCCACCTCCTCCGATCCCGCGCCTGCGGGACATACCACCACGGGCACGGGCAGCCGGATTCGACCACCGCACACTGGAGTTGCGGGAGGCTCTGCTCCCTTCGCCCACCGGGGATCCGCTGTTCGACCGTTGGCCCGCGGATCTGCCGGCGCTGCGGCCGGGGCAGGTCATCGCGGTCCGCGACGTCACCGCCACCGCGGGCCCGGTCGTCACCGTTCCCCTCCGGTCGGCCACCCTGATCAAGTTCGCCACCACCGACGCGACCGGCGCCCCGATCTTCGGCACCGCGACACTGCTCATCCCCAACCGGCCGACCCGCGGACCCCGCCCCCTGCTGGTCAACAACCTCCCCATCGACTCGCTCGGCGCCGCCTGCACACCCGGATACACTCTGGCGCACGGCTTCTCGATCGCGACGAACCTCACCGACCTGATCCCGCCGACCACCCAGCTCGCCCTGAACGACGGTCACGCAGTCCTCGTCCCCGACCACCAGGGGCCGCGGATGGCGTACGCCGAGCCCGTGCTCGCCGGGCACGTCGTTCTCGATGCGATCCGAGCCGGACTGTCAGTGCGCCCGGAAACGCTGCGGCACAGCAGGATCGCGATGACAGGCTACTCGGGTGGGGCGATCGCGACGCACGGGGCGTCGAAGCTGGTCGGCGAGTACGCACCCGAACTGTCCGACCGGATCGTCGGCGCCGCCCTCGGCGGGGTGCCCGCGGATTTCCGGATGCTCGTCGGCAGCATGAACGCGAATCTGGCCTCCGGGCTGTTCCACGCGGCGACCTTCGGCATCGCCCGCGAACGCACCGAGATCCTCGCGCTCGCCAATCGCCCCGCGCGGTGGCTGGCCACGTCACCGTTGAAGAACGTCTGCGTCATCCCCGAAGCACTGGGCGGCGGGACCTTCATGCCGATGCAGCTGATGTCGAATGACCCCGATCCGTTCCACTCGCCCGTCGCCGAGCGCATCTACCGGCTCACCGCGATGGCCGACCGGAAATCGGTGGTGCCCTTGCTGATCTACCACGGCACCCACGAGTGGTGGATTCCCGCGGCGGGCGCACGTGCGCTGTACCGGCAGCAGTGCGGATACGGCGCCACCGCCGCCTACCGGGAGATCTTCGGCGAACACCTCACCGGCGCGATCCTGGGTTTCCCGGTCGCGCTGGAATGGCTGAACGAGCGGCTCGCCGGCCGCCCGGCCCCGAACGAATGCACGCGGCGCCCGGCCGGGTGAGGCCGAGCGCCGCGTGACGGGTCGGGAGTGGATCAGTAGACGAGGACGCGCAGGTTCTCGGCGACGCATGCGGGCTTGGACTCGCCCTCGATCTCGACCGTGTTCGTCACGACCATGTTGACGCCCTTGGGGGTCTCCTCGATCGAGGTGATCACCGCGTTGGAGCGGATGCGGGCGCCGACCTTCACCGGGTTCGGGAAGCGCAGTTTGTTCATGCCGTAGTTGAGGACCAGTTTGGGGCCGTCGATCGTGAAGATCTGGCCGGCGAGCATCGGCAACAGCGACACGGTGAGGTAGCCGTGGGCGATCGTGGTGCCGAACGGACCCGACTTCGCGCGCTCGGGATCGGTGTGGATCCACTGGTGGTCACCGGTGGCGTCGGCGAATGCATCGATCCGCTCCTGCGTGATCTCCAGCCACTCGCCCGATCCGAGGTCTTCGCCGATCGCGGCCTTGAGTTCCTCGACACTGGTGAACGTCCGTGTGCTGTTCGTCATAGTGGCCGTAGTCTACCGTGGCCCCATGAGCGCACCGCGAGTCACACCGGGTGGTCTCCGAGATCTCGGACCCTTCAATTTCGTCTTCGCGCGTGGGGCTGCACGGGTCATCGGAGTAGACGACGCCCACATCTTCTCCACGCTCGGCCGGGCGAAGGGACTGTTCCGCGGCTGGCTGCATTACAGCGGCCGGTTGATGCCCTTCGGGACATTGCCGCGCAAGGACTCCGAGATGATCATCATCCGGGTGGCCCATCTCCGCGGCTGCGACTACGAACTCGACCATCACCGCCGGTTGGGGCGCCGGGCCGGTATCGATGACGCCGAGTTCGAGCGCATCCTCTCCGGCCCCGACGCCGGGTGGGGCGACCGCGAGCGGGCCATCCTCCGCGCGGTCGACGAACTGGTCGACACCAAGGACGTCTCCGACATCGCCTGGGCCGCTTTGGCGCGGCATCTCGACAATCGCCGCCTGATCGAGTTCACCCTGCTCGTAGGCCAGTACGACAGCCTGGCCACGACGATCCACACGCTCCGCATCCAGCGCGATCATCACACCTGACGGTCACCCCTGACGAGGGATGAGCGATGGAGTCGATCAGCCAGCGCCTGATGCGCAACGCCGCGTTCGCCGAGATCTACGAGAACCTCTGGCGACCGACGTTCACGAGGTTGTTCAGTCTCGGTGGGCGTGCCACCGAGGACTACGACCGTGCACTCCGGGCCTACCTGTCCCGCCCCGGTGACCGACTCGTCCTCGACGTGGCCTGCGGCCCAGGCAATTACACGCGACTCATCGCCGACGGCCTGACCGGCGACGGGCGCTGCATCGGGATCGACTTCTCCGCCCCGATGCTCGCCCGCGCGGCCCGCACCAACGCCGTCGACCGCGCCGCCTTCCTCCGCGCCGACGCCCACTCGATCCCGTTCGAGGACAACACCTTCGACGTCGTCACCTGCCTGGCCGCCCTGTATCTCATCCCCGACCCGCTCCCCGTCGTCGACGAACTGGTGCGGGTCACCAGGCCGGGCGGCGAGATCGTCATCTTCACCTCCGTCGCGACCGTGGTGACCTCCCTTCCGGGCGTCCAGCGGGTCGTCGGACTGACCGGCTTCCGCATCTTCGACGAGGACACGATCACCGACCGCCTGCGCGCCGCGGGCGCGGTGGGCATCGAGCAGACGATCACCGGCCACGGACAGTACGTGCTGGCCGTGAAACCGGGGTCCATGAGCACTTCAGGGGATTTACAGTAAAGTCCTCCTCGAAATAGGGAGGTTAGGTATGACTAACGAAACTACGTCCGGGGATCTGCTGCCGTTCGGCCAGCGCAAGACCGCGGACATGCCGGGCCACTGGCTCCTCGCCCGACTCGGCAAACGAGTCCTGCGGCCGGGCGGACTCGAACTCACCGAGAGCCTGCTCGACGACGCCCGCATCAGCGGCGCCGACGTCCTCGAGATCGCCCCCGGCCTGGGCAAGACGGCCACCGCGATCCTCGAGCGTTCGCCGAAGAGCTACGTCGGCGTCGACGACGACCCGGACGCCGTCGTCCTCACCAAGGGCGTCATCGGTGAGCGCGGTCGGGTCGTCGCGGGCGACGCCTCGGCCACCGGACTCGACGACGCGAGCACCGACGTCGCCGTCGGCGAGGCGATGCTGACGATGCAGTCCGACCGAAACAAGGCCAAGATCGTCGAGGAGGCCTTCCGTGTGCTGCGTCCCGGCGGCCGCTACGCGATCCATGAGCTCGCGATCAATCCCGACACCCTCCCCGACGAGGAGAAGACCGAGATCCGCAAGTCGCTGGCGCGATCGATCAAGGTCAACGCCCGCCCGCTGACCGAGGCCGAGTGGCGCAAGCTGCTGACCGACGCCGGCTTCGAGGTCACCACGGTCAAGTTCGCCAAGATGGCGCTGCTCGAGCCGCGTCGCGTGATCGCCGACGAGGGACTCCTCGGCGCACTGAAGTTCGTCGGCAACGTGATCCGCGACGGCGATGCACGCAAGCGCGTCCTCGCCATGCGTTCGACGTTCACCAAGTACAAGTCGCACATGGCCGCCATCGAGGTCATCGCGACCAAGCCGGAGACCACGAAATGAGCGACTCGACCGTGATCACCGGCCTGACCGAGAACACCGGCAAGGCGGGCGACCGGCCCGACATCTCCGTTCTCTCCCGCAACGACGGCGGCAACGTCATCCGCCTGTCGTTCCTGTCCGGGCAGACGATGCCCGACCATCGCGCCGGCCGGCCGATACTGGTCATCGGCCAGACCGGCGAGATCGACTTCACCGTCGGGGAGACCACCACCCGCCTCGAGGCGGGCGTCGCGATCCACGTGAACGCCAACATCCCGCATGCGCTCGAAGCGCGGACCGATGCGGTCGTCACACTGGTCGTGTTGGAGAATCCCACCGGAGAGCAACCCTCCGGGGACTGAGAGCAGGCGTGGGGCGCGTCGAGATCGAGAGGACCAACCATGGCGGCCAAGCAGCGCGACAAGATCATCGCCCTGCTGTCCGAATCGGTCGAACCGATGGTCGCCGGAGAGGTCTCGACGCGCCTCGACCTGCACGTGACCACGGCCCGGTTCCACCTCGCCAAGCTGATCGAGGAGGGGCGGGTCGAGACCACGACCGTTCCGACGCCGGGCGTCGGCCGCCCCCGCGTCGGCTATCAGGTGGTCCGCCAGGCGCCCACCGGTGCACTCCTGGGCCATCTCCTGGGCCAGTTGGGCAGCACGCAGGCCACGCGTGAACATGCCGGAGCCGAGGCCGGTCGCCTCTGGGCCGAGGAGCATGCGCGCCCGGTGTCGGCGACCGATCTGCCCGACCCGGTGACCGTCGCCGCGGAGACTCTCGGCGCGCTGGGATTCCAGGTCTCGAACATCATGAGCGCCTTCGGCTCTCACGAGCTGCGGCTCTGCTCGTGCCCGTTGCGGGACGTCGCCCGTACGCATCCCGAGGTCGCCCGCGGCGTCGCCCGCGGCGTCATCGAGCAGGCGCTCGCCGCCAGCTCCCCCGCGCTCAGTTCGCAGTATGCCGTCACCGTCGCCCCCGACCCCGCCGGTGGCGACTGCGAGATCGTGCTGCGCCTGGCCCCGTTGCGGCGCAGTACAACCCGCCTTGAAGCCCCACTCAGGTGAGGCTTGCCTTAATTAATTTGAAGGATTAAGTTTCTCCAAAGGCGTTGGCGAACGACCACCGCCACACAGGAGGGACCCACGTCATGCATCTCATCCGCAGGATGACCATCACGCTGCTCGCGACGCTCGTGGCCGTCGTCGGGCTCGTCGCGGCCACCGGCGGTGCCTCGGCCGCCAAGACCTTCCCACCGGACTTCAAGGTCACCACCGACCGCCCGACGCTCGCCGACCTCAACGACATCGTCGAGTTCCTGGTCGAGACCCCGGCGTCGGATCAGGCCAAGGCCGCCAACGTGGAGGGCGGGATGAATGCCGTGATCGTCCCCAAGACCGTCTACTCGCTCGGCCTCTTCCGCGCGCCGCGCGGCTGGAACGAGGTGACCGGTCCGCTGGTTCAGAAGGGCAACAGCGCCACCGCCACGCTCAACAGCGGCTCCGCCGGACGTCCCACGATCCGCATGACCATCGAGTTCAAGAAGCTCGACGGCAACTGGAAGCTCGCGGCCGGCTCGCTGTGCCAGGGCGTCAAGACCGTCGGCCTGAACATCTACTGCAACGCCTAGTAGCCGTGCTCGACATCAGCGGCCTGTCCGTCCGAGTGGGCGGGCAGGCCGTTCTCGATGGGGTGACCACCCGCGTCGACGACGGTGAGCTGGTCTACCTTCTCGGCCGCAACGGCACCGGCAAGACGACGCTGCTACGGACGATCTGCGGCGTCATACCTCCCGCGTCGGGCCGAATCCTGATCGACGGCAAGCGATTCACCGAACTCGACTCACCGTCCACGGTGATCGGTATGCACCTGGGCACCGACGACGCCCACCCCGGCCACAGCGCACGGCGTCACCTGACCTGGCTGGCACGGGCCGGTGGGATCCCGACCGGCCGGGTCGCCGAGGTGCTCGACCTCGTCGGACTCACCGACGTCGCCGGCCGCCGCGTCGTCGACTACTCCCTGGGCATGCGCCAGCGACTCGGGATCGCTGCCGCCCTCCTGGGCGATGCGCGGACCCTCATACTCGACGAGCCGGTCAACGGTCTCGACATCGACGGCATCCGTTGGCTGCGAGGACTTCTGCAGGATCTCGCCGGCGACGGCCGCCGCCTGCTCATCGCCTCGCATCACCTCGACGAGGTGGCCCGCACCGCCGACCGCGTCGTCGTGCTCGACTCCGGCCGGATCGCGGCCGATGCGCCGCTGACCGAGTTCGTCGGCGGGCACGCCGATCTCGAGGAGGCCTACCTCGCCGCGGTGGGCGGGCACACCCCGGCAGGAGTCATCGCATGACCACCACACTCGCCGGCGTCGCGGGCCAGATACGTCGCGGCACACGCGCCGAACTCACCCGCGTCGGCGGTGCACGCAGCATCCTGCTCTACGGATTGATCCCGGGCGCGGTGTTGCTACCCCTTGTCATCACCCTCGGCGTCGCCACCGTCGCCGAACGATTCGCGTCGATCTCGGGGAGCATCCAGGTCACCTCGGTCACCACCACCAACTCGGTCTACTGGGTCATCACCTTCACCGTGATGATCTGGGCCGTCGTCGCCGCCTACGCACAGGCGACCGCCGAGCGCGGCGCGCTGGGAGAACTCGCCCGCCACCTCTACCCGCGGCGCTGGACCGGTCTGGTGTCCCGGTGGATCGCCTACGGCGTCGGTGCCGCGCTGTGCAGCGCCGCACTGGTCGCGCTGGTCATGGCGATCCTGCCCACCTTCTTCCCGAAGGTCTACAGCGGCGTCGACATCGGTTCACCCGAGGGCCTCCGCTTCCTGATCGCGGTACCCGTCTTCGCGGTGTTCACCGTCGGGATCGGCATCGGACTCGCAGCGATCATCGGACACCCGGCAGGAACCGTTGTGGCCCTCCTCGGTTGGACGTACGTCATCGAGAACGCGATCAGCCTGGTTCCCGACGGTTACACGCTGCAGCAGTACATGCCCTTCCTCAACGGAACCTTCGGCACCGGGCAGGAACTCGCATTCATGCCGCCGTGGGGTCCCACCGGCGGGCTGCTCTACTGCGGCGCGGTCGCGGTGGCCCTCTTCGTCCTCGGATGTGTCTCGCTGACGTTCCGGGTCAGAAGGACCGGTAGTCGCGCACCGTCATCCGCGGTCCGCGCCGTTCTCGCCGGACGCCGTGCAGCTCCACCATCCTGATGATCCGACGCCGTTGTCCGGCATAGGGTTCCAGTAGCTCGAGCATGCCCGCGTCGTCGACCGGTTCGCCGATGAGGGTCAGGCCCACCAGCGTCGGGATGTGATAGTCGCCGACCGACACCGCATCGGTGTCGCCGACGGCCCGGGCGCGCGTCTCCGCCTCGGTCCAGCGCCCCACGCCCCGCAGGAGCCGGAGCCGATCGTGGTGACGTTCGACGTCCATCGCGGTCGCCCCGCGGATCGTGCGCATGCGCACGGGTTCGATGCCGCTACGGTGCCACTCCCACGACGGGATGTCCGCCCACGCGGCCCGCGGCGGCGGTACACGCATCGTGCCGGGTACCGGACCCGGCGCCGGCTCGCCGAAGCGTCGGACCAGATATCGCCAGGCGCGAAAGGCCTCCGCCCCGACCACCTTCTGCTCGAGGATCGCCGGTACCAGCGCCTCCCACACCCGATCGGTGCGGCCGATCCGCAGGCCCGCCGAGCGACGGACGAGTCCGGCGACCACGTCGTCGTGCACCGCCATCGCCTCCGGCTCGTCGGAGGCGCCGAGGAAGTCCGGCAACTGCTCGAGCAACCAGTCGCCGCCGGGCCCCCAGGCGCGTCCCAGCACCCGCGAACCGTCGATGCGCAGCGTCACCGTGCCGGGCCCGTCGGGGGTCTGCACCGAACGCCAGATCGACCCGTCGTTGCCGTAGACGAACGTGGGGTCGCCGGCTCCGCGTCGGAGATGGCCGACGGTGCCACGGACGTCGAGCTGCCATGGCAACTCCCATTCCCGGGCACGCTCGTCGGCACTCACCGTTCCGAGCGTAGCCCGCCCCCGCGCAGTCCGTTTCTCGTCGAATTCTCCGAGAATGCACTCGCTGACGTGCGTCCTATTCGTCTGTCGTTCAGCGAATGGACGGCTCTCGCGAGATGCGTCGGTCGAAACCGATCAGACCGCGTAACCGCCACGGTTGGAAGCGGTCTTGCCCTCCTTGAGGACCAGAAGGATGTTGTCGTGGTCGGCGAGCGAGTCGATGTCGGCGAGCGGATCACCCTTGACGACGACGACGTCGGCGAGCTTGCCCGCCTCCAGGGTGCCCAGCTTGTCGGCGACGTCGCAGAGCTCGGCGGAGGTCTTGGTGCCGGCGACGATCGCCTGCATCGGGGTCATGCCACCGAACTTCACCAGGCAGCCGAGCTCGCCGAGGGTGGCACCGTGGTCGGGGACCAGACCGGCGTCGGTGCCGACGGCGACCTTGATCCCGGCCTCGACCGACGCCGCGATGGACTCGTGAGCCAGCTTGTGCCACTTCTCGGACTTGGCGACCGCCTGCGGCGTCGCGGTGTCCGGCTTCAGGGTCTCGATCAGAGTGGGGACCAGGAACTGACCGCGCTCGACCATCTCCGTCCGGAGTTCGTCGGTGAGTGCGTACCCGTGCTCGATGGAGTGCGCGCCACCCTGGACGGCGGCCTGGATACCGAGGAAACCGATCGCGTGCGCGGCGACCTTGCGTCCGCCGTAGTTCTCGGCCTCCTCGACCAGCGCGGCGACGATCTCGGTGCGGGCACCCAGCCAGTCCGGATCGTCGCTGGGCGAGGAGACACCGCCGCTGGAGGCGACCTTGATGACGTCGACGCCGCTGCGGAGCAGCTCGCGGACGGCCTTGCGCGCCTCGTCGACGGTGTCGACCAGCTCACCGCCGATCAGGCCGGTTCCGCTGAGGCCCGACGGGATGTGGAAGTCGGCGTGACCACCGGTCTGGCTGAGCATCTTGTCGGCGACCAGCAGACGCGGGCCGGCGACCAGACCGTGGGCGACGGCGTCGCGGACGCCCACGTCGACACCCATGAGGTCGCGGACGGTGGTGACACCGGCCTCGATGGTGGTCTTGAGCCGGTCGATGAGCTCGAAGAAACGGTACGACGCCGGCACCATCGCGGCCATGATCGGCGAGCCCTTGGTGCCCGGCAGCGAGAGATGCACGTGGCAGTCGAAGAACCCGGGGGTCACGGTGTTGCCCCCGACATCCACCTTCACCGGCTTCGCCGATTCGTCGATCTGCGGGGCACCGGAAGCCGCACCGGCGTAGGCGATCTTGCCATCGTCGATCACGACGACCGCGTCGGCGATCGGGTCGGCGCCGGTCCCGTCGATCAGGCGAGCATTGTGAAGGATCGTTGTGGTCATGACTTTTGGTTATACCGTGTATTCATTCTTTTCCCGGCATCCGAGGGAGAACCTCACACCGGGTCCCGCATTCATGCGCAGATTTGTTCCTCGGAATAGGCACGAAATTGCCACTCGCCGGAACCACGCAAACAAAATGAGGGATTCATACCGTTTTTCCGGCACGAATCCCTCACTTTGCGAAGTGGACTTCTACAGGTTGATCATGTGCCCGATCGCGCCGTGGAAAGTCTCTTGCAGCGCCTCCGACATCGTCGGGTGGGTGTGCACGTTGCGGGCCAACTCCTTGGCGGTGAGATCCCACTTGTGGGCCAGCGTCATCTCCGGGAGCAGCTCGGACGCACCGTCACCCACCACGTGGCCGCCGAGCAGCTCGTCGGTGTCGGCGTCGGTGACCAGCTTGGCGAAGCCCGCGGTCTCACCGAGACCCTGCGCCTTGCCGTTGGCGGTGAAGGGGAACGTGGTGGCCTTCACGTTGTAGCCCTCGTCCTTGGCCTGCGCCTCGGTGAGACCGAACGACGCGACCTGCGGCTGGCAGAAGGTGGCACGCGGCAGGAAGCGGTAATCGCCCAGGGTCATCGTCTCGGCGCCGGCCATGGTCTCGGCAGCCACCACACCCTGCGCTTCGGCAACGTGGGCGAGCTGCAGCTTGGCGGTGACGTCACCGATGGCGTAGATGCCCTCGACATTGGTGCGCATGTGGTCGTCGATGGCGATCGCGCCGCGATCGGTGAGTTCGACGCCGGTCTTCTCCAGACCGAAACCCTCGACGCGGGGGGCGAAACCGACGGACATGAGGACCTTGTCGACGGTCAGCTCGCCTTCTTTGTCCTTGGCGTCCTTGTAGCTGACGGTGACGCTGTCGCCGTTGTCGGTGACCGACTGCACCTTGGTGGAGGTGAGCAGCTTGACGCCGAGCTTCTTGTATTCCTTGGCGACGGCCTTCGACGAGTCGGCGTCCTCGTTCGGCAGGACGCGGTCGAGGAACTCGACGATGGTGACGTCGACGCCGTAGTTGGCGAGCACGTAGCCGAATTCCATACCGATGGCACCCGCGCCGACGATGACGATGGATTCGGGCAGCTCCCGGGTGAGGATCTGGGTTTCGTAGGTGACCACGTTCTCCGACAATTCGACGCCCGGCAGGAGCTTCACGGTCGAGCCGGTGTCGATGATGACGTTGTCGAAGGTGATCTCCTGATCTGTGGAATCAGATGCGTCTCCGCCGCGGACCTTGATGGTCTTGGCATCGGTGAACACGCCGTAACCGTCGATCTCGGTGATCTTGTTCTTCTTCATCAGGTAGTGGACGCCCTTGACGATGCCGTCCGAGACCTTGCGGCTGCGGTCGAACGCCGCGCCGAAGTCGAAGGACACGTCGCCACTCATGCCGAAGGTCTTGGCCTGGTGATTGAAGATGTGTGCCAGTTCGGCATTACGGAGCAACGCCTTGGACGGGATACATCCGACGTTGAGACACACACCGCCCCAGTACTTCTCCTCGATGACAGCGGTTTTCATGCCCAGTTGAGCCGACCGGATCGCGGCTACGTACCCACCTGGACCTGCACCCAATACAACTGTTTGAAAGTGTTCAGCCACGCCTGCCACCCTACGTCCCGTCGATGGTCCGTCGCAGTCCGTCCCGCTACTCCCTGGTAACACCACCACGATTTCAATCACTGTTTGAAACGCTGTTTGATCTGTGGTTCCATCCCACTGTGACCCAGACCACCGACGCGACGCCGTCCGGGACCGGCTCGCCCGGTACCCGCGAGACCCTGCTCGTCGTCGCCGAACGGTTGTTCCTGGCCGAGGGCTACGACAAGGTGTCGGTCCGCGCGATCTGCGCCGCCGCCGACGCAAACCCCGCGGCCGTGCACTACCACTTCGGGACCAAGGACGATCTGACCATCGCCCTTCTCGAATCCCGGCTGGCACCGTGCTGGGCAGACGCGCTGGCCTCGATCGATCCCGAGAACGATTCGGTGCGCCACGTCGTCGACGTCTTGCTCGCGCCGTTCGTCGATCTCCAGTGCGATCCGACCGGGCACCTACACCTGCGCCTGCTGTCGCGGTTCGTGCTGACCCACCCGACGGTCGGCTGGACCGCCCGGTGGTTCGGCCTCGATCCGTTCGCCGACCTCCTGCTCGACGCCATCCCCGGACTGCCCTCCCGCGCGGCACGGCGCCGCTGGGCACTCGCCTTCCAGCTGATCCTCCTGCGCTTCGGCAGCTCCGAGCCACTCGACGCCCAGGCCGTCGACGCCCTCGCGGGGTTCGTCACCGCGGGACTGTCGGCGCCACCAGACCCCAGCCCGTCCGAACAAGAAACCGATTGAGAGGAACCGACGTGGACAGCCCCGACGCCGGACCGTTCAGCCCAGCACAGCTCGGCCCGCTCACCCTGCGGAACCGACTGATCAAGTGCGCCACCTTCGAGGGCATGACGCCCGACGCGCTCGTCACCGACGAACTCGTCGAGTTCCACCGTGAGGTCGCGGCCGGCGGTGTCGCGATGAGCACCGTCGCCTACTGCGCGGTCTCACCGGAGGGCCGCACCGACCGCCACCAGATCTGGATGCGTCCCGAGGCGATGCCCGGACTGCGCAAGCTGACCGACGCCATCCACTCCGAAGGCGCACTCGCCGCCGCACAGCTCGGCCACGCCGGCGCGGTCGCGAACTCGGTGTCGAACCGTGCCAAGGCCTGGGGTCCGGGCCGAATCCCCGCGCCGATGGGGATGTCGTTGACCCACAAGGCGAGCGTCTCCGACATCGCCGAGCTGCGGGTGAAGTTCCGGCAGGCCGCCCGCATCGCCGTCGACTCCGGCTTCGACGGGCTCGAGATCCACTGCGGCCACAACTATCTCATCTCCAGCTTCCTGTCTCCCCTGCTCAACCACCGCCGCGACGGGTACGGCGGCAGCCTGGTCAACCGCGCGCGTATGGCACGCGAGGTCGTCGAGAGCGTGCGTGAGGAGGTCGGGGACGAGGCCGCGATCTGGGTGAAGCTCAACACCTACGACGGCGTCGGCAAGCCCGACATCGAACGGTCGCCGGAGGCACGAACGAAGGGCCGCGCCAAGCTCAGCGGCTTCAACGTCGACGAGGCCTGCCAGGTGGCGCAGCTGCTGGAGTCCGACGGCCATCTCGACGCCATCGAACCCACCGCGGGCAGCTCGCTGCTCAACCCGATGTACCTGTTCCACGGCGAGGCGCCGCGCAAGGAGTTCGCCGCCGCCTTCTCCGGTCCGATGAAGTACGGGCTCAAGGCTTTCGCGCCGATCTTCCTCAAGCACTATCAGTACCACGACGGCTACCTGCTGCCGCTCGCGCGGGAACTGCGGAAGGCCGTCGACCTGCCGATGATCCTGCTCGGCGGAATCACCGACCGGGCCTCGATGGACACCGCGATGGCCGAGGGGTTCGAATTCATGGCGATGGGCCGGGCGGTCCTCCGTGAGCCGGATCTGCCGCTGCGGATCGCCGCAGACCCGTCGACGACGTCGAAGTGCGTGCACTGCAACCTCTGCATGCCGACGATCTACTCGCACACGCGGTGCCCGATCCGCACCGGCGAGGTGCCCGATCCCCTCGCGGTCTCGTCGTCGGTGAGCGGCCCGGCCAGCTGACGCCGCGGTAGCTGTCGCGTGTCGTGGCGCCGACCGCACCGATACGCGACAAGTGCGCCGTGCTCCCGCCTATGGTGACCCCATGGCTCCTCGCCGCAAGGACACACCGCCGCCGGCGACCGGCGGAACGGAGAAGGAAGTTCTCGTCGGCTTCCTCGACTACCTGCGCTCGTCGGCGGTGTCGAAACTCGACGGTGTCGACGAGGCCGACGCGCGCGCAGCCGCCGTGCCGTCGGGCACCAACCTCCTCGGGCTGGTGCGGCACCTGACCTTCGTCGAACGGTTCTTCTTCCTCGGCGAGGACACCGCCGACTGGAAGGCGACGTTCACCTGCGGGGAGTCGGATACGGTGCCCGGCATCCAGGCCGGCTACCGGCAGGCGGTGGCCGAGGCGAACGCGGTCATCGAGGCCTACGCTGACCTCGGCGAGCCCGCGCCCAGGGCCGCCGGCCGACGATCCTCACCGTCGATGCGGTGGGCGCTGACCCACATGATCGAGGAGACCGCCCGCCACGCAGGCCATCTCGACATCATCCGCGAGGGCGTCGACGGCCGGACGGGCCGCTGAACCGGCCTCAGCTGCGCAGGAAGACCCCGTCGCTCTCTTCGTCGTCGTAGTACTCGATCGTCATCTTCGGGCCGTCGAAGGTCACCTGGGAGATGCTGCCGAGTTCGGCGTTCTCGTCGTGCAGGGTGAAGGTGAAGATGTTCCGATCCCAGTGTGCGAGTTCGTGTTTGCGGACTCCACCGGGACCCATCTCGAGGAACAGCTTGCCGTCCCGTTCGACGACCTCGGCCGGTCCGTAGACTGCGTTGGCATAT
This sequence comes from Gordonia alkanivorans NBRC 16433, assembly GCF_000225505.1. Taxonomy (GTDB): domain Bacteria; phylum Actinomycetota; class Actinomycetes; order Mycobacteriales; family Mycobacteriaceae; genus Gordonia; species Gordonia alkanivorans. The sequence continues at coordinate 19,367 of NZ_BACI01000050.1, read as the reverse complement.
GTGCCGACGAATGTCGGCAACGGCTGGGCCGGAGCAGGATTCGCCGGTGCCTGCTTTCCGACGAGGTCGCCGCTGGGCACACTCAGCGGCGCATATGCCTTGGCGTACAGCGCACGCCAGTCGCTGCGGATCTCACCGAACTGCACGAGATCCATGAACTCCGCGGCGAGTGCATCGACCGCCCCGATGGGTGCGGCGTTGGACAGCACCACGATCGCCGTGTCCGCGGACGGCAGGATCGAGAACGAGGTTCCAGCACCCGAGGCGAAGGCGCCGGCATGGCTGAACTGGGTGCGCGCATCGGTGGTGACGCCGACGTTGAAGCCGTGCCCGTAGAACCCGGCACGGTCGTCCGGCGACGCCGGCGGGTTGGACACGATCTGCGGAGAGACCGCCGGCAGCAGGGCGTCCGGCGCGACGATCTCGGCGCCGTTGTGCTTGCCCTGCGCCAGAACCATCTTCAGCCAGACGGCCATGTCGTTGACCGTGGAGCTCACCCCGCCGGCCGGCGACTGGGCGTCGGGGTCACGGGGGATGTCGGTCTTGGCCCACTTGCCGTCGATCTTGATGTGCCCGACGGCTCGGTCGGCCCGCTTCTCGAAGTCGGCGTAGCGGGAACTGGTGCTGGTCATGCCCAGCGGCCCGTAGATGAGGTCCTGCGACAGCGTCGGCCAGTCCTTGCCCGCCTTCGCGGCGACTGCCTCACCACCGGTGGTGACACCGAAGTTGGTGTACGCGTAGCTGATCCGGAACGGGTCGAGAGGCATGAACCGAAGCCGCTGGAGGATTTCGGTCTGCGAGTAGCCCATGTCCTCGAGCTTGTCGCCGGCGTGATCGGGCAGACCGGATCGGTGCGAGTACATGTCGCCGACGGTCACGGTCCGGGTGACGTACGGTTCGGCGAGCGCGAACCAGGGCAGCCCCTCGACGATCGGCATGCCCCAGGCAACCGTCTTGTCGGTGACCGCCGCGCCGACCACCGTCGATCCGACCGACTTCGACACAGACGCGAGCTGAAAGACCGTGTTCGGATCGACCTTCTGCCCGGTCGTCAGGTCCTTGACCCCGAACCCCTTCGCATACTTCGTCTCTCCGCCCGACACCACCGCCACCGCGAGTCCGGGCAGACCCGTCGACGACATCAACGACTCGGCGAGCCCGTCGAGCTGCCCGACCGCTTTGTCCACCGCACCGTCGGGTAGCGGCATCGCGTCCACGGCGTTCGGGTTCACCAGCGCCGACGCCCCCGACGGTTCGGTCGGCGGGTTGCCGGTGCCGGACGAGGCCGTGTCGCACGCAGCGACGAGGGCGATCACCGACAGGGCCGAGCAGGCCGCGAGTGACACGCGTCCCCATCCCGGGCCGCGCCATCGTGATTGTCGCCCCGCGGCGGAGTCGGTGTCGGGGCCGGAGCGTCGGACAGGGACCGAATCGGTAGTGGGCATGCGGATCTCCTCATCCTCGCGGAGAAAGATACCGCGAAGACGCCCTGACGTGCACATTCCGTGGTCCACCGGCACGATTTCGGCCTGGATGGGCACAGACGTGACGAGGGCGGGTCCCGCACCGGCGGTGACCTGCACCCGTCCCGCGTAAGTTGGACGCCATGACCGAGCACGCCGACGGCATCTCCACCAGCACCGACACCGACGATCCGTTCCTCTGGCTCGAGGACGTCACCGGCGACGACGCGCTGGCCTGGGTACGCTCCCACAACGACCCGACCGTCGAGAAGCTCTCGTCGTCGGACCGCTTCCGCGACATGGAGGCGTCGGCGCTGGCGATCCTCGACACCGACGACCGGATTCCGTTCGTCCGGCGTCGCGGTGGGTTCCTCTACAACTTCTGGCGCGACGCGACCAATCCCCGCGGGCTCTGGCGGCGGACGACGCTGGAGTCCTACGTGACCGATGCGCCCGAGTGGGAGATCATCCTCGACGTCGACGAACTCGCGCGCACCGAGGACGAGAACTGGGTGTGGTCGGGGGCCACGGTGCTCCGTCCCGAGTACGAACGCGCGCTGGTCTCGCTGTCGCGGGGCGGTGCCGACGCGAGCGTGATCCGCGAGTTCGACATCCCGACGCGGCAGTGGATCACCGACGGCTTCTCCTTGCCGGAGAACAAGTCGAGTGTGCGCTGGATCGACCGCGACACCGTCTATGTCGGAACCGATTTCGGCGATCAACCGGACGGCGTCGGGTCGTTGACCGACTCCGGCTATCCCCGCGTGGTCAAACGCTGGTCGCGGGGCACCCCGCTGGAGGCCGCGACCACCGTCTTCGCCGGCGAGAAGAGCGACGTGTCGGTGCACGCGATCTACGACGACACCCCCGGCTTCGAGCGACATTTCATCTTGCGTTCGACGGACTTCTTCAACTCGCTCATGTTCGAATTACGCGACGGCGAAACGGAACTCATCGACGTCCCGACCGATGCCCACGCCGGTGTGCGGATGAACTGGCTGCTGGTGATGACGCGGTCGGAGTGGACGGTCGACGGTACGACCCATGCGCCGGGCACCCTGCTGGCCTTCGACTACGACGACTACCGGGCCGGTGGCCGCGAGCCGACCGTGCTGTTCACCCCGGATGCCCACACGAGTCTCGTCGACTATGCCTACACGCGTTCGCAACTCATCATCGTGACGCTGCACGACGTGCACACCATGGTCGAGGTGCGCAAGCTCGGCAGCTGGGAGGTCATCGACTTCCCGGGCCTCCCGGGCCTCGCCACCGTGTCCGTGCTCGACACCGATCCGGACGAGAGTGACGAGGTGTTCTGGATGGCCACCTCGTTCACCGATCCGCCGAGCCTCCTGCACAGCAACGGGACCGCGCCGGAGGTCATCAAGCGCAGCCCGACGTACTTCGACTCCGAATCGGTGATCGCCGAGCAGCATTTCGCCACTTCCGACGACGGAACACAGATTCCCTACTTCGTGATCCGTCGACGGGAGGTGACCAGCGGTCCCACCCTGCTCTACGGCTACGGCGGGTTCGAGAACTCGCTCACACCCAGTTACCTCTCGTTATCGGGCAAGAACTGGATCGAGCGCGGCGGCATCTACGTCATCGCGAACATCCGCGGCGGTGGCGAATACGGTCCGTCGTGGCACACGCAGGCGCAGAAGGCCGGACGCCACAAGGTGTACGAGGACTTCGCCGCCGTGGCACGTGCCCTCGTCGACGGGGGCCTCACCACTCCGGAACAGCTGGGCGCACAGGGCGGTTCCAACGGCGGACTCCTCATGGGCGTCATGCTCACCCGATACCCGGAACTCTTCGGCGCGTTGGTGTGTCAGGTCCCGCTGATCGACATGAAGCGCTATCACCTGCTCCTCGCCGGCGCGTCGTGGGTGGCCGAGTACGGCGACCCCGACGATCCCGAACAGTGGGAGTTCATGAAGCCGTTCTCGCCATACCAGAACATCGATCCCGGCGCCTCGTACCCGCCGATCCTGGTCACGACGTCCACCCGCGACGACCGCGTCCATCCCGGCCACGCCCGCAAACTCGTTGCGCGGCTGGAGGAAAGCGGTCACCAGGTTCTCTACTACGAGAACATCGAGGGCGGCCACGGCGGCGCCGCGGACAACAAACAGGCAGCGTTCAAGTCCGCGCTCGCGTTCGAGTTCCTGTGGCGGACGCTCGCTCCTCAGGCGGATTGAGGTCGCAGCTCCACTACCCTGGGCAGCAGATCACCGCGACCGACAACGATGCCGCCCACGACGAGATGAGGAAACCTGATGGGGATCGACTACACCAAGCGCCCGAAAGCCCAACCCCCGCAACCGCCCGCACAGCCTCCGGCTCCGGGTCACGGCCAGCAGCCGCCGGCCCAGCCGGTGTCGCTCTCCAAGATCACGCTGACCAAGTCGGCGCCGAGCATCTCGTTGAGCAAGCAGGGCGCGGCCACCGGTCAGGTGCGCGTCAACCTCAGCTGGACCGCGAACTCCTCCGGCGGCGGCTTCTTCCGCAAGGCCAAGGGCATCGACCTCGACCTCGCCTGCCTGTGGGAATTCACCGACGGCAGCAAGGGAATCGTCCAGGCCCTGGGCAATTCGTTCCGGGCTCCCCGCGACGGGGAGCCGATCATCTACCTCGACGGTGATGACCGGAGCGGCGCCGGCGGCGAGAACATGTACATCGACCTCGCCGCCACGAACCGAATCCGTCGAATCCTGATCTTCGCCTACATCTACGAGGGCACGCCGAACTGGGCCAGCGCCAACGGCGTCGTCACGTTGTCGCCGGTCAGCGGACCGCAGATCGAGGTCCGACTCGACGAGGCCGACCAGTCCGCGATCTCCTGCGCCATCGCGCTGCTCGAGAACCGCGGCGGCGAACTGGTGATCAACCGCGAGGTGCGCTACATCCGAGGCGCTCAGGACAAGATCGACGAGGCCTACGGCTGGGGCATGAACTGGCGGGGCGCGCGCAAGTGACCGCCACCGCCCTGCCCGGTTTCCTCACCGGCCTCGCCGACGGATCCCTCCGGGTGATAGACCTGACCACCCCGCTGTCGAGTTCGACCCCAGCCCTGCGGTTGCCGGCCCCGTTCGCGAACCTGATCGACTTCAGCCTCGAAGAGGTCAGCGCCTACAACGAACCCGGACCATACTGGCGGCACAACAACATCCACACCGGCGAGCACATCGGCACCCACCTCGACGCACCGATCCACTGGATCAGCGGTCGCGACGGTGACGACGTCTCCCAGATCCCCGTGCAGCGGCTGATCGGTCCGGCAGCCGTCCTCGACCTGACCGCGAAGGTCGCCGACAACCCCGACTATCTGCTCGAGGTCGCCGACGTCGAAGCATGGGAGGCCGAGCACGGCGAACTGCTGCCGGGTGCCTGGCTCCTGCTGCGCACCGGATGGGAATCACGAGGTGGGTCGGAAGCGGAGTTCCTCAACGCCGACGAGACCGGCTCGCACACCCCGGGCGTCTCGGTCGAATGCGCCGAGTGGCTGGCCGTGCAGCGGCAGATCACCGGACTCGGCGTCGAGACCGTCGGTGTCGACGCAGGTCTCGCAGGTGGTTTCGAGCCGGCCTTCCCCGTCCACTACCACTTCCTCGGAAACGACAAGTACGGCCTCACCTCGCTGCGGAACCTCGGTGCGCTGCCCGCCACCGGTGCCGTGATCGTCGTCAGTCCGCTCCCGATCGTCGGCGGTACCGGCAGCCCGTCGCGGGTGCTGGCCATCGTCGAGAGCTGATCGGCGTGACGGCCTCAGCGACAACGTACGGCCCGACGGTCGCCGACGTCGCGGGCCGTGTTCTCGCCGATCTGGGCGTCGGTCACGCGTTCGGGGTCGTCGGCAGCGGCAACTTCGTCATGACCAACGCGCTGCGCGCCGGCGGGGTCGGATTCACCGCGGCACGCCACGAGGGTGGCGCGGCCTCCATGGCCGACGCCTACTCGCGCATGTCTGGACGGGTGGGTGTGCTGACGGTGCACCAGGGTTGCGGTCTGACCAACGCGGTCACCGGCATCGGCGAGGCGGCGAAGAGTCGTACCCCGATGATCGTGCTGACCGCCGACGCCCCGGCTGCCGCGCTGCAGTCGAACTTCCGGATCGACCAGGACGAACTGGCGACGAGCGTGGGCGCGGTGAGCGACCGCGTCTACGGCCCGAACACCGTGGTCGCCGATGTGACCCGGGCGTACCGGACCGCAGTGACCCAGCGCCGGACCGTCGTGCTCAACATCGCGATCGACGTGGCCGCGGCACCGGTCGAGGTGCCCGGGCCGGTCGCCGCTTCGTTCGGGGCACCGCGGATCCGGCCCGACGCCGCGTCGGCGGAAACCCTCGTCGCGGCGATTCGCGCGGCCCGCCGGCCGGTCTTCGTCGCCGGACGGGGCGGTCGTGAGGCCGGTCCGCAGATCGCGGAGCTCGCGGAGGCAAGTGGTGCGCTGCTCGCCACGTCGGCGGTCGCCAACGGCCTCTTCGCCGGAAATCCGTTCTCGCTGGGCATCTCCGGCGGCTTCTCGTCGCCGACGACCGCGGAGCTCATCGCCGGCGCCGACCTCATCGTCGGGTGGGGATGCGCGCTCAACATGTGGACGATGCGGCACGGCCGGCTCATCGGCGACCAGACCGTGGTGGCCCAGGTCGATGTCGAGGTCGAGGCGATCGGCGCGCACCGCCCGGTCGACGTCGGCGTGGTGGGAGACTGCGCAGCAACCGCTGCCGACGCGCTCGCCGCACTTTCCGGTGATCCGCTGTCGCACAACGGATACCGGACCGATGATGTGGCCGAACGGATCGCCGCGTCGGCGCGGTGGCAGGACGTCCCGGTCACCGCCGAGCCTGTCGACGGCCGAATCGATCCGCGCGCGTTGAGCATTGCTCTCGACGAGATCCTGCCTGCCGACCGCATCCTGTCCATCGACTCGGGCAATTTCATGGGGTACCCGTCGACGCATCTGTCGGTGCCCGACGAGTTCGGCTTCTGCTTCACCCAGGCATTCCAGTCGATCGGCGTCGGACTGGGCACGGCCATCGGCGCGGCGATCGCCCAACCCGCCCGGTTGCCTGTCCTCGGCACCGGTGACGGCGGTTTCCTGATGGCGATCTCCGAATTGGAAACCGCCGTCCGCCTGGCACTTCCGCTCGTCGTGATCGTCTACAACGACTCCGCGTACGGCGCCGAGGTACACCATTTCGGCGACGCCGACATGACGACGGTGACCTTCCCCGAGACCGACATCGCCGCCATCGCCCGCGGCCACGGCGCGACGGGCGTGACGGTCACCGGGTTCGACGACCTCGACGAGGTTCGACGCTGGGTCGCCTCACTCGACTCCCCCGAACCGTCCGGCCCGCTGGTCATCGACGCCAAGATCACGAACGACGGCGGATCCTGGTGGCTCGCCGAGGCCTTCGCCGGGCACTGAGAGGCTCGCTTCGCTCGCGGCTGGAGGGAGCGGGACGGCTCAGCGCCGGCCCGCGAAGACCATCCGGCCGATGAGCCCGACAACGACCATCGCGACGCCCACCCCGCCGACGATCAGCGCGACCTGGGTGAGGTCGGAGTAGGCCCCGTCGATGATCAGCTCGGCCACCTGCCGACCCGATGATTCGGCACCCGCGACCTCCTGCTTGGCGCGGTCGGCGAAGAACAGGCCGATGACCCAGCTCGCGACCCCGGCCGCGGCAGCGCCCAGCCCGAGCCAGGCGAAGACCGTGCTGCGCCGGTGCGCGAGCAGAAGGGCGAGGAGTCCGGCGATGACCGCGACCGCCGCCGCACCCCGGGCTAGCATGGTGATCTGGCTGCCGACCTCGGCGTATCTACCGGCCTCGAGACCCGAAGCCCCGTTGGTCAATTCGACGACGACCGGTCCCGAGATCTCGTTCGGGGTGCCGGTCAGATTGAGCGCCCGGTTGATCATCGCGGTGATGTCGAGCTGCATGACGGACGTGTCCTCACCCGGTGCGGGTTCGGTGAACAGCCAGGCGTGCTGCTGGCCGACCACATCGGCGAAGTCGAGCCGGAACTGCTCGCTGTCGGTGTACGTCGCGGCCAGCGGACGCACCAGCGCACCCGCGATCGGGAGATCGGTGCGGGCGGTGGCCTGGGCGGCGATCTCGTCGGCGAGGTAGTCCTTCACCTTCTGGTTCTCGGCCATCGGCGCGACGGTGGAGACGAATCCGTCCTGGTCGACGATACGCAGGTCCAGCCACAGAGCCGGGACCGCGAGCACGGTCGCCGCCATCGCGACGAGCGTCATCAGAGCACTCAGAAAGCTTCGCACCCCACGAGGCTACCGAGCCCCGACTGCTACTCCCCGACGACGTCCGCGGCACGCCCGACGATCAGCGGATCCGGTCGACCGACGAAGTCGTGGTTCTTGCCGTCGTACTCGAACAGGCTGAGCACGTACCGCATCGCATTGATGCGGGCACGCTTCTTGTCGTTGGACTTCACCACCGTCCACGGCGCGTGGTCGGTGTCGGTGGCGGCGAACATCGCCTCCTTGGCCTCGGTGTAGGCGTCCCATTTGTCGAGCGAGGCGAGGTCCATCGGCGAGAGCTTCCACTGCCGGACGGGATCGATCTGGCGGATGGCGAACCGCGTGCGCTGCTCGAGCGGGGTCACCGAGAACCAGAACTTCACCAGGTTGATGCCGTCGTCGACGAGCATCTTCTCGAAGGCCGGGACCTGCGACATGAACTGTGTGTACTGCTGCGGATTACAGAAACCCATGACGCGTTCGACGCCGGCCCGGTTGTACCAGGACCGGTCGAAGAAGACCATCTCGCCACCGGCCGGCAGGTGCTGGACGTAGCGCTGGAAGTACCACTCGGTCGCCTCGCGCTCGCTCGGCTTCTCCAAGGCGACCACGCGAGCACCACGCGGGTTGAGGTGTTCGTTGAAGCGTTTGATCGTGCCGCCCTTGCCGGCGGCGTCACGACCCTCGAAGACCAGCAGGTGGCGCTGCCCGGTCTGCTTGGACCACTTCTGGAGCTTGAGCAACTCGATCTGCAGGCGACGTTTGGTGACCTCGTACTCGCGCCGGCTCATGCGCTCGGAGTACGGGTAGTCCTGACGCCAGGTGTCGACCACGTTGCGATGCGGCAGCGTCAGCAGGACGGGGTCGTCGTCATCGTCGTCGTTCACGGTGAACTGGGTGACATCGTGCAGGTCGACGAGTTGCTGAAGTGCCTCTCGGCCGTTCAGGACACTGAAGTCCGGGCCGACGTGGGGGTCTGCGTCGTGTAGATCGGTCACGATCCCAACGATAGGACGACCGGGTGGACCACGCCCGACGCGCCGGTGAACGACGCGCCGCGTCGGGCGGGTTTGGTCTCAGATCGGTGGACGAGCCGACCGGTCAGTTGCGCAGATCGATGGAACCCGAATGCAGGCAGGCCTTACCGGTAACCGAATCGAAGGCCGCCGCGAAGCCGCCGCTGCACACCGCGCCGTCGGGTCCGGCGTAGGCCTGGCCACCCCAGCCGCCGACCGCCACCGTGGTGCCGCCGCGCCGCGCCTGCGCGATCGACAGCGCCTTGGGACCGGTGGTCACCGAGTACGCCACGCCGCGCGAGTTGGCACCTGCGAGGGCCGACGAGCCCGGCTGCAGGTTGTACGACGAGGCGTTGCCGCCGTTGTCCGACACGGAGATGGCCGTGCCGTTGCCACTGCGGTCCTCGGCGGTCGCGCGGCTACCCAATCCGGCCTTGGCGCCGCAACCGCTCGCACCTACGACCCGTTCGATCTGTTGCCCGTTCGACGCCGTGCACTGAACAGCCGATGCGACACCCTCACCGGACAACCCGGCGAATGCGACACAACCGGCGCCACCGGCGAGGAAGACCAACGCCCGGACGGCAAATTTGTTCATTTTCAAGGGATTTGGCCTCCATGGTGCAACGGCTGGGCTGATGACGATCCCAGGGTACCCGCGGTCCGCGCGGGCCACCCGGGGGATCGTCGGGTCGACACCGTCCGGATGACGGCGACCCGGTTCGGGCGCGGTTTGCTCAGCCGGCGGCGCGCTTCTCGGCTTCGGCGGTGAGCCCCTTGCGCGAGGTGTCGACGGCCATCTTCTGGGCGCGCTTGACGATCAATCCGGGCAGTTTGATCTTGAGATCGACCTCCAGGTCGAAGTGCACGTGCGAACCGGTGTCGGTCGCGGTGACGGTGTACTTGCCGCGCTGTTCACTGAGCTGATTCGACTTGATCAGGCGCCATTCGCAGGTCGTGTCGGTCCACTCGTACGTACAGGTCTGTTCGTCGGAGATACCCGCCGCGGTGACCACCATGCGCACGGTCCTCGGTGCGCCGTCGTCGTGCTCGTCGATGATCTCGGCCTCTTTGTGGGGGCCCGACCACTCGGGGAGGGACTCGATGTCCATGAGTACTTCCATCACCACCGAGACCGGGGCGGCGATGTGGAATTCGATGTTCGCGGAGACAGCCATGGGGTGAACCTACCGTCCGGCCTCCGCGGGCACACACCGAACCGTGCGCCGTCGGGATTCGTCCTGGTCGGGTGACCAGGTTCACCCAGCTCGCGCCTCGACGGGGATCAGCTCTCCCGGTCGACGAGGTTCACCGGCCACGCCTCGTCGGGGATGTCGCGGAGTGTGCACGCCTGGTCCGCCGCCGTGAACCATCCTCGGAAATGCATGATCTCGCCGATGACCGGATTGCGAACCGTCATGTCACAGCGGAAGCGTTCGCGCTTCTCGTCCCACCCCTCGATGTATTTCATCTGCGCGGTGAAGAGGCCCTTCATGCCCACCTTCGGTCCGCGCCCCAGCCAGCGCATCGGTCCGCTCTCGAGGAGCAGCTCGCCGGCCGGGGTCACCGACGGCTCGATCGGATAGAGGAACTCGGGTCCGTCGCCGAAGTAGTCGACGAGTCCGCTGCGTCCCGCGACGAGGAGGGAGTTGAGCTTGCGCGGGCCGGTCGTGTACCGGAAGGTCCGCAGTACCGCGAGGGACTCGCGCTCGAGTTCATCGACGTAGCAGTAGTAGGCCTGGGTGAACGGGACCATCCGACTGGTCTTGGACGGCAGGGCGTTCCGCTTGGCGTAGTGCCAGAGAGCCGGTGGGGGCAGGACCGAGGACACGTACACCGACTCGTACATGCCGTGGCAGATCTGGGCGACCCCGGAGGTGGAGTCGATGCCGTAACGCCATGCGACGTTGGGGTGGAGGCGGTCGAAGTCCGAGCCCAGCTCATGCCGGAAGACCGGCGTCATCGTGTCCCCTCCCGAACTCGGCCCAGCGTCGTTCACACGGCGTACTGCCACCGAGGTGGCGCCACCGTGAACCTACTACGGAGCCCGCCGCAAGCCAACGACGTACAGATGACCAGGTCTGCGGGTTCGCCAGAACCGGTGGGAATGCCTACCGGTAGACCGCGGCGTCGCAGAGGGCGGCCAGTTCGGCGATGACCCGATCGAGCGGTTCGACGCTGCGCTGCGTCTGACAGAGTGCGACCGCCCCCTCGATGGCGGCCACGATCAGGTTCGCCAGCGAATCGGCGCGCTCGCTGTCCACACCGTCGACGACGAGCCGGGCGGTGATCAGATCGGCCCAGCGGCGGAGGATCTCGGCGGCGGCGTCGGCCACCTCGGGCTCGCCGCGACGCGCCAGGCCGCCGGCCATGACCGGGCAGCCGAACTGAAAGTCGGTGTTGACCAGCATGCGCCGCCACACGCCGCCGATCTCGCGAACCGTCTCGGCGGGGGTGAGCGTAACCCGGCGCGCGAGCCGCTCGGCGATGAAGTCTCCCGCGTACTGGACCGCCTCGGTCATGAGCTGCGTCTTGCCGCCGGGAAAGTGGTGGTAGATGGACCCGCGAGGCGCGGCGCTCGCGGAGATGACGTCGCCGATCGAGGTCGCGGCGACACCGTCGCGACCGATCAGGTCCGCGGCATGGACGATCATCCGCTCACGCGGACCACGCTCATCCGATCCGGAGATGACGGATTCGGCGGAATGCGGCGCCATGACCTGCTCCTTCATCTCGTCCGGGTGGTCTATGCAACTATACATAGCCCGATCGCCCGGGAGGCGTGTCCGACCGGGTACGCAGACCGTGGTCGCACACGGCATGACCACGCGCATCGTCTTCCGGTGGACCCGGGTCAGGCCTCCACGAGGAAACGTTCGCGGATCTTGTCCTGCTCGCGGGTACCGATACCGAGCGCCTCGCTGAAGTACCCCTCGATGCCGCCGTATCTGGTCCGCACCTCATCGAAGGCCGCGTCGAGGTATCCCGCGTCGACGCCGAGCACGCCGACGAGAAGTTGCGGGTCGCCGCCCGCGGCCGCGAAGCCGTCGAAGATGTGCCTCAGCGCCGGGATGAGGCGCTCGTTGGTCAGCAGGTAGTCGCGGTAGACGTCCTCTTCACCCACCCCGACCAGGGTGAGGAATGCCGCGGCGGCCCAACCGGTGCGGTCCTTGCCGGTCGTGCAGTGGAAGAGGATCGGGCTCGGCGCGTCGCCGAGGAGCCCGCGATAGAACTCCGAGTAGGCGGCCGTGGCACTCGGCAGGGTGATCATCTCGCGGTAGGTACCCGAGATCATCTCCCGCGCCTTACCCCCGGCCAGGACCTTGTCGGCCTGGGCGACCACGGCCGGATCAGCGAGTACGGCACCGATGTTGGCCGGGATCGACATCTGCGCGTCGGCGAGCACGTCGAGCCCGACCTCGGTGACGTCGGGCAGGGACGGGTCCGGGATGGCCTCCCTCTCGTGCACCGAACGGAGGTCGTACACCGTGCGCAGGCCGAGGCTCTCGAGGGCGGCGACATCGGAGTCGGTGAGCGACGAGAAGTCCGTCGACCGGAACAGCAACCCGGAACGCACCACTCGCCCGTCGGCGGTCCGCCAGCCGCCGAGGTCACGCAGATTCGGGAGGCTGCCGATCGGGCTCGGCGCACCGGGTGTCACAGTCACGCGACTCATCGTCGCAGATGAACACGCCTCACCGGCGTCCAGCCGGCAGATCAGCGGGTCAGAGCGCGCTCGAGCATCGGCCACGACTTGGCCAGCTGGTCCTGCCAGTACGGCCACGAATGCGTCCCGGGCTCGTAGTCGATCGTCGCGGGGATGCGTAGCTGCTTGAGCCTCTTGTCGAGGTTCTGCGTGCAGTAGTAGGTCGCCGCCTCGAGAGGGCCGCCTACGCCGACGATCCTGGCGTACTCAACCACGTCACCGTCGATCGCCTCGTTTGCCAGGTGATCGTGCCTTCCGGGCATGCCGGTGCCGCTGCTGACATAAATCGCCTTGCCACGGAGTTTGTGGGCGTTGACCACTGGGTCGTGAGCACGCCAGCCGGGCGCATCGAGGGGTCCCCAGATGTTGGTGATGTCCCCGCCGTTCCCGCCGACCACCGCCTGGACGGCCAACTGGCCGAGCCTGGTGGTGGTCTCGGCACATCCGCTGTAGGACGCGACCCCGCGATACAGCTCCGGCGCCGCCTCGGCCAGGGCGAGCACCGATGTTCCTGCCATCGAGATCCCCGCGATGGCGTTGGCCCCGGTAGCGTTCAGCTTCGCGTCGATGACCGGGGGCAGCTCTTGGGTCAGAAATGTCGTCCACTTGTTACGGCCCAAGACCGGATCGACCTTCACCCAATCCGTGTAATAGCTGTATCCGCCACTCATCGGAACGACGATGTTCACGTTCTTGTCGGCGGCGAATTCGACGATGTCGGTCTGGGCGAACCAGTGTGCATCACCCTCCCCACCACCGGATCCGTTGAGCAGATAAAGCGTGGGCCGGGGCACCGACCTGTCGGCCGCGACGAGAATCCGGATCGGCACATCACGGTTCATCGACGTCGAGTGCACAGTCAGGTCAAGGGCCCGCCCCTCGGCCATCGCTTCCGCGAGCCGGTCGGCCCGCTTGGACTTGGCCCCCGTGTCCGCCGTCGCTGTCACGGAAAAGCCAATCGAGACAACGGCTACGACGAATGCGATGAACGCCTGGACCGTACGGCGATGGAGGTTGCCGCTCGTCACGGACATCATCGTCCCTTCATATGTCGACGCGTGGAACCTGCCCGGACAACAGATTTCCAACGCTCGGGTATCGATCCGAATACATTCGCGACCATACTCACCCGCGACGACAGCATCGGTTTGTTCAGCGATTCCGACACGAATCCTCGAGAACGCAATCGCGAATAGCAATCCACAATCACGAGTTCGTGATCATTAGGACGACCGTCCTCACTCGGCCAAAAACGTTGTGACCGGGCATTCTGCAAATCGCGTCACCGACGTTGGAGATCGGATTCGACGAATGTCTCATCGCCTTCGGCACATGCACGCACAAGAATTCGACCGGTCGGACGACCCGCGGCGTGTCGTCGGCGGGCGTGGCGTTTCCTAGGCGTCCACCGGCCCCGGGAACATCCGCCGCGGATTCTGCAGGAGCGCCGGCGGGATCACCGATGACCGTGCCACCGTGCCGGTCCACCGGACGCGCCGGAGATGTGGAGCGAGAGTCTTGCCACGAGGAACGTCTGCATCCGGAGTGCCATACCCAAACCCGACTGTTCACACACGACGGGTCAGTCGGCGTGCACCTTCTCCAGGACCTGGGTGAAACCTTCTGCCGCGCACCATTCCGGCGGCGACTCGAGAACCAACACACGAAACCGGCCCACTCCTGGAAGGGAGTGGGCCGGCTCGTGAGATGTAGAGCTGGTGAAGCTAGGGGTTCTGAATCAGAAGCCCATGCCGCCCATCTCGTCGGCACCCGGCATGGCCGGAGCAGCGTTCTTCTCCGGCTTGTCGGCGACGACGGCCTCGGTGGTGAGGAACAGAGCCGCGATCGAGGCTGCGTTCTGCAGCGCCGAGCGGGTGACCTTCACCGGGTCGTTGATGCCGGCGGCCAGCAGGTCCTCGTACTCACCGGTGGCGGCGTTGAGGCCGGTGCCGGTGGGCGAGTTCAGGACCTTGTCGGCGACGACGCCCGGCTCGAGACCGGCGTTGATCGCGATCTGCTTGGCCGGAGCCGAGAGAGCGACGCGGACGATGTTGGCGCCGGTGGCCTCGTCACCCTCGAGCGAGAGTGCGTCGATGGCCGGCTCCGACTGCAGCAGGGCCACGCCACCACCGGCGACGATGCCCTCTTCGACGGCAGCCTTGGCGTTGCGCACGGCATCTTCGATGCGGTGCTTGCGCTCCTTGAGCTCGACCTCGGTGGCCGCGCCCGCCTTGATGACCGCAACACCGCCGGCCAGCTTGGCCAGACGCTCCTGCAGCTTCTCACGGTCGTAGTCGGAGTCGCTGTTCTCGATCTCGCCACGGATCTGCGCCACGCGACCGGCGATGGCGTCGGGATCGCCCGCGCCCTCGACGATGGTGGTCTCGTCCTTGGTGACGACGACCTTGCGGGCGGTGCCGAGCAGCTCGACGCCGGCGCCCTCGAGGGACAGGCCGACCTCTTCGCTGATGACCTCGCCACCGGTGAGGATGGCGATGTCGGCCAGCATGGCCTTGCGGCGGTCACCGAAGCCCGGAGCCTTGACGGCGACGGACTTGAAGGTGCCCTTGAGCTTGTTCACGACCAGGGTCGACAGGGCCTCGCCCTCGACGTCCTCGGCGATGATCAGCAGCGGCTTACCGGCCTGGATGACCTTCTCCAGCAGCGGCAGCAGGTCCTTGATGGTCGAGACCTTGCCCGAGACCAGCAGGATGTACGGGTCGTCGAGGACGGCTTCCTGGCGGTCGGCGTCGGTGACGAAGTAGCCCGAGATGTAGCCCTTGTCGAAGCGCATGCCCTCGGTGAGCTCGAGCTGCAGGCCGAAGGTGTTGGACTCCTCGACCGTGATGACGCCTTCCTTGCCGACCTTGTCCATCGCCTCGGCGATGAGCTCGCCGATCGAGGGGTCGCCGGCCGAGATGCCTGCGGTCTGAGCGATCTGCTCCTTGGTCTCGACCTCCCGGGCGCTCTTCAGCAGCGACTCGGTGACGGCCTCGACGGCCTTCTCGATGCCGCGCTTCAGACCCAGCGGGTTCGCGCCGGCAGCGACGTTGCGCAGACCTTCGCGAACGAGGGCCTGGGCCAGAACGGTAGCGGTGGTGGTGCCGTCACCTGCGACGTCGTCGGTCTTCTTGGCGACCTCTTTGACGAGCTCGGCACCGATCTTCTCGTACGGGTCCTCCAGCTCGATCTCCTTGGCGATGGACACACCATCGTTGGTGATCGTGGGGGCGCCCCACTTCTTCTCCAGCACGACGTTGCGACCCTTGGGTCCCAACGTCACTCGGACTGCGTCGGCGAGGCTGTTGAGGCCCCGCTCGAGGCCGCGACGGGCCTCTTCGTCGAACGCGATTTGCTTGGCCATGGGTAAGTGATCCTCCGAAGGGGGTGACACTAGGTTCGTATGGCCGGAACTCGGTGCCCGCGACGGACGACCGGTGTGTCATTCGGTACCGATCTCACCGTCCCGACCTGGCACTCACAGCTCGCGAGTGCCAAGGTCCGTTTTAGCACTCGACCCTGCCGAGTGCAAGGTTGCACCGGACCGGGGCCACCGCATTCGCCCGGCCGGCCGCGGCGACCCTGGTTACGTTGAGGACATGTCTCTCGCGTCCAGGGCGTTCCGGTTCGGGGTCAACATGCTCGCAGTGGACTCCAGCGCGTCGTGGGAAGGCCGCGCGCGACACGTCGAACAGCTCGGCTTCGACGTCCTGCTGGTCCCGGACCACCTGGGCATCCCGAGCCCTTGGCCTGCGCTCGCGACGGCCGCCGCCACCGAACGCCTCCGCGTCGGGCCCTTCGTCCTCAACGCGGCATTCACCAACCCGGTGCTGCTCGCCCGCGACGTGGCGACCGTCGACCAGCTGTCCGACGGCCGTGTCGAGCTCGGCCTGGGCACGGGCTACGTCAAGGAGGAGTTCGAGGCGGCCGGAATCGAATTCCCAACGGCCGGGCGCCGCGTCGACCATCTGGGCGACACCGTGGCCCGGGTGACCTCACTGCTCTCCGCCCCCGAGCACACCCCACGTCCGGTACAGGGGCGCGTGCCTCTGCTTCTCGGCGGCAACGGCGACCGTGTGCTTCGGATGGCCGCCGAGCACGCCGACATCGTGGGGTTCACCGCGGCGCGCACCGGTCGGAAAGGTGACCTCGAGCCGCTATCGGCCACGGACTTCGACGAACGGGTCGCGTTCGCACGCGACGCGGCCGGCGCCAGGTCCGGCGATGTCGAGTGGAACCTGCTGATGCAGATCGTCGTGGTCACCGACGACCCGCGACGCATCGCCGAGGAGAACATCGCGAAGTGGGAGTTGCCGATGAGTCCGGAGGAGTTCCTCGACCTACCGTCGGTCCTCATCGGCTCCGCCGCCGACATCGCCGCACGCCTCGTCGAACTCCGGAAGCGCACCGGGATCAGCTACCTCACTGTCCTCGAACCGGTCCTCGAGCAGTTCGCGCCGGTGATCGGGTTGCTGCGTGACATCGACCGCTGATTCCCACGACCCCGCACGACGAGCCGCCGCGGGGGTGGTTCCCCCGCGGCGGCTCGTCGACCGAAGCGAATCAGACCCTCGAACCGGTCACTGCGGCACGCCGTACTTGTCGATGATCGGAGCCAACAGTTCGGCGGCGCGCGCGCCGGTGATGACCTCGTCGTTGCCGACCTTGGTGACTACTTTGGACTCGGTGTCCTCGTAGACGTGCTCGCCGATCATCTTGCCGTCCTCGTCGTAGGGCCAGAAGAAGGCGAGCGTCCGGCGGACAAGGTAGAACGAGTCGGCGTCGTACTGTGACGACGAGGGTGCGCCCGGATCGTTGTTCACCGAATCGAAGACGTTGTCGCCGAGCAACGCACCCGGCACGAACTGGCTGAACTCGGCCTCTCCGGCGAAGCCCCAGTCGTGCACGGCCATCTTCTGCTTTCCCGTCCACATCACGAGCATGTCCATCGCAGCGAGCTGCTGATAGAAGGCGCGAACCGTGTCCATCCCGTCGAGGATGGTCCCCTGCCCACCTTCGAAGAGCCGGTAGTGCGGATGCGGGACGGTCATGTTGGGTGCGAGCAGTTCCTCGTAGCGACCGGAGACCTCCAACAGTCCATGCCTGCGATAGTTGATGAGGATCTTGCGGTGCTTGGGATTCTCCAGGGTGTCTATGAGGTCGTCGACGTCGTCCATCATGTGGACGAACTCCTCCTCATACGACGTACGGGTGGCAACGGAAACGTGGGCTGTACTCATTGTTGTGCTCTCTCCTTCACAGGTACTTGCTGAGGTCTGGGTAACTACCGATCTCGTAACCGCCGTCGACGACGAGGCTGGAACCGGTGATGTAGCTGGCGTCACCGGAGGCCAGGAACACCGCGGGGGCCGCGAGCTCCGACGGCTTGGCCGGCCGCTTGAGGACTGCGTTGGCGTCGAATTCGGCCATGATTCCCTCGTTTTCGAGGATGAAGCCGGCCATCGGGGTGTCGACGAGACCGGGCAGGACCGAGTTGACGCGGATTCCGTGGCGCCCCAGTTCGAGGGCCGCGTTCTTGGCGAACATGTCTGCACCGGCTTTGCCTGCGGCATACGCACTTCCGCCGTACAGCGGAATGTGGGCATTGACCGATGACACGACGACGATCGATCCGCCGTTACCGGCACGGATCATGCTCTGCGCCGCGTACTTGGTGCAGAGGAACACACCGCGCAGCACGATGTCGACGGTGAAATCCCATGTTTCCCCGTCCAAGTCGGTGATCGGACCAGGACGGATCGCGCCGGCCACGTTGAACAGACTGTCGAGGCCGCCGAGGTCGGACTCCGCACGGGCGACCGCCGCCTGGATGTCGCCCGCGTCGGTCACACTCCCCGGCTGGGCAATGTAGTTGTCGCCGAGCTGTTTTGCCGCGTCGTCCAGACCACCGGAGTCGAGATCGAAGGCGACCACCGACCCTCCGTCGGCGATGAGGCGCTCGGCGATCGCGTACCCGATTCCGGATGCGGCTCCGGTGACGATCGACCGTTTGGGTGCTGAAGAATTGGACATGATTTCCCGTCGTACGAGGAGTGAGAAAGTCGCCGCGAAAGATGGCGGCGAGTCGGCCGGAATGATCTCCGGCACCGATGCCCGAGCCCGCGATCGGCGGGACTGATCAGACCTTCGGTGTGAGGTCAATCATCGACCTCGGCACAACGTCGCGTCCATGACATATCCACTCGCTACCGTTAGCCTTTTGCCTAACATCGCAGATGAGCGGCTCGTAGACTAGTGGTCTACATCACATCCACTTGATAGAGTCTGTCCCTGTGACCCTCAACCTGCACCTGGTGCGCTACCTGATCGCCCTCGTCGACGAAGGGCATTTCGGACGCGCTGCGGAGCGTCTGTACATCAGCACGCCATCGCTGAGTCAGCAGATCCGGAAGCTGGAACGGTCCCTCGGTGCGGAGCTGGTCGACCGGACGGCACGCCCCGTCCGTCCGACCCCGGCGGGTGAACGGTTCCTCGCGGAGGCCAGAGAGTCGGTCTCGGCAGCGGACCGGGCTGTCGCCGCGGTGGACAGCTACCGCCGAGAGTTGTCCCACACCTTGCGAATCGGCTTCATGACGGCGTCAACGGGAAGCCGCACCCACGAGATCCTCGACGAGCTGCGGCGCCGGGTACCCGACGTGACGGTGCAGATGGTCGAACTCCCGTGGTCGCACCAGACCTCCGCGGTGCGTGAGGGCCAGGTCGACGCCGCACTGGTGCGGCCGCCCTTCGCCGATTCCAGCGGCCTGCGACTCGACGTCATCCGCCACGAAGGTCGAGTCGTAGCTCTGCCGAAAACTCATGCGCTGGCTGACCATTCGGTGGTCCACCTCGCCGACCTCGACGACGAGATCCACGTAACCAACGACGACGCCGACCCCGTTTGGG
>NZ_BACI01000051.1 GCF_000225505.1 Gordonia alkanivorans NBRC 16433 | reverse complement strand
ACTTTGTGCCCGGCGTGCACTGCGGCGATTGAAACGCCCCGGGTTTGTCGGAGGCTCTCGAATCTGTGAAGGATGGAGAGCATGGCAGCAACACGGAAGTACAGCGTTGAGCTGAAGGAGCGGGCGACGCGGATGGCGGTGGAGGCCCGCAAGGACCCAGCCACGCGACCAGGGGCGCTCAAACGGATCGGCGATCAACTCGGTGTGCACCCGGAGGCGCTTCGCACCTGGGTCAAGCAGGCCGAGATCGATGGCGGGGACCGCCCGGGGACCACGACCAGCGAGGCTGAGCGGATCGCGCAGCTGGAACGGGAGAACCGGGAGTTGCGGCGGGCGAACACCATCTTGAAGCAGGCATCAGCTTTCTTTGCGGCGGAGATCGACCGCCCACAGCGTTGATCGTGGAGTTCGTCGCCGCTTTCCGCGACGAACACGGAGTCGATCCGATCTGCGCGGCCCTGCGCGACACGGCCGCCCAGATCGCTCCGTCCACAGTCCGAGCCCATCTGAGCTCTCGACGAGTCGAGGCGCCACGGGTGGTCCGTGACCGCGAGATCCTCGGTGAGATCCGCACCGTGCATGCCGACAATCTCGGCGTCTACGGTGCCCGCAAAGTCCACGCCGAACTACGCAGAAAGGGTATCGGCGTGGCCCGGTGCACCGTCGAGCGGTTGATGAAAGCTGATGGGCTGCAGGGGATAACGAGATCCAAGACGCGGAAGACCACGCACAGCGAGGGGGCCGAAACTCCGCAGCCGGCAGATCGTGTCGAACGGCAGTTCACCGCGGCGGCGCCCAACGCGCTGTGGGTGGCGGACCTGACCTACATCCGCACACACTCGGGGTGGGTGTATGCCGCGTTCATCCTCGACGTCTTCTCAAGGATGGTCGTGGGCTGGCAGGTCTCGACCACCATGCACACCGACCTCGCGCTCGACGCCTTGGATATGGGGTTGTGGGCGCGGTCGCGTGCCGGCCAGGGCGTGGCCGGGCTGATTCACCACTCCGACCGCGGAGTGCGGTATCGAGCCATCCGCTACACCGAACGTCTCGCCGAAGCAGACGCAGTGACTTCTGTTGGCTCCAAGGGTGATTCGTACGACAATGCGATGGCCGAGGCGTTCAACTCGTTGTTCAAGGCCGAGTGTATCCGTAACCCAGTCATGCGCCCTCGCGGTGGCTGGGGCGGTGTCGGCGAGGTCGAGATCGCCGTCGCCGAGTACATCGACTGGTTCAACCACCGCCGCCTGCACGGCGAGATCGGGCACGTCCCACCCGTCGAGTACGAGACCACCTACTGGTCGACCCACACAGTCACCAGCTACCGTGAGAACCCGGTCCCGGCAGTCGCTGGAACCAAGTAAACGAGCCCCCAGCAAACCCGGGGCGATTCAGTGTAAGTGGCCTTACCGCCCTCGGTGTGTCGGGGCAGGAAGGTCGCATCATGACCGACACTCTGGTGGCTGTGGAGCCATCTGATGAACACGATGACGGGATCGTCGAGGTGCCTGCGGACCGCAGCGTCGATGAACTCGAGGTAGCCCGCGAGCTGGTCCGCCAGGCCCGGGAGGCCGGGGTCCGCCTGACCGGTCTGCGATGGGTTGCTCAAAGCGATGACGAAAACGGTGCTCGAGACGGCGCTCGATGAAGAGATGTCGGAGCATCTCGGTTACGACAAGCACGACCAGCGTGGTCGTGGGAGTGGCAACTCGCGCAACGGGTCTCGGTCGAAGAACGTGCTGACTGATGCGTGTGGGCAGGTCGAGATCGATGTCCCCCGGGACCGGGCGGGCACCTTCGAGCCGCAGATCGTGAAGAAGCGCCAACGCCGCTTGACTGATGTGGATGAGGTGGTGTCGTCGTTGTATGCCCGTGGGCTCACCACCGGTGAAATCAGCGCCCATTTCGCCGACATCTACGGTGCTGCGGTTTCCAAAGACACGATCAGCCGGATCGCCGACCGGGTGCTCGAAGAGATGGCCACCTGGCATGCCCGTCCGCTCGAACGCGTCTACGCCGCGGTGTTCATCGACGCCATCCATGTCAAAATCCGCGACGGGCAGTGAGGTGGGCCCTTCGTAGTGGTCCACCTCATTACGGCCCAGGGTTCTCGGTGGCGTTTGACGTCTGCGGCCCGTCCGGGGTGTCGTCTCCCCCCGTGGTGGCGATGACGGTGATCGCGAGCACCGCTGCGGCAGCGACGCGACCCCAAGAGGCTTCCAGCGGCGCTGCGGGACCACTATTTGGGCTAGCTTGTTGACGAGGGTGCGGGGCTGGGTGAGTGCCGAGTCAGGGGGCTCCACCTGACGACGACAGAGATGACTCGAGGACCCCACTCCGCATTTGCGGGATGGGGTCCTCGGTGTGAGAGTTCGAGCAGTCTGGAGAGGCTACTTCTTCTTCGGCGGGGCGTTGAGCAGCTGGATGAAGGGCTGGGCGTTGGCGATGGCCGAGCCGAGTCCGCCGATGGCCGTTCCGCCCAGCGACGCGGCCGAACCCAGCAGGATCGCGCCACCGATGCAGCCTGCGAGGGGGCCTGCTCCGAACAGCAAGGCCACCGGGGCGGAGACCACACCCGCAGCGACGGCGCCGAGCAGACACCCACCGACCAGTCCCGTCGCCGCGCCGAGGAAGCCACCCACACTCGCGGTCAGGCCGATGTTGTCCTTCACGCCGGCGACGGCGGCCTGGAGGTCGACGTTGTGGCGAACCGGGTGGCCAGTGGCGAGGTGTTCACCGTCAACGTGGCCGACCGTCCGTGCACATCGGCATTCACCGGATGGGTGAAGTCGTCGACGGCCAGGGTCAGCGGGATGGAGTCCACGTTGTGCCCGTTGCGGTCACGGAGGATGAGTTGGTCACCGGTCTTGACGAATGAACCGGTGTCGGTGGAGACGACGACGCTCGAGTCGTGCCGATCCACCTTCCACTGGGTACTGACCGGGCCTGCGGTGTCGGCATAGGCGGTGCCGGTGGCCACGCCCATGGACGCGATCACCATCGCTGCGGTGGCGAGGATCTTGTTGAACTTCATCGAGTGTGCTTTCTCTCTGTGCCCCAGCGCTTCCTGGGACCACCTTCGGACCGCATGACCGTAGGAGGCCCAGACGACCACTTCGGCGGACGGCAGCGGTCCGACAGGTGAATAGAATGAGAAATGCATTGCAGAACAAGACGAATCGCGTCATCCGGACGCCACCGAGGTGTCGCGTACCGGTCATTCCGGGCGTCGAGCAAAGTTCCTGGCCGCGCCGGACCTCAGCGAGAGATCACGCGGTCTGTTCCGACGCCGGGTCAGGTCCCGTGTCGTCTGGCGGAACCGCGGCTCGTCCGGTGGACGGGACCGGCTCGCGAGACCCATCCGCCGCGGGGCCACGCAACCTTCGCGTCAACTGTCGCAGTGCCCACGCGGGCGACGGCTGCCCGGCGAGCGTCGTCACCGTGCGGTCGGCCCCCGGATGGCCGGCGAGGCGGTTGGCGAGCCAGGACACGGCCATCGGGCCCGACAGCGGCAGCAGCGAGAGGTGCTCGCTGAGCTGATCCCGGACATATGTGACAGGCACGCCCTGCTCGCGATAGCGGCCGACCAGGCGGTCGACATCGGCGACCGCGATGATCGGATCACGCACCGACTGCACGACGAGCAACGGGATTTCCGGGCGACCCATGCCGAGCTGCACGTCGGTCATCATCTCGACGATCTCGCGCTGAGCGAGGACATCGGCCAGCGGGATGTCGAGGTACCGGTCGATGTCGTGGTTACGGAACCGGCGTACCGCGTGCAGCGTCGGCATCTCGGCGATCTCGTCGAGGTGACGACGTCCGGACTCGGTGGCGTGCTGCCGGACCACCTCATCCAGCTGTGGATAAACCCGACTCAGGCCCGCTATCACCATCACCGGCAGGCCGGCGTGCAGAGTCCCGTTGAGTCTCAGGAGCGCGGAGGCCATGTCACCGACCGGCGATCCGAGCACTGCCCCGACGAGTCGCAGTTCCGGTGCGTACTCCGGCGCCATCTCCGCAGCCCACGACGTCGCCATGCCGCCACCGGAGTAACCCCACAACCCGACCGGGGTGTCGTGGGAAAGTCCGTGATCGGTGAAGGCCAGCGCCGCGCGGATGCCGTCGAGGGTGCGGTATCCAGGCTCTCGCGGAGCTCCCCAGGCGCCGAGCATGCCCTCGTGGTCGGGGATCGACACCGCCCAGCCCTTCGCGAGCGCGCGGCGAACCACGAGGAATTCGAAGGGAGCGATGGTGTGCCCGGATCGAGCGCCCTTCCGCAGCGCATACGACGGGAAGCTCTGCGAGGTGACGGCGTCGATCGCGCACTGGAATGACAGCAGCTGGAAGTGTCCGGCACCCGCTCGTCGCCGCGGCAGTACAACCGTGGTGGCAGCCACCCCTGCGACGCCACGAAGGTCCGACGATCGATACAGCAATTGCCACGCATCGGTGCGGTGCTGTGAGGCCCAGTGATCCTTGAGCTCGACCTGCCGACAGCGGATGATCTCTCCGGGGCCGAGGGCAGCCACATCGGCGGGCTCGTCGTAGAACGGATCGCGGGAAGGAAGCAGCAGGTCAACAGGCTCGTACTGTCCTCGATGAACATCGGCGGTCATCGTCAACCTCGTCTCCCGAACGCTTCCGCGTCCTATACCGGATAGTCAACGGATTCGTCACCCACGGCATTCCGGGTGACCTTCGACTTCCCTTCTACGCGGTCCCGGCAGACCCGCCACTGATCGGCAGGATCACCACCCGCGAGGATGCTGGGTCTGGCGAAGATGGGTTGGCTTGCGCATACGAAAAGAGGCCGGACCGCATTTCCGCGATCCGACCTCGTTCACCGTGTGGGCGAAGGGGGACTTGAACCCCCACGTCCCGAAGGACACTGGCACCTGAAGCCAGCGCGTCTGCCATTCCGCCACTCGCCCGTGGCCGCCGGAGTTCCGGCGGGCATGTCGTCGAACTGAGTTCGTCCGGCGACTGGACGACGATAACAGCACCGCGCCCCTACTACAAAACCCGGGTGTCCGCGGGTATTCGACGGGCTGGTGACCTGCGGCACCGGTGACTGGCCAGACCCATGAGGCAGGTGTTACACACGATGCACCAGTTGTCGCGGTGGCACAGTTGTCCGTTCTTGTCGCTATCATCAAACAAGGCCATATGCACGGCGACACGCTCGAATGCCGCGAAAGGAGGTCTCGGTGGGGATCCTGCAACGAATTGAACGCAAGCTCGAAGGCGCTGTTGACGACGGTTTTGCGCGAGTTTTCGGTGGTCAGGTGGCTCCACAGGAGATCGAGAACGGCCTTCAGCGCGAAGCCGAGGAGTCGCTGGAAGATCTCGGCGACGGTACGGTCCTTGCGGCCAACAGCTACACACTGCTGTTGAGTCCGAGCGATCACGACCACATCGCTGCGGAATACGAACTGAACCGCAAGACTTTCTCGAAGCATTTGGAACACTTCATCAACGACAACGGGTGGCAGACCTACGGCAAGGTCGTCGTAGAGTTCGAGCAATCGCCATCCCTGCACACTGGGATCTTCCGTGCGCGCGGCACGGTGAACCCTGACGTGCGGCCCCGCCCGGTGCCGTCGCGTTCGGGACGACCAGACGGCGCACCATCGAAGGCCCCCCGCCCACCGGCCGGTCTCCCGGCCCCGAATCCTCGCCCGGCCGCACAAGCTCTTCCCGCCGACGCACCCGACCAAGGAGCCCCCAAGATGACTCAGAACCCCGGATACGACCAGCGCAGGGGCGCCGATCCCGAGTACGACCAGCAGGCCTACGAGCAGCAGGGCTACGGCCAGCAGGCGTATGGACAGCAGGGTTACGACCAGTACGGCCAGCAGTCCGGCTACGAGCAGGGTTACGACCAGCAGGCCTACGGTCAGCAGCCCGCCGGCTACGAGCAGCAGGGTTACGGCCAGCAGCCCGGCTACGGACAGGGTTACGGCCAG
>NZ_BACI01000052.1 GCF_000225505.1 Gordonia alkanivorans NBRC 16433 | reverse complement strand
GGCTCTTCCGGATTGACGGTGCGTGAAACAGGTTCTACTGGCCACAAGATGTAGGTCGGATTTGCGGGTGTGAGCCTCTGCGTGATGTGGGCGGGTCCTGTGGTGTGAGGATGAAAGCTCCTACACACTCATCCGAACACTCACAGGACCCATGACGCAGCGTAGCGCTATTGCCGACACGATTTGCCGCACCATCGAACTCGGCGTCACGATCACCGATGCCGCCGTCGACGGCGAGGACCGCACCCACCTGTTCTGCCAGCTCCTGGACCCAAAGAACACGTGCCCGACCTGCGGGCGAGTGGGTCGGCTGCGTGATCACGTCGACCGGGAGGTCGCCGATCTGCCGATCGTGGGGCATCCGACCCGGCTGCATCTGACGGTACCGCGCTACACATGCGCCACCAGCGACTGCGCGACGTCGATCTTCCGGGCCGACCTCAGTGCGATCGTGGCCTCGCGTGCGCAGGTCACCCGCCGCACCACCACCTGGATCATGCGGGCGATGATCTGCGACAAAATGTCGGTCTCGGCCGCGGCCGCGGCGGTGGGGTTGAGCTGGAACACCGTCAACACCCTGGCCTGCGAAGCGGCCCGGACCCTGGCTACTGCACCCGTCCGGCTGTCCGGTGTGCGGGTCTTAGGGGTTGATGAGCACAAGTGGAAACATGTTCGTGGCCAGGGTGATTCAAGTTTCGTGACCGTCCTCGTCGACCTCACCCCGATCGTCGACGGGACCGGTCCGGCCCGCTTGTTGGACATGGTCGCCGGCCGGTCGAAAGCCGCGTTGAAGGACTGGCTCGACGCTCGCGATCAGGCGTTCCGCGATCGAATCCGAGTGGTCACCATGGACGGGTTCAGCGGCTACCGCACCGCCACCGCAGAGTCCCTCGACAAGGCGCGGGCCGTGATGGACCCATTCCACGTGGTGCACCTGGCCGCGGAGAAACTCACCCTGTGTCGCCAACGGGTGCAACAGGATACGTGTGGACATCGGGGTCGCAGTGGAGATCCCCTCTACGGTATCCGTCGGACCCTGCTGACCCGGATCGGGTTGCTCACCGACAAACAGAAGACCCGCCTGCGCACCGGCCTCGACGCCCATGACGAGCATGTGGCCGTTGCGGTCACCTACGCGATCTACCAAGACCTCATCGACGCCTACGACCAACCGAACAAGCGGGACGGGAAGATCGCGATGTACAAGCTGCTCAAACGCATCCACACCGGTCTGCCGACCGGGCTGGCTGAAATGGCGCAGCTGGGCCGATCCCTGTGGGCCCGGCGAGCCGAGATCCTCGCCTACTTCGACACCGGTGCCTCCAACGGGCCGGTCGAAGCCATCAACGGGCGCCTCGAGCATCTGCGCGGGATCGCGCTCGGGTTCCGTAACCTCACCCACTACATCTTGCGGTCACTCATCCACTCCGGCCAACTCGCAGAACACCTGCATGCACTCTGAATCCGGAAGAGCCC
>NZ_BACI01000053.1 GCF_000225505.1 Gordonia alkanivorans NBRC 16433 | reverse complement strand
GGAAAAGCCGCGTCGTCAATCCATCACGACGAAGAATGCGATCGCGAGACCTCCAAGGACAAAAAGAGTTCCGATCGCGACGCCGGTGCAAATATGCCTCGTTTTCCCGTGCGCGTACATCCCGATTGCGCCAGCAAGAAACAGAAGTATGTCGAGGACCAGTCCCGGCGCCCAAAGGAGCGTGTATGCGAGTAGAGATACCGCTGATGCTGCGACAGTGACGAACGGCGTCACAGGTCCGAAGAATCGCTTATCCATCAGTCAAGACTCCAGGACGGTCAACAGAACAGCGCTGGCGAAAACTGTTCCTGAGATGATTGCAGGCCATTCCCGCCACGGCTTCCCGATCGCCAGGAGGGCGCACGAGATAACAAGGGTTCCCGCCAGAAGAAGTAAGCGCGAGGCGACAGCTGGCCATGCCGGGATGACGTTGGGTATCAGGAATGTCACGTACATCAGTAGGACGGCCATGAACGTTTGCACCACGAAGGTGGTTTGGGGTGCGTGACGGTTCGAGTCGTTTTGACTCTCCTCTGGAGTCATCGGCCGAAGGGGTGATAAGAGTCGGAGAAAGAAAACCTCGTCAGACCGAGAACGTCTTGGCGATTCATCGCGCTCCTTCAAGCTCAGGAGGATCGTCCGCGCTACCCAGGTCGGTCATGCCGGTAATGTTGCCTAGGTCAATCGGATACGAGTGATTGCCAGGTGACGTGTACTTCTCCGTCGGAAAGCGATCGAGGTCATTGTCGTAGTCTCCGTAGTCGTGATGGAACTTGAGGTTCAACATAGGTCCGGTCTTGTCGTGGTCGCCCGCGTCGTCGCGGTGAAGGACCTCAGTGCGGCCGTCAGGTAGATGCTGGTACGTCTCCATCGACGGATAGTCTGTGGCCTCGCCTGAAACGCGAGCGCCGCCGGCCTCAGGTGTGACAATGGTCTGGCCATTCACGGACCAACCGAGGTCCGCTGCGATCTCAGGGGCCAGTGGATCTGAACCTTCGTAGACGATTGCGACCGTTCCGTCAGCCAGTTGGCTGGCCTTGACCGAGGGCGTCCCGGTCTTCACATTGCCGTGCTCATCGACAGATGGATTTTGGCGTGCGACGATTACGCCATTCTCATAATCGATGAAGTATGACACGCGGGTGTCTTCGGGTGCGAAGTTGACATCGAATTCGCGATTGTCGCCTAGATTCCTAGGGAGTGGCAGCGGTTTGTCCGCTTTCATGCCGGCGATGACCTCGTCAATAGGAATGAACAATCCAGTGGCTACAACGCCTTGCCCGGGGACAGGTCTTATCTTTATGACACTGATAGCCGGCGGCACGCCCTTGTTCTTCGGGTCGTAACTGTGCGGATCGAGGGCGGCGGCAATGCGCCAGTCGTTCGCCGTGGCGGGCATGTAGCCGTATACCTGCTCAAAGGCCTTCGCCTGATTGGTTGTTCGCGTCATGGTGCCGCTGGCGGTAGCGATGGACGCAGGGGTGATTCCACCGATTTCGCTGAGCGCCGATTCAATCGCGTTTTTGGTGTCGGTAACTGCCTGGTCGGATGCCGTGCCGTGAGCAGGCAAAGCCGTTTGATGTTGGAAGGCGAGATCTGCGCTGTACTCGGCGCCGGACGGGGCCGTGTTCGGGTCGAACGTAACGGTGTACTCGCGGCTTCCGCGGTCGAGGATATAACCTTGGTCGCCCGCCGCCTCCGTAGCGTTCTTGAGTGTGGTAACAGCACTCTCTATATTCGCCGCTCCGGAAGTGGCGGCGGATGCCAGATCGCCATACTCGTCCGCGACGTTCCTCAGCCATCGCGTGACCGATTCTGCTCTCGAATCAGCTGGTCCTCGGGCCTCGCCTGTCCATTCAGCGGGGGTGAGGTCGAGGACTGGGTTCCCGGCTAGAGGTGCTTCCAGGTCGAGGCTCGCTTTGAGCGCGAATATCCCGTTCGCGATGGAGACGAGGTTTGAGGGCTTCCATGACGTGACTTCGTTGTAGCTAGGCGGCATCTAACGTGGCGCCCTCGTGAGTACGTCCATCAGGATTGGCACCGGAACCGGGTGGTCTGTCGCAGGTCCGACACGTGCGGGGTACGCGACCGCGTCGCGGATGAGCTTCCCGCTGCTCTGATCCGTTTCGACGGTGGTGTTTCGGCATGCCATCACCAGCTCTGCGAATGCTGATACAGCATTGGAGGCAGTCGACAAGGAGCTTTGGATTAGACGATCACCGTGCGCAGCGATACCTGACATGTCGTCAGTCGCGCCTCGGAAAGAGCCAGCGAGTGTGCTGAACGTTTGAGTCATAAAGCTGGTTCCGAGGCCAGCATTGAGGCCGAGTTCGCCGATACGGGTCGCACAGTCGTGAATCTGGGTGGCGGCCGAAACCAGCGACGGCGGCTCTACGATCAGTTCTGACATCATCTCCCCCGAATGTTCCGGTCGAAGCTAGCACGCACAACGCAGTCCTGGCGTTTAGCCGTCTTCGACGTCGTTCACACTAGTGGTGACCAGTGGGTTCGCGGGGGAACGATCCACATGCAGCGGCAGGATCGCGGGCACAGGCGCCCCACAAACCCACCCCTTTTCCGTAAATCCGCCCCGTTAGCGAGGGGCGGGTTTACGGAAAAGGGGAGGGTTTGCGTCAGGGGCGGTAGGCGCGACCGTCACGAACCCACGTCGGCGGGGTGGGGTCCGACGCGAGCAGTCGCTTCACGGTCTTGAACGTCGCAGTCTCGGGAAGCGATTCGACGATCCGCACACGGTGCGGCCATTGCTTCGGGCCGAGATCGTCCTGCGCGGAGAGGAACTCGGCGAAGTCGTCGGGGTTCAGGCTTCCGTCTACGACGACCACCGCCTCGATCTCGTCGCCGATCTCCACCGGAACCCCGTGCACCGCGGCCTGTCGGATCGCGGGATGCCGCAGCAGGATTCGTTCGATGGGCCCGGTGCCGAGGTTCTCGCCGTCGACGCGCAGCCAGTCACCGAGTCGGCCGGCGAAGTGCAGGTAGCCGTCGTCGTCGACCCAGGCCAGGTCGCCCGTGTGGTAGATGCCGCCGTGCATGCGTTCGGCGGTGGAATCGGGATCGTTGTAGTAGCCGGCGAACAGTCCCGGCCCGGAGGAGTTCACGATCTCGCCGATCACACCGGTCGGCACGGGTTGTCCGGTCTCGACGTCGACGACGGCCGTCGGTTCACGCAGGGGACCCAGCGCGTCGTGCGGGGTGTCCGGCGTACGCGTGATGGCGACACCGCCTTCGGTGGAACCGAATCCGTCGACGACGCGGCAACCGAACCGCTCGGCGAATCGCTTCCGGTCCACCGCCGACGCCTCGTTGCCGTACATGATCCGCAGTGAACTCGATGCGTCGTCGGGATGCGGGTCGGTGGCGAGGATGTAGTTGAGGGGCTTGCCGACATAGTTGGCGTAGGTCACGCCGTAGCGGTGGAGGTCGGCGACGAAGCCGCGCGCGGAGAAGCTGCGGCGCAACGCGATCGACGCACCGCTGGCCACTGCCACACTCCAGCCCGCGATCATCGCGTTCGAGTGGAACATCGGCATCGACAGATAGACGACGTCGTCGGCGCCGATCTCGAAACGCTCGGCGAGCATCGGTCCGCTGACCGCGAAGGTGCGATGGGTGCAACGCACGGCCTTCGGATCGCCGGTGGTTCCCGACGTGAAGATCAGCATCAGCAGATCGTCGGGTGAAGCCTCGGCAAGCGGCGCCGCAGCAGCGGCAGAGACCGCCGACGACCACTCCCGCCCGTCGACGTCGACGACGCGGACATCGCCGAGGTCGACGTCGGTCAGCAACTCGCGGGTGTCGTTGCCGTACAGCACGATCTGGCAGTCGGCGCGTGCGACATCGGCCGCGAGCGCGGCTCCTCGGCGGGTCGTGTTCAATCCGACGAGGACGAATCCGTGCCGTGCCGCGGCCGCGAACAGGGCGGCGAATTCTGCTGTGTTGGAGAGCAGTACGCCGACGTGTGGAGGTCGCTCCGGCGACAACCACTCGAGCAGGACGCCGGCCCGGACCGCGGCATCGTCCAGATGACGCGCCCAGGGGGTGAATTCGTCCTCGAAGTGCACACCGCGATCGGTCACGGCGGACAGGTCGGCCAGCAGGCCGGCGACCGTGGACCGCTGGGTCACGGCTCCCGAGACGCTCACGCCGGGGTGGCGGCCAACTCGGTGCCGATGGCGCGCACCGACGCGGTCGCCGAACCGTAGGCGAACTCGTTGTGCTTGGCGCGCAGGAAGTACCGGTGGACCGGGTGGCTGGTGTCGAGGCCGACGCCGCCGTGGACGTGCACCGTCGTGTGCGCGACCCGATGACCGGCTTCAGCGGCCCAGAACTTGGCGGTGGCGATCGCATTGTTGATCTCACCGGCATTGTCCGAGTTGGCCAGCAGCCAGGCGGCCTGCGTGGTGGTCAGGGCGAGACCCTGGGCATCGATGTACCCATCGGCCAGACGCTGGGCGACGGCCTGGAACGAGCCGATCGCGCGACCGAACTGCTCACGCTCACGGGCGTATTCGGCGGTCAACTCGAGTGCGCGCCCCACCACGCCCGTCTGCTCGGCGCTGCAGGCCAGCGTCACCCGGACCCGAAGCGCGTCGGCCACGTCCGAACCCGCCAGCACGGCGTCGGAATCGACGGGAACGTCGGCGAACTCGACGTGTGCGGTGGGGATCAGGCCGGTCGCCGGGGTGGCGGTGATCCGGATGCCTTCCGCGGTGGTGGGAACCGCCACCACGACGACTCCGTCGGGGCCGGTTGCGTTGACCAGCAACAGATCCGCTGCCTCGGCGTAGGGCACGCCGACCTTGACGCCGGACAGTCGGGAGCCGTCGGAGGAGAGCGTCGTGGTGGGGGAGTCGGTCGGCGAACCCAGGTCCTCCTCGATGGCCACCGACACGACGAGACCACCCGACGCGGCGGACGCCAGCACCCGGTCGCGCAGACCGGACGAACCGTGTGCGGCGATCACGGGCAGCGCGGCCACCGCGTGCTGGCCGAACGGCACCCGTGCGAGCACCCGGCCGAGTTCGGTTGCGACGAGGGCGTTCTCGATGACGCTCAGGTCGCCACCGGCATCGCCGACGGCCGCCGACGACAGTTCGAGTCCCAGCAGACCGGCGCTGCCTAGTTGCTGCCAGAGATCGGAGTCGATCGGCGCGCGGGTCGACTCGAGGTCGGCGACGCGTTCGGGCGTGCTGACGGAGGTGGCGATGTCGCGGGCCAGGCCGCGGACGTCGTCACCGGATTCGGGGAGGGAGAAGTCCATGGTGGAGAGCCTTTTCGAGGGTGGGGTCAGCGACGCTGGTGCGGCAGGCCGAGGGCGAGCATGGCGATGATGTCGCGCTGGATCTCGTTGGTGCCGCCACCGAAGGTGAGGATCAGCGAGGTGCGCTGGAAGCGTTCGAGGCGACCGTTGATGTGGGCGCCGGGGCTGCCGGCGCGCAGCGTCGCGGCCGGGCCGACGACTTCCATGAGCAGGCGGTAGGCCTCGGTCGCGAACTCGGTGCCGTACACCTTGGTCGCCGAGGCGTCGGCCGGCGACGGCGCGCCGCCGGAACTGGCCGCCGAGGCGATCTTCCAGTTGATG
Source organism: Gordonia alkanivorans NBRC 16433 (assembly GCF_000225505.1). Classification (GTDB taxonomy): domain Bacteria; phylum Actinomycetota; class Actinomycetes; order Mycobacteriales; family Mycobacteriaceae; genus Gordonia; species Gordonia alkanivorans. The sequence goes on along the minus strand of NZ_BACI01000053.1, from coordinate 93,001 downwards.
AGCTTGAGGAACTCGACCTTCGCATGCACCCGGGCCAGGTTCTGCTGAACCCACGGGGCGTCGATGACGCGTTGGCCGTCGCCGGTCTTGGTCTGCTGCGCCCAGGCGATCGTCTCGCGCAGAGCGGTCTGGATCGGTGCCGCGCTGCACAGCGCGACCCGCTCGTTGTTGAGCTGGTTGGTGACCAGGGGCCAGCCGCCGCCCACCTCGCCGACCACCGACGATGCCGGCACCCGCACGTCCTGGTAGTAGGTGGCGCTGGTGTCGACCCCGGACATCGTGTGCACCGGCGTGTAGCTGAAGCCCTCGGCGGTCGTCGGCACGATGAGCACCGAGATGCCCTTGTGCTTCTTGCCGCCCTCCTGCAGCGTCGACGGGTCGGTGCGGCAGGCGAGCCAGATGTAGTCGGCGTACGGGACCAGGCTGGTCCACATCTTCTGGCCGTTGATCACGTAGTCGTCGCCGTCGCGGACCGCGGTGGTGCGCAGGGCGGCGAGATCGGTACCGGCGCCCGGCTCGGAGTAGCCGATGGAGAAGTGCAACTTGCCCGCGGCGATGCGCGGCAGGAAGAAGGACTTCTGCTCGTCGGTGCCGTAGTGCATGATCGTCGGCGCCACGGAGTTGATGGTCAGGAACGGTACGGGCGCACCCGCGATGGCGGCCTCGTCGGTGAAGATCAGCTGATCCATCATCGAACGGTTCTGGCCGCCGAACTCGGTGGGCCAGCCCAGGGTGAGCCAACCGTCGGCGCCCATCTGCTCGACGACGTCGCGGTAGGCGTCACCCTCGCCGAGCTCGCCACCGTCGCCGCCGGACAGAGCGGCCCGGCGGTCCTCGGTCATCAGGTTCGAGAAGTACGCGCGGAGCTCCCGCCGGAGCTCGGACTGTTGATCGGTATAGGCGATTCGCATCGAAACTCCATGGGTGGGTGGCTAGCGTCCGGACCCCGCTTGTGGTCAAGTTATGGGGGTAAGGCTCGTCTAGTTTCTGAAACACGTTCTAACCTGTTCTGGCAGCCCCGTCAACAGGCGACGAGCCGGTGAGGAGAAGGTTCTGATGCGTATCAAGGCAGATTTCGACCTGTGCGAGTCCAATGCCATCTGTGTGGGGATGGCGCCGGACTTCTTCGACCTGGACGATGACGATTACCTGGTCATTCTCCAAGAAGAGATCCCCGCGGACCGCGTCGAGGAACTGCGACAGGTGGCGGCGAACTGCCCCAAGTCCGCCCTCACGGTCGTGGAGGACTGACCCAGCTGGAACTCCCGTTCGGTTCCATCCGACGGGGAATCATGCTAGAACAGGTTCTAGTTTCAGCTCAGGAGGAATGTCGGGTGGGTTACTCGTTGGACGGTCGCGTCGCGGTCGTCACCGGTGCAGGTGCAGGTCTCGGGCGGGCGGAGGCCATCGGCCTCGCGGCGGAAGGTGCCACGGTCGTGGTGAACGACCTTCCGGCAGCGCTCGATTCGAGTGATGTCATCGACACGATCACGTCGGCCGGTGGCCGCGCGGTCGCCGTCGGGGGTGACATCAGCGACTCGTCCACCGCCAGTGCCATCATGGCCGCGGCCACCGAGCAGCTCGGCTCACTCGACATCGTCGTGAACAACGCAGGCGTGGTCCGCGACAAGATGCTGTTCAACATGACCGACGACGAGTGGGATCTGGTCATCCGCGTTCACCTGCGGGGCCACTTCCTGCTCAATCGCAATGCGGCGTCGCACTGGCGTGCGGCGTCGAAGGCCGCTGGTGGCCCGGTCTACGGCCGGATCATCAACACCTCCTCGGAGGCCGGGCTGCTCGGCCCCGAGGGACAGGCCAATTACGGTGCCGCCAAGGCCGGCATCACCGCGCTCACGCTGTCCGCGTCGCGAGCACTCAAGCGTTACGGCGTCCGCGCCAACGCCATCTGCCCGCGTGCGCGGACCGCGATGACCGCGGACGTCTTCGGAGACGCGCCGACCGACGGCGTCGATCCGCTCGATCCAGCACATGTGGTCCGGCTCGTGAACTACCTCGCCGGACCCGATTCCGACGGCGTCACCGGCCAGGTGTTCGTCGTATACGGCCCCAAGGTCACCCTCATGGCGGCGCCCACGATCGACGAGGTGTTCACCGCCGACGGCGACGCATGGTCTTCCGACGACCTCGCCAAGACCCTGACCGGCTATTTCGCCGACCGCGATCCGGGACGCACGTTCTCGGCGAGCGCTCTGGTCAACTGAGCATTTCGTCGAGTTTCTGCGTGATAGGTTTCGCGATGGTTCGAGGGTGAAGGGGGTCCGCTGGTGCTGAGCAAACTGGCCACGCCCCTTGGGGGGATCGGCGACTTCGTGGCGCTCGGCGTCGAATCGGCGCGCGAGTTGTTCCATCGCCCGTTCCAGTGGCGGGAAACAGTAGAACAATCGTGGGCGATCGCCCGTGTTTCGATGGTGCCGACGCTGCTCGTCGCCATCCCCTTCACGGTGCTCGTCAGCTTCACGTTGAACATCCTGCTGCGCGAGATCGGCGCGCAGGATCTGTCCGGGGCCGGCGCCGCCCTGGGAACGATCACCCAGATCGGTCCGATCGTGACGGTGCTGATCGTGGCGGGTGCGGGTGCCACCGCGATCTGCGCGGACCTCGGTGCCCGCACCATCCGCGAAGAGATCGACGCGATGAAGGTGCTCGGCATCAACCCGATCCACCGGCTCGTCGTGCCGCGCATCGTTGCGTCGACCTGCGTCGCGCTGCTGCTGAACAGTCTCGTCTGCACCATCGGCATCGGCGGCGGCTTCATCTTCTCCGTCTATCTGCAGGACGTGAACCCGGGCGCCTTCGTGGCCAACCTGACGCTGCTCACCGGCTTCGGTGAGCTGATGATCTCCATGGTCAAGGCCGCCTTGTTCGGCCTCTTCGCCGGCATGGTCGGCTGTTACCAGGGACTCAACGTCAAGGGCGGTGCGAAGGGTGTGGGCGACGCCGTCAACGAGACCGTCGTGTATTCGTTCATGGCGCTGTTCGTGGTCAACGTCGTCGTCACCGCGGTCGGACTCAAAGCGACGGCGGGCTGAGCGATGGTACTTCCTTTCACAACCCGATTCCGGACCGCGCGCGTCGCGGTGAAACGAGCCGGCGAGGACTGGGACCAGATCGGCGATCAGGCACTGTTCTACTGGGACAGCGTCGTGTCGATCCCCCGCGCGATCAAGCACTACAAGAAGGAGACCCTGCGGCTCATCGCCGAGATCTCCATGGGTACCGGCGCGCTCGCCATGATCGGCGGAACCGTCGTGGTCGTCGGCTTCCTGACGCTGTTCACCGGCGGCACGATCGCCGTCCAGGGTTACAGTTCGCTGGCCAACATCGGCGTCGAGGCGCTCACCGGCTTCTTCTCGGCCTTCATCAACGTGCGCATCGCGGTGCCGGTGATCTCCGGTATCGCCCTCGCGGCGACCATCGGTGCCGGAGCCACCGCGCAGCTCGGCGCCATGAGGGTCTCGGAGGAGATCGACGCCCTCGAGACGATGGCGATCTCCTCGATCCCGTATCTGGTCAGCACCCGCATCATCGCCGGCCTGATCGCGATCATCCCGCTCTACGCGCTGGCCTCGCTCGCCTCGTTCCTCGCGAGCCGCTCGGCGACGGTGTTCCTCTACGGACAGTCACCGGGTGTGTACGACCATTACTTCGACACCTTCCTGATCCCGTCGGACATCCTCTGGTCCTTCGTGCAGGCCATCTGCATGGCCGTCGCGGTGATGCTCATCCACACCTATTACGGGTACAACGCCTCCGGCGGCCCGGTCGGCGTGGGCGTCGCGGTCGGCAACGCGGTCCGCGCGTCGCTCGTCGTGGTCGTCGTGATCACCCTGCTCACCTCCCTCGCCATCTATGGCGCGGACGGCAAGTTCAACCTGGCGGGCTAAACCATGAGCAGAAAACAAGAACGGACACGGAGAACCCGTCGCCTGGCCGCCGTCGCGATGGTCGCGGCGCTGCTCGCGCTGATCATCGGCGCCAGCGCGTCGTTCCTCGGCGCGTTCAAGGGCACCCAGCAGATCACCCTGGTCGCGCCGCGTGCCGGCCTGGTGATGAATCCCGACGCCAAGGTCAAGCTGCGCGGGGTCGAGGTCGGTCGCGTCGGCAAGATCGACGAGCAGGGCGGCAACGCGATCCTCACCCTCGACATCGCGAACGACTCGATGTCGAAGATCCCGGGCAACGTGGTCGCCGACATCAAGTCGAACACCATCTTCGGTGCCAAGGCCGTGAACTTCGTCGTGCCGGGCGAGGCCGAGGGACAGCTCAGCGCGGGCGACGAGATCTCGGCCGACCGCGTGGTCGTCGAACTCAACACCGTCTTCCAGCAGCTTGTCTCGGTACTCGCCGACCTGCAGCCGGAGAAGCTCAACGCGACGCTCGGCGCGGTCGACACCGCGCTGTCGGGTCAGGGAGAGGACATCGGTGTGGCGCTCGAGCAGCTGACCACCCTGTTGGGCAAGACCAATCCGCATCTGCCGGCGCTGAACCGGCTGTTCCGCGAGGGCGCGACGGTCACCAACGTCTACGCCGACTCGATGCCCGACCTGATGCGCACCGTCGACAACTTCACCACCGTCGGGAACACGTTGGTGGACAACACCTCCAACCTCGACGCGCTGCTGATCAACGCCACCGGGATGGCCAACACCATCGACGGCGTCATCGCACCGACGAAGAAGACCCTCATCGGTGCGCTGTCGGATCTGAATCCCATTGCGGCGCTGCTCGGTTACAACTCGCCGGGCATCAAGTGCTTCCTCACCGCGGGCGCCATCGCCTCCGAGGTCGCCGCGCCGTTCATGGGCGGCCGCAACGGTATGCTGATGCTCGACGCCGGTCTGCTGCCCGGTAGGGACCCCTACGCCTACCCGTACGACCTGCCCGAGGTCGGGGTCGAGGCACCGCCCACCTGTGCGGGTGGCCTGTCCGACCCGGGCACCACCGATCACGCCCCGTTCTTCGTGGGCGACAATGCACCTCAGCCCTACCAGCCCAGGACCGAGCCGAAGGCGAACTCGAAGAAGCTGTTCCAGATCTTGTTCGGGGAGCCGCCCCGTGGATAACCGCGCACGCGCATTCCGCGCGATCCTCATCAAGCTCGGCGCGTTCACCGTGGTGATGATCCTGGTGTTCGTCGCGCTGGTCGTGGTCTTCAGCCGCTACCGCTCCGGGGCGTCGAACGAGTTTTCCGCGGTCTTCACCAGTGCCTCGGCCATGAAGTCGGGCAGCAAGGTCAAGATCGCCGGCGTCGAGGTCGGGGCCGTCGGCGACGTGGGGCTGAACCGTGCCAACGAGGCAGTGATCACCTTCTCCGTCGACGAGCAGTACCCGCTCCCGAAATCCGTTCGGGCACTGATCCGTTACGAGAACCTCACCGGTGACCGCTATCTCGAGCTCCAGCAGGGGGCCGGCGACACCTCGACCTTCCTCGGCGGCGGCGCGCAGATCCCGGTCACCCAGACCGAACCGGCGCTCGATCTCGACAAGCTCGTCGGTGGCTTCAAGCCGCTGTTCCGCACCCTCAACGCCGACGAGGTCAACGCGCTCACCAGCTCGCTGATCGCGGTGTTCCAGGGACAGGGCGGGGCGCTGAACACCCTGCTGTCCAACACCGCGTCGTTCACCGATGCCCTCGCCGACCGGGATCAGCTCATCGGTGACGTCATCGACAACCTGAACACCACGCTCGCGACGCTCGACGGCGACCGCGCGGGACTCGACACCAGCGTCGACCTGCTGCAGCAGCTGGTGACCGGGCTCGCCGAGCAGAAGGGCACGATCGGCAACGCTCTCACGCAGACGTCTCGGGTCACCAACGGTCTCTCCGACCTCCTCTCGACGACCCGGCCCACGCTGCAGTCGATGGTCACCAACACCGGCCGGGTGTCGGAGGAGCTGCTGGCTGCCGAGCCGTTCGTCCGGAACCTGCTCACGCGCCTGCCGGAGGACTACAAGACCCTGTCCAACCTCGGTTCCTACGGGGCGTGGCTGCAGATCTACTTCTGCCGCCTGCGTCTCCTGCTCCCCGCACCCGGTGGGCAGACGATCATCTACACCTCGAACAACGTGATGGGTGACACCACCCGTGCGGGCGGAAGGTGTGACGGCTCATGAGCCTTCCCTTCGGCGGCATGTTCTCCAGCCGCAGAACAGAATCGGACCAGGCCGACATCGCGCGCGAGGAGAAGCACGGCGGACGCACCCGCGCCCAGGTCGGTGTCATCGGCATCGTCGTCATCGCCTTGGTGGTCATCACCGCGATGCAGATGGACAAGCTGCCCTACCTGGCGCCCATCAGCACCTACAGCGCGTACTTCGACGACGCCGGCGGGTTGGCCAAGGGCGACATCGTGTCGGTCTCCGGTGTGCAGGTGGGGACGGTCGAGGGCATCGAACTCGCCGGCACCGACCAGGGCACCAAGGTGAAGGTGTCCTTCCGGATGGACGACACCATCGAGATGGGCGACGAGACACAGGCCGCCATCCGCACCGAGACCGTGCTGGGCCGCCGCAACCTGACGGTCATCCCGCACGGCGGCGAACGCATCAAACCGGGCGGATCGATCACGCTGGGCAACACCATCGCGCCGTACTCGCTGCAGGACGCGCTCGAAGGTGCCACCGACACGATCTCCGGAACCGACACCGACCAGCTCAACACCGCGCTGAACACCCTCACGGTCACCTTCTCCGAGACCCCGGATCAGGTGCAGGGCGCGGTCGACGGCGTCGCCCGACTGTCGAAGGCCGTCGCCGACCGCGACGACGAACTCCGGGCCCTGCTCGCCAAGGCCAACCAGGTCAGCAAGATCGTCGGGGACCGCAACGACCAGATCAACCGACTGCTCATCGACGCCAACGCACTCGTCGGCGAGATCGAGATGCGCCGGTATGCGCTCGATCAGCTGATCAAGGGGATCGGCGACGTCACCACGCAGCTGCGCGGCTTCATCGCCGAGAACAACGCCCAGCTGACACCGGTGCTCGAGAAGTTCGACCGCGTGGCGAACATCCTCACCGACAACGAGAAGAACCTGAAGGAGACGATCGACCGGTTGGGTCCGTTCGCCAACACCCTCGGTGAAGCCGTCGCATCCGGTCCCAACTTCGATTCCCTGGTCGGCCTGAACACCTTCGGCGACTACACCGCCATCTTCCTGAACGCGCTGCGCGGCCGGTACCCGCAGGTCTGGCAGTCGCTGATGTACTCGGCTTTCCCGCTGATCCCGGACAACTACAAGCTGGGCCCGCCGGACAACACCGACACCCCGCGCGGTCCGCTGCCGTCCCCGACCTATCCCAAACCGGCACCGACCACGAGAGGAGGACGGTGACCATGACCATCGGACGCAAAGTCCTGCTCGGCGTGCTCGCCGTCGTGCTCGCCATCGCCCTGGTCGTCGTCGGGCGGACGGTCTTCCTGAAGTCCACGACCAACACCTTCACCGCCTACTTCGGCTCGGTCGCCAGCCTCTACGAGGGCGACCCGGTGCGGGTGCTGGGCGTCAACGTCGGCAGCGTCTCGAAGATCACGCCGCGCGAGAACGACGTCAAAGTCGAACTGCGCGTGGACAAGAGCATCGACATCCCCCAGGACGCGAAAGCGGTCATCGTCGCGCAGAGCCTGGTGTCGGGGCGGTTCCTCCAGCTGACCCCGGTCTACTCGGGCGGACCGACCATGCCCGACGGCCACGACATCCCGATGGATCGCACCGCCGTCCCGATGGAATGGGACGACATCAAGGCCCAGCTCACCAAGCTGACCGAGGCAATCGGTCCGGAGGGACCGGATCAGGGCTCGGCGGCCAAGGCGGTCAACGTCTTCGACGAGAACCTCGCGGGCAACGGTGCCGCGATCAACAAGTCGATCCGTGAGGTGTCCGATGTGATCGGCACCCTCGCGGCCGGACGCGGAGATCTGTTCTCGACCATCCAGAACCTGCAGAAACTGACCGATGCCCTCGCGGGCAGTCACGAGCAGCTCGTGCAGTTCAACGGCCGGATCGCCTCGGTCAGTTCGGTTCTCGCCGACAACACGACCGAACTCGACGAGGCGCTCAAGGGTCTGGACTCGGCCATGACCGACGTACAGGTCTTCATCGACACCAACAAGGATTCGCTGTCGTCGTCGGTGGAGCGTCTGGCGTCGACGACCAAGATCGTCGCCGACAAGAACGAGCAGGTCGAGGGTGTGCTGCACTCCGCACCCAACCAGCTCGCGAACTTCTACAACATCTACAACCCGCTCTCCGGTTCCCTGTCGGGTGTCTTCGGCCTCGCGAACGGCACCAACCTGATCACGCTGCTCTGCGGCTCGATGGATGCCACCAACCGGCCGGGGACGTCCAAAGTGGACATCGACAAGTGTGTGGAGATCCTCGCGCCGGTGCTGTCGTCGATCTCGATGAATTACCCGCCGTTCCTCGCCAACCCGGTGCAGGGAGCGAATGCGTTGCCGAGCCAGCTGCAGTACCAGAACGCGGACGTGAAGGCCCGCGCCCAGGCCGGTGTGCGTCGCATCGACAACGAGACCCGGCGGGACAACGCCGGCTCTCCGCTCGGAAACCTGCTGGTGCCGTTCGGGGGTGACCGATGATGTCGTCCCGCCTGCGGGGCGGACTCGCGGCGGGCGCGGTGGCGCTCACGACGCTGCTCGCCGGATGTTCCTTCGACGGACCGAATTCGCTGCCCGTCCCCGGTGCGGCCGGAACCGGCAGCGGGTCGTACCAGATCACCGCGCTCATCCCGTCGGCCGCAGGCCTTGTCAACAACGCACCGGTCCTCATCGACGACTCGACCGTCGGCAGCGTCGGCGACATCGAGGTCCAGGACTGGAACGCACTCGTGACGATCCGCCTCAACGAGGGCGTCATCATCCCGCGCGGATCGCATGTGATGGTCGGGATGACCAGCGTGCTGGGGTCGACGCACCTCGAGATCGTCCAGCCCGCCGAACCGGAGGGCGGACGCCTAGAAGAGGGCGACGAGATCCCGCTGACCAAGTGCCCCGAGCAGTCCAACATCGTCACCGATCCGAAGGTGCCGGCGGTGCCCGACATCAACGCCGCACAACAGGTTGCGGCCTGCACCTACCCCAGCACCGAACAGGTACTCAGCTCGCTGTCGGTGGTCCTCAATGGCGGCGGACTGTCGCAGGTCGGCGACATCGTGCACGAGATGAGCGAGGTGTTCGGCGGACGCGAGGACCAGATCAAGAAGCTCATCCCGCGACTGAACACCCTCGTCGCGGATCTGGATGCGCAGAAGGACAACATCATCCGCGCCACCGAAGGACTCGATCGGTTGTCCCGCACGATGAACGAGCAGAAGGACACAATCGAACGCGCACTCGACGCCAGCCCGCAGATCCTGCAACTGCTCGTCGACCAGCGTCAGCAGTTCCTCGACACCCTCGCCTCGGTGTCGAAGCTGTCGAAGACCGCCAACGACATCCTCGACGCCAACACCGAGGACATCGTCACGATCGTCGAGGGTATCGAACCCGCCCTCGACCAGCTGCAGGCCTCGGGACCGGCGATGACGCAGTCGCTGAACATCCTGCTGACCTTCCCGTTCTACGAGCCGACCATCCGGACGATCGTCAAGGGCGACTTCGTGAACTCCGACCTCGTACTCGATCTCACGGTGGACCGCCTGAGCGAGACCATGTTCGCCAGCCTCGGCGTCACCGGACCCGAAGGCGTCTTCGGTAAGCCGGCCGGTGCGGCCGCCCGCGGACTCAATCCGTTCACCGCGCCGCTGATCCCCGGCGGGGAAAAGCTCCCGGACACCGCGGAACCGGTTCCGGCGAACCTCATCCCGCCGGTGCAGGTGCCTTCGCCCACCGCCCCGCCGACGGTGCCCGCCGATCAGAAGGGCGGCCGCTGATGAAGATCACCAGATTCGTCCGGATGCAGCTGATCATCTTCTCGATCGTCACCGTGGTCGCGATGGTCGTGATGGCGCTGTTCTACATCCGCATCCCGTCGATGTTCGGCGTCGGCAGTTATCGCGTGCAGCTGAACATGGAGACCAGCGGCGGGCTGTACCAGAACGCCAACGTCAGCTACCGCGGCGTCTACGTGGGCAAGGTCGACTCGGTGAAGCTCACCGACGACGGCGTGCAGGCCACGCTCGTCATCGACTCCGGCACCGACATCCCGGCATCGGCCAAGGCATCGGTACGCAGCGTCTCCGCGATCGGCGAGCAGTTCGTCGAGTTCACCCCGAACCCGGATCCGCCTGCCGATGCCCCGACCGGTTACCTGCACAACGACTCCGAGGTCACCGTCTCCGAAGTGCCCGTGGAGATCTCGACGATGCTGGACCAGGCCGATGCGCTCCTGAAGGAGATCGGCGACACCAAACTCCGCTCGCTCGTCGACGAGGCCTTCGTCGCTTTCAACGGCACCGGTGAGTCGCTGCAGCGCCTCCTCGATTCGATGACCCTGTTCATCGGCGAGGCCAACAAGAACACCGACACCACGATTTCGTTGATCGAACAGGGTGCACCTCTGCTGGGCACACAGTCCCGCACGGCCGACGACATCCGGGCGTGGACCCGCAACGTCACCGCGTTCACCGATCAGCTCCGGGCCGACCGCCCCGAGATCGGCGACATCCTCCGCAAGGGACCGTCGACGACGTCGAAGGCGCAGGACCTGTTCGAATCGCTCGGCGGGTCATACCCGCTGCTGGTGTCGAACCTGGGCACGATCGCCCACACCCAGGTGGTCTACCTGCCGAACTGGAAACAGATCCTGGTGCTCTACCCGCGCCTGATCAACTCGTTGATCACCGCCCTGAACACCGGCACCAACAACTTCGGGCCGAACGTGAACTTCTCCCTGAGCTTCCAGGACCGGCCAGGGTGCAACATCGGCTTCCTGCCCAAGGAGGAGTGGCGGTGGCCGTCCGAACAGACCGCTCGCGAGCTGCCCCCGGGCATGCTGTGCCGCGTCCCGCAGAACTCCAACATCGCCGTGCGCGGCGCCCGCAACTACCCCTGTGCCGAGTTCCCCGGCCGCCGTGCGCCCACGCCGGCGGAATGCCGGACCGGGTACAAGCCGAACCCCGGCTCGGTGGATCCCTTCCAGAACGGCCTGCCGTTCGGCCTGAAATGGGAGCCCGCGTCCTCCGGTACCGTGACACCGGGCACACCGAAGGACTTCGAGGCAGAGCCTGCGGTGTACGCCACGACATACGATCCGGAGTCGGGCAACTTCATCGGACCCGACGGCAAGACGTACAACGCCGGCACGGGGCGTGAAGGGCAGGGACAGAGCAGTACATGGCAGACGATGATCAGCGGGACGGTCAGTCCGTGACCCCTGAGGGCACCGGCACCACCACCCCGGTCACCAGGAACCCGACCGACACCACACCGAACCGCACCGGCTCCACCGACCGTCGGGCGGCCAAGCGTCCGGTCCGATCGGCACCCATTCGCCGCGGCCGCTCGGGGGGAAAGAAGCCGTCACAGCGCTCAGCGGCAACCCCGGTGACCGAGACGGCCGTCGAGGACACAGCCACCCCGAATGCAGCCGCCCCGGATGCCGTGGAGACCCCGGCCGACCGGAACGCGGAGACCGCGACCGGTGCGGTGTCGCTCACGAAGCCGGACGCCGGGGAGGAGATCGCCCCCGATCCGTCAGAGGTCGAGAAAACCGTCAGCTACCGGGAGCGGCGTCGCAACCGACTGGCGTCGAAGACCCCGGAGAAGACGGGCAAGGGCAAGGTCCGCTACCGCGGCTCCGGCCGGCGGTCGTCGCGGACCGTGGTCGGCGTCGTCGTCGGGATCGTGCTCATCGCCGTCTGCGCGGTGGCGTCGGTGGTGTTCGCCCTCGGCATCGCCCGCCAGGACCAGCAGAACGACCTGCGGGCCGAGTACTCGGCATTCGCCTCGCAGGTGTTGATCAACCTGACGAGCATGAACCCCGACACCGTAGACCAGACACTGAAATCGGTGCAGGACGACACCTCCGGCAAGGTCAAGCAGGAGGTCCAGAACAACATCCAGCAGGTCGCCTCGCTCGTCCGCGACGGGAAGCTCGAGACCAAGTCGATCATCCTCAGCTCGGCGGTCACCAAGTCCGAACCCGACGAGGGATCGGTGATCATGGTGTTCGGCTGGCATCAGCAATCGCTCGACGGCCAGACCCCCGCCCAGGACAAGGTGTTCCGCTGGCGCGTCGACATGACCCGCATCAACGGTGAGCTGAAGATGACCGACTTCGAGTGGGTGGCGTGATGGCCGACAAGAAGCCCGGAACCGACAAGGGACGCCTCGGACTGATCGTGCTCACGGTGCTCGTCGTCGCGGCTCTCGCGGCCACCGCGTTCCTCGGCTACCGGTACATCGAGGGTCGATCGGTGGAGGATGCGCGCGAGTCCTCGCTCGCCGCCGCACGCGACTACGCGAACACCATGTTCGGCTACAACGCCGAGAACGTCAGCGACCACATCGACCAGTCCATGAGCGTGCTGACCGGCCCGGCCAAACCCGAGTACACCAAACTGATCACCGAGAACAACCTCGCCGCGGAGGTCCGCAAGCAGCAGGTCGTGTCCGAGGTGACCATCCAGGACGCCGGCGTGGTCACCAACACCGCCGACACCTCGAACGTGCTGATCTTCATGAACCAGTCGGTCACCCGCGGTCAGAAGGAACTCGTCAGCATCAACCCGTCACGGCTGACCTTCAACATGGAACTCCAGGGTGACCGCTGGATGATCAACAACATCGAGGTCATCACCGACGACACCTTCCGCTCCAAGCTCGAGGTCGTCGAGTCCCTGCCCCCGGACGCCAAGCCGTTGCCCGGGCAGTCACCGGCCCCGTCTCAGGCGCCGTCCGCACCGCCCGCGGCTCCGGCCCCCGAATCGGGCGCACCCGCGGTTCCCGTGCCCTGACACTCCTCCGAAATCCCGTTGCGGGACGCCGGAATCGGGCGTACTTTCGCGGGTACACAGGGAAGGAGGTGGTCTGATAGTGATATCTCATCGGACATGTGAGGTGACCATCCGTTAGCAGCTGACCGTGTGGCATTCGTGTCGCCGGAGGTGGATCCCCGCCTCGTCAGCGCCGACGAATACCAGGTGGTCACCCGGCCCCCGCATCCCGACCCGGTCCGGTCGGCACGAGGCTCGTATGAGCGATGCGGGGGCCGTTCCATGTCCGGGCATCGTGTCCGGACATTGTCGTTCGGGTGGTGGACTACTCGAGAGTTCGGGGTGCGGGCGTTATGAACCGGAGCAGTCCGGCGATGTACCTGTCACGAATACCTGCCACAGGGGACACCCGCCCGAGGAGAGAACGATGGTCGCCACGAACGCAGTCCGCGAACAGTCGGTCGGTCCTGGTCTCGGAGGTGCTGTCGCCGACGACGCCGCTGCTCGCGACGGCCGGTGGGACGATCTGTACTGGGGTCCCGGCGATCCCGACTTCGGAACCACGACGCCGCCCCGCTTCACCTTTGCCGACCCCCACGAGGCCGGACTCTTCCATGCCGACGACGAACACGTGTCCATCCACAACCGGGGTGCCGGCCCCGCGGCCGCGCTGATCTTCTTCGTCGACGGCCGCGTCGAGCTCCGGCGTCTCGGACCCGGCGAGATGATCATCCTGCCCGACGAGGATTCGTTCACCTACGTGCAGGCGCCTCGACGCGCCGACGGTCGTCCGATGGTCTATGGCGGGGTGTGGGTCCAGCAGGGGAAGGCGAGGCCGGTGACCATCCCGATCCCGACCGAGCGGGAGTTCCTCGCTCAGCGTTACCTGACCCCGTGGAGCACGGATTGGGTCGGCGGACTCGCCGGCTGCCGCCTACGGGACCCGGCGGAGGATCGGATCTCATACCAATACCGGTCCGGTGGAACGACTTTCACTGTTCGCAATGCCGGCGACAGCTGGGTTGCGGTCGTTCATCGGGCCGGGACGGAGTACAGCGTCGTCGAATGTGGTCCGCGTGAGCGGGTCGACTTCCCGGTCTCCCCGCACTCAGCGCAGAGCGACGTGTTCTCGGTGGTGGGACAACGGCAGACCGGTTCGCCCGGACGTGGCCCCTACGTCTCGGCGTCGGGAACCGTGCACCCCGGATGGGCGGGTCGCCCCGGAGCCGCCACGGCATACGGATCGGTTGTGGTCATGCTCGGATCGCTGGTGTACAGCGCGCTACCGAAGCGCAACCTGTACGTGGCGTTCTCGGATCGCCGACGCGGCTGCAGCCGGGTGCATCGCTGAGCGACGCCCAGGAAGCGCGTCGAGAAGAGTGCGGCCGGGCTCAGCCGACGTGGCGTCGTAGTTTGGCCGACAGTCGGGGGAAGAGGTCACCGTCGGTGCCGACCCGTTCTTCGACGTAGGCGAGGTCGCCGTCGGGAACCAGACCGTAGAGCCGCTTGGCACCGTCGGCGCGACGTCCGGACTGGGACTTGATGACGACGTCGGTCGCAAGTTCCCACGAGGTCTGATTGAGAGGCGTGCCGTAGAAGAGTTCGACCGACCCTTCGGCGTGGGCGAGGAGCAACTCGATGGTGTCGTCCTCACCGATGCGCCAGAATCCCGATTCGCGAAGGTCGGGCCGCACGAAGGCGGCGTCGTCGTCGATGACCCACGAGCGGGACTCCCAGGTGAGGAAGTTCTGGCCGTCGTGCGAGACGACGATCTGCTGCGCGAAGTGGTAGTCGGTGTCGGCGTCGACGTCGTGGCCTTCGCCCTCGCCGCGCCATACACCGACCAGCGGCAGCAGTGCCAGCAGGCCGGGATGGAGGTCGGCGCCGAGACGGAGGTTCGCGGTGTCCGCGGGCAGCGGGAGGTCGTCCCACGTAGGGATGTTGCGCTCACGGCTACCGGACTCGACGGCGCGTGCCTCGGCCTGGTTGATCGCCTCGTCGCCTGAGCGATGGGCGCCACCGTCGGCGACGACACCGTCGCCAGAAGGCACACCGTCCCCGGAGGAGGCGGCGCCGACTGGCTCGTTGCCGGCGTCACCGGCTCCCGGGTGGGACGTCACGACTCGTCGGTGACCAGGCGGTAGAGGGTGTAGACACCAAACCAGGTGATCAGCACGGCGGCCAGGATCAGCAGGATTTCGAAGAAGAGGACCACGACGCAAATTCTAACCCGGGGATGTCCGGGAAGTTCAGGGGGTCACCCTTCGAAACGCTTCGCTCCTCAGGGGACGGAAGGGGTGGACACCCACCCCTTCCAACCCTCGGAAACGACGAACCCGGTCACCGCAATGCGGTGACCGGGTTCGTCGTGGGGTGTCAGACGCCCACGATCAGGATTGCATCACTTGGAGACGATGATGTCCTGCTCGTGGATGCCGGGACCCTCGGGGCTGATCGACGCATCGCCGTTGCCCACGGAAGACAGGGCGCGAACCGTCCAGGTTCCGGGAGCGGCGAAGAACCGGAAGTCACCGGTGGGCGAGGCGACGACCTCGGCGGTGAATTCACCGGTCGAATCGAGCAGACGCACGAAGGCGCCGGCAACCGGGTTGCCCGAGCCGTCGGTGACCTGTCCGGTGAGGACGGTCTCCTTCTCCACGTCGACGCCCGCAGGCAGCTTCTGTCCCTGCTTGGGTGCAGCACACATAGTTGTTACTTTCCTTCTCCGAGTTCGATCGGGGCGCCGACCAGCGAGCCGTACTCGACCCAGCTTCCGTCGTAGTTCTTGACGTTCTTCTTGCCGAGCAGCTCGGTCAGCACGAACCAGGTGTGGCTCGAGCGCTCGCCGATGCGGCAGTACGCGATGGTCTCGCGGCTGTCGTCGAATCCCTTGTCCGCGTACAGAGCGGTGAGCTCCTCGTCGGACTTGAAGGTGCCGTCCTCGTTCGCGGTGGTCGACCACGGGATGTTGATGGCGCCGGGGACGTGGCCACGCTGCTGCGCCTGCTCCTGCGGGAGGTGCGCCGGCGCGAGGATCTTGCCGGAGAACTCGTCAGGGCTGCGCACGTCGACCAGGTTCTTGGTGCCGATGGCGTCGATGACCTCGTCGCGGAACGCGCGGATGCTCAGGTCGGGCGAGGAGGCCTTGTACTCGGTGGCCGGACGGGTGACCGCATCCGAGGACAGCGGACGGCCGTCGAGCTCCCACTTCTTGCGGCCGCCGTCGATCAGCTTGACGTCGTTGTGGCCGTACAGCTTGAAGTACCAGTAGGCGTAGGCCGCGAACCAGTTGTTGTTGCCGCCGTAGAGGATCACGGTGTCGTCGTTGGCGACGCCACGCTCGGACAGCAGCTTGGAGAAGCGGTCGGCGTCGACGAAGTCGCGACGGACGCCGTCCTGCAGATCCTGCTTCCAGTCGAGCTTGATCGCGCCCGGGATGTGGCCGCCATCGTAAGCCGAGGTGTCTTCGTCGACCTCGACGAAGACCGTGTTGTCGGCGTTGAGGTTCTGCTCAGCCCACTCGGCGCTGACCAGGACGTCGGAACGTGCCATGTCTGGTTCCTTTCGGATGAATAACTGGTGATGGATGGATCGGATGGTGCGGAATAGCGGCGAGGCGCGGACGGCGCCCGCGGCTCTGTCTGTGATGAACGAGGAGGCGCATGGAGAAGACACTCAGGCCTCGGGAGAAACGCACCCCGTCGTCATCGGCGGTGCGCATGGCGCGGCTGCGGGGCAGCGCTTGTCATGGCACACCGTCAGCGGTGCGTGCGACAGCAACAATCGGCGACACGACAGAGGTCGATCGCCCGGCGACGTGTGAGCAGGCACTCACGGCGCTGTTGCATGCCCACGAGGGTACAACAGTGCCGATCAAGTTCCGAAACCCCGGGCGGATTGCGCTCTGACCTGCGCAAAAAGCCTCGGATGTCGGCGTCGTGCGACTGGGCCCCGAGGGTGGTCTCAGAACCGGTCCGGGCGCACGTCGGTGCCCCCCGACTCGGAGACCAGCTGGACGTCACCGCCGAAACTCTCCGCGCGCTGCGCGACGAGACCCCAGGCCATCGGGAGTCGGGGGAGGACCATGCTGAATCGGTCGAGTACGGCGGCGCGCATGTCCTCGGGGACTTCGGCATCCAGGTGGCGTTCGGGTCCGGTGTAGAAGTCTGTCGCCCGGATCTCCAATGCGCCGTAGGTCACCGAGAGGTCGACCGCGACGCTGACCCGGACCTTCGGACCGGTGTACGCCGACGCCGACGGCGGATCGTCGGCGTCGAGGCCGTCCTCGGGCGGCAGTGCCACCGTTCCGGTGAAGACGACTCCCTCCGAACGTGAGACGACACCGTCCTGGGGGCCACCGCCGCCGGCTCTGCCGTCGGGGGCGGGCGTGCTCACGGTCAGGTCGGTGATCCGGAGATAACGGGCGAGGGTGACCGCGTCGAGGCGGGTGTACGCCGAGATCGACGCGGTGTGCAGAACATCACTCCCGGTGAAATCGCCCCGATCCGCGCCCTGAAAACGCCCCAGGGTGGCGCCGAGTTCGCCTCGGCAGACGCCACGCGCGGGCTCGCAACCGGGCATTTCGACACCGCGCGCGGAGATCGTCGCTCCCGAGTACTCACCGTTCGCGGCCTGCGTGAGAAAGGGGAACCCGGCGAGCGTGACCTCGGGATCGAATGGGACGCGGGGGGATTCGGCGAGGGCCCGGGACAGTCGGTGTTCGCCGCGGATTGCCGCGCCGACGTCGACGAGAAGCGCGGCCGCTGCGGCGACGACCGCCACGGTCACCGCCACGACGAGGATCTTCCGCATGCCCGGCATATCGGACGACCACCCTCCCCGTCATCTGCAGCGTTGCCCCGGCCGGCTTGTTAACAGCGAAGTGCGGCGGTGGCGCTATTCTGTCATCTATCTCGCACACGTTGGTAAGGCAGCGTAAACAATCCTCGGTGACGTGTGCGTAGTCGTTCACAGCGTGGTGAGCAGATCGGAAGGTCCGGGACGGGACGAACGAGATCGGAGTTCTAGGTGGATCTCTTGTTGTTGACGGCCGACCCCAATCCGGAGTCGGTCCTGCCGTCGCTGTCGCTGCTCGCCCACAACGTGCGTGTCGCTCCGACGGAGGTGTCCTCCCTCATGGAGGCGGGCAACGCGGATGTGGCATTGGTCGATGCGCGCGCAGACCTCGCTGCGGCGCGGGGACTGTGCCGACTGTTGGGTAGCACCGGTTCGTCGGTGCCGGTGGCGGCTGTACTGACCGAGGGTGGGCTGGTCGCGGTCAATGCGGACTGGGGCATCGACGAGTTCCTGCTGCCGGGTACGGGGCCGGCGGAACTCGACGCGCGATTGCGTCTGCTGGTGGCACGCACCCGTGGCGTGGCGGCAGAGGAGACGTCGGGCAAGGTCACGCTGGGGGAGCTGGTCATCGATGAGGGGACGTACACCGCGCGACTGCGTGGACGTCCCCTCGACCTCACTTACAAGGAGTTCGAACTCCTGAAGTACCTGGCGCAGAACGCGGGTCGCGTGTTCACGCGCGCCCAGCTGCTCCAGGAGGTGTGGGGGTACGACTTCTTCGGTGGCACACGCACGGTCGACGTGCACGTGCGTCGTCTGCGTGCCAAGCTCGGCAGCGAACACGAGTCGCTCATCGGTACGGTTCGCAACGTCGGATACAAGGCGGTGCGGCCGACGCGCGGCCGGGCATCGGCTGCCGAAATCGCGGACACGGCGGAAGGTGTTGCGGCGGATGTCGACTCGGCCGACTTCGACCACGATCTCGACGGACCCGATCCCTTCGACGAGGAGTTCAGTGCCAGCGCCGGAAACTGACGAGATGCAGGTACGACGAGGCGCCGCTCCGGCGGAGGTGGCCGCCGAAGCGCACCGCATGGTGTGTGCGGCGACGTCCGCCGACGGTGTCGGACCGCTGTCGGACGACGCGGTCAAAGCGATTGACGCAGCACCGGATTCGCCTGTCGTCCACGTGTGGTCGAAGGGTGCCTACGCGAACATCGTGCCCGGTCGTGACGGCGAGCCGTCGATGATCGAGGTGGTCGTCGACCCGGAGCGGCGACGGCGGGGGCTGGGCCGATCGTTGCTCGACACCGCGTTCGCCGCGGCGCGACAGGACGGCCTCGAGGCGCGGGTGTGGGCGCACGGCGATCTTCCCGGTGCGGTGGTCCTCGCCTCGGCGATGGGGCTGCAGAAGCGTCGGGAACTGCTGCAGCTACGACGCCCCGTCGGGGAGGGACACGAACTCCCCGAGCTGGCAGTCGATCCGGGACTCACACTCCGGACCTACGCCGGGCCGGCGGACGATGCGGAGATCCTGCGCGTCAACAACGCCGCCTTCGACTGGCATCCCGAACAGGGCGGCTGGGAGCTGGATCAGATCACCGAGCGGGTTGCGGCCGACTGGTTCGACCCGGAGGGTCTCTTCCTGGCGTTCGACACCGAGGACCCGACACGGCTTCTCGGCTTCCACTGGACCAAACAACACGACGCCGATCTCGGCGAGGTGTACATCGTCGGCGTCGATCCGCAGGCTCAGGGGCGCGGGCTCGGTCGGCTGCTGACGCTGGCCGGACTCCACCACCTCGCACAGCGTGGTGTCGCCGAGATCAACCTCTATGTCGAAGGCGACAACACGGCGGCGTTGCACACGTATGAACGCCTGGGCTTCACCAGGTTTGCCGTCGACGTCGCCTACGGCTGAGTCGCGATCTCCCGCGCGCGGTGCTGCGCTGTGTGCTGATGCCGACCGTTCCGTAGCGCAGATCACTCCGGGGCGGGGTGCCGAGGTCACGGAGATATCCGCACCGGACTGCCTTGGTCGGTTCACCTGTCGTTCACCTTCTGGCGGGGATTCGGCCACCCGGCGCGCATAGCTTTCCCTTCGGACACTCCGGACACCCGAGCCTCGGGACGGAGCACGAGACGGAAAGGCAACACCTGCGGTGAGAATCAAGCGGAACGGCGCTCTGGCGGCGGTGTCGACGATCGCGGCATTGACCCTGGTGACGGCGTGTGGTGGGGGAGACACCCAGACGGTGAGTGGAGAGGGTTCCACTGCCCAGCAGAAGGCCATGGAGCACTTCAGCCAGATCCTCTCGGACGACAGCGACATCGTCCTCGACTACACCGGCAGCGGCTCCGGTGACGGCATCAAGAAGTTCATCGCCGGCGACGTCGACTTCGCGGGTTCGGACTCGGCCCTGAAGGGCGACGAGATCACCCAGGCCAAGGAACGCTGCAACGGTAACGATCCCTGGCATCTGCCGCTGGTCGTCGGACCGGTTGCGATCGCCTACAACCTCGAGGGCGTCGACAACCTCAAGCTCGACTCCGCCGTGATCGCCAAGATCTTCAACGGCAAGATCACCAAGTGGAACGATCCGGCGATCGCCGCACTCAACCCGGGTGTGCAGCTGCCCGGTGGCGACATCGTCCCGGTCTACCGCTCCGACAGCTCGGGCACGACCGACAACTTCCAGCGGTTCCTGCAGAACTCGGCGCCGAACGACTGGCCGTATGAGCACAGCAAGGAGTTCGCTCCCAAGAACGTCGGTTCGGGTGCGTCCAAGTCGACCGGAGTCGGTGACACCGTCAAGAAGACCCCCGGCTCGATCACCTACGTCGAGTGGGGCTTCGCCACCGAGAACGACCTCGGCGTCGCCGACATCGACTTCGGAGCAGGTCCGGTGGAGCTGAACGCCGCCAGCGCCGGCAAAGCCCTCGACGAGCTGGCCTTCAAGAACCCGGACAGCAAGGACCTGGTCGTCGACACCGACGCGCTGTTCGCGTCGAAGGCCCCGGGTGCCTACCCGCTGCTGCTGACGCCGTACTCCATCGTCTGCTCGGCGGGCTACTCCGACGATGCGACCAGCACCACCCTCAAGGACGCGTTCACGAAGATCCTCGGCGACGGCCAGACCGGCCTCGAGGAGATCGGCTACGTGCCGGTGCCGCAGAACTTCAAGGCCAAGCTGCAGGGCAGCATCGACGCGCTCGCCGGCAGCGGCAACGCCTGACGTGACACAACTGAACAGCGCGTGCGGGGCCGCCACGGTTTGCGGCCCCGCACGCGCGGTTGACACACTGACACGACTCTTCGCGTGTTGCACGGACTGTGAGCGGTGGACCGGGAAGTGGCCCCAATGACCAGAGCGGAAGCACAAGAGGGACGCATGACGTCGCTGAGCAAAGAGGATGGCGCGGTCTCGCCGGATTCGGACGGGCCGGCCCTTCACGGGCCGCCGGACGGAGCCGCACCCGGCGGCCTGGATTCGGCCGCCCGTCACCGCGTGGCCGACCAGGTCTTCCGCACCCTGGCGGTCGGTTCGGGATTCGTGGTCTCGCTCGTCATCGGACTCATCGCACTGTTCCTCCTCGCACAGGCCGCCCCGTCGCTGGCGAAGAACGAGGAGAACTTCTTCACCTACACCGGTGACTGGATCACGAGCGGCAGCCAGCTCGCATTCGGCATTCCGCAGCTGTTCTACGCGACGGTCGTCGTCGCCGTCATCGCTCTCCTGATCGCGATGCCGGTCGCGCTCGGGATCTCGATCTTCCTCACCGAGTACGCCCCCAAGCGCCTGGTCGGACCGATCACCTACACCGTCGACCTGCTGGCCGCGGTGCCCTCGATCGTGTACGGCCTCTGGGGCATCCTCGTTCTTGGTCCGGCGTTGGTCCCGGTGAACGAGTGGCTCGTCGGCCACCTCGGCTTCCTGCCGTTCTTCCAGCAGCCCACGCAGGTCGCGAACATGTCCACCGGCGGCACGCTGCTCACCGCGGGCATCGTGCTCGCCGTCATGATCCTCCCGATCATCACCGCGGTCACCCGCGAGGTCTTCATGCAGACGCCGAAGGGTCACCGCGAGGCGGCCCTCGCGCTCGGCGCGACGAAGTTCGAGGTCGTGAAGCTCGCGGTGCTCCCGTTCGGCTTCTCCGGCTACATCTCCGGGTCGATGCTCGGCCTCGGTCGCGCGCTCGGCGAGACCATGGCGCTGCTGCTGATCATCTCCACGGCCGGCCCGATGAACTTCAACCTCATGGAGAGCGGCGAGACCTTCGCGACCAAGATCGCGAACAACGCGGCCGAGTTCGACTCGCCCGCCAAGACCGGCGCCTACATCTCCGCCGGCCTCACCCTCTTCGTCCTGACCTTCGTCGTCAACGCCGCCGCCCGCGCGGTCGTCGCCGGAAAGAAGTGACCATGACCGTCACCACCTCGTCGCCCACGGCCGACCCGGTAAAGAAGCCCTCGGGCTTCACCCCGCTGGCCAAGCGTCGGCGCCTCACCGATCACGTCGTGCGCGTGACCGTCATCGCCGCGCTGCTCGTCGCGCTGGTGCCCCTGGTGTGGCTGGTCTCGACACTGGTCATCCGGGGCATCGAACCGCTGCTCGACATCGACTGGTGGACGCTGCCGGAACGCAAGGGCGGCGCCGCGAACGCCATCGTCGGCACGCTCATGCAGACCGCGCTGGCGGCCGTGATCTCGATCCCGCTCGGCATCTTCGTCGCCATCTACCTCGTCGAGTACGCCACCAAGAAGTCGGTGCTGGCCCGGGTCACCACCTTCATGGTCGACATCCTCTCCGGTGTCCCGTCGATCGTGGCGGCCCTGTTCGTCTACGCGGTCTGGCGCACCACCCTCGGCCTCCCGCGCTCCGGTTTCGTCGTGGCGATCGCGTTGGTGCTGCTGATGGTCCCGCTGGTGGTCCGCGCGACCGAGGAGATGCTCAAGATCGTCCCGCAGGACCTGCGTGAGGCGTCGTATGCACTGGGCATCCCGAAGTGGAAGACCATCGTGAAAATCGTGCTGCCGACGGCACTCTCGGGAATCGTGACCGGCGTGATGCTGGCCATCGCCCGCGTGATGGGGGAGTCGGCACCCGTGCTCATCCTGGTCGGCTCGACGCGAGCGATGAACTGGAATCCCTTCGACGGCAATCAGGAATCGCTACCGCTGATGATGGTGCAGCAGTACAACAACGGGCCCGGCGCCTTCGACAAGGTCTGGGGCGCGGCCCTGTGCCTGGTCATCCTCGTGGCCATCGTCTACTTCGGGGCCAAGATCGTCTCGAAGATCTTCGCGCCCAAGACCTCCTGAACACCTCTGTAGAAACGGAAAAGTCATGGCGAAGCGCCTCGACATCAAAGACCTGAACATCTACTACGGCGACTTCCACGCGGTGAAGGACGTGACCCTCGAGGTGCCGCCGCGCTGCATCACCGCCTTCATCGGCCCGTCCGGCTGCGGCAAGTCGACGGTGCTGCGCACCCTCAACCGCATGCACGAGGTCACCCCGGGGGCGTACGCCGAGGGCAGCGTGTTGCTCGACGGCGAGGACATCTACGGGCGCAACGTCGACCCGGTGAGCGTCCGGGCCACGATCGGGATGGTGTTCCAGCGGCCCAACCCGTTCCCGACGATGTCCATCAAGGACAACGTGGTCGCCGGTCTGCGTTTGCAGGGCGTGCGCAACAGGGCCGAGCTCGACGAGGTCGCGGAGCGCAGCCTGCGTGGTGCGAATCTGTGGGAAGAGGTCAAGGACCGCCTCGACAAGCCGGGCGGCGGCCTGTCCGGCGGTCAGCAGCAGCGCCTGTGCATCGCGCGGGCCATCGCGGTCTCGCCCGATGTGTTGCTGATGGACGAGCCGTGCTCAGCGCTCGACCCCATCTCGACCCTCGCGATCGAGGACCTGATGGGTGAACTCAAGAAGGAGTACACGATCGTCATCGTGACCCACAACATGCAGCAGGCCGCGCGCGTGAGCGACCAGACCGCTTTCTTCAACCTGGAGGGCGTCGGCCAGCCCGGGCAGCTCGTGGAGATCAGCGACACCGAGACGATGTTCTCGAATCCGTCGAAGAAGGCGACCGAGGACTACATCTCGGGTCGTTTCGGCTAGATCTGCGGCGATTTCACTCCGACAGGGTCCTTCCCGCCACGGGAGGGGCCCTGTCTGCATCTCACATGTTGATCAGAAGGATGACGAGCAGAGCGGCGAGCGAGGCGATGACACCGAGGTAGGTGATGATCTGCCGGCGGTGAGCGGCGGCCGCGGCGTCCTCGTCGGTCATCGCATTGAAGTCGGGTTCGATCGGCTGATGCTGGCCCATGCCCGCCACCATAACGGGGACCTGTGTGGCTGCGAAATCGTTTCCGGGCACAAACGGCCCCAGATGTTCACTGATATGAAGAGAGGCCGAGTTCAGTTCGTCGAACTGAATTCTCGGCCTCTCGAGATGTGTGCCCTCGCTCGCCCCGGGGAGGTGAGCGAGGAAGATCACCCGACGTTCTGGAACTGCTCGGGCGTCTTGCCGGTCGCGGTGAACACCACCCGGCGACCGATCAGCACGGCGTGATCGGCGAAGCGTTCGTAGTAACGGCCGAGCAGGGTCACATCGACGGCGGCGGCGACGCCGTGCTGCCATTCGCGGTCCATCAGGACGGTGAACAGGTGGCGGTGGAGGTCGTCCATCGCGTCGTCGTCCTCCTGCAGGCGCAGCGCGGCCTGGGGATCGCGGGTCTCGAGGACCTCGTGAGCGCTCTTCGCGAGGGACACCGCGAGCCGGCCCATCTCCGCGAAGTACCCGTTGACCTCCTCGGGGAGGGCCTTCGCGGGATGGCGTCGACGGGCGACCTTGGCGACGTGCAGGGCCAGCGCGCCCATCCGGTCGGCGTCGGCGACGATCTGGAAACCGCTGACGACGCCGCGGAGGTCCCCGGCGACGGGCGCCTGGAGTGCGAGAAGGGCGAAGGACTGCTCCTCGGCGCGGGCCGACAACTGCGTCATCCGCTCGGCGTCGCCGATGACCTCTTCGGCAACGGCGAGGTCGGCTTGCAGCAGTGCCTGGGTGGCTCGCGACATCGCGGTGCCCGCGAGTTCACACATCTCACCCAGGACGTGGGTCAGCGCCTCGAGTTGCTCTTGGTAGGCGGTACGCATGTTCCCAGGATACGTCGGGAATCGGTCCAGCCCGCCCACGGCCGATGAACGCAGCGTGAACGCCCGGTGCAGAACCTTCGATGTCGGTTCGTCCGGACCGGCCGGACTAGGTGCAGGTGGTGTCGCCCGCGTTGGTGACGGCGAGGTCGTTGGGCAGGTCACCGGAGTTCTCGGCCGGCGCGAGCTGCTCGACGTTCACTGTGGCGCCGGCGTCGGGCACCGACCCCAGCTCGCCGGTGAAGTCGGACCCGAGGATGAGTTCGACACCCGACTTGACCGTCCGGTCGAGCTGGATCTCGGCGCCGGGGAACATCGCGGCCAGCGTGGCGGCCGCGTTCTGCTGTCCCGGGCCGTACCGCACGACGGTGTCGTCCCGGTCCTCCGACGCGTCGGCGACGCCGCGGACGTCGAAGCCGTACGGGGTGAGCTGCTCGGAGACCTCGGCGGCCAGACCGGTGGTGGAGGTGCCGTTGAGCACGCGGACACCGACGTTGCCGGGGTTCTGCGCGGTGGCGTTGATCCGTCCCGGGGTCTCGGTCGAGTTCCGCGAACTCGGAGCCCGTGAGGGGGCCTTCGATGTCGGCTTCTTCTTCTCGACCTTCTCACCGGGCAGTGGGAGGTCGTCGATGATCGCGTTGAAGATCGCGTCGATGTCGTCGGTGCGCGGGATCTCGTTGTTCTGACCGTCCTCGGAGGTGCCGGAGGTGGGGATGGTCAGGAAGGAGACGCGGCCGGCCTCGATGCCCTGCATCGACTCGGCGAGATTGATCAGCGACTGGGTGTCCACACCGTCGACGTAGCTGTACTCGATGAAGGTGTTGACGATGCTGTTGAGCTTGTTCGGGTTGGACAGCACGTTGCCCGACAGTGTCGACCGCAGCAGCGACGACATGAACAGCTGCTGGCGCTTGATGCGGCCGTAGTCGCCGTTGCCCTCCGAGGCGATGTTGCGGGCGCGGACGTAGTTGAGCGCGCGGCGACCGGTCAACTTCTGCTTGCCGGGCTTACGGAGGATGTGGCCGATCTCGTAGTCGTAGAGCGGGACGGTCGAACAGACCTCCACGCCACCGATCGCACGGACGACCTTCTCGAAACCGTAGAAATCCATGCCGATGAAGTGGTTGATGTTGAGACCACTCATCTGGGTGATCACGCGGACCAGGCACTGCGGGCCGCCGTAGAAGTAGACGCTGTTCAGCTTCACGCCGGTCTGTGCCGGCATCTCCGCGCCGTACTCACCGGATTCGTTGTCCCACGAGTTGCAGGCGGGCTGGTCCACTTGGAGATCGCGCGGAAAGGACACCGCGACGACGCGCTCGCGGTTGGCCGGGACGTTGACCAGGATGACGGTGTCCGAACGCGCACCCTCGGCGTCGGCAGTGGTTCCTGCACCCACCTTCGCGTTGTTGCCGCCGCGCGTGTCGGTGCCGACGATCAGGTAGGTCTCGTCACCGTTCTGGGCGTCTTTGTTGCGGATGTTCTTGTCTTCGGCGTCGACGGCGGTGACGTTGCGCCAGTTGCCGTTCCACGACTGCAGGTAGTTCCAGACGAAACCGGTGCCGACCAGGGCGGTCACACACGCGATGGCCACCAGGATGCGTCCGGTGGCGGTGGTCTTGCGGACGAGTGAGCCGCGGCGGTCGCCGTCGCCGCGTCCCGGATGGCGGCGAGGGGTCTGGCGGAGTTGCAGCGGACCGGTCAGGTCGGGGGTTCGTTCGAGCGGTTCACGCCGGGCGGGCGGCTCGCTCGGGGTGGCGGGCGGCACCATGGCGTCCTGGGCGCGCGACTCCTCGATGGCCCGCTTCGCGGTGGCCCGGTCCGACAGGTCGGGTGCCGGGTCGCCGGGCTTGTCACCGATCGTGGGGATCTTCTGGGTGACGTCGTTGCCGAAGTGATGGATCTCGGTGGGACGATCGTCGCCCGCGGGCTGGCCCCGGTCGCTCCGTCCGAGCGGGGGACGCGGGGGCGGGACCTGGTCGGGTTGCGCCGGGTCGAAGCGACGCGACCGGCCGCGGGTGGTGGGCGGGATGGACGCGGATCGACCGGCCGGGGGTGCCTGGTCGGGGGCGTCGGCGCGGGAACGTCCACGACGCGGGGTGTCGGTCGGAGGTGTCCGCGGCTCCTCCGCGTTCATCTGCTCCATGAGCTCGCGGACGGTCAGACGCGTCCGCCCGCGGACGAAACGATCGCTGGCACGCGGTTCACGGAGACTCGGGTGCGCACTCGACGCGGAGGCATCCTGGGCGCGTGGTTCCAGCGGGGGACGGCGGTCGTTCGCATCGTCCGGGCGCCCGGCACGACGGCCACGACGAGACCTGTTGGCCTCGTCCCCCGCCTCCGGTTCGTCCGGGCCCGATGTCCAACGACTCAATGCACGTTCCTCATGCCCCGAGGTCTACAAAGCGCCAACCGCGCGTCGGGGCTGGTCGACGCGGTGCGCACGCACGTACGGACCCGGCAGGCCGGGACCTCCGCGCCATCTTACTGATCACACCTGAGAAGAGGCCTCAGCCAGAGGTGCGTTGTGACGGTTTTCGCAGAACGTGTCAGCCGCCGGAGTGCATGATCTCCGCGCCGGCGGGCACGACGTCCTCGTCGGGATCGTCGAGCCAGCCGTCGGGCAGCGCGACCTTCGCCGGCGAACCCTGACGGCCTCGCGGACCGTGGCCGTCGCTGGGGAACGGCGCGTCGGCGGGCAGTTCGGACAGCAGTTCCCGTAGCTCGTCGACGCTGCCGACGAGTGCCATCCGCCGCCGGATCTCCGAGCCGGCCGGGAATCCCCGCAGGTACCACGCCACGTGCTTGCGGATCTCGCGGCAGCCCTTCATCTCCCCGTGGTGGTCGACGAGCAGCTGGCAGTGCCGGACCATGATCTCGGCGACCTCGCCCAGGTTCGGAGGAGTGGGTGCGTCGAATCCGTTGAGCTCGGCGGCGAGTTCGGCGAACAGCCACGGGCGTCCGAGGCAGCCGCGGCCGACGACGACACCGTCGCAGCCGGTCCGGTTCATCATCGCGACAGCGTCGGCGGGCTCGAAGATGTCACCGTTGCCCAGGACCGGCACCGAGGTGACGTGCTCCTTCAGACGGGCGATCTCGTTCCAGTCGGCCTCGCCGGAGTACCGCTGTGACGCGGTCCGGGCATGCAGGGCGACCGCCGCGGCACCCTCCTCGGCGGCGATGCGGCCGGCGTCGAGGTGCGTGCGGTGGTCGTCGTCGATGCCGATGCGGAACTTGACGGTGACCGGGATGTCGGTGCCCTCGGTGGCCCGGACGGCAGCCGCGACGATCTTGCGGAACAGCGTCCGCTTGTAGGGGATGGCCGAGCCGCCGCCCTTACGCGTCACCTTCGGTACCGGGCAGCCGAAGTTCATGTCGATGTGGTCGGCGAGGTTCTCGTCGACGATCATCTTCGCGGCCTCGTATGTGTACTCCGGATCGACCGTGTACAGCTGCATCGACCGCGGGTTCTCGTCGGGCCCGAAGGTGGTCATGTGCATCGTCACCGGATGGCGTTCGACGAGTGCGCGAGCGGTCACCATCTCGCAGACGTACAGGCCGGAGACGGTTCCGGTGCGGGCGAGTTCGAGTTCACGGCACAGTGTGCGGAACGCGACGTTGGTGACACCGGCCATCGGGGCGAGCACGACGGGGCTCGCGAGTTCGATGGAACCGATGCGGAGTTTCGCGGACGACGCAGAACCGGCGCCTTCGGAGGTCGAAGGCGCCGGGCTGCTCAGGGTCGTGCTCAGGATGCCTGCTGCTCCCGCTTCTTGGCCTCGCGGGCGAGCGAACGATCGCGCATCTCCTCGAAGCGGATGGTGTCCTTCTCGAGCTGCTCGAGGAAGGCGGCCAGCTCCTCGCGGACCTTCTCGCCCTCGGCGGTGAAGTCGTCGCGCTCGAAGACGTTCCACTTGCGCAGAACCGGCATGACGACCTCTTCGAGGTGCTGGCGGAGGTCGTAGATGCCGTGCTTGGCCATCAGCACGCCGTGCCGACGGAAGTTGGGCATACCTGCGCCGGGCATCTGGAAGTTGGTCACGATGTCGGTGACCGCGCGCAGCGTCTGGTCGGGGGCGATGTCGAAGCCCGCGCCGCAGATGTTGCGGTAGAAGATCATGTGCAGGTTCTCGTCGGCCGCGATGCGCTGCAGCATCTTGTCGGCGATGGGGTCGTTGCAGGCCTTGCCGGTGTTGCGGTGGCTGACGCGGGTCGCGAGCTCTTGGAAGGTCACGTACGCGACCGAGTGGAGGAGGCCCAGTTCGTCGGCGTGCTCCTCGAGTTCGTCGACGCGGCCGGCGTCCGCCAGCATCGGGTCGTAGCCGTTGGTCATGTGGATCATCCGGGCCTCTTCGAGGGCGACCGGATCGACACCGCGGGTGACCACGAGGTAGTCGCGCATGACAATGCCGTGGCGGTTCTCCTCGGCGGTCCAGCGACCGACCCAGTGGCCCCACGCGGAGTCCATCGAGAAGTTGTCGGCGATGACCCGGTGGTACGAGGGCAGGTTGTCCTCGGTCAGCAGGTTCGTGATCATCGCGGCCTTGGCGACCTCGTCGAGGTGCGACTGCTCGGGGTCGTAGTCGACGCCGCCGAGGGCGGCGAAGTTGCGGCCCTCGTCCCACGGGACGTAGTCGTGCGGGTTCCAGTCCTTGGCGGTCTTCAAGTGGCGGTTGACGTTGTCCTCGGCAACGGGGGCGAGCTCCTTGAGAAGCTCGAGTTGCGTCAGCTCGCGTGCCATATAGATGTCCTCCGAAACGGTGTCCGCGTGTGTCGTCGTACGTGTGTCGTCATTGTCAGCCTCGCGGCGGTGCCACGAGTGTGATCGCGACATCGTCGTGGGCGGGTCGCGCCCACCCGGGCGGATCTTGGGTGGTCTCGGACACGCGGCCGCGCAGCCCTACCCCCACTGGTCAAAGCTCTAGCCTACGGCACTCGGGACCGCGTCCCAAGTCCGTCAGTGATGCTGTCGTGTCCTGCTGGTGCCGACGTTACGACCGTCCCCGGTGGTTTCGGTCACGGTCGTCGTGGCCGGCCGCCCGGCGGTCTCGTCGCAGGTGGGCAGGGTCCCTGCCGGTGTCAGTCCTTGCTGCGGGGCCGGGCGAAGAAGGCGCCGGTGGTCGTCATCCACTGTTCGGCGGCCTCGTCGAGGTTGCCGAATTCGCGGGCCTTCTCACACCACCGCATCGCCGCCCGGCCGAACTCCATCGGGTTGTAGACGTCTTCCTCCTTGTTCCACAGGCCGTCGCCCGCATAGGTGAGGATGGTGATGTTGGTGGCGGTGATGAGGCTCTGGTCGCCGGGGTCGCGCATCGGGTTGTCGACCTCGCAGATCACCCGGCTCGTCGGGGCGTCGACGACGTGCCACAGCGAAGGAAACGACGTCATGTGGCTGCCGGGGAAGGCCGTCATGGTGCGCCAGGCCCAGGCCCGGATCTCCTCGCGGCCCCGCATCGTGCCCAGCGCGTGCTCTACGAAGTCGGCGTCCTCGGTGAACATGTCGGCGTAGCGGTCCCAGTCTCCGCCGGCCGCGACCTCGGCGACCGTGCGCTGGAACCCTGCAAACGCCTCGTTCAGTTCGTCGGCGCTGAAGGTCCCGGTGGTGTCGGTGACTTTCTCGGTGGATTTCATCGTCGCCGATCCTAGGGTTCGGATGGTGTCCTCCGGCCGCGTTTCGCGACACTCGGTAGCATTCGGTGCCTACGCATCCGCCCGAAGGCATGGGTGCAAGGGCCGATGAGGACGACATGTACCAGGTAGGGGACCTGATCGCGGGGTACCGCGTCCTCGACGTGCTCGGACGAGGCGGCATGGGCGACGTCTACAAGGCGGCCCATCCCCGGCTCCCACGGTCGGACGCTCTCAAGGTCCTGCGGTCGGGTCATGCCACGGACCCGGTCTTCCGCGCCCGGTTCGAGCGGGAGGCCGACATCGTCGCGCCGTTGCACCATCCCAATGTCGTGACCGTCTACGACCGCGGTGTCTTCGACGGGCAGCTCTGGATCGCGATGGAGTACGTACCCGGTATCGACGTCGCGCGGATGCTCGCGGCCGACTCGCCGCTCGACCCCCGGCTGGCGTGCACGATCGTCACCGGGGTGGCGGCCGGACTCGACGCCGCCCACCGTCGCGGGATCATGCACCGCGACATCAAACCCGCCAACATCCTCGTCACCCCCGGCGTCGGTGGCGGTCCCGGCAACACCGGGTCGCTGCCCCCGGAGGCGGTGAAGGTCACCGACTTCGGCATCGCGCAGGTGCTCGACGAGGTCACGAACCTGACCGGCACCGGCATCACGATCGGGACGATGCACTACGCGTCGCCCGAGCAGATCGAGGGTCGCCGAGTCGACGCCCGCAGCGACATCTACTCGCTCGGGGCGACCGCCTACGAACTCCTGACCGGTGCACCGCCTTTCGACTCCCCGTCGTTGCACGGCCTGATGACTGCGCACATGTACCACGAGCCGCCGGCGGCGAGCAGTCGCAACGGGGCGTTGCCGACCGCGGTCGACGGGGTGCTCGCACGGGCGATGGCCAAGAACCCCGACGACCGGTATCCGGCCGCGGGTGAGTTCGCCGACGCCCTCCGCGATGCCTTCGACACCCGCCAGACCCTCGTCGGGTCGGGTCTGCAGCCGACTCCCGGTGGCTATCGGTCTTCTTCGGGGCAGGCCCCGGTGGCGCCGGCCACCGGACACCCGACATCGTCTGCGGCGCCTCATGATCAACCGACCGATCCGACGACCCGAGCGCGATTGGGGCCACCGCGGAGCGTCTCGGCAGAGACCCTGCACGGATGGTCGCCCGCGCCCGCCGCGGAACCGGCCCGGCCGGCCCGCCGTGGTGTCGCCACGGTGGTCGCGATCGGGGCGTCGCTGGCGCTGATCGCCGGAATCCTCGGTGCCGGAGCGGCATTCGTGAGCACCTCCGCGGGGAATCTGGAGACCCCCAGTCCGCCCGATGCGGAGGTGTCGACGACGGCGGTCGAACTGTCCTGGAGCCACGTCGACGATGCGACGAACTACGTGGTCACCCAGAACGACGAGGTGATCTACTCCGGTCCGGGCACCAAGTTCACCGCGCCGCGTCCCGTACCGGGGACCTACACCTATCAGGTCGCCGCGCAGGACGAGGACGGCCGGACCTCCGAGTTCTCCCGCAACTCCGAGGCGGTCGACGTCTTCATGACGTGGGGCGAACTGCAACCCATCGCCGACCTCTACCACGACCTGGTGCCGGCATCACCGTTGAGCACCAACGGTTTCGACGGCATGCGGTGCTGGGGCGAGGACGGCGACCTCGCGTTCGAGTCGTCCAAGCGCACGGTCTGGTGCACCCGCTACCTCGACGAGGAGGCCAAGAACGCCGACTACCAGGTGATCATCGACGTGTACGACACCCCCGAGGAGGCGCGGGCCGCGGCCGACGTGACCGCGTACAACCTGCGCGGGACCGGTTACACGACGGCCCAGGGCCACACCGGCACGCTGTATCTCTCGGACAAGCAGCGCGATCAGGGGCAGGCCATCCTCGCCCACGACACCGGTGACCGCGCGCAATCGGTTGTGTGGGTAGTGGTTCCCGGCAAGACGGCCGCAGCCGCGGCCGATCTGCTGAAGAGGCTGCCGATCTGATGGCGCAACCGGTCACCACCCAGCCCGCGGGGCCGCCCACCACCCCGCCGCGTACGCCGACCCTGCGGCCGTGGACCATCGCGTTGATCGTCCTCGCCGTGCTGTTGACGGCGGTCGGCTCGTTCTTCTCCGTGCGGGCGTTCACCAGCGTCGACGTGCCGGACACGCCCACCGGTCTGACACTCGACGCCGGTACGGGACGCCTCGTCGCGACCTGGGAACCGGTTCCGGGGGCGACGGGTTATCAGCTCGTCCGCGACGACGGGTTCGTCGTCTACCGCGGTACGGAGACCGAGGTCCTCGACGCGGCCGTGCCCGCGGGTGAGCACACCTACCGGGTGGCCGCACTGGACGGGAACGCCGTCTCGCCGCCGAGCCCGCCGCAGTCGGTACGGACCGGCGCGAGCTGGGGTGTCTACGCGCCACTCGTCGAGCAGTTCCCCGAACTCCTCCCGCAGACGCCGGACACCGCCGCGAAGTGGAACGACACCGAGTGCGTCCGCCGATACGCCGGTGGCCGCGACGAGGTCGGCCCGTCGGAGACCGGAAACGGCAAGGTGCGCACCGTGTTCGTGGTGCGCTGTGCCGCCGGGGCCGTCGACCGCCCCTTCGGCGTGTTCTGGTTCGCCTCGAGGGATGCGCTCAACGCCGAGTACTCCCGGTCGTCGGCGACCTCGCGTCCGGTGCGGTGGAGGCACGGCACCGGCCTGATCGACGAGAACGGTCGCGGCGTCTTCAAGATCACCGACGACCCGGCCCGGGAACTGGCGATGATCGTGGTGTTGCAGACCCCCGCCCAGAACGTCCTCGAGATGGTCGATTCGATGCCGATCTGAGTCCTCCTCGAGGGGATCGGTGGCAACCTGGACGAGCGACTGAGACGAACACACATCCGGGGTCTCCCGCGTGCGGCATGATGGCGTGGGGGCCCGGGGCCGGGACGGAAAGGCTGGTGTCATGCAGCGGTTGAGTGGTTTGGATGCGTCGTTCCTCTACCTGGAGACCCGCAGCCAGCTGATGCACGTCATCGGTCTCGTGGAGATCGATCCGAGCACCATGCCGGACGGGTACGACTTCGCCAAGCTGCGTGCGGAGATGGAGCGGCGCGTCGCCGCGATCCCGGCCTTCCGCCGCAAACTCGACAACTCCGTCTTCAACATCGACCACCCCGTGTGGATCGAGGACGAGGACTTCGACATCGAGCGTCACGTCCATCGGGTGGCCGTGCCCGCACCGGGCGGTGCCGGTGAGGTCGCCGAACTGTGCGGTCATCTCGCCGGTCAGACCCTCGACCGGGGCAAGCCGCTATGGGAACTGTGGATCATCGAGGGACTGTCCAACGGCCGTATCTGCGCGATGCTGCGCATGCACCACGCCGGCACGGACGGTGTCACCAGCGCCGAGATGCTCGCCCAGATGTGCACCCTCACACCGGAACCACCTGAACTCGACTCGTCGAAGATCCGCGAGTCGGCCGGTCCGCCGTCGCGCGCGACGATCGCCGCGACGGGGGCGCTCAACTACTTCGTCCAGCGCCCGCTGGCGATGGCCAAACTGCTGCCGCGAACGGTCAGCGTGCCGGTCGGGTGGCTGCGCCGCGCCCAGCACCAGTCGGCCATGCCCGCTCCGTTCATGGCGCCCCGGACGCGGTTCAACTCGACGATCACGCCCCATCGCAGCATCGGCCTCAGCCAACTGTCGCTCGACGACGTCAAGCGGGTGAAGAACCACTTCGGGGTGAAGATCAACGACGTCGTCCTGGCCTTGGTCGGCGGTGCGCTGCGCACCTACCTTCTCGAACACGACGAACTGCCCGACAAACCGCTCGTCGGGATGGTGCCGGTGTCGGTGCACGATGCCGACGAGAAAGATCTCGTGGTCGAGGGGACCAACAAGGTGACCGGGATGTTCACCCAGTTGCCCACCGACATCGAGGATCCAGTGGAGCGACTCGAGAAGCAGGCGGAGTTCAGCCGTACGTCGAAGGAACACCACGCCGAGATCGACGCCAACATCCTGCGATCCTGGGCGCAGTTCGCGCCCGGGACCACGTTGTCGACGGCGATGAAGGTCTACGGCAACCGGAAGCTGGCGTCGGCGCATCCGCCGATCTTCAATGTCCTCGTGTCGAACGTCGCCGGTCCCGACTTCCCGTTGTACTTCCTCGGTTGTCGGGTCACCGCGGTCTACCCGCTCGGACCGATCTTCCACGGACTCGGCCTGAACATCACGGTGTTCTCCGCCGACGGGAACCTCAACATCGGCATCCTGGCGTGCACCGATCAGACCCCCGACCCGTGGGAGATCGCCAACGCGTTCGACGATCAGCTCAAGCAGCTGCTCGCCGCCTGCGACTGAACGTCTACTCTCCCCGTCCGCCCGCGAGCTGGTCCAGCCAGACGCGTGCGGACGCGTCGGACGGCGACCGCCAGTCGCCGCGGGGCGACAACGAACCGCCCGAACCGATCTTGGGGCCGTTGGGCATCGCGGTGCGCTTGAACTGGTTGCCCATGAAACGCTTCAGGAAGACGCCGAGCCAGTGCTCGATGGTCGCGGCGTCGTACTCGTTGCGCTTGTCCTCGACGAGCAGCTCCGACCACGGCCCGCTCGAGCGGTCACCCCAGGCCTGCCGGGCGAGGTAGACGACCTTGGTCGGCCGGTACCCGAATCGAGTGACGTGGTAGAGGAAGAAGTCGTGGAGCTCGTACGGCCCGACGGTGTCCTCGGTGGACTGGATCTTGCCGTCGTCGCCGGCCGGGACGAGCTCGGGGGAGATGACGTCGTCGAGGATCTCGGCGAGCACCTCGGTGGTCTCCGCCGAATGGTGGCTGTTGCTGATCATCCACCGGATCAGGTGCTGGATCAGGGTTTTCGGCACCGACCCGTTGACGTTGTAGTGGGACATCTGGTCGCCGACACCGTAGGTGCACCAGCCGAGCGCGAGCTCGGACAGGTCGCCGGTGCCGAGGACGATGGCGCCGTGATGGTTCGCCAGCCGGAACAGGTGCGATGTGCGTTCGCCCGCCTGCACGTTCTCGAACGTGACGTCGTAGACCTTCTCGCCGCGGGAGTACGGGTGGTCGAGATCGGCGAGCATCTGCTCGCACGACGGCCGGATGTCGATCTCCTTGCCGCTCACGCCGAGTGAGTTCATCAACACGTGTGAGCGACGCAGCGTCGCGCCGCCGGTGGCGAAACCGGGCATCGTGTAACCCAGGATGTTGGTGCGGGGCAGGCCGAGTCGGTCGAAGGTGTCGACCGCGACGAGCAGGGCGAGGGTCGAGTCGAGGCCGCCGGAGACGCCGATGACGATCTTGTCGATACCTGTCGATCGCAGGCGCTGGGCGAGTCCCTGCACCTGGATGTGGCGGACCTCGGCACACCGCTCGTCGCGGTCGGCGGAATCGGCCGGTACATAGGGGAACCGGGGCACGACACGGCGCAGCACATCGTCGTCGCCGCCCAGCTCGCCGAATGAGAAACCGATGCGGCGCAACGACTTCAGGCGATCGGAGTAGTCGCCGGCCTGGTCGCGCAGGCTGATCATCCGCATGCGTTCCTGCCGGATCCGATCGAGGTCGATGTCGGCGGAGATCACCTGATCGGTGGTCGCGAACTGTTCGCTCCGTGCGAGTAGGGAACCGTTCTCGGTGATGAGGGCGTCACCGTCCCAGGCGAGATCGGTCGTGGACTCGCCGTAACCCGCAGCGACATAGACGTGCCCGGAGATCGTGCGCGCGGAATGGCCGGTGCACAGGTTCTTCCGGTAGGACTCCTTGCCGACGGTGACCGGGCTGCCGGAGAGATTGGCCAGCACGGTTGCGCCACCGAGAGCGGCCCAGGTGCTCGGCGGGATCGCCACCCAACCGTCCTCACAGATCTCCACATGCAGTGCGAAGCCGGGCAGATCGGCGGCCTCGAAGATCAGATCGGCCCCGAACGGGACCTCCTCGCCTTCGACGGTCACCGTGGTGGGCACCGCGTCGCGGGCCGCGGAGAAGAACCGCTGCTCGTAGAACTCGCGATAGTTCGGCAGATACGACTTCGGGACCACGCCCAGCACCGCCCCGTCGCGGATCACGGCCGCGCAGTTGAACAGTCCGTCGCCGACGACCATCGGCAGACCCACGACGACCAGCGGCCGGAGACCCCTGCTGGCCGCGACGATCTCACCGAGCGCGACGCGGCAGCCGTCGATCAGCGCGTCCTGGTGGAACAGGTCGTCGACGCTGTAGCCGCACAGCCCGAGTTCGGGGAAGACCACCAGCGCGGCGCCGTCGTCGGCGGCCTGCCGCATCAACTCGATGGTGCGTGCGGCGTTCGCGGCGGGTTCGGCGATCGTGAGGACGGGCACGGCACCCGCGACCCGAACGAAGCCGTTTGCGTAGACAGACACGTCGACAACAGTAAACGGCGCGGTGTGCGGTGGGCGCGATGTCTGTCGTCAGGCCCGCCACCACGTGTCGTCGAGTTCGACCGGCGTCGTGCGCTTGTGGCGATTGCGGTGCCAGGCCGCCTCGATCCTCTCCGCCGTCTCGACCGGGACCTCGCGGCCCTCGAGGTAGTCGTCGATGTGCTCGTAGGTCAGGCCCAACTCGTCCTCGTCGGTCTGGCCCGCCTTCTCGTCGAGCAGGTCGGCGGTCGGGACCTTCGCCCACAGTTGCCGCGGCGCGCCGAGGTGACGCAGCAGCGACCGGCCCTGGCGTTTGTTCAGACCGGCCAGCGGCAGGATGTCCGCGGCGCCGTCGCCGTACTTGGTGAAGAAGCCGGTGACGTTCTCCGAGGCATGGTCGGCGCCGACGACCAGGAGCCCGCGATCGCCGGCCACCGCGTACTGGGCGACCATGCGGTGGCGTGCCTTGGCGTTGCCCTTGGTGAAGTCGGTGAGCGCGGTGCCCGTCGCCTCCGAGATCTCGTCGTTGAGGGCGTCCACCCCGGGCGCGACGTTGACGGTCAGCGTCTCGTCGGCCGCCACGAACTCGACGGCCGCCGCGGCGTCGTCCTCGTCGTGCTGCATCCGGTAGGGCAGGCGCATGCCCACGAACACCGCGTCACCACCGTCGGCGCGGACGCGCTCGACCGCGATCTGGGCCAGGCGTCCGGCGAGGGTCGAGTCGACGCCGCCGGAGATGCCGAGCACATACCCCGAGGCGCCGATCGTGCCCAGGTAGTCGGTGAGGAATCGCACCCGCCGCTCGACCTCGTCGGCCGGATCGATCGAGGGTTTGACCCCCAGGACGTCGATGATGGTCCGCTGGGTCTCACGCATTCGCGCTCCAATGCTCGCTCGGGGTCTCCGTCGACCAGCCGAGGTCACTCCTCGCGGGGTATCCGGACGCCGACGAGGTGGGCGTCGGGGTCCGGGGTCATACCGAGTCGATCCCAGGGCTGCGACACGGTGAGTACCGCATAAGCGGATGTCGGAAACCGATCTATGGGACCGGAGGGGTCGAGCGTGAGCGCGGTCTGCGGCATCCCGGGTTCGTGACCGACGACGAGCAGCGTGGACGCCTCGACAGGCGCATGGATGCGGATGGCCTCCAGCACGTCGTCGGCGTCGCCGCCGTAGATGTCCTCGACGTAGGCGACCGGCGCCCGGACGCCGGTCCGCTCGAGGGTCTGGCGGGTCCGGGTCGACGTCGAGCACAGCACCGCGTCGACGCGCAGGCCCTCGTCGGACATCCACCGTCCCGCGAGAGCGGCCTGGCGATCGCCGCGTTCGGCCAGTGGACGGTCGTGGTCACGCGTCGCCGGGGGATAGCCCGACTTGCCGTGACGCATCAGGATCAGCGTCCGCATGCCGCTCATGCGATCCCGGTGCGCCGGGATCCGGCCGGATAGGCGTCGGGGTCGGCGGCGATGGTGCGCAGCAGGCGGACGGTCGCGCGCCACGCCGCGGCCTCCTGGCGGAGGAAGGCGGCGTGCTCGTGCTCGTCGTGCAACTCGGCCTCGTCGGCCAGCGCATCGAACTCGAGATGTTCGTCGACGGCACAACCGATGAGTTCGTCCAGAGTCGTGCAGTCGGCGCAGGCCCGCTCGATCGCGGCCGCGTCGAGGGTGGCCAGGCGTTCCAGATCCGACCGATACCGCATGGTTGTCGAATGTACGCCGTCGGCGCTGGTTGCCGGCGTTGCGACACCGGGTGCAGCGTCGCCGACCGGTGCCCGATTCGGGCGCGGGGTCCGCGACGCCCTTACCCTTGTGGACGTGCACACCTGGGTACCCGCGCTCCTGGCGGTGCTGGCGGCGTTGTTGATCGCGGCCGGCACCGTGCTGCGGCAGCGTGCGTCGCGGGTCAGCGGGGCGATCACCGCCGGATGGTGGGTGGGTGCCGTCATCGCGCTCTGCGGCTTCGGCCTACAGGCGTCCGCGCTGGGTCTCGGGTCGATCCTGCTGGTGCAGCCCCTCGTCGTGCTGGCCGTGCTGTTCGCGCTGCCACTGGAGGCCTGGGCCGATCACCGGCATCCCGCGCGGATCGAGTGGGCGTGGGGTGGGGTGCTGGTCGCCTGCGTCGCGACCTTCCTCCTCGTCTCCCGGCCGGAGCCGTCACTCCGAAGACCGGATGCGCTCCTGCTGTGGGCCACGGTCGGGGCAGTCGTCGGGATCGTCGTCGGCCTGGTGTTGCTGGCACGGCGCTCCAGCCCGCACTACAAGGCACTGTTCTACGGGCTCGTCGCAGGCACGATGTTCGGGGTCTCGGCGCTGCTGGTCAAGGCGGTGATCTATCAGATCACCCACGAGTTCTGGCGCACCTTCGTCCAGCCGGAGATCTACCTGTTCGTGCTGGTCGTGGTCGGTGCGGTGGTGGCGCAGCAGCTCGGTTTCGGAGCGGGTGACCTGCAGACCTCGTTCCCGTCGATGACGGTCGCCGAGCCTGCGGTCGCGATGGTGCTCGGCGTGCTGCTGCTCGGCGAGAACCTCAACGTCTCCGTGCCCACTGCGATGTTCCTGGGCATCGTGCTCGCGATCATGATCCGGGCGGTGTGCGAGCTGGCGAAACTGTCGGCCGTCCGCGGATACGAACAGGCGGTCGCCGCAGAAGCGGAGATGCCGCCGACCGCTGGGCGGTCGGCGGCATGATCGAGCCGTGATCAGACGGTACTGAGCCCGCCTGCTCCGATCAGCCCTCGACCAGCTCCGCGATGCCCTCGGCCCACTCCTCGGCCTGCTTGGCGGGCTTGACCGACGACGAGCTGTCGTGGCGGGCGTGCTCGCCGACCTGAACCGCGCCACGCTTCGTCAGCATCTCGGCGACGATCTCGCCGCCGCGGTTGAAGGTGTCGTAGATCGAGTCGCCGAGCCCGAACACGGCGAAGCGCAGTCCGCTCAGGTCGGGGTTGACGCTCTCGAGCTCGTCGGCGAACGGCTCGGCGCCGGTGGGCAGCTCGCCCTCGCCGTAGGTCGAGCAGACGATCACCAGGAAGTCGGCGGGATCGAGGTCCTCGACCGCGTACTCACTCATGTCGTAGATCGAGGGATCGTGCTGGTTGAGCGCGTCCGCGATCGCGTCCGCGACGAGCTCACCCGTTCCGGTCTCGGTTCCGTAGAGGATGACGACCGACATATGCAGAACTCCTCTCGACGTCGGCTTTTCGCCAGAGAGGCTAGCCTAACCCGCTCTCCGTGGCTAAATCGCAGGTGGGAAGGGGGTTGGAAGAAATACTTGGATGTCCTACTATGTGGTGACAGAGGCCATAACCCCGAACTCCCGGACCGGGGCGCTCGCCGCCGGCTCACAGGCCGGCGAGGCAGGTCCGAAAGCTCCGAATACACGTCAAGGCCGTCGAGGCCGGAAGACCCGACCAGACAACCCCCAGAGAAGAATCAAAGGTGATCTGAAGTGTCCGCTCCCGCTGTCCCGTCCATCCCGCACTTCCTGAACGGCAAGCGCGTCACCGCCGAGGGCGGCCGCTTCGCCGACGTCTTCAACCCCAGTACCGGTGCCGTGCAGGCCCAGGTGCCGCTCGCCTCGACCGACGAGGTCGCCGCCGCCATCGCCACCGCGTCCGAGGCACAGAAGGAATGGGCCGCGTGGAACCCGCAGCGTCGCGCGCGCGTCCTCATGCGCTTCGTCGACCTGGTCAACAAGAACGCCGACGAGCTCGCGACCACCCTGTCGCTCGAGCACGGCAAGACCCACGCCGACGCCCTCGGCGACATCCAGCGCGGCATCGAGGTCATCGAATTCGCCATCGGCATCCCGCATCTCATCAAGGGTGAGTTCACCGAAGGTGCCGGCGGCGGCATCGACGTGCACTCGATCCGCCAGCCGCTCGGTGTGGTCGCCGGCATCACGCCGTTCAACTTCCCGGCCATGATCCCGCTGTGGAAGGCCGGCCCCGCGCTCGCCTGCGGTAACGCCTTCATCCTCAAGCCGAGTGAGCGCGACCCCTCCGTGCCGGTCCGCCTCGCCGAATTGTTCACCGAGGCAGGGCTTCCCGACGGCGTCTTCCAGGTCGTCCACGGTGACAAGGAAGCGGTCGACGCGCTGCTCACCCACCCGGACGTCAAGGCCCTCGGCTTCGTCGGCAGCTCCGACATCGCGCAGTACATCTACTCGACCGCCGCCGCCCACGGCAAGCGTTCGCAGTGCTTCGGTGGCGCCAAGAACCACGCGATCATCATGCCCGACGCCAACCTGGACCAGGTCGTCGATGCGCTGATCGGTGCCGGTTACGGCAGCGCCGGCGAGCGTTGCATGGCCATCTCGGTCGCGGTCCCGGTCGGTGAGGAGACCGCAGACCGTCTGCGCGCCAAGCTGATCGATCGCGTCAACGCGCTGCGCGTCGGCCACAGCCTCGACCCGAAGGCCGACTACGGTCCGCTGGTCACCGCCGCCGCTCTCGAGCGCGTCCGCGGTTACATCACCAAGGGCGTCGACGAGGGCGCCGAGATCGTCATCGACGGCCGCGAGCGCACCAGCAACGAGCAGACCTTCGGGGATGACGACATCTCGAAGGGCTTCTTCATCGGCCCGACCCTGTTCGACCGGGTCACCAAGGACATGTCGATCTACACCGACGAGATCTTCGGTCCGGTGCTCACCATCGTCCGCGCCGGCGACTACGAAGAGGCTCTCGCTCTCGCGTCGGATCACCAGTACGGCAACGGTGTTGCGATCTTCACCCAGGACGGCGACGCTGCCCGCGACTTCACCGCGCGGGTCGAGGTCGGCATGGTCGGCGTGAACGTGCCGATCCCGGTTCCGGTGGCGTACTACACCTTCGGTGGCTGGAAGCGTTCGGGCTTCGGCGATCTCAACCAGCACGGCCCGGCGTCGATCCAGTTCTACACCAAGACCAAGACGGTCACGACCCGTTGGCCGTCCGGCATCAAGGACGGCGCCGAGTTCGTCATCCCGACGATGGACTGAGTGCGGCCACAGATATGACCACACTTGCCGAGGCCGCAGTCGCGCGGCTCGACGGTGACGAACGCGTCATCGTCGAGACCGCCGCGGCGTTCGCGGCCAAGAAACTGGCGCCGTATGCGCTGGAATGGGATGCGTCCAAACACTTCCCGGTTGCCGAGCTCCGCGAGGCGGCCGAACTGGGGATGGGTGCCATCTACTGTTCCGAGGATGCCGGGGGCAGCGGACTCCGTCGTCTCGACGGCGTGCGGATCTTCGAGCAGTTGGCCTACGCCGATCCGGCGGTCGCGTCGTTCCTGTCCATCCACAACATGTGCGCCTGGATGATCGACCACTACGGCACCGACGAGCAGCGCAACAAGTGGGTGCCGCGGCTGGCGACGATGGAGACCATCGCCAGCTACTGCCTGACCGAACCCGGAGCCGGGTCGGATGCGGCGGCGCTCGCCACCCGCGCCGAACGTCAGGGTGACGAGTACGTCCTCACCGGCGTCAAGCAGTTCATCTCCGGTGCCGGGTCGTCGGACCTGTACGTGGTGATGGCCCGCACCGGCGACGCCGGACCCAAGGGCATCTCCACCTTCCTGGTCGAGAAGGACACCCCGGGACTGAGTTTCGGTGCGCAGGAACACAAGATGGGCTGGCACGCGCAGCCCACCGCGCAGGTCATCCTCGACGAGGTGCGGGTCCCGGCGTCGAACCTTCTCGCCGAGACCGAGGGCATCGGGTTCGGCATCGCGATGAACGGCCTCAACGGCGGCCGGCTCAACATCGCGGCGTCGTCGCTCGGTGGCGCCCAGGCGGCCTTCGACAAGGCGGCCGCCTACGTCTCGAGTCGTCGTGCGTTCGGCAACTCGCTGCTCGACGAGCCGACCATCCGGTTCACGCTCGCCGACATGGCGACGTCGCTGCAGACCTCGCGGCTCATGCTGTGGCACGCGGCGACCGCTCTCGACGACAACTCCCCCGACAAGGTGGAGCAGTGTGCGATGGCCAAGCGATTCGTCACCGACAGCTGCTACGACGTCGCAGACAAGGCACTGCAGCTGCACGGCGGCTACGGGTATCTGTCCGAGTACGGAATCGAGAAAATCGTCCGCGACCTCCGTGTGCACCGCATCCTGGAAGGGACCAACGAGATCATGCGGGTCGTCCTCGGCCGTTCGATCGCGTCCCGCTACCGGGAGAGCTGACGCGAACTCGCGCCCAACGCAATGGTTTTCGCAGGCAAACACTTTAGGGAGCAATGACAATGACGACGATCGCTTTCCTCGGTCTCGGCAACATGGGTGGCCCGATGGCCGCCAATCTGGTCAAGGCCGGCCACACCGTCCGCGGGTTCGACCTGTCGCCCGAGGCGATCGAGACCGCCAAGTCCAACGGGATCGAGACGTTTCCCGCGGCCATCGAGGCGGTGTCCGGATCCGAGGTCGTGATCACCATGCTGCCCAACGGCGGCATCGTGAAGAAGGTCTACGACGAGGTCCTGCCGGCCGCCCAGACCGGTGCGCTCTTCATCGACTCGTCGACCATCTCGGTCGACGATGCGCGGGAGATCCACCGCCGGGCCGTCGACCACGGTTTCGCGCAGGTCGACGCCCCGGTGTCGGGTGGCGTCAAGGGGGCCACCGCGGGCACGCTGGCCTTCATGGTCGGCGGCGAGGACGAGGCCTTCTCCGCGGCGCGGGGAACCCTCGACCCGATGGCCGGCAAGATCATCCACTGCGGTGCGGCGGGTGCCGGCCAGGCGGCGAAGGTGTGCAACAACATGCTGCTCGCCGTCCAGCAGATCGCCGTCGGCGAGGCCTTTGTCCTGGCCCAGAAGCTGGGTCTCGACGAGCAGGCGCTCTACGACGTCGTGACCGGTGCCACCGGCAACTGCTGGGCCATCGAGACCAACTGCCCGGTCCCGGGCCCGGTCCCGACCTCGCCGGCGAACAACGACTTCAAGCCGGGGTTCGCCACCGCACTGATGAACAAGGACCTCGGTCTCGCGATGGACGCCGTCGCCAGCACCGGTGCCCGCGCCCCGCTCGGTTCCCACGCCGCTCAGCTGTACCGCGGCTTCGCCGAGCAGCACGGTGACCTCGACTTCAGCGCGATCATCACCTCGCTGCACTAGGTCGCAGCACCTGCTCTGGTTCTCTATGACGTTGTGCCCGGTTTACGGGCACAACGTCATACTGCTTTTCAGCTGGCGGCGCGCTGACGAGCGGCTCTGACCTCGTCCACGATCTCTGTCGGGCGTTCGACGAGGTCGGCCCAGGTGAAATTGAGGACGGTCCACCCGTTCGCGACCAGTAGGTTCCGCTTCAACCGGTCTCGCCGGAACGCGGCTGCGTCGCGGTGGAATGCGAAGCCGTCGATCTCCACTGCGACCTTCACGTGCGGGATCGCGAAGTCGATGATGTACCCGTAGGCGGGCATGTTCGCGATCCAGCCGGAGACGCCACCGGCCGACAGCAGGTTCGCGGTCAGTCTCTCGGCTTCCGACCTCGCGCCATCTCCCAGGAGCCGCAGATAGGACGCTGCGCTTGTCGCGCCATGGCGCCTCGGGTAGCGGGCGTGCGCCGCCTCGAGGTCTTCCACCGTGACTCGCTTGGTCAACAGGGCCGAGTCGAGGATGCTCATCCCGATGTCGAGCGACGCGTCGAGGACGGTCAGCGAGGGTGCTGTGGTCCGCAGCCCTTCGTGCACCGTGATGTCCGCGTCATCGAGAGGCC
Source organism: Gordonia alkanivorans NBRC 16433 (assembly GCF_000225505.1). Lineage (GTDB taxonomy): Bacteria > Actinomycetota > Actinomycetes > Mycobacteriales > Mycobacteriaceae > Gordonia > Gordonia alkanivorans. The sequence continues at coordinate 48,396 of NZ_BACI01000053.1, read as the reverse complement.
GGTATCGGGCCAGCGCCGTCGCCGACGACCGCCGGGCGGCGCCACGCGTCTTGGTGAACACGACGTGCTTGCGGGGCTCTGCATCGTGGAGACCCAGCCACCACGCGGCAGCAGCACCACCCAGTACCGCGTCGTTGTGCACCGACAGCACTGCGATCCGTGCCTGCGCCCGCGCCGACCGTGCGTGCCCGCTGACGAGGTAGACGCCTCGCGCCACGGCCTTCCATTCGCCGACGGCCACCTTGCGCTGGATCGATGAGGAGCTGACGCCGCACTCGCGTGCCTCCTGGGCCGAGAACACACCGTCTCGACGAACGGTCAGTTCGGTGATGTCCACGATGGATTGGACGCGAGCGGCGCCGAATCGGTTCCCGCGTTATGAGCCGCGGTGTTCCGTATGACGTTGAGCCCGGAAGCCGGGCACAACGTCATACACATCAGAAGTCGCCGTTGTGCTTCCGCAACGACTGGATGGCGCCGACGAGGCCGGCCATCTCGTCGTCGGTCATGCCCACGTCGGCGAAGACCTTCTCGTTGAGGGTCTTGGTGGCGTCTTCGACGGTGGAGCGGCCGAGGTCGGTGATCTCGACGAGGGTGGTGCGGCCGTCCGTCGGGTGTGGGACGCGGCGGACGAGGCCGCCTTCCTCGAGGCGACGGATCGCGTGGGTGACGCTGGTGACGTGGACCTGGAGGCGGTCGCTGGCCTTGGTGATCGGGAGCGCGCCCTGGCGAGAGAACGCCAGCAGTCGGAGGAGCTCGAACCGGGAGAAGCTCAGATCGAAGGGGCGCAACGTGGCCTCGACACGGGCCAGCAGGATCTGGTGGGCACGCATCACCGAGGTCACCGCGACCATGCCGTCGGCGACGTCGCCCCACCCGGCCTCGGTCCAGTTGTCCCGTGCCTCGGCGATGGGATCGAAGTCCATGCTGCGCCCTGCCATGAATCCACCCTAATCGGGTTGTCGCGTCACCGATCGACGGCGCGCCAGCCATCGCCGAGGCCGGCCCGACGGAGGCCGGACGGGCTCGGGCGGGGCAGGAGCCGGCCGATGACGCCGCCGTGTCCCGTGACCGACGACCCTCACCGGGTGACCAAAGTCCCTCGGTGAGTGATAGATGGCCTCGGCGGCAACGTAACAATATGTTCGCCATGCCAGGGCAATTGCTTGACTCGGTGTCGTTTCCTGAAACGACAACCCCCGAATCGAGACCAACTGTGCTGATTTGGAATGAAGGTGTAGCTTCAATATCGAAATGATCACGGCGCCGTTAGCAGAATTCTCCATACCCTTTAGCTACGCAATCTAAAGAAATCGCGATTTGAGCCCTATGGGCGATTTGTGGCAATTATCCAAGTCGGGTTGCCACTCGAAATCGATACCCCTGCAGGCAGATTCAGTACCATACCTGGTCGGATGTGAATCTGGATCCGAATCTGCTTCTGTCGCGCGCGATATGCAGAGGTGTCCGGGAAAAACACCCGGTCCGGAGAATGTCATCCGATCGGACCAATCGGCGGATGTCATCATTCCGAGACCTTTCTCTCCTGGGTCGTATGACCGATCTAGCTTCTCGGAAATCGTTGTGGCGGAAAGTTTCGCGAGAGTACGGTCAGTTCTTGTCGGCGGGGCGACAACTATCCAGGGGGGCTGCATTGCCCATTCTCGCTTCAGGCGCGAGACGGGCAATTTGTGGTCTGACGATTCCGCCCGGGCTGTGCCCCCAGGCTCGGCGGGTGCAGTCGATGAGGACGCATGGGGAGGCCGCGTGACCATCTCAGAGAAGAACTTCGAGTCAACCTTCGACGATGACTCGGGTGCTCGGTCACGGGTCGGCACCTTGCCGCTGTCCGCGGCGCAGCGGGGCATCTGGTTCGCGCAGCACGTGGCGGGTGACCTGCCGATCTCGGTGGCGCAGTACGTGGAGATCGAAGGCGAACTCGACACCGACGTGCTGGAGGACGCCGCACGGACGACCGGAACAGAGTTCGGTTCCGGATACCTGCGGCTGATCGAGGTCGACGGCGAGCCGCGACAGTACGTCGACGAGGCGTACGGGGCCCCGGTGTACACCCTTGATCTGCGTGAAGAGCCCGACCCGGTCGGGACCGCGCATCGTCTGATGTCCGAGGACTATTCGCGGCCGCTGGATCTCCTCGTGGACCACCTCATGACTAGCGTCGTCTATCGGGTCGGGACGAACCACTACTTCTGGTATCTGCGTGCACACCACATCGCTCTCGACGGATTCGGTGCGGTCACGATGGTCCGGCGGATCACCGAGCGGTACAACGCCGGCATCCACGGTGAGGAGCCGCCACCCTGCAAGGCAAGCGATCTCGCCGACATCATCGAGCAGGACGCGTCCTATCCCGGGTCGACCCGCTACGAGAACGACCGGAAGTACTGGAGCGAACACCTCGAAGGTGCCCCGCCGGTGGTCAGTCTCGCCGGCCGACTCGGTAAGCCCACGCTGCACCCGACCCTCGTGAGCACGCCGCTGCCGGAGGAGACCGCGCGTCTCCTCGACGACGCGTCGCACGACGGTGGGGTCACCCCGGTGATCGTCGCCGCCTTCGCCGTCTACCTCGCCCGGATGACCGGAAGTCCCGAGGTCCTCCTGAGCCTGCCGGTCTCGGGGCGGCATTCGGCAGTCCTGCGACGCTCCGGCGGCATGGTCGCGAACGTCGTGCCTTTGCGGGTCCCGGTCGCGGGCTGCACGCTCGACGAGGTCGTCACCGCCGTGAAGGGGGAGCTGCTGAGCGCACTCCGGCGGCAGCGCTACCGCCAAGAAGACATCTTCCGCGACATGGGGATCGCGCGCGACGAGGCGTCGTCGTTCGGTCCGGCCGTCAACCTGATGATGATCGACAGCGAGGTCGTGTTCGGCGACGTGGCGGGTCGCCTGCACGTGCTGACGTCCGGCCCGACCTCCGACCTCTTCGTCAACATCTATCCCGGTGCGGGTCACGACAGCACGCACATCGACTTCCAGGGCAATCCGAACGTCTACACGCCCGCCGAGCTCGCCGACCATCACCGTCGGTTCCTGATGTTCCTGCACGAGTTCCTCGAAGGCGCGTCGGACGACCAGGTGGGCCTGCTCGAGCTGCTCGACGAGCACGAGCGTGACGCGCTCCTGCCCGTGCGCGGTTCGGAAGATGTTGCGCCGCAGCTTCTCCCGGACATCCTCGCCGACAGTGTGGCGCGTAACGGCGACCACGTCGCGATCGCGTCGGACGGCCGCCGGCTGACCTACCGGGAACTCGACGCCGTGTCGTCCCGGATGGCGCGCCGCCTGATCGACATGGGCTGCGGGCCGGACACGTCGGTCGCGATTCTTCTCAGACGGTCTGCCGAGTCCGTCGCCGCCGCGTGGGCGGTTGCGAAGTCCGGGGCTGCCATCGTTCAGGTGGACCCGGACTACCCACGCAAGCGTATCGAGCACATCGTCGCCGACAGCGGCGCCGAAGTGGCCATCACAGGCGACGAATTCACCGACCGGCTCCCAGAGTCGATGCCCACGGTGATCGTCGACGGCGAGGGCGGTCTCGGGGAGGGGGCCGCCCTCGCCCCGGACGAAGTGATCGGGGACCGCGACCGCATCCGTCCGCTGCGTGCGGACAACGTCGCGTACATCACCTACACCTCCGGATCGACCGGTGTGCCGAAGGGCGTCCAGGTCACGCACAACGGCCTCGCGAACCTCATCTCCGACCGATCCGAGGTCTACGGCCTGGACTCGGGATCACGGGTGTCCTATGCCCTTTCCCCGAGTTTCGACGCGTCGATGGAACAGCTGCTGACCTGCTTCGCGAACGGGTCCGCGTTGATCGTCGTGCCGCCGGACGTGATCGGCGGGGAGCGCCTCACCCGCCTGCTGGCCGACGAGGGTGTCACCCACCTGACGCTGACGCCGGCGATGCTGGCCACCGTCGAGCCGGAAGCCCTGACCGACCTGCGGGCCGTCATGGTCGGCGGCGACAAGACCGCGCCGCGCATCGTCGAACGCTGGACGCGGTGTGCGCGGATGATCAACGAGTACGGGCCGACCGAGGCGACCATCACCGCGGCGAGCAGTGTCATCGACCCGGCCGAGGACCTGACGGTCGGCCGTCCGGTGCGCGGTGCGTCGATGATGATCCTCGACCCCGCGCTGCAGCCGGTCCCGATGGGTACCGCAGGCGAGCTGTATCTGGCGGGGCCGGGTCTCGCGCGCGGTTACGCGAATCTGTTCGCGCAGACCGCGGGCCGGTTCGTCGCCAACCCCCACGGCGAGCCCGGCGAACGGATGTACCGCACCGGCGATCTCGCCCGCTGGGTCGGCAGTCCGGCCGCGCTGTCGTTGGAACTGTTGGGTCGCACCGACTTCCAGCTGAAGATCCGTGGCTACCGGATCGAGCCCGGCGAGATCGACGCGGCTCTCGTCGGCCACCCCGACGTAGAGGCGTCGATCACCGTGCCGGTTCGCAACAACGCCGGCGCGACGGTGCTCGCGTCGTACGTGTCGCCCGTCCGCGACCATCGGATCGATGTCTCCGAGCTGAGTCGGTTCGCCCGCGAATCGCTTCCGCCGCACATGGTCCCGGCGGTGATCACCACGCTCGACGCGTTGCCGCTCAACGCGTTCGGCAAGGTCGACCGGAAGGCGTTGCCTGCTCCGGTCTTCGCGGCCGCCCGCACCGGACGGCCACCGTCGACGCCCGGGGAATACCGGCTGGCACAGCTGTTCGCCGAGGTCCTCGGTGTCGACGAGGTCGGTGCCGACGACAGCTTCTTCGTCCTCGGCGGCGACAGCATCTCCTCGATCGAACTCGTGGGCCGGGCCAAGGCCGCCGGGCTGGCGTTCTCGACCCAGGACGTGTTCGAGTGCAAGACCGTCGCGGCTCTCGCGGTACGGGCGACCGACGCGTCGGCCGACGACACCCTTCGGGAACTCCCCGGCGCAGGCGTGGGTTCGTTCCCGCTGGCGCCGATCATGCACGCGATGCTCGAGCGGGGACACATCGACCGTTTCGCACAGGCCGCGCTGATCGAGCTCCCCGACGATCTCCGGCGACCCGACCTCGTGCGCGCTCTCGGCGCTCTCGTCGACCGCCACGACATCTTGCGCGCGGTCCTGCGCGACCACGCCGGCGAGGGGTTCGTCGAGGTCCGGGAGCACGGGTCGGTCGACGTCGAGGAGACGCTGACCGAGGTGTGGCTGGAGCGTCGCGACGCCGACGAGATCGACCGGGAACTACAAGCGGCCGCCGATCTGCTGGACCCGCGCGCCGGGTTGCTGACGCGATTCGTCTGGCTGCGCGACCGCGACGGCTCGAAGCCGGACCTGCTGTGGCTGGTCATCCACCACCTCGCTGTCGACGGCGTGTCGTGGCGCATCCTGCTGAGCGACCTCGCGGTCGCCCACGGTCAGATCGCCGCGGGCGGCGACCCGCAGCTCAGCACGCCGACGACCTCCGTGCGCCGCTGGGTCCACGGCCTGGTCGAGAGGTCCTCGGGCCGTACCGCCGCCGAGCTCGATCTCTGGTCGGACACCCTCGCGGCCGGCGACCGCCCAGTCGGCGCACGCGCGCTCGACCCCGACCGGGACATCACCGCCTCGGCGGGACGCGTGCGCATGCGCATTCCCGCCGACGTCACCGAGACGATCGTGACGACCATCCCCGGCCGGTTCCACGGCAGCCCCAACGACCCGCTGCTCGCGGCACTGGGACTCGCGCTGGCGCGCTGGCGGTCGCTGCACGGCGAGGCGCCGGGTGGCGAGCTGATCGCACTCGAGGGGCACGGCCGTGAGGAGTCGGCTGTTCCCGGCGCCGATCTGACGGCGACGGTCGGCTGGTTCACCTCACGGTTCCCGGTCCGGATCGACCTCGACGACATCGACCTCGACGACGCCTTCGCCGGCGGGGCAGCCGCCGGTACGGCGATCAAGCGGGTCAAGGAGTTCCTGCGCGCGGTGCCCGACAACGGCATCGGTTACGGAATGGTCCGGCACCTGGATCCGGTCGGCTGCAACGAACTCCAGAACCGGCCCGAACCACAGATCAGCTTCAACTACCTGGGCCGCGCGGGCACCCGCGACGTCTTCGGGCCGTGGACGCCGTCGCGTGAATTCGACGCGCTGGCCGGCACCGCCGACCCGTGGATGGCCCTCCCGGCGATCCTGGACATCAACGCGATCGCCGAGCCGGGTTCGGACGGCCTCGAACTCGACGCGGTGTGGGAGTTCGCCTCGCTGGTGCTCGACCGCGCCGCGGTCGAAGAACTGTCGCAGTTGTGGGTGCAGGCACTCGAGGCACTCGCCCGCCATGCCCGGGCCGACGACGCCGGCGGGTACACCCCGTCGGACTTCCCGCTCGTCGAGACCACGCAAAACGAGATCGACGGCTGGCTGCGCGATCACCCCTCGATGGTCGACGTCTGGCCGCTGACGGCACTGCAGGCCGGGCTCCTGTTCCACGCCACCTACGACGGTATCGACACCAACGCCGCCGGCGGTGTCAGCGGCGCGGACGGCTACGTCGTGCAGGCCGAACTGACCCTCGGCGGATCGCTGCGGCCGGAGCGGATGCGGCGCGCCGCACAGGCGCTCATCGACCGTCACGACAGCCTGCGCGTCGCCTTCGTCGAGACCGCCGCCGGTCCGCGCCAGCTCCTGCTGCATGACGTGGCCGTCGACTGGACGGACTCCGACCTCACCGGCATCGCCGATCCCGGGGAGCGGCACCGCGAACTGCGTCGGCTGATCACCGAGTCGGCGACCCCCTTCGACCTGACACGGCCACCGCTGATGCGGTTCCACCTCATCCGGGTCGACGACGACGAGTTCATGCTCCTGCTGACCAATCACCACATCGTGCTCGACGGCTGGTCGATGCCGCTGGTCGTCCAGGAGTTGCTGGCGCTCTACATCACCGACTCGACGGACGGCGCCGCGGTCGGGCTGCCCACACCGCGGTCCTTCCGGGACTACCTGCAGTGGCTGGATTCCCAGGATCACGCGGCGACGGTCGAGGCCTGGGAGGAGATGCTGGCCGACATCGAGAGCCCGACGCGACTGACCGGCAATCCGGAGCGGGTCGCCACCGCCGAGGTCGCACAGGTCGACCTCGACCTCGACGCCGCAACCACCGACGCGGTGCTCGGACTCGGTCGCGCCCACGGCGTCACCCCCAACACCGCCATCCAGGTGGCCTGGGCGCTGCTGCTCTCCGCCATGACCGGTCGGTCGGACGTGGTGTTCGGCAACACGGTCTCCGATCGTCCGGCCCACATCGCGGGGATCGAGCGGATGATCGGCCTGTTCATCAACACCCTGCCGGTGCGGGTCCGGCTCGATCCCGACGAGACCGTCACCGAGCTGCTCACGCGGGCGCAGGCCGAACAGGCCGCCATGCTCGATCACCGCAACATCGGCCTCGCCGAGCTCCAGCGGGCCGCGGGGATGGCCGACATCTTTGACACCGCTACGGTTCTGGAGTCCTATCCCATCGACGCCGAAGGTGTGGCGGGTGCGCTCGCGGATGCCGGGCTGCAGTGGAAGGGCGTCGTCGCTCACGATGCGACGCCGTATCCGGTCAGCCTCCAGGTCACGCCGCCGCGGCCGTCGCGGGCCGGAAGCGAGCCGGGGCAGTACGAGCTGATCCTGAAGTACGCCTCCGATCGTCTCGACGCGCAGTCCGCAGGGCTGTTGCTCGAGCGCTTCGTCATGCTGCTGGGTCAGATCGCGGCGGACCCGGGCCGGAACGTCGCGACGGTCTCTCCGTGCTGGGACACCGAATGGGCGGAGTTGGCCCGCGTCGAGGGGCCGCCGGCCATGACACCGCGGACACTCCGGGGCATCCTGTCCGACACCGCGCGCCGCCACCCCGACATGCCGGCCGTGCGTTCGAGAGAGAACACGCTGACGTACCGGGAGCTTGACCGACGGGCCGATCGTGTCGCCCGTGAACTCATGCGCCGCGGCGCCGGACCCGAGGGGTTCGTCGCGCTGGCGCTCCCGCGGTCGGTCGAGTTGATCGTTGCCATGTGGGCGGTGGCCAAGTCGGGCGCGGCCTTCGTCGCCCTCGATCCCGGCAACCCCGCATACCGCCTGGCCGAGTTGCTGGCCGATTCTCACTGCACGCTCGGCATCACGGTCGAGGAGGTCACGAAGAACCTCCCGGATTCCGTGGACTGGCTCGTCCTCGACGCCGCCGGCCGGTCGGATGACGAAGGGGCGAAGGCGGAGTGGTCGACGACCCCGGTGGAGGCCGACAGCAGTGCGTACCTGATCTTCACCTCCGGGTCGACCGGGCGGCCGAAGGCGGTCCACATCGCCCATCGGGGGCTGCGGGACCGGGTCACCGCACTCGCCGACTATTTCGGTGTACTGCCAGGTTCGGCAGTCCTGCAGGTGGCCTCCCCGGGTTTCGACGCCTGCGTCTCCGAGGTCCTGCTCGCCCATGGCAACGGGGCCTGCCTGGTGGTGGCGCCCCAGGATGTCTACGGCGGCGTCGATCTCGAGGAACTGGTTCGGGCCGAACAGATCTCGCACGCGATCATCACGCCGACCGCCCTCAACACGATGGACCCCGCACGGGTGCCGTCGCTGGCGACGATCGCGGTGGTCGGCGAGGCCACCGGCGCGGACATCGTGAACCGCTGGGCACCCGGCCGCCGGTTGATGAACCATTACGGACCCACCGAGACCACCATCTGGGCCACCGCGGCCGACGATCTGCAGCCCGGGGAGCCGGTGACCATCGGCGAACCGGTCCGCGGAGTGTCCGCGGTGGTGCTCGACGCGTGGCTGCGTCCGGTTCCGGTCGGCGTGGCCGGCGAACTGTACCTGGGCGGACCGGGTCTGGCCCGCGGGTACTTCGGCCGCCCCGGCCTCACCGCATCCCGGTTCGTCGCCGATCCGCGGTCGGCGACCGGCGAACGCATCTACCGCACCGGTGACCAGGTGCGGTGGATCCGCGGGCGCGACGGACTCGAACTGGACTACCTGGGACGCAACGACCAGCAGGTCAAGATCCACGGACTGCGGATCGAAACCGGGGACATCGACGCCCATCTCGCGCGGCACGACGCCGTGGCGCAGACCGCCACCCTGGTCCAGCCGGGCCCGACCGGCCAGCCGGTCATCGTGTCCTACGTCGTCGGTACGCCGGGGGAGCAGCTCGACGTCACCGCGTTACGCGCGGATCTCGCGGAATCGCTGCCGCGCTACATGGTTCCGACCGCCATTCTCGAGCTACCGGCGATGCCGGTGACCCGCACCGGCAAGGTCGACCGGAAGGCCCTCCCCGCGTGGGACTTCCGCGCCGAGAGTGCCGGCGGCCGAGCGCCGTCGACACCCACCGAGGAGCTCATCGCACGACTCTTCGCCGAGGCACTGAACCTCGAGACGGTGACCGCCGACGACAACTTCTTCGCCCTCGGCGGCGACTCCATCGTCTCGATGCAACTGGTGGCCCTGGCCAAGTCGGCCGGACTGGACATCACCGGCCGCCAGGTCTTCGAGGCCAAGACGGTCGCCGCGCTGGCAGCGCTGGTGGACCCGGACAGCGCCGGACATGACGACGCCGGCCGGCCGGTCGCCGCGGTGGGGTCCCGTCTCGACGATCACGATGTGCTCTCCGCCGGCGACTTCGCTGACGTGTGCGACTCGGATGCGGAGCTCCTCCATCACCGCTACCCGGAACTGTCGGAGATCTGGCCGCTGTCGCCGACGCAGTCCGGCATCCACTTCCACTCCACGCTCGACCCGGACACGGCGGACAACTACACCGTGCAGTCGACGATCCGGTTGTCCGGGTACCTCGACGGGTCGCGGCTGCGTCGAGCCGCGCAGGCACTGGTCGACCGGCACGACATCCTGCGTGCGGGTTTCGTCGAGACCTCCCGTGGCCCACGCCAGGTCGTGGTCGGCCACGCCGAGGTCGCCTTCCGCGAGATCGACCTGTCCGACCGGCCCGCCGACCGGGCCGGGGAGGAGGCCGAGCGCATCGCCGTGGAGGACGCGGATGCAGGCTTCGACCTGAGCATCCCGTCGCTCATCCGGTTCACCCTCATCCGTCTCGACGCCGAGGCGTTCGAACTGCACATCACCAATCACCACGTGATCCTCGACGGCTGGTCGATGCCGCTGCTCATCGGCGAACTCCTCGAGTTCTACGGCGAGCCGGAGCGGATCGAGCACGCCGGGTCCGCGCCCTCGTACCGCGACTACCTGCGCTGGCTGGCCCGGCAGGACCACGAGGCGTCCATCGCCGCATGGACTCGGGCCTACGCCGACGTCGAGGGAGCCACCCGCGTCAGCCGGCGCGACCCGGCGATGTCGGGTGATCTGGCCGGCGAGGTCGGCGCGGAGCTGCCCGCCCAGGAGTTCCTGCGGTTGCGTTCCGTGGCAGCCGATTCCGCGGTGACCGTCGGCACCGCGGTGTCGACGGCGTGGGCACTCGTCCTGCGTGTGCTGACCGGCGAGACCGACGTGATCCTCGGCTCGGCCGTCGCCGGACGACCGCCGGAACTGCCGGGCGTCGAGCAGGCCCTCGGCATGTTCCTGAACACCGTCCCGGTCCGGGTCCGGCTCGATCCCGCGGCGTCGTTGCGCGACCTGCTGGTCGGTGCCCAGGCCAGCAACGCCGAACTGCTCGACCATCACTACGTGGGACTCCCGGCCATCCACCGGGCGGTGGGGCTCTCGGAGATGTTCGACACCGCGCTCGCCTTCCAGTCCTTCCCGCTTCGCGAGTCGACCCTGCAGGAGCTCGTGTCCTCGGCGGGACTCCGCGTCGACGGGATCACCGGCGTCGATGCCACCCCGTATCCGCTGAGTCTCGTCGTCGCACCGAAGAACGATGTGGGAGAGGGGGAGCCGGGTCTGTCGATCACGTTGCGCTTCCGCCGCAGCGACTTCGACCCCACCCGGGCGCGGGAGATCCTCGACCTCTTCGTCGAGTGCCTGGCCCGGATCGCCGACGACCCGGACACCCGCCTGGGTGTGCTCGCGCACGGCGGTGGCGAACTGGATCTGCCTGCGTCACCGCGGAATCTCCGGCCGGCGACGCTGCCCGACATCCTCGCCGCATCCGTTGCCCGCCAACCGAACGCCATCGCGGTGACGTGTGGCGCGTCGGTGTCGTACCGCTGGCTCGACGAGCGGTCGAACCGAATGGCCAGACTCCTCCTGCGCCGGGGAGTCGGATCACAAGATGTGGTCGCCAGTGTGTTGCCGAGATCGCTCGACGCGGTCGTCGCCATCTGGGCGGTGGCCAAGACGGGCGCGGCATTCCTGCCGGTGGACCCGACCCTGCCTGCTGAACGGATCGGATACCTGCTCTCCGATGCCGATGTCAGGCTGGGTCTCACGCACGCCGGGACCGCTACCCTGGACGGTCCCGGCGTGCCCCCCGGCATCGAGTGGCTCGAACTCGACGACGAACGGCACCCGTGCCTGCTCGACGCCGAATCGGACGCACCGATCACCGACGCGGAGCGCGGTGGTCCGATCCGGATCGGTCAGACGGCCTACGTGATCTACACCTCCGGTTCGACCGGGATGCCGAAGGGTGTGCTGATCAGCCACCGCGGTCTCGCCCGGCTCGTCGAAGCGCAGCACCGCGTCCTGTTCGCCGACGACACCGCGAGTGTTCTCCAGGTGGCCTCGCCGAGCTTCGATGCCTCGGTGTTCGAGCTGCTGATGGCCCACGGTGCCGGTGGACGCCTGGTGGTCTCACCACCCGACGTGTACGGCGGCCCCGAGCTGGCCGAACTGATCCGCCGCGAACACGTGACGCACGCGGTGGTGACGCCGTCGGCTCTGTCGACCGTGCCCGAGGCGGATCTCGACACGCTGCGCGTGCTCGCACCCGCCGGTGAGGCGGTCGGCCCGGAGCTGGTCGCCCGGTGGGCGCCGGGACGCAAGATGATCAACATCTACGGTCCCACCGAGATCACCATCTGGGCCACGGCGAGCGAACCGCTCGATACGCACGGCCCGGTGACCATCGGCCGCGCGATCGGACCGGTCGCCGGTGCCGTGCTCGACACGTGGCTGCGCCCGGTACCCCAGGGTGTCGTCGGCGAGCTCTACCTCTTCGGGCCCGGACTGGCCGACGGCTACGTCGGGAAGCCGACGACGACTGCGGCCAGGTTCGTCGCCTGCCCGTTCGGTGACACCGGCGAGCGGATGTACCGCACCGGCGACCTGGTCCGGCGAACCGTCGACGATCAGCTGGAGTACCTGGGACGCAACGATTTCCAGGTCAAGATCCGCGGCACCCGGATCGAGATCGGCGAGATCGACGCGGCTCTCGGCGGCCGGTCCGACGTCGCCTACGCGGTCACCGTCGCCCGCAGCGACAACGGGATGCCGCAGACGCTGGTGTCCTACGTGGTGGCCGCGCCGGACGAGGAACTGTCCGGCGACGAACTGCGGGATTTCCTGTCGCAGAGTCTGCCGGCGTACATGGTCCCGGCCGCGGTCGTCGAACTCGATGAGGTCCCGCGGACCCCGACCGGCAAGCTGGACCGGGGTCGGCTGCCCGAACCCGTGTTCGCGGCAACCGAATTCCGGGCACCGTCGAATCCCGCGGAGTCCGCGGTGGCCACCGCCTTCGAAGAGGTGCTGGAGATCGACCGGGTCGGTGCCGACGACGACTTCTTCGCCCTCGGCGGCGATTCGCTGAGCGCGTCGGTGGTGGCGGCGCGGGTGGGTGCGGCGCTGGGAGTCCGTGTCCCGGTGCGTACCCTGTTCGAGGCCCCCACCGTGTCGGCCCTGGCCGCCCTGGCCGGATCGCTGCAGGAAGGACAGCGTGCCCCGCTGATCCCCGGTCCGCGACCGGAGCGGATTCCGCTGTCGCTCGCACAGCAGCGCATGTGGTTCCTCAACCGCATGGAGCCGGAGTCGCCCGCCTACAACATCCCGGTGCTGCTGAAGCTGACCGGACGCCTCGACATCGCGGCGCTGGAGGACGCGCTCGCCGACGTGATCGGCCGCCACGAGGTGTTGCGGACGATCTACCCCGACGACGCCGGTGAACCGCACCAGGTGGTGTTGGACCACGTCGCGGCCGCCGTCGAGGTGCGGTACGTGCCCGAGAGTGCGGTCGAAGAAGTGGTGACCGAGTTCGTGCGTCGCGGCTTCGACGTGACCACCAGGGTGCCGATCCGGGTGGGCCTCCTGCGTATCGACGAGCCCGGCAAGGCTGTCGGAGGCCGGTTGCACCAGGCCGGAGAGTTCCTGCTGGTCCTCGTCGTCCACCACATCGCGGGTGACGGGCAGTCCATGGCGCCGCTGGCACGAGATGTCATGGTCGCCTACGCGGCCCGGCTCGAAGGCCAGGAACCCGCCTGGGAACCGCTCGAGGTCCAGTACGCCGATTACGCGCTGTGGCAGCGGCGGGTCCTCGGGGAGCCCGACGATCCGCAGTCCCTCATGCACGCCCAGCTGGACTACTGGCGGTCGACGCTGGCGGAGATCCCGGATGTGCTGGATCTGCCCACCGACCGTCCGCGGCCCGCGGTCGCGAGCCTGTCCGGCGGTCACGTCCCGGTGGAGATCGACGCGCGACTGCACAACCGCCTCGTGGAACTCGCACGGTCGCGGAACGCGTCTTTGTTCATGGTCCTGCACGCCGCGCTCGCAACGCTTCTCGGCCGCTTGAGTGGTGGTGACGACATCGTCATCGGCACCCCGGTCGCCGGTCGTGGTGAGCCCGGACTCGAACCGCTGGTCGGGATGTTCGTGAACACTCTCGCCCTCCGCACGCCGCTCGACCGTGAGCAGTCCTTCGTCGACCTGCTGGGTCAGGTCAGGGACACCGACCTGCACGCCTATGAGCACGGTGACGTCCCGTTCGAGCGGATCGTCGAAGAACTGAATCCCCAGCGCTCGACGGCGCACCATCCGCTGTTCCAGGTGGCGCTGGCCTTCCAGAACCTCTCGAAGGTCGACGTCGCGCTACCCGAGGTGACCGTGTCCCGCGCGCAGGCCGACACCGGTGTCTGCCAGTTCGACCTGCAACTCGTGGTCGCCGACTCCTACGGCGAGAACGGTGCCGCCAAGGGCATCTCCGGCGCGATGATGTTCGCGAACGACCTCTTCGACCCCGAGACGGTCCAGGGCTTCGTCAAGCGACTGTGCCGGGTGCTGGAAGCGATCGTCGACGATCCGGACGCCCCCGTCGGCGAGATCGACTGGCTCGACGCCGCGGAACGTACCGACCTGCTGTCCCGCGTCGGCCGCCCGCGGCTCGCCGCCGAGGGACCGCCGCCGGTGCTCCTGCCGGAGGTCTTCGCCGCCGCCGTCCGCCGCAACCCGCGCGGTCCCGCGATCGTTGCCGGCGGATTCGAGTTGACCTACACCGAACTCGACCGTCGCTCGAATCGCCTGGCGCGCCACCTCATCCGACTGGGTGCGGCGACGGAACGGCCGGTCGCCGTCGCGGTCGAGAGGTCCCTGGACTCCGTGGTCGCCTGGTGGGCCGTAATCAAGTCCGGTGCCGCCTACGTGCCGGTCGACCCGCACTACCCGACTGCCCGCATCGACCAGATGGTCACCGATTCCGGTGCGTCGCTGGGCATCACGATGCTCGGCGCACGCGCGGGACTCCCCGGGACCATCGACTGGGTCGTCGTCGACGATCCGGCCGACGCCGCGCGCATCGACGCGCTCGACGACGGCGAGGTCGGGCAGGCCGATCGCATCCGGCCGGTACGTGCGGAGAACACGGCCTGGGTCGTCTTCACCTCCGGATCGACCGGTGTGCCCAAGGGAGTCGCGGTCAGCCACGCCGGGGTCGCCGACTACCTGTCCTCGCTGTTCGTCGATCCCGAGAGCGGTCCCACCTCCCGGGTCCTGCATTTCGCGTCGCCGTCCTTCGACGCCTCCCTGCTCGAGATCCTGCTGTCGATCAGTTCGTCCTCGGCGCTCGTGGTGGCGCCCACCGACGTCCGCGGCGGCAACGAGCTCGGCGACTTCCTCCGCGATCAGCGCGTCACCCACGCGTTCGTGACGCCCGCCGCCCTGGCGTCGGTCGATCCCGAGGGCCTCGACGACCTGCGCGAGGTGATGTCCGGCGGCGACGAGGTGCCGACGGATCTGATCACCCGCTGGGTGGGCGACGATCCGGCCCGTGCCCGCCGGTTCCGCGTGCTGTACGGCCCCACCGAGACCACGATCGTCGCGACCGCGACCGAACCGCTGAACGCGGGGGAGCGCTCGACGATCGGCACGCCGTTGGCCGGGATGCAGGCACTGGTCCTGGATCCGCGGATGCAGCCCGTGCCGGTCGGCGTGGCCGGCGAGCTCTACCTGGCCGGTCCGGCACTGGCCCGGGGCTACCTGAACCGCCCCGGTGTCTCCGCGTCGCGGTACGTGGCCCATCCCTTCGGCGAGCCCGGCGACCGGATGTACCGTACCGGCGATGTCGTCCGCTGGAATGCGGAAGGATCGCTGGAGTTCCTGGGACGCAACGACTTCCAGGTGAAGATTCACGGCTTCCGGGTGGAGCTCGGCGAGATCGACTCGGCACTGGGTGAGCATCCCGGGGTGTCGTTCGCGGTCACGGTGCCGCGGCGCGACAGCGGGGTCGGCATGCGCCTGGTCTCCTACGTCGTGCCCGCTCCCGGTGAGGTCATCTCGGGGGAGAAGCTGCGTGCGCTTCTCCTGGACTCGCTGCCGCCCTACATGGTCCCGGCCGCGGTCATGGTGCTCGACGAGATCCCGCTGACGCCGAGCGGCAAGCTCGACCGCAAGGCCCTCCCCGCACCCCTCATCGCGACCCGTCGCTTCCGCGCCCCGGCGTCCCCGGTGGAGGAGATCGTGGCGGGTGTCTTCGCCGATGTCCTCGGGATCGAGGGCGGCGTCGGTGCCGACGACGACTTCTTCGATCTCGGCGGCAACAGCCTCGCCGCGACCCGCGTCGTGTCGAGGATCGGCGCGGCCCTGGGCACCAACGTCGGAGTGTCGATGATCTTCGAGGCGTCGACGGTGTCGAAGCTGGCGGTCCGAGCCGAATCCCACACGGCCATCGGCCGGATCCCGCTGGGATCGCTGGATCGGCCGGACCGCATCCCGCTCTCGTACGCGCAGCAGCGGATGTGGTTCCTCAGCCGGATCGAGCCCGACTCGCCGGCGTACAGCATCCCGATCGTCGTCCGGCTGTCCGGGCACCTGGACGTCGACGCCCTTCAGGCGGCGATCGGCGACGTGGTCGCCCGCCACGAGATCCTGCGCACGGTCTACCCGTACATGGATGCCGAACCGACACAGGTGATCCTGCCGCCGGCCACCGACCGCGTGCCCGTGGTCGTCGCCTCGGTGCCCGAATCGGAGTTGCCGCGGGCGATGTCGCAGCTGCTGGCCCAGCCCTTCGACGTCACGTCGGAGGTCCCGGTGCGGATCAGGCTGTTCTCGCCCGGCGACGACGAGTGGGTGCTTGCGGTGGTCATCCACCACATCGGTGCCGACGGTTCCTCGTTGACGCCCCTCGCCCGGGACCTGATGAACGCGTACGCGGCACGCTCCAACGGTGACGAACCCGGCTGGGAACCGCTGCCGGTGCAGTACGCGGACTACGCGATCTGGCAGCGTGTGGTCCTCGGTGCCACCGACGACCCCGACTCGCTGCTCCGCGCCCAGATCGACTACTGGACAAAGCAACTGGCAGACGCGCCCGCCCTGCTCGAACTGCCCGCCGACCGTCCGCGGCCGCCGACGCAGTCCTACACCGGTGGCAACGTCCCGCTGACGGTGGACGCCGACCTGCACGCTGCTCTGCAGCAGGTCGCCCGTGCACACAACACGACGCTGTTCATGGTCTTCCATGCGGCGCTGGCCGCACTGCTGGCGCGACTCGCGGCGACCGACGACGTGGCGATCGGCACCCCGTACGCCGGTCGCGGCGAACGCGAACTCGACGACCTGATCGGCATGTTCGTCAACACGCTCGTCCTCCGCACTCAACTGCGCCAGGACATGACCCTGCGCGAGCTGATCGACGACGTGCGGGACACCGATCTGGCGGCCTTCGGGCACGCGGACGTCCCGTTCGAACGACTTGTGCAGGAACTCAATCCGGTTCGGTCCGACGCCTACAACCCGCTGTTCCAGGTGATGCTGGCGTTCCAGAACATCTCTTCGGCGGACATCGAACTGCCGGAGCTGTCGGTGTCCGCCGTCGAGCCAGACACCGGGATGTCCCTGTTCGACCTGCAGGTCACGGTGTCGGACACCTACGACGCGAGCGGAGCGCCGGCCGGACTCCGCGGCGGGATCACCTTCGCCACCGACCTGTTCGACGCGTCGACGGTCGCCGGCTTCGGCGAACGCCTGGTGCGGATGCTCAGCGCGCTCGCCGAGGATCCCGCACGGCTGGTCCACGAGGTCGACCTCCTCGACGACACCGAACGCGATGCGGTCCTGCTGCGGTGCAACGAGACCGCGCACGCCGTCGACTCCACCGCCACACTCGCGTCGCTCTTCGCCGACTCCGCGGCCCGGTTCGCCGACAGCCCGGCGATCACGGCCGGCGACGTCACCCTGACCTACGCGGAGTTCGGCGGCCGCGTCAACCGGCTGGCGAGGTGGCTCGTCTCCCGCGGGGTCGGACCCGATTCCCTGGTGGCGCTGCGGATGCGGCGTTCGCTGGACCAGGTCACCGCGATGTACGCGGTGCACGCCGCCGGTGGCGCGTACGTGCCGATCGATCCCGGTCACCCGGCCGAGCGGATCGACTACATGCTCGAGTGCGCCGATCCGGTCGTGGTCCTCACCTCGCTCGACGGTGTCGATCTCGAGGGCTTCGACGATGCGCCGCTGACCGACGCTGACCGGCACGGTCCGCTCACCCCGGCGAATCTCGCCTACGTCCTGTTCACCTCCGGGTCCACCGGTAGGCCGAAGGGCGTTGCGGTATCGCACCGCTCGGTGGTGAACCAGGTGCTCTGGATCAGCGACGAATACGACCTGAACATCGCGGACGTCGTTCTCCAGAAGACCCCGGCCACCTTCGACGTCTCGGTGTGGGAGCTCTTCGCCACTCTCGCGGTGGGGGCGCGGCTGGTGATCGCACGGTCGGACGGTCATACCGACCCCGACTACCTGACCGACACGATCGCCCGGGAACGCGTGACCATCACCTCGTTCGTTCCGTCGATGCTCGCGGTGTTCGCCGACTCCGCGAGAACTGTTGCGCTGGACTCGCTGCGGGCACTACTCGTGGCGGGTGAGGCGTTCGGCCCGGACGTCGTGGCCGCGGCGCGACGGATGCTGCCGGGGGTGGAGCTGCACAACCTCTACGGTCCGACGGAGTTCACGGTGCACGCCACCGCGTATGCAGCCCATCCCGGTGACACCGGTGCCGTGCCGATGGGCCGGCCGGTGTGGAACGCCCGTGCCTACGTGCTCGATTCGAGGCTGCGGCCCGTGCCCATGGGGGTGACCGGCGATCTGTACCTGTCGGGGACCCAGGTGGCCCGCGGTTACCACGGCCGCCCCGGCCTGACCGCGGAACGGTTCGTGGCCGACCCGTTCGCGCCGGGCGAGCGGATGTACCGAACCGGCGACCTCGTTCGTCGACGCCCGACCGGCGACCTGGAGTACCTGGGCCGCAGCGACTTCCAGGTCAAACTGCGCGGTCTGCGCATCGAACTCGGTGAGATAGAGGCGGTGTTCGCCGAACACCCGAAGGTGGCCCGCGCGGTCGCCACGGTCACCTCGACCGAGACTGTCGAGTTCCTCGCGGTCTACCTCGTGCCGGCGAGCGGAGACGCCGAATCGCTGGACACCGACGAGGTGATGGCCTTCGCGTCGACGGAGCTGCCGGGCTACATGATGCCGACCGCCGTGCTGGTGCTGGAGACGGTGCCGCTGACCGCGTCGGGCAAGCTCGACCGCAAGCGACTGCCCAAGCCGACGGTGAACACCGCGGAGTTCCGCGAACCGTCCACGTGGCTGGAAGGTGAGATCGTCCGCACCTTCGAACACGTCCTGGGCGTGCAGCGGGTGGGTGTCGACGACGACTTCTACGAACTCGGCGGCAACTCGCTGAGGTCGGTGCAGGTGGTCAACGATCTGAAGAGCGAACTGCACATGGACATCCCGGTCCGGTGGATGCTCTCCGCCTCGAGCCCGGCCGATCTGGCCCGGCGGATCGAGGACTGGATGGGCAACGGCGAGGGCGCCGACGAATCCATGGAGTTCGACGCCTTGCCGCCGCTCGGTCTCGACGTCCTGCTGCCCATCCGGCCGGGTGGGGAGAAGCCGCCGCTGTTCTGCGTCCATCCCGCATCCGGTCTCTCGTGGGCCTACCACACCCTCGGCCGGCACCTCGCGTCCGGACGGCCGGTATACGGCCTGCAGGCACCGCAGATCGGTGGCGAGAACGATGGTCCCACAACGGTGTCGGGTCTCGCACGTCGCTACTTCGACGAGATCCGGACCGTGCAGCCGCACGGGCCGTACCACCTGATGGGGTGGTCGCTCGGCGGCACGATCGCTCATGCGGTGGCCGCCGAGATGCGGGCCGCCGGGGAAGAGGTCGCGTTGCTCGCGATGCTCGACACCGAGGCCGACGCCGTCGACACCGACGCGATCCAGACGATCACGGCCGGTGAACTGATCAGCAACCTCGGACCGGTCCTCGGCATCGACTTCGTCAGCGCCGACGCGACCGCGGAAGAGGCGGCCGAACAGATCGCCGAGCGTCTCGGGACCGGGCTCGGCATCGATGCCGACTCCATCGAGAACCTCACCGAGGCATACAACATGCTGATCCGGGCACTGGGTGACTGGCAGCCACCCGTCGTCGACGTCGACCTGCGGTACTTCACCGCGGTTCGCGATCGGCGAGCGGATGCGGTCGGCCACGACGGGTGGGCACCCTATGTCCGCGGCGACATCTCGAATGTCGACGTCGACGTGCACCACCTCGGAATGACCGAGAACGAGGCGATCATCCGGATCGCCGGGATTCTCGACGAGTACATGACTCGCGCAAACGGTCACGAAGCCGGCCGTTCCGGGTCTAGCGTTTTCAACAATGGGAGATTCACCATCAAGAAATGAGGTAGTCCATGAGCAGGTCAGGGACTTCGACCGAGCTACGCCGAACGCGCTTCCAGGGCTTGCGTGTTCGACGCCCAGCGGTCGCGATGTTGGGGTGTGCGATGGCCGCGTCGTTCGCGGTTACCGTGCCCGCCCACGCCGCCACCCCGGCGGCGGGCCCGCCGACACCGGGGATCGCGACGGTGGGGATCCCCACGATGGCGCTTCCGGCGGGGGCATTGCCGGACCTCCGCCCGGTGTCCCAGGTGGTGGTGTCCACTTCCGTTGGGCCCAAACAGGAATCGGTGGTGACATCGACCTGGCCGCGGGTCAGCGCGGGGGACAACACGATCCACCCGACGCCCCTGGGGCCCGCCCGTCGGGTCGCCGACCAGACCGCCGCGGCCGGCGACGTCGTGCGGATCGGAAACCTCGAACTCCGCCGCCCGCGCGCCGTGTCTCCGCAACTCGCCTCGGACATCAGCGCTGGGTCCGGTGAACTCGTCGCTGGGATCTCCGATGTTCTTCGGAGTAACGGGGTTTCGACCGCCCGCGCCGACAAGGTCGCCGAACAGATGGTCGGGGACGCCGCGGTCGGCGGCGTGATCGGCGCCGGGGTGGCGGCTCCGCTCGCCCTCGCCGTCGGCGGTGTCGTCGGTGGTGGGCTCGGGCTTCTCCTCACGCTTCCGCTCTGGCCCACCGGTCTGGTGTTCGGGCCGCTCATCGGAACAGCCGTGGTCGCGACTCTCGTAGCGCTCCCGGCCGTCGCGGCCGGTGTCGCCATCGGCGCGGCGCACGGCTACGACAAGGGATGGAAGGTGCCGCTCAACCGCAAGCCGGCCAAGCGGCCCCAGCCGACGACGGCCTCGCTCGATCGGGCCCCGGCGCTGGTGGCGCCATCGGTACCGGCGACCTCCATCAAGCGGCTGACCCCGATGCCCGCCGTCAAGCAGGTGGCCTCGGCGCCCGTGGTGAAGCGCGTGACGCCGACACCGGCGGTGAAGCAGATCGCGCCGTCGGCGCCCGCCCGTCGTGATGCGTTGCCGTGCACGTGGGCACGGATTGCCGAGGTCGCACTACAGGGAGGTGCCATCGGCAGCTGCTGAGCGCACGCGAGAGATCGGCCCTGACGCAGTCGCGGACTGCGTCAGGGCCGATCTCTGCTCTGGCTGCTTTCGTTCTCGCTAAGGCCGATGCTCGATCAGCATCCGGACCGCGCCGACGATCGTGTCGACGAGACCCTCGGCGGTGTGGCCGCCGAGTTCGCCGCGCTGTTCGTCGGCGCGCATCATGATGACCGACTCGACGAGGCGGAAGGGCAGCAGACAGCGCTTGTCTGCCGGATCGCCCAGCACCGCCGAGGTAAGGGCCGCGTAGGCGGCCGCGAGTTCCTGTCGCGCGGAGCGAAATTCAACGAAGCGCGGTTCCCCGACCTCGGGCAGCAGGTAGAGCGCCCCGAGGTTCCAGCGTGCGCGGGCGAGCTGTTCCACGTCGTAGCGGGCCAGGGTGAGCAGTCGCTCCAGCGCCGGTCCGTCGGCATCGAGCAGCGTGCGGGCCTGCTCGACCGAGCCGACGACCGTGGTCTCCAAGAGGTGCGCCAGGATGTCGTCCTTGGTGCTGAAGTGGTGGTACATCGAGGCCTGCCTGATGCCCACCGCCTCGGCGATCATCCGGGTCGACGTCCCGGTGTATCCGTGGCGGGTGAAGAGCTCGGCCGCGGCGTCGAGGATCTCGTCGCGAGCGGTCTCGCCCCGGCGCCTCGACGGCACCAGGCGTGGGCGCCCGGGGCTGCCGGACGTGGTGGCCGTGCGCGTGCCGGTCGCCATGATTCCTCCTGCGTTGGTGGATGTTCTCGACCTAGTTGACCATGCTCGAGAGTCCCCGGATGGCCGTGCGATCCCGCGACCTGCGCCGATTAACGCAGTCGTTACCGACGTTTTCGCAGACGGAACAGAACGGTCAATCGAAAGAAACGTGCGTTCGCTTATCTGTCACCTGACAGATACGCGCTCAACGAGGAGCTCCTCGAGAAGAAAGAACGCATCATGACCTCAACCCCGGAAAAGACCGTCGCGCAACCGGTCACCGCCCCGGCCGGTGACTTCGACGCCGACGACCTCTCCGATCTCGGTTACGACCAGCAGCTGCACCGGTCGCTCGGCAAGTTCGCCTCCTTCGCGGCCGGCTTCTCCTTCGTCTCGATCCTGACCACGGTCTTCCAGTTCTTCGGCCTGGGTTTCGGGTTCGGCGGCCCGGCCTTCTTCTGGACGTGGCCGATCGTCTACGCGGGTCAGTTCCTGGTGGCTCTGTGCTTCGCCGAAATCGCTGCGCGCTATCCGATCTCGGGTGCGATCTACCAGTGGTCGCGCCGCATGGGTGGTGAGGTCATCGGCTGGTTCGGCGGCTGGTTCATGATGATCGCGCAGGTCGTCACGGCGGCCGCGGCGGCCATCGCCCTCCAGGTGGTGCTGCCGTCGGTGTGGATGGGCTTCCAGATCGTCGGCGACGATCCCACGCTCACCAGCACCAGCGGGGCGTCGAATGCGGTCCTGTTGGGTTCGATCCTGCTGGTGATCGTCACCGCCATCAACTGTGTCGGCGTCACCTGGATGAGCCGCGTCAACAGCATCGGCGTGGTCTGCGAACTCGTCGGCGTGATCGCGGTGATCCTGGCGCTGTTCACCCACGCCCAGCGCGGTCCGGGTGTCGTCTTCGACACCGGCGTCCCCGGTCAGCAGCCCGGTTACATCTGGGCGTTCATCGTCTCGGGGCTGATGGCCGCCTACGTGATGGTCGGATTCGGCTCGGCCGGTGAACTCGCCGAGGAGACCCGCGACCCGCGCCGCGTCGCACCGCGCACCATCCGGATGGCACTGACGGTCTCGGCCATCGGCGGCGGCCTGATGCTGCTGGGCGCGCTCATGGCCGCGCCGACGCTCAGCGAGGAACTCGCCATCGGCGGCCTGCCCTACGTGCTGGACTCGGTGCTCGGAAGCTTCTGGGGCAAGGTCCTGCTCTGCGACGTCGCGGTGGCGATCTTCATCTGCACCCTCGCCATCCAGACCGCATGCTCCCGCCTGATGTTCTCGATGGCACGCGACGGCCGGCTCCCGTTCTCGAAGCAACTGGCACACGTCAATTCGCGGACGGGCACCCCGATCGCGCCATCGATCCTCATCGGCGTGCTCTGCATCGGCGTCCTGGTGGTCAACGTTGGCAACTCCGCGATCTTCGCGACGCTCGCCAGCGTGTGCATCATCCTGATCTACCTGGCCTACCTCGCCGTCACCGGTCCGATGCTCTACCGCCGGTTCCAGGGCTGGCCGCACACCGGCGGTGTCGACGCCGGCGGCCGGAAACTGTTCAGCCTCGGCCGCTTCGGGATCGTGGTGAACCTCCTCGCCGTGCTCTACGGGGCACTGATGGTCGTCAACCTCGCCTGGCCACGTGCCGAGGTCTTCGATCCCGCCGGCGACATGCCGATCCTGCGCTGGGCCGGACCGATCGTCATCGCGGTGACCGTCCTCGCCGGCATCGCGTGCTTCCCTCGCGGCAAGGAACATCCGAAGCCCGTCGACCCCGCCAAGTCCTGACTCGGGCCGAGGGTTGCGCCCACCCTTGCTGCCTGAGGTGCGAGGAGCGCAAGCCGCCGGGCTGAGTAAGCGACGAAGGAGCGCATCGAAGTCGACGAGCCACGAAGGCCCGGTGACCCGAGCTCCACAAACCCCGACCACACCCACATTCCGAGGAGACATCCGACATGACCATCACCGCCACCGGCACCGGGACCACCGCGGGAGCCCGCGAACACGCCCGGTCGCAGGCCGGTCGCATCACCGACAGCATGCCGGTCGTCCCGGCGTCGAACTGGCCGAACCCGCCCGCCGATGTGGATCCCGCTTCCCTCACCTGGGCCGAGACCGTGCCCGGGGGGAGGTACACGAGCAAGGTCCTGGCCCGCGGCACGCGGCTGAGGCTGCACGACGTCGCCGGCTCGGCCTGCGCACACATCCTGCTGTGGCGCGCCGACGCACCGTGGGAGCGGCTCAATGCGGCCGACACCGTGAAGGTTCCGTGGCAGGCCTACCTCGGTTCCGGGCATCCGCTGCTCAGTGACCAGGGACGCGTCCTGGCAACGATCGTCGCCGACGGTTCCGGGCACCACGACGCACTCTGCGGCACCACGACTCTCGCGGCCAACACCGCGAAACACGGGGACGGGAAGGTGCATTCGGCCAGCCCGGCGGGCCGTGAGATGTTCACCCTCGCCGCCGCGAAGCACGGCTTGACCCCGACCGACGTCGCCCCCTCGGTGTCGTTCTTCCACGGTGTGAAGGTCGACGACGACGGGTCGTTGCGCTCCACCGGTTCCGCGGGAGCCGACACATCGGTCGACCTGATCCTGCACCTGCCGTGTGTCGTGGCGATCGCGAACACAGCACATCCCGTCGATCCGTCGCCGACGTTCGACACCACCTCGCTCGAGGTGCTCGCGTGGAAGGCCCAGCCCGATCTCGACGCTCTGCTGGCCGGTGTCGCGGACACCGATCCCGAGTACCAGCGTGCCGTCGCCAACTCCGAAGACGTCTGGGCCGCAGCTCATTTCTGAGCTGCCCAATCTGAGAGAGGACACCACTCGTGACCACCACCATCGATCTCACCGCGGCACCCGCGGCCGATCTCGCCCTCGCTGACGGCACGGTCGTCGACGACGCCATCGTGGGCGAACGCGGCCCCTGGTCGGGCGTCGTCGCCGCCGGCGACATACTCACCATCGTCGACCTCCACGGCAATCAGGCCGTCGACACCCTCTTCTACGGGGCGGCCGATCACGCCAAGCGCTACTCGGCGCAGGCCACGATCGCCGCGCAGGGCAACATCTTCCTGACCACCGGCACCGTCATCCGCGACCAGGAGAGCGAACCGCTGATGACGATCGTCGCCGACGAGGTCGGCAACCACGACACCGTGGGCGGCGCCTGCTCGCAGGAATCCAACACCCTCCGCTACGGCCACCACACCAGGCATCAGCACGCGTGCGTCGAGAACTTCCTGATCGAGGGCAGCCGCCACGGACTCGGCAAGGCCGATCTGGTCGGCAACGTCAACTTCTTCATGAATGTGCCGGTCGATCCCGACGGCTCCCTCGGCATCGTCGACGGCCTGTCGGCCCCGGGCAAGCGCCTGGCACTCCGGGCCGAGGTCGACACCCTGGTGCTGATCTCCAACTGCCCGCAGATCAACAACCCCTGCAACGGATTCGATCCGACCGCGGTCCGCGTCATCGTGACCCGGCCCGTGGTCTGACGGCCAGTCGCGTCGATTTCCGCACCGCACAACGACCTTCGAGGAACCACACCATGACTGCCTCCACCGGGGCCGCCACGCCCGCCCCCGTCACCGTCCTGCGGTCCGGTCCGCTCACCACCATCCAGGACTGGCCCGGTCGTATCGGGTACTGGAAGGTCGGCGTCCCACCCTCCGGGCCCATGGACGACCTGTCGTTCCGCCTCGCCAACCTCGCGGTCGGCAACCCCGAGACAGCTGCTGGTCTCGAGGTCACCCTGATGGGTCCGGCGCTGCGGTTCGACGCCGACGCCGTCGTGGCCGTCACCGGCGCACCGGTGACCGTCACCGTCAACGGACGGACTGTGTCGCAATGGGTTCCGCTGTCGGTGTCGTCAGGTGACGTCCTCGACGTCGGAACAGTGGGGACGCTCGGCATGCGGGCGTACATCGCGGTGTCCGGCGGGCTCGACGCCGAGGACTACCTCGGAAGCCGTTCCACGTTCACGATGGGCCGCTTCGGGGGTCTCGACGGCCGTCCGCTCGCGGCCGGTGATCAGCTCACCCTGCTCGGCGGATCGACCGGCCCGGCGCGGCGCATCCTCGGCGACGAGCAGCCCGCCTTCACCAACACCTGGCAACTGGCGGTGACCGTCGGTCCGCACGGTGCGCCGGAGTTCTTCACCGAGGCCGACATCGGCGACGTCTTCGCCACCGACTACGAGGTGCACTTCAACTCCGACCGGACCGGCATCCGGCTGATCGGTCCCAAGCCGCGATGGGCGCGCAACGACGGAGGCGAGGCCGGACTGCACCCGTCGAACATCCACGACAACGCGTATTCCGTCGGCGCCCTGGATTTCACCGGCGACACCCCGATCCTGCTCGGGCCCGACGGCCCGAGTCTCGGCGGGTTCGTGTGCCCGGTGACGGTCGTGACCGCCCAGCGGTGGAAGCTCGGTCAGCTCAAGCCCGGTGACACGATCCGGTTCGTGGCCGTTCGCAGCGAGGAGACCGCCTCGCCGAAGGAGACCGGTCTCGGCCGGCGTGCCAGCTTCGTCGACGTTCTGTCCGCGGGCGGCGACGCCGACAACGGCATCCTCGGCTCGACGACGACCGCCGACGGATCGACGGCGGTGACCTACCGCCGCTCCGGTGACGACAACATCCTCGTCGAATACGGTGACATGCAACTGGATCTGGCCCTGCGCGCCCGCGTGCACGCGCTGAGCGAACGCATCGCCGCCGAGAAGCCCCGGGGCCTCATCGATCTCACGCCCGGCATCCGGTCGCTGCAGGTCAAAGCCGACCCGGACATGTGGTCGCAGTCCCGGATGCTCCAGTGGCTCATCGAATGTGAGAGCCAGCTGCCCGCGGCCGAGGATCTCGTGGTCCCCAGCCGAACGGTGCACCTGCCCCTGTCGTGGGACGACCCGGCCACCCGCGAGGCCATCAAGCGTTACATGCTCGGCGTGCGCTCCGACGCTCCGTGGTGCCCGTGGAACATCGAGTTCATCCGCCGCATGAACGGTCTCGACTCCGTCGACGACGTCCACCGCACCGTCTTCGACGCCAGCTACCTGGTGCTCGGCCTGGGCGACGTGTATCTCGGTGCGCCGGTTGCGGTCCCGCTGGACCCGCGGCATCGGCTCGTCACCACGAAGTACAACCCCGCCCGGACCTGGACCCCGGAGAACGCGGTCGGCATCGGCGGAGCCTACCTGTGCATCTACGGCATGGAGGGCCCCGGCGGTTATCAGTTCGTCGGACGCACCACGCAGGTGTGGAACCACCGGCACCCACAGTCGGCGCCCGGCTTCGATCCCCAGCATCCCTGGCTGCTGCGCTTCTTCGACCGCATCTCCTGGTATCCGGTCAGTGCCGAGGAACTCCTCGACATGCGCGCCGATGTCGCGGCCGGGCGCGGGGACAGCACGAAGATCGTCGACGGTGTATTCTCGCTCGCCGAGCACCAGCAATACCTCGACGACAATGCCGCCGACATCGCCCTCCGGCGCGAGAAGATGGAGATCGCCCGCGCCGAGGAGCGTCAGAGATGGTCCGCGCAGGGCGAGTTCGCCGCCGACCTGAGCGCGGTCGGGGCCGAGAACGAGGAGCGGGTGGCATGAGCAGGGTCGACGAGATCTACATGCGGATCGCCGAGGCGGACCGTCCCGAGGTATTCATCGCGCTGCGTCCGCAGGCGGAGGTCGCTGCCGAGTACGACGCGGCTCTCGCGGCCGGCGGGCCACTGGCCGGCACCGTCCTCGCGGTCAAGGACAATGTCGACGTCGCCGGGTTGCCGACCACGGCAGCGTGCCCGGGCTACGCCTACACGCCCGCGGCCGACGCCCCGGCGGTCGCGGCATTGCGGGCCGCCGGTGCGGTGATGATCGGGAAGACGAACCTCGACCAGTTCGCCACCGGCCTCGTCGGAACACGAAGTCCGTTCGGTGCCGTTCGGGATTCGCGACGGCCCGAATACATCTCGGGCGGTTCGAGTTCGGGGTCCGCGGTGGCCGTGGCACTCGGGTTCGCCGACATCGCGATCGGCACCGACACCGCCGGTTCCGGCCGCGTGCCCGCCGGACTCCAGGGACTTGTCGGGATCAAGCCGACGGTCGGGTCGATCTCCACCGACGGCGTCGTGCCAGCGTGTGCCAGCTATGACACCGTGACGATCTTTGCGGCCGACCTGCCACTGGCGAACCGTGCGATGGCAGCGATGTCCGCCGCGCAGGGACCACGGCCGTTCGGCACGTCGGCGCCCCTGGCCGCACCGGAACGACCCGTCGTCGCCGTACCCGCCGAACTGCCGGAACTCGACGAGGCGTGGCGTGCCGCATTCGCCGAGGCGGTGCTGCGGGCCGAGGACGCCGGACTCGTGATCAAGACCATCGACCTGTCGCCCTTCCTTGCGGCGGCGAAGCTGCTGTACGAGGATGCGCTCGTCGCCGAACGACACGACGCCGTCGGCGACTTCCTGGATGCGACGGACGCGGACGACGTCGGGCTCGATCCCACCGTCGCCGGGATCATCGGTGCTGCTTCCCGATTCACCGCCGTCGACCTCCTGCGCGCACGCCGACGCCTCACCGAACTCCGTGCGGAGGCCATGGGGGAGTGGGGCGACGCGACCGTGCTGATGGTCCCGACCGCGCCGGGGCACCCGACGATCGCCGAGGTCGCCGCCGACCCGGTCGGCGTCAACTCGCGAATGGGCACGTACACCAACTTCTGCAATCTCTTCGACCTCTGCGGAATCGCCGTGCCGAGTGGCGTCGTGGCCGAAACCCAGGGCAGCGAAGCACAATTCGGTGTCACCCTGCTGGGTGCGGCGCACGAGGACGCGGTTCTCGTCGACGTGGCGGCCCGGTTCCTCGGCGTCCCCGATGTCGGGGCGTCGTGGGTGGAGACCGAGGAGTCGGTCGAGCTCGCGGTCTTCGGTGCGCACATGCGGGGCGGTCCGCTCACGCACGAACTCAGCGAACGGGGTGCCCGCTGGGCGGGGGAGATCGCGACGACGCCGACCTACCGCCTCGTCGCGCTCGACACCACTCCGCCGAAGCCCGGTCTGATCCGCGATCCTGTTGTGGGACAGGCGATCCGGGGTGAGGTCTGGCGACTGTCTGCGTCCGCGCTGGGCGAGTTCCTCGCTGCTCTCCCGGAACCGATGATGCTGGGCAAGGTCGAGGTGGCCGCCGGGGAGACCGGCCCCGCACGATGGATCGTCGGCTTCGGCTGCGCGGCCGACGCCGGTGCTGCCGGAACGGAACTCGACCGCGACCGCTGGTAGTCACGGCGTAACCGCCCGCTCCTCATCGGTATGACATCGAACCCGCAAACCGGGCTCGATGTCATACGGAACCGAGCGCCTCGCGCGATGACTGTCGACGTCCGACCTGGTCGTTTGTCCAACCCGGTGGTTTTGTGACAGGCCTCGTTTCGGCTACCAATTTTCGATTTCCGATGCTTAACTTGCTCAGCGCAAGGGGTGGGGAGAAAGAAAGTTGGACGAGTGACCAGCATGGGGCGGAACCGAACTCAGCGTTCGGAGAAGGTCGCGCGGCGCGCGGACCGCAAGCAGAAGCGTCAGCACCGCGTCGTCGCGGGCGCGGCCGCGATCGCCACGGTGGCCGCGATCGGCGCCGGGCAGGCGATGGAGCCGGCGGCCGCGGAGGCGTCCGCGATCAGTGACCTCCGAGACTGGTCGAACAGCTTCAACAAGGGGAATCCTCTCGGCGAGCTGGTGAGCGGTGTCGGAAACGGCGCGCTCGCGGACATCGCCGAAGCCTGGCGCATCGAATCCTGTGTCTCCGACGGCGCCCGCGGCGGCGCCGACTGCTCGCAGTCCAGTACCGACTTCGGCGGGATCGGCATCGCCATCGTGCTTCCCGACCGGATCGAGATCGTTCCCATCGGCGTCTACGACCCCCTCAAGAACGTGTACGACGACATCTTCTCGGGCACATTCGGTTCGATCCTGAGGACGATCGTCGGCAATCTCGGCGTGAACCTGCCGGCGACGCTTGCCGACGCCCCTGCCACCGAGGGCTCGGCAAAGGTCATCGGCAACGGTTTCCAGCTGGCGGTGGCGTTTCGCAAAGGCGACGCGACCGCCATCTCGTACCTCCCGCTCAGCATCGCGACCGCGGGCGCGAGTGACGGCCGCACGGCCAAGTCCTTCGCGCTCCTCGGCATGGCTCATGCCTGGAACACCGGCGACCTCCCGGTCACCGTGCTGGGCAAGGAGATCCTCGAGATCCCCGGTATCAAGGGCGTCGGCTGCTACGGCGGCCTCACCGGCGCCTACGCCGACGGCGTCGGAGCCTGCGCGAATGTGCTGGGCACCTTCGACTTCCGTTACCAGCAGCCCAACGGTGAGGTGCAGTTCGCGCTCACCGACCCGACGGCGCTGCTGTCAGACCCGACGGGTGTCCTCGGCGACGCCGGTCAGGAAGCGCTGCAGGGAATCCTGGCGTCGATTCTGAGCGGTTCCGGCATCGACTTCGACGGCGACTGGATGTCCCTCTCCAAGGACTTCTCCCGCCTGAGCATCGGCGGCGACTACGACCTGTTCAGCGGCAACTTCCTCCGCCTCACCAGTGACTACGGCTTCACCGGGCCGATCACCGTCGACTGGCTGGGTTCCCAGGTGACGTTCCGCCCGCTGGTCGAGGTGAACGGCGAGTACCGTCCGAACCGCCTCGGCCTCCCGGTCATCACCTTCGGGCAGCTCGACACCGGCGAGATCGTCCCGGTCATCCACATTCCGAGCTATGAGTTCCCCTTCGGCATCCCGACGACCGGCGGCGCGGTGATCCCGCAGTCGAACGCCGTCGCCCGGGTCGCGGCCTCGGCTCCCACCGCGTTCGCGGCGTCGACCTTCGCGGAGCCGGAAGCCGCAGAGTTCGTGGGCCCCGATCTCGTGGCGCCCGAGATCGCATCTGACGACTCGGGCAGCGACGTCGTCGACGAGTACGTCGGCAAGCATCGGGCGGCCGATGACGGCTACGAAGGCAAGCACCGCGCCCCTGAGGCCTCCGACGCCGGGGATTCCGACGCCGGCCCGGACAACGACTCCGACAACGGCTCTGACAACGGCTCCGACAACGGTGACTCGGATTCGGACGGCGGCTCGGACTCCGCGAGCTCCGGCGGCGACGCCGGCTCGGACAGCGGTTCCAGCTCGGCCGGTGACTCCGGTTCGGACAGCGGCAGCGGCAGCTCCGGCGCCGGCCGCGACGCCGACTCGGGCAGTGGTTCCGGCAGCGACTCGGGCTCGTCGAGCGGCTCCGGCGCCGAAGCGGCCTGACACCGGCCGCCCACAGACCGGCGCCCCGGCATTGGACTCGATCCGTGCCGGGGCGTCGACCATTCTCCAGCCCCCGACCGGGGAGTCAGGGCTCACGGTCGGTCGCCGGATCGACCTCCGGCCGACCCGGACGACAAATGACTACGCTGGTCGAAAAGCGGAGCCGACCAGGGAGGCCGTGATGGCGATCGATCGCGACAGAAGCAGAGCAGTGTCGGAGGTCGTCCGGCAGCATCCGGTGATGAGCCTGGTCGCGGTGTCACCGGGCGTCGCCGTGTTCGTGGTCCTGCTGGTGCTCGACCAGACGTTCCTGGCGATCCTCTTCGCCATCCTGGCCGTCGGCGGCGGGGTGTACCTGCTGTCCCGCAAGCGGTGAGCACGACGCCCGCGCGGTGAACCCCGACTCGACGATCCGCGCGGCTACAGTGGTGGCCAATGAGCCCGACCGCATCGCTGCGCGGTGCCGGCGGGCACATGCGGGTGAAGGGAGTGTGGGCGCATGATCGACGATTCGGGACGTCACCACGGCCGGACGGCCGGGCGGCCGGGTCACTGACCATGTCCACGCGCGTCGATGCCTACATCTGGGCCATCCGCCTGACCAAGACCCGATCCGCGGCGGGTGCCGCATGCCGTGGGGGCCATGTCCGCGTCAACGGCGTGACGGCCAAGCCCGCCCAGCCGGTGGTTCCGGGTGACGAGGTCCGCGTCCGGCTCGACGGGCGCGAACGCATCGTCGAGGTCACCAAGACCATCAACAAGCGGGTGTCGGCGCCGATGGCCGCCGAGTGCTTCATCGACCGGTCGCCGCCACCGCCGCCCAGGGAGATCCTGGCGAGTCAGCCGCGTCGTGACCGCGGTGCCGGCCGACCCACCAAACGCGAACGGCGACAACTCGATCGGCTCCGCGACTCGAGCTTCCTCGTCGCCGTCCTCGCCGTCGTCGTGCTGCTCGTCGGTGGTTGTTCGGACGACGAGCCGTCCGACCCGAACAGGCCGAACACCCCCGAGGCGCCCGCGCAGGCCGGTTCCGGGCCGTTCTTCGGCAAATGCGGCGGCGTGACGCTGGAAGAGGTCACCCGCATCACCGGCTTCGGCGGACTCACCGAGACCGTCAACAACACGTCGGTGTGCGAATGGGACACCACCGGCTCGCGGACAGGGGCCGTCGCCTCGTTCAACTGGTACCGCGGTTCGCCGATCGGCCGCGAAGAGGCCAACGTGAAGCTGTCGCGCGACGTGACCAACAAACTCGAGATCGACGGTCACCAGGGGTTCATCGGCTATACCCAGTCAGGCCAGATCTGTGAGGTCGGTATGGGATTCGGCGCCGACTTCTTCGAGTGGTCGATCCGGGGCGACGCGGTCGAGGCGCGGCCCATCGAGCAGATCTGCGACGCCGCACGGGAGTTGGCGAAGCTGTCCATCGAGCGTGCCTCATGAGGCGGTCACTCGCAGTCCTCGTCGCGCTCCTCCTCGGCCTGACCGCACTCGTCGGTTGCGCGCGCACGGTCGACGGTGAGCCGGTGCCGGTGGGCGCCGCCGGACAGTCCGGCAGCAGCGACATCGACACCGATCAATTCGACAAACTGCTCCTCGAGTGCGACGTGCTACCCGACGCGATGATCGCCGACGTGGTGGCCGGCGGTGGGTTCGCCGAACGGTCCTTCAGCGGTGCCATCTGCCGGTGGCTGGTGTCCGGTGCCACCGACGTCGTCAGCGTGACGTTCAACTGGTTCGAGTGGGGCAACGTCAACCTCGAGAAGGAGACGGCCAAAAAGCTCGGCTTCCAGACCGAGAACATCAAGGTCGCCAGCCAGTCCGCCTTCACCCAGCGCAGCCCCGACCGACCCGGAGTCTGCGGAGTCACCGCGAGGGCTCCGAGTCGCGGGATCTTCACCTGGTTCGTCGAACCCCGCAGCGCGCCCGCGGGCGACCCGTGCGAGGCGCCGATCAAGCTGATGGAGCTGTTGCTCCAGGGCGGTCAGTAGCCCCGGGATTTCGTAGAAGAAATGCGTGCTATGCACGCGTTTCTTCTACCGATTGGTGGGTAGCGGACCCACCGCCACGCTCGCCGCAACGACGAGCTCGTCGCCGGTACCGGGCATCATCAGCCACACGGTCAGCTGGTCGCCCTCGCGGACACGACGCAGGGTGAGGCGCGTCCCCGGCACGATCGGCCGCAGGTACTCGATGACGACGCGGTGCGGCATGTCGACGAGATCGGGGTGCTCGACCAGCTCGTCCTCGATGGCCTCGAGGTAGGCGGCGTTGTTGAGGTGCTTGAAGGGGTCGAAGTCGGTGATCCGCAGGACGTGCTCACGGTCGGGGAAGGGGATGTCCTCGGCGGCCGGGGCCTTCTCGGGGTTCATCGACTTCCATCGCAGACGGTGCTCGTCGGTCATCGACGACAACATCTCGA
This sequence comes from Gordonia alkanivorans NBRC 16433, assembly GCF_000225505.1. Lineage (GTDB taxonomy): Bacteria > Actinomycetota > Actinomycetes > Mycobacteriales > Mycobacteriaceae > Gordonia > Gordonia alkanivorans. The sequence continues at coordinate 14,833 of NZ_BACI01000053.1, read as the reverse complement.
AGGCCTGGTCGGACAGCCGTGACGGCACGCCCTTGTCGTTGACGTTGATCCAGAACGCCTCGGTCTCGATGAGGCCGGCGGGGCGGTCGTCGGGATTGAACCGGTTGGTCTCGTGCTCGGAGGTGAGCCGCACCCGCATGTTGGTCCAGCGGGTCGACAGCGCGCCGCACCAGCGCTGGGCGGTCACCGTCGCCGGCCAGGTGATCGGCCGGATGACGTCGATGATGGTGCGCCGGACGATCCAGAAGGGCTCGGTCCTGCCGAACTCGGTGGCCTCGAGATTGTCGTTGGCGACGTCCTGCAGGTATCGCGCGACGGCGTCGAGCCGTACCCGCATGTCCTGGTCGACATCACCGGTCCGGACCCGGTATCCCGCCTGGTAGAACCGGGCACCCTCCTTGCGGTCGGGTAGTGGTCCCGCTCTCTCGCCTGACGTAACCTGGCTCACTCGAGTCCCTTCGATGGGTCGCAGGTATCTTTGCAGATAAGATACAGTCAAGGCTGAAACTAGAACACGTTCTACGTGTGGAACTACGGAGAAACAGCAGATGGCGCATGTGATTACCCGTCCATGTTGCAACGACGCGAGTTGCGTGAGCGTGTGTCCGGTGAACTGCATCCACCCGACGCCCGACGAGCCGGAGTTCTTGACTGCCGAGGCTCTGTACATCGACCCGGAGACCTGTATCGACTGCGGAGCGTGCATCGACGAGTGCCCGGTCGAGGCGATCGTTCCCGACGATCAGCTCACCGAGCGCGACGAGCCGTACCTGCAGATCAACGCGGACTACTACAAGGACCACGACGTCGAGGGCGGGCTCGTCCCGCCACGCAAGGCGCCGCAGTTGCCCGACCGGGAGCTGCACGTCGCGATCGTCGGTGCCGGTCCGGCCGCCTTCTACGCCGCCGAGGAACTCGTCCGCAAACCGGCCATCAAGGTCGACATGTTCGACCGTCTGCCCACGCCCTACGGCCTGGTCCGCGCGGGCGTCGCCCCGGACCACGCCGCCACGAAGGGGGTCGAGAAGACCTTCGCGTCGGTCGCCGCCAAGAAGAACTTCGACTATTACCTCAATGTCGAGGTCGGCAAGCACATCAGCCACGACGAGCTCGTCGCCCGCTACCACGCGGTCATCTACGCGGTGGGCGCCGCGACCGACAAGCGGCTGAACATCGAGGGTGAGGACCTGCGCAACTCCGTCGCGGCCACCCAGTTCGTCGCCTGGTACAACGGCCACCCGGACTTCGCCGACCTCGACGTCGACCTGTCCTCGGAACGGGCTGTCGTCGTCGGCAACGGCAACGTCGCGCTCGACGTGGCGCGCATCCTCGTCACCGACCCCGACGAACTGGCCAAGACCGACATCGCCGACCACGCCCTGGCGAAGCTGCGCGAATCGAACATCACCGAAGTCGTGCTGCTCGGCCGCCGCGGCGTCGCCCAGGCGGCCTACACCAACAGCGAGTTCCTCGCTCTCGGCGACGTCGAGGGCGTCGACGTGGTCATCGATCCCGAGGATCTGGTCCTCGACGAGGGTTCCGAGGCTGCCCTGGCCGATGACACGCTCGACTCGACGATCGCCACCAAGATCCGGCTGGCCCGCGAGTTCGCCGAACGTCCGCAGACACCGGGCAACAAGCGCATCGTCTTCCGTTTCCTGGCATCTCCCGCCGGAATTGCCGGTGACGGCGAAGTGACTACGCTGACGTGCGTGCGCAACGCCTACACCGAAGCCGACGCCGACGCCGCCGGCCGCGTGGCCGTGAAGGCCACCGACGAGCGATTCGACCTCGAGACCGGCCTCCTTCTGCGGGCCATCGGATACCGCGGCGTCCCGGTCACCGACCTCCCCTTCGACGAGGGGCGCGGCGTCGTCCCGAACGCCGGGGGACGCGTGCAGGCCGCGACCGAGGGCGACGTGATGCCGGGGCTGTACGTCACCGGCTGGATCAAACGCGGAGCGACAGGTGGCATCGGCATGAATCGTCTGTGCGGTCAGGAGACGGCACGTGCCGTGATCGACGACTTCGTCGCCGGCGCCATCGGCGATCCGTCGACCCCGCGTGACGATGTCGCCGCACTGTGCGCCGACCGCGGTGCCAACCGCATCGACCTCGCGGGATGGAAGGCCATCGACGCAGCGGAGAAGTCCGCGGGCAAGGCCGCCGGCCGTGCACGGGCGAAGTTCGTCAGCATCTCCGAGTTCGAGGCGGCGGCCGCCGCCGGAGCGCAGTAACCGTGCGGGTTGCACTGCTGTCCTACCGCAGCAAACCTCATTGCGGTGGGCAGGGCGTCTACGTCCGTCACCTCTCCCGCGAGCTCGCGCTGCTCGGGCACAGCGTCGAGATCTTCTCGGGACAGCCGTATCCGGAGCTCGACCAGTCGGCGATCGACGCCGGCGTCACGATCACCAAGGTGCCCAGCCTCGGGCTCTACGACGAGCCGGACCCGTTCCGTACGCCGAAGCTGAGCGAGTACCGCGACTGGATCGACATGCTCGAGGTCGGATCGATGTGGACGGCGAGCTTCGGCGAGCCGCTCACCTTCAGCCTGCGGGTCGCCCGGCTGCTGAAGGAACGGCGCGACGACTTCGACATCGTGCACGACAACCAGTGCCTCGGGTACGGACTGCTCGAGATCCAGAAGGCGGGCTTCCCGCTCATCGCGACGATCCACCACCCGATCACGCGTGACCGCACCCTCGCGGTCAAGGCGGCCAAGGGCTGGCGCAAGATCACCGCGTGGCGCTGGCACTCCTTCCTGCGTATGCAGGGACGCGTCTCGCGCCGGATCCCGGAGCTGCTCACCGTTTCTCGCAGCAGCGAGGTCGACATCCGCAAGGCGTTCGACATCCCGTCGGGCCGCATCACCACGATCCCGCTCGGCGTCGACACCGAGATCTTCACGCCCGGTGCCGACCGCGTCCCGGGCCGGATCGTCTGTGTCGCCAGCGCCGACGCGCCGCTCAAGGGTGTGTCGTACCTTCTGGAGGCGGTTGCGAAGCTCGCTGCCGAGCGTGACGACGTCAAACTGGTACTGGTGTCCAAGTTGGACCCTAATGGGCCGTCTGCCAAGATGATCGAGGATCTCGCGATCGCCGACCGGGTGTCGGTGGTCTCGGGGCTCGAGGACGCCGAGATCGCGGAGCTCCTGGCCTCGGCCGAGGTTGCCTGCGTTCCGTCGCTGTACGAGGGCTTCTCGTTGCCGGCCGTCGAGGCGATGAGCTGTGGGACACCGCTCGTGGCCACTCGCGCCGGTGCGATCCCGGAAGTCGTCGGCACGAGTGAAGAGGCCGCGTTGCTGGTGCCGCCGCGGGATTCCGGGCGCCTCGCACAGGCGATCGGACGACTGTTCGACGACGCCGAACTGCGTGCGCGTCTGGGCTCGGGAGGACGCCGCCGCGCCGAGGAGAACTACAGCTGGGCGGCGGTGGCCGCGAAGACTGCGGCCCACTACGAAACCGTGCTCGCCGGACACCGGCGAGCAACAGAAGGGACATCGAGTGCTGACAGTTGATTTCGACCGTCTGGGCGTGGGCCCGGGCACCAAGGCGATCGACATCGGGGCGGGTCAGGGACGACACTCTTTCGAGATGTTCCGTCGGGGAGCGGATGTCATCGCCTTCGACATGTCGGAGAGTGACATGGCCGACGTCGCGGAGATGTTCGACGCCATGACGGCCGAAGGGCATGTGCCCGCCTCGGCCAAGGCGCGCGCCGAGGTCGGAGATGCGCTGCGTCTTCCTTACGCGGACAACAGCTTCGACGTGGTCCTCATGTCCGAGATCCTTGAGCACATCCCGACGGACGAGGGTGCGATCAGCGAGATGGTCCGCGTCCTCAAGCCCGGTGGCGTGGCCGCCGTGACGGTGCCGCGGTACTGGCCGGAGAAGGTCTGCTGGGCCCTTTCGGACGAATACCACGAGGTCGAGGGCGGACACGTCCGTATCTACAAGGCCTCGGAACTGGCCGACAAGCTGCGCAAGGCGGGCCTCGAGGTCACCGGCATCGATCACGCACACGCCCTTCACGCTCCGTACTGGTGGCTGAAATGTGCTGTCGGCGTGGAGAACAACGACAACCTGCTGGTCAAGGGATATCATCAGCTGCTCGTCTGGGACATGATGAGCAAGCCGTGGCTGACCCGTGTGGGTGAGCAGGTGCTCAACCCGATGATCGGCAAGTCCGTGGCCCTGTATCTCCGTAAGCCCGAGACTGCCGCGTCTTCATGACGGCCGCTCCGGCTGTCCCTGGAGTGGTCACCGCCGAGCAGATGCGCGCCACCGGCGCGGCCATCGTCGGCATGCAGGAGGAATCCGGCGCACTGCCCTGGTTCCCCGGTGGGCAGACCGATCCGTGGGATCACATCGAATCGGCGATGGCGTTGTCGGTGACCGGCTTTCACGCCGAGGCCGAGGCGGCATACGAATGGTCGCGGCGTAAACAGCGAGCCGACGGCTCGTGGCCGATCCGCACCGTGTGCGGCAAGGTCGAAGACGCCGGCACCGACTCCAACTTCTGCGCCTACATCGCGGTCGGGGTCTGGCACCACTACCTGATCACCGGTGACGACGCCTTCCTGCAGCGGATGTGGCCGGTCGTCTGGTCGGCCATCGACTGTGTCCTGCGCTTCCAGCGGGACGACGGCGCGTTCCGGTGGGGCGGCGACCACCGCACCGGCGCGATGTTCGGTGAGGCCCTGATCACCGGCAACGCCAGCATTTTTCAGGCTATCGACTGCGCGATCCGGATCGCGGCCGAGCTGGATCAGCCCGACGCCGCGTGGATCGCCGCGCACACCAAACTCGGTGACGCCATCCGTACGGACACCGCGCGCGACGCCGAGTGGGAGATCTTCACACCTCCGTCCGAACATTCGATGGACTGGTACTACCCGATCCTCGGCGGCGCGGTGCGTGGGGAAGAGGGGCAGAAGCTGATCGCCCGCCGCTGGAACCAGTTCGTCGTCCCCGGCAAGGGTGTGCGTTGCGTCGACCACCGTCCGTGGGTCACCGGTGCCGAAACCTGCGAGCTGGCATTGGCTCTCGACTCGCTCGGCGACACCGCCGACGCCATCGAGCTCATCGCCTCGATTCAGCATCTGCGCGATCCCGACGGATCGTATTGGACCGGACTGGTTTTCGCCGACGGCAAACGCTGGCCGGTGGAGAAGAGCTGCTGGACCTCTGCTGCCGTCGTCCTGGCGGCCGATGCCGTGAGTCGCACCAGTGTCGCCAACGGCATCTTCCGCGATGTCCGTCAGCGGCTGGCCGTCGCGCCCTGATCGCACCCCCTGGTCTCTGTGGCGCCCATCACCTAGACTGGTGTCCAGTCAACCGTCCGATTCTGTTCCGGGCGGCCGCAACGGTGCCCGGGGAGGCCTCATGGAGTTCGGAATCGTGCAGTTCACCAGCGATCGCGGGCTCAAGCCGCACGTGCTCGCGCCGCTGATCGAGAACGCCGGCTTCGCGTCGTACTACGTGCCCGAGCACGGCCACATCCCCACCCGCCGTGACGCCGCGCACCCGCAGACCGGTGACGAGACCCTTCCCGATGACCGGTACATGCGCACCCTCGATCCGTGGACGTCGCTCGCCGCCGCCGCTGCGGTCACCGAGCGCATCCGTCTGGCGACTGCCGTGGCGCTCCCGGTCCAGTCGGACCCGATCACCCTGGCCAAGACGATCGCCACCCTCGACCACATCTCCGGGGGCCGGGTGACCCTCGGCGTGGGATTCGGTTGGAACCTGGACGAACTCGCCGACCACAACGTGCCGCCGAAGCGGCGTCGAACCATGCTGCGCGAGTACCTCGAGGCGATGCGTGCCCTGTGGACGCAGGAAGAAGCCGAGTACAGCGGCGAATTCGTGAACTTCGGGCCGAGCTGGGCGTGGCCCAAGTCGACGCAGGGACACATCCCCGTTCAGGTCGGTGCGGCCGGCAACGAGAAGAACTTCAAGTGGATCGCCCGCAGCGCAGACGGCTGGATCACCACCCCGGGCGAGGAGGACATCGAGGGTTCCGTTGCACTGCTCAAGCGCATCTGGTCCGATGCCGGTCGCGAGGGTGAGCCGGAGATCGTCGTCCTCGACTTCAGGCCGGTGCCGGAGAAGCTCGTGAAGTGGCGCGAGATCGGCGTGACCACAGTGCTTTACGGCTTGCCCGACGACTCGGTGGAACGCGCGACAGGCTACCTGGCGAAGCTGGCCGGAAAACTCGACCTCGCGCCGGCAGCCGTCTAGCGCCGGGTCAGGCGAGCGGGTCGGTACGCAGACCGGGTATCACGAACCGGTCGAGATGGCGCCGGACCTGCTCGGCGTCGTCGATGTCGATCGTCTCGCCCGGCGATGTGCCGAGGCTGATCAGCACGCGCGCAACCCATTCGGCGACCTCGTGCAGGTCGTGTCCGGCGTGGATCTCCCCGCGTCGGGCGGCGGCCTCGATGTACGGGAACCAGAAGCCGGCGAGGTCGGGTACCAGTTTCACGACGCCGACGCCCGCGCATTCGGCGAACTCCGTCGGTTCCTCGGTGCGCAATCGCATGAGGAGGGTTCCGGGGTCGTCGTAGGCGCCGCGCCCGATCCGTACGCCGGCGGTCAGCTGGCCGGCCAGATCGCCGATGTCGTCGAGCGTCGCTCGTGCGTCGCGCCAGAACGATTCCGTCAGCCGCACGATGGTCGCGCCGATCATCGACGGTTTGTCGGGGTAGTGCCGGTACAGCCACGCCCGGGAGACCCCGGCGGACTCGGCGACCTGCTGCATCGTCGTCGCCCGAATGCCTTTTTCGGCCAGCAACTTCTCGGTGGCGTCGAGCAACCGGTCGTGAACCGACGGGTTGGTCGTCTCGGTCACGGGGTCTCCTGCGTCGCTCGTCGCCTGGGTCTGCTCTGTCGTCAGCGCTCCGGCGAAGACTAACAAGCCCGTAGACAGTTCGTGGAATCTGTGTACACGGTTCAGGTCATGGTGTAGACACAAACCAGATTGTGTCTACACCGCGATGTTCGATCATCACCGAAGTTTGTCCAGAGGGGGCAGCGTGCCTTTACCAACCACCGCGATCATCGGCGCCGGGATCAGCGGCCTGACCGCGGGCAAGATGCTCACCGACTACGGCGTCCCGTACACCTGCTTCGAGAGCTCCGACCGCATCGGCGGCAACTGGGCATTCGGCAACCCGAACGGCCACAGCAGCGCGTACCGGTCGCTGCACATCGACACCTCCAAGCATCAGTTGTCCTTCCGGGACTTCCCGATGCCGGATGATTACCCGGACTTCCCGCACCACACGCAGATCAAGGCGTACCTCGACTCCTACGCGGAGGCCTTCGACCTCACCTCGTCGATCGAGTTCACCAACGGCGTCGAGCACGCCCGTCGACTCGACGGTGGAGGCTGGGAGCTGGAGACCCAACGAGGTGAACGACGCCGCTTCGATCTCCTCGTCGTCGCCAACGGACACCACTGGGACCCGCGGTTCCCGAACTTCCCGGGTGAGTTCGACGGCATCGAGATGCATGCGCACCACTACATCGATCCGCGGACGCCGCATGACTTCATGGGCAAGCGCATCCTGGTCGTCGGCCTGGGGAACAGCGCTGCCGACATCGCGGTGGAGTTGTCGTCGAAGGCGCTCGACAACAAGCTGACCCTGTCCACCCGCTCCGGTGCGTGGATCGTGCCGAAGTATTTCGGCGGCAAGCCCGCCGACAAGTACTACAAGACCTCGCCGCACATCCCGATGGCGTGGCAGCGCAAGTTCGTGCAGATCATGCAACCGGTGACAGCCGGCCGTCCGGAGGACTACGGTCTCCCGACTCCGAATCACAAGTTCTTCGAGGCGCATCCGACGCAGTCAGTGGAGCTGCCGCTACGCCTGGGCTCCGGCGACGTCATCGCCAAGCCGAACGTCAGCCGGCTCGACGGATCGACGGTCCACTTCGACGACGGTACCTCCGACGACTTCGACATCATCATCTATGCAACGGGATACAACATCACCTTCCCGTTCTTCGACCCCGACTTCATCTCCGCCCCGGACAACCGGATCGACCTCTACAAGCGGATGTTCTACCCCGGTATCGACGACCTCGTCTTCGCCGGGTTCGCGCAGGCCGTCCCGACGCTGTTCCCGTTCGTCGAGTGCCAGGCGCGCCTGATCGGTGCGTACGCGACGGGCCACTATCGTCCGCCATCGGTTGCCCAGATGCGGGACACGATCGCGGCGGACACAGAGTTCTTCACCGGCCACATGGTCCAGAGCGCGCGACACACGCAGCAACTCGACCACTACCTCTACGAACACAACATGCGTACCAAAGAGATTCCCGACGGTCGACGCCGCGCGCAGGAGCAGGGGCCGATGACCTGGGCCGGTGTCGCGGATTCCGTGCCCGTCGGCACCGTCTCGGAAGCGGGGGCCTCAGCATGACCGCAGCGGGCACGACCACACCGTCCGGGGCGGAGACCGTCCGCTTCCCGTCGTCCGGCACCGACTGCGACGCATGGTTTTTCGCTGGTTCGTCGGCTTCGCCCTTCGAGGTCGACGGCAAACGGCCCGTCGTCGTGATGGCGCATGGTTTCGCGGGCACCAAGGACTCGGGTCTCGAACCGTTCGCCCGGCGTTTCGCGGAGGCTGGACTCGCGGTCTTCGCGTTCGACTACCGCGGTTTCGGGTTGTCCGAAGGTCAACCGAGACAGCAGATCTCGCTGGAACGCCAAGCCGACGACTATCGCGCGGCGATCGTTGCTGCGAAGAAGCAGCCCGGCGTCGACCCAAATCGGGTTATCCTCTGGGGAGTTTCGCAGTCGGGCGGTCACGTCCTGACTGTCTCCGGTGGCCGAACCGACATCGCCGCGGTGATCTCGGTGATCCCCCTCGTCAACGGGCTCGCGGCCGGTCGCGTCGCCTACGACCAGGTCGGGGGTGCGGCGATCGCCCGATCCACCGCGACCGCGGTGGCGAGTGCGCTGTCGGCGAAGCTGGGGCGCGGCCCGAAGATGATGCGCGTCGTCGGCAAGCCGGGGGACCGTGATGCGGCACTGACAGCGCCGGGGTTCCTCGAGAGCTACCTGGCGATCGCCGGACCGTCCTGGCGCAACGAGGTCGATGCGTCGGTGGGTCTGGAGATCGGCGGTTTCCGTGCCGACAAGCATGTCCACGAGCTCGACGCGCCGGTGCTCGTGCAGATCGCCGACTACGACTCGGCCGCGCCTCCTCACGCCGCGGCGAAGGCGGCGTTCAAGGCACGCGCCGAGGTCCGGCACTACCCGTGTGATCACTTCGACGTCTTCGCGGGCAACGACTGGTTCGAACCGTGTGTGGGCCACGCGATCGCGTTCCTCACCCGCAAGCTCGCGGTCGAGACGGTGACCGCCCGGTGAAGCGCGCGATCGTCATCGGGGGAGCGTCGGGAATCGGGCTCGCGACGGTCGATGCGCTGACGGCCGGCGGAGTGGAGGTCGTCGTCGCCGATGTCGACGCCGAGCGTGCCGAAAAGGTTGCGGCCGAGCGTCTCGGCACCGTCCGCGCACTGCGGCTCGACGTCACCGACGAGGATTCGGTGGTCGCGGCGTTCGACGCGGTCGGAGAGTTCGACACGGTGGTGAACTGCGCCGGACTGTCTGATCCGGGAGCCCTGACCGAACTCGAGTTGAGTGCCTGGCGTCACACCGTCGACGTCTGCCTCACGGGCACGTTCCTGGTGATCAAACACGCCGGCCGACGGATCGCCGACGGCGGTTCGATCACCTGCATCGCGTCGCTCAACGGTCGGCAGCCGGGTGCCGGGATGGGTTCGTACTGCGCGTCGAAGGCGGGTGTGCTGATGCTCGTCGAGGTCGCGGCCCTGGAGTTGGCGGAACGGGGGATACGGGTCAACGCCGTATCGCCGGGTCTGGTGTCGACGCCGCTGACCGAGGGCATCGGATTCGTGCCGGGTCTCACCGAGGAGTACATCGAGAACACACCGCTCGGACGCAGCGGCGAACCCGCCGAGATCGCCGACACCATCGTCTTTCTCGCCTCCGACAAGGCGCGATGGATCACCGGAGCAGCGTTCGACGTGAACGGCGGCGCACACCTCAAGCGGTATCCCGACGTCCTCGGGAAAGCGCGCGCGATGTTGGAGCAGGCATAGGGCGCCAACGCCTTTCGGTGCAGGGTCAGGCCTGCAGCGGCGCTCCGACCTCACCCGAGTCGCGTCGGAGCACGCGCAGCGATCCTTCCGCCCGGACCTCGGTGAACTGGCCGGTTTCCAAAGCCTGGCAATAGATCTCGTAGGGCGGACGTCCGCCGTCGGCGGGGTCGGGGAAGACGTCGTGGATCAGCAGGGCGCCGCCGATGCGCACCCACGGAGCCCAGCCGTCGAGGTCGTTCTGGGCGGCTTCCATGCTGTGGCCGCCGTCGATGAACACGAAGTCGGCAGGCTTGCCCCAGATGCGGGCGGCGACTTTCGACGGTGCGAGGAGTCCGACGACGGTCTTCTCGAGTCCGGCGTCGAACATGGTGCGGCGGAAACGTGCCGAGGTGTCGAGCGTGCCGGTGTGTGGGTCGACCAGCGATTCGTCGTGGTACTCCCAGCCGGGTTGGTGCTCCTCGGAGCCGCGGTGGTGGTCGACGGTGACGAGGACGGCGTCGTTCGCCTCGGCGGCGGAACCCAGGAACACCGTGGACTTTCCGCAGTAGGTGCCGATCTCCACGCCGATCTTCGTCGAATCTGGTTGGGACAGATACTCTCCGGCGATCTCGAACAGCGTCTGGGCCTCGTCGAGCGGCATGAAGCCGGGCGCCTCGTCGGCGACTTTGCGACGTTCGGGGGACGGTGCGTTCGGCGACGGTGCCGTGGACTGTGACATGGCACAGATCCTATCGGGTGTGTGAGGGGCGCCGCGTAGGGTGACCGTTATGAAAGCTCAGGTACTCAGTGCAGAGACAGGCCCTTCCGGACTCGAATTGACCGAGGTCCCCGACCCCACTCCCGCCGACGGCCAGGTCGTCGTCGACGTCAAGTCCTGTGGAGTGTGTTTCCCGGACCTCCTGATGAGCCAGGGCAAGTACCAGCTCCGCGTGCCGACCCCGTTCACCCCGGGTACCGAGGTCGCGGGCGTGGTGCGGTCGGCACCCGAGGGATCGTCGGTGAAGGTGGGGGACAAGGTCCTCGTCGCCTCGATCGTCGGCGGTTTCGCCGAGCAGGTGGCGGCCGCGCCGGAACAGCTGCTGCCGCTGCCCGAGGGGCTCAGCTTCGAGCAGGGCTCTGCGATGGGCATCAATTATCAGACCGCGCTGTTCGCGCTGAAGACCCGCGCACACACCCAGCCGGGTGAGGTCGTCGGTGTGCTGGGTGCCGCCGGCGGTGTCGGCACCGCGTCGATCATGGTCGCCAAGGCCATGGGTGCGAAGGTCGTGGCCATCGTCCACCGCAAGGGTGCCGAGGAACTGCTTCGCAGCGCCGGCGCCGACGAGATCGTGCAGCTCGAGGAGGGCTGGGGCGACATGCTCCGGGAGGTCGCGCCCAAGGGTGTCGACGTCATGATCGATCCGTCCGGAGGTGAGGTCTTCGACGAGGCGCTGCGCCAGGTCGCGCCGGACGGTCGCTACGTGGTCGTCGGCTTCGCGGCGGGCGGGATCCCGACGGTCAAGCTCAACCGCGTTCTCTTCCGCAACATCGCGGTCGTCGGCGCGGCCTGGGGCGAGTACGTGCGCACCCATCCCGAGCTGAATCTCCCCGCGAAGCTGCACGAGGAGCTGAGCCAGATGATCGCCGACGGCATGACCCCGCAGGTCAACGTCACCTACTCGCTGGATCAGCTGCCCGAGGCGTTGACCGATCTCGCCGAGGGGCGGATTCTGGGTAAGGCGGTCGTGAAGATCGGCGACTGAGGACATCGGCTCGGCCGGCGACGACCGCAGGAGACAGCCACCTGCGAAGGGAACCGCCATGTGCCGCAACATCACCGAACTCCGCGGACTGGAACCGCCCGCCACGGCCGACGAGGTCGAGGCAGCCGCGCGGCAATACGTCCGCAAGGTGAGCGGTGTTCGGCACCCGTCGCCGGCCAACGCCGAGGCCTTCGAGGCCGCGGTCGTCGCCGTCACCGCAGCGACCCGCACCCTGCTCGACGCCCTGCCCGAGCGTCGTCAACCGCCGAAGACGGTTCCCCCGCTTCGACGCCCCGAGGTACAAGCGCGGATCGCCGCGCGGGGATAAGCACCCGGTTCAGCAATAGGTATCGCTCAGCGATACCTATTGCTGACTGCGTTCTGCTCTACCTGTGGAGTACCTGACAGCATCCCCATCCGTGAGCGGGAACTCCATGCGAAGGTAACTGGCCTCGATTGGAAGGGGGCCGCTCGTGACGGGGCGGTGACCCTCGCCGACTGGGAGAAAACGCAGATGACCCGTGTCGCGGACGCTGTCGAGGAACTCGGCGAAGCGTTCAAGTCGGGGGGCAGTCGAATGGCCCCGATGGTCGAGAACCTCAATACGTCGGCTACCAATCTCGAGAACGACCAGTTCTCCGTCTCTGAGGATTGGACCGTCCGTGACCTGAGAGACTACGCATCCGAAGAGAAGCGCAACGAGGGTGACTCCACGGCACTGTCTGAGATAGCCGAAGCTCGTCGCATCCGCGGCGAAGAAGCAACCAACGAGACCATCCGACTCCAGAGGCTTGCGCAGGAGTTGCACACTGCTGACGTCGACACGAAGCGCGCGATCAGTGAAGCAGAGGAACTCATCAGAACGCTCGCGCCCGTCACAGCGGGACTCAGTGTTCGTCAGTCCGAGCTAGACCTGAAGGCGCTCAAGGATGGCAAATTGTCGCCGGCGGCCCGAGAGCGACTGAGGCAAGCGACATCCTTGAGTCCCGAGCAGCTCGCAGCGCTCCGAGATGGGCAGGCCACGGAGATCCCCCAGGGGCAGTACAACTACCTCAGCAGCATCATGACCGAGCTCAAGACAGCGAACATGGACGAGCTTCTCAAGGTTCATAACGCTGCGCCAGGCCTGCTCGGAGACGCCTTCCGCATCATGTCGTCTCCCAACGTACACACGAAAGCGGGCTCAACCGGCGGCCTTGACCGCTTGCCTGACTCGGTTGTGTCACTGCTTCGCGAGAATCCGATCAAGCGGACGACCGCAGGTATGTCGACGGGATACCCGTACTCCTTCGCAGGGGTTCCGCGTCTCGATGACTTCAAGGCTCTGAACACGATCTTGAGTGACCGTACCGACCGTGGTCTGCAGTTGGGCACTGACGTCGATCGAGGAATGCTCAAGCAGGCATCTGAAATCGCTGGAGCTCTTCCGGACGACGAAGATAAGCTCTTTGGTCTGTACGACGAAAATCAGCGCGTCGAGGACGTGCGAAAGCTCGCGAGCTCGATGCTCACCAACTCGAGTCACGACCGGCAAGCTGTCACCGATTTCCTGACCGGGGAACGGATGGGCGTGACGGTTGCCGAGGGGCATAGATACGACGCCGATGCGCACGTGCTGAACATTCTTTCTGAACGGTGGTCTGTCGACGGTGTGAAACTCGGTGCCGAAGGCGATTTGTCTGGCGGTAGAGATCTTTTCGATTGGATCGGGGCGGCGGCACCATCCGAGGGCTACGAGGGGCAGCTCGGTGGTAGGGCCGCCGATGCATTGGCGCGCATTCTGATCGATCACGAGAACGAACTCGATTCGCTGGTCGTCGAACGAGACTCAACAGGAAATAACAAGTACGAAACCTTCGGTGACCGGAATGCTCTGCTGTCGCAGGTACTTGCCAAGAACCTCGCGCCGTATTTCGGTAACTTCGCCGGTGCTCCGGATGGGGTCTTGGTCAACCACACAGCCGGTCCGCTCGAAGACACGGTGGAGTTCTCAAAACTCATCGGGGTGCTCTCCACGGATCCCGGTGCGGGTCGAGTTGCGTTGAGCGCAGCCGTGCAATGGGAGAATTTCCTCGCGCACGAGTACGGCAGCGACCCGGAAAACTCGGAGCTCGCCACTGCCGCTGCCAAAATACACAGGTCAATGGACGACGGCTTGACCAACGCGCTCTCAACCCTCGCCGACAACGACCACTGGGAGAGATTGCGGGAGTACAACGCGAAGTCCTTCTTGATCGACTCGGCCGGAGGGCTTTTGGCCGCTGGTGGGTTGAAGATCCCTGGGCTCTCCGAGGTCGCCGGCATGGCCGTGCCACTCGTGAAGATGGATGAGGTTGCGTTGCCGACCGCTGATCCGCAGGACAACGAATCTGCATGGAAGACAGAGCTTGAGAATCTAGGGACCGGCCTCGACAAGATGACGGCCGGGCATGATCGGGTTGTTCATGTGACGTCCGGCTATCTCGAGGATCGACCCGACCTCTGGGGTAAGGTGTGGACTGCGCGCGACGGTGCTCAGATAACATTCGTGAAGCCAGACGGGTCTCTTGACCTGGAAGTGGTTCAGGCCAACGGCCGAGAATTCACGAGATTCTCGAAGGAAATCGGCGCGGAGAGTATTCGTTTCGAATACAACGACCACTTCGGTGAATCACTCGAAGATCCGACCATTAACGATTCCGACCAGTCCATGGAGGTAGTGGACCGTGCGCCGCGCTGACGTTGTCGCAGTTGCATTTCTGTGCCTTGGGCTTGTGACTTCCTGCAGTGACATCGGTATATCTCCACCCCCGGGATCTTCGGGCAATACCGCGTCCAGTTCGGTCCGATCTATGTCCCCCTCGGAAGCCCGGGCAGCAGACCGTCTGCAGTGGAGAATGCGCTGGCGTGAGGACGGGGCTGTTGACCTGTCATCACCGACTGGGACGTTCATTCGAGGGGTCATCGAAGGAGAAA
>NZ_BACI01000054.1 GCF_000225505.1 Gordonia alkanivorans NBRC 16433 | reverse complement strand
GGACTACAAAAGCGTTCAAGTTGTACATATGACCACTCTCAAATACGCTCACTAACATCCGCGAAGTCAATTGCGGGCGGGCGTCGTCGACGTTCTGGTGGTTGGGCGTAGGGGCCGATCGCCGCCTTCGAGTTCATCGGTTTTGTTTTGGGAGGTTGGCTGTGGCCCATCATCCGGCGTACGACGGATTGGGGTGGGATTCGGAGCGGACGGCGTCCAAGTTGCGCTCCGCTACTAGCGAAGCGCGTGGACGTCCGCGCTCTTGGGTCCACGGTTACGTAGTCCGACTTGCTTGTAGCGATGTGCTCATCGTCGCGTCCGCAGTAGCTGTGGCACAGCTGATTCGTTTTGGTGCGGACAGTGCCATGGCCTCAGCCGGCGCCCTCGATGCACCCGCGATAGTGGTTTCCCTTGCACTCGCCGTTACATGGATCGCGGCACTGCGCCTGTTCCAGACACTTGATAGGCGGATCGTGGGATCGGGGCCGACTGAGTACAGCCGCGTGGCTACCGCCTGTTTTGCAGTATTCGGCGTGCTTGCGATCCTGGATCTCCTGTTCCGACTGAACATTGCACGAGGGTTCTTGGCGGTGGCCCTCCCTCTTGGAACGTTCGGTCTCTTCGTCTCCCGTTGGGCTTGGCGTCAATGGCTTCGAAGGCAGCGTGCAGAGGCTAAGAACACGGACCAGCTCCTCGTAGTTGGTGATATGCAGTCGGCTCTTCCTCTGGTCAAGCGTTTGAATAGGAAGCCGACTCTCGGGTACGAGGTGGTCGGTCTATGTCTGCCTCCCGGTCAGCGGACCGCGATTCGAGAAGTTGAAGTAGGGGAGCGTACGGTTCCCGTTTATGGTGGATGCGGCTCTATCGGTGATGCCGTGTTGCGTTCCGCCGCGAACGCAGTTGCTCTGACAGCGCCGACACCGGTGCAAGAGTTCGTTCGCGAGCTGTCCTGGGAGCTCGAAGATCTCGACGTAGACGTTTTGGTCGCGCCAGGAGTCGCCGACGTTGCTGGACCGCGCATGATGATGCGCCAAGTCGACGGCTTGCCTTTGTTACACATTGACAAGCCTCGATATGGCGCATCGCAGAGACTCTTGAAGACTGGCTTGGACTATGTGGTCGCCCTCACTGCGCTGACGCTCATGGCGCCAGTAATGATCACGACGGCAATCGCTATAAAAGCGTACGATGGTGGACCTGCTTTCTTCCGGCACCAACGCGTCGGGAAAGACGGACAAGTCTTCCACGTGTGGAAGTTCAGATCGATGCGCCCGGATGCGGATGCAATCAAATACGAGGTCCCTACTGAAGAATCGGATGGCGTAACGAGATCGGTGTTCTTCAAGTCCGAGAACGATCCTCGAATCACCCCTGTAGGACGCTTCATCCGTCGAACAAGTATCGACGAACTTCCGCAATTCTTCAATGTGCTGACTCGCGATATGAGTGTCGTTGGTCCGAGGCCGCTCGTGCCCGGTGAGGGTTCTGAAATCCCGAACTTTGTAGAGCGCCGCCTGCTAGTGAAGCCAGGTATCACCGGACTTTGGCAGGTGTCGGGCAGGTCGGATCTAGCTGAGGAAGACAGGATTCGACTCGACCTGATCTATGTCGAAAACTGGTCCATGATGCAGGATCTTTCGATCCTCTGGCGGACCGTACGAGCTGTACTTGCGAAGGATGGTGCTTACTAATGCGGATGGTCGTTCTTGGCCTCGGCTACCTGGGAGCAACGCACGCAGCGTGTATGGCGGAGCTCGGGCACGAAGTCTTGGGCATTGAGGTGGACCCAGAGAAGCGTGAGCAACTCGCAGCGGGGGTCGTGCCCTTCTACGAGCCTGGGCTACCCGAACTCTTGCGGAAGCATATCGACTCTGGCCGGCTGACAGTATCGGGTTCGTATAGGGATGCCGCCGAATTCGCAGACGTGTTCTTTATCGCTGTGGGTACTCCTCAGAAGAAGGGGGAGTACGGTGCTGATCTCCAGTACGTGGATGCCGCCATCGACGAGTTAATTCCTCTTCTCACTCGTGACGGGCTAATTCTCGGCAAGTCGACGGTTCCAGTCGGTACGGCTCAGCGGCTGAGTGACCGTGCTGCTGAACTGGCAAAGGACGTTGACGTCGAAATCGCCTGGAACCCAGAGTTCTTGCGGGAAGGATATGCAGTAAAGGACACTTTGCAGCCTGATCGACTCGTGCTGGGTAGGTTCGCGGGAGGCCGCGCGGAGAGCGTGTCCCGTGATATCTACTCCTCAATCATCGACTCGGGTACACCTTTCATTATCACCGATCCGCCGACCGCGGAGCTTGTCAAGACTTCGGCCAACGCATTCTTAGCGACCAAGATTTCTTTCATCAACGCGATCGCGGAAGTTTGCGACGCTGCGGGGGCGGATGTGAAAGCCATCGCCGACGCCATTGGCTATGACTCCCGGATCGGACGGAAGTTCTTGAACGCTGGCATCGGTTTTGGTGGTGGCTGCCTGCCGAAGGACATTCGTGCGTTCATGGCCAGGGCAGGTGAACTTGGTGCTGCCGAGGCCCTGACTTTCCTTAGGGAGGTCGACAACGTCAACATGCGTCGGCGCACCCGAATGGTTGAGCTTGCCAGGGAAGTCTGTGGTGGCACCTTGCTAGGCAAGAGGGTGGCGATCCTTGGGGCTGCGTTCAAGCCCGAATCTGACGATGTCCGCGACTCGCCCGCACTCAACGTTGCGGGGCAGATTCAGCTACAGGGTGCTTCCGTCTCCGTTTATGACCCCAAGGCGATGGACAATTCTCGAAAGCTGTTCCCCACCCTCGACTATTCATCCTCAGCTCTGGAGGCCTGCGACCAAGCGGACGCGATGCTTCTCCTAACAGAGTGGCAGGAGTTCTTGTCGCTCGATCCGGCCGAGCTTGGTAAGCGAGTTCGTCATAAGAACCTAGTCGACGGGCGAATGTGTCTGAATCCCACGGTGTGGGAGTCTGCTGGGTGGAACTACCGAGTGTAGTACTCGGCATTCCCACCAGGGTTCAGACATGAGCTCAATCAATATACAACAACGGTGGCGTGATTGGTTCGAATCTCATGCAGTCCATGACGACAGTCGCTAGAGGTTTGGGAGGCGGAGTGGCCCTGCCCAATCGACCAGTCAGTCGCAGTGAAGGGATTTGCTGATGCTTACATGTCTTGGACAAGTGCCGATCGGTCGGAGTGCGGGCGGGACCCTAAAATGAGTACGCCGTCGCCGTCGGGATCAATACGCCCACCAATCATCCTCCCACCTAACGGGGTGCTTGCCCACGAGTGGATCGAGCAGTATGGAGGGTCTGAGCAGGTCCTCGCGGAATTTGCGGAGCTAGCTCCCGACGCCGATATCCTGTGCCTGTGGAACAGTGCGCAAGGACGATTTAAGGAAGCGAGGGTCCGAGAGAGCTGGCTCGCTCGCACGCCTCTTCGCAGGTCGAAAGTCGCCTCCCTTCCCTTCATGCCGATGACTTGGAGGATATGGCGGAACAAAGGCTACGACTGGGCGCTCATTTCCAGCCACGCGTTTGCTCATCACTTCCGCACGCCCGGAATGTCGTTCGAGCGAATCTTCGTGTACGTTCATTCGCCTGCGCGGTACCTCTGGGCGCCGGAAATAGACTCACGCGGCCATGGTTTTGCGCGTACGATTGCTTCCTCGGGTCTCCGCGCTATCGATCGACACGCGGCGCGGCATCCTCGCACTCTGGCGGCGAATAGCGAATATGTAGCGCAGCGAATCGCCCGAAGCTGGGACAGAACCTCACGCGTTATCCATCCTCCTGTCGACGTTGAGCGGCTCTCGACGGTTGATGACTGGGCTGAGTTGCTTACGGAAAACGAGCGGACGGTCCTCGACAAACTTCCTCGGCCGTTTCTTCTCGCGGCTTCGCGATTGGTCCCGTACAAGGCAATCGATCAGACGATTCGGGTCGGCAAGAAGATGGGCATCCCAGTTGTCGTTGCTGGAGCAGGTCCTGATCGCGATCGTTTGGAATCTCTGGCAGAAGAACTAGGCTCTCACGTAACGTTTCTGGGCCGGGTCAGTGATGAGATGCTGTACGCCTTGTATCAAGAAGCTCTTGTATACGTGTTCTTGGCCGTCGAGGATTTCGGAATCATGCCCGTTGAAGCAATGGCTGTGGGGGGCCGGGTGGTCGCAAACTCAATCGGCGGTACTGCCGAAACAGTCGAAGGGATTGGGCAGGTCGCGCCGGCGAAGGACATCGAAGCGGTGGCTGAGGCGGTTGAGCGGGTTGCCGCCAAGCCGCGGCCAAATAGCCTCTCTCTAGAGAAGCGGTTTGGTCGGGCCAGATTCCGTTCGGAGATCGCGGAATGGATTGAAGACGTACTATGAGCGGTGAACAACTACCTGTGGTTATTTTGTCGACTGCAGATTTCCTGAGCGACGTTTGGACGAACAAGCAGCACCTCGCCGTTGGGCTTGCCGAAACACGCGAGGTGTACTACATCGAATCCTTAGGGCTGCGTGAGCCTGTAATTTCGCGCCGAGATATATCAAGAATCTGGCGCCGAATAGTCCGAAAAGGAAAGTCTGACCCCAAGTCCAGTCAGAACGCGCAAGTCCCGGAGCGGTTGAAAATCATCTCGCCAATCGTCGTGCCGTATCACCGTTTTCGTCTGGTCCGCTTTGTTAACTTTATCTTGCTGAGAGCTACGGTTTGGCGGAAGCTCCCCAACAGGGTGACGCTGTGGACTTTTTCACCGATAACCTACGGCTTGGAACGGCGAGCAGATTCGATTTTCTATCACTCGGTGGACCTCCTACATACTTCTGCTGGACTCCCGAGTACGCTATTGCTCGAGAGAGAACGAGTGCTAATCGAATCGGCCGATTCGGTCATTGCTAGTTCTCGTGTTGTAAAGGACCATTTGCTGCGAATGGGCGCCCCGGAGGTGAATTTATGGGAAAATGTTGCGCAGGTAGAAATCTTCAGTGATGTCGAGGTCCCGCGGAAAAAACGTGCTGTATTCGCGGGTAACCTCAGTCCGCACAAAGTCGACTTCAGTCTCCTTGAGGAGCTTCTCGATTCTGGTATCGAACTCGTGGTCGCTGGGCCGCGCGGGATCGACGGATCAACGGAGCTAGACGGGATGCGTCGCGTCCTCGATCATCCGAGATGTGAA
The DNA here is from genome assembly GCF_000225505.1 of Gordonia alkanivorans NBRC 16433. Lineage (GTDB taxonomy): Bacteria > Actinomycetota > Actinomycetes > Mycobacteriales > Mycobacteriaceae > Gordonia > Gordonia alkanivorans. The sequence continues at coordinate 1,727 of NZ_BACI01000054.1, read as the reverse complement.
TACGTAGGCAACCTGTCTATTCCTGAACTCGCTCGAGTGTTGCCGTCTTGCATGGTTGGATTGATCCCATATCAAATCAATGACTATACGAATGGTGTCTTCCCGATGAAGGTATATGAGTATCTTGCTGCGGGTCTTACGGTTGTTACGACGCCTCTGCCAAGTCTTGATCAACCCATAAACGGCTTGCGGATCGCGGACGCGAACACATTCGTCGATGAAGTCGAAAGTGCTCTAACCGGTTGGGATGAGTACCAATCGGAAGCATCCCGGAAAGAGGCCGTCGGACACTCGTGGACAGATCGCGTCCGCAGTGCGAACGCGCTCATCGATGGATGTGCAGGGTAGCGCATGCTCGAGATGAAGCGCACAGGGCAGGCAGTCCTCCGTCGTGGTACGACCCTCGGGGCGGTCTGGGGTCAACCTACTAGCACAGGGACTCTGCAACTAGAATTACGAAGCCGATGACCCAGATTGATGTAGCGGTTCGGCGAATATCTTTCGATGACGGTGTGGGCGGGATGGAGCGCGCCGCCCAGCGGCACATCCTGTCGATGTGCAAGGCTGGTTACACAGTCCGGATATTCACTGATGTCGGGGCGATGACGGGACATCCTCCGAGTTCGGTTAGTGTCATCGACGTTCCGTGGCCGGCGGGTATGTCCACGGGCGGTGGACCCACGTTTGGTTGTGCCTACCTTCTATGGGTGAGAAAGCTTCGAAGAGCGCTTCGTCGGGCTGGCGCCTGCGACGCCGTTCTCCATCTGCACGGCGCTACATCAGCGGTACTCTCAGATACCTCTTTGAGAAAGCGCTACGTCACTGTCGTGAATCCGCACGGGCTCGAGGCATTTGGAGCTTTCTCTCTTAAACGAATGCCGAATCGAGTGTTTCTGAGACATATGGCGAAAAAGGGGCGATTTGCCGATGCAGTGATCGCTACTGACGCGAGCCTAGTTGATCATATTACTCGGAACGTTGAATGTTCGGACACTGTCCGTGTAATTCCGAACGCAGTCGACTGCGAAAGGTTGCGAACCCTTGCCTCGTTCAAGAACCGACCCCGGTCGAATGATGTATTCGTAGTAGTTTCCATCGGAAGATTAGTGCGCAACAAGGGTTACGACCTACTCGCGCAAGCGCTCGGAGATCGCCGTATTCAGGACGCGGTGGGCAAATCTCTTCGATGGACGCACTTCGGCGACGGTGCTGCATTAGACAGTGTTCGAGCGTACGCGAACGATCATGGCGTGGACCTGCGAATCCGCAGTGGATGCTCCGACGAAGAAGTTCAATCGGAGCTGAGCGGTGCAGATTTGTTTGTCCAGCCGTCCCGGTACGAGGGTTCTAGTCTCACGACATTGGAAGCGATGGTCCACGGTCGGCGGATCGTGGCCACTCCCGTCGGAGGAATTGTAGACAAGGTAATCGACGGCGTTACCGGGCATCTCGCGGCTGAAGTGACGGTCGAAAGTATCGCCGAGGCGATACTTAGGGCGCTCGGTGACGAAGAGAATTCTTGCGGCAGGGGCGCGATGGAGGCCGTTAACGGTCGATTCTCGAGCGAAGCAGAATCCCTGCTTTACCAGCATCTGTATAAAAGCCTCGCCGAGGCAAGGTTACTTAAGCGGAGCGTCTCGTGATTCGTGGCGTCCTCAGCCTCATGACCGGGGGGCTGGGTGGCAAGATTCTTGGCGTTGTGAGGGAGGGGATAGTTGCGTATCTGT
>NZ_BACI01000055.1 GCF_000225505.1 Gordonia alkanivorans NBRC 16433 | reverse complement strand
TCCCCACACCACACCGCCACCTGCGACCCCGACAACCCCACCCGCTCAGCCACCACCGAACCCACCGAACGACCACCCCACCCCAACTCCACCACCGCACCCCGCGACCACGTCTCGACCGTGCCGCGCATCTCCGCGGGCATCGGGTCGAGCGCCGCAACGGGCGTGTCGGGGTCGTCGGCGAGCAACTGCAGGAGATCGACCAGCGATGCCGCGATCACCTCGGCGACCTCGGCGTCGACGGCGGTCAGATTGGCCTTCACAGTGAGCGACAGCTCGTCGGCGTCCGGGGCGGCGATGAGCGCCAGCGGATAGTGGGTCGCGTCCGAGGTGGTCACGTCGCGGATCTCGAGCCCTGACGTGCGCGATCCCTCCAGCACGGTTCCCGTGTCGACTGGATAGGACTCGTAGACGACCAGGGTGTCGAAGAGCGCGGGATGCCCGGAGGCGCGGGTGATCTCGCCCAGACCGAGGAACTGGTGGTCGACGAGCCCGGTACGGGAAGCGTGGAGCGTCGTCACCAGATCGGCGACCGTCCGGTTCGGGTCGACGTCCGCGACGACGGGCACCGTGTTGATGAAGAGACCGATCATGGCGTCGGCCCCGTCGAGGTCGGCCGGCCGACCCGACACCGTCTCGCCGAAGACGACGCGTTGTTCTCCGGTCAGTCGCGACAGCAGGATCGACCAGGCCGCGTGGAGTGCGGTGCTCGTGGTGCTGCCGAGTTGCCGGACCCGTTCCTCCAGCCGGGCACGGCCGGCGGCGTCCAGGCGCGCGGCGATCTCGTACGGACGGCGCTCCTCCTGGCGGGCGCGGGCGGCGTGGTGGGGCGCGACCACGGTGGGCGTGACGTCGGCGAGAGTGTTCTGCCACGCAGTGAGGGCAGCGGCACGATCTCGGCGATCCAGCCACTCGAGGTAGGACTCCATGTCGGTGGCCGGGGTGACCGCGGGACGGCCGAGATGTGCGGCGAGGAGATCGGCGACGAGGATCGGCCCGGACCACCCGTCGAGGATGATGTGGTGCGCGGTGATCACGACGGTGTGTGCGGGACCGGCGATGCTGTGGTGCGCGACGGCGGTGAACCTGATCAGCGGCGGCGAATCGAGGTGGAACGGCCTGGTGCGATCCTCTTCGGCGAGTTCGGCGATGCGATCCGCCGCATCCGCGAGCTCTGCTGCCGTGAGGTCGATGCCGCGGAAGTCGGGGTCCGTCACCACCGCGTGATCCGCCGGCGGGATCACGACGACGGGTCGGCCCGACCCGGTCCGGGTGAACGCGGACCGCAGGACCCGTTGGCGCGCCAGCAGTTCGCGGACCGCCGGAAGCAACGCGGTCGGCGCGTGCTCACCGGCGAACTCGATGATCGATTGTGTGACATAGGGGTCGGTCGGATGCCCGGCGCCGTCGAACCCAGGGCCGTCGAACTCAGGGGTACCGGCGAGTCGTTCGGCCTCGTAGATCAACCCCTGTTGCAGCGGGGTCGGCGGCCAGATCGCCGGCGCGGTGTGGGAACGACCCGCCGAGTACCTCTCGACCAGATCGTCGATCTCGGTCTGCGAGACTCCCCCGCCGATGACGTCGGTCTCGCTGGGCCCCGGGTCCCCCACCGATTCCACGTATGCGGTCAGCGAGGACAGTGCGGCATCCCATCGAGAGGCGATGTCGTCGAGGACGTCGCGACCGAGTACCGCTTCGGGCGCCGAGAGATCCAGTCGCAACGAGCGCCCGCGCGGGGACGGCACCGTCCCCATGGTTGCGGTGAGCGCGGCGAGAGCCGCCATGTCGCCGGTCACCGACGGCGGGAGCACCGGCGCGTCGCCGACCGGAAGGAACTCGGTGGCCGTCGTGTCGGCGTCGTCCTCCGAACCGGCCAGACTCCCCAGGTAATTGACGGTCACCGGCGGTAACGGGCGGTCACGGAGGGGCGACCCAGGCCGTGACCAGCGCAGCGGACCGAACGCGATGCCGTTGTCGGGCATGCGTTTCTGCCGGTCCTTGAGGGACTTGAGGATCGTCGCCAGGTCGCGTCCGGGTGAGGTCCCGGTCTCGGGGATCTCGACGCCGACCGGGACGAAGGAGGTGAACCAGCCGACGGTCTCGCTCAGGTCGGCGCCCGGGGCGACGGACTCCTCGCGCCCATGGTTCTCCAGGAGCACCGACACCGTGCGGGCGTCGTACCCGAGTCGACCGGCGGCCGTCCCGGTGGCGAGGGCGTAGGCGAGGGCCGCGGCGACAACGGTGTCGGCGCGGGCGCCGAACGCATCCGCGACCCGACCCAGCACGGACTCGGTGCGATCGGGTCCGACGACGTGGGTCGTGGAGACGGTGGTTCGCAACCGATCTCGGACGGGATCGAGCACCGAGTCGGACGACGGTGGCAGCTGTTCGGTCCACCAGTCGATCTCGTGCTCGCGGTCGGCGAGTTCGGACAACACCTGCGCCCACCGGCGGAAAGACGTCCCGTGGGCGGTGACCTGCGGCTGGTCGCCGCTGCGGTACTGCCACCAGGCGCGGGCCAGGCCGGACACGATGGTCGGCCACGACACCGCGTCGACGCCGAGGTGATGGATCGCGATCACCAACCGGCCGACCGTGTCCCGGCCGTCGGCGACCCGCACTCCCACGGCCGCGACGAGTCGTCCCCGTTCGGGTGAGAGGGCGCCGAGAGCACGTCGATGCGCCTCTCGCACCGCCTCACCGAGAGTGGCTGCCGCAGAACCGGTGGCCGGCCGCACCGGGTCGAGGATCTCGACCAGGACGTCGTGGGCGCTTCCGGCTCCGGCGATCACGACGGGATCGCCGTCCTCGCCGATCTGCAACGACGCGGTGAGCATCGGGTGCGCTGCCACCACCGCAGCGGTCACGGCGCGCAGGGCGTCTTCGTCGATGTCGGCCGGCAGGGTCAGCACCGTGCTCTGCGAGAAGTCGGCGATGTCGTCGAGCCCATCGGCGAGGTCGAGCATCCACGCCACGCCCGGCGTCGACGCGACCGGTCCGATGCCGCCGCCGGACAGCTCGTCGAGCACCGCGTCGGGTTCATGCCGGGACAGCTGCGCGAGGTCGCGGATCGTCGCGGCGCCGAACACGTCACGCGGGGTGAGACCGAAACCGGCGGCCCGCAGCATCGAGGTCAGGCGGATCGACGCGATCGAATCGCCGCCGAGAGCGAAGAACGAACTGGTCATCGGGACCTGTTCGACACCGAGGACGGCGGCGACGATCCCGGCGACGACGCGTTCGGTGTCCGTCACCGGCTCCGCATCGGACCCGGTGTGCACCAGCATGTCGAAAAGCGGCGCGGGAAGCGCCTTCCGGTCGAGCTTTCCGGCGCTACTGAGCGGCGCATCGGGCAGCGTGACCCACAGCGTGGGCCGCATGTAGGCGGGCAGCGAAGCCGCCACCGCCTCCCGCGCACGGCGGACGCTGTCGGCGCTCTCGGGTCCGATCAGGTACCCGACGAGATGCTCCGCGCCGCCCGGGGACCGCGCCAGGGTCACCGCGGCCTGCCGTACCCCGGAGACGGTCGCGAGCACGGACTCGATCTCGCCCAACTCGATCCGCTGGCCGCGGAGCTTCACCTGGAAGTCGCTGCGGCCCAGGTACTCCAGCTCGCCGGAGCGGTTGCGGCGGACCAGGTCCCCGGTGCGGTAGAGCCTGTCCCCTCGCCCGAACGGGTCGGCGACGAAACGGTCCGCGGTCAGATCGGCGCGCCCGGCATACCCCCGGGCCAGCTGGACACCGCCGAGATACAGTTCGCCGGCGACGCCGGTCGGTACCGGCCGTAGACGGTCGTCGAGGACGAGGCTCTGCGTGTTCCAGATCGGCCGGCCCATCGGCACCACCTCGCGGTGATCGCCGAGGGTGGCGGCGGTGACCTCCACCGCGGCCTCGGTCGGACCGAAGAGATTGTGGACCCGCACCCGGGGCAGGACGGCGCGCACCGCGGCGAGGGTGGCCGGCGCCAGCGCCTCGCCCGAGCAGTAGAGGTGTCGCAGGCTCCGCGGCACCCCGCCCCCCGTGTGGTCGAGGACCTCGACGAAGACCGTCAGCAACGACGGGACGAAGTGCACGGTGGAGACCTGCTCGTCGTCTATCAGCCGGGCGATGGCGTGTGGGTCGAGGTGTGCATCGTCGGGTGCGATGACCATCCGGGCGCCGGTGATCGGCGGGGTGAAGAGCTCGGGCACCGACACGTCGAAGGTCGCCGGCGTCTTCAACAGGACCGCGTCGTCAGGGCCGATGCCGAATTCCTGGATGCCCCAAAGCAATCGGTTCATCACGGCCCGGTGGGTCACGGTCACGCCCTTGGGCCGGCCGGTGGACCCGGAGGTGAACAGGGTGTAGGCGGCGTGGTCGGCCAGGAGCGGCGCCCGCCGTTCGGCGTCGGTGACCGGGGTGGTGTCGAGATCCACCGGGTTGGTGGAATCGACGACGATCACCCGGTTCACGACGCCGCCGATCGTCGTACCGTCCGCTTCATCAGGGCCTGCCGCGCCGGGTGCGACGAGACCGATGTCCGCTCACGCGGTGTCGATCATGTAGCGCACCCGGTCCACCGGCGCATCGGTGGCCACCGGGACGTACTGGCCGCCCGCGGCGAGGACCGCGTGGATCGCGACCACCAGTTCGACCGATCGCGGTATACACACGGCGACACTGTCTTCCGGGCCGACGCCGGCGGCGATCAGCTCTCGCGCGACCACCGCCACCCGGGCGGCGAACTCCCGATGGGTGATCGACCGGCCGGCGCAGCGCAACGCGACCGCGTCCGGTGAGATCCGGGACCCGGCGACCACGGCATCCGCCAGTGTCTCCGGCAGCAGGGTCACGATGCGGCCGAGTCCGAGCTCGTACTGGGCTTGTTGCTGAGCCTCGGTGAGCAGCGGGATGTCCGCGACCGGCACGTCGAGGTCGTCGGCCAGAACGGTGAGGGTGGACTCCAGCGCGGCGGAGATCGTCTCCGCGGTCTCCTGGTCGAACAGAGCGGTGGCGTACGTGATCGACCCGGCGAGCGTCCCGTCGACACCCTCCCGGGAACCGATGGTGAGGTCGAATTTCGCGGTGGTGTCATCGATCTCGACGAACTCGGCGGCCAGGTCGCCCATGGTCACGCCGGCCATCACCGGTTCGGCACCGGCGGTGTGCACCAGCATCACCTGTGCCAACGGCTCGACGTTCTCCGTGCGCGGCGGATCGACGGCGTCGACGACGCGCTCGAACGGCACCTCTGCGTGATCGAAGGCGGCCACGTCGGCCAGCTTGACCCGGTCGAGGAGGGCCCCGCCGGTGAGCTGCGGGTCCACGTCGACGCGCAACACGACGGTGTTGACGAACATACCGATCAGCTCGTCGAGAACGCGGTGTCCGCGCCCCGCCACCGGTGTCGCGACCGCGATCTCGGCGGTCGACGTCAACCGCGCGAGTACGGCCGCCACCGCGGTGTGCAGGACCATGAACAGCGTCGCGCGCTGTTCGGAGGCGCGGCGTCGAAGACCGGCCACCACGGTCGCCGGCAACGACCACCGCACGGTCGCCGCCCTGGCATCGGGTCTGAGGGTGCGCGGCCGGTCCAGGGGCAGCGGCAGCACGTCCGGCAGCCCGCGGAGCTGCTGCCTCCAGTAGGACAGCTGGCGTGACATCTCCGAGTCCGGGTCGGCCGGCTCCCCCAGGCGATGCCGTTGCCACACCGCGTAATCCGCGTACTGGAGGGTCAGCGGCGTCCAGCGTGGTGCCCGGCCGGAGCGGCGTGCGTCGTAGGCCTCGACCACCTCGCGGGCGAGGATCGGCGCCGACTCGCCGTCGGCGGCGATGTGGTGGAGCGCGATCACGAGCACGTGGTCGGTGTCCGTGGAGCTGAGGATCCGCGCACGCAGAGGGAGATCGCGGGTCACGTCGAACGGTTGTGAGATCGTGGCGGTGATCTCCTCGGCGACCAGGCTGTCCGGCGCGATCCCGGAGATGACGGTGTGTCCGACCGGGACCAGGCCGGGGTGAGACTTGCGCACCACCTGGATGGGTTCGGCTGCGTCTGTTGCTTCCGGATCGGTGGGATAGATCGTGCGGAGCACTTCGTGCCGCTCGGCCACGTCGTTGATCGCCTCGTGCATCGCGTCCACGTCGAGGTCGCCGTGCAGTCGCACGACGATGGGGATCACATATGCGGCAGAGCCCGGGTCGAACTGGTTGAGGAACCACATCCGCCGCTGGGCGTAGGACAACGGGACCGGTTCGGGTCGCGCCATCACGCCGGGCACGGGACCGGTTGCGCGACCATCGATCCCGCCGGTGTCGAGCAGCGTCGCGAGGGCCTCGACGGTCGGGGCCTCGAAGATCACCCGCACCCCGATCTCGACACCGAACTCCGCGCCGAGGCGGGCGACCACTCGGGTCGCGGACAGCGACGTACCGCCGAGATCGAAGAACGAGTCGAGCGCCGAGACGCCCGGGCCGCCGGCCGCGCCCTCCATGCCGAGGACCTCGGCGAAGACCGCCGCGACCGCGCGTTCGGTGTCGGTGCGCGGTTCGAGGTGGACGCCACTCGAGAACTCGGGTGCCGGCAGTGCGGCGCGGTCGAGTTTGCCGGTCGCCGCGAGGGGGATCTCGTCGAGCGGGACGATCGCGGTCGGCACCATGTGCGCAGGCAGATGCCGGGCCGCATGGGCGGTCAGCGCCGGCACGTCGACGGCCGCGCCGTCGCTGCCGTGGACCCAGGACACCAGCACGGTCTCACCCGACGTCGGGTGCGCGATGCCGGCGGTGGTCGAGAAGTCGACCGCGGCAGAGCTTTCCAGGACGGCGTCGATCTCGCCCGTCTCGATCCGGAATCCGCGGATCTTCACCTGGAAGTCGCTGCGGCCGAGGAAGTCGAGTTCCCATCGGCCGTCCCGGCGGCGCCGGCGGACGAGGTCACCGGTCCGGTACATCCGCTCACCCGGCCGCCCGAACGGTGCGGCGACGAACCGCTCGGCGGTCAGCGCGGTCTGGTTCAGGTAGCCGACGGCCAGCGCCGGGCCGACGAGATACAGCTCGCCCGCGACGCCGGGCGGGACCGGATGGAGTCGCGCGTCGAGGACGAGTACACCCACACCCGCGATGGGTCCGCCGATGGTGACGGGTTGTCCCGGACGCATCGCGGCGGAGGCGGTCGACCAGATCGTCGCCTCGGTGGGCCCGTAGAGGTTGTACATCGCACGCCCGTCCGACCAGGCGCGGACGAGCTCGGGTGAGCAGGCGTCGCCGGCGACGCACACCACCCGGAGGTCGGGGAACATCTCGGCGGCGGGCACCGTGGCCAGCGCACTCGGCGTGATCGTCAGGTGCGAGACGGACTCGTCGGCGATGACCGACGCCAGTTCGCGGCCGCCGGTGACCCCCGGCGGCACCACGACCATCGTCGAGGCCCCGGCAACCGCGACGAGGGTCTCGAACACCGAGGCGTCGAATCCCGGTGCGGCAAAACGCAGTACCCGTGACTCCGGGCTCAGGTCGAATCGGGACCGGGCGTCGGCGACCAGATCCGCGAGCCCGCGGTGCGAGACCGCGACGCCCTTGGGTCGCCCGGTCGAGCCCGAGGTGAAGATGATGTAGGCGGTGTCGTCGATCCGATCGTCGGGCACCGGGTTGTCGAGGGCAACCGGCTGCGATGCCCACCGGGTGGGATCGGTCAGGTCGACGAGGTCGTCGACGAGGAGCCAGGTCGTGCCGTCGTCGGCCTCGGCCCGTGCGTCCGAGGAGCCCGGCGCACCGGGCGCCGAACTCGTGACGCCGAGCGTCGCGGCCAGCGTGCCGGTCATGTAGCGGATGCGTTCGGCGGGCTGCGACGGGTCGATGAGACCGACCGCGGCGCCGGTGCGGACGATGGCCCAGAAGGCCACCGTGCCTAACAACGATCGCGGCACGGCCAGCGCGATCACCGCGCCCGGTCGTGCGCCCCGCGACCGCAGTTCCGCGGCGACCAGTCGTGTGGCGATGTCGAGTTCGGCGTAGGTCAGCGTGGTGTCACCGTCGGTGACCGCGACACCGTCGGGGTTGCGGGCCGCCGCGGCGTCGAACAGCCCGGGCAGCGTGACCTTCTTCTCGGCCAGGGCCGGTGAGCTCAGGAGAGCCGGGGCGTCGTCGGGCTCCCCGGTCGGGAGGTCACCGATCGGGGTCTGCGGCGATTCGACGACCGCATGCGCGATGGACAGCAGACGACGCGCCAGATCGGCGACGGTGTCGGGGTCGAACAGCGCCGTCGCATAGGTGATCACGACCGGGGTGTCCTCGTCGCGGGGTCGACCGGGCGGGTCGACAACGGTCACCTGCAGGTCGACCTTGGCGCTGGTGACCGGGGCCTCGAGTTCGGAGACGACCAGACCGGGGAGTTCGACCCTCGGCCGGTCGGTGTTCTGGAAGGCGAGCGCCACCTGGAACAGCGGCGGGTGTGCGGTGCTGCGGGCGGTCGTCACCTCCTCCACGACCGTCTCGAAGGGCAGGTCGGCGTGATCGAGTGCGGCGATGTCGGTCTCGCGGCAGGCCGCGAGGACCGTGGCGAAGTCCGCATCGCGGCGCAGGGGCGTGCGCAGCGCGAGGGTGTTCACGAACATCCCGATGAGGCCGTCGAGCCGACGGTCGCCGCGCCCCTCCACCGGTGTGCCGATCACCAGATCGGTGCTGCTTCCCGACCGCAGGAGGGTGACCGCGAGAAGCGCGTGCACGCACATGAACATGGTCGCGTCGTGCCGGTCGGCGAGTTCGCGCAGGCGTGACCAGGTCGACGCATCGATCACCGTCGACAGTTCCGCACCGCTCTCCTCGCGCAGAGCCGCCCGCGGGCGATCCAGCGGCAGATCGGTGAGTTCCGGGGCGTCGGCGAGTTGCGTTCTCCAGTAACCAAGTTGGCGTGCTGCAAGCGACTCGGGGTCGGTGAGATCACCGAGGATCTCGTGATGCCACACCGCATAGTCGGCGTAATGCACCGGCAGCGGGGACCATTCGGGCGCATGACCGGACTGCCGCGCCTGGTAGGCCTCGACGAAATCGGCCACCAGCGGCGCCATCGACCCACCGTCGCCGATGATGTGATGGACGACCAGGACGAGCACCCACTCGTCGTCGGCGACCCGGATGAGGCGCGCGCGCACCGGTGCTCCCCGCTCGAGGTCGAAGCCGCGCGTGACGATGTCGGCGACGGTCGCGGTCACCCCGGCAGACCCGGAGCCGCGCATGTCGATCGGCGGATCCACCCGCGCGTCGTGCCGGGCGGTGTCGGGATCGTCGACGATCTGCTGCGGAACGCCGTCGACGGCGACGAACCGCGTGCGCAACGTTTCATGGCGGGCGATCAGGTCATCGAGCGCCGCGGCCACCGAAGCCGGTTCCAGGCGTGGGCCGGGCAGATCGGCGGTGGTTCGCCCGCGCAGGCGCAAGACGGCCGGGATGAGATAGGCCGGTCCGCCCGGGTTCATGGTCTCCAGGAACCAGATCCGTCGCTGGGCAGGCGACAGCGGAAGCGGACCGGTCCGTTCCACCGGACGCAACGGCGGTCGCGTGGACTCCTGCCGGTCGCCCTCGGCGAGACGCGTGTCGATCGCCGCGGCGAGTGCGCGGACCGTGGGGGTCGTGAACAGATCGCGTGCCGCCACCGTGGTCCCGAAGTCCTCGGCGGCGCGTGCGGCGACGCGAGTCGCGGTGAGCGAGTTGCCGCCGAGGTCGAACAGTGATGCGGTGACACTGATCTCGGTCTCGCCGAGGATCTCCGCGAGGAGGGCGGCGAGCCGTTCCTCGGTGGGTGTGGCCGGTGGTTCGTGGGTTCCGGTGTCGTCGGTGGTGTCCGGTTCGGGCAGGACCGCGCGGTCGAGCTTGCCGTTGACCGTGAGCGGCAGCGCGTCGAGCCACACGAACAGGGTCGGCACCATGTACTCCGGCAGCGCGGCAGCGAGCCGGTCCCGGACGGTCGCCTCGTCCGGGGCTCTGCCGGCCGTGGGAACGAGGTAGCCGACGAGATGCTCGGTGTGGCCGCGCATCCGGATGTCGGCGCCGGCCGCGTCGATGCCGTCGATCGCGGACATCGCCGACTCGACCTCGCCGAGTTCGATGCGGAAACCGCGCAGCTTCACCTGTCCGTCGCGGCGGCCGACGAATTCGATCGATCCGTTGCGGGCGACACCGACGTCACCGGTCCGGTACATCCGACTGCCCGGCGGACCGAACGGGTCGGCGACGTAGCGTGTCGCCGTCAGACCGTGGCGTCGCAGGAAGCCCCGGGTGACCTGGAGGCCCGAGACGTACAGTTCGCCGGGCACACCGTCGGGCAGCGGCGCGAGCCGGCCGTCGAGGACATGCACTCGGGAACCCAGTAGCGGCCCACCGATGTCGGAAGCCGTTGCTGCGTCGACGAATCCGCGGGTCAGCTCGCGTCTCGTCATGTAGACGGTCGTCTCGGTCGGCCCGTACATGTTGTTGAGCTGAGGACCGGGGACGTCTGCCCCCGGTCTGGTCGGCGAACCGTCGGCGGTCCGGTCGGCCTGCCACTTGCGCACGTGCTCGTAGTCGAGCAGCTCCCCCGAGAAGTGGAGGCGTCGAACCGATTCCGGGAGCGCCGAGCCGTGGGGCGGCCGTACCGCCGCCGCGAACTGGTAGAAGGACGAGGGGGTGAAGTTGACGATCGTGACGCCCTCGCGGTCGAACACCTCGACCACGTCGTCCGGGGCACGGGTGGTGGCGTGGTCGAGCACGACGAGACGCCCCCCGGCGAGCAGAGCCGCCCAGATCTCCCCCACCGACACGTCGAAGGCGTAGGAGTGGAACATCGACCACACGTCGTCGGGAGTGCTCTCGACCAGGGCGTCGAGCGCGACGACCAGGGAGATCACGTTGTCGTGGGTGACCACGACGCCCTTGGGTACACCCGTCGAACCGGAGGTGTACATGACGTAAGCACTCGAATGGGCCCCGACGCGGTCGGGAAGACGTGCTGCCGGGAGCGGTTCGGCCCAGGAAAGCAGCTCGTCGGGTGTCGAGATGCGAGCGGGCATGTCCGTCCACGCGGCCGAGGTGTCGGGGTCGGCGAGGACGAGCACCGGCGCGGCGTCGTCGACGATGGTGCGCAACCGCGCGATGGGATGTGTCCGGTCGAGCGGCAGGTACGCCGCACCGGTCTTGAGTACCGCTAGCAGTGCGACGACGAGATCGGCCGACCTCGGCATCGCCACGCCCACCAGGGTTTCCGGCCCGGCGCCGGCCGCGGCGAGCGCACGCGCCAGCCGCTCGGTCCGGTCGTCGAGGTCGCGGTAGGTGATCGTCGCGCCGTCGAGATCGGTGAGCGCCGCGGCGTCGGGACGCCGGTGCGCCGACACCCGGAAAAGGCCCGGGAGCGACTCGACGTCGCCTGTGCCGAGCACATGGTCGATCCGGCGGTCCAGGTCGGCGAGGACCTCCCCGGCGGTCGCCGCCAGTTGTGCCGGGGTCCTTCCCGTCCGCGGCAACAGCGCGGTGACCGTCGCGCGTACCGCCGGGGTCGGGTCGACGCCACGCGCGGCCAGGGTGGTCGCCGCGACCGTCACCCGGCGGTGGAACTCGCGGAACGTCACCGGCCCGTTGGCCCCGACCATCGCCTCGGCGTCGGCGGCGTGGGTCGCGGCGAAGGTGAGCCTGCGCAGCGCCGTCGGCTGTGTGGACCCCGCGGACGTGCGCGCCCCGACGCTGCGCGAAACCGAGGTGTCCGACGTCACGCGGGCTCCACCCGGTTCCGTCGTGGTTCACCGGGGATTGCGTCACCGGGCACTGCGTCGACGCGCCCGGACAGGGCGGTCGTCGCCGCGGTGCGGACGCACGCGAACACCTCGTCGATGGTCCGGTCGGCGTCGGCGAGGAGCGTGGTGACCGCGACCGTCAAGGCCTCCGACGGGTCCTCGTCCGGCACGGAGAACGCCATGGCCACCGAGGTGGCCTCGAGATCGGCGAACGTGACCGAGGGTGCCCCGGGGATGCCGATCACCGCATCCGGCGCCGTCGCCGCGACCGTGGACACGAGTTCGTGCAGCGGCTGCTCGGCGTCGACGATCTCGGCCGACTGCCCGTCGGCCCAGATCGACAGGTCGCCCACCGGCGTCCCCGGCCGGGCGGCGATGTCGATGAGCAGGTTCTGGTACCGCTCCGCGATCCGTTCGGCTCCGGCACGGTCGAAGAGGTCGGTGTCGTAGGCGATCTGGCCACCGAGCGCACCACCCCGGTCCACCCCGTCGAGGTCGTCGGGGTACACCATGATCTCGAGGTCGACCTTGGCCGCCAGAGACGACGACGGTCGCAGACGAACGGACAGACCGTCGAGGCTCATCGCGGGGATGTCGAGGTTCTGGTACGAGAGCATGACCGAGAACAGCGGGTTGTGCCGGCCCCGGCGAGCCGGTCCCTTCCCGACGCGGTTCAGGTGGTCGACGATCTGGTCGAAGGCGACGTCGGCGTGGGCGAGGTCGGTGACGTCCTCGGTCCGTACGCGTCGCAGCAGCTCGTCGAACGGTTCGTCGAGACGCAGACGGGTACGCAGCGGCACCGTGGTCGCGAGCATGCCGACCATGTCGGCGAGAGCGGGATCGTCGCGGCCCGCGAACGGCGTGCCGATCACGACGTCCTCGCGGCCGGAAAGCCGGCCGATCAACACGGCGAGCGCTGCGTGCATCACCACGAACTGCGTCGTGTTGTTCACGCGCGCAAGGTGTTTGAGCACCGTCGCGGTCTCCGGCGGGACACTCACGTCGACCACGTCTCCGCGGTGCCGGGGTTCCACGGGACGCGGCCGGTCCGTCGGGATCACGGCGGGTTCACGGACCGTCCCGAGGCGTTGCTCCCAGTACTCCAGCTGGGCCTGCTCCTCGGTGATTCCGCCGGACGCCTCGGACGACAGTCGCTCGGCGTGCCAGATCGCGTAGTCGGCGTACTGCACCCGCACCGGGTTCACGACCGCGGTCCAGGGACCCGCCTGCCCATCGATCCGGGCGCGGTAGGCGGTGGTGAGGTCGCGGGCCAGCGGCCGCAACGAACCGCCGTCGGCGTTGATGTGGTGCACCACGAAGACGAGGAGGTGACGGTCGGCGGCGAGCCGGAGGATCGCAGCACGGACCGCGTTGGGGCCGGTCAGATCGAAGCCCGGTTCGACGACGGCGGCGATCTCCTCCTCGACGCGGTCCGGGGTGGTGTCGACGAGGGCCACCCGGAAGCCGCGCAGGGCATCGGCGGCCGGGATGATGACCTGCACCGGACGCCCCTCGTGCAACGGGTAGCGCGTCCGGAGGGACTCGTGGCGGGCGACCACGTCGCCGAGCGCCCCGGTCAGGGCCGAGACGTCGAGTGGGCCGTCGAGTTCGAGGGTGAGCCCCACGTTGTACGCCGACGATGCCGGATCGATCTGGTTGAGCGACCAGAGTCCGCGTTGGACACCGGTCAGGTCGACCATGTGCGGCCGCTCCCGGGGTGTCAGAACCCTGCCCGCGCCGGTGGATTCGACCGTGCTCAGTGCGGCGACGAAGCTCGCCACCGTCGGGTTCTCGAACAGCAGCGCCAGCGGGACCCGCCGGTCGATGTGCTGCTCCACCCGATAGGTCACCTTGGTCGCCGACAGCGAACTGCCGCCCAGTTCGAAGAATCCGTCGTGCACACTGACCGTCTGGAGTCCGAGCACGTCGGCGAAGATCTGCGCCACGGCCGCCTCGAGACGGCTGCGGGGAGCGACGTATTCGCGTGCGGGCGAGATCTCGACGGCCGGCAGCGCGCGCCGGTCGACCTTGCCGGTCCGGGTCACCGGGAACTCGTCGAGCACCTGGACGGTGTGCGGGACGAGGTGCGCCGGCAGATGGGCTACCGCATGGTCGACGATCTGTTCGGGGGCGGGGTTGCGTCCCGGCACCCCCGTCACATAGGAGACCAGGACCGTGTCGCCCGCCGGCGTCGGCATCCCGACACTCACCGAGTGCTCGACGTCGGGGTGGGTGACCAGAACGGCGTCGACCTCCCCCGGCTCGACCCGCATGCCGCGGATCTTGATCTGGAAGTCGTTGCGGCCGTGGTAGATCAACTGGCCGTCGGCTGTCCACGAGACGAGATCGCCGGTGCGGTACATCCGGGTGCCGGCCCCGAAGGGGTCGGCGACGAACCGGCCCGCAGTCAGTCCCGCCCGTCCGTGGTACCCGCGTCCGAGCGCCCGCCCGGCGAGATAGAGTTCGCCCACGACGCCGGACGGCACCGGGCGCAGTCCCGCGTCGAGAACCCGTGCCCCGACGCCGGAGATAGGCCGGCCGATGGTCACCGGCGCCGTCGCGCGCAGCGGCGGGGAGAGCGTCACCCAGATCGTGGTCTCGGTGGGACCGTACAGGTTGAGCAGCGGTCTGCCATCGGCGTCCCATCGCTCGACGAGTTCCGGCGGGCAGTCCTCCCCCGCCACCATCATCGTCTCGACGCCGGGGATCTCCGCCGGATCGATCGTGGCGAGCGCCGTCGGAGTGGCGCAGGCGTGCGTGACCCGGTGCCGGGTGATGACGTCGGCGAGTTCGGGGCCGGCGAACACATCGGGCGGACTGATCACCAGTTCCGCGCCCGCACAGATCGCGAGGATGATCTCCCAGACCGCGACGTCGAACCCCGGTGCGGCGAGCTGCAGTACGCGGGACGCACGGGTCACACCGAGTCGGGTCTGCTGCTCGGCGACCATCTCCGCGAGGCCCGCGTGGGTGACCGCCGCCGCCTTCGGACGTCCGGTCGATCCGGAGGTGAAGAGCAGGTATGCGAGATCGTCGACGCGAGCGCCTCGGGTTCGGTCCGCGTCGGTGACCGGATGGTCGCGGCGTCCTGCGAGGTTCAGCTCCACCTCGAGGTCGTCGAGCAGCCACTCCTCGACACCGAGGTCACGCTGCTGCGGTGCGGCATCCGGGTCGGCGGCACGGTCGGCGACCACCACCGAGTCGACGGTGATCACGAGTGCGGCGCCGCTGTCGGCCAGCATCGCAGCTCGGCGGCGCACCGGCAGCCGCGCGTCGATGATGACGAAGGCGGCGCCACTCATCGCCACGCCGAGCATGGTGAGGACCATCCGTGGGGATCGTGGAATGCTGACGGCGACCACATCTCCCGGACCGATGCCGCGGTCGGCGAGGAGGCGGGCCAACTGGTGGGTCGCGGTCGCCACCTCTGCCCAGGTGAGTCGCCCGGTACCGGCCCGGGCGTCACCCATCAGGGCGACGGCGGAGGGATTTGCCGACGCGATTCCCCGTGCGATGAGTTCGGCGAGGGTCGTCTCCTGCTGCGCGCCGCGAAACGGTGCGGCGAGTGCGCGGAGCGCGTCGGGCCCGAGCAGGTCGATCGAGGCGAGGGAACGGTCGGGCGCCGACACCATCTGGCTCAGGACCAGGCGCAACCGGCTCGCCATGTCGCGGATCGTCTGCTCATCGAACAGGTCGGTGGCATAGGCGAATTCGACCTCGTAGTCGTGAGTGCGCTCGGTCACCGAGACGGTGACGTCGTACTTCGCCGCCGGCACCCGCGCATCGAGCAGTTCCGCCGAGCCCGTCCACTGCGACAGCTCGGTCAACTGGTCGGGCTGCACGCTCAAGGCGACCTGGAACAGCGGCGAATGGGACGGCGACCGTTGCGGCGCGACGGCGTCGACGACGCGTTCGAAGGGGACGTCGGCGTGACTCAACGCCCGCGCGCAACGACGATGCGCCGAGGTCACGAGATCCCGCACGGTGTCGTCCGGGCGCAGCGAGGTGCGCAGGACGACGGTGTTGACGAACATGCCGACCAGTTCGGCAACCGCCGGGTCGTCGCGTCCGGCGACCGCGGTGCCGATGCTGACGTCGTCCACCACGGCGAGCTTGCCGAGGGTGAGGGCCAGAGCCGACTGGAAGACGGCGAACGGCGTGACGGCGAGGGTCGTCGCGAGGCGGCGGAGCCCGGCCGACAGCTCGGCGTCCAGAGTGACGTCGAGGTGATCTCCCGCGCTGGACATCACCCGCGGGCGCGGGCGATCGGTGGGCAGTTGCAGAAGGTCGGGTGCGCCGTGGAGTTCGGTGCGCCAGAACTCGAGTCCCTCGACCAGCGCGGGCGACGGCCGTTCCGGGGTTCCGAGGACCTCGGCGCGTTCGACGGCGACATCGGCGTATTGCATCGGGAGCGGGGTGAACTCGGGTTGTTCCCCGGCGCGCCTGCTCTCGTAGGCCGTCATCAGGTCCCGGAGCAGCGGCCGCAACGAATGCCCGTCGGCCGCGATGTGGTGAAGGACGAGCACCACGACGTCGCCGCGAGGGTCCCCGGTGAGGAGGCGGAAGCGGAACGGGATCTCCTCGGCGAGATCGAATCCCACCTCGGTGATCGCGGAGATCGCCGCATCGAGACCCCACTCACCGACATCGATCGGTTCGGAGTCGAACACGGCGCCCGCGGTCGCGGTGTCGAGGATGCGCTGTTCCGGTTCGCCGTCGACCGCCGGGAACACGGTACGCAGGATCTCGTGCCGGTCGAGGACGTCGAGCGCCGCGCGATGGAGCACCTCGGGATCCACCGCATGGGTGAGCCGAAGCGCACCGGACATGTTGTAGGTCGACTCGGTCGGGGACATGCGGTTGATGAACCACAGCCGGGTCTGCGCCTGGGACAACGGAATCCGCGCCGGGCGCGGTGGAAGGCGACGCTCCGGCGGTTCCGGCACGGTGTCCGCAACGACGGCGCGGGAAGCAAGGTCGGCGAGGTCGTCACTGTCGAAGACGTCGGTCAGGGCGATCGTCAGACCGTGTCCGATCCGGGCACGGGACACCATGCGGGCTGCGAGGAGTGAGTCGGCGCCGAGGGCGAAGAGATTGTCCGACAGGCTGACCCGTTCCCGGCCCAGGGCCTCGGCGACCATCGAGACGATCGCCTTCTCCGCCGGTGTCCGCGCCTCACGGAACTCCGCGGTCCTGGCCGAGAGGTCGGGGTCGGGCAGCGCCGACTGGTCGAGCTTTCCGGAGCGGTTCGTCGGGAAGGTGTCGAGGAACACCACTGCGAGCGGCACCATGTGGCCGGGCAGCCGCCGGCGACAGAAGGCGCGCACGGCGTCCGCATCGGGAACACCAGATGTTCCGCGGACGTATGCCACGAGTACGGGCGCCGGTCCGAGGTCTCGCCGCGCCACGACGACCACGGCGTCGACGCCGGGCATCGAGGCGATCACCGACTCGACCTCGCCGAGCTCCACTCGCTGCCCGCGGATCTTCACCTGATGGTCGCTGCGACCCAGGTACTCGAGTTCCCCGTCCCGCGTCCACCGCACCAGGTCACCGGTCCGATACATCCGGACACCGGGCTCACCCAGCGGATCGGCCACGAAGCGGGCGGCGGTCTGCACCGTCGCACCGAGATAGCCGTTGGCCAGCTGTGGACCGACGAGGCACAGCTCGCCGGCCACGCCGACCGGGACCGGCCGCAGGCGGCGATCCAGAACCCGCACGACGGTGCCGGCCACGGGTCGGCCGATGGGCACAACCGTGTCGTCGGCGGTCACCAGATGGGACGTGACGTCGATCGCCGCCTCGGTGGGGCCGTAGAGATTGACCAGACCGGCCGACGAGGTCTGGCGCAGGCGACGGGCCAGCCGCGCCGACAGTGCCTCGCCGGAGGTGAAGACCCAGCGCACCCGGTCGGGCAGCGACTTCGGCGCACCCGCCTCGTCCTCGGTCTGACCCACTACGTCGAGATAGGCGTCGAGCATGGACGGGACGAAGTGCAGGACGGTGACCTCGGCCTCGTCGATGAGGTTCCGCAGGTAGGCGGGGTCCCGGTGGCCATCCGGTGCGGCGATGACCATCCGCGCACCGGTCTGCAGGGGCCACAGCAGCTCCCACACCGACACGTCGAAGGTCGCCGGGGTCTTGTAGAGCACCGCGTCGTCGGCGCCGATCGGGTGATCTCGCTGCATCCACGCGAGGCGGTGCTCGATCGCCGCGTGGTCGACCTCGACACCCTTGGGTACACCGGTCGAGCCGGACGTGAAGATCACGTACGCGGGCTGATGCGGCAACGGACGGGAGCGACGCGGTGGTACCTCGTCCTCCGGACCCGCCCCGGCGTCGATCGCATCGATCCCACGGTCGGCGAGGAACTGTGCGTCCACGGTGAGCGCAGGCCGGACGATCGTGGCAATGGCGTGGCGTCGTTCCTCCGGCTCGGCCGGATCGACGGGTACGTACACCGCCCCGACGCCGATGATCGCGTAGATCGCGCACACCTGTTCCAGGCAGCGATCGAGCGCGACGATCACCCGGTCCCCCGCGACGACCCCCTCGTCCGCGAGGACACGCGCGAATCCGTCGACCGCCAGCGACATCTCGCGGTAGGTGAGGCGCGAGTCCCTGAAGACGAGCGCGGTCGAATCCGGCGTCGCGGCGACCTGTCGTGCGAAGGGAGCCAGGATGTGCTCGCCGGCGACGCCGACCGCCGGACCGCCGTCACCGAGCCGCTCGACCGCCGCCGGCTCACCCGGGATGAGCAGGTCCAGTGCCGCCACCGGACGATCCGGGGCCTCGATGAACTGCTCGAGAACGTGAAGCAGCCGCGCCCGATGGGTGCGCAACTCTTCGGGGTCGTACAGGGCCGGGTTGGCGTGGAGACCCACCTCGAGCGGCGCGTCGGGACCTGCGGCGAAGACGTTCATCACGAGGTCCTCGACCATGCCCGCGGACAGCATGTGATAGCTGACGTGGGCCCCGTCGATCTCGATCGGCTTGTCGAAGAGCAGGAGGTTCACCAGCGGACCGAAGGACGTACCGGTCGCATCGCCGAATCCGGCTGCGGCACGGATGTCCTCGGAGCGGTACCGCTGATGGCGGAGAACCGCGGTGATCTCCGAGGTGACCGCGGCGACGACATCGGCACAGGTCGCCGCGCCCACACCGTCGACGCGCAACGGCAGCATGTTGGAGACCATGCCCATCGACTGTTTGATCCGGGCGGTGGTGCGAGCCGTGACGGGCAGACTCAGCACGATGTCGTCGGCACCGGACATCCGTGCCAGGAATGCGGCGAACGCCGCGGTGAGAACCGCCGCGACGGAAGCGTCCAGCTCTCGGGCGCGGCGCCGCAGACGGCTGTCGAGGTCGGCGTCGAGCATCCCCGCGACCACCACGGTCTCGTTTCGGATGCCGGTGGTGGCCGGATGGGTGGCCAGTGACACACGTTCGGGCAGTCCGGCGGCGCGTTCCGCCCAGAACGCATGGTCCTTCTCGTGACGCGTGCTCTGGCGGTAGGCGGCATCGTCGGCGACCACCTCGGCAAGGGTCGCCCGCCGCGGTGGGACGCGGGTCTCGGCCGCGACCGCTGCGTTGTAGCGCGCCACCGCTTCGTGCAGGCAGACGAGCGCGCCATAACCGTCGAAGGCGATGTGGTGACCGCGCATGTACCAGTAGGTACGGTCGTCCGCCACGCGGATGAAGGCGGCGAAACCGACCGGGTCGTTCAGCAGGTCGACCGGGCGCTCGTGGTCCGCACGCATCCACTCCTCGGCCGCGGCGAGCGGGTCGGGCCGGTCACGCAGGTCCAGTTCCACCACGTCGAACGGCAGCGACTCGTCGATGTACTGCATCGGCGTGCCGTCGACCTCGGCGATCCGGGTGTAGGCGGTCTGGAGTTCCCGCGAACCCTCGATGACGCCGCGGCGGAACAGCTCTCGGTCTAATGGACGTCCGTCGTCGACGATGTCCAGGTAATGCGCGATGGTGATCGAGTGGTCGTCGTCGAGGTTCTCGGCGAACCACATGGCACGTTGAGCCGCGGTGAGATCCAGCAGGTCGACCCCCCTAGCTTCGCTGCGCCCTTCCCGGCGCCCCTCCCCGTACCCAACTTGTGGGATCCCCTCACCGAGGGGTGATTCTTCATCCATTCCACGTCCGAACCAGTCGTCGGCGATTTGGTCGTTCGACGGCGCCGCTGACCCGTCCCCCGAGGCGTTCGCCGAACAGCCACGAATCATACGCTTTACATCCCTTTTGAGATCGAAAGTGATACAGCGCATCTCACGTCTGAGAGCCTCGTCACATCCGGCGCCGCACAGGTGTGGCAGGTGGGACCTCATCAGTCCCTTAGAGACACACGAGCAACTCACGTCACACCGAAGACGTCGGGTTGCGGTTTGGATTCGGTCGTTCGACCGACATCTGCCCGAGGGAAGGAATCTCGTCACACCAGGTGTCCGCGACGGGCAAGATTGGGGGCATGACGAGCGTGCAACTGGTCGAGGTCGGCCCCCGCGACGGCCTCCAGAACGAGCAGACCCTCCTGTCGGTCGACGACAAGGTCGAGTTGATCTCGCGCAGTGTCGACGCCGGTGTCCGACGCGTCGAGGCGGTCAGTTTCGTCAATCCGAAGCGGGTTCCGCAGATGGCCGGCGCCGAGGAGGTCATGGCCCAGGTTCCGCGCGTCGACGGCGTCTCCTACATCGGTCTGGTCCTCAACCGCCGGGGTCTCGACCGTGCCCTCACCGCCGCCGTCGACGAGGTCAACGCGGTGGTTGTCGCGACCGAGGAGTTCAGCCGGCGGAATCAGGGCTGCAGCGTCGACGAGGGCATCGCCGCGGCGATCGACGTCGTACATGATGCCCGCGAGGCCGGACTACGGACGACGGTGACCATCGCGGTGTCGTTCGGCTGCCCGTTCTCCGGGGAGGTCGCCCCCGAGTGGATCGGCGAGATCATCGCGCGCCTGACCGACGGCGCGGCACCGGACGAGATCGCCCTCGCCGACACCATCGGCGTCGGCGTCCCGGCACAGGTGCGCACACTCGCCGACCTGGCGGCCGCACACGCACCGGGCATCCCTCAGCGCTGGCATTTCCACAACACCCGCAACACCGGCTACGCCAATGCGCTGACGGCCCTGGAATGCGGGGCCGGCGCTCTGGACGCGTCCATCGGCGGTTTCGGCGGTTGCCCGTTCGCCCCGGCCGCGACGGGCAACATCGCGTCGGAGGACCTGCTCTATGCGCTGGACCGGTCGAACGTCACGACCGGCGTCGACATGTACGGCCTGATCGAGGCCGCGGAATGGCTGGGCAGGTCCCTGGAAAAGAGTGTCCCCGCTCTCCTCGGGCGCGCCGGAGGTTTCCCGGACGCCCGCTGAGGCGGGGACGCTCGTTGCGTTCGTGTGCGGGTGACTAACCCGTGGTGTGCACGATCAGCACGTCACATGCCGACTTGCGTGCCACGTCGGCCGGAACCGATCCGAGCAGGCGCCCGGCGATCGAGTTCAGGCCGCGGTTACCGACGACGAGGAGGTCGGCCTTGACGTCGCTCACGAGCTGGAGCAGCGCGTCGACCGGAGCACCCTTGACGGGGCGCTGCACGACGGTGGCGGCTCCGGCCTTGGACGCACGTTCCTTCGCGGTCCGCAGGATCTCCTCGGTCGGCGTCGAGCCGGTGACCTGGTAGGCCTCGTCCTTGAGGATGTCGGCAGCCTCCCCTGCGCCACGCTCGTTGGGGAAGTATGCGCACGCGATCACCAACTGCGCGCCTTCGCCCGCGAGTGCCCCCGCACGTTCCACCGCCTTCATCGACGACTCCGAGCCGTCGGTCCCGACGACGATGGTCTCGTATGCGCTCATCCCAACCTCCGACATGAATTCGCCTCGCTGCCCATCAGCGAGGCGTCACCTACATCCCCCATATTGCAGGGTTCTTTCACCGGGACATTAGTTTGCCGCGGCGTGTCTGTCCGCCGATCGTGGTGATCGGCACATGGTCGCGCTGTTGTGTCTTCGGCGGGATTGCAGGTCACAGCCCTATTTGATGCCCGCCGCGTCCATTCCGCGGAGCTCCTTCTTCAGGTCGGCGATCTCGTCGCGCAGGCGGCCCGCCAGCTCGAACTGCAGGTCCCGGGCCGCGCTCATCATCTGATCGGTCAGCTGCGACACCAGGTCGGCCAGCTCGGCGCGCGGCATCGCCGAGACATCGCGCTTCTCGATCACGCCCGCACTGCCGGCCTTCGACACCTCACCCTGCGCCCGGCGGCCGCGGCTCGCGTTGCGTCCCGAACCGCCCACCGCGACGGCCTCGTCCTCGGCCTCGCGGTACACCTGGTCGAGGATGTCGGCGATCTTCTTGCGCAACGGCTTCGGGTCGATGCCGCGTTCCTTGTTGTAGGCGATCTGCTTCTCGCGGCGGCGCTCCGTCTCGTCGATCGCGTTGCGCATCGAGTCGGTGATCTTGTCTGCGTACATGTGCACCTCACCCGACACGTTGCGGGCCGCACGGCCGATCGTCTGGATCAGCGACGTGGTGCTGCGCAGGAATCCTTCCTTGTCCGCGTCGAGGATCGCGACCAGCGATACCTCCGGGAGGTCGAGACCCTCGCGGAGGAGGTTGATGCCGACGAGGACGTCGTAGTCACCCGACCGGAGCTGACGCAGCAACTCGACACGACGCAGGGTGTCGACCTCGGAGTGCAGGTACCGCACCCGGATGCCCAGTTCCAACAGATAGTCGGTGAGATCCTCGGCCATCTTCTTGGTGAGCGTCGTGACGAGGACGCGTTCGTCGCGTTCGGTGCGCTGCCGGATCTCGTGGACCAGGTCGTCGATCTGCCCCTTGGTCGGTTTGACCACGACCTGCGGGTCGACCAGGCCGGTCGGGCGGATCACCTGCTCGACGAACTCGCCGTTCGACTGACCGAGCTCGTAGGGTCCGGGCGTCGCCGACAGATAGACGGTCTGACCGATGCGGTCGACGAACTCGTCCCAGGTCAGCGGGCGGTTGTCCACCGCCGACGGAAGCCGGAAGCCGTATTCGACGAGATTGCGCTTGCGGGACATGTCACCCTCGTACATGCCGCCGATCTGCGGCACGGTCACATGCGACTCGTCGATGACC
>NZ_BACI01000056.1 GCF_000225505.1 Gordonia alkanivorans NBRC 16433 | reverse complement strand
CGGCACCGGCGGCTCCACCGGCCGCATCACCTGCGCCCGCGCCCGCGCCGGCGCCGGCGGACCCCGGAAGCGCACCCGTCCCGGATACGAACCCCGCCCCGGCGAATCCCGGACAGCCGAGCACGGGAGGCGATTCGGGCGGCGGCCGGCCGGGCGGTGTCCTGCAGGTGCCCGGCAAGATTCTCGACGGCACCGGTCAGGTCCTGTGTGGCGTCACCCGTGTCGTCTGCTGAAGCCGGGCGGGTGACTGCCTCGCCCTCGCCGACGGTCGGTGATCGTCGGGACTCCGTGTCGGTGTGGGTCGACGACGTCCTCGACCGTGCGCGCACGAGGCTCCCGCTCTGCGCGATCGCCGTCGGCTTCCCGGGAAGCGGACGCACCGGACTGCTGAACGTTGTGTCCGAGGGGTTATGCGAACTCGACGTCCCGGTCAGCGTCGGCATGCCGACCGGGGGCGATTCGGCCGGTCCGACGGTGGTCCTGGCCGACGACCTCCACACCTGGCCGAGTGACCTCGTCGCACGGATGGCGACGATGGTCGATGCCGGAACCATCGGACTGATCGCCACGGCGGAACCACGTGAAACCGACCCGATCCTCCGCGCGGTGCTGGATCTCGCCCGCCGCTCCGCCACGGTTCTCGACCTCGGCACGATGAGCACGGCAGACGTGCTCATCCGCGCGGCTCGGGCCGGTCTCACACTCACACCGGCAACCGCGTCGCAGATCCGCCGACGCTGTGGTGGCGTGCGCAATGTCGTCACCGCTGCGCTGCTCGCGATCCGGGAAGAAGCCGCGGCCGCGGGACTCGGAGAGACCGTCGACGAGCCGGCGGTGGTCGAACGCGTGGCGCGCGACCATCACCATCGCCTGCTCCGGGGCCTCGATCCGACGACCCTGTCCGTCCTGGCCCTCGCGTCGTCACGCGCGCCGCTGGACCCCGAGAGTCTGGCCGAGACACTCGACGTTCCCTACGAGACGGCGGTCGAGGCACTCGACCGGGCGCGGGGGAGCGGCCTGCTGCGCGGAGCCGACGTCTTCGTGTCGGCCGCTGCCGATCCACTGCGATCGGTAGTCGGGAACCGGCGCCTCGAGCAGCTCCGCCGCACGTCGATCGCGGTGCGGCTGCGGGCGAGCGAACTGACCGTCGACGACGCGTTGCATGCCGCGGAGTCGGGGATCGAGGACCCACGGCTGGTCGACACCCTGCTCGCCGGTGCGGTTGATGCCGGCGCGGCGCGCGCGGTGGTTCTGCTCCGTGCCGCCGATCGCGTCGAACCGGGGCGTGACGACGTCCGTCTTCTGATGGCCCAGCGCGCCTTGGCTTCTGGCGATGCCGACGGCGCGGGTGAGGTCGCGGACATCCGGCTCGAGTCCGCTCATCCCGCGGAGAAGGGGATCGAGTGCTGGGTGGGGATCGCTGCTCTCGTCGCGGCCCAGCGCGGTCTCGGTTCCCACGCGGCTGATCTCTACCGTTGGCTCGGTCCGGACCACGTTGCGGCCGAATCCCTTTCCGCGGTCACGGCACTCGTGGCGGTCGGGGACCGTGCAGGTGCCGCGGCGGTCGCGGCCGCCGACGGTGGACGCCCGCCCGTGGGTGCTCGAGCAGTGCGGTCGCTGGCGGCCCGGGGTCTGCTCGCGTCGGTCTCCGATGACTTCGGAGATGGCGACGGCGTGGCCGGCGACGCGGTCGGTCTCGTGGTCCGCGGGCTCACTGCGACCATGCCGGGCCGGTGGGATCCGGCGGCCGCGAGAACCCTGCACGCCGCGACCGCACTGGCGTTGAACAGCGGCGACCTCAACGCGGCCCGCGCACTTCGGAAAGCTGCGGGTGACTGCGCGACGGGGACCCTGCTCGATGCCGAGATCGCGCTGACCGGCGGTGACCTCGAGACGGCCACCCGTCTGCTGCCGACCGCCGAGCCCGCCGGTGCGGTCGACCGGCTGCGGGTGCACGCCGTCCGCCTCGGCCTCGCTCATCGCCACGGCGACACCTCGGCGCTCGCCGCGCTGTGGCCGGAAGCGTCGGCATTGCTCGCCGCGACCGAGGTCGACCTCTATCTCCTGCGATCCCTCGCCGAGTTCTGGCAGGTCGCTGCGCGTCTTGACGACACGGCGTCGATCGACCGGTACATCGCTGCGGCAGACAGGTTGCTCGATGCACTGGACAACCCGATGATCTGGGCGGCACCGTGGCATTTCGCCGGAGTCCAGGCAGCGGTCATCGCCGGCGATGCCGAGCTCGCGACCGGGCGACAACGACACCTCGACTCGATCGCTGCGCGCAACGCGAGCGCATCAGGTCTCGTGACGGCCGCCCGCGCGTGGTCGGCGCTCACCTTCGAACAGGCCGGCACCATCGACGACGCGCAGGTGGCCGACGCGATCGCCGCGCTGCGGTTGCGCGGATTGGATTGGGAAGCAGGCCGTTTGGCGGGGATCTCGGCGCTACGTTCCGACGACCCGCATGCTACGGCGGGCTTACTGGAGACGGCCCGGTCGGTCGACGCGGATCGGCGGCGCCCCCGACCGGTCGACGGCCTGTTGACCGAGCGGGAGGCCGAGGTCGCGCGAGAACTTCTGCAGGGTTTCACGTATCGCGAGATCGGCGCCCGGCTGTTCATCTCGGCGAAGACCGTGGAGCACCATGTTTCCCGTATTCGACGCCGATTGGATGCCGGGTCGCGTTCGGAATTGATGGCCGCGTTACGAGCCGCGGGATATAGCTGATTTAGGACATATTCATTCCCACAGAAGAACAATGTGAGGGTCGTGCGCTCTGTCCGGATTGTCGCGAATCGATGTTGTTCGATTGAATATTCGCCAATTTCAATAGTGTGATGTGTTCCTCAAGGGGGGTGGTACCTCTACTTTTCGTTTGTTACGTTCGCCGATGTCCATAGATCGAAATATAAATGGAGGTCGGGAAACACATGAAACGTAATCTGATACGTGTGACCACTGTCGGTGCAGCTCTCGGAATCGCGGGACTCATCGCGCCTGCCGGGGCAAATGCCGCGCCGGTGGACGAAAACAATTGCGCAAAGGTTTCGAGCCCGGGTAGCCCCGCCGGCTGGGGAAATACCTTCTCCGATGAGCGGGGCCAGGCCGGAAAGCATTCCGACGTCAAAGTCAACGACGATGACGGATCACTGCAGTTCGTGACCACCGGCGACACGCCACGACAGGCTTCCTACCACACGGCCGGCCGGCTGCCGCTCGCTGACGTGGCAAAGAAGCCGTTGACATAAAAGTCCGACGGCCAGGCGAACTGGCAGATCCGACTGCTTGACGCAGAGAGCGGGGAACCGGACGGCTTCGCCACGCTGGTGTGGTCCGCCCCGGAGGGAAAGGCGAAGGCTGACCCGGCCGGCTCGAACGAGTGGTGGGCGACGAGAGCCTTCCCCGGTATCCCGAAGGGCTCGAACGCG
This sequence comes from Gordonia alkanivorans NBRC 16433, assembly GCF_000225505.1. Lineage (GTDB taxonomy): Bacteria > Actinomycetota > Actinomycetes > Mycobacteriales > Mycobacteriaceae > Gordonia > Gordonia alkanivorans. Next base: position 209,008 of record NZ_BACI01000056.1, on the reverse strand, counting down.
ACCTTGGACAAGTTCATCGAAGCCGCTGGCGACAAGGCCGTGGTCAACGACTACGGCATCTCGAGCCAGCCCACGAGCAAGGCCGGGACCGTGAACATCGACAACGTCTCGTTCAACGGTTGCACCACGAACTTCACGGCCACGGATGTTGCCGGTGGCTTCGGCTCGCTGGAGAATCTCTTCCCCTGATGCGGTGATTCGAGCTCATATCCCAGCGCTTCTCCCCGCTGGTCGAGCTCGTCGAAACCACCGCAGGCCCCGCGACCGTCTCGGTCGCGGGGCCTGTGGTGTTTCCAGTGATCAGCAGGCGTCCTCCACTCACCACTGGTCGAATCCGACGTTGGCTTGCGGGAAGCCGGTGTCGATGTGGCTGTTCATCCAGTACTGCTGCGACTGGGGTCCCCAGATACCGCTCATCCCGGTGTTCACGTTGTACTTGTGGTTGGTGAGCTGGTAGTTGGCGGTCGGGCCGAAGAGGCCGATACGGTACATGGCGTCGACGTCGAGATGATTGTTGAACGGTGCGACGGCCGTGATGGTTTCGCTGGCACCGGGGTAGAGGACCTGCTTCGGAGCGTTGACCCACTGGCCGCCATCGGCATTGCTGCCGATCAGGTATTCGGGCTTGTCGGTGTGGTTGGTGATCGTCATCGCGACCGTCGGCTCTCCCGGGCGGGTGATCGGCATGGTGCCGGCGTGGGCTGCTCCGGCGGCACCGAGTGCGATGCCGGTGGCGGCGGCGAGTCCGAGGGTTCCGGCTGCGATGCGGGACGCGATCTTCATGGGGTTCTCCGAGTCTCTGAGGTGGGGTTTCTCTGTTTGTGGTTGTTCCGGGCTGTCCCGGTGACACCAATGACTTTCCTCGGAAACGACCCCGCCGGGATTCCGCCGACCGGGTGATCCACCGGTGGATTCGCGCATCCACCGATCGGTGGACAGGGGCAGAGGCCAGCGCTGAAAACCGCCCCAACGGATCCGCCCCCGAAAGGCACCCCCCACAGCCCGCCCGACGACACCATGTCGCCGAATCCGCTGTACAGGGCGGGTTTCGGGGGCGCTTCCCAGTGGCGGAGTCAGACCTCGCGCGCTGGCACCTCGACCACGACGGCGGTCCCGCCGCTGGGCCGGTTCTCCAGGGAGAACGTGCCGCCGACCCCCTCGATGCGTACTCGCCGCGAGGCCAGGCCGATGTGGCCGGCGGCCTGGCGTCGTCGCATAAGTTCCTCGACCTCGTTGGAGAGTCCGACGCCGTCGTCGACGACCACCAGCCGCGCGACCCCGTCGACGAACTCGGCCGTGACCTCCGCCGTCTCGGCGTCGGCATGCTTGACCACGTTGGTGAGGAGCTCGCGCGCCGCGGCGAACAGCAGCGAATCGGCGGTTGTGCGGAGCTCGGTAGGCCAGGCGGCAGTGTCCACCGAGATCGACGGTGCGCCGGCGCGACTGCCGTACGACGAGGCGAGGTCGGTGAGGGCGACGGCGAGGCCGGCCTGCTCGAGGACCGCGGGGTGCAGTTCGCTCAGTGTCGACCGGAGCAGCCGTGCCGAGTCGCGCAGGGCGCCGTCGACCCGGTCCAGGGTCACCGGATCGGCCGAACCCCGCAGTGTCGCAAGCTCTTGCCGTGCGGCGAGCACATACTGCAGGGCGCCGTCATGGAGGTTGTCGGCGAGGTCGCGGCGCTCGCGTTCCTCGATCTCCATCGTCGCGTCGAGCAGCCGGGCCCGTTCGGCGGCGAGCGATCCGATGGTCGTCACCCGTGACCGTTGCAGCTGGGACAACAGGACCGCCCCGACCGCGAGAGCCGCGACGACGAGGATGCGCAGGACGATGATCGACCACGGCTCGCCGTTCGAGTCCCGGGCGAGGATGTTCGCGACCGCGTAGACCACCACGGTCGACGCCACGACCATCGCGCAGAGGCGCGGCTGCAGCGAGATGGCCGCGATCATCGGGACCAGAGCGAAGCCGGCGATCAGCGCATCGGTGGTCCAGCTGACCTCGTTGGACATACCGGCGACGACGGCCAGGATCGTCAGCAGCAGAAGGTCGATCGGCAACGCGATCCACGAGTAGCGGACCATCCAGGACTGGTGACTCCGGGCCACGACCGCTCCGGCGACACACCATGCCGCATAGAGAACGGCGGTGACGACGCTGAACACAGCCGCATGGTCGGGCGGATCCAGACAGACCGTCAGGAGCACGAAGAGTGCCAGGAAGAGTCGCAGGAGCACCTGGATCCGGATTCCGCGGATCGCGTGGTCGACGAGGATTCGGTGGATACGCGGCTCGTCGGCGAACTCGCCGAAGCCGAGATAGACGGTCAGACCGGCGATCTCGACGTCGGAGTTGCGCATCACCCGCCGGTTATTCGAGAAGGCCACGACGCATCGCCTCGGCCACCGCGGCGGCACGGTCGGAGACCCCGAGCTTCTCGTAGAGACGCTGGGTGTGGGTCTTCACGGTCGCGGCCCCGATGTACAACTCGGCGGCAACCTGCGGAATCGACTGTCCGCGTGCGAAACCGGCGAGGACCTGCCGTTCGCGTTCACTCAGGGCCGGTGCGTCCCGCTGGGTCTGGGCTCTAATCTCCCCGGCCAGGCCGGCCGCGAGCCCCGGGGGTACCACGGTCTCGCCCTTGGCGACCCGGGTCACCGCGCCGACGATCTCGTCGCGGTCGGCATCCTTCGACAGGTAACCGGCGGCGCCCTCCTGCAGCGCCCGGAAGACGATGGGTCCCTCGGTGACCGCGGACAGCAGGAGGACACGCGTCGGCAGCTTGTCGCGGGTGACCGCGTGGGCCAGCTCGACGCCGGTCATCCCCGGCATCTGATGGTCGACGACGGCGACGTCGGGGTTCTCGCGCCGGATGAGTTCGAGGCCGGCGGCGCCGTCAGCGGCCTCGCCGACCACCCGCACCCGACCGCTTTGCGTGAGACCCCGCGACACCCCGTCCCGGAAGAACGGGTGATCGTCGACGACGACCGCGGTCACGAGGGTTTCCATCGCCCCAGAATACGGTGCATACAACGCGTTTCACCCGGTTACACGGGTTTCGGGGCCTTACTCGGCGTGCTGCTCCTCGATGAACTCGAACAGACGGAACTCCGAGCCCGGGTCGGTGCGCGAGGCGGTGGTCGGCGTCCGGTTGCCCGCGTCGGCATGGATCCGGGCGACGATCTCGGGGAGATCACCGTCGAGCGTGTAGGCAGCCATGTACCGGGGGGTGGCCTCGGGATCGGCCGACTTCTATCGCACCGCGCTCGTGACGCCCTCCGTTGCAAGTATTTCCGGAAGGTGATGGGTGGTGTACCACTCGTTGAACTCGTCCTCGACGGACTCGTCACGCGGATGGGTGAAGGCGATGTAGAGGCCTCGTGCCATGGTCTTTCCGCTTTCTCGAACCGGGATCTGATCAGGCGGACGGGAGTTCGGCCGGGGGAAACAGGCCCGCGCGGGACAGCTGGCCCGGCACCGTCGTCCCGAGCATCTCGCCGAGCCGGCGGGCGCCGTCGATGAGTACGGACGGGTCGACGCCGGTGTCGCATCCGCTGCGGTCGAGGAGGTACCAGAGGTCCTCGGTGGCGATGTTGCCCGTCGCGGCCGGGGCGAACGGGCATCCCCGATACCGCCGAGGCTCGCGTCGAGGGCCGACGCCCCGAGCTGCAGCGCAGTGAGAGCGTTGGCATAGCCGGTGTTCCGTGTGTTGTGGAAGTGCCAGCGCAGCGGCATCCCGGGGGCTTCCCGGCGGGCTGCGTCGGCCAGTGCGACGACCTGTGCCGGAACTCCGACGCCGATCGTGTCGGCCAGGGCGATCTCATCGGGCTGTACATCGCTGCACCGTCGGAGCAGGTCGGCCACCCGCTCGACGGGGACCTCGCCCTCGAACGGGCAGCCGAAGGCGGCGGCGATGGTCACGGTGGTCTTCAGGCCCGCATCCGATGCCCGCTTGGCGAGACGATTCCACAGGTCGACGCCCTCGTCGGTGCTGGTTCCCTGGTTGCGCCGGCTGAAGGTGTCCGACGCGACGACCACGATGTTGACCTCGTCGAGACCGGCCGCGATGGCGCGATCGAGTCCGCGCTCGTTCAGGACCAATCCGATCCAGGAGACCTCGCCGCGCGGCAGGGCAGCGGAGACCGCCTCGGCATCGGCCATCTGCGGGACCCGCTTGGGATGGACGAAGCTCGTCGCCTCGATTCGACGGAGACCCGCTGCCACCAGATGATCGATGAGTTCGAGTTTGGTCTCGGTCGGCAGGAGCGTCGCCTCGTTCTGCAGGCCGTCGCGCGGCGATACCTCGACGATCGTGACCGACTCGGGCGTGACCGACGAGGAGGTTACGGAGGACGGGTGTGGGGCATGACTGTGTCCGGCTGCTCGGACGCCGTGTTGTTTGCCATGCCCGGATGTTCCCCCAGCCGCAGAATGTATGCAAGTGGACGGACGTCATGTGTCCATTACGTAAGAAGTTCCAGTAATTAACGAGTTTTCGGTTGTAGGCCGACTGTCGCCGGGCTAACATGTATGCAATCTAGGAGGTAAGAGTGTCTCAGGCATCACAGCGCGCCACGGATCTCCTCCGCGCGAAGATCCTCGAAGGTCGATGGAAACCGGGTGATCGGCTCGCCGAGGTCGAACTGGCCGAGATCCTCGAGGTCAGTCGTACGCCGGTGCGAGAAGCGCTGTCGCGATTGGCCGTCGAGGGTCTGGTCGAGATGTCCCCGAACAAGGGCGCCCGCGTGGCGACCTGGTCGGAGGCCAGGCTGAACGAGATCTTCGATCTCCGTTTGCTTCTCGAGCCGGTGGCCACCGGCAAAGCGGTGGGCCGGCTGAACGACGACGAGATCGACGAACTCGAAGAACTCGCCGTTCGTATGCACGAGCACGGCCGCCCCGGTGGAGATCGTGACTTCAGCGAGATCGCCCGGTTGAACCGCAAGTTCCATGCGACGTTGATCGAGAAGGCCGAGAGTCTGCAGCTCGAGGCGACGCTGACGTCGGTCCGGCACATCTCCTTGGCGACCCGCAACTACCAGCACTTCACCGAGGACAGCTTGTCGCGCAGCCTTTCTCATCATTTCGAGATCGTCGCGGCGGTCCGGGCCGGCAACTCCGACTGGGTGGAGGCGGTCATGCGCTGCCACCTGCACAACGCCCGCACCGCGATGCTGGGCGCGATGAGCAACCCGACCATCGGTACAGACAACACCCGTGACGGCATCGGCGCCATCCTCGCCTGACGCCCCACCGACGTAACCAGACCGACCCGGAGAACATCCGGAACCCACTCCGACAGACCACATACCGCTTGCGAACAAAGGGGCCGTCGACGGCCCGGTGACCCCTTCTTCATCCCGAGCGCCCGCGCAAACCCCTGCGTGTGGTGGCGATGACGCATACATCCATCCGGCCCGGCGCATCGGACTCCCAACGAACAGGAAGTACGAGATGAGCAACGAGACCATTCAGACCGCCCCCGAGCACGACCAGGTCGGACCGCTGTCCGATCTGCGCGTCGTCGAGATGGGCCAGCTCCTGGCCGGACCGTTCTGCGGCCAGCTGCTCGCCGATTTCGGCGCCGAGGTCATCAAGCTGGAGGATCCGGGCCGTGGTGACCCGATGCGTCAGTGGGGCCGCAAAAGCGCTCAGGGACAGTCACTCTGGTGGCCTGTCGTCGGCCGGAACAAGAAGTCGGTGACCTGCAACCTGCGGACCCCGGAAGGCCAGCAGATCGCCCGCGACCTGATCGCGACCGCCGACATCCTCATCGAGAACTTCGACCGAGGAGTGCGCCGCGTTCACCAAGGCGGTGCACGACTCACCCGACCTGAAGTCGTACAGCGTCGCCACCCTCCGCATCGAGAACTTCGCCGGGGCCAGACGAACAAGTTCAACGAGGGCATGGCGCAGGCCATCGCACAGAAGGCCGACGCGATCGTCCTGCTGGGCATCGAGCCGGCCATGCTGTCCGGCTCGCTCAACGACGCTGCGCGCGCGGGCATCCCGGTCATCAACGCCCTGTCGGGTGACGCATCGGCGCCGCTGGCCAACGGCGTCTTCGCGAACGTGAGCGCCGACTACACCGCCGACGGCGCCTCCCTCGCCGCATGGACGCTGGTCGACTCCAACTGCTCGGCGTCGACGTTCTTCGCGCAGCCGACCGCGATCGAGATCTACCAGAACATGGCCAATGGAGCCGAGAAGGTCTACCGCGAGAACTGCCCGGACGACTGCTCGCTGGACATCCAGGAGATCGACCTGGCCAACGCCGCGACCGACCTCCCCCAGAAGGTCGAGACGGCGATGAAGCGCAACCCGGACACCACCTACGTGATGACCAACTGGGACTCGGGCGTCACCTTCGTCGAGCCGACCGTCGCCATGACCAACCCCGACGCCAAGATCCTCGGCCGCGACGGCATCGCGACCAGCCTCGACTCGATCCGCTCGGGCAAGGGCCAGGACGTCACCATGGCGGCCCCGCCGGAGGCGTGGCTCGGCTGGGTGATGGTCGACAACGCGGTGCGCGCGGTCACCGGCGCCCAGCCCTCGGGCATCGTCATCCCCACCCGTCTGGTGGACGAGACCAACATCGGCGGCTCGAACGCCGAGGTGAACCCCAATTACAAGGATTTCCAGAACTCGTTCAAAGAGGCCTGGTCCAAGAACTGATCCGCGCGCGGGCTGAGCATGCCCGCGGCACACACACGGAGACATCATGAGCAATGACCTCGGCACCGCTGCGGCGCCCCCCTCACGCCCACCGGCGATCCAGAAGTCACCGACCGAATCGGTGGCGGGCTCCACAAGAGCCCGCCAGAGCACATCGTTCGTGGAACGCTATGCGCTGGTAGGACTCCTGGTGCTCGCGTTCGCGCTGCGCGCCGTCTTCCTGCCCGAGTTCCGGTCGACGGGCATCGTCTCGGCGATGGTCAACTCGCAGGCGATCATCCTGCTCCTCGCGCTGGCCGCGACCCTGGCGCTGCGGACCGGTGACTTCGACCTCGCCATCCCGGGCGTCATGGTCACCAGTGCGTGTGTGGTCGCGGTCATGTCGACCAACGGGTACTCGCCGGCCGCGGTGATCCCGGCTGCTCTGGCGGTCGGGCTCATCGTCGGCCTGATCAACGCCCTTCTGGTCGTGAAGGTCGGGGTGGACTCGTTCATCACGACACTCGGCATGTTCACCGCCCTCTCGGGCATCGGATACGCCATCACGGGGTCCAAGATCGTCACCGGCGTCCCGGACTTCTACGTGGAGCTCTCGCGGGCCAAGCTCCTGGGCCTGCCGATGACCACCTGGTACGGCTGGCTGCTCGTGGCCGTGCTGTGGTTCGTGTACCAGCGCACCCCGATGGGCCGCTACATGCTGTTCATCGGCGGCAACCGTGATGCCGCTCTGCTGGCGGGTATCTCGGTGGCACGTATCCGCACGATCACCTACGTGGTCTCGGGTGTGGCCGGTGCCCTGATCGGCATCATCCTGGTCGGCAACCTCGGCGCGATCGATCCCGGCATCGGCAGCCAGTACCTCCTGGCCCCGTTCGCCGCGACGTTCCTCGGTGCCACCGCGATCACCGTCGGCCGCTTCAACGCGATCGGCACCCTCGTCGCGGTCTACCTCCTGGTCGTCGGCATCACCGGCCTCCAGCTGGCCGGCGCGGCATCGTGGGTCAGCCCGCTGTTCAACGGTCTGGCACTGATGATCGCCGTCGCCCTCGCCAAGCTCGTCGGCAAGCGTCGCGGAGCCGCGTGATGACGCCGGAGTCGGCGGCCGCCACCCTCCCGGGTCGGGGAGGGGGCGGTACCGCGGGTCCCGCACTGCAGATCGAGGGTCTGTCGAAGCAGTTCGACGGCAACTACGCGCTGCACCCGCTCGACTGGGAGGTCAAGCGCGGCGAGGTTCACGCCCTGTGCGGACAGAACGGCAGTAGCAAGTCGACGATGATCAAGTGCCTGGCCGGTTACTACCGGCCGGACAGCGGTCGGGTGCGTCTGTTCGGTCGCGAGCTCGACCTGCCGGTGCGCAACCCGGCCGAGCACGGCATCGCCGTCATCCATCAGGACCTGGGTCTCGCCCCGGAGATGACGGTGCTCGAGAACATCGGCGTCGCAACCGGTTACGGCACCCGTGGCTTCGGCTGGGTGCGTGATCGCCAGGAGGCCAAGGCCTGCCGCGAGATCGCCGAACGTCTCGGCATCGAGCTGCCGCTCAACACCTTGGTCGCCGACCTCAGCCCTGCGCAGCGTGCGCTCGTCGGTCTGGTCCGAGCGGTTCGCGCGCTCGGTGACGGGCACGAAGGTCACCTGTTCATTCTCGACGAACCGACGGCGTCGCTGTCGCACAGCGAGGCGGCACAGGTCACCGCCATGATGCGCAGTGTCGCCGAACTGGGTTCGAGCGTCATCTTCGTCAGCCACCGGCTCAGCGAGGTGCTCGACGACTGCGACTCCGTCACCGTGCTGCGTGACGGCAAGCGGGTTCTCACCCGGTCCACCGCGGGACTCACCCGCTCGGACCTGGTCGCCGACATCCTCGGACGGCGGCTGACGGACTACTACCCGGATCCGCCGGAACGCGCCGGTGCCACACCTGCACAGCTCGTGCTGGAGAACGTGAGTGGCGGTGTGGTGAAGGATCTCTCGGTCACCGTCGAGAAGGGCGAGATCGTCGGGTTCACCGGCCTGGCCGGCATGGGTCACGAAGAACTGCCGCTGGTCCTGGCCGGCAAGCTGCCGCGCACCGGGGGCACGGTCACCGTCGACGGCACCACCGTCGAACCGAACCGACCCCGGGCCGCCATCGCCGCCGGCCTGGCGTTGGTCCCGGGCAACCGTCATCGCGACGGAGTCTGGCTCGACGCATCCGCCGCCGAGAACGTCACGCTGCCGAGCCTGGGTTCGTTCACCAAGTTCGGTGTCGCGACCAACTGGCGCAAGGAACGGTCGACCGCGGTCGACCTCGTCGAGGAATCCGGTGCCGTTCCGGCGCAACCGCATTGGCCGATCCGCCAGTTCAGCGGCGGCAACCAGCAGAAGATCGTGTTGTCCAAGTGGTTGCACCTCGACCCGACCGTGCTCCTGCTCGACGAGCCCACCCAGGGCGTCGACGCCGGTGCGTCACGTCAGCTGTTGGACCGGGTCGCCGACCTCGCCGCCGACGGTGCGTCGGTCCTGGTGTTCTCCGGTGATCACGAGCAACTCGCGGCGATCTGCCACCGTGTCCTCGTCCTGCACCATGGAGAGGTCGTGGCAGAACTGCCGCGGGCCGAACTCAGCGAGCAGGCTCTCCTGGAGGCGTGCGAACAGAAGGTGGAGGTCGTCGCGTGAGCGATCACGGGAACACGGTCACCGACGCGGACGGCATCGCCGCCGACTACGCGAAGGCGGGATTCGGTGGCGCGCTGGGCTGGGGTTCCCGGCCCGCGCTGCTGATGATCGACATGATCGAGGCCTACTTCCGGCCGGGATCGCCGTTCTGCCTTCCCGATCCGGAGGTCGTCGACCGGTGCGCCACGCTCCTGGAGGCCGCTCGCCGTGCGGGCATCCTGATCGTCCACACGCGGGTGGAGTACACGCCCGGCCTCGCCGACGGCGGTGTCTTCGTCCGGAAGGTGCCCGCACTGGGTGTCCTCGAGGCCGGTCATCCGGACGGCCTGGGTGAGTTCGTCGAGCCGCTGCGTCCGCAAGCGGGCGAGGTCGTCGTGGTCAAGCAGTACGCCTCGGCGTTCTTCGGCACGTCGGTCGCGGCAACACTGGTCGCCAACGGCGTCGACTCGGTGCTCGTCGCCGGCGTCTCGACCTCGGGGTGTGTGCGTGCGAGTGCCACCGACGCCATGCAGCACGGGTTCATCCCGAAGGTCGTCGCCGATGCCTGTGGGGATCGCAACCCCGCGGTGCACGACGCGAATCTGTTCGACCTCGACGCCAAGTACGCCGACGTCATCGATCTCGACACGGCGTGCGCGCGAATGGCGTTCACGGACTGACCATCCAGGCGCCCCGGACGGCGCCACCGCGCACGATCCCCCACGTGGCGCGACGGTGCCGCCGGGCGTGTCCATCACGTCGACGGGTCGAGGATCACTCCATACATGCCCACCATCCCCCGGTGGTGGAGCGATCCTCGTGGGTCCTCGTCCGGATGGACACCGCACGGCCGGTGACGATCTCCCAATGTCGTCACCGGCCGTTGTGTCTTTTCCGGGTCGGCGCCTCAGCTCGCGGAGTCGGTGCGAGTGGGTGCCGTCACCGTGATGAACCGGGCCGCGGTCTCCACGGCCTGGCGGGCCTCGAAGGACAACCGCGGCATCAGCTGGAAGACATGCCCCTGGTCCGGCCACGCCTGGATCACCGAAACGCCACCGGCACCCACGATCTCGGCGTGGGTGGCCCGGGCATCGGCACCCATGACCTCGAGGGCCCCGTACTGGATGAGCGTCTTGGGAAGCGTCATCCCCGGGGTCAGACGGATGCGCATGCGCGGATGGTCGGGGTCGGCGGTCCGGGTGTACAGACGGAGGATCTTGCGCGCGGTGACCGCGTTGATGATCGGGTCGTGGACGCCGCTGCGCTGATTGTCCACCGCCAGATCGAAAGTCGGGTCGTAGAGCGGGGAGAAGAGCACCATCGAACCGGGCTGCGGGGTGCGGGTCGCGTGGTTGACGGCGAGGATGTCGAGCGCGAGGTGTCCGCCGGCGGAGTCGCCGGCGATCACGATGTCCTCGGCGCGATAACCCTGTGCGAGAAGCCACCGGTAGCCCCGGATCGCATCGTTTCCCGCGCAGGGCCACGGATGTTCGGGACCGAGCCGGTAGTCGAGGCTGAATGCCGACAGCTCCGTCAGATTGCCCAGTCGCGCGACGAGCCCGCGGTGGGTGCGCGGGGAACACACCACATATCCGCTGCCGTGGAGGTAGTAGATGACCCGGCTGCCCGGTCGCGGCTCCGCGGCACGACGACCCGTCACCCATTCACCGCGGATCTGGCCTCCGCGGAACGTCTCGCGAACCGGCACGACGCTCGTCCCCGACGGCGGCGGGTTGAGCCGTTCGATGGTCAGGTTGAGTCCGGGGCGGGCCCGCTGGATCATCTGCGCCGTCACCCACGGATGGCTTCGCCGCGCGGCGAGCATCATCGGCCAGGTCACGCGGGCGAGGTAGGCGTTGACGGCACGTGACCGACGGGATCCGTGCGGGTTCACACCGAGTCGGCCGAAGGGGTTCTCGTCGTCCGCGGGCGGGGTCGGGGCACCGCCCGTGATGGAAGTGACGCTCATCACCCGACGGTATCGGTACCGGATGTCCGATGCGCGGCGATCGTCTGCGGTGACACCGGACCGCGACCCCGCCGCGATCGAGTGGCCGCCGCGATGGATCCGTGTCGTTACCTACAGAAGGCCGACAGCTCACTTCGCAGGGACGTCGCGGTGATGTCCGTACACGCCCGATTTCTCCTCTGACGTGCAGGAGCGGGGTCGTTGTGGTAGCCGGATTTCGATAGTGGGCACCCCACGTGGAAAAATGACACACAATGCTCATACGGCAGCCGCGGGCGCCCTTTGTAGTGCTGCGCGTAAAGCCGAGATGAGCAGGGTGTTCGGGCCCCGACGACGCGGCCCGGGAGAATCCGTCAGCAACGGCGCTGACGGGGCCACCGCCATGTGATTGTCGGCTCTGCCCCAGGTCAGCCCCTTGAGGGCGGCAGACGACGACGCTGTTGGGGACAGCGAGGTCCGCACGGCGACGGACAGTGACGTCCGAGGCGAGAAGGCCGGCAACGGAGCCGGTGATACAGGCGGGGTGGCCCCCAAACATTGACGACGGTTAGTGCGTGCACCCTTCGCACGCAAAGTGAGGCGAATATGAAGCAGGCTCCGGGACCGGTCGGTCTCTACGACCCACGCAACGAGCACGATTCGTGCGGCGTGGCGTTCGTCGTGGACATGCACGGACGACGCAGTCGCGACATCGTCGACAAGGCGATCATGGCCCTGGTCAACCTCGAGCACCGCGGTGCCGCGGGTGCCGAACCGAACACCGGTGACGGTGCCGGGATCATGATCCAGGTTCCCGACCGCTTCCTGCGGGAGACGGTCGACTTCGAGCTTCCCGCCGAGGGCAGCTACGCGACCGGTATCGCATTCCTCCCGCAGGGCTCCGAAGACGCGCGGCTCGCCTGCGCGGGCGTCGAGAAGGTCATCGAGTCCGAGGGCCTGACCCTGCTCGGCTGGCGCGAGGTGCCCACCAACGAGAACTCGCTCGGTGCGCTCGCCCGGGACGCGATGCCCACCTTCCGCCAGGTCTTCATCGGCGGCGCCGAGGGCATGGAACTCGAGCGTCGCGCGTACGTCGTGCGCAAGCGCGTCCAGTACGAGCTCGGCAACAAGGGCGCGGGCGCCGACGGCCCCGGCCGCGAGACCGTCTACTTCCCGTCCCTGTCGGGACGCACCTTCGTCTACAAGGGCATGCTCACGACGCCGCAGCTGCGGGAGTTCTACGTCGACTTGCAGGACTCGCGCGTCGAGAGCTCGCTGGGCCTCGTCCACTCGCGCTTCTCCACCAACACCTTCCCGTCGTGGCCGCTCGCGCATCCGTTCCGCCGCGTCGCCCACAACGGCGAGATCAACACCGTGACGGGCAACGAGAACTGGATGCGTGCCCGCGAGGCGCTCATCGACACCGAGGCCTTCGGTGCCGACGCGGCGTCGAAGATCTTCCCGGTCTGCACCCCCGGCGCATCGGACACCGCACGTTTCGACGAAGTGCTCGAACTCCTGCACCTCGGCGGCCGCAGCCTGCCGCACGCCGTCCTGATGATGATCCCGGAGGCCTGGGAACGTCACGAGTCGATGAAACCGGCGCACCGGGCGTTCTACCGCTATCACGCCACGATGATGGAGCCGTGGGACGGCCCGGCGTCGGTGTGCTTCACCGACGGCACCGTCGTCGGAGCGGTGCTCGACCGAAACGGCCTGCGCCCCAGCCGTATCTGGGTGACCAAGGACGATCTCGTCGTGATGGCCTCCGAGGTCGGTGTCCTCGACATCGACCACGCCGACGTCGTGCAGAAGATGCGTCTGCAGCCGGGCCGCATGTTCCTCGTGGACACCGCCGCAGGCCGCATCGTCGACGACGAGGAGATCAAGGACGAACTGGCCGCCGAGCACCCGTACCAGGAGTGGCTCGACGAGCACCTCGTCGACGTCAACGACGTGCGGGCACTGCCGCATGAGCACATGGCTCACGAGCGGGTTGCGTTGCGCCAGCAGGTCTTCGGCTACACCAGCGAGGAGCTGAACCTCCTCGTCGCGCCGATGGCCAGGACGGGGGCCGAGGCGCTCGGTTCGATGGGCACCGACACCCCGATCGCGGTGCTGTCCAAGCGTCCGCGCATGCTCTTCGACTACTTCCAGCAGCTCTTCGCGCAGGTCACCAACCCGCCGCTGGACGCCATCCGCGAAGAGGTGGTGACCGGTCTCGGCGACACGATCGGTTCCGAGGGTGATCTCCTGCATCCCGGTCCGAACACCTGCCGCAAGATCGAGATCCCCGAACCGACCATCGACAACGACACGCTGGCGAAGCTGGTCCGGATCGAGGAGGACGGCCGCTACCCGGACCTGCGCAGCAAGCAGATCCACGGGCTGTACCCGGTCGCCGAGGGTGGCGCCGGTTTGCGCGCCGCGCTGGACCGGATTCGCGCCGAGGTGAGTGCCGCGATCGACGACGGTGTGACCATCGTGGTGCTCTCCGACCGTGAGTCGGACGAGACCAACGCGCCGATCCCGTCGCTGCTGCTGACCGCGGCGGTGCACCATCACCTGGTCCGGGAGCGCAAGCGCACCCGAGTGGGCCTGGTGGTGGAGTCCGGCGATGCCCGCGAGGTCCACCACATCGCCGCACTCGTCGGCTTCGGCGCCGGCGCGGTCAATCCGTACATGGCCTTCGAGTCGATCGAGGACATGGTCGAGCGCGGCGTGCTCGGCGACATCGACTTCGCCACCGCACGCAAGAACTACATCAAGGCCGCCAGCAAGGGTGTGCTCAAGGTGATGAGCAAGATGGGCATCTCGACCATCGCCTCGTACACCGGTGCACAGCTCTTCCAGGTCATCGGCCTCTCCCAGGCGACCGTCGACGAGTTCTTCACCGGCCTGATCAGCCAGCTCGGCGGCATCGGTCTCGACGAGATCGCCGCCGACGTCGCCACCCGGCATGCACTGGCCTTCAGCGACCGGCCCTCGGAGCGCGCACACCGCGAGCTGGAGGTCGGCGGTGAATACCAGTGGCGCCGTGAGGGTGAGTACCACCTGTTCAACCCGGACACGGTGTTCAAGCTTCAGCACTCCACGCGCACCGGTCAGTACGGGGTGTTCAAGGAGTACACGAAGTTGGTCGACGACCAGTCGACCCGTCTCGGTACGCTGCGCGGCCTCTTCGACTTCAACTTCGGTGACCGCGACCCGATCCCGATCGAGAAGGTCGAGCCGGCCAGCGAGATCGTCAAGCGGTTCTCCACCGGCGCGATGAGCTTCGGTTCGATCTCCGCCGAGGCCCACGAGACGCTGGCCATCGCCATGAACCGTCTCGGTGGTCGCTCGAACTCCGGTGAGGGCGGCGAGGATCCGCGTCGTTTCCACCACGACGAGAACGGCGACTGGCGGCGCAGCGCGATCAAGCAGGTCGCGTCGGGACGTTTCGGTGTCACCTCGCACTACCTGTCGAACTGCACCGACATCCAGATCAAGATGGCGCAGGGCGCCAAGCCCGGTGAGGGCGGCCAGCTCCCGCCGCACAAGGTGTACCCGTGGGTCGCCGAGGTCCGCGGTTCGACGCCGGGCGTCGGCCTCATCTCGCCGCCGCCGCACCACGACATCTACTCGATCGAGGATCTCGCCCAGCTGATCCACGACCTGAAGAACGCGAACCCCAAGGCGCGCATCCACGTGAAGCTCGTCAGCGAGGTCGGCGTGGGCACCGTCGCCGCCGGTGTGTCGAAGGCACACGCTGACGTCGTGCTCATCTCGGGTCACGACGGTGGTACCGGTGCGTCGCCGCTGACGTCGCTCAAGCACGCCGGTGCGCCGTGGGAGATCGGCCTCGCCGAGACCCAGCAGACGCTGCTGCTCAACGGTCTTCGCGATCGCATCGTGGTCCAGGTCGACGGTCAGATGAAGACCGGCCGTGACGTCGTGATCGCCGCCCTGCTCGGTGGTGAGGAGTTCGGTTTCGCGACCGCGCCGCTCGTCGTCTCGGGCTGCGTCATGATGCGCGTCTGCCACCTCGACACCTGTCCGGTGGGCATCGCCACCCAGAACCCGCTTCTGCGTGAGCGTTTCGCCGGCAAGCCGGAGTTCGTCGAGAACTTCTTCCTGTTCATCGCCGAAGAGGTCCGGGAACTGCTGGCACGCCTCGGTTTCCGTACGCTCCAGGAGGCCGTGGGTCACGTCGAGGCTCTCGACACCACCAAGGCGCTGGCGCACTGGAAGTCGGAGAAGGCAGGCAAGCTCGACCTGACGTCGATCCTGACCATGCCGGAATCGCCGTTCATGAACCAGGACCTGTACTGCTCGGGCGTGCAGGACCATGCGCTCGAGAAGGCGCTCGACCAGCAGCTCATCGCACAGAGCCGCGACGCGATCGACCACGGCACCCGGGTGTCGTTCACGTCGAAGATCACCAACGTGAATCGCACCGTCGGCACCATGCTGGGTCACGAGGTCACCAAGACCTATGGCGCACAAGGTCTGCCGGACGGCACGATCATCGTCGACTTCACCGGATCGGCGGGCAACAGCTTCGGTGCATTCGTCCCCAAGGGCATCACCCTGCGCCTCGAGGGCGACGCCAACGACTTCGTCGGCAAGGGCCTCTCGGGCGGTCGCCTGGTGGTCCGTCCGGCGCGCAACGCGCCGGCCGACTTCGTCGCCGAGGACAACATCATCGCCGGCAACGTGATCGGCTTCGGTGCCACCGCGGGCAAGATCTTCCTGCGCGGCATCGTCGGCGAACGCTTCTGCGTCCGTAACTCGGGTGCGACGGCGGTCGTCGAGGGTGTGGGCGACCACGGTTGTGAGTACATGACCGGTGGACGCGTCGTGGTGCTCGGCGAGACCGGGCGCAACTTCGCGGCGGGCATGTCGGGCGGTATGGCGTTCGTCTACGACCCGGACGCCAAGCTGGCCGACAACCTCAACACCGAGCTCGTCGACCTCGAGCCCCTCGAGGACGAGGACATCGAGTTCCTCGCCGCCATCATCGACGAACACCGTGCCGAGACCGAATCCCCGGTCGCCGCAGCGCTGCTCGCCGATTGGGACACTGCCCAGACCAAGTTCGCCAAGGTCATGCCGCGGGACTACAAGCGCGTGCTGTTGGCCATCTCCGAAGCGGAGAAGACCGGGCGAGACGTGAACGAAGCGATCATGGAGGCCGCACGTGGCTGACCCCAGAGGATTCCTCAAGCACCCCGAGCGGGAGCTGCCCGACCGTCGTCCGGTCGAGCTGCGACTGCTCGACTGGAATGAGGTCTACACCGACTTCGACAAGGATCACCTGAAGACGCAGGCGAGCCGTTGCATGGACTGCGGTATCCCGTTCTGCCACAACGGCTGCCCGCTCGGCAACCTGATCCCCGAATGGAACGACCTGGTCTACAAGGACCAGTGGCGCGACGGTATCGAGCGTCTGCACGCGACCAACAACTTCCCGGAGTTCACCGGTCGCCTGTGCCCGGCACCCTGTGAGGCGTCGTGCGTGCTCGGCATCAACCAGCCGCCGGTGACCATCAAGCAGGTCGAGGTCGAGATCATCGACAACGCCTTCGACAACGGCTGGGTCACCCCGGTCCTGCCGTCGAAGAAGACCGGCAAGTCGGTGGCCGTCGTCGGTTCGGGTCCCGCCGGACTCGCTGCCGCACAGCAGCTCACGCGTGCCGGACACGACGTGACGCTGTTCGAGCGGGCCGACCGCATCGGCGGCCTGCTGCGCTACGGCATCCCCGAGTTCAAGATGGAGAAGCGCCACATCGACCGCCGACTGGCGCAGATGGAGGCCGAGGGCACCGTCTTCCGCACCGGCGTCAACGTGGGTGTCGACGTCACCGTCGAGCAGCTGCGGGCCGACTTCGACGCGGTCATCCTCGCCAACGGTTCGACCATCGGCCGCGACCTGCCGATCCCGGGCCGCGAGCTCGACGGCATCCACCAGGCAATGGAGTTCCTGCCGCAGGCCAACCGGGTTCAGCTCGGCGACACCATCGAGGGTCAGATCACGGCCAAGGGCAAGAAGGTCATCATCATCGGCGGTGGCGACACCGGCGCCGACTGCCTGGGTACCTCGCTGCGCCAGGGCGCCGAGATCGTCCACCAGTTCGAGATCATGCCGAAGCCGCCGATCGAACGCGCCGAGTCGACCCCGTGGCCGACCTACCCGCTGATGTACCGCGTGTCGTCGGCCCACGAAGAGGGCGGCGAGCGCGTCTTCTCGGTCAACACCGAGGAGTTCATCGGCGAGAACGGCAAGGTCACCGGGCTCCGCGCCCACGAGGTGGTCATGCGTGACGGACGCTTCGAGAAGGTCGAGGGCTCGGACTTCGAGCTCGAGGCCGATCTGGTCCTGCTGGCGATGGGCTTCGTCGGCCCGGAGCGCGAGGATCTCCTCGACAAGATGGGTGTCGAGTACGACGCCCGCGGCAACGTCAAGCGCGACAACAGCTTCGCTGCTGTCGGCCAGCCGGGCGTGTTCGTCGCCGGTGACGCCGGCCGTGGCCAGTCGCTGATCGTCTGGGCGATCGCCGAGGGTCGTTCGGCTGCCGCGGCCGCCGACGAGTACCTCACCGGTGCGTCGGATCTGCCGGCCCCGATCGTGCCGACCCAGGTCGCGCAGCGCTGACCTGCCGGCCACCACGAACGAGAACTCCCGCCCACCGAGAAGGTGGGCGGGAGTTTCGTTTTCTCGGCTACACACCCGGGGGGTGTGGCCATACACTCGGCCTATCGCGATCCATCCGTCGAAGGGGCAGCCCATGCGTCGAATCCTCGCCATCATGTGCACTCTGCTGTGTGCCGTATTGGGAGGGTTCGGGTTGAGCACGCCGCGTGCGGACGCGGCACCGGCCGGTTGCCCGAAGATCTACGTCCTCGCCGTTCCGGGAACCTGGTCCAACGGCGTGAGCCCGGGTGTCCTGGGTGCGGTCACCTCCGGGCTGGGGCCGGAGACCAAGGTCCCGTACGTCGGTTACGACGCGACCGCGTTCCCGTGGGAGAAGGCGATCTACGGGAAGTCGAAGGCCCAGGCCGTCGCCAACACCCGCGGCCTCGCCCTGCAGATGCTGGCGCGGTGCCCGGGCACCCGGATCGCTCTCGTCGGGTACAGCCAGGGCGCCGACGCCGCGGGTGACCTCGCGTCGGAGATCGGCACCGGGCGCGCCTTGATCCGCCCGGGTCAGGTTGCCGGCGTCGTCCTGATCTCCGATCCCCGACGATCCCGCAAGGACAACGTCGTCGGTCCGGCCCTGCGCGGTGAGGGCAGCGGCGGACCCCGCATCGACGGCATGGGCTGGCTCCTGCCGCGGGCGTTCACTCTCTGCGAGCCGTCGGACATGTACTGCAACACACCGCGGGACTTCTACATCACCCGCATCGCCGGATACCTGGCCGAGACCAGCGACCCGACGCCGAGCCAGATCCTCCAGTACCAGGCCGAGGCGGCGGTGATCGTTCGTGAGCTGCTCACCCTCGGTGGGCCCGGCGCGATCGTCCAGGAACTCGGCAACAAGCGTGCGCGCGACCAGATCATCTCGTTCAACAAGTTCTTGCAGTCGGGATCGCACGGCACCTACGGCGACTTCCAGGTCAGGCCCGGTGTCAGCGCGGTCACCTGGGCCAACCGTTTCCTCGCCGGACTGGCCTGAGCCGGTCGTTCCTCAGCTTGAACCGCGCATGCGCTGCGGGTTCGAGCGATAGAACCCCAGGATGAATTGGTCCGAGTGGATGGCATACGCCGCCGCGTTCGCTGCGTAGCATTGGTGCTGGTAGATGCCGCGTCGCTACCCGGGACGTAACGCTCGGCGTGTCATGATCGATCTAGTCGACAGGTACGACGGTCACGGTTCCGGGACACCGGGGACGTGCAATCTCACATGTCGACGGGGCTCGGGGTGAGTGGTGCAAACCACGGAAAACCCGGGAGACAGAGATGAGTACTGTCGCTACAGTAGATCAAAGTCAGAGTCCGTTGTAACGAAGTGAATGCACCAGGAAGTGATTGGTCATGAAGTTGGCTGACACCTTTCAATCGCCCCGCCGGGGCTCATTGCTCAATTCGCTCACCGGGGGGCGACTCGGCGGCCGCCGAGTCCATACGTCGACCTTTCCCGCCGAAGCGGAACGCCTCATCACGCCGGCCGAGCTCAGGCGTTTCGGCGTGAGTTCCTGATCCGGGAGGATCGGCACCGGGGGTTTCGGTAACGGGGGATTCTCACACCTCTTCGCGGGCGACCCGCACACTCATCCCGCCCACCTCGACCACGTCGCCGAGGGTGAGCTGACGACCACGCCTGATCTCGACCTCACCGTTGACGGTCACCAGACCGTCGGCGATGACCTCCTTGGCCTCGGCGCCGGATTCGATGAGGTTGGCCAGTTTCAAGAACTGGCCGAGGCGGATGGAGTCGTCGCGGATCGTCACGTCGTACACAGTCTGAGATCATGCCCCGTGACGGCGGAGTCGGCCACACCGGCACGACCGCACCGGCTTCTCGATGCAGATATGTGCCGCCGCAGGATCCAATCAGCGTGGAGTGCCGAGTCGCACCCGTGCGGACGACTACCGTCGACGCATGGCCACCGACACCCCCCTTGCGCCGGTCGACCCGTCCAGCCCCGACGAACATCCCGAGGCACCCCGGCGGACCCCCACCGCGGCTGACCGGCGCTCCCTCGTCCTCCTCGACAAGATCAGGCGCCCTACCGGATTCGGCCGCAACGCCCCGCACATCGCGGGCACCGTCGTCGGTGTCCTGGCGACGATCGCGTTGCTGTCCAGCCTGTTCCCGGCCTTTCGTCGTCTGATTCACGACCCTCGGCGTTACGTCGACGACTACGTCATCACGCTGCCCGACACGAGTTTTGCGTGGGCTTTCGTCTTGGCGCTGATCGCGATCGCGTTGTCGGCACGCAAGCGGATCGCCTGGTGGATCAGCGTGATCTATCTGGTGCTCTTCATGGTGGGCAACGTGCTCTATCTGATCCCGGCGCTCGAGGACGACCTCGACGTGACGTCGTGGGATCGGACGAACCTCTACATCGGCCTGGTCATCGACCTCGCCGCGTTGGTCTTCCTCGTGGCGACCTACCGGCAGTTCCACACCAGGGTGCGCCGGGGTGCGATTCCCGCGGCGATCGCCACGCTGGTCGTCGGTCTCGGCATCGCGACATTGCTCGGCTGGGCGCTGGTCTGGGCCTTCCCTCACACGCTGACGCGCGGCGATCGCCTTCCGTACGCGTTCAACCGTGTGGTCGCCTTCGGCGCGATCGACCAGGAGGCGTCCTTCGACGGTCGCCACGCCCCGATCTTCGTGAACGGCCTGCTGGGTCTGTTCGGTGCGCTCGCGCTGATCGCCGCGGCGGTCGTACTGTTCCGGTCGCAACGACTGCGCTGGTTGATGACCGCGGAGGACGAAGCGCTCATCCGTGCGCTCATCACCCGCTTCAACGACGACGATTCGCTGGCCTACTTCTCCACCCGTCGGGACAAGGCGGTCGTGTTCTCGCCCGACGGCCGGGCGGCGATCACCTACCGGGTCGAGGTCGGCGTCGGAATGGCCGGCGGTGACCCGATCGGCGATCCGGAGTCGTGGCCCGACGCCATCACGGAGTTCCTCACCCTCTGTGAGAAATACGGGTGGCATCCGGCTTCCATCGGGTCGAGTTCACGCGGCGCCGCGGCCTACGACGCCGCCGGCTTCATCTCGCTGAACATCGGTGACGAAGCCATCCTGCACACCCGTGAGTTCAGCCTGAGCGGGCCGGTGATGAAGGCCGTGCGCCAGGCCGTCACCCGCACCCGGCGAGCCGGTGTGACCGTCCGGATCCGACGCCACGGCGACATCGGCGATGCCGAGATGGAGAAGGTCGTCGCCCGCGCCGACGACTGGCGCGACACCGACGAGGAGCGCGGTTTCGCAATGGCGTTGTCGCGCATCGGCGATCGCGCCGACGACGACTGCCTGCTGGTCGAGGCCGTGGTCGGCGAGGGCACCCCGGACGAGCAGGTCGTCGGCATGCTCTCGTTCGTCCCCTGGGGTCGCCGCGGCGCCTCCCTGGACCTGATGCGACGCGATCGGCAGGGACCGAACGGCGTCGTCGAGACGATGGTGGCCGAATTGTGCCGCAACTCCGAACAGTTCGGCATCACCGAGGTCTCGCTCAACTTCGCGGCCTTCCGCGCGTTCTTCGAGCAGGGCCCGCAGATCGGTGCGGGGCCGGTCATGCGTGCCGGCTACTCCGTACTGATGTTCGGCTCGCGGTTCTTCCAGATGGAGTCGCTGTACAAGTCGAACGCCAAGTACCTACCGGACTGGCAGTCGCGGTACCTGTGCTTCGAGGACAACCGCATCCTGCCGCGCGTAGGACTCGCCGCGATCGTCACCGAAGGGTTCATCACCCTGCCCAGGTTCGGGCGGGCCAAGCACTATTCCGAAGGCCAGCCGTCGATTCCGGCCGGCGTCGACGCGCCCGCGCTGATCGCCGAGCTGGAAGCCGAGGCAGCAACTCCCGAGGGTGCCGTCGTGCACCGTCCCGAGCAGGTGCGGGTCCGACTCGACAAGATGGACCGGCTCGTCGAGCGTGGTTTCGATCCCTATCCGCCCGCCGACCAGCCGACGCACACCATCGCGCAGGCGCGGACGGAACCCGAGGGCACCGTCGTCACCGTCGCCGGCCGCGTCACGCGTCTGCGTGACTTCGGCAAGGTGGTGTTCGCCGACATGCACGACTGGTCGGGCGAGGTGCAGATCCTCGTCGAGGAGTCGCGGGTCATCCCGGGCACTCCCGACTTCGGTACCGACGTCGACCTCGGTGACCTGATCCAGGTGCGCGGTGTCGTCGGCACCAGTCGCAAGGGCGAACTGTCGATCCTGATCGACGCCTGGCGGATCAACGGCAAGTGCCTGCGACCACTGCCGGACAAGTGGGCGGGCCTCACCGATCCCGAGGCCCGCGTGCGTCAGCGCTACGTCGATCTCGCGATCAACGAGGAGAGCCGGAAGAACCTCGCGATCCGCAGTCTGGTGGTGAAGTCGTTGCGCGACTTCCTCGCCGCGCGAGGTTTCCTCGAGGTCGAGACGCCGATCCTGCAGCAGATCCACGGCGGCGCCAACGCGACACCGTTCCAGACGCACATCAACGCCTACAACCTCGACCTCTATCTCCGGATCGCGCCGGAGCTCTACCTCAAGCGCCTGTGTGTCGGCGGCGTGGAGAAGGTCTTCGAGATCGGACGCAACTTCCGCAACGAGGGCGTCGACTTCAGCCACAACCCTGAGTTCACGAGCCTGGAAGCCTATGAGGCGCACAGCGACTACCTCAAGATGCTGGACCTCACCCGCGAGATGATCCAGCACGCGGCGACGGCGGCCTACGGCGAACCGGTGATCATCCGCACCGACGCCGACGGAAACGAAGAGCGCGTGGACATCTCGGGCGAGTGGCCGGTGAAGACCGTCCACGAGGTGGTGTCCGAGGGGGCGGGCGAGGAGATCACGCCGGAGACGTCGGTCGAGCAGCTCCGGGCGGTGTGCGATCGCCTCGAGATCAACTACCGCCCGGACTGGGACGCCGGACAGGTCGTGCTCGAACTCTACGAACACCTCGGCGAGGACCGCACGACGTTCCCGACGTTCTACACCGACTTCCCGACGTCGACGTCGCCGCTGACCCGCGCACACCGCAGCAAGCCCGGCGTCGCCGAGCGCTGGGATCTGGTGGCGTGGGGAGTGGAGCTCGGCACCGCGTACACCGAGCTGACCGATCCGGTCGAACAGCGCAAGCGTCTCACCGAGCAGTCGATCCTGGCCGCCGGCGGCGACCCGGAGGCGATGGAGCTCGACGAGGACTTCTTGCAGGCACTCGAGTACGCGATGCCACCCACGGGTGGTCTGGGCGTGGGCGTCGACCGCGTGGTCATGCTGATCACCGGTCAGTCGATCCGCGAATCGCTGGCCTTCCCGCTGGCCAAACCGCAGGACGCCTGACGCATGGCTCCCACCGACGGTGACGAACCCGCAGCGCCGGGCACGTTCGTCACTGTCGGGGATCATCGGCTGCACGTGCTCGACGAGGGGTCGGGGCCGCCGCTGCTTCTGATGGCGGCGCTGGGCAGCAACTGGTTCGACCTCGACCCGCTGGTGGCCCGGCTCTCGGCGTCGTGGCGGGTGATCCGCTACGACCGCCCGGGTTACGGGTTGTCGAGCCCGGTCGGGCGGCAACATCTTCCGACCCTCCTCGGCGAGGTCGACCGGATGGTCGCGGTACTCGATGCCCGCGGTGTGACCGAACCCGTTGTCGTGGTGGGTCATTCGCTGGCATCGCTGTATGTGGAGGCCTTCGCCCGGCAGAATCCCGGCCGGACTGCGGGCGTGGTCGTGCTCGACGGCTCCTATGTGCTCGTGCCGTGGCGCCTGGTGCCGTTGTCGTTCCGGGTCGGGAACGCACACCGGCTGATGGGGGCGGCGCGTGCGGTGACGAGTCGCGTCGGTATCCAGCGCTGGCCGAGCCTGCAGGTGTGGAAGCGGGTCGTGCCGGCGCCTCCCGAGGGTCGCGGTGAACAACAACGACGTTGGGGAGCCCGGATCTTCGGGCAGCCGCCGTTCCTGCTGGCCATGCTCGTCGAGAACGCCGCCTTCGGTTCGATGAACAAGACTCTGCGCGGCCTGCGTCGAACCGCCCCGATGCCCCGCGTGCCCGTCGTCGTCGTGGTCGCCTCGTCGACGCTGCGCGGCTGGCGGGTGTTATGGGAGTGGAAGCAGCGGCGCTATTCGGACATCCTCGGCGCCGATGAGGTCGTCGTCCTGCCGCGGGCCAAGCACTTCCTGGTCTCGGAGCGCCCGGACGAGGTCGCGGAGATCATCGACGGTCTCGGGGGAGAACGGCTACCCGAACCTACCCGGGAGTAACCCGGAACTTGCGGTAACACCTAAACTGGTCGGCATGAGCGAGCTGACCTTCACCCCGACGGCTGATCTCGTCGACGAGATCGGGGCCGACGTCCGTAGTTGCGACACCCAGTTCACGCAGTACGGCGGGAACCGCGAGTTCGTCGGACGCGTCACCACCGTCAAGTGCTTCCAGGACAATGCCCTGCTCAAGTCCATCCTGAGCGAGTCCAACCCGGGCGGCGTGCTGGTCATCGACGGCGACGCGTCGGTGCACACCGCGCTGGTCGGCGACATCATCGCCGAACTCGGCCGATCCAACGGCTGGGTGGGGATCATCGTGAACGGCGCCATCCGCGACGCCAAGACCATCGGCGGGATGGCGATCGGCGTCAAGGCGCTGGGCACCAACCCCCGCAAGTCCACCAAGACCGGCGCCGGCGACCGTGATGTGCCGCTGTCGATCGGTGGCGAGACCTTCAACCCGGGCGACATCGTCTACTCCGACGACGACGGCATCGTGCTCGTCGGTCCCGAGAGCTGATCGCGCCGGTCCGCGACCGTCCATCGTAACGACCCGAGCCTGCACTGAGGAGACCCGAAATGCCGAAGCCCACCGCCGATTACTTCACCCGTCTCGGAGCCCTCGTCGCGATCGACGACGCCGCGAGTCGTCCCACGCGCCCGGTGCTGGAAGCGTTCAGCGGCTCCGAGATGGCCACCATCCCGGTCGCGACGGCAGAGGACCTCGAGACCGCGGTCGCCCGCGCCCGGCAGGCCCAGCAGGGGTGGGCGGCCCGGACCCCGGCCGAACGCGCCCAGGTCATCGACAAGTTCTCCGACCTCGTCTTCCGCAACTCCGAGTCGTTGATGGACATAGCGCAGGCCGAGACCGGCAAGGCCCGGATCTACGCGCAGGAAGAAGTGATCGACGTCGCGATCACCGCGCGCCACTACGCGACCACCGGACCCAAGCTGCTCGCCGACCGCAAGGTCAAGGGCATGCTGCCCGGCGCCACCAGCGTCCGGGTGCGGCATCTGCCCAAGGGCGTCATCGGTGTCATCAGTCCGTGGAATTACCCGCTGACGCTGGCCGTGTCCGACGCGGTCGCGGCGCTCGTCGCCGGCAACGGTGTGGTCATCAAACCCGACAGCCAGACCCCGTACTGCGCTCTGGCGCTGGCGGAACTGCTCTACGAGGCGGGTCTTCCGCGGGAGCTGTACGCCGTGGTCCCGGGACCGGGCGGCGTCGTGGGCCAGGCGATCATGGCCTCGACCGACTACGTGATGTTCACCGGGTCGTCGGCCACCGGCGCCACCCTCGCCGAGCAGGCGGGTCGTCGGCTGATCGGCTTCTCGGCCGAGCTCGGCGGCAAGAACCCGATGGTCGTCACCGCGAACGCCGACATCGCCAACGCCGTGCAAGGCGCCGCGCGCGCCGCGTTCTCCAACTCCGGTCAGCTGTGTATCTCGATCGAGCGGATCTACGTCGACAAGCGGATCGCCGACGAGTTCGCCGAGCGTTTCGCGGCTTATGTCTCGATGATGAAGCTCTCGGGCACCTACGATTTCACCGCCGACATGGGTTCGCTGGCGTCGGCCGCGCAGATCGACACCGCCGAGGCGCACGTCCAGGACGCGGTCGCGAAGGGTGCCAAGGTCCTCGCCGGCGGCAAGCGGCGTCCCGATCTCGGCCCGTTCTTCTTCGAGCCGACGGTTCTGACGGATGTCACCGACGACATGGTCTGCTACGGCAACGAGACCTTCGGGCCGGTCGTCTCGATCTACCCGGTCGACTCCACGGACGAGGCCATCAAGCTCGCCAACGACACCGAGTACGGGCTCAACGCAAGCGTTTTCGCGGGGAGCAGCGCCGAGGCCCAGGCCGTCGCCGAACGGCTGCGGGCCGGCACCGTCAACATCAACGAGGGGTACGCCGCCGCCTGGGCGTCGACCGCCGCGCCGATGGGTGGCATGGGCATCTCCGGTGTGGGCCGACGCCACGGCGAAGAGGGCCTGCTCAAATACACCGAGGCACAGACGATCGCCGAGCAGCGCTTCATCGGCATCGACCGCGCCCCGCTGGTCCCCAAGAACATCTACCGGGCCATCACGCCGACCGCGGTGCGCGCGCTGAAGTACCTGCCCGGCCGTTAGATCTCGATCTCACCGTTTCGCCCCAACCCGGCACCGCGTCGTGGCTACCGTGACTTCTGTGACCCCGACACGTCGTGAACGCAGGAAGCACAGTCGATCGCCGGCGCGCGGGCTCGCGGCGGTCATGGTCTCAGCGGCGACGATCGCCGGGATGGTCGTCGGGGCCCCGGCGGCTCACGCCCAGGCGCCGCTCAAGGTGACGACCGTCGCGGGTGGGCTGACCATCCCGTGGGGCGTCGTCGTCGCACCGGACGGCACGGTGCTCACCGGGGAGCGCGCGGGGAGGTTCGTAGCGGTGCGCCCTGGTGGGACGCGCGTCAACGTCACGGCCGATCTGTCGAACATCTTCGCGTTCCACGAGGCCGGGCTGATGGGACTCGCCATCGACCCCCGCTTCTCCGAGAACCGACGGGTGTACTCGTGTCAGGCCGAATACGCCGTGCCGGGCGCTTTCACCGTGCCGGAGCCGCTGGCTGGTGCGCCCATCCCGGCGCCGCAGACCGGTCAGACCACCAAGGTGGTGTCATGGCGGGTCAGCGCGGACTGGACGAAGATGGCGCGCGAGCGGACGATCCTCGGCAACATCCCGGTGAACTCCTCGGGAAGTCGTGCCGGCTGTGGACTCGCCGTCACCCCCGACAGCATCTGGGTCGGCACCGGTGACACCGGCACCCCGTCGTTCGCCCAAGCCCGGAAGTCGCTGGGCGGCAAGGTTCTGCACATCACGCGCGATGGCACCCCGGCACCGGGCAATCCGGACCCGCGCAGCCCGGTATACAGCCTCGGCCACCGCAACGTCCAAGGTGTCGCGGTGGCCCCGGGCAGTGGCCGCGTCTACGCGGTCGAGCAGGGGACGACCCGGGACGACGAGCTGAACCTGATCGTCGCCGGCGGCAACTACGGCTACAAGCCGGACCGCACCCCGCTGATCTACGACGAGTCCGTGCCCATGACCGACACCGGTCGCGTCCCGGGCGCGATCGGGCCGGTGTGGTCGTCGGGTGACTCGACGATCGCGACGCCGGGTATCGCCTTCCTTCCCGCCACGGGCTGGGGCCCGTACAGCGGTGGACTCGTCCTCACCGCGCTGAAAGGGAAGCGGCTCGTCTTCCTGAAGCTGTCCGACGACGGACGCCGCGTCGTGTCGAAGACCGAGGCCCTCGAGCAGAAGCACGGCCGTCTGCGGAGTGCCGCCGTGGCACCCGACGGGTCCCTGGTGCTGACGACGAGTGACGGTGACGGTTCCGACCGCATCCTGCGGGTGCGCTGGGAGGACTGAGGCGTGTGCGGTGACGCGCTGGGTGTGAGAGTGCGGCGATGACCGACAGGCTGACCACGTTCCGGCGCGGCGCGTACACCTTCGACGTGCTCGACGCCGGTCCGCTCGACGGCGAACCGATCGTCCTGCTGCACGGCTTCCCGCAACGAGCGCGCTCGTGGGATCTCGTCGCCCCGCGTCTGCACGCCAGGGGTTTCCGCACGATCGCTCCGGATCAGCGCGGTTACTCACCCGGGGCGCGACCCACCCGGCGCCGAGAGTACGTCCAGGGAGAGTTGGTGGCGGACGTGCTCGCGCTGTTCGACGACGCGGGTGTCGAGGATGCGCACGTCGTCGGACACGACTGGGGTGCGGCGGTGGCGTGGACACTCGCGGCCCACCACCCCGATCGGGTGCGAACGCTGACCGCGCTGTCGGTCCCGCATCCCGGTGCGTTCCTGCAGGCGATGCCCCGCGGTCAGATCCTCCGGTCCTGGTACATGTTGGCGTTCCAGATCCCGGCGCTGCCGGAGAAGCTACTCGGGCGGTTGATGACCACGCGACCGGATTTCGGTGTGCGGATGGGGTTCCCGGAACCGTTCGCCTCCCGCGTGGTTCCCGACATCGCCGAGTACGGGGCACTGCCCGGAGCACTCGGCTGGTACCGCGCGATGGCCATCCCCGACAAGAGGTCGACGCCTGCGCAGGTGAAGGTGCCCACGTCATATCTGTGGGGCGACCGCGACATCGCCCTCGGCAGGGTCGGTGCGCAACTGACCTCGGGGTGGGTCGACGCTCCCTACGACTTCGTCGTCCTGCCGGGTGCCGACCATTGGCTCCCGGAATCCCGGCCCGACGACGTGGCGGTCGCGATCTGCAGGTGCATCGACTCGTCCGTTGCCCGATAGATCCCACTTGCCGGAGAACGTGGCCGGATTGATGCCCCGACCTGGGTTTGAAGCGGCTTTCCGGTGGTAATACGGCCGTTGTGAGCCGATCTGATCGAGTGACTCACCCTGCGGCGCCAGAGGTCGTAGGGTCAGACTCAGATCGCTCGGAGGGTACCCATGAAGCAGCTCGTGGGCACCAAGAGGCAACCGACGACCCATTGCGAGGTCTCGTGACACGAATCGAATTGCGACAAAGGCTGTTCCGTGGCTGAGCGCGGCGCAGCACCCAAGGTCTCCCCGCTGCGTCGAGGTTTTCTCGGCGCGATCCGACACCTGTTCAATCCTCTGCACCCCGACGACTACCTGGAGCTGATCAATCCGCTCTGGACCACGCAGGAGCTGCGCGGACGGGTCGTCGAGGTACGTCCCGAGGGCGCGGATGCGGCCACGGTGTGGATCAAACCGGGCTACGAGTGGCCTGGTCACCAACCGGGGCAGTATGTCCGTCTCGGCGTGGTCATCGACGGCGTGTTCCATTGGCGCGCTTACTCGCTGACCTCCGATCCGCATCCGCGTGACGGTCTGATCAGCGTGACGCCGAAGCTGGTGGAGGAGGGGACGGTCTCGCCCTATCTCGTCCACCGCGTGCGCCCGGGGGAGATCGTGCGGCTCGGTGAGATCGAGGGCGTCTTCACGCTCCCCGATCCGTTGCCGGAGAAGATGCTGTTCATCAGTGCGGGCAGCGGGATCACCCCGATCATGAGCATGCTCCGCGACCTCGACCACCGCGATCGGGTCGACGATGTGGTCGCCATCCACTCGGCGCACAGTGACGAACAGGTGATGTTCAGATCCGATCTCGAGTCGATGGACGAGCGGCACGACGGATTCGACCTGACGCTGCGCATCACGAGCCGGGACGGCCGGATCAAGGCGGCCGACCTCGACGAACTCTGTCCGGACTGGCGTGAACGGCAGGCCATGTGTTCCGGACCGCGTGAGCTTCTCGACAGCCTCGTCGAGCATTTCGAGTCCGAGGGTGTCGGCGACCGGATCCATCTCGAACGTTTCCAGCCGATCATCGGCGGGAATGCCGGTGAGGGTGAGGGGGGCACCGTCCGGTTCACGCGCAGTGACACCGAGGTGACCTGCGAGCCGGGCCAACCGATCCTCGTCGCAGGCGAGGAGAACGGTATGCAGCTGAAATTCGGCTGCCGGATCGGTATCTGCCACACCTGCACCGGGGTTCTCAAGCAGGGGAGCATCCGGGACCTGCGGACCGGCGAGGTCAGTTCGCCGGAGGGATCGAGCATCCGCATCTGCGTGAACACCGCCGAGGGAGACGTCGACGTCGAGCTCTGATCGGCCGTCACACCTACTCCACCGACCGAAGGTCAGGATCTACACCGTCGACCGAAGGTCAGGATTGACCGGGAGGAACAATTATGACAACCACCGATTCCGGACAGCGCGTGACCAACCCGTTGGCGCACCTCGATCAGGAGACGATCGACAAGCTCGCCGAGGAGTTCGACGCCATCCACGACGAGGTCTACAGCGACCTCGGCGACCGCGACCGGCGCTACATCAAGACCGTCATCGCCACCCAGCGCCAGCTCGCTGCGCTGGGACGCATCGTGCTGCTCAACTCGCGTTCGCGGGGCGCATGGGTCGCCGGGACGGCGTGCCTCGGTATGGCCAAGATTCTGGAGAACATGGAGATCGGCCACAATGTGATGCACGGCCAGTGGGACTGGATGAACGATCCCTACATCCATTCGTCGGTGTGGGACTGGGACACCGCCTCCACGGCCGAGGCGTGGAAGCATTCCCACAACTACATCCACCACACGTTCACCAACATCCGCGGCAAGGACAAGGATCTCGGCTACGAGATCATGCGGATCGACCCGAACCAGAAGTGGCATCCGGTCTATCTGCTCCAGCCGTTCTACAACGTCCTGCTCACCGCCTTCTTCGAGTGGGGTGTCGCGCTGCACGATCTCGACCTCGAGGCGATCCGGCGCGGTGAGAAGCCGATGTCGGAGCTGGCCAAGGACCTCAAGGGCATCGCGGGCAAGATGCGTCGCCAGGTCGTGAAGGACTACGTCGGCTGGCCGGCGATCAGTGCGGGCGCATTCCTGTTGAGCCAGGCCGCGACCGGCGGGGCGATCCGTCAGCCGTCGACCTCACGGATCGGCAACGTGATCCGACGCCGCGGCGGCCGGCGCGGGAAGGCCGCGGCGAAGTTCGCCGATCAGGTCCTGCCCGGTGCGGAGAGCACTTTCCTGCGAACACTGACCGCGAACTTCACCGCCAACATCATCCGGAACGTCTGGGCGCACGCGATCATCTTCTGCGGCCATTTCCCGGACCAGACATACACATTCAGCAAGGAAGAAACCGAGAACGAGACCCGCGGCGGCTGGTATGTCCGCCAGCTCGTCGGTGCGGCGAACATCGAGGGCAGCCCGCTGTTCCACATCATCAGCGGCAACCTCGGCTACCAGGTGGAGCACCACCTGTACCCCGACATGCCGAGCACCCGGTACGCAGAGGTCGCACCCAAGGTGAAGGACATCTGCGAACGCTACGGATTGCCTTACAACACAGGACCTTTCGGACAACAGTGGGGCCAGGTCCACCGCACCATCGCGCGCCTGGCGTTCCCCGGCGGCAAGGCGCGCCCGAAGCCGGGACCGTACCACCGGCCGCCGCACTCGCGGGGCGAGGAACCGGGTCCGAGCGAAGCCGCACGCTTCCGCGGACGGCTCCCCGCCGAACACCCGAACGCCGGACCCGAGCACGAGTCGGGCGGCGTCGAGGTCTCACCGCCGCCGCGGTAGCCCCTCAGCGCAGGACGCGCCGCAGCACCACGAACACCAGCATCGCCACGACCGCCGCCAGCCCCGCGTAAGCGGGGGGGAGGTTGGTCGTCGGCGGCTCGGTGGGTGCACCTGATCGCAGCTGGGCGAAAGTGGCTCGCGCAGCATCGGATTCGGCGACGACGTCAACCGGCGGATGCGCCGGTGTCGGCGCGGGGGCGGGGGCGGGAGCCGGCATCGGGGTCTCCGGGGCGGCCGGGGTTTCGGCGACGGGCACCTCGGTGACGGGAGGTACCGACTTTGGGGGTGCCTTCTTCTCCGGCGCCTTCTTCTGGGCGGCCTTCTTCGCGGGTGCTTTCTTCGCGGCCTTCTTGGTGGGTGCTTTCTTCGCGGCCTTCTTGGTGGGTGCTTTCTTCGCGGCCTTCTTGGTGGGTGCTTTCTTGGCCGGGGCCTTCTTCGGCGCAGGTTTCGGTGGGGTCGCCTGCTCGGGGGCCGGCGTCGCATCCGGTTGAGCCGGTCCGGGATCGGCCGCCGCCGACTCCTGGGGAGGTTCGTCGTTGTTCGCACCGCCGTCGGACGGCGTGACGTTCGGCTCCTGCTCGGTCATACGGCGCTCCCTTGCGTGAGTCCCGGCCCTGCGTGTGTTTCCGGGGTGTGCGCACCGGGCGGACCCCCGACGCGACGCGTGGAACCCATCTTAGAGGTTCAGGAGCGAACGCCCAGCCGCGCGAGGATGTCGGCGTCGATGGCGACGAGTTCGTCGTCGATCGACTGGTGTGCCGTCCGGCGCTGTGCGGCGGACATGGTCTCGGCCGCGCCGACCGCGATGTCGAGGTTGTCCAGACGCTGGGTCATTGCCGCGACGAAGTCCTTGGCGTCGGCGCTGGTGTCCTGAGCGACGACCTTGTCCAGGGCGGTGCGCGTCGTGGCGATCCGCGCGGACAGCGCCGCGCCGTGGCCGCTGAACTGGCGCAACACTTCTGGCGACACACCTGCACGACTGGCCTGCAGAGCCGAGAGCTGCGCGCGGCCGGCGACCGCGGCGCGGTAGGCGATCGGGACGGCGATGGGCGCCACGAGGCGAGCGACCGAGAGGTACCGCTTGACGCTGGCCGGGCTGAACACCTTGGCGTCGGCGGCCGCCTTCGCTTCGGCACTCACCTTCTTGGTCTCGGCCTTGACGACCTTCTCCTGGGCCTTCGCCAACTGCTTGGCGGTCTTGCGCTCCGCCTTCAGATCCTTCTGGAGGTACTTGTGCTCGGTCTTGCGACGAGCCTTCTGTTCCTTCCGCCGGTGCTTGGCGTCGAACTTCGCCTCGAGCTTGGCTTTCGTCTTGAGAGCCTTGGCCTCTGCGCGGCGCTGAGCGCGAGACCTACCGTCGGAGGAGAACAAACCCATCGAATGACCTTTCGCTGCTGCCGAGTGGACCGCTGCGGGCGTGGTAACAAGTACAAGCATGACACGTGGCCCGGTGGGGCCACGCGTCCGACTGCTCGAGCCGAGAAAGGGATGGCGTGGCCTCTGTGGTGTTGTCGCCGCGCGATCTGGCGGGTTGCGAGCACCGGGTCGCTCTCGACTTCGGTCACGAGGGGCGTCCCGGTACCGAACCGGACCCGCCCGGCGTGCAGCGACGCAAGGAGGCCGCGGCCGATCATCGGACCGCGGTCCGGGAACTGCTCCGCGGCATCCACAGCGATCAGCCGGGTGCGTTCGTCGCCGTCGACCCGGAGTCCAGGGCCGCGGACCGGGTCGCCGCCACCATGAAGGCGTGCGACGCGGGTGTCGCGTGGATCTGGAATGCGGCGCTGCCCACCGACGTCGAACACGGGCGGCGCGGCCATGCCGAACTCCTGGTGAGGGTGGGCGACGGGTACGTCCCGGTCATCGTCGTCAATCACCGGATCACCCAGCCCGCGAAGACCACCCCGGATCCGAGCCGCCCGCCCACACTGGTCACCAGTCCGCTCTGGGGGTGGGCGCCCACGCCCGATCCGTATCGCACCGGCCGTCCCAACCGGCGCGACGCCCTGCGCCTCGCCCAGCTCACCGCGATGCTGGTCGAGATCGGCAGCGCCGCGTCGTCGGAGAGCGGTGACCTGCGCGGCGGGGTGATCGGCGTCGACGCCGACTGCATCGTCGTGCACGACACCGGTGCGATGCTCGAGGACTACAACGAGGTCCTGGACCGGCGCCGGGCGATCGCGGCGCAGCAGGTGCCGACCGAACCGCGACGCGTCGCCGAATGCCGCTCGTGCCCGTGGTGGGTGAAGTGCGGCCCGGAACTGGAGGCCGTCCGCGACGTGTCCCTCGTCGCCACCGGGAACCAGGGCGCCGCACTCATCGAGGCGGGCATCACGACGATCGACCAGCTCGCCGCGCAGCGCGGAGATCCGCCGGAGAACTGGCCGGGCAGTGCACGATTCGACGACGCGGTGATCGGTGCGATCGCCTGGCTGACCGGAACCGAACTCGTCCGGCGCCTCGACACCCCGCGGGTGTATCGCGCCGACATCGAGGTCGACGTCGACATGGAGAGCTTCGGCGAACACGGCGCCTACCTGTGGGGCACGCTGCGCACCGACACCACCGCGCCCGACGAGCCGGTGGTCTACCGGCCGTTCGTCACCTGGGATCCGCTGCCCACCCGCGACGAGGCGAGGTCGTTCGCCGAGTTCTGGGCCTGGCTGACCGCCGAACGGCTCGCCGCCCGGCAGAGCGGGAAGACCTTCGCGGCGTACTGCTACTCACAACAGGCCGAGAACCGTTGGCTGCTGGGCTCGGCCGACCGGTTCGCCGGCGAACCCGGCATCCCGACGCGACGCGAGGTGGAGGCCTTCATCGCCTCCGACGAGTGGGTCGACATCTACGAGGCCGTCGGCGAGAACTTCATCTGTCCCCGCGGCAAGGGACTGAAACGGGTCGCGCCCGTCGCCGGGTTCGCGTGGCGCGACGACGACGCGAGCGGCGAGGCGTCGATGGAGTGGTACCGCGCCGCGGTCGCTCTGGGTGGCGGCCGCCCTGATCTCGGTCAGCGGCAGCGACTGCTGGAGTACAACGAGGACGACGTCCGGGCCACAAAGGTGTTGCGGGAGTGGATGTCCGGGGGCGCCGTCGACGACGTCCCGCACGAACGGGATCTGCTGGCACGGACCGACGACTGACCCGACGAGCCGGCGGGCGACCGTCAGGAACGCAGGGTGCGCAGCGACTCCAGGAACGATCCGCTGCCGAACAGGGCGACCGCGCCGAGCAGCATCAGGCCACCGGGGGCCACGCCGACCAGGAACTTCTTGACCCCCGTCAGGATCGTGTCGGGGGACGAACTCGGCAGGGCCTGTGCCGGACCGTCGGACGGTGCCGGTGGACTCGACACCAAGGCGGCGGACTCGGACTCGTCCGAGTCGGTCGAAACAGCTTCCGGCGTCTCCGCATCCGGGGTGGTCTCGCCGGCGCGAGGAGCTGCGGCTCCCACACCTGCCGGCGCGCCTGCTGCAGATGCCCCGGGAGCCGCGGCGGCAGGGGGACCGCTGGGGGCGGCGACCGTCGGGACGTCGGCGGGTGGGGGCGGGGTTCCCTCGCCGTCGGGTGACGGGTCGGCGCCGGTCGGGTCCTGCGGAGCCGGCGGCACGTTCGGCCAGACGTTCACGGGCGGCACGGGGATCACGATCCCGGTCGTCGAGGTAGCCGACGTCGCCGGGCTCTCCGACGGAGAGGCTTCGGTCGTCGAGCTCCCGGTGTCAGGTGGCCCGGTCTCGGCGGACCCGGTCACCGAACTGCCCGTCGTCGTGGTCCCGGACGGTGTTCCGGTGCCCGACGGGGTGCCGTGACCGTGATGGCCGTGTCCGTGTCCGTGGCCGTGGTGCCAGGAGCTCCCCGGGGTGCCGTTGCCGGTCGGGGGTGACGCCCCGTAGTCGTCGTCATCATCATCGGAGTCGTCGTCGGCGCTGTGCGCGCCGTAGCCGCCCGACCCGCTGTTGCCGGGTCCGGAGTCACCAGAGCCGATCGGGGCCGTCGAGCCGATGCCGGGGGCGAGAGCGAGGAACGCGATCATCGCGAGGACGGCACCGACGGATGCCACGGATCGACGCCGCCGACGGTTGCCGTGAGGCTCCGGAATGCGGTGGGTCATCGTTCGGCTCCGGGAGTACAGTTGTGTACAAGATCCAGTGGTTCGGGGCGCGACCTCATGACCCCGAGTGCATCACGGTCAGGCCTCCAGTTCATGTGTCGTCGGCAGGCCGACACCGTGTTACCCCCCGAAGTGTGAAGAACGCCACACTATCGTTCGTTACATCATGACCACAGGTGATACGCATGGCGTGCGACGGTCCGGTACGTTCTGACCGTACCGGTCGTTGCAACGGCCGAGTGCAGCGGGCTTTAATGTTTGCAAATTCAAGTTTCGCATTTCGGAGAACATGGTCATGACTTCAGGAGGGGCGGAGAAGCCTATGGGCGACACCGGACGCACCGACTCCGATCGTTCGAGAGCGAAGGAATCGGATGCACTCGATCCGGGGTTGTTCGCCCGGCGACTCGAGGAGCTTTTTCGGACCGTTCCCGGTCCGAACGGGAGGGCATACAGTGCCAAGGCGATTGCGGCGCGGTCGACGGAACGGGGATTCCGTCTGGGTGAGTCGTATCTGAGCCAGTTGCGGTCGGGGAAAGCGAAGTCCCCGTCGTTCCGAACCGTCGAGGGGATCGCGGCCGCATTCGGGGTCGACGTGCATTACTTCCTCGAGGATCGGGCCGCGCAGCGCACCCGCGACGAGATCGATCTGATGCGGTTGCAGGCGGACACCAACGTGCAGTTGGCGGCATTCCGACTTGCGGGCCTCTCGAGCGATTCGGTCACCGTGGTGAACGAACTGATCAAGGTACTGCGCGAGCAGCAGGGTCTTCCGAAAGACCCACCGGACGTCATCGCGGCGGGACTCAGCGACGAGAAGCCGTCGGCTGATTCGCGTCTGCGTGTGGTCGGGGAGACGAGCGAGGACTGACCTGGTTCTCGGCCTGACGGCCGAAAACCGCGTCGCACGGGTCGCCGGGCGTCGGACAGGAGTATGGGCCGTGGGGTGTCGGCCCAAGACCAGTCCGAGCCGGTGACCACCTCGTGGCGTCTGTTCCCTCGGTCGGTGGCACACATCGCGTGCCCTTACGAAGTCGTGGTTCGATTGTGCACATGCGTCGATCCGAGCGTGCTCTGCGTGTGCTGTGTCGCACCACGTTGCGTGGACTCGATCTCGATCTCCCGCTGGATGTCACGCAGTTGTGTGACCGGTACGGCGAGCGGCGGGGTCGTCCGATTCGGCTGCTCGCCCATCCGTTGCCCAGTGGCGCGCCCAACGGGATCTGGTTGGCGGCTGCCGACGCGGACTACTTCTTCTATCAGGCGAACACGTCGCCGCTGCATCGCGACCAGATCGTCATCCACGAATTCGGGCATCTCATCGCCGGGCACCAGATGCTGGCCGAGGTGTCCGTCGAAGGGTTGGCCGCTCTCACGCAGGATTCGTCCGACGCGGCACTGCGTCGTACCTGTTACTCCGATGACCGCGAGTGGGAGGCCGAGATGTTGGCGTCGATGATCCTCGCCTGGGCCGAGGAGGCCGGCACCGGCGTCGGGAGCACTGCCGCGCACGACGAGCTCCGGGGCCTCCAGCGGCTGCTGGGTGGGCACCGCGGATGGTTGTGACCGGGTCGGCCGGCGACGCCGTCACTGCCCTCGTCCTCGCTCAGGGTGTCGAGGCGGGGATCGGCATCGTCAATGCGCTGGCGGGCGTGGTCTTCGCGATCGCGTTCTGCTGGCGACTGGACCAGATCCGCCGTACCGGATGGGGACTCCAACCGCTGGCGATGATGGTCGCGGTCGCGTCGTTGACGGTCGCCTTCGTCGTGGTGAACGAGGCGGTGGCGTCCACGCTCAACACCAGGGGATTCGCCGGACTGTCGAGGGTGGCCTTCTACGCGCTCCTCGCGATCGGGGTGGCCGCGCTCGTCGTGGTCTTCTTCTTCCCCGACCGGGTGTCCCGCGAACGACGCGCCGGCTGGGAGGCGCTGCCGCTCGTCGCGTCGCTCATCGGTCTCCAGATCACCATGCTGGTGATCCCCGAGGAGATCCGGACCGAGACCATCAGCGAATGGACCGTCCAGAACTGGGGTTTCGCCCTGTTCATGCTGATCGCGAGCGGATACCTCGCCTATGGTTTCCTGGCCTGCGTCAACAGTGTCCGGAAGTTCTATGCGACGGCCGACGGATACCTACGAGTGTCGCTGGGTCTGCTCATGGCCGGACTCGGGTTCCTGGCGCTCGGTGCGATCGCGCAGATCGTGTTCGTCGCGGTCAGTGCGATGAATGTCGCGAGGTCCCCGTGGCTCGTGACCACCAACCGGGTCCTGGCGACCGTCGGCGTCGTGTCCTTCCTGCTGGGCATCAGCTATCCGATGGTCTACTCCAGGGTGCAGTCCCTCGTGGCCAACCGGCGCCGCCGCCGACTCGACACCGAACTCCTGCCGTTGTGGCGGTTGGTGACCGGTGCGGTACCGGAGGTCGTGCTGCCCGACACGGGTCAGTTGTCGCCGACGACGCGGCTCCACCGGCGCGTGGTCGAGACGCGGGACGCGTTGACCCAGCTCAGTCCGTATCTACCGCCGGTCTTCGAGTATGCCCAGGTCGACGTGCAGGTTCGATTGCTGCGCAGCGCGGTGTCGGAGTTGAGCGCGGTGGCCGACGGGGCCGGAGACAAGATCAGCGGCGCGGTCCGCGACCTCGCCCCCGCCGACGGCGAGGGTCTGGAAGCGGATGCCGCACCGCTGATCAGGTTGTCCGAGGAGCTGCTGCTGACCGAGGACGCCGAGGTGGCGCCCATCGGTCGCCCGGCCGAGGACCAGGAATCGGGACTCTAGCGCGGAGCCATCCGGATCGCGCCGTCCATGCGGATGGTCTCGCCGTTGAGGTAGTTGTGCTCGACGATGAACTCGGCCAGCTGTGCGTACTCGTCGGGCTCACCGAGACGCTGCGGGAACGGGATCGCCTCGGCCAGGGTCTTCTGGAACTCGGGGGTCACACCCGCCAGCATCGGGGTGCTGATGGTGCCGGGGGCGATGGTGCAGACGCGCACACCGATCCGGGCGAGGTCGCGGGCCGCAGAAATGGTCATCGCGTGGACGCCACCCTTCGACGCGGCGTACGCGATCTGACCGATCTGGCCCTCGAAGGCCGCGACCGAAGCGGTGTTGATGATGACGCCGCGCTGGCCGTCGCCGTCGATGGTGGACTCCTCCGACATGCGGTTGGCGGCCAGCCGCATCACGTTGAAGGTGCCGACCAGGTTGATGTCGATGACCTTGCGGAAGAGGTCGAGCTCGTGGGGGCCGTTCTTGCCGAGGATGCGTGCGGCCCAGCCGACGCCGGCGCAGTTGACGGCGACA
This sequence comes from Gordonia alkanivorans NBRC 16433, assembly GCF_000225505.1. Classification (GTDB taxonomy): domain Bacteria; phylum Actinomycetota; class Actinomycetes; order Mycobacteriales; family Mycobacteriaceae; genus Gordonia; species Gordonia alkanivorans. The sequence continues at coordinate 170,288 of NZ_BACI01000056.1, read as the reverse complement.
CGCAGCGGTGCGCCCGACTCGGCGATGGTGTCGATGGCGCCCTGGACCTGCGCTTCGTCGGTGACGTCGGCGGCGATCAGGGTGACGCCGTCGGTGGGTGCCGCCTTGTCGATCGAGGCCTGCAGGTCGAGGCCGAAGACCTGCGCGCCTGCGGCGGCGAAGCGACGGGCGGTGGCTGCGCCGAGGCCCGATGCCCCGCCGGTGACCAGAACGGAAGCGCCTGAAACGTCCATGGGTGTAGTAGTCCTTTCGCGGTACCGATTGCCGCCGGACCCGTGTCCCGGTGAAGTGGACGACGTGCACCGGCGCGGGGTGCACGTTCACGATAGTCAGCTGCTGCGTGGCGCCCGCGTTCAGCCCTCGTGTCCACCGAGCGAACGCTCGGGAACGGCTGCTTCGGTATCGGAGTCGGCGCGGAGACGACGGTCGCGGTGGATGAGGAACGTCCCCACTCCGATGATGACGACGATCGCGGTGACCGTCGCGGCGATCATCGGGGTCGACGCCCCGGTCAGGCCGGTCACGGTGAGCCACACCGCGAAACCGAAGAACAGAACGGCCGCACCGATCGCGATGACACGCTCGGGAAGGTGCTTCCCGAGCAGGACACCCACGCCGATCGCCAGGGCGTCGGCGGCGACCATGCCCACGGTGGAACCGATCCACACGCCGAGCCAGTCGTGGTCGGTGGCAAGTGTGATGGTGGCCAGCATGGTCTTGTCGCCGAGCTCGGCGAGGAAGAAGGCCGACATCACGGCGAGGAACACCGAGGCGCCGACTCGCGTCGCGCGGTTCTGCTCCTCGTCGTCGAGGCGATCTCCGTAGATCGTCCACAGGCCGAAGACGAGCATGGCGAGGCCGGCCAGGACCGACATCAGATCGGTCGGCAGCGACATCCCGAGGAAATGACCGAAGAACACCGAGACGGCGTGTACCGCAGTGGTGGCGACGGTGATGGCGAGGAGGACGACCCACCAGCGGTACCGCAGGGCGTAGGTCATCGCCATCAGTTGTGACTTGTCGCCCAGTTCGGCGACGAAGATCACGCCGAAACTGAGGAGCAGGGCAGCAATCACAGACGCCAGGTTAGTGAGCCCTAACTGGCGAATGCAACTCGTCAGTAGCCCGTATCCATGCAGGTCGGGGGCACAAAAACTAAAGTTCGGCCACCCGGATTGCCGCGTGCGGGCAACCGCCTCTGGGCCTTCGCGAGGCCTCGGCGCCCTAAGCTGCGAGGAGCATGGCGAGCACGGCGGTGTCCGGGTCGGCATTGGGGTCGATGCCCACCTCGTTGCGGAGGTTCACCACGGTCCCGTCGGCCTCCGCCTCGGCCCACCCGGCCCGGTGCTCGAGTCCGAGTTCGGGGAGCCCGGGCAGCAGCACACAACCCGAGGCGACCTCGGAACACTCCGGCAACGACGGACGGGTCTGCGACGGCGGGTGCAGCATGACGAGCGCCGGGGGATTGTTCAGGAACCTGCCGGCCTCGACGAAGCTGTCGTCGACGACGTTCCCGATCGCGACCATCATCCCGACGGTGTCCTCACCGCCGTGCGGCGGACGCTGCTCGACGACGCCGAAGATCGTCGTCGTCGGGAGGAAGCCGGGCCGGCATGCGATCCGCACCGACCCGACGAGGGTCTGTGTCCACTCGAGTGTGGATTCCGGCCAGCGGCCCGAGATGAGGATTCCGTTCAGCGTGCCCTCATGCTGGAACGGGGTGAGTCCGATCGGAATCGACTGCATCGTGTCCTACCTCCAATCCGGGTGGGAGACCTGGTCATTGAGACCCAGGACCGCCGAAGATCACCCGTGTGAAAAGAATCCACCGCGGGGACGAAACGGACAACCCGAACCACCGTCTTGTGACGGTTCGTTTACATGCGATCGACCGACGGCTCCGGTGCCCAGGCACACTGGACCGGTGAAGAACTCGCACCCGCTGCGTCCGATGGAGTTCGCGTCCGTCGCGATCTTCGGTGGCCTGACCGTCGCCGCGGTGGTCATCGCCTCGGTCATCCCGCTGGCGCAGGCGGCCGGGCTGCTCGCACCGGTTCCTCTCGCCCTCATCGCAGCCCGCACTCGGCCGCGTGCACTGCTCACCGCCACCGTGGCGACGACAGCGGTCGCGTTCGCGATGGCGGGTACGGGCGCGATGGCCACCGTGCTCGGCTCGGCGCTGATCGGCGGAATCGTCGGCGACCTCAAGCGACGTCGCCGCGGGCTCGGGACGCTCGGACTGGCCACGCTGGTGGCCTCGCCGCTCCTCGGCGGGGTCTCGGTCCTGATCCTCCTTATTTTGGTGCCCTTGCGTGAGCTGACCATCGAGGCGATGACCAACTCCCTCCACGGTGTCGCCAAGTGGTTGCGCGGGTGGGGACCCACCGATGTCGTGGGCAACGCCCTCGACTCGATGAGCCGGAGCATCGCCAGTCACTGGTGGGCGTGGATCTGGATCTCCGGGACCGTCGGCACCGCGATCTCGCTGCTCGCCGCGTGGTGGATTCTCGGTGGCGTCATCGCGCGACTTCGCGACGTCCCCAGCGAGGACACGCTCACCTCCGACGGTCCGGCATCGACGGCAACCGACGTCGCGCCGCTGCCGATCGTCGCCGAACGTGTCGGCTTCGCCTACAGCCCGGACGCGAGACCGGTCCTCCACGACATCGACCTGCGCATCGACCCCGGCGAGTTCGTCGCCGTCGTCGGCGCCAACGGTTCGGGCAAGTCGACGCTCGCGAAGATCCTGGCCGGTCGCGCCCCGACCACCGGTGTCGTGCACCGCCCGGGTCTCGCCGGGCTGGGCGTCCACGGCGGGACCGCGCTCGTCCTGCAACGGCCGGAGATCCAGATGCTCGGTTCCCGCGTCGCCGACGACGTGGTCTGGGGTCTGCCGCCGGATGCCGACGTCGACGTGGAGGCTCTCCTTGCCGAGGTCGGGCTGACCGGTCTCGGCGACCGCGAGACCACCGACCTGTCCGGCGGGCAGCAGCAGCGCCTGGCGATCGCGGCGGCACTCGCCCGCGATCCGCAGCTGCTCATCGCCGACGAGGTCACCTCGATGGTCGACCCGGAGGGCCGCGGGCAGCTCCTGCACCTGCTGGCGTCGCTACCGGCCCGACGCGGGATCGCGGTTGCGCTGATCACCCACCGCGGCAGCGAGGCCGCGGCCGCCGATCGCGTCATCCATCTCGAGGCCGGTCGCGTGGTCCCTCATCCGCCGCACTGGATGCCGGACCCGCACGCCGACCTCGACCACGCTCCTCCGACCGGATCGTCGACGTCCCTCGCGGCGCCGGGCCCGCACATCGGCGGGCCGCTGCTGGTGCTCGACCATGTGGGATATGCGCATCTGCCCGGCTCGCCCTGGGAGGTCGTCGCGCTCACCGACGTCACCTTGACCGTGTACCGCGGGGAGGGGTTGCTCATCGTCGGCGGCAACGGGTCGGGCAAGACGACCCTCGCCTGGATCATGGCGGGCCTCCTGTCGCCGCGCACCGGAACGTGCCACCTGCTCGACACCTCCGTGAAGTCGACTCCGGCAGCCGGTTACGACGCCGGGGAGCCGGTCACCGAGCATGTCGGCGCGGTCGGGCTGGGCTTCCAGCACGCCCGCCTGCAATTGCAGAAGGTCACCGTCGCCGACGAGATCATGGCGGCCGGTGGCGAGAAGGTCGGGACCGCCGAGGTCGCCCGCGTCCTCGAACTCGTCGGCTTGCCCCGGCAGATGGCGGCCACCAAGGTCGATTCACTGTCGGGTGGGCAGATGCGTCGCGTCGTGCTCGCCGGGCTCATCGCCCGCAACCCCGACATGCTGGTGCTCGACGAGCCCCTCGCGGGTCTCGACCCCTTGGCTCGGGAGGAGATCGTCGCGCTCCTCGCGCGTCTGCGTGCCGAGGGCATGACCATCGTGATCATCTCGCACGACTTCGAATCGCTGGACTCGGTGTGTACCCGGCGGGTCCGGCTCGTCGACGGGCGGTTGCTGCCCGACACACATCAGAACGCCGATCAGCCGTCCGGCTGGGACGGAGGTGCCCCATGACCATGCGCACGGTTCCGTTGCGGCAGGTCCCCGGCGATTCCTTCGTCCACCGGTTGTGGGCGGGAACCAAGCTGGTGATCGTGCTGATCCTCGGCATCATGACCTGGGTGCTGCCGTCGTGGCCGGCACTGGGGATGGTGGCCGCGATCGTCATCCTCACCGCCCTGATCGCCGGGATCCCGTTGGGCGCCATCCCCCGTCCGCCGTGGTGGTTCTGGGGACTGATCGGTGTCGGCGTCGCCTTCAACGTCTCGTTCGCCGGCCTGCACGGTGGGCTGGTGTTTCTCCGGGCGGTGACCCTCGCACTCGTCCTCGTGGCGAGTTCGATCCTTGTCATCTGGACCACCCCGATGGCCGACGTCGCACCGGCGATCGCCCGGTTGATGCGACCGCTCCGGCGGCTGCGTCTACCCGTCGACGAGTGGGCCGTCGCAATCGCGTTGTGCCTGAGGGGTCTTCCGCTGCTGATCGAGGAGTTGCGCATGCTGCGCGCCGCGCACAAGCTGCGGCCGACGGCAAAGGGGCGCAGTGATCATCCGTCGGCGGAGATGGGGATCATGGATCTCATCACGGCCGCCATGTCGTCGGCGCTCCGCCGTAGCGCGGAGATGGCCGAGGCGATCACCGCCCGCGGCGGTACCGGTCGGCTCACGGCTCATCCGGCCCGCCCGGGCCGCGCAGATCTGTTGGCGCTCATCGTGATCGCTATCGCCTGCGGTGTGGCCGTCGCCGTGACGCTGATCCTCTGATCTCCCGCTCCCGCGGAACAGGAACGGCGCCGGCCACCCGAAGGTGACCGGCGCCGTTGGTATCTGGCGAAGGGAGGATCAGGCAGGCACGATGAGGCCGTTGCCCTGGGTCTTCGCGCGACCGTAACGCTCACCGGCGTCGGCCCAGTTGACCACGTTCCACCAAGCCTTGACGTAGTCCGGCTTGACGTTCTGGTAGTCGAGGTAGAAGGCGTGCTCCCACATGTCCAGCATGACGACCGGGATGATGGCGGCGGGGATGTTGCCGCTCTGGTCGGTCAGCTGCAGGATGACCAGCTTGCCACCGATGGTGTCGTAGCCCAGGATCGCCCAGCCCGAACCCTGCAGGGTGGTGGCGGCGGCGGTGAAGTGGGCCTTGAACTTGTCGAAGCCACCGAACTGCTCGGTGATCGCAGCCGCGAGGTCACCCTCGGGCTCGCCGCCGCCGTTGGGCGACAGGTTCTTCCAGAAGATCGAGTGGTTGGTGTGGCCGCCCAGGTGGAAGGACAGGGTGGCCGACAGTCCGTAGACCTTTCCGGCGATGCTCTCGTCCTCGCGGGCCGCGGCCAGCTTCTCCAGGGTGTCGTTGGCGCCCTTGACATAGGTCGCGTGGTGCTTGCTGTGGTGGAGCTCCATGATCCTGCCGGAGATGTGCGGCTCCAGTGCCGCGTAGTCGTAATCCAGATCCGGCAAGGTGTATTCAGCCACGATGTTCCTCTCTGAGGTGCTTTCGTATTCCCTGTTCACACGTGGGTCCGCCGATTGTGTCGGCGCCACGCGGATGGTTCCAGCCTTCCCCACACCATGGGTGATTGCAACAAACAGGCCCGAAGAAATATCAAGTGCGGTTGAAGATCACGGGCGGGCGTTCACGCCGGTCCACGCGGGCGAGATGCCGGGATCGGCTCAGATCAGTGCGAGCGCAACGATGACGGCCAGCAGTGCGACGATGCTCATCGCGATGGTGCGGCAGCTTCTCGCCACGTCGTAGTTGGCGCGCGGTGCGCCGCGCGGAGTCCGGAGGGAACCTCGATAGTCTCCGGTCGCGTGCGTCGCCATTGTCGCCTTTCATCAGCGGATCGGCTCGGCATTCCGGCGTCGGCGGCCCGAGGGCCTTCGGCTGTACGTGACAGGTGTCACATGCCGGGATGTGACCGCCATCATAAACAGACTGGGACGGCTGACTCAACTCGGGAAGCAGGACACGGCCGGCGGCGCGCGTAGACTTGGCGCATGTCTTGGCTAGACCAGCTCTTCGCCGCCAGTTCGCACAAGCAGGAACTCATCGCGGCCGACTCCGCACTACCCGGACGCGACACCGAGATCACGGTCCCCGGAGTCCATCTGGTCCTGGAGACCCCCATGCGTGGGCGGCCGGAGGCCGACGGCTCCTTCGGCAACGGCGGTATCGGCTCCTTCGACGACGGTCTGTCCGCGGTGATCCTGGCGGGTGGCTGCTTCTGGGGGATCGAGGAGATCTTCTGGCAGGTCCCGGGCGTGCACACGACCGCGGTCGGTTACGCGGGTGGTCACACGCCCAACCCGACCTACGAGGAGACCTGCACCGCGCGCACCGGCCACACCGAGTCGACGCTCGTCGTCTTCGACCCGACGGTCATCGACCTCGAGGGAATCCTCAAGATCTTCTGGGAGTCGCACGATCCGACCCAGGAGATGCGTCAGGGTAACGACATCGGGACCCAGTACCGGTCGGCGGTCTACACCCTCTCCGACGACGACGCCGCGATCGTCGTGGAGTCGGCGGCGAAGTTCCAGACCGCGCTCGATGCCGCCGGTCTCGGCCCCATCGCCACCGAGATCAAGCCTCTCGCCGCCGCGGGCGACGGACACTTCTATTACGCGGAGGATCACCACCAGCAGTACCTGGCGAAGAACCCGCACGGTTATCGCTGCCACGCGGCGACCGGAATCGGCTACCCCGCCTGAGGTGTCCGAGCCGATCACACTGCGGCAGTGGAACCGCACCCTGCTGTCCCGCCAGCACCTGCTGGAACGCGTCGACGAGGACGCGATCGAGGTGCTGGACCGATGCGTCGGCATGCAATCCCAGGACCCGCGTGCCGCGTTCTTCGGATTGTGGTCCCGCGTCGAGGGATTCGATCCGGCCGAACTCGACGAGTTGCTCACCGAGCGCGAGGTCGTGCGGATCGCGTTGCTGCGCTCCACGGTGTTCCTCATCGACGCCGAGGATGCCCGGTGGATACGGCCGCTCGCCGAGCCGATCCTCCGGCGCGAGATCGCCGAGGCGCACGTCCCGAGGCTGGTGGAGGCCGATCCGTCGCGGGTGATCGCCGATGCCGCCGAACTCCTGACCGGCCGTGAACTCTCCGGCACGGACCTGGGAACGCAACTGGCGCATCGGCATCCGGCGGAGAACCCGTCCACCCTCACCGGGATCGCCCGTTGTGGACTCCCACTCGTGCAGGTACCGCCGCGCGGACTCTGGCGGGGCCGCGGGGCGCCCACCTACCGGTTGTTCGACGAATGGGCCGGTCCGGGTGCACCGGCGGTCGAGGGCGAGGACGCGCGGGCGGACCTGATCCGCCTGTACCTCCGCGGTTTCGGGCCCGCCACCGTCAAGGCCATCCAGACGTGGGCGGGCATGACCGGCCTGAGGTCACTCGTGGAGAAGATGGAGGCCGACTGGGAACTCGTCCGGCTGACCGGTCCGCACGGCGAGACCCTCTACGATCTCGACGGACTCGGCTTCGCCGATCCTGACACTCCCGCCCCGGCCCGACTCGTGGCGCCGTTCGACCATGTCATCGGCGTCTCGGCCGACCGTGTCCGCGTCGCCGACCCGGAGTTGTTCCGGCGGACCGTGACACCCAACGGCCGCTCGCCGGGGTTCGTCTTCGCCGACGGATTCCTCGTCGGCACATGGCATCTCGACGGCGACGGCGGGATACGGATCGAGATGCTGCGGGAGGTCACGAAAACCGAGGAACGGGAGATCGACGCCGAGGTCGAGAGACTGCGCGCGTTCCTCTCTGCTCCCTGAGCTCAGTCGCCCGTCCGCGGATTGCGCGAGGTGATGCAGTACGGGCGTCCCATCGGGTCGACCATCGTCGTCCAGTGCGGGTGGTGCTCGATCGCGCGAGCGCCCCATCCCTCGTGGCGTGCCACCTCGTCGGGGACCGAGTTGGTCGCGAGGTCGAGGTGCCCGGTTGCCGTCGACGAGCCTTCGGGTCCAGGCGTGTCCGGATCGGATTGCCTGCGCTGCAACAGGATTCCGGTGGTGATCGCGGGGTCGCGGCGCAGTGCCACGAGTTCGGGTCGGGATTCGGGTGGCTTGGGCGGCCAGCCGGTCAGCGCCGTCCAGAACTCGACCTCGGCGTCGAAGTCGGCTGCGGGTATGTCGATGCACAACTGGTCGATGATGCTGATGGCGTCACCTGGCCACCGGATCGGCCGGGACCGTTTTGACTCTCCCGCCCACGGCACCAGGCAGAACACGAAACCGGCGGGCGAACGGAGGACGACGTGGGTGCCGGCGTCGTGGTTCAGCGTCGCCCCGAGTCCCACCGCTTCGTCGGCCGCGGCCAGAGGGTCGTCGGTGTGGATGTCGAGGTGGACCCCGCCCGGACCGTCGTCGACCCGTTGCACTCGGAGGTGAGGGTCGCCGTTGAACGGTTCGAGGGAGGCGAACTCGCGGTGTTCGCCGCGCGGCGGCGACACGGTGCTGCCCGCGATCGCACGCCAGAAGGTCACCTCGCTGCCGAACTCGTCGGCGGGGAAATCGAGGAATGCGCTGAGCCACCTGACCTGCACGCGGGAGAGTCTACGGCGCGAGTGCACCCGGTGCGCTGCAGAATGCGTGGGCAGCCCAGCCCGAAACCGGAACCGGTGAACCGCCACTAGACTCGGGCAGATGACTGCAGGACCGCTGGCGGCGGTGGGCAAGAAGTTCGCGAAGTCGCGTGCCGAGCACGTCGCGGTGGTTCGACTCGACGGTCCGATCGGCGCGGCCGGGATGGGCAAACACGGGCTGACCACCGACACGGTCGAGCCGGTACTCAAGCGGGCGTTCGCCACCGAACGGCTCAAGGCCGTCGTCGTCGTGATCAATTCGCCCGGCGGTTCGCCGGCGCAGTCGGAGTACATCGCCGAGCGCATCCGTCAGCTGTCCGCGGAGAAGGGCGTGCCGGTCCTGGCCTTCTGCGAGGACGTCGCGGCGTCCGGCGGCTACTGGGTCGCCTGCGCGGCGGACGAGATCTACGCCGCTCACACGTCGATCGTCGGCTCCATCGGAGTGGTGTCCTCGGGATTCGGCTTCTCGGCACTTCTCGACCGGTTCGGCGTGCAGCGTCGTCTCTACGCGACGGGGGAGAACAAGGCCCGGCTCGACACCTTCTCGCCGGAGGTGGCCGAGGACGTCGAATGGCTGAAGGGCCTCCAGGGGCAGCTGCACGAGGCGTTCATCGCATGGGTGCGGCAGCGTCGGGGCAAGAAGCTGACGGCGTCCGACGAGGAACTCTTCAACGGAGACGTCTGGGTCGGGCACCGGGCCGCCGAACTCGGTCTCGTCGACGGCATCGGCGTCATGCGTTCGGTGGTGGCCGAGCGGTACCCCGATGCGGAGATCACCGTCATCGAGGCACCCAAGCCGCTGCTGGCGCGTCTGGTGGGCAACCAGATGTCCGTCTCCGGGCTGGCCGAGAGCGTCACGACGGGCGTGATGGCTGCGATCGACCGCGCGCCCGCGGTGCGGACGGGGTTTTTACACCGTGACTGAGGGGTAATACCAGACCCGGTTCGGGGGGTTTCCCCAAGGGTTTGTCCCCACGTTATCCACAGGTGTGTGCACTGTAAGAAAATGCACCACCGGTCGACGCCTGCAGTTTCGTGAATTTCCTACGCGCACATTGGCCCAAACGAGTGATGCCAGTCACATAGGGAGGGCCTTTGGCCAGGGTTTTTCCACAGTTTCCACAGCCTCATCCCCAGGTTGACGGTGAGGTGCGGATTATGGACAGCTGTCCATTCGAGGCATGTGGATAAAACTATGATGGTCAGCATAGGCCGCTTCGGGCGGTCTGTACGACATCGAAGGTGATCTTCACCGCACTGCTGAGAACTGGCTCGGGAGATGACGTGACACGCGCTGCGCCTGGACTGTGCCACCATGGAAATCGTGACCATGGGCGACATCACGCAGGTGCCGGTGACCGATTTGCCGGACGACTTCACGCAGACGGCCGACGCGGTGATGCTCGACGTCCGTGAGGACGACGAATGGGCGAACGGACACATCCGCGGCGCTCTCCACATCCCGATGGCCGAGATACCGGGTCGGTTCGGCGAACTCGACCCCGACGCCGACCTCTATGTGGTGTGTCATTCGAGCGGTCGCTCGATGCGGGTGCTGCAATACCTCGCGCAGGTGGGATACGACGGCATCTGTGTGCGCGGCGGGATGCTCGCCTGGCAGGAGCACGGCAAGCCCGTCGAGTTCGGCGTCAGGGACGGCGGGGGCGACGCCCACTGATGATCGACCTCTGTCCGCGGTGCCGCATCCAGGCGCCGCACCGTCCCGGGCGCGAGCACTGTCCTCGCTGTGGTGGCCCGCTGAGCGTCGTCGACGACGTCTCTCGTGCGATGGCGGCACCCGCGCGCCCGGCGACCCACGCGCCGCCCCGTACGGCGCCGACCGGCCGGCTGTACCGGGGCCGTAACGTGCGGTGGGTCGCGCGGCGTCCTCCCGAGGCCATCCCCAGCCGCCGCGGACCGTCGGGCCCGCGCGGTCCGCGTCTCATCCCCCGCTACGTCTACATCCCGACCTGGGGTCTGCGCGACGAGCCGGTGACCGCTGACGCGACGCACGATCGGATCGACGCCTCGCGGGCACGCCTGCTGTTCGCGCTCGTCGTGGCCGGGACGGCACTCGCGGCGTCGGCGGTCATCCACCTGTTGCGCTATATCCTGTTGGCCGTCAACCGCACGCAGCCGCTCCCGAACCCGTTGATCGTGGTCTCCGACTGGATGATCGTGTTCGTGGGGGTCGCTGCTCTCCTGGCCTATGTGTGGGCGACCCTCGCGTTCATCCGCTGGGTGATGGACCTGCGGGCCGGTGCCTATGAGGAAGCCCGACTCCTCGACCCGAGGCGTCCGCTGTGGGTCGGGGTCCTGGTGGGGGTCCCACTGGTGAACCTGGTCGGTGCGCCGCTCGTGCTGGGCGAGGTCGTGGCCCTGCGCGTGGCCCACGATCCGTCCCTCGACGCCGAACGTGTCGGCCGCCGGGTCCGCCGGCTGTGGGTCGCGTGGGTGGTCGTCACCGTCACCGCCGTACTGGCGCTGGTCGCCCGAGTCGTCGCGTTGGGTTCGGACTCGGTGCAGACCGGGGCCAACGCGCTCGCCATGGTGATCATCAGCGCGGCCGTGTCGGCCGCCTTCGCCTTCTGGACGGCGCGCCGTGTGCCGGTGCTGTTCGACGCCGCCACGGCGGTCCCGGTCCCGAAGAGAAGGTGGGTGGCGGTCGGATGAACTCAGGTGTGAACGTGGGTGCGGCCGAGAAGGTGTCGCGTTCGGGTAAGCCCGCGGTGGTCGCGCACCGCGGCGCCTCCGGGGACCGTCCGGAACACACCCTGGCCGCATACGAGCTCGCACTCGCGCAGGGCGCGGACGGACTCGAGTGCGATGTTCGGCTCACCGCCGATCACGAGCTCGTCTGTGTGCACGACCGGACCGTCGACCGCACGTCGGACGGTTCCGGCATCGTCAGCGAGATGACGCTGGCCCAGCTCCGCGAACTCGATTTCGGGAGTTGGCATTCCGCGGGCGACCCCGCGTCGATCCTGACGCTTCGGGAGCTGCTCACGCTCACCCTGGACTGGCGCCGCCCGGTCCGGTTGTTCATCGAGACCAAACATCCCGTTCGGTTCGGCAGTCTCGTCGAGCAGAAGCTCCTCGAGATCCTCCACGAGTTCGGCGTGGCCACCCCGCCGTCGGCCGATCACAGTCGCGCCGTGGTCATCTCGTTCTCCTCCGCCGGCGTCTGGCGCATCCGTCGCCATGCCCCGATGCTCCCGACCATTTTGCTGGGCGACACCGCCCGAGTACTCGGTGGCAGTGCGGCGACCGCCGTCGGGGCCACGGGGATCGGTCCCTCGGTGATGACCCTGCGGCAGTACCCGGATCTCGTCGACCGCGCCGCCGCGGCCGGACGCGTGACATACTGCTGGACCGTCGACGAACTGGTGGACGTCCAGCTCTGCGCCGACCTCGGAGTGCGCTGGCTGGCCACCAACCACCCGGCCAGGGTCCGCGACTGGCTGGTCACCGTCGACTGAGCGGCCTTCTCCTGCCCGGGCTTCTCGGCGCGGTGAGCGGCTCGTGAGAGAGTGGACCGATGGGCAAGAAGAGCAAGCGGGGCAGTGGACCCCGCCCGGGAAGCAATCGCGCCGAGCGGGTCGCCGCTCGTAAGGCTCGGCAGGCGGCGTCGATGGCACCGCCGCCGCGCCCCTTCGCGGGGCTGGCCTCCGAGTGCGACTTCGTCGCACTGCGGACCTTCGTCGCATCGGCGACCGCACGTCTCGAGCTGACGGAGCCTGCCGACACGCGCAACGACGTCTCCATCGTGACGATCCTGCCGGGTGCCGGGCCTGCACTCGCACGTGAATCCGGTGGCGCGACAGAGGGTTTGGTCGGGTTGCAGACAGAGCCCGACCGAATGGCGCTCCCCGTCGAACTGGCGGCCGCGATCGCCTGGGCAGCCCACGCAGACGCCGGTAGCGAGTTCGATCTGGAAGCCGCCGACGAATCCCCCTCGCTCGACGAGGTGCTGAAGGCCGACGCGGTCCTGGACATCACCGTGCACCAGGACTTCTCGTGGTGGTTCCCGGAGGGCACCGAGGTTCCTGCCGAGATCGCCCCGATGTTCGAGCGCGCCAACGATTCCGTGCTGCCGACCGCGCGCCTCGTCGTCGACAGCGGTTCCGGCGCCCCGTGGTGGGTCGATGCCGGCGAGCGGGCACATCTGCGGTGGATTCGTCCCGAGCCCGAGGACGACCTCATGGCCGCGATGGCCCGCCTGCATGCGGCCGGGCGTCTGACGATGGGTGAGGGCTCGCGCTTCGCGGGGTCGTTCCGCACCCACGGGCTGCTGGTCCCGGTGTTCGACCTCGACAGCGAGATGCACCACGAGGAGTGGCAGGCGGGTCTCAATCAGCTCGACCAGTGGCTGGGCGAGGCGCTTGCCGACTCCTCGGAGCTGACCATCGCCGAGCGCAGTTCGCGCGACGGCATCCGCGGCCGCCAGGTCACTCTGCGTTAGACGAGGAAACCCTCGAAAACCGTTTCGGCGGCGCGACTTCGGTGAAGTCGCGCCGCCGAGATCGTCTGCTGGTCGGAGGCTAGATGTTGCCGCCGGCGACGGGAGGTGCGGTCGGGTCGTCGGTCTCGGGGCCGTTGAACTCGCGTTCGACGAAGTTCTCGAGGTCGAACAGGTTGCCCTTGCAGCGGTCGGCGATGGTCTGCAGCGTCGTCATGGTGGCGACCTCCTCGACCTGCTCCTTGAGGAACCACTGCACGAACTGCTCACCGAGGTAGTCGCCGGTGTCACGGGCCGACTTGGCCAGGTCGACGATCTGCTGGGTGACCGTCTTCTCCTGCTCGAGCGCCAACTCGATGGGCGCCTTGTAGTCCTCGAACTTGTTGTTCGGGGCGGAGACCCCGGGGATCTCGACCTCCATGTCGCGGTCGAGGAAGTACTGCACGATGATCATCGCGTGATTGCGCTCTTCGACGGCCTGCCGGTAGAAGAGCTTGGCCAACTGCGGCATGTCGTGGTTGTCGAAGTAGGTGGCGACCGCGATGTACTGCTGCGAGGCGTAGAACTCGTTGCCGATCTGGTCGTGCAGCAGCTGGTGGAACTTCGTGAATTCGGTCATTCGCTCATCGTAGGTGCCGAAAAGCGCCTTCTACCAGCAAGTTCAGGCTAAGTAAGGCAAGTCTGACCTGTCTTTGGGCAACCTGGCCACCCCGGTCACCCGGCGTCGACGAGCAGCTCGTCGGGGATGGGCTGACCTGCACGTAAGAGACCGAAGAACTGCTCGGTCGTCTCTGTGACCGGCAGTGCCAGGCCGTCATCGGTGTAGACGCTCTCACCCGTGGGTGTGGTGGTTGTCACTGGGTCCCGGAGGGCGAACATCAGCGAGGCCAGGTTCCAGATGTGGTCGCGTTCGTCGACGGTGAGGGAGTCGATCGCGCCGCCGATGAAGCCGAACAACCGGAACGGGTTGAGCAGGACGGCCGGGCTCGTCGCGCGGGAGACCAGGGCGGCGAGGAATTTCCGCTGGTTGATGACGCGTTCGAGGTCGGCGCGCGGGAAGGCTCGGGTACGGACGAGACCGAGTGCCTGGCGGCCGTTCAGGTGGTGGCAGCCCTTGGCCAGTTTGAGTCCGGCCTTGGGGTCGTTGAGCGGTTGATCGATGCACATGTCGACACCGCCGACGGCGTCGACGAGGGTGTCGAAACCGCCGAAGCCGATCTCGGCGTAGTGGTCGATGTGGATGCCGGTCAGGTTCTCGACGGTCTGCACCAGCAGTGCCGGACCGCCGATGTTGTACGACGCGTTGACTTTCAGGCTTCCGTGGCCGGGGATCTCGACGAAGAGATCGCGGGGGATGCTGACGACCGTCGCCTTCCCGCTCCCCGGCGGATTGTGGACCAGCATGATCGTGTCGGTGCGGGAGCCGTCGGCGTCACCGGTCGACAGGTTGGTGCGCTGTGCGTCGGACAGATCGGAGCGGGAGTCGGTGCCGACGATGAGCCAGTTGGTTCCGGGGGTGGCCGACGGCCGTCCGGCGTAGGCGGGTAGCGCGTCGATGCGGTCGAGTCGCGAGTCGTAGTAGAAGAGCAGTCCGGCGCTGCCGAGTACGAACACGAGCAGCAGGATCAGCAGGATCCTGCCGACCCGCAGGGTGCGCCGCCGACGACGCCGGGGGCGTGTCGGCTTCGCAGCGGGCGGGGTGCCGACCGGCGGAGCGGGCGGACGTGCCAACGATCGGGCGCGGTCACCTCGACGCTCACCGGCCGGGATCGGTTCGGGTTTCTGGGTGGGGGCGTACTGGCCCGGGGCGGCACCCCTCCCCGGAATCGGGCCGGCTGCCGGGGCAGGGCCGGGCGCCCGACGCGGCGGCGGACCCTGCGCGGGGATTCGAGGCATCGCCTGGGGGTGTGCGGCGGGAGCGGGACCCTGCGGATGGGGTCGGTGGGGTCCACCGGGAGGAGGCCCCTGGCGTGGCGGTATGCCTCCTGCCGGCCGCCCGGACGGTACCTGTGGCCCCGGACGACCGCGCCGAATGATCGGCGGGTCCTGCTCGTTCATCCCAACCAATGTACGCATCCACGGGTGCCCGGCACGGATTCGACGCAGATCACAGGACTCGATCGGCCCGCGACGGGGTATCCGGCTCGCCATGACCGACGACGTGGCCGCCCGGCCAGACACCGAGACCGGTGACGATCGCACTCCGCTCCGGCGCGCGATCTCCGGCAAGATGCTGTTCCTGTTCATCCTCGGCGACGTGCTGGGCGCCGGGATCTATGCGCTCGTGGGCGAGATCGCCGGCGAGGTGGGCGGTGCGATCTGGGTACCGCTCGTGGTGGCTCTCGTCATGGCGCTGTTGACCGCGGGGTCGTATGCCGAGCTGGTCACCAAGTATCCGCAGGCCGGTGGTGCCGCGGTCTTCGCGCGGCAGGCCTACCGGTCGTCGCTGGTCTCGTTCCTGGTCGGGTTCTGCATGCTGGCCGCTGGTGTCACGAGCGCCGCCGGCCTGGCGTTGGCGTTCGCGGGTGACTACTTCAAGACGTTCGTGAACGCGCCCACCACCGTCACCGCCCTCGTCTTTCTGGTCGCGATCGCGGCACTGAACGCACGTGGCATCAGCGAGTCGGTGCGGGCGAACGTCGTGATGACGGTCATCGAGGTGTCGGGTCTGGTGCTGGTCGTCGTCCTGGCGGGCATCGTCCTCGGTCGGGGAGACGGCGAACCGCATCGTGTGTTCGAGTTCGACAGTTCGACGACGCCCGCACTCGCGGTTCTGAGCGGCGCGTTGCTCGCCTACTACTCGTTTGTGGGATTCGAGACGTCGGCCAACGTGGCCGAGGAGGTCCGCGACGTGCGTCGGGTCTACCCGAAGGCGCTGTTCGGCTCGCTGATCACCGCCGGTGTCGTCTACGTACTCGTGGGCCTCGCGGTCTCGACCGTGGTGTCGCCGGATGAGCTCGCCGGCTCGTCGGGTCCGCTGCTCGAGGTGGTCACGATCGCCGACGTCGGTGCCCCGGACCAACTGTTCTCGCTGATCGCCCTCATCGCCGTCGCCAACGGCGCGCTGCTCACGATGATCATGGCCTCACGGTTGACCTTCGGAATGGCCCGCGATGGTCTGCTGCCCACCCCGCTGGCGAAGGTCCTACCCGGTCGACGTACGCCGTGGGCGTCGATCATCGCCACGACCGCCATCGCGATGGTGCTCT
This sequence comes from Gordonia alkanivorans NBRC 16433, assembly GCF_000225505.1. Taxonomy (GTDB): domain Bacteria; phylum Actinomycetota; class Actinomycetes; order Mycobacteriales; family Mycobacteriaceae; genus Gordonia; species Gordonia alkanivorans. The sequence continues at coordinate 153,995 of NZ_BACI01000056.1, read as the reverse complement.
CGGCGACCGGCTCGGTGGCGGCGCTGGCCGAGACCGTGGTGCTGCTGTTGCTGTTCGTCTTCCTCAGCACCAACGTCGCGGTCCTGGTGCTGCGGCGCGAACGCGCCGACACCGACCACTTCCGGGCGTGGACGATCGTGCCGGTGCTGGCGATCGTGACGTGCATCGTCCTGCTGACCCAGCAGAACGCGGAGACCTGGCTGCGCGCCGGCCTCCTGATGCTCGTCGGGCTGGCACTCTTCGGGCTGGCCCGTGCCACCGGATCGGGCAAGCACGCCGAGGACCGCGGGTGACCGGTCCGGGTGTCAGCCGACCCAGGAGAGGTGATCGCGTAGCAGCGCGTAGCCGATGAAGGCGACGACGTCGATGACGCCGTGGGCGATGACGAGCGGCCAGGCCCGGCCGGTGACCTGGTAGAACCGGCCGTAGACGACGCCCATCACCACGTTGCCGAGACCGGCGCCGAAGCCTTGATACAGGTGGTAGCCACCGCGGAGCACGGCACTCGCGGCGAGCGACTTGACGTCCGAGACCCCGAGCTGGCGGAGCCGGGTGATGAAGTAGGCGACCACCACGATCTCCTCGGCGGCCGCGTTGCCGATCGCGATGAGGATCAGCACCGGCCATTCCCACCAGGTGTCCGCCTGGCTGGGGACGAGGCTCGCGTTGAGTCCGAAGACGCGGGCGACCGCGACCAGTGCGAGTCCGGGGAGGCCGATGACGGCCGCGAGGACGAGTCCCGCGGGCACGTCGCGTCGCGGGGTCCACCGGCCGAGGCCGACGCGCGACAGTCCGAGCCCGCTCCGCCACAGCAGGTACACGCCGAGCGCGGCGATGGCGAACAGCCTGAGGATGCTCATCATCTGGCGCGCGGCGTCGATGAGGGCGAGGTCGGAGCGGCTGGGGTTGAGGGCGACAGTGGTCCCGCCGATGCCGCCGGCGAGTTGGGCTTCGAGGAGTGCGAGCGCGGCCGAGGCCGCGGAGAACGCAAAGGTCAGTATTCCGACGATGACGAGCTCGGCGATCAGACCGCGACGCTCGACACGGTCGGTGACGACCGGGATGCCGTGGGGCGACGGCCGCAGGTACTCGCGCAGAGGCATGCCGGTCAGCCTAGAACCCCTCGCAGCCGGCGATGCGGGTCAGTCGCGCATCGAGTTCATGAACGGGCAACCGGCGAGGTTGCGCAGTGCCCGGGACAGCTCGAAGACGTCCGAGACCGGGCGGGGGAAGGGCAGCCGGACGTCGGAGTCGCCGTCGGCGCCCTCGATGCGGAAGCGTATGCCGAACCGGTCGAGGCCGAGGGGGCGTACACGGCCCTGGCGCAGGTCCGTGGGCAGCTTGCGGGCCAACTGGCCGACGAGGTCGGCGTGGTCGGCGTCGAGGTGCTCGAGCCAGCCGGCCTCGCACTCCCAGAACGGGTCGGGGGTGGCGTCGGCCAGTTCGGCGGCCGACACCGACGTCGCACCGGAACTGGATGCCAGCACCGCGGAGTCGACCTGGAGGCGGAGCATCGACGCGCCGTGGCCGATGTCGAGCAGGCCGTCGTCGGGGTGCTCGCCGGCGATCTCGATGGCCAGGTCGCGCTCGAGGTCACGGGGCACCTCGTGGAGCGTCCCGTTGAGCCAGATCACCGACCGGACCCGTTCGCGCAGGTCGATGGGCGCCCAGTCGGTGACCTCGAGCATCGCGGGTGTGCCCTCGGCGCCGTCGACGGCAGCCACGGCGTCGCCGTCGGTGGGTACGAGGACGAAGGCCTGGGATTCGAAGAGGTGGACGACGCCGATCGGCGTGGTGTCGGCGCCCTCGATGGCGAGGATGGCGGAGCCGACTCGACGGCAGGCCGTCTGGATCATCTCGGCATCCGTGGGTCGGTCGGTCGTCGTACGCGTCATGTTGTCTCTCCGGTCGGCGCGGGCGGCTGCGGTGCTCGGCGGCTGTTGAAAGGTAACCCTAACCTAAATACGGTTGGCGTGGTCGTCAACGGGTCCTCGGACCGTCGGCTCCCGGGGATTGCGGCCTGAACGGAGTGATCACCGGCGTCCACTAGGCTCGTGTGGTGCCTGTGATCGCCTACTTCGGCCCGCCCGGAACCTTCACCGAGATGGCACTCGACGCGGCCCTCGCCGCCCATGACCCCGCACTCGGGGGTCTCGACCTCTCGAGTGACGTCACCAAGGTCGACGCCTCGAGCCCGGCTGCCACCATCGCGATGGTCCGCAGCGGGGAGGCCGACTACGGCTGTGTGCCCATCGAGAGTTCGCTCGAGGGGTCGGTGCCGGCGACGATGGACGCCCTCGTACCACCGGCGCGGTCCGGTACCGACGGGCGCGTGCAGGTGTTCGCCGAGACCGTCCTCGACATCGCGTTCGCGATCGCCGCGACCGGCCCGCTCGCCCCGGAGGACGTCCGCACCATCGCGGCCTACCCGGTGGCGGCTGCGCAGGTCCGTCAATCCGTGGCCAAGCTCTTCCCGAACGCGGAGTTCGTCACGTCCGGATCGAATGCTGCTGCGGCGCTCGACGTCGCGTCCGGCAAGGCCGACGCCGCGGTGACGACCGGTCTCGCGGCGGGGTTGTCGGATCTGACCGTGATCGCCGACGGTGTCTGCGACGCGAAGGAGGCCACCACGCGGTTCCTCGTCCTCGGACGCCCCGCGGTCCCGACGCGACGGACCGGCACGGACCGCACGTCGGTCATCCTCGACCTGTCCAACGAGCCCGGTAGCCTGATGCACGCGATGAACGAATTCGCCTCGCGGGGAATCGATCTCACTCGCATCGAATCCCGGCCGCAGCGCGACGAGGCGGAGGGGCGGGCCATCGCCGGTCGCTACCGGTTCTTCCTCGACGCCGTCGGCCACATCGACGACGCAGCGGTCGCGGAAGCCCTTGCGGCACTGCATCGCCGGTGTGAACGAGTCGTCTACGTAGGTTCATGGCCCGCGGTACGGACCACGGGATCGGCACCTCCCGACCACGCCGAGTCGCTGGCCTGGATCGACTCGCTGCGACAGGGAGAGGTGTGATGGCGCGCCTGCATCTCGTCCGGCACGGCGAGACCACCGCGAACGTCATGCGCCGGCTCGACACCGCCCTCCCCGGCGCGGCACTCACCGATTTCGGTGCGCGACAAGGCGCCCGGTTCGGGCTGGAGAACCGACCCGAGCGCGAGGCGGTCTTGTTCAGCTCGGAGGCCCGGCGCGCCCGGCAGACCGCCGAACTGATCGGCTCGGTGTGGGACGTCCACACCGAGGCCGTCGACGGCGTGCACGAGGTCCAGGCCGGCGAGCTCGAGGACCGCAGCGACCGCGAGGCCCACCACGTCTTCCACGACGTCATGGAGAAGTGGCACGCCGGTGACCTCGATGTGCGCATCCCCGGCGGCGAGTCGCTCGCGATGGTCTACGACCGCTACATCCCGACCGTCGACGACCTCGCACGCTCGTATCTGACCGGAACCGAACCACGTGATGTGTTCCTGGTCAGCCACGGTGCGGCGATCCGACTCATCGCGGCGCGCCTGGCCGGCATCGACTCCCGCTTCGCCGCGGCGACGCACCTCGGCAACACCGGCTCGATCGAACTCGAGTACGCCGACGGCATCTGGGTCTGCCACCGCTGGGGCGCCGAGACCGCACCGTTCGATCGGGTCGACGAGCCGCTGGTCGACGACCCCATGGGCTAGTTCACTTGATGATCGCGTCGACCGTCTTCTTCAACGCCGACGGCTGCGACGGGCGACGCGGTGCCTTCTCCTTGAGCCGGAGCATCTCTTCGCCGATCTCCTGGAGATCCTTGCGGCCGAGGGCCTCCCGCACCTTCGGGAACCACTCGTCCTCTTCTTCCTGGATGTGGTGCTCGACGTTCTCGATCAGCACGGTCGTCTTGGCGTCGAACCGCTCGGAGTCCGGCTTCAACGCGGCGAGCTCGACGACGAGGACGTCGGCAACGTGGTGTTCCTCGTAGGACTCGAGGATGTCGTCCTCGAGATCGGGTACGCGCTTACGGATCTCGGGGTACATGCACTCGTTCTCGATGTAGGTGTGCACGGTGAGGGCCTCGATGATCTTGTCGACGATCTTGCCCTTGGTCTTGGTGGCGTTCGGGCCCTGGGACTTGAAGTCGCGGAAGAGTTTGCGGATCTCTTTGTGGTCGTCCTTCAGGATGACGATGGCGTCGGTGGACATGGCGGAACTCCTGGATGTGGGCTGGACATCGGAATCTCGGTATTCCGCAATACGCCCGCGCTGAAACATCTCACCTGAGCCGGGGTCCCGGCGGGGTTCCTAGCCCCAGCCGTTGGCGTGCAGCCAGGCGTCGTCGATCCCGAAGTGGTGGGCGATCTCGTGCATGACGGTGACCGCGACCTCGTGCACCACCTCGTCGCGCGAATTGCACATCGCCAGGATCGGGTCCCGGTAGATCGTGATCGTGTCCGGTAGGAATCCGCCGTAGTCGTGGTCGCGCAGGGTCAGCGCCACGCCCTGGTACAGCCCGAGGATGTCGGGCTCCTCGGGGTTGTACGGCTCGACGAGGATGACCACGTTGTTCATCGCGCCGGTGAGTTCCGACGGGATGGTGTCCAGTGCGTCGGAGACCAGCCCGTCGAACTCGTCGTCGGACATCGGGACGGCCATGGGGTCAGCCCGCCGGGGCGGGGGCCTGGTCGGGGTTCGGTGCGATTCCCGGCGGGAGCGGCACCGGCGTCGGGAGAGCGCGACCGGGCGGAGCAGCGGGCGGCGGGACGGGCGCCTTGCCGTTGATCAGCAGTGCCCCGTCCTTGGCGTCGCCGACGAGGGTGGCGAATCCGCCGCGCTTGTCGGGCAGCCCGAGGTAGCAGACCACCTTTCGGCTGCCGGCGAGCCAGCTCGGCTCGCTGAGAACCGACCACTGCACGTTCAGTGTCGTCTTGTCGAGAGCGGCCGCGCCGCCGGCGAATCGTTCGGCCTGCTTCGGGCAGATCGAGCCGAGGTAGTTGTTCTGGGCGCCGGTCGCGGGCCACGGCTTGTTCGACATCCGGTCGCCGAAGCGGACCGCGAGGTCGACGATGCCGGTGGTCTGGAAGGCGTGCGGCTCGGCGCAGTTGACCGGAAATCCGGTGGGGTTGCGGTTCTCGGGGTCGATGCCGATGCACGTTCCCTCGGGCCACACATACGACTGGTTCTGGTCGGCGACGCGGCCGGAGAACTGCACGGGCTGACCGTTGGCCCCGTCTTCCTGGACCCCGCAGCGCAGCTGCCGGGCGCCCTTGTCCCACTGGGCCTGCGACGGGTACATCATGCCGACCGAGAAGCGGCCCTGCGGATCGAGGCGACCGTCGAGGTACTGGTCGACGATCACCGGACACTGCTCGTCGCGGATGGCGGCGAAACGCTCGGGCCCGGGCCACAGCGCGTCCTCACCGAACTCGACGCCGGGGATGAGCGAGGTGTCGATGCCGCCGGCCACCTCGAAGCGGTGCTTCTGCGCGCATTCGACTGCGGTCGGCTGCCCGGGGTTCCCCTCGGGCCAGTCCAGGCAGTCGCCGGCGACGGACTGGGTGAAGGCGTTCTGGACGAGTCGTTCGCCCTCGCCGACCTTGCTGCCGCCGACGCTGCCGGCGTCGTCGAAGACGCCCATCGCCAAGGCGATACCGCCGGCGACGAGTGCGCCGACGACGATCGCGGCCAGGACGACGAAGACGGGATTGCGCGTGGCGTTTCGTGGGGGCCGGCCGACGGCATTGACCGGCTCGTCGTACGGTGCGACCGGGTCGACGGCGGTGAAATCGTCGTCGATGGCGTCGTGCGCGTCGTGGTCGGGCTTGTCGCGATCAGGGTCGGGCTCGTTCATCGGGATCCATCATGCCTGGTCGATCCGGCTGGGCACACCCGCATCAGTCGATGCGGGCACCAGCCACTGCGGCGAGAGCTGCCTACACTCGCGGGAATGCCCGCCGATTCCTCTCCCGTGCCCGGTCCGGACGCGATACCGGACGCCGAGGTGGTCGAACTGGCCACGCGCCTGTTCGAGATGGCCCGCTCCGGCGACGCCGCCACGCTGAGCGGCTACGTCGATGCCGGGGTGCCGGTGAACCTGCGCAACCAGTCCGGCGACTCGCTGCTGATGCTCGCCGCCTATCACGGCCGCGCGTCGGCGGTCTCGGTGCTGCTGTCCCGCGGCGCCGATCCCGACCTCGCCAACGACCGCGGACAGACCCCGCTGGCCGGCGCGGTGTTCAAGGGATTCGACGACGTGGTCCGGCTGCTCGTCGACGCCGGGGCCGATCCGCACGGAGGCACCCCGTCGGCCGCCGACGCCGCCGCGATGTTCGGCCGCGACGATCTCCGGGCGCTCTGGAGCTGACCTGCGGGCGGGCCCGGGTTTCACTTCGGTGGCGTGATCGGGTTCGCATCGCGCGCTCAAGTAGGGTTTGAAGGCGTGATCGACCTGAAGATTGTTCGTGACGACCCGGATCTGGTCCGTACTTCGCAGCGCACTCGCGGCGAGGACCCCGGCCTGGTGGATGCCCTGCTCGATGCCGATGCGGCCCGTCGTGCGGCCATCGTCGACGCCGACACGTTGCGCTCCGAGCAGAAGGCTCTCGGAAAACAGGTCGGCAAGGCGCAGGGCGACGAGAAGCAGGCGCTGCTCGCCAAGGGCAAGGAGCTCGCCGAGCAGGTCAAGGCTGCCGTCGCGCGTCAGTCCGAGGCCGATGAGGCCGCCGCGAAGGCCCACCGCGCGATCTCCAACATCGTCGCGCCGGAGGCCCCCGCGGGTGGCGAGGACGACTACATCGTCCTCGAGCACGTCGGAGAGCCCCGCGAGATCGAGAACCCGAAGGATCATCTCGAACTGGGCGAGTCGCTCGGTCTGCTCGACATGGAGCGCGGCGCCAAGGTGTCGGGTTCGCGGTTCTACTTCCTCACCGGGCAGGGCGCCTTCCTGCAGCTCGGCCTGCTCAACATGGCCGCGCAGAAGGCTGCCGCCAACGGCTTCACGCTGATGGTCCCGCCCGTCCTGGTGCGTCCGGAGGTCATGGAGGGCACCGGCTTCCTCGGCGCCCACGCCGACGAGGTTTACCACCTCGACAAGGACGACGACCTGTACCTGGTCGGCACCTCGGAGGTGCCGCTCGCCGGCTACCACATGGACGAGATCCTGGACCTGTCCGACGGCCCGAAGCGGTACGCCGGCTGGTCGACCTGCTTCCGCCGGGAGGCCGGCAGCTACGGCAAGGACACCCGCGGCATCATCCGCGTGCACCAGTTCGACAAGGTCGAGGGCTTCATCTACTGCAGGCCCGAGGACGCCGAGGCCGAGCACCAGCGTCTGCTGGGCTGGGAGAAGGACATGCTGGCCGCGATCGACGTGCCCTACCGTGTCATCGACGTCGCGGGTGGCGACCTCGGTTCGTCGGCGTCGCGCAAGTTCGACTGCGAGGCTTGGGTTCCCACCCAGAACGCCTACCGCGAGCTCACGTCGACGTCGAACTGCACGACGTTCCAGGCCCGCCGTCTCTCGATCCGCTACCGCGACGAGAACGGGAAGCCGCAGACCGCGGCGACGCTCAACGGCACACTCGCGACCACCCGCTGGCTGGTGGCCATCCTCGAGAACCACCAGCAGCCCGACGGTTCGGTGAAACTGCCGCCCGAGCTTGCGAAGTTCGTCGGCACCGACGTCCTCACGCCTCGTTGATCTGAGCCTGGGTCATGACCAGCGGGATCGTCATCGCGGTGATCGGTGCGCTGGCGTTTGCCGCCGCGGCCGTTCTCCAGGCGCTGGGCGCCGAGCAGGTCTCGCAGCGCGCCGCCATCCGTGAGGAGCGTCGACGATCCGCGGCGGCCCACCCGTCGTTGAAGTCCACCGCGCTGACGATGCTGACGGTGCCGTTCCTGGTCGGGTTCGTGTTCGACATCATCGGGTTCATCGCGACGATCGCGTCGGCCCGTCTGATCCCGCTGTTCCTGTCGCAGACCATCATCTCGGCCCGGTTGGTCGCCACGGCGCTCCTCGCCATGGTCGTGCTGAAAGTCGGCCTCACGATGCGTGATTGGATCGCCGGTGCGGTGGTCGTGGCGTCGCTGATCCTGCTGGCGGTGTCGGCCGGTCGCGAGGGCGGGGACCACACTGCGTGGATGCGGTGGGCCGTCCTGGTCGCCGGTCCCGCGCTGATCTTGCTCGGCCTGATCGTGATGCGGCGCTTGAAGACTCACATCGCCACTGTCACCGGTCTCATCGCCGGCGCCGTGTTCGGTGTGATGGCGGTGGCGTCCCGCATCCTCGACGGCCTGGACCCCCTCGACCTCACCGTGCTGTTCACCGACCCGGCTCTGTATGCGTTGCTGCTCAGCGGGATCGGCGGCTTCTACCTGTTCACCGTGGCACTCCAGACCGGATCGGTGAACGGTGCCGCGGCAGCACTCGTCGTCGGGCAGACGGTTCTCCCGGGCGCGGTGGGCATCGCCTTCCTCGGTGACGTCACGCGCGCGGGCTGGGGACCGGCCGCGATCGTCGCCTTCGTCGCCGCCGTCGGCGGGGGAGTGGTGCTCGCGTCGTCGGGTGCCGTCACCGCCGTCGAGACGGCCGACGCCACAAATGCGCCTCGCGGGTACGGGCATCCGCCGCGGGAGCTGGGCCGACCCCACTAGGCGATCTGGACAGTGGGCAGCACGTGGCTTCGGGCAGGACGGGAACAGGTCGGGGAATGGCAGCCACGAGCGATGCGCGAGCGGGGCTGGTCGGGCGGGACGCCGAACTCGCCGCGCTCCGAGCTTTTCTCGACAGCGCCCGGAACGATGGCGCCGCATTGCTGCTCACCGGCGATCCCGGGGTCGGCAAGACCGCGTTGCCGTCGTTTCGCTCATCTTCCCCGACGAGTTCTGTCCTCCGTGGCCGACGACGCTCAGGGCAATCCGCTGGCTCTGCTCGAGTTCGCGGGAACCACGGGCGCATCAGGTGACCGCGCCGGCTGGGTGGGCGGACCGGCCCGAGATGTCAGCGCGCTCTTCAGCGCTCGGATCGGTCGACTACCCGAGCGGACCCGCGACCTGCTCCTGTTGGCCGCCCTCGAGGGCTCCGGCGATGTCATGATCCTCCAATCAGCTGGTGCGCCAGCAGGATTCGACGATCTGGCCCCGGCCGAACGTGATCACCTGGTGGTCGTCGCGGAGGATGACCACATCATTCGGTTCCGGCATCCGCTGGTCAGGTCGGCGGTGGTCGACGGTTCCACCGCGGAGCAGCGGCGCGCGGCGCACCGACGGCTCGCGGACGTGCTGGTCAACCAGCCCGACCGTCGTGGTGTCCACTTGGCGAAGTCGACGACCACGCCTGACGAGTCAGTTGCCTCAGTGGTCGAGGTGGCGGCCCAGACCAGCTTGCGCCGAGGCGATCCCGGCGGGGCGGTCGCGATGTTGCGACGGGCGGCGGAGCTGAGCCCGGAGGCCGAAAAGGGGAGGCGGCGGTTGTCGCAGGCCGCCTATGTCGCCGCCTGGATCGCCGGTGAACTCGACACGTCTCATGAACTGTTGCACGCGCTCAAGGGGATTCCCGGAGGTCAACCGATCGGAGCCACTGCGGCGGCTGCGCTTCTCGTCCTCGTCACCGAGGGTGACGGAGACACCGCGTACACCATGTTGATGCCGGCTCTCGAGGCCGCGACGTCCGTCGACGGTCCGCGCACCGGCGACGTCGAAGACGCTCTCTTCACTCTCACCCTCGCAGCGGACTATCTCGGCGGCCGTGAGTACTGGCAGCCGTTGATGGACCTCGTCGCGCGGTTCCCCGACCCGTCGCCGGCGTCCGCAGCCACGCTGGCCCGGGTCCACCACGACCTCGGCTCGATGGACCGTGAGGAGTTGCGGCGCCTCGACGAGGCGATCGACCGTCTGCACGATCAGACCGACACCGACATCGTGATCCGCACCGCGCTGGTCGCCTCCTACGTCGATCGCCTACCCGAATGTCGGGAGTCCGTCACGCGGGTCGTCCGCGACGGCGGAGCGGTCGGTTCGAGCATGCCCGGCCTCATCTACCTGGCCCTCGACGATCTCTACGCTGCGCGGTTCTCGGCGGCGTCAGACGCCGCAGCGGAGCTCGTCGAACTGTCCGAGAAGACCGGGTACCCGCTGTGGGCCCAGGTGGGCCACTATGCCGCGGCGATGGCTGCCGCGGAGCGCGGCGACCTCGACGAGTCCATCGAACACTGCGAGCGGATCTGGGACTGGTCCGGTCCGCGCCGAGTGCAGCGGCTCGTGAAGTGCGCCCACTTCGCGAGGGCCAGAGGAGCGCTCGGAGTCGCCGACTTCGAGACGGCTTACCGCCACGCGGTCGAAGTGTGTGCGCCTGGCGAGGTCGCCCGGTTCAACCCCGAGGCAGTCTGGGCTGCACCGGATCTCATCGAGGCCGCAGTGCGCACCGGGCGGATCGACGAGGCCCGTGCCCACGCCGAAGCCTTCCGCTCGGCCGGCCTCGAACACATCTCGTCGCGGTTGGCTCTCATCTCCGGGTTGTGTATCGCGATGGCGTCAGAACCCGACGAGGTCGTACGGATACACGAGGAGACACTGACGATCCCGGGCCTCGAACAGTGGCCCTTCGAGGTCGGTCGAGTGCACCTCGCATACGGTGAAGTTCTTCGTCGTCAGGGTCGGGCGCGTGATGCTCGACGGCAGTTGGACGCTGCGCGAAAGTTGTTCGCCGACATCGGAGCGCGTACATGGGAGAACCGTGCGAACACCGAGCTGCGGGCCACGGGGATGAGTCGTGCGCAGTCGGGGTCGGAACTCACCCCGCAGGAACTCGAGGTCGCGAGACTTGCGGCGTCGGGTCTGTCGAACCCGCAGATCGCCGAGCGGTTGTTTCTGTCGCCACGCACCGTCTCGTCGCATCTGTATCGGGTGTTCCCAAACTCGGAGTCACCTCGCGGGCAGCGCTTCGTGATGCGCTCGACGCCTGGCAGGTACCGACTGAGGTCGATGGAACCGACTGGCGCACAACGTGTTGGTTACCGGGACCTTGTGGAGGAGGATCCGCGTTTGTCGGTGGGTTGATCTAGATTGGTTGGTAACAGATTCAGCCATCCAGGTTGGGCTGTAGACGTTGTGGGGGCAGCGTGAGCAAGTGGATCGATCTTCCGGGCGGGTTCCTCGCCGGGGTCGATCCTGCCCACCCCGAATTGTCTGACACCGCAACCCATATGGAACGGTTCGGTTCGATCCGCCATGGTGAGGCTTATCTGGCATGGTGCCGGTATGAGTCGATCGTCACCGTCTACGACCAGCTCGTGGTCAACACTCAGGGCGGGTTCTTCATCGACCGCTACACCGAGATGGTGACCCGGGTCTGCCGCGAAGCCGCCATCACCCGCTACCAGGCTGATCAGTGGGTCGGTGAAGCGCTCGCCCTGCGGGACCGGTTACCGAAAGTGCTGACCACCCTGCGCGACGGCATCCTGTCGCGGCAGTTGATCCAGACGGTCATCTCCCGCACCGACCTCATCTCCGACGCCGCGGCCATCGCGGACCTCGATACCGAGATCGAAACCATCCTGCGCACCAGGAAGGGCGCCTGGACCACACCGAAGCTGCGTGACATGGTCGACCGCCTCGTCTTCCGTCACGATCCTGACGCGGTGCGGGAGCGGCGTCGTGAAGCGTTGGACAAGCGCGGTATGTGGACCGAGAACTTCACCGACGGCACCGGTGAGATCACCGGCGTGATGGCCGCGGAGAACATTCGCATCGCGGCACAAGCGGTGAAAGCGTTGGCCGACACCGTCTGCGCCCACGACGGCCGGAACCGTAACCAGCGCAACTCCGATGCCATGTTCGCGCTGCTGACCGGCACCGTCTTCGACTGCCAATGCCAGCGTGAGGATTGTGACGCCGAGATCCCCGACCCCGCCGAGGTGGTCCGGTCGGTGAGCACCGAGGTCGTCATCCACGTCGTCACCGACGCCGCCACCCTCGCCGGGGCACCAGGGATCGGTTGGGTCGACGGCGCCGGCGTCATCTCCGACGACCACGTCCGCGATCTCGCCGAACGGTCGGACTCCACCATCACACCCGTCACCCCGGTCCGCACACCCCCGGCCCGCGTTGTTGTCGAGGACGTCCCGTCGAAAGACGTCGTGATCGTCTACCCGGGTGCGCAAGCCGCCGACCCGTACCGGCCCACCACCGCGTGTGCCGATTTCGTGCGGGTGCGTGATGGGTATTGCACCGAACCGGGCTGCGGGTGTTCGGCTTTCGACTCTGATCTGGACCACGTGACCGAGTACGACCACACCGATCCCGCCCAGGGTGGGGCGACGGCGAGTGAGAACTTGAACGCCAAGTGCCGGTTCGGGCATCTGCACAAGACGTTCGGCGACTGGGTCGACGTCCAGTACCGCGACGACGACGGCCACCTGGTCACCGAGTACCGCACCCCGGAAGGCGTCGTCATTCCCGGTGACGCCGAGAACCTCGAGGACTCCTTCCCGAACCTGCGTCGTATCCGCTACGACCAGCCACCCCAAGCCCCACCGACACCACGGGTCATCACCGGGGACGACACCCCGCCCACCAGCAACCGGCTCGCGCACAAGCACGCACGCCGGCGGGCCGAACGTGCCCGCAACCAGCGGGAACGTGAGAGGCGTCAGCACATGGACGGACCTCCGCCCTTCTGAAGTCCCACCGGCCTGAGTCGGTGCAGGAATCGGAATGCAGTCACTTGACGGAGGCTACGAGCCGTCGCCGCGAGCGACGCTTGAGCGGTCGTCGACCAACGCCCTCACCGGCACGACCGTTGTTCCACCACGGCTGGCCCCTCAGCTTCTTCAAGAACTGAGCCACCACTCCGAACGAAAGACATGATCGTGAACTCATCCCTCCCTCTTCCCGGCGGCACCTGGGCCCTGGGTGACACAACAGTCACCAGATTCGGTTACGGCGCAATGCAACTCGACGGTCCTTGGGTGATGGGTCCGCCCGCCGACCCCGTCGCGGCCCGGGCCGTGCTCCGCGACGTCATCGAACTGGGCATCACCCACATCGACACCAGCGACGCCTATGGACCTCGCGTCACCAACGAACTGATCCGCGAGACGCTCCACCCATATCCCGAGTCGCTGTTCATCGCGACGAAGGTCGGCGCCACCCGGGACGCCGAGGCACGTTCCGTCGCCCCGATCGTCTGCGTCCAGAACATGTACAACCTCGCCCATCGCGCCGACGACGCCCTTATCGACGAACTCGCCGCCGACGGCATCGCGTACGTGCCGTTCTTTCCGCTCGGCGGCTTCTCGCCGCTGCAGTCCGAAGCGCTGTCCCGGGTCGCCGGCCGCCTGGGCGCCACACCCATGTCCGTCGCACTGGCCTGGCTGCTTCAGCGTTCACCGAACATCCTGCTCATCCCCGGGACGTCGTCGGCGGCACACCTCCGCGAGAACATCGCGGGCGCCGGCCTCGCGCTGACCGCCGATGACCTGGCCGAACTCGACACCATCGGACGCTGACAGCGGTAGCGCGTGGTCGTCGTGGTGGTTGGCAGCAAGCCGAACTGCCCGACGCCGGGGATGCCGCCGCGTGGTTCGCCGGCCGACTGCCCGACGCCTGGTTCACCGGACCCGTAGAGGTCACCGTCGACCGCGACGAGATCACGGTGATCGGAACCCTGGAGCCGCCCGAGACCAGCGACGACGCCGACGCACGGGCCGCAGCGCAGGGGCGGGCGTCGAGGTTCCGCGAGGACACCCGCGCGGAACGGATGTCGATCGCCGACGAGGCGCAGGCCCGCTACGCCCGAAAGGTGTCATGGGGTGTCGCCGTCGGCGACGAGCGAATCCTCTTCACCCACCTTGCGGTACCGGTCATGACGCGGCTCCGGCAGCCGGAACGGCGCGTTCTCGACACCCTCGTCGATGCCGGGGTCGCCCGGTCGAGGGCCGACGCGTTGGCCTGGTCGGTCAAGCTGGTCGGCGCGCACACCGAGGAGTGGCTGGGCAAATTGCGTGCCGCAATGGACGAGGTGGACAACTTGCGTGCCGAAGGTCCCGGTCTCTGACCGATTTTCGGGCCGAAGCGGGGATACTGATCCGATGCTGATCGGAATCCTCGCGGCCGTCTTCGCGGCGCTCGCCTACGGTACGGCCTCGGTGCTGCAGGCACGAGGCGCGCAGAGCGTCGCCGACACGGGTGCCGGGCCCGGTGAGGCGCCGTCGTTGCGGTCGACCATCGCGGCCATGCTGACGGTGGCGTTCATCGCGGGAATGGCGTTGGACGGCATCGGGTTTCTCGGCAACCTCGTGGCGGCGCGGATGATCCCGCTGTTCCTCGCGCAGCCCATCGTCAGCGCCAATCTGGTCGTGACGGTGGTGCTGGCGACCATCGTGCTGAAAGCAAAGCTGTCCCAGCGTGATTGGATCGCGATCGGCGTCGTCGTGGTGGCGTTGGTGCTGCTCGGGTTCGCCGCGGGCGACGAGGGACGCAAACACGAGTGGTGGCTGCACTGGGCCGTTCTCATCGCGGCGGTGGTCATCCTCGGTCTCGGAGCAGCGATCCTGCCGCGGATGCAGAGTCGGGTCGCGGTGCTGGCAGGTTTGTCCGGCGGTGTGCTGTTCGGCGTTCTCGCCGTGGCGGTCCGAATCCTCGACGGCCTGGACCCCTTCGATCTCGGTGAACTCTTCACCGACCCCGCCCTGTACGCGATCATCCTGGCCGGACCGGGTGGGTTCTACATGTTCACGGTGGCCCTGCAGAAGGGCGCGGTGAGTGCGGCGTCGGCGTCGCTGGTGGTCGGCGAGACCGTGGTGCCCGGCGTTATCGGGATCGTGGTCCTCGGCGACACCGTCCGGGAAGGCTGGGGACCGGTCGCGGTGATCGCGTTCATCGCCGCCGTCATCGGCGCGGTGGTCGTCGCGATGTCGCCGGTCATCGAAGAGGTCGAACGCGCGGGGGAGAGCACGCCGGTCGGCTGAACTGTGCCGTCTATACCGTGTAACCCGTCCAAAATCCGACAACACCGGCATCATTACTGCTCATGCGCCTGACATTGCGGTTCCTGGTGACGCTGACCTCCGTGATCGGCATGGGGGTCTCCCTGTGCCTGGTGGCCCAACCGGTCACCGCCGCGCCGCTGCCGAACCCGGTCGCGGCGCCGAGCCAGCTGCCGTCGCAGGACCCCTTCTATGTCCCGCCCCGCGGCTACGAGAACCGGGTGCCGGGTGCGGTACTGCGGACACGACAGGTTCAACTCGGTTGGCGCGCAACGAATGTGCCGATATCTGCGACACAGATCCTCTACCGCAGCACCAACAACTTCGGCAACCCGACGTCGACGGTCACCACCGTGATCTCACCGCCGGGTGTGGGACCGGGGGCACCGCGTCGTCTGGTGTCCTACCACTCGTTCTACGACGCGCTGGGCTCTCAGTGCGACCCGTCGTACACGCTGCGCGGCGGCAACATGTCCGAGCGGCCGATCGACATCAGCCTGGTCACCGGCCTGATGGCCGCCGGGTACACGGTGTCGGTGCCCGACTACGAAGGGCGTGGCCTGCGCTGGACGATTGCGCGGGAATCCGGCTACGCCGCACTCGACGGTCTCCGGGCGAGCCTGCGTCAGCTTCGTGCTCCGGCACGCACTCCGATCGGACTGTTCGGCTACTCCGGCGGATCGGTGCCGACGGGCTTCGGTGCGGAACTGGCGCCGAAGTACGCGCCGGAGCTGAACATCGTCGGGGCAGCCGCCGGCGGAGTGGTCGTCGATCCCATCCACAACCTGGGCTACGTCAACGGCAAGAAGGACTGGACCGGAGTCATCCCGGCGCTGATGGCGGTCTACGACGAGACCTACGGCCTGAACCTGGCCGACTACCTGTCCCCGAAGGGCACGCGCATCCTGCGTCAGGTGGCCGGGCAGTGCATAGAACAATTCGCCGACGCATACCCGGGGCTCACCGACCGTCAGCTCCTGAAGCCCGGGGTCGGTGGCATCCTCGACGTTCCCGGTGCACGCCGGGCACTTTCGGCCAACATCATGGGGACGCTCGGTACCCCGCGGGCGCCGATGATGTTGGGAGTCGGGAACTCCGACGGCGTCGGCGACGGCGTGATGATCGCCGGTGACGTCGCGCGCCTGGCCGGGAGTTTTTGTCGTCGCGGAGTGCCCACGACGTTCACCGAGTACCGCGGCCAGTCACATACGGCGGCGTTCATCCCCTGGAGCGTCGAGGCTCTTGCATTTCTGGACAATCGGTTCGCCGGACGACCGACGGGAGGCTGCTGAAGCAACCGCCCGCCGGCCTCGGACGTCAGTCTGCGTCGGCTGAGGGGTGCTTGTTGGTGCCGCCGTCGGACACCTCGAAGTTCTTCCATTCGCCGTTGTCGTGGACCTGCATGACGGTCCCGAGGCTGTCGTCGGGCGCGGCGACGGTCTTGAACCAGTCGTAAGCACTGGTGGCGTCGTCGAAATCCTTCTCCTCGATGACCTTTTCGTCGGAATCCACGACGCGGTACTGAGCCATGATCTTCTCTCCTCACTGTCGGGTTCGACATCGCGCCTCGGTCGAGGCGCCTCTTGCGACGGTATCCACCCGCCTACCCACCGGAGTTCGACGGCAATCATCGACGTCGGATCGTGCCCGGCCGACAACACGTGCATAACGAACGACTACTGCGCGTTTACGCCGAGATCAGCCGAGCACGAGCAGCAGGGCGCGGCAAGCCTCCTCGCACTGTCGGCAGACGTCGGCACAGATCCGGCAATGCTGATGAAGGTCGGCGTGCTTCGCGCACTCGTCAGCGCAGGTTGCACATGCGACGGCACACGCTTCCAGGGTCTTCCGCACAACCGCGATGCCGGCCTCGGTGCGCCGGAGCAGCACTCGCTCGGTGATGGAACACAGGTCGGCGCAGTCGAGGTCGGCGCGGATGCACTCGACGAGGTGCTCGACGCCGCTCTCGCCGAGGCATGCGTCCGCGCACGAGGTGCAGGCCTGCGTACATTCGGCGCACGCCTGGATACAGGCCGCGAGCACGGCGTCGTCGATGTCGTCGCGGACCGGATGTGCCTCGAGTATCTCGGTCACAGTTGTCATGTGGGGTGGAATACCCCCCATTTCAGGGCTGAAACCGCCCGAGTTCCTGGTCGCCGACCGGCCTTCCGGCGTAGGTCCGTTCGGACGCCGTCATCGCGTCAGTCGAGCTTGCTCGCGCGCAGCTCGTGGCCCTTCGACGTCAGGCAGCGGCCCGACGCCAGGTCCCACTGCCAGCCGTGGAGATTGCAGGTCAGCTTCTCGCCCTCGATGACACCGAACTTGCCGAGATCGGCCTTCAGGTGCGGGCAGCGGCGCTGGATCTCCCAGCCGTCCTTGGTGATCGACGCAGAATCGTCGTGTGCCTCGGCGAACCAGCCGTCGGCGTAGGCGATGCGCTCGTCGGTCAGGCACTTGAAGAAGGTGTACAGGAACTCGTTGTATCCGCCGATGCGCCACGTGGTGAAACGCGTGGACAGGAAGATGGTGTTCACCCAGTCCGGCTCGTTGTCCCGGAGAACCGTGCGCACGAGTTCGGTGGCGATTCGGAAACCGTAGCGGTACTTGCCTTCTCCCTCCTTCGGCTCACGCACGATGCGGTTGGGGAAGTCGAGTACGACGGTCTCGGTGGCGTCGTTCGCCGGACCGCCGCCCGGGGTCATCACCAGGCCGACGGGGTAACCGATGCCGTCGCAGATCAGATCCGACTGGGCCATGATCGGCTCGAAGAGTTCGCGGAGGGCGCCGATCAGCGGTTCCCCCTCGGCGGGCGCCCAGGTGGCCTTGTCCGCGGCGATCACCGGTGCGAACTTCTCCTTCATCCGCTCGAGGTAGGCGCGCTTGTTCTCGCCGAACACGTCGCCCGGCGCGTACGGGTGGCTGACCTCGTTCAGCGTCGAACCGGTGAAGTCGGCGACCGATCCGGAGACCATCATCAGGCCGCGATGCTTCTCGCCGTCGTCGGTGCCGTGGATGCGCATCTGCTCCAGGAAGGTCTCCTGATCGGGGAAGATCGAGGTGTCGTCCGCGGTGTCGGCGGAACCGAAGTCGTTGAGGTGGAAAAGATCTTCGTCGAGGAACATCGGCGGACCGGCCGACGGCACGACCCAGGTCGCACCGACCTGCTCGATGTACGATCGCGCGCGGTCCATTCCGCGCTGACGCTTCTGAGATGCGAAGTTGGCCTTCGACTTCCGCGGGATGTCGTAGACCATCGGGTACCAGATGGCGCCTGAGTACTGCAGCAGGTGCACGTCGACGTGGCCGAACGCGTCATCGATGACGTCGAGGTCGATCGGGCGGGCGTCGTTCATGTTGAAGCAGACGGTCTCGCCGTCGGAGACGACCAGGCCGCTGTCGCCGATCGGCCCGTCGGCCGGGGCGCGCAGCGCGATGATCATGACGTCGAGCGAACCCTTGTCGTTGGTCACCGTCGTCTTCACCGAGTCGGTGGTCTCGACGAACTTGGTGAAGCCGAGCTTCTCGAGTTCACCACGCAGGTCCGGCACCGGGTAGTCGGGGAGCAGGACCGTCGCGTCCTTGTTGACGTTCTCGCGAAGGTTCTTCTCGTCGAAGTGGTCACGGTGGAGGTGCGAGACGTAGAGGTAGTCGCAGTCGCCGAGCGTCTTCCAGTCGAGCTCGGAATTGTCCGGGAACGGCACCCACGAGGCGAAGTAGGTGGGGTTGACCCAGGGGTCGCAGAGGATCGATCCGGCGTTGGTCTGGATGTGGAAACCGGCGTGACCGATGCTGGTGATCTGCACGAAGGGGGCCTTTCCTGGTGTGCGCGGGGCTGCGCGTCAAAGCACTACAGTCCACCAATGTATCGAGCCGCGCGGACCGCCCGCGTGGGCCATGAGTCCCGCCGCGCGCAGATGCGACGATGAACACATGAGTTCTCCCAAGCTGTGGCGCGGGCAGACGCTCGAGGACCGGTCCACCGACCGGCGCGAGCAGATGCTCGCCGTCGCCGAGACCCTGCTGGGCACCGGCGGTACCGCTGCGGTGACGATGCGGGCCGTCGTGCGCGAGGCCGGCCTCAGCCCCCGCTACTTCTACGAGAGCTTCTCCTCGACCGAGGAGCTGGTCACCGCGGTGTACGACCGCGTCACCGAACAACTCCTCGCTCGGATCGCCGTCATCGAGCGGCCCGCCGACCGGCGGGGAAACGTCCGTGCGCTGCTCGAGGGCTTTCGCGAGTTCTTCCAGGACGAGCCGGGGCGGGCTCGCATCCTGTTGCGCGAACCGCTCGCCGACGACGTCCTCCGCGCCCATCGTGCCGCCACCGTGCCCGGATTCGTCCAGGCCGTCCTGGCCATGGTCACCGACGAGAACTCACTCGCCCCCGAACGCGTCGCGGTGATCTCCTCGGCGCTCACCGGGGCACTCGTGGCGCTCTACCTCGACCACATCGACGGCCGACTCGCCCTCACGCCCGAACAGCTCTCCGACGCCGCCGTCGACCTCGTGTTCGCCGTCACCCGCATCGGTGCCGACCAGGCCTGACCTGCCGCGTCCGATCACTGGTTAAGCTTTCCGGCATGGAACCCGTCTACGACACCGTGATCACCGCCGCCCGCCTGCTGTGGCTGGCCGAAGGTCTCAAGTTCAAGGTGTCGGGCGTCGAGCATGTACCGGCCGAGGGCCCCGGCGTCGTCGCGATCAACCACACCGGCTACCTCGACTTCACCTACGCCGGCATCCCCGCCCATCTGCAGGGACGTCGCAAGGTGCGGTTCATGGCGAAGAAAGAGGTCTTCGACAACAAGATCTCCGGCCCGATCATGCGCTCGCTCAAGCACATCCCCGTCGACCGTACCGCCGGTGCGGACAGCTACCGGGCCGCGGTCGAGTACCTCAAGCGCGGCGAGCTCGTCGGCGTCTACCCGGAGGCGACGATCAGCCGCAGCTTCGAGCTGAAGGCGTTCAAGTCGGGTGCGGCACGCATGGCGATCGAGTCCGGTGCGCCGATCATCCCGACCGTGATCTGGGGTGCCCAGCGCGTGTGGACCAAGGGACATCCGAAGCAGCTCGGCCGCACCGGCTACCCGATCTCGATCGGGGTCTGCGAAGCGCTCGAGCCCACCGGCGATCCCGACGCCCTCACCGCGAAGCTGCACGAGGTCATGAGCGCGAAGTTGCTCGAACTGCAGGACGCCTACGGCGAGCACCCCAAGGGTGAGTTCTGGGTTCCCGCACGCCTCGGCGGGTCGGCACCGACGCTCGAGGAGGCGAACCGCATGGACGCCGAGGAGCAGGCCGAACGCGCCGCCAAGCGCGCTCAGCGTGACAACCGCTGACCGTTAACCTTGGAGGAATGAGCAGCGGGCCGCGTCGAGGACGGGAGCCGGTCTACCGGACCCTGGAGATCATCGCGAACACGCTCGTCCGCGCCCAGGCGCTCGACCTGCACTTCACCGGGGTCCAGAACATCCCGGAGGTCGGCGGCGCGGTGCTGTGCATCAACCACACGGGCTACGTCGACTTCATCCCGGCCGCGTGGATTCCATGCTCCACGAGGTCCAGGACGCCTACGGCCCGCACCCGGCGGGCGAGTTCTGGGTACCGGCACGGCTCGGCGGATCGGCCCCGACACCACCGGAGGCCGCGGTCATCGAGGCCGACGAAGCGCTCCGCAAAGCCGAGGCCCGCGCCCGCAAGGCGGCCGAGAAACAACGTGAGGCCTACCAGGCTCGAGACAGAGGAAACAGATGACATTCGGTCCACCCACCCTCATCGCCAGCGACGTGGACGGGACACTGATCGACGACGACAACCGGGTGTCGTCGCGAACCGTGGCCGCGTTGTCGGCGGCCCGTGCGGCGGGCGTCGAGTTCGTGCTCGCGACCGGTCGCCCGCCCCGGTGGATCGCCGAGATCACCGACCAGTTCGCCGACACCGATGCCTTCGTCCGGTACGCGGTGTGCGCCAACGGCGCCATCATCTACGACGCCGAGCACGACCAGGTCCTGTGGTCGGCCAATCTCGAACCCGACGCCCTCGTGAAGTTGGGTGAGATCGCCT
This sequence comes from Gordonia alkanivorans NBRC 16433, assembly GCF_000225505.1. Taxonomy (GTDB): domain Bacteria; phylum Actinomycetota; class Actinomycetes; order Mycobacteriales; family Mycobacteriaceae; genus Gordonia; species Gordonia alkanivorans. The sequence goes on along the minus strand of NZ_BACI01000056.1, from coordinate 132,965 downwards.
ACCAGGAGATCCCGGGGTGTGGCATCGCCGCCGAGCGTGCCGGCCGGTCGGCGCACGACGCGGCGACGCCGCCGTTCGTCGCGAGCGCCGGTTACGAACACGCCTGGCTGAACCCGGATCACGTCGAGGTCGGCGACGACGAGGTGTTCAGCGAACCGGCGGTGAAGCTGCTCGTGCGCAAACCGGACATGCCGAGCGGCGAGATGGCCGCGCGGCTGCAGCCGTTCGTCGGCGACCTCGCCCAGGTGACGTTCTCCACCGACAACGGGCTCGTCGAACTGTCGGTGCCCGGTACGCACAAGGCGTCCGGACTCGCGCGTCTCTGTGAGGCCACCGGTCTCCCCGGCGACGGCCTGATCGCCTTCGGCGACATGCCCAACGACGTCGAGATGCTCACGTGGGCATCCCATGGCGTGGCCATGGGACACGGTCATCAGGCCGCGCTCGACGCCGCCGACGAGATCACCGTCGGCAACAACGACGACGGCGTCGCGAAAGTTCTCGAGCGCTGGTTCGGCTGACGCCCGCTCAGGCGGCGGGTGGGGCGGCTTCCGGTGCCGGTGCCGGTGCGGGTGCTCCCGGCTCGGCGGGAGGTGCTCCTTCCGGTGTCGCTTCGGGCGTCGCCTCCGGGGCCGGCGCAGCGCCACCTGCCAGCGCCCGGACCTGCTCCAGCGCCGAGTAGCCGTGCACGCCGGGGCAGCTGGTGCTGTTGTAGTCGCGGTGGCCGGAGATCATCGGCAGGTTGGATTGAGTCCCGGCCGCGAACTTGGTGCCCGCGAAACCCTCTGACCTGAGGTTCGCGGTGCCCGCAGGGTTCAGACCGGCCTTGCCGAGCCGCCAGCGCAGGAACCGTCCGGCCGCGGCCACTGCCGCCGCGGTGGGCGGCACCTCTTCCAGGTTGCCGATGAACGACAGGCCGACCGTGTCCTTGTTGAATCCGCCGGTGTGGGTGCCCTCCACGTTGCGGTCGAGTCCGCCGAACGCGCCTTCGAAGATCTGTCCGTACTTGTCGACGAGCACGTTGTAGCCGATGTCGCACCAGTTCAGGCTCTGTGCGTGGTACGCGTAGATGCCCCGCACGATCTCGATCGACTGTTGCGGTGTGTAGTCGTTGCTGCCCGCGGTGTGATGCACGATCGCGCCCTTGAGTTGCGGCGAGTACACCGGCTGCGAGCAGCGGATTCCCTCGTCCGCACCCCACTGCTGGCGTGCGACCACCTGCGGTCCGCCGGTCAGCGGGGACAGCAGCGACGAGCCCAGCGACAGCAGCCCCTCGGGGCTGATCAGGGTCGCCTTGAGGGTGTTGAGAGCCGTCTCGGCCAGCTTCGTCACGATCTCGCTCGCGGAGCCGACGGCCAGCTGCGCGAGGTCGCCGCCCTGGGTCTCGGCGGCCGGGATCGCCAGACCGTCCTTCGACGCGGCGACCTGCACCTCACGTGCATCGCCGACCCACACCGGTTCGGTGCCCGCCGGCTTCTCGGCACTCGGGGCGCCGCCCTTCGAGATCTGCTCCAAGACCGTCCACGGACTCCACTTCCCGTCGGGCTGTTTCGCGCGCAGCTTCAGGTCGACGTCGACGGGGCGGTCCCAGGTGAAGGCGACCATCTTGATGGGGTCCTCGCGCACGATGTGCGTCACCGCGGCACCCACCTCGCGCCCGTCACGCATCGTCGTCACGGGAGGGGGAGTGGTGCTCGTCGGTGCGGAAGCCGGATCCGATTCGGTTGTCGGCACGGGCGCCTCGGCGGAAGTGGTCTCCGGGGAGCTCGACTCGGTGGTGCTCGACTCGGTGGTGCTCGAATCGCGGGAAGCGCTCGGCACGATCCCCTTCGGCAGCGGGACCGTCAGATCGGGGAGGGGAACGCATCGGGATCGATCTCCGGCAGCGTGACGCCGGCGGCGGCGAGGCCCGAGGACGCGACATCGAGGATGGCGGCGGGCAGCTCACGCATCGGTACCTGTTCGATCTCGGTGTTGGAGATCTTCTGCTTGTTGTCGACGAGCCGGGTGTCGCCGGCCTGCGGGCCTGAGGTGCTCGCGATCACCGCGAACGGACTCGCGACGACCGCCGCGGCGATGGCCGCGAGAGCGATCGAATGCTTCGGTCGGGGGTAACGCACTGGGGTCTCCTCGCCGGAGGGGGGATCCGGTCATCGATGCGATGTGTGCAGCCTCGCGCGCCGGGCGGGCGTCGAGGCGTGCTCGGTGTCGGCCGCCATCGTGATGCGGATCGGCGCTTCGTGGACATGACACACGCCGACGTCTGACCACTCGTGACTCTCTTGTTACTTATGAGGCCTGTGTTACTGGTGATATTCATGAGGTCACGATCCGGGAGACAACTCGTGATCCGGTTGTGATCTGCTCGACTTGGTGAACGCGAATGAGGTTCACTAATGTCACTTAAGTCCCAATCGTCACATCGGCCACGATTGAGTGAAAGTTGCAGCTTGCTGGAACTTCTGAGGCTGGTGTCGTCGCGACCGAAGGATGTGTTCTGTAGTGAACGAAGCCCGACCCAGACGGCTCCTGCCGGGGAGGCCGGCGACCGGCTCCCGGCCCGCACGGACTCGCGGAAAGTTGCTGACCTGGGCCGCGGCCGGGCTCGCGCCCGCACTGCTGGCCGGAGGACTCGTTGCCGCGAGTTCGACGGAATCGACCCCCGGGGTCGAGCTTTCGGTCGGGTCGACGGTGACGCTGATCGGGCACGGTCATGGCCACGGCCGCGGAATGGGGCAATGGGGTGCGTACGGCTACGCCCGTAAGGGCTGGTCGGCACAGCAGATCCTGCGTCACTTCTACGGTGGAACCACCGCGGGGAAGGTGGACAGGCCCGAGATCATCGTGGCCCTCACGGGTCAGAACTCGGTGAATGTGCATGCGGACGCCGGAATGCGCGTCGGAGGTCAGACGGTGGCTCCCGGACAGGCGGTCAGCCTGTCCGGGGGCACGGCCGCCATTCGCAGCGGCTGCGGCGGTAACGTGCTCCGCTCCGTCCCGGCCACGTTCGTCGAACCGCTGAGCATGGCGCCGAACCGGCCCGCGGCCGAGTTCCTCAAGTTCTGTGGTTCCGAGAAGGCCTACCGAGGCGCATTGGGCCTCGAAGGTGGACGCGTGGTCAACCGCATCCACATCGACGACTACGTCAAGGGCGTCATCCCGCGTGAGAGCCTGCCCGCCTGGGCCGACTCCGGCGGCGCGGCGGCACTGCAGGCGCAAGCCGTCGCCGCCCGCACCTATGCACTCGCCGCGATCGCCGGCGGCAAGAAGATCGACGACACCCAGAACTCCCAGGTGTACGGCGGCGTCTCCGGCGAGGATCGTCGGACCAATGTGGCGGCCGACGCGACCGCAGGCCAGATCCTGCTGCAGAACGGCCAGCCCGCGTTCACCGAGTTCTCCGCCTCGACGGGTGGCTTCTCGGCCGGCGGCCGCTTCCCGGCCGTACCCGACGAGGGTGACACGGTCTCGCCCAATCACAACTGGACCGTGACCGTCTCGGCCGGCACCATCGGCTCGGCCTTCGGTGTGGGTGCTCTCCGGAGCTTCGAAGTGGTCGAGGCCAACGGCCTCGGAGCCGAACACGGCCGCGCTGTCAAGGTCCGTGCCGTGGGTTCCGGCGGAACCTCCGAGGTCTCTGGCGAAGAGGCACGCACCAAACTGAAGCTGAAGTCGTCGTGGTTCACCGTGCAGGGCCAGCCGGCGCCGCGCATCGTCAAGCCGCCCACCGGACCGTCCGGGCCCTCACTGGGACTCGACTTCGGTAGCTTCGGGCAGTTCGTCGACCAGATCATTCCCGGCGGCGCGAAGTTCCTGGAGATCGCCGCGTCGGCCATGGACGGCAAGTTCGCCGACCTAGGCGGGCTCTCCGGCCCCCTCGGAGAGGCGATGGGGCTCCCGTCGCTGACCCCGGACGCCGCGGGCGTCACGCAGGTCTACGAGAAGGGGATGATGTTCTTCACCCCTGCCACGGGACCGCGCGTGCTGGTCGGCAAGAGTCTCGAGCAGTTCCAGGAACGCGGCGGCATCCCGGCGCTGGGGTTCCCCAAGGACGACGGGCTCGGCTAGGAGCTCTCCGGCCCGGCTACGACGATCTGCGCCGCGACATCGACCAGCTTGGTGTTGGTGTCCTGTGACAGACGGGCGAGCAGCGCGAACGCGCCGTTGGCGTCGAGCTTGTAGCGCTCCATAATCATGCCCTTGGCCTGACCGATGATGTCGCGCGAGCTGAGCGCCGCCCGGAGCTGCTGCTTCTCCTGGATGGCGCCGAACGCGGTCGCGGCATGTGCGGCGAACAATTCGCCCAGCAGGCGCGCCTCGGATGGGAATGCGTGGGGACGGGTGCTGTGCAGGTTCAGCGCGCCGAAGTCGTCGCCGTCGATGTAGAGGAAGAAGCATGCCATCGAGCGGATGCCGATGTCGGCGGCCTCCGCGGCGAACCGCGGCCAGCGTTCGTCGACCAGCATGTCGTCGATCCACACGGTCACGTCGTTGACCGCGGCACGGATGCACGGCCCCTCGCCGAGCTCACGCTGCAGTTCGTCGGCCTCGCCGCCCAGGTCGCCGATGATCACCGGGGTCTCGACGACGCCGTTGGTCACGAGGGTCACCGATGCGTACTCCGCGCCCGGGATGGCGTCGACCGCATACTTGGTCATCGCCCGCACCGCAGTCTCGGTGTCGTCGCTCTGTTTGCGCATCTCGCCGGCGATGCGCGTCATCTGCGCCGAGAAATCCGTCACCTCGGTCACTCCTGCCTCCTCGAGAGACCGCGTTCCACGCGTCTCAGCCGGACCGACAGCTGAGCGCAGGAAACGAAACACTCGTTTGTCGAGGATCTATTATGCCGGATCGTATAACCCCTAGGAACTGACGAGTCCCTCTCGTTGCGCAACCGACCGTTCAGGTGACAAATGGAGAACATCGAGTCGGAAATCGGTGTCGGAGTACGACGTCGAGGCCACCATCGGAGACTCGGCCAGAGCGGCGTGGACGTCGTCACCCGACTGGGGATATTCGTCGACGGGCCAGCGCCAGTGGACGGCGACGACCTCCCCACCCGGAGCGAGGGCCGCGGGTAACCGGGCGATCAGTTCGGCGAGGGCGGTCCTGTCCAGGTAGTACAGCACCTCGCTGAGAACGATGAGGTCGAAGCGCTTCGACGGCCAGTCGGCCACGATGTCGCCGACCCGGACATCGACGTGCGGGTGCCCGGTGAGCCGCTGGCGGGCGAGGTCGACGGCGCGCGGGCTCACGTCCGTGCACATCAGCCGATCGCACCGCGTGGCCAGCCCCCCGCTGAGCACACCGATCGAGCATCCGGGTTCGAAGGCCGATCGGTAACGCGGCTTGGTCAGTGCGGCGAGCGTGAGTGCGTACTTGCGCTGTTCGTACCACCGCGAGGTGAATCCCCACGGATCGTCGTTCCCCGCGTACATGTCGTGAAAGTAGCTGTCCGGCAGTCTCATACGAACACGAACTCCCGATGGCGGAGCAATCTGGCCAGGATGTGCGGACCGAGGACGACGGCGTCCTCGGGTGCGTCCGACAGTGCATCGACCTGGGTGACGAAGGCCTCGACCGCCGCACGTTTGCGCTCGAGTGCCTCGTCGTCGAGGTCGAAGGTCTGCACCCGATGCCACGGGACGGCCGGGTCGTCGGGAGTTGCCCAGTGCCACATCCAGATCGGGTACATCCACAACGGCACACCGAACCGGTCGCCGACCCGTCGGGCGCAGCGGCCCACCGTCTCGTGGTCGGGGTGGCCGTCGTGCGCCCACACGGCCAGCAGGCCGGTGGCGACGTCCGGTTTCTCGGCGAGCACCCGGGACACGATCGCCTCGACCTCCTCCTCGTGTTCGGCGAGGGTGCCGTCGGGGAGGCCGCACCATCGCGATGGGGATAGGCCCAATAGTGCTGTCGCCGAATCGAGTTCGGTGCGCCGTCGACCGGCGAGCTGTTCCGGTGTGAGTGTCGGCGAGCCCGGGTGCGACGCCGCTCCGTCGGACAGGCACACCGTCACCACCTCGATCCCGCGGCGCGCGGCTGCGGAGATCAGTGCCCCGACCCCGAGCACCTCGTCGTCGGGATGCGCGGACAGCACGACGAGACGCTCCACCGACAGGTCGACGCCCGGCCACCGCCCCCGGGTGGCGAACCAGCGTTGCCACTCCGCCTCCGGGGTTCCCGTCTCTGCCACCGGGGTCGCGGCGAAACGTTCCGACATGCTGCCGGCATCCGAGGTCATGAATCCTCCTCCGACGAATCCGCGAGGGGGCCCGGGATGTTCTCGTCGACGAGTGACCCGAGAACCGCGAGGTCGGCGTCGGCGTGTGACTGCCGGATGTAGACGGTGAGGTCGGCGACCGCCTGTGCGTGATCGGGATCGGCGACCAGCGGCCCGGGGCCGAGCGCACGACCGACCCGGTCGATGACGGCGGTGGCGATCTGTTCGATCGACCACCGCAGGGCGAATGCCTCGCGCTGCGACGGAGCGGTGGGATCGGCGTCGATGTGCCGGGCAGCGGCTTCGATCGCGGCCCACCCGGTCGCGAGCTGTGCATCCACCGCACCCGCGTGCATCCGCAGGAGAGGGTCGTCGGAACGGCTCACCGCGCGGTACAGCGGTCGGGCGACGCGCCGAGCTCCGCCGAACCAGCACGCCGCGACTCCCATCCCGCCGTGCCAGAAGCCGGGACGGGCGAGATACGCCCCGACCCGACCGACTGCCGTAGCGGGCACCGAGTCGAAGGTGACGGTCCCGGTGTCGGTGGCGCGCATGCCGGCGGCGTGCCAGGACGAGAAGTCGGTGGACACGCCGGGGTGCCGCAGGTCGACTGCGAACAGGCGATTGCCGTCGGCCGTCGCGGCCGTGACGAGCGCATGGGTGCACGCCCCCGCGCCCGAGCACCACTCCTTGACGCCGACGAGCTCGAATCCGTCCGCGACCGACCGGGCGTCGACCCCCGTCCCAGGCGGCTGAGCAGCCCAGACACCCCAGAACTCGCCCGGACGGACCCCGCCGCCGACGATCTCGCCGAGAATGGCGTCGGCGTCGGCGTGCGCCTCGACGAGCCGCCCGGTGCTGATGTCGTCGGAGCAGAGGCGGGTGAGCGCAGCGAAGCGCCCGAGCGTCGTACCGGTGCCGGGCCGCGGCAGGCCGAACCCGGCGGAGTCGACGATCCCGCGGGCGGCTTCGGTGCTCATCGGGACGCCTCGGGAGCTTGATCGGTGAGTTCACGAAGATAAGAGGCGAAACCATCGACGGTCCGGCCGATCCGTCGCGTCGACGTACGAACCGGGGCATCGGCGCCCCACACGATCGGCACGGCGGAATCCTCGAGCCGCCGGACGAGGTCGACGTCCTCGTGCGCGTCGAGCTCCCGGAATCCGCCCGCTGCGGCATACGCGGTCGCTCGTATGCCCAGATTTGCCCCGTGCACGTGACGGTGACCGGGTCGGGCGTCGTAGCGGGCGTCGAACATCGACCCGATTCCCCGCGGCCATCCGTCGAAGCCGTCCGGAGTGACTATCCCCACGAAAGCGTCCGCACCGGAGTCCGCCGCCTCCACGTGGGTGAGCAGCCAGTCGGGCGGCACCGCCGAGTCGGCATCGGTCGTCGCGAACCAGGTGGTGTCGGCCGGTGTCGGTGATGCCGCGGCGAAGCCCGCCCGCCGCGCGGCACCGACACACCTGGCGGTCACGTGCAGTGTCGTCACGTGGTCGGGTACCGCACCGGCGGAGTCGTCGTCGCAGGAGTCGAGCACCACGATCACCTGCACCGATTGCCGAAGTCCCGCGACCGCGGCGTCGAGTGCGGCGAGACAGGAGGGGAGTAGGACCTGCTCGTTGTGGGCGGGCACGACGACCACGATGTCCGTGATGGCGGACGCCACCGCGGGAGGTGGCATTGCAGCCACGGGTGCCGACAACTCAGGCGATGACGTCACGGTGCCCCGAACTACTCGAGAAGCAGAGGAACCGGCCCGATGGCTGCAGACCGACGATCGAACATTACCCGGCGACCACCGTGGCTCGGAGAATCATCAGGAAGGGTCCGTTACCCTGAGGACCCGTGGCAACCACTAGCAGCTTTGACCTGATCGTCGTCGGCTCCGGATTCTTCGGTCTCACCGTCGCCGAGCGGGCGGCCACCCAGCTGGGCAAGCGGGTCCTCGTGATCGAACGGCGCAACCATCTCGGTGGCAACGCCTACTCCGAGGCCGAGCCGACGACCGGTATCGAGGTCCACAAGTACGGCGCCCACCTGTTCCACACCTCCAACGACCGGGTGTGGGAGTACGTGAACCAGTTCACCGACTTCACGAACTACCAGCACCGCGTCTTCGCGCTGCACAACGGGCAGGCCTACCAGTTCCCGATGGGTCTCGGCCTCATCAGCCAGTTCTTCGGTCGCTATTTCTCGCCCGACGAGGCGCGCAAGCTGATCGCCGAGCAGGCCGGCGAGATCGACACCGCCGATGCCAAGAACCTCGAAGAGAAGGCGATCAGCCTCATCGGGCGGCCGCTCTACGAGGCGTTCATCAAGCACTACACCGCCAAGCAGTGGCAGACCGATCCCACCGAGCTGCCCGCGGGCAACATCACCCGGCTCCCGGTCCGGTACACCTTCGACAACCGGTACTTCAACGACAAGTACGAGGGCTTGCCGGTCGACGGTTACACCGCCTGGCTGGAGAACATGGCCGCCGACGAGCGCATCGAGGTCCGCCTGTCGACCGACTGGTTCGCCGTCCGCGACGAGCTGCGGGAGCAGAACCCGGACGCACCGGTCGTCTACACCGGCCCGCTGGACCGCTACTTCGAGTACTCGGCCGGCCGACTCGGCTGGCGCACACTCGATTTCGAGACCGAGGTACTCGACACCGGCGATTTCCAGGGCACCCCGGTGATGAACTACAACGACGCCGACGTGCCGTACACGCGGATTCACGAGTTCCGTCACTTCCATCCGGAGCGGGACTCCTACCCCGCGGACAAGACCGTCATCATGCGCGAGTTCAGCCGCTTCGCCAACGACGACGACGAGCCGTACTACCCGATCAACACCGCCGACGACCGGGCCAAGCTCTCGGCCTACCGTGAACTCGCCCGGACCGAGACCGCCAGTGCGAACGTGTTGTTCGGTGGTCGTCTCGGCACCTACCAGTACCTCGACATGCACATGGCGATCGCCAGCGCGCTCACCATGTTCGACAACACCCTGGCGCCGCATCTGCGTGACGGTGCGCCGCTGGTGTCCGACCCCGCAGGAGCCGAATAGATGACGGTGACCCCCGTGAACCAGGCCGAGATCCCCGATGCGGGCATCGGGCCGTCGAAGGCGAAATCCCTTCTGCAGCGCGTCATCTTCCCGCGCGCGGGTGAGCCGCTCGACGTGCGGTCGCTGTACCTGCTCGAGTCGGACTCCAACAACCGGCGGGCGCATGCGCCGAGCCGGACCTCGGTGCTGCTCGGCGGCGAATCGGAGGTCAGCTTCGAGACCTACTTCAACGGCTTCGCGGCCGCCTACTGGCGCCGCTGGAGCATCCTGGACTCGGTCGTGCTGCGCATCGAGGTGGTCGGCACCGCTCGAGTCGACCTGTATCGCTCCAAGATCGACGGCTCGCGCATCGGCATCGGCGGCGACCTGATCGCCACCGACGAACATGGCCGCGGTGTGGTCGAATTCGAACTCGACCTCGGCCCGTTCGAGGACGGTGGCTGGATCTGGTTCGACATCACCACTGACACCGACACCGAGATCGTCTCCGCCGGTTGGTATTCGCCGATCGACGCGCCGACCTCCGACGCCGACACCAAGCGCGTCACCGTCGGCATCCCGACCTTCAACCGGCCCACCGACGCGGTGAACGCGTTGGCCGCGTTGACCTCCGACCCGATGGTCGACGAGGTCATCGACGCGGTCATGATGCCCGACCAGGGCACCAAGAAGGTCGTCGACGAGCCGGGGTACGCCGAGGCCGCCGCGGCTCTCGGGGACCGGCTCCGCATCTTCGACCAGGGCAACCTCGGCGGCTCGGGCGGCTACGCGCGCATCATGTACGAGGCGCTGCGACTCACCGATTCGCCGTACATCCTCTACATGGACGACGACATCGCCATCGAGCCCGACTCGATCCTGCGCGCGCTCGCCATGTCGCGATTCGCCAAGTCCCCCATGCTCGTCGGCGGGCAGATGCTCAACCTGCAGGACCGCAGTCACCTGCACTGCATGGGCGAGGTCATCCGCCGCGACACCTTCATGTGGACCGCTGCGCCGTTCGTCGAATACGACCACAACTTCTCCGAATACCCGCTGCGGGATCGTGAGAACTCGAAGAACCTGCACCGCCGGATCGATGTCGAGGGCAACGGCTGGTGGATGTGCATGATCCCCCGCGAATGCGCCGAGACCATCGGCCTGCCGATGCCGCTGTTCATCAAGTGGGACGACTGGGAATTCGCGCTGCGTGCGGCCAAGGCCGGGTACCCGACGGCCACCATCCCGGGCATCGCGATCTGGCACATGGCGTGGAGCGACAAGGACGACGCCATCGACTGGCAGGCGTACTTCCACCTGCGCAACCGGCTCGTCGTCGCGTCCATCCACCATGACGGTCCGATCAAGGGCATCATCCGCTCGATGACCAAGGCGACCGCGAAACACCTTCTGTGCCTCGAGTATTCGACGGTCGCCATCCAGAACGAGGCGATCCGCGACTTCCTCGCCGGGCCCGAGCACATCCGCAGCCTGCTGCCGACCGCGCTGCCCAAGGTCGCGGCGATGCGCAAGGAGTTCCCGGACGCCGTCGTGCTGCCGTCGGCCACCGAGCTGCCCCGAACCTCCGGTGAGGCAACGCATCTGGGTACCTCGATCCCGCTGAACCCGATCAGCAAGGTCAAGGCGCTGGCCGCTGCCGTCGTCAACAACGCGCGCCCCGCCGACCCGCGGCATCACGAGGTCCCGCAGGCGAACTACCCGCCGATCGAGGCGCGCTGGTTCTCCCTCGGCCGCGTCGACGGTGTCACCGTCACCACGGCCGACGGTCGGGGAGTGGTGTACCGGCAGCGTGATCGCGAGAAGATGATCGCGCTCGCGCGTGAGCATTTCGCTCTGATCAAAGAACTTCAGGACAAGTTCGGCGACATGAAGCAGCAGTACCGCGCCGCACATCGTGAGTTGACCAGTAAGGAGAGCTGGGCGGGTGTCTTCGGAATCGAGTAGTCCCGACGTGCAGGCTGAGGAGTCGACAAAGCTCCCGGCCGACGACGCCCCCAGGCCCCTCGCGGGTGAGGAGAAGGTCCTCGTCGCCATCCAGACGGGCATCGGTTCCCGCCCGGGTGTGCGGTCGGCGGCGCGCGGTCTGTCGCACTTCGGCGAGCACGCCCTGGGCTGGCTGGCGATCTCGGGCGCCGGCTGGACGCTGGCGCGTGCCCGTGGCGATGTGCGATCGCAGCAGTTGTGGATCGAAGCCGGTGTGGGTGCCTTCGGCGCACACGCGGCCTCGGTGATCATCAAGCGCATCGTGCGCCGGCCCCGGCCGGCCCACCCGGCCATCGACATCGGGGTGTCCACGCCGAGCAAGCTGAGCTTCCCGTCGTCGCACGCCACCTCGACCACGGCAGCGGCGATCCTCATCGGGCGGGCGGCCGGCTGGGACGCCAGGGTGCTGCCCGCCGCGTTGGTGCCGCCGATGCTCCTGTCGCGTCTCGTACTCGGCGTTCACTATCCGACAGACGTCACCGCGGGTGCCGCGATCGGTGCCGCGAGCGCAGCGGCGGTCATCGCGGGCGATAAGGTGCTGCTCGAACCCACCCGGAATGCTCCGGCTTCAGGACGTGCCCGTCGCGCGGCGCGCGTCCTGACCCGGCTCGGCCTCACGGCCGCGGTGCCCGGCGGGCCGCTGCGACTCGCCGCGTCCCCCGTCATCGCACGGGTGACACGACACAGGGAGAGTGCATGAGCGAGGAGCCGATCGAGCACGGGAAGGTCGCCGGGCCCCCGAAGAACCTGACCGCCGGGCTGATCAAGGCGATCCGCCCGCGGCAATGGGTGAAGAACGTCCTGGTGCTCGCCGCGCCGCTGGCCGCGGGCAACATCACCGACGCCTCGGTGCTGGCCTCCGCGGGCATCGCCTTCGTCGCGTTCTGCCTCGCCGCGTCGAGCATCTACCTGGTCAACGACGCGATGGACGTCGAGTCCGACCGTAATCACCCGACCAAGCGGTTCCGTCCGATCGCCGCCGGCGTGGTCCCGGTGCCGCTGGCCTACGGCCTCGCAGCGGTGCTGCTGGCCGCGTCGATCGGCATCTCCTTCCTGGCGAACTGGCAGACCGCGGTGGTCATCGCGATCTACCTGGTCATCCAGCTCGGTTACTGCTTCGGCCTCAAGAACCAGGCCGTCATCGACATCTGCATCGTGTCGTCGGGATTCCTGCTGCGCGCGATCGCCGGCGGTGTCGCCGCCGAGATCGTGCTGTCGCAGTGGTTCCTGCTCGTCATGGCCTTCGGCTCGCTGTTCATGGCGGCCGGCAAGCGGTACGCCGAGCTGCAGCTCGCCGAGCGCACCGGCGCCAAGATCCGCAAGGCGCTCGAGTACTACACGACCACCTACCTGCGTTTCGTGTGGACGCTGTCGGCCACGGGCGTCGTCGTCTTCTACGGACTCTGGGCCTTCGACAAGGGCTCCGACCATGACACCAACGTCGCGTACGCGATCTCGATGGTGCCGTTCACGGTCGCGATCCTTCGCTATGCGGTCGACGTCGACGGCGGTGCGGCGGGCGAACCCGAGGAGATCGCCCTCGGCGACCGTGTACTGCAGCTGCTGGCCGTGGCCTGGTTAGTATGCGTGGGTGTCGCGGTCTATGCAGTCAATTGACGGTCTGCAGTCCACCGACGGTGTCGGTATCGATTCCGTCGACGAACCCGAGGTAGAAGGCACCCGGGCGTCTGGCACGCCCGTCATCGACAAGGCGCGCCGACGTCTCGCCGCGGTCAGTTTCCTGATCGGCGCAGTCGCCGTCAGCACGTTCTTCGCGATCGGGGCCTGGCAGCGGCGGTGGATCGCCGACGACGGTCTGATCGTGCTGCGCACGCTGCGGAACCTCTTCGCGGGCAACGGACCGGTGTTCAACGCGGGCGAACGCGTCGAGGCCAACACCTCGACCGCCTGGACCTACCTGCTGTGGTTCTGGGCGTGGGTCACCGACGGCCAGCTCGAGTACGTCGCCCTCTGGGTGGCCCTGGTGTGCTCGGTCGCCGCGATCCCGATCGCCATGTACGGCAGCGCACGTCTCTACGGCAACCGCCTGGGCGGCATCACCGGTGACGGCTGGACGCTGCTGCTCCCGTTCGGCGCCATCATCTACATCGCCATCCCCCCGGCCCGCGACTTCGCGACGAGCGGACTGGAGAACGGCCTCTGTATCTTCTGGGCCGCCGTCCTGTGGTGTCAGCTCGTCGCCTGGGCTCGACGCGGTCCTCAGTCCACGCGCAAGGCCTCGGCGGCGACGCTCGCGCTCGCGTTCACCGCGGGTCTCGCACCATTGATCCGGCCCGAGCTCACCGTGTTCGGCGGACTGGTGCTGGTGCTGGTCTTCTTCGCGCCGCTCGGCTGGAAGATGCGCCTCGGCGTGGCCGTCGTCGCCGGTGCCCTGCCGGTGGGTTACCAGATCTTCCGGATGGGCTACTACGCCCTCCTGGTCCCCAACCCGGCGGTCGCCAAGGACGCCAGCGGTGCCAAGTGGGAGCAGGGTTTCGCCTATCTGACCAACCTGTTCGGTCCGTACATTCTGGTGCTGCCGGTCGTGCTGGCCGTCGTCGCCGGTGTGATCCTCATCGTCGGCGCACGTCTACGCGCGGATGCCGGTGCGAGCACGGCCGATACCGACCGCTCCCGGCCGGCCGCGCTGTCGGCCCGGCTCCAGTCGTCGACCGCCGTGGTGACCGTGGTCGCCGTCGCCGGTCTCGTCCTGATCGTCTACTGGATCCGCCAGGGCGGCGACTTCATGCACGGCCGCGTGCTGCTCGTGCCGCTGTTCGTGACGCTGCTGCCGCTCATGGTCGTGCCGCTGACGGTCCCCGCGCACCTCGGTGCCGCCTTCGGCCGGCGTCGTGCCGTGGAGAAGTCCGTCATCGACGACGATCCGGAACCCGTCGAGGTGTCCCCGGCCGAACGTCGCCGGACCCGCGTCGGACTGGCCGGTGCGGTCGCCATGGCCGGACTGTGGATCACCGTCCTGGTCTGGGGGATCAGCACCCACGCGAACGTGCTTCCCAATGCCGGCATCGACATCGGACGCAGCGGCATCGTCGACGAGCGTCGCTTCTACGTGACGAACATGGGCAACGAGAACCCGGTGACCGCCGAGGACTACCTCGCCTACCCGCGCATGAGCGCGATGGTCGAGAAGATCGACAAGTATCGCGAGGACGGCGGCGTCATCCTGCCGTCGTTCAACTACGACGAGTGGTACGTCGCGCAGCTGCCCGCGGTGATGCCCCGTGGGGCCGAGCGCAAGGTGACGGTCTACTTCCTCAATCTCGGCATGACGAGCATGAACGCGCCTCTCGACGTGCGCGTCATCGACCAGATGGGTCTGGCGTACCCGCTCGCCGCTCACACCGAGCGGCTCGAGGACGGCCGTATCGGGCACGACAAGATCCTGCCCAGCGAATGGGTCGTCGCCGAGGCCGGGGCCTACCCGCGCAAGCCGGTCCTGCCGGGGTACCTCGACGAGGACCTCGTCCGCCAGGCGCAGGTGGCCCTGCAATGCCCCGAGACGAAGGACCGGTTCGCCTCCTTCGAGGGACCGTGGTCGTTCACCCGCTTCAAGCACAACCTGAAGCAGGCGTTCACGTTCAACAGCTATCGGATCCAGCGGGAACCGGAGTACGAGATCGCCCGGTGCGGACTCGAGATGCCGCCGCCCGTGAATCCGGACTAGTCGGACATCCGAGGGTCACGCGGGTGCGCGCGACTCTCACATACGAACCCAAACAAACCCGCAGAAAACCCGTACTCTGCCCTGAGGACTTGCCCCGGAACATCTCGGATCGGTAACGTCCCGGCGTCAGAGGTCGATAATCCGGTCGTGACCGAGGTGTCGTGGCAAGTGCCGGGGCACGCTCGGTGGCGGGGGTTGTGATCGCTATCACAAGGTTTGTCACGCTCGGGGGCATCGAATAGGCTCGCCGACGGCGAATCGCATGCGAGATCGGCTCGGAACCATCGTCGCGCCGCGCACAGCGCCGGGCGACGAGAGATGTGAGACGCACAAGAACCGGTCGGGTTCTGCGGGAGGCGAGACCTCCCCGATCCGATCGGCCGAAGAGGGAGATTCTGTACATGCGTGAAGCTGCCACTCAGGCGAACAAGCCTGCGCGCGGCCGGACGGGTAACCGGCTGGTCGCCGCACTCGTAGCCGTGCTGACAGTTGTGGGTCTCACCGGCGTGGTCGCCGGACAGGCCACCGCCCGTATCGGCGGAACGCAGGTCGGCAAGCAGGAATTCTTCATCAACGGCTGCGGAATGCCCGATGTGAAGGTCCGCGCCTGGAAGCGACCGGGCAACTACAAGACCGTCATCCTGCTCGACGGCATGCGCGCCCAGTACGACTACAGCGGCTGGGAGATCAACACCAACGTCCAGGAGATGGTGAAATCCGGCGTCAACGTCGTCGAGCCCATCGGTGGACCGGCCAGCTTCTACACCGACTGGGATGCACCCAGTAACTTCAACGGCCAGAAGTACCGGTACCGCTGGAACTGCGCCATCACCAGGTCGCTGGTCGGCGCCCTCGACAAGCGCGGTTTCCGCGTCGGGCCGTCGAACCGCTACGCGATCATGGGCCTGTCGATGGGCGGTAACGCGGCCCTCGTCATCGGCGCGCAGAACCGCCAGCACTTCGACCGTGCCGGCTCGCTGTCGGGCTACAACTTCCTCAGCGCTCCGGGTATGCGCACCGCACTGCGCCTGGCGATGTTCGACGTCGATCCCAAGCCGTGGAACATCGACGCCATGTGGGGCCCGCCGTGGAGCATCCGCTGGTTCCAGAACGATCCCTTCTGGAACATCGGCAACATGCGCGGCATGAAGCTCTTCGTGGGCTCGGGCAACGGTCTCTTCGGCCGGTACAACGCACTGCCCAACGTCTTCGACGACCTGTTCAAGGGTTCGACGCTGGAGCTGCTGGCGTTCACGCAGTCGAAGGCCTTCGAGGCAGCCGCGTTCGTCCAGGGCGTGCCGCTCATGACGTACTACGCCAATGGCACGCACGCTTGGGGCTACTGGCAGGACATGGTCTGGAACGCCAAGAACCGCGGATTCTTCCGCTGATCGGCAACAGACCGGCCTGACACGGCCTTCACGGCGCCCCGTCCGGGATTCCCGGGCGGGGCGTCGTCGTGTTCCCGGGACGAACTGCCACCGGCCCCTCTTGGTATCAACTGTCACACAAATCCCACGAGTCACAGCGTGGCGTTCGGACACCGGGGCCGGATTCCGTGTAAGAAACTCCTGAGGCGTTTGGTAATGATGATGCAGTTGTGACTGACGGGGAATCGGTCAGGACGTGCGGACGCCGTTGTACTGGGTCGAAGGAGTTCTGGAGAGTGATGCGGCGAAACAGTGGTACACGACCGTTCGGTGCCCGAGTGGCCTGGCGAACGGTGATGGCCGCCGTGGTGGCGATGATGGCCGTGATGACACTTGTCGTGGGTCAGGGCCTTGCGGGCGCCGAACCCGCGCCGGCACCTGCCCCGGCCTCGCCGGCTGCCCCGGCACCGGCGTCCCCGGCACCGGCATCTCCGGCTGCGCCCCCGTCATCGGCGGCGCCGGCAGCCGCACCGGCCCCGGTTCCGCCGGGCAAGGTGACCAACACGTACTGGTACACCGATCGCCGGGTCGCCCTCTGGGTGTACTCGCCGTCGATGAACACCAACATCCAGGTGCAGATCCTCCTGGCGCGCGACTGGCACGCCAAGCCCAAGGAGAAGTTCCCGCAGCTGACGATGCTCGACGGCCTGCGTGCGCAGGACGATCAGAGCGGTTGGGTTCTCAACACCAAGATCGTCGACTTCTACAAGGACAAGAACGTCAACGTCATCCTGCCGATCGGTGGCGAGTCGAGCTTCTACACCGACTGGAAGGAACCCGACCGCGGCAAGAACTACAAGTGGGAGACGTTCCTCATGCGGGAACTGCCGCCCATCCTCGAGAACGACTGGCGTTCGACGGACGTCCGTGGCATCGAGGGTCTGTCGATGGGTGGTTCGGCCGCGATGATGCTGGCCGCGCGCAACCCCGGCTTCTACAAGTTCGCTGCGTCGTTCTCCGGCATCCTGCAGTTCAGCTCCTTCGGTATGCCGCAGGCCATCCAGTTCGCCGTCCGTGACGGCGGCGGCTACGACTCGATGAAGATGTTCGGCCCGCCCTCCGACCCGGCCTGGAAGGAACACGATCCGTACGTCCTGGCCGACAAGCTGCAGGGCACGAGTCTCTACATCTCCTCCGGCAACGGCATGGTCGGCGCGCACGACAAGCCGTCCGACATCCCGCTGCTCGCGACGAACTACTCCGGCGTGGGTCTGGAGATGCTCAGCCGCGTCACGTCCCAGCAGTTCGCGGTTCAGTTGAACCGCAAGGGGATTCCGGGACAGGCGGTCTACCGTCCGTCCGGCACGCACACCTGGCCGTACTGGGAGTTCGAGATGATGCAGGCGTGGCCGCAGGCCGCGGCCGCACTCGGTCTCTCGCGCGACGCGGTGGCCTGCCGTGTCGACGGCGCCTTCCGCAAGCTCTGGGACGCCAACAAGGGCGATCTGGGCGGTTGCCTGACCCCGTCGTACGGCGTCCCCGGTGGCAAGGCCCAGGACTTCGCCAACGGCCGCATCTTCACCGGCCCGAAGGGCCCGAAGATCGTGACCGGTGCCATCGGCGGTGCCTACGTGGCCGCCGGCGGTCCGGGCGGGCGTCTCGGCAAGCCGCTGAGCAACGAGGAGCCGACCCGCGACGGCAAGGGCCGGGTCAACTACTTCGAACACGGCCGCATCACCTGGACGGCCAAGGACGGCACCAAGGTTCTGAAGTGACTGCCCAACCTCGACCGCACGTGTGCGGGCGCTGAGACTTCGCTGAGGAATCGAGGCGTTCGTGCAGGTCGCGCCGGTGGGCGGGATCGTCGAGGTGCGTGGGGACGGTAGCCTGACGGAGCGTGCGGTGCAGTGTCCGGCTGTGCCGCGTCCGGCGGGATAGAGGTTCGACAGGAAGTGGCGATGACAACGAAGTGTGCTCGGCTGGTGTTGCCCTTGGCGGGGCTCGCACTCGCGCTCGGTTCGGTCTCGGCGTGCTCCGACGACTCGACGGCCAGTGCACCGATCACCAACAACCCGGTCACCACCACGTCGCTGTACTCGGCCGCGGGATCGTCCACACCCGCGTCGGGTTCGGCGTCGGCCGAGCCGACCACCGAGGTCTCGGCCGCGCCGTCGGGCAATACCTCGAAACTGCCCGAGACCGAGCCGAACCCGAGCACCAGGGTCCCGGACAACTTCCCGGGCCCCAGCGGCGCTCCGCTCGACGCCAAGGCCAAGGCCTACCTCGCGGCGCTGAAGGCGGACAACGTCACCTTCATGGGCGACAGCGACAACTCCGTCTCGCTCACCATGGCGAAGTACGTGTGCGGCGCCAAGCAGAAGGGCACCGACCCGGGCATGGTGAAGGCCTTCGTCACCGCGTCGGTCGGACCGGGCACCAAGACCGTCGAAGAGGCGAACACCAAGGCCGACAAGGTGATCCGCGCGGCAGAACGGCACTACTGCTGACGTGATGGCCAGACGTGCCGCGGGCCGCGCTCGGAAGAGCCCCGCCCGGCGGCTGGGGAAGTTCTCCCTGTTCCTCCTCGCGCTCGCGATCATCGCGATCGTCCTCATCGTGCTGCTCATCCTGGTGTGGCTGAGGCCCGGGCCGACCCCGCCGATCGGGCCCGGGGTGCCGTCGACGCCGTCGAAGGAGCGGCCTGAGGCGCAACCCGCGGATTGTCCCGACGTGCTCACCGTGGTGATCCCCGGCACCTGGGAGTCGAGTGCGACCGACGATCCGTATACGCCCACGGCCAACCCGAACTCGTTGATGTTGCGTGTCTCGAGCGCACTGGGCAAGCAGTTCGACTCGTCGCGGACCGAGATCTACACGGTGCCCTACACCGCTCAGTTCCGGAATCCGACGAACCTCGCCGACCGGCAGGCCGACTACAACGTCTCGCGCACGCAGGGGTACAAACGCGCGGCCGGAAAGATCATCAACACCAACAAGCGCTGCCCGCTCACCGGCTACGTGCTCATGGGCTTCAGCCAGGGGGCGGTGATCGCGGGCGATCTCGCCAGCAACATCGGCAACGGCCGGGGCGTGCTCGCCGACGGTGACCAGGATCTCGTTCTCGGGGTCGGGCTCATCGCCGACGGACGACGCCAGCCCGGCAAGCAGAACGACGTGGACCCCAGCCCCGACGGCGTCGGTGCCGAGATCGCGCTGGGCGGCATGGGCAAGATCGTCCCCGGCATCACCATGACCGGCCCGCGCAACGGTGGATTCGGTGACCTCGAGGACCGCGTGCAGTCCATCTGTGCGCCAGGCGATCTCATCTGCGATTCGCCGACGGTCGTCAATCCGCTCGCCGCCGTGTCGAAGTTGGCCAATGCGGCGAGCAACCCGATCCACGCGATGTACGGCACGCCGCGGTACTGGGAGAAAGACGGGCAGACCGCGACGCAGTGGATGTACTCGTGGGCCGAGCGCCTCATCGACGAGGCCCCGCGTCCGAAGCACAGCTGACCCGTCGGCGTCCCGCGGTCGGTCAACTTGCGGTAACCCTGTCGCCAACACCACCGATTCGTTTTGCGGGGCCGTCACGCTGCATTAACGTGTTGGGCTGGCCCGGGGTTCACCCGGGCGAACGAACACACGGGATGCCGCACGGCGTCCCCGACGGCCGGACACGAGGAGAGGACAGCGATGACGCAACCCCCCAATGATGCGGGTGGCAGCTCCTCCGGTCTGCGCAAGTTCCGCTTCGGCGCGGGTGGTGAGGGCAACAAGGACGAGGGTGGTGCCCGCAAGTTCGTCAAGCTGGCCCAGACCGCCGAGGAATACGGCTACGACACCTTCGCGGTGCCCGATCACCTGGGCAACCAGGTCGGTCCGCTGGCCGCGCTCGGTGCGCTGACCCAGGCCACCAGCACGATCCGCCTCGCGACGTCGGTGCTGGCCAACGGCTGGCGCCACCCGGCTCTCCTGGCCAAGGAGGCCACCACGATCGACGTGCTGAGCAAGGGGCGACTCGAGCTCGGCATCGGCGCAGGCTGGATGAAGGAAGAGTTCGACAAGGCGGGGATCGAGTTCGAGTCCCCGGGCGTCCGTATCCGCCGTCTCGACGAGGCGCTGACCATCCTCGACGGACTCATGCGCGGCGAGACCGTCGACTTCGACGGAGAGTTCTACAAGATCAACGGCCTCGAGGGCAGCCCGCGACCCCGCCAGGGACCGCGACCGCCGATCGCGGTCGGCGGTGGCGGACCGAAGATGCTGGCGCTCGCCGCCAAGCACGCCGACATCATCTCCGTCGCCCCGGGCACCACGCCCGACGGCAAGATGAAGCTGTCGGACATGACCATCGAGAAGACGGCCGAACGTGTCGACCGCATCCGCCAGGCCGCGGGTGACCGGTTCGACGACATCGAGCTGAACTGGACCATCGCCGTCATCGTGATCACCGACGATCGCGTGGCAACCGCCGAGATGGCGCTGAAGGCCCTCGAGCAGGGCTACCCGCCGAACATCGCGCACGACACCGAGTTCACCGTCGACGACGTGTTGTCCTCGCCGTACATCGCGATCGGCAGTTTCGAGGAGATCGCGGATCAGATCCGCGAGGTCCGTCGCCGGACGACCATGTCCTACGTCGGGGTCTTCCCGACCCAGATGGACGCCTTTGCGCCCGTTCTGGCCCAGTTGAAGGGGGAGTAGGATGACCGTCTGTCTCGCGTGTGAACGACGAGGTGGTGGGTGTTGACCCGAGGGTGTACGTCGATGAACCGACGTACGCTCTTTCGAAGCTGAACTTGACGATCACAAGTTTTTCGTTGTGTAACTGGACGTGCGCTACCGTATCCCGCGGTCGGCACAGGACGTGGATGGCAGAAGCGCCGGGTGTTGTCGCCGAAGGACGTCACCGGGAACTGCACTCGCGTGGGGGAGTCCACGAGGGGGCCACAGGAGTAATGAATGCTGAAGACTGAACTCGAAGACTTTCTCGATGAGACGGGAAACATCTCCTTCACCGAGGAAGCGACGCTTGTCGACTACGTCGAACAGAACGTGCGTGAGCAGGCCGACACGCTGGCTTACCGGTTCATCGACTACAGCCGCGAGCGCGACGGCGAAGCCCAGGACCTGACCTGGGCGCAGTTCGGCAAGCGCCTGCGCGCTGTCGCCGCACGCCTGCAGCAGGTGACCAAGCCCGGTGATCGTGTTGCGATTCTCGCGCCGCAGTCGCTCGAGTACGTGATCGGTTTCTTCTCCGCGCTGTACGCCAGCAACGTCGCGGTGCCGCTGTTCTCGCCCGACGAGCCCGGCCACACCGATCGACTGCACGCCGTCCTCGACGACTGCAAGCCGACGGCGATCCTCACCTCCACCAAGTCCGCCGAGGCGGTCCGCGACTTCTTCGCGCCGCTGCCGGCCAAGGAGCGCCCGCGCGTCATCGCCGTCGACGCG
Organism: Gordonia alkanivorans NBRC 16433; assembly: GCF_000225505.1. Lineage (GTDB taxonomy): Bacteria > Actinomycetota > Actinomycetes > Mycobacteriales > Mycobacteriaceae > Gordonia > Gordonia alkanivorans. The sequence goes on along the minus strand of NZ_BACI01000056.1, from coordinate 111,187 downwards.
GTGCCCGACTCGGTGGGTTCGAGCTGGGTCGCCCCGATCGCGGGCAAGGACCACAACAAGGACACCGTCGCTTACCTGCAGTACACGTCCGGTTCGACCCGCGTCCCCGCGGGCGTGGAGATCACCTACCAGGCGGTCGCCGCGAACGTCCTGCAGATCTCCGACACCATCCAGATCGACCGCAACGCCCGCGGCGTCACCTGGCTGCCGATGTTCCACGACATGGGCCTGCTGACGGTGATCCTTCCGGCGCTCGGCGGCCGGTACATCACGATCATGAGTCCGCAGGCGTTCGTCCGCCGGCCCGGCCGCTGGATCAAGGAACTCGCCGCGGCCGCCGACGGCGCGGAAACCTACGCCGCGGCCCCGAACTTCGCCTTCGAGCACGCCGCCGCACGCGGTCTGCCGAAGGAGGGCGAGGAACTCGACCTGTCGAACGTCATCGGCCTGATCAACGGCTCGGAGCCGGTCACGGTCAGCTCGATGAAGAAGTTCAACGAGGCCTTCGCGCCCTACGGCCTGCCGAAAACCGCCATCAAGCCCTGCTACGGCATGGCCGAGGCCACCCTCTTCGTCTCCGCGACCCAGCGTGAGAACGAGGCCAAGGTCATCTACGTCGACCGCGACGACCTGAACGCGGGCAAGCTGACCGTTGTGGAGGAGGGCACGCCGAACTCGGTCGCGCAGGTGTCCTGCGGCCAGGTCGCGGTGAGCCAGTGGGCGGTCATCGTCGACCCGGAGACGGCATCCGAGCGTCCCGACGGCCACGTCGGCGAGATCTGGCTGCACGGCCTCAACATCGGCGCCGGCTACTGGAACAAGCCGGCCGAGACCGAGGAGACCTTCCACAACAAGCTCGTCACCCCGCTGTCGGAGGGCAGCCACTCCGAGGGCGCCCCGGCCGACGGCCTGTGGATGCGGACCGGCGACTACGGCGTCTGGCTCGACGGTGAGCTCTACATCACCGGTCGCGTCAAGGACCTGGTGATCGTCGACGGACGCAACCACTACCCGCAGGACCTCGAGTACAGCGCCCAGGAGGCCAGCACCGCGCTGCGTCCGGGCTTCGTCGCGGCCTTCTCGGTGCCGGCGAACCAGCTGCCCGCCGTGGTCTTCGAGTTCGCCGGCAGCGGTCTGACCCCCGATCCCGACGACGCTTCCGAGCAGCTGGTCATCGTGGCCGAGCGCGGCCCGGGCCGCAAGGCCGACCCGCAGGAGGTCGCCGACACCGTGCGTGCCGCCGTCGCGCAGCGCCACGGCGTCATGGCCCGCGACGTCCTGCTGGTTCCCGCCGGTTCGATCCCGCGCACCTCGTCGGGCAAGATCGCGCGCCGGGCGACTCGTACCGCCTACATCGACGGCAGCCTGCGCGGCGGCTACAAGCAGACGGCGTTCCCGGACGCGGCGGAATAGCGCGTCCACAACAGTCACCCGGCACCCGGTTTCGGGTGCCGACGAGAGCAGTAGTCTGGAAGCGATGTCTGAACTGAATACCGACGAGTCACGCGGCACCGATCTGCCCGACGACTCGTCCCTCGAGACCCCCGGTTCGGTAGACGGAGCAACCGCCGACGCGACCAACGCGACGTCGAACGGTGAGGCCACACCAGGCGAGACCGCCGGTGACCTCACCGTCGACGAGCTGCGGGACTGGCTGCGCGAATGGGTGTCGCAGGCGACGGCCGTGCCGGTCGCCCAGATCGACGTCGACCGCCCGATGGAAGAACTCGGACTCTCCTCGCGCGACGCGGTGGCGCTCGCCGCCGACGTCGAGGACAAGACCGGGGTCATCCTGACCGCGACCGTGGTCTACAACCACCCGACGATCTCGTCCCTGGCACAGCGCATCATCGACGGCGACCCCGACGAAGGTCTCGACGACACCGCCGACACCTTCTGGCGGCGTGAGCGCAGCACGGACGACGACATCGCGATCGTCGGCCTGTCGACCCGCTTCCCCAAGTCCGGCACCACCCCGGAGTCGACGTGGGAGGCGCTCGTCGGCGGCGTCGACGGCATCTCCGATCTGCCCGAGGGCCGATGGACCGAGTTCACCTCCGATCCGCGGTTCGCCGAGATCCTGGAGTCCTCGAACATCAAGGGCGGCTACCTCGACGACGTGCGCTCGTTCGACGCCGACTTCTTCCAGATGAGCCCGCGCGAGGTCGAGATGGTCGACCCGCAGCAGCGGCTCGCCCTGGAACTCACCTGGGAAGCGCTCGAGCACGCCCACATCCCGCCGAGCGACCTCAAGGGCGCACCGGTCGGTGTGTTCATCGGTACGTCGACCAACGACTACCAGCTGCTCGCCACCCTCGGACTCGGCGAGGGCGCCGAGGACACCGCGGCCTACGCGCTGACCGGTACCTCGACGGCCATCGTCGCCAACCGCGTCTCCTACTTCTACGACTTCCGCGGACCGTCGATCGCCATCGACACCGCGTGTTCGTCGTCGCTGGTGGCGATTCACCAGGCGGTTCGCAGCCTGCGCACCGGCGAATCCGACGTCGCCCTCGCCGGCGGCGTCAACATGCTGATCACGCCCGCCGCGACCCTCGGTTTCGACCGCATCGGCGCGCAGGCCAAGGACGGCCACATCAAGGCCTTCTCCGCCGACGCCGACGGCATGATCCGCGCCGAGGGCGGCGGTCTCGTGGTGCTGAAGCGCATGGCCGACGCCCGCCGCGACGGCGACGAGGTCCTCGCGGTCATCGCCGGCTCGGCCGTCAACTCCGACGGACGTTCGAACGGCCTGCCGGCCCCGAACCCCGAGGCCCAGGTCGAGGTGCTGCGTTCGGCGTACACCGACGCGGCGATCGACCCGCGCACCGTCGACTACGTCGAGGCCCACGGCACCGGCACCATCCTCGGCGACCCGATCGAGGCCGACGCCCTCGGCCGCGTCGTCGGTCGCGGCCGCACCGCCGACAAGCCGATGCTGCTCGGTTCGGTGAAGACCAACTATGGACACATGGAGTCCGCTGCCGGTGCGGGTGCGATCGCCAAGGTCGTCCTCGCGCTGAAGAACGGGATCATCCCGGCGTCGCGCAACTACAGCGGTCCCAACCCGTACATCCAGTTCGACGCGACCAACCTCAAGGTGATCCCGGAGGCCACCGAGTGGCCCCGCTACTCGGGTCACGCCGTCGCCGGTATCTCCGGCTTCGGCTTCGGCGGCACCAACGCGCACGTCGTGGTCCGCGAGGTCCTGCCGAGCGACCTGAAGCCGGAGACGGTTCCGGTCGATGCCTCGGCAGCAGAGCTCCCGGCCACGGAATCCCTTCCGGGCGAGCCGGATCTCGACGATGACGAGGACGAGTACCTGACCGAGGCCGAGCGGGCCGTTCTGGCCGCGCAGGCCGCGAATGTCGAGCCGGCGCTCGCCGAGACCGCGGCCGACCCGGCCGAGGGTTTCGCGCCGTGTGCCGTCGAGGGTTCGGTCGTCCCGCTGGTGATCTCCGGCTTCCTGCCGTCGCGCCGCCGCAAGACCGCCGCCGACCTGCTCGAGTGGCTCGAGTCCGACGAGGGCCGGGCCACCCCGCTCGCCGACATCGGCCGCGCGCTCGCGCACCGCAACCACGGCCGTTCACGTGCCGTCGTGATGGCCCGCACCCATGACGACGCCATCACCGGTGTCCGGGCGATCGCCGACGGCAAGGGCAATCCCCTGGTGTACTCCTCGGATTCGCCGGATGCGGCGTCGGCCGTGTGGCTGCTGTCGGGCTTCGGTTCGCAGCACCGCAAGATGGCCAAGCAGCTCTACACCGAGAACCCGATATTCGCGAAGTACGTCGACCGCGTGGACGCGCACATCCAGAACGAGCTGGGTTACTCGATCGCCGACATGTTCCTCGACGACGAGCAGACCTACGGCATCGAGACCAGCCAGGTCGGCATCTACACCATCCAGGTCGCGCTCGCCGACACGCTGCGCCACCACGGTGCGGAACCCGGTGTGCTGGTGCCGCATTCGATGGGCGAGGCGTCGGCCTCCTACATCAGCGGCGGCCTGTCGCTGGAGGGCGCGACCCGCGTCATCTGCCAGCGTTCGCGGCTGATGGGCGAAGGCGAGTCGATGCTGCAGGGCGACGACATCCGTCTGATGGCGCTGGTCGAGTACAGCGCCGAGGACATCAACGACGTCCTCGTCGACTACCCCGACCTCGAGATCTGTGTCTACGCGGCACCGACCCACACCGTCATCGGCGGTCCGGAGTCGCAGGTCGACGCGATCGTCGAGCGGGCCGAGGCCGAGGGCAAACTCGGCCGCAAGCTGGCGACCAAGGGGGCGAGTCACACCTCGCAGATGGACCCGATCCTCGGCGAACTCGCCTACGAGCTCACCGGCATCGAGCCGCGGCGGCTCACCACTGGGTTCTACAGCTCGGTCGACCGCGAGGTGTTCTACCGCGCGGGCCACGAGCCGGTCCACACCATCGACTACTTCCTGAAGGGTCTGCGCCACAGTGTGTGGTTCAGCCAGGCCATCTCGAAGTCCGTGGAGAACGGTCACCGCACCTTCCTGGAGCTTTCGCCCAACCCGGCGGTCCTGATCTCCGTTGCGGCCGTCACCTTCTCGGCCGGCCTGCACGACGCCGAGCTCATCGAGACGCTGCGTCGCAAGGAAGACGAGAGCTTCGGTCTGGTCAACGCGCTGATGAAGCTGTACGTGCACGGCCACCCGGTCGACGTCGCGTCGCTGTTCGGCGCGGGTGGCTATGCGGCCGTTCCGCGAACCCGCTTCGAGCGCAAGGAGTTCTGGCTCAAGGCGAAGCTGTCCTCGGGCGGCTCGGCCGGTTCGGTCCCCGGATCGCATGTCGCGCTGCCCGACGGCCGTCACGCCTGGGAGGTCAATGCCGCAGCCGTCACCGACCCGCGCGCTTTGGTGCACGCCGCCGCCGCTCAGGTGCTGAAGAACGCCTCGGTGGGTGCGGCGGTGTCGCACGGTGAGGTCCCGACGACCGGCACCATCACCACCACGTTGAGCCCGCATCCGGGTGGCGCGTCGGTGAGCCTGCACGTCAAGGCGGACAAGAGTTTCCGCCTGTTCTTCGAGGCCGCTGTGACCGGCGACCTCGACGAGACCGCCGCGACGGCGTCCGCGCCCGCTGCGGCTCCCGAGTCCGGTGCCGCGGCGTTCGCCGACGACAAGGTCGTCGTCGAGGACGAGATCGTCGACGACATCGGCAACAAGTGGAATCCGGAATCCGGTGAGACCGTGGGCGATCGCCTCGCGATCATCGTCGGCGAGTCGATGGGTTACGACCCCGAGGACCTGCCGCGCGAGATCCCGCTCATCGAGCTGGGCCTGGATTCGCTGATGGCCGTGCGGATCAAGAACCGCGTCGAGTACGAGTTCGACATCCCGCAGCTACAGCTGCAGGCGATGCGCCAGGCGAACCTGGCCGACGTTCAGAAGTTCGTCGAGTTCGCGGTCACCCACCGCGACCAGCTCGACGATCTCGCCGAGAACGCCGCCAGCGGAGGCGAACTCGACACGGCAGCGCTCAACGCCTACATCGACGAGCAGAACGCCCAGGGCGCGACCCCGGGCGTGCCGGCCGTCGAGGAGTCCCCGGAGCCCAAGCAAGAGGTGGCCCGGGATGTCGTGGACGTGGAGGACGCCGTCGCGACCTCCCCGGGCACCGATCCGGAACCGGTCGCGGCCGCCAAGCCGGCCACCGACATCACCTCGCAGAAGGCGGTCGCCGAGGCCGCGGGTTCGGATGTCCCGCCGCGTGATGCGGCCGAGCGCCTGACCTTCGGCACCTACGCGGTCGTGACCAAGAAGTCCGCGGGCGGCATCTTCAACAAGCTGCCGGTCCTGTCGGAGGAGACGGCCCAGCAGCTCACCGACCGCCTCAACGAGCGCACCGGTGGCGACATCGACGTCGAGGACATCCTCGACTCGGAGACCATCGAGGAGATGTCGAACTACGTTCGCGAGCACCTCGATGCCGGGGCGTCGACCGACGGATTCCTGCGCTACCTGCGTCTGGTTCCCGAGGGCAAGAAGGTCTACGACCCCGCTGCGGGCGACCCGACCCCGATCCTGCTGTTCCACCCGGCCGGCGGCAACACCTCGGCCTACGAGGCGCTGCTCAAGCGGCTGCCCGACGACCAGCCGGTCATCGGTTTCGACCGCGGCGTCGAGGGAACGATCGAAGACCGTGTCCGCGAGTACATCCCGCGTCTGCGCGAACTGCAGCCGAACGGGCCGTACGTGCTGGTGGGCTGGTCGTTCGGCGGTGCCCTCGCCTACGGCGTCGCCCAGGTTCTCCGCGAAGCCGGCGAGGAGGTCGCCTTCGTCGGCCTGATCGACGTCGTGCGTCCTCGCGAGGACATGACCGAGACCCCCGAGACCAAGCGCGCCCGCCTGGAACGGTGGAAGGACTTCGCGATCCGCAACTACGACCTCGACCCCGAGGTGCCGATCCCGATGGAGAGGCTCGTCGAGGCCGACGACGAGGGTCAGTTCGCGATCATCATGGAAATGATGTCGATGTCGGGCACCAAGATCCCGGGCGGCATCATCGAACACCAGCGGACCTCGTTCATCGAGAACCGCGTGCTCAGCAACATCGCGCCGGAACCGTACGACGGCAAGGTCGTGCTGTACCGCGCGGACAAGATGCATGCCGGGGCGATCGAGCTCGAACCGCAGTGGGCCGAGATCGACGAGGACGGCCGGTGGGGCGAGGTCGTCGACGACCTGGAGATCATCCACATCGGTGGCGACCACCTGTCGATCGTCGACGAGCCCTACATCGCCAAGATCGGCGCCGATCTGGCCATGCGTCTCGGACGGCTTGGTAAGAAGTAGCCTCACGAGACATCGTGGTCGCGTAGAAAGTGAAGGACCGTGACTGACACCACCGCAGGCAAGCTCGCCGACCTCCGGCAAAAGCTGGAGGCCGCTCGCGAACCCGGAGGGGAGAAGGCAGTCGCCAAGCGTGCGGCGAAGGGGATCTGCTCCCCTCGCGAACGCCTGGCCATGCTGTTCGACCCCGGGACGTTCGTCGAGATCGGCGCGCTCGCCAAGATGCCGGGCGCCGCGGAGAGCGGGTACGGCGACGGTGTGGTCACCGGCCACGGCCTCGTCCACGGACGCCCCGTCGCCGCGTTCTCGCACGACCAGACCGTCTTCGGCGGCACCGTCGGCGAGATGTTCGGCCGCAAGGTCGCATCGCTGATGGAGTGGGCGGGCAAGATCGGCTGCCCGATGGTCGGCATCAACGACTCGGCGGGCGCCCGCATCCAGGACGCCGTCACCTCGCTGGCCTGGTACGCAGAAATGGGCCGACGCAACGATCTGCTCTCCGGTCTCGCACCGCAGATCTCGGTCATCCTCGGCAAGTGTGCGGGCGGTGCCGTCTACACGCCGGCCAACACCGACATCCTCGTCGCCGTCGAGGACAAGTCGTACATGTTCGTCACCGGCCCGGACGTGCTCAAGCAGGTCAACGGCGAGGAGATCTCCGCCGAGGATCTGGGCAGCGCCCACAACCAGGCGCGCTGGGGCAACATCCACCACATCGCGCCCGACGAGAAGGCCGCGTTCGACTGGGTCCGCGAGTACCTGCAGTACATGCCGTCGAGCGCGTACGAGGAACCGCCGGTGATCAACCCGGGACTCGAACCCGAGATCACCGAGTCGGATCTGTCGCTCAACGACTTCATGCCGGACAACGACAACGCCGGCTACGACATGAAGGACATCATCATCCGGCTGTTCGACGACGGTGCCTTCCACGAGGTGGGAGAACTGTTCGCGCCCAACATCATCACGGGTTACGCACGTGTGGACGGCCGGTCGGTGGGCGTCGTCGCGAACCAGCCGAGCGTCATGTCCGGTGTGCTGGACACAGATTCGTCGGAGAAGGCGACGCGTTTCGTCCGGATCTGCAACGCCTACAACATCCCGCTGGTGTTCCTCGTGGACACGCCGGGCATCCTCCCCGGCCTCGCCGAGGAGCAGAAGGGCACCATCCGCCGGTCGGGTCGCTTCCTCTACGCCTACGTGGAGGCCGACGTCCCCAAGGTCACCGTGGTGCTGCGCAAGGCCTACGGCGGCGCCTATGCGGTGATGGGCTCCAAGCACCTCGGTGCCGACGTCAACTTCGCCTGGCCAACAGCCAAGATCGCCGTCATGGGTGCCGAATCGGCCGCCGCCGTGCTGACTCGTCGTCAGACCGAAGGGCTCTCGGCTGCCGAGGCCGACAAGGTTCGTCGTGACTTCATCGACTTCTACAACACGATGATGGCCACGCCCTACCTCGCGGCCGAACGCGGCTACGTCGACGCGGTCATCGAGCCCGCCGAGACCCGCCTGCAGCTCCGAAAAGCGTTGGCGCAGTTGCGCGACAAGCAGGTCCTCAAGACCCCGCGCAAGCACTTCCTGATGCCGATCTAGCGCACCCCCACCCCTTTTCCGTAAACCCTCCCCTTCACGAGGTGGCGGGTTTACGGAAAAAGGGAGGGTTTGCGGAGGGTGTCAGTTGCCGATCGCCCGCATCGGCCCCGGTGTCCAGAGGCCGTTGTGGGTCTCGGTGGTGATGATCAGCTCCGCGTCCTTCTGCGGCAGGATCGGGGTGAGGCCCTGGAGCGAGCCCCAGTCCTTCGCCCAGTCGTTGCGCAGGTACGACGGGTAGACGCGGCCGCGCACCTCGTTCTCGATGATGCCCAACGGACCACCGGCGTCGCCGGCCATCCAGCGCTGCGAGTTCACCCGCTCGCCCTCGCGGTCGGGGGAGATCCGCCAGACCGGCGTCTCGAGGACGCCGTATTTGACCTGAGCGGGTCGCTGGCACGGGAACGCGAGTCCGGCCTCCCAGTCGATGAGGACGGGATCCTCGCTGCCCACGAGCTTGTTGAGCGTCTCCATCGACGACACCCGCGGCGGGGTGACGGCGAGCCACTGATCGCGCAGCGGAGAGGTGTCCTCGGCGAGCACGCGGACCACGGAGGCGCCCGGAGGTGCCTGATCCAGCGGGAAACGCAGGTTGCGCCACTCGGGTGCGCCACCGATGTCGAGCGGCATCATCTGACCGGCGGGGGCCACCGTGCCGTCCGGTGCGACGCGGCCGAACTGCAACCGCACATTCTGGCCCGGCCGGACGACCGCGAGATCATCGATGTACTCGACGTAGCCGGCCACGGACATGGTGATCAGCGGCTGGGCGTCGGAACGCCCTTGGGGCAGCTGGTACCAGTCGGAGGTGAGGTTCCCGGTCCCGGTGGGGGAGTTGTAGGTGCCCAGCACCGGGGTCTTGGACGGTGACAGTCCGAACGGCAGCTTCACCGTCGAGCCGTTGACGCCCGCCTGCGCGGTACGACCGCCGCTGGTGTCGGTCGACGACGTGGTGGTGTCGTCGGAGCTGCTGCCGTCCTCGGTCGGATCGGTCTGCGTGCGATCGACCTCGGCGGTCGAGGTGCCCGCGGAGTCGTCGGACTCCTCCTCGGTGTCCTCGGAGAGATCCGACGCGACGCCGTTGGGATCGAAGCCCGCCATGCCCGCGCCCGCGAGGGCCGCACCCGGCGACGGATTGTTCTGTCCGGCAACGCGTGCCGGGGCGAGGAGTCCGGCGGTCGGGTCGCTCTCCACGAGCACGGCGTCGGCGAGCGCACACGGTTCGCCCTTGAGCGCGTTCACGTTCGAGCTGAGCCACGACCACGAATTGCGCTGCGTCCAGTCTGCTTTCGCGAACGAGACCAGGGTGAACACCAGCATGATCGCCGACACGATGATGATCGACGGACTCCGCAGGCGTGAGAACAGCGACGTCGACGAGCCCGCACGGACCGCCTCGTCGACGTAGTCGTCGCGGAAGTGCTGCCAGAGGCCCAGCAGTGTCAGTGCGACCGCAACGGCGAGGATGCCGGTCCACAGCGGGATGCCCTTGACATCGGGAACGGCGTCGCGCCAAGGGATTCCGTAGCTGCCGACGTACCACCACTGGTTGCGTCCGGAGAACGCCAGGGCGAGGACGTAGGCGCAGGCGGCCGCGAACAGCGTGCGATTCCGGCGGCGCCGCATGATCGTCCGGTCCGCACACGCGGTCGCCACCGCGGCGAGCGCACCGCCGATCGCCGCGTACACACCCATCTGGTGGGTCCACTTGGTGGGCAGGAACGCCATCAGCACAACCGAACCCGCGACCATGGCCAGCAGACGCCACGTCGGTGCCGTCGCGATGCCGGGCAGATGCCGCCGGTTGAGCAGCATGATCACCACGAGGACGAAGCACGTGAACACGATCAGGACACCGAAGCGTCGGGCGATGCCGCCGTCCGCGGTCGGGTTCATCAGCATGTAGTAGCGCATCGGTTCTTCCCACCACTTGTTGGTGGGACCGACCTGACCGTTGACCGACACCGCTTCCAGGATCGGGGCGAGCGGCTGGTCGGCGAAGATCTCGAACATCACCGCCAGACCCGCGGCCAGGATCGGCAGCAGCAGCGGAAGGGCGCCATCGCGCTTGCGGCGCACCATGAACCGCTTGAGCAGCGGCCGGATACCGGCGATGAGCGCGATCGCCGCGATGACCCCGGTGGGGTGGATGGTCAGCGTGAACGCCGCCGAGATGATGGCGACCGTCAGCGGGAAGAACCGCCCGGTGGCGATGGCCCGTTCGACGCAGACCCACGTGAACAGGGTTCCGAGTGCGATCAGCGGTTCGACGCGCAGACCGTTGTTGTACGGCATCCACACGGCGAGGAAGACCAGGGCGGCGGCCCAGATCGCGGGCGTCGACTCGCGGACCGCACGACCCAGGCGGGGGATCGCGGCACGGGAGATCAGCCACCACGACGTCATCGCGAAGATGAACGGCAGCAGGCGGAGCCACGGGGTGGCCGTGCTGACGTCCATCCACACCGACAGGTACTGGTAGTGCCAGCCGAACGGATCCTGCGGCACGCCGAAGTAGCGGTAGTAGTTGTCGAGATAGCCGGCCTCGCGGGCGATCCGGCCCACCGTCACCTGATATCCGTCGTCGGCGGTGTTGCCGCCGACGAACAGCCAGATTCCCAAGATGAGTGCGACGAATCCGTCGACCGGGCGGACCCGCCACCAGCCGGCCGGGAAGATCTTGTGGTGCCCGCGGGCGTCACGGGCGTCGAGAACCGCCAGGGCGGCCAGCGACAGAATGGTCGCCGCCACGCCCAGCACCAGCAGCCAGAACTTGAGACTCGTGGGGGTGGAGACGAATCGGGTGTCGATGGTCGACCGGAAGGACAGTCCCTCGGTGGACACGGTCGACGGCAGTCCCGAGTAGACGCCGATGATCTGCGGACGCGCGTTCGGGTCCTGGAGATCGAACTCGTGGATCGCACTCGCGGTCTCGGGCACGCCCTGGATCGAGCCGCGGCTGCCGTCGGTGTCCGCGTCGACGACGATGCGGCAGTCCGGGGCGTTCTGGGCGGCCGTGCGAGGAGTGTTGAGCAGCACCACGTTTCGCTGGACGACCTGCAGGGAGTCGGCGGTGGCCCGGATGAACAGGCCGACCTTCCCAGCCTCCGCACCGCCCTCGGGCACCGTGGACAGCAGGACGCCGCCGGTGCGCGGGAGCGACGCACCCAGCGCACACGGGACGGAGACCTCCATCGACACCGGCACGAACGACACGTTCGGTGCGGCGACGTTGGCGACCGAACCCTGCTGCGGCCAGACGAGTTCGGACTTCGTGTAGTCGACCGGCAGGAACGGGCTCAGCAGCGCCAGCAGGATGCCGAGCGCGCCCGCCGCCATGGCGACGATGCGCGCCTTGCCCGCATGGCGTTCGGAGAAACTCTGCTCCCGTTTCGCCGGCGGCGAGTCGTCGTGCTCCGCTTCGATGGGAGCGTCAACGCGGTCAGTCATCTTCGGGCACCACCCTGATCGGGCCGGGTCGTGACCATCCCCATGTGGTCGCCGACCCGGTTGTCACGTCCGCCGGCCGCGCCTGCGGCACCAGCGGGTTGAGTCGCTGCAGGTTGCCCCACTCGCGATACCAGTCGTTGTCGAGATACGTCGCCACCGTCGACGGCCGGGTCAGTGCCTCGACGGTCGTCAGCAGGCCGCCGTCCTCGGCGGCCATCCAGGTCTTGGATTGCGAGTTGGCGATCCAGGATTCCGGCAGGATTCGCCAGTCGGGGACGTCGAAGACGCCCTCGTGGGCGGTCATCGGCCGCTGGCACGGGAACCAGGCGCCGGCGGCGAAGTCGATGAGAACCGGATCGGTCGAACCGACCACCTGCTGCAGGGTCTCCAGGACCGGAGCACGCGGCGGCGTGATCGCGAGCCACTGGTCGGCGTCGAGGTTGTTGTCCTTGGCGACGAGGCGCATCACCGTGGCATCGGCGGGCACGCGGTCCATCGGGATTCGGAGATTGCGCCACGGCCGGTTCGACCGCTCGGCGTCGATCGGGACCGCGGGTGCGCCGACCTCGACGAACTCGCCGTCGACCTCGCGGCCGAACTCGACCTGCAGCGTCTGCCCGAAGATCGGGACACCGTCGCGGTCGTAGGTGAACACGGCACCCGCGGCGGTGACGGCGATCAGCGGCGAGGCGTCGCGATCCGGGAGGCGATACCACCCGGTGGTCAGCGTGGCCTGTCCGTCACTGGTCTCGTGGCTGCCCATGACCGGCGTGGTGGCCGGGTCGAGGCCGTACGGGAGCGCGGCGGTGCTGCCGTTGACCCCGCGCGGGCCCACGCCGCCCGCGGTGCCGGGGTTGGAACCGTAGACGATGAAGGTCTTGGAGAGGTCCGCGGAGGTGTTCATCGCGCCGGGCTTCTGGGCACCGGCCTGCGGTGTCAGGTCGGGCTTCACGCCGTTGGGGCTGAAGCCGTGCGAGTCGCCCTCCAGGGTCTTCGACGCCGATCCGCCGTCAGCGGGGGCGAGTGTGCCCTTGTTGGGGTCCGGCTCGACGAGCACCGCGTCGGCCATGGCGCACGTGTTGCCGCGCAGGGAGTCGAGGTTGGCCGACAGCACGGTGAACGTGTCGGACCGGCTGACCGCGGCCTTGGCGAAGACCGCGAGCTCGCAGACGACGATGAGGACGGCGATCACCGCGATCGGTGCCGAGGCGACGCCGATGCGCCAACCGGCCGGAGCGGCGCCCTGGTCGTGGGACAGGCCGGTCTCGTCGACGTAGTCCATGCGCAGGTGCTGCCAGACGGCGAACACTAGCGCGACGACGGCCAGCGCGAGCAGCACCGTGGACACCTGCATCCCGGCGATGACCGGTGCCTTGTCGAACCAGGCGATGCCGAAGTTGTACGGCCACGGCCACGCGTTCTTGCCGGCCGCGGCGGCGGCACACGCCACGAGCAGGCCGGCGATCAGGATCGACAGGTTGCGCAGCGTTCGGCTCGCCGCCTGGCCGATCGCGACACAGGCGACGGCGGCCAGCGCCGCGCCGAGGCCGGCGAAGATGCCGAACTGGATCGTCCACTTGGTCGGCGTGAACGACAGCAGCAGGATCGTCAGCAACGATGCGCCCAGGACGCGCCACACGGCCCCGGGGTCGACTCCGTCGATCCGCTTGCGACGCAACATGATCGCGAGTACGAGGAACATCGACACGGCGAACAGCAGCACCGGGATGCGTCGTGCGAGTGCACCGTCGGTGTGGTTCACGGCCAGGAAGTAGTAGCGCAGCAGCTCCTGGTACCAGGCCAGCGTCGGTCCGACCGAGTAGCGGATGCGGATCGCCTCGAAGACCGTCGCCAGCGTCTGGTCGCGGAAGACGACGATGACGACGAGCGCACCCGCACCGAGGACAGGTGCGAGGAGCGGCAGCAGACCGTCTTCACGACGGCGGCGGACAAGGATGCGCAGCAACGGCCGGGCGCTGGCGATCAGCAGAGCCAGCGCGACCAGGCCGTGCGGGGCCAGTGCGAGCGTCAGCAGCGCGGTGAGCGCGGCGAGTGCTGCGGGGAGCATCCGGCGCGTCGAGACCGTGACCTCGACCGCCCACCAGGTGAGGAGCGTGCCGAGCACGATGATGCCCTCACTGCGCAGACCCGAACACATCGGCAGCCAGAACGCCAGGAACACCGCTGCACCGGTCAGCATCGCCCACTGGGACCGGCGGACGGCGCCGCCGAGACGCGGCAGCAGCACCCGGCTGAGGATGAACCAGGCGGCAAGGCCGGCGATCAACGAGGGCAGACGCATCCACAGGCCGGTGGTCGAGATCGTCGACCAGTAGGCGAGGAAGTTGTAGTACCAGTCGAACGGCGCCTCGGGGATGCCGTAGAAGCGGTAGTAGTCGGCCAGGTAGCCCGCGTCCGCGGCGTTGCGGCCCATGTTGAGGATGTAGCCGTCATCCGGCGACCCGGCACCCAGGAAGTGCCACACGACGAGCGTCAGGGTGACGCCGATGTCGGTCGGCGTCGGCCGCAGCACCTTTCCCCAGCGGAGCCTGCCGCCCACCCGGCGGTGGTAGCCGTGGATGCGGTCGAGTCGGCCCACCGCGATCAGCGCGACGATCGCCGCGACGACGCCGATGATCATGACCAGCCACTTGATCACCGACGGCGAGGAGTCGAAGCGGTCGTCGATCTCGATCCGCACGTCGATGCCCGACGCCCGGACCTGCTCGGTGGTCAGGCCGGTGAACACACCCGCGATCTGCGGATTCGACGACGGCTCGGCCAGGCCCACATCGCCGCCACCGGCGCTCGCCGCACCCGGGGGCAGGCCGACGAACTGGGCGCCGGTCGTGGTGGCGTCGGAGAAGATGCGTAGGTCGTCGCATCCCGCCAGAGCGGAACGCGGTACCGAGGCCAGGGTCTTGTTGCGGACCGACACCGTCACATTCGCGGCGTCGGCCACCACGAAGAGACCGTTCTCACGCGCCTTCGTGGCGCTCGCCGGCATGGTCGACAGCACCGTCGTGGTCGCATCGCCCGGCGTGGCCGCCAGCACCCGGCACGGGATGGTGATCTGCACATCGCGTGCGGTCTGTGCGACCAGCGGTGCGGTGACCGACGCCGACTCCGCGCCCAGCTCTTGGCTCTGCGGCCACGTGATCGACGCCGTCGAGGTGGTGACCGGCAGGAACGGGGTCAGCACACCGGCGGCGAGGGCGACCAGTCCGGCCACCGCGGCCACGATCGCCACGGGCCGCGAGGAACGATCGGAAGACTGCGCTACGGGGGTGTCGGCGCCGACGGTGGGCTCGTCTGATTCGGACACTCCAGGCGACTTCGGCACAGGCGCATCGTAGTCAGCGATGCTGTGACAATCCCAAATCGAGCTCCCGTCGGGAACTCAGGCGAACCTGGCCAGGATCGAGTGAACGGCCTGCGTGACGGTCATCCGGTCATAGGTCTGGACGAACTCGAAGGTGCGCGCCAGGTCGGGGCCGGCGTCGTGCTGGTCGCGCGCGGAGAGCAGTGCGGCGAAGTGCGGGCCGAGGACCGCGACGTTCCACTCGTTGATCAGGTCGTCCTCGGGATCGAGGGGCGCCCGGTGCACGTTGCCGTCCCGCACATCGGGGAGCCCGACGCCGTAGACGCCGGCCAGGCCGGTCTGGGTCGACATCTCCCGCCACCGCTTGGCGGTGCGGGGAGTGAAGTGCTCGGCGAACTGGAAGGTGCCCAGCACGATGGCGGCGCCCCCGATCGCGGCCTGGTGTTCCAAGGCCTTGCTCATCTCGATGAGCAGGCGCTTGTTGCCCATGCGCGGCTCGATGGAGGTCGATGCGATGCGATACGGGGTCGACTTCTCCGAGTCCGGGGTCGTCCACACCGGCATGTCGGGCAGCGGGACGATGGTCCGCGTCGCCAGAGTCGACGGGTCGGACACCGGCGGGTACAGATCGCCGATACCGAAGGCCGCGCCCATCGTCTGGGCGGTCACCCGGGACGACTCGTCGTCGACGCCCTCGGCGATCACCACGGCATGACTGCGTTCGGTGTGCGCGGCAAGGGCGTGGACGAGCTGTGCGGCATCGGCGGTGGCCTGCTTGGCGAGGAGCTCGGCACCGGTCACGATGATGTCCGGTTCGACGAGCGACAGCAGGGTGGCGGCGTGTTCGCTGCGGACCAGGCCGTCGACACAGATGATCTTGCCCGCGGCGCGGGCCCGCGCGACCCGGGCCAGCGTGCGCTGGGGACTGCGTTCGACGGAGTCGGGCAGGATCACCATGACGTGGCGCTCGAGCGTGTGAGTGGTCTCCTCGTCGAGATTGTCGATCAGTTCCAGATCGAGGTTGACCAGGAGGGGAAGGATTTTGGCCAGCGACTGCGCGCGCGGGCTGGCGGCCATCTTCCGCTTACGTTCGTCCAGCACCGGGTGCTCTTCGACGAGCCGTGCGGCCCGCTTGAGGGCGGCGGCGGTGGCGAGGCGGGTTCCGGCGGGTCCACGGAGCTGTAGTTCGACGGCAGCCAACGCTCCGTCCGACAGCCGGCACACCGGCGCGAACTGCATGTGGAGCTCCAGATCGTCGAACAGCGTGAATGATCGTGTTTCAGCCACACGTACCTCCCCGTCAGAGCGAGGGCGCCCCGATCGATCCGGCGGACGCAATTGTCTTCACATCCTGTTCACGGCCTAAGCCTGTGCCCAGAGTAACAGTGCGTCGACGGTTGGACGTGCGACAACACCCGTACCACATCGAGAGATCAACTCTCGCAACGTGTTCGGGTCAAGAGGGGGGAAACCGCGGCCGCGAGCTGGTGGTGGGGGCGGTCGCGACCGCGGTTTAAGTGCGGGACCGGGCGATGGCCCCGCACCCGGTCTAGCGGTCAGCGTGCGGCGTCGGCGGCTTCCTTCTCGCTGCTGGCGCCGGCGTGACTCAGCTCGCCCGTGTAGCTCTCGAGATGGGCGCGGACGAACCACTGGAACTTCTCGAGTTCAGCGGTCTGCCCGATCAGGACGTCCTCGGTGATCGGGTCGATCTCACCGATCTTCTCGATCGCGTCTCGGTGCGAGGTGATGAAGCCCTCGTAGACGAGGTCGAGGGCTCCGAGGTGTGCCTGTGCGGTGTCGCGACCGATGGAGTAATCGCTCCACGAGCGGTCGGTCTCGATCGCCTTGGCCGTGCCCTTGGGCGACGAACCCAGGGTCGCGATGCGCTCGGCGACGGTGTCGGCGTAGCCGCGGACGAGTTCGACCTGCGGGTCGATCATCTCGTGTACCCCGATGAAGTTCGCGCCGACCACGTTCCAGTGGATGTGCTTGAGGGTGAGATGCAGGTCGTTCAGTGCGCTGAGGCGCTCCTGCAGGATCCCGGCCACCTCATCGGCCGATTCCGTGCTGAGTCCTGGTGCCGTGAATTTACTCATGACACGACGCTAGGCCGCGGTCACGGCGGGATCGAGGGTCGCGCGGGATGAGTGACGCGACCGAGATTGGAGGTCACGGTGCGGTAACGAACGGAGGTCGCCTGGTTTCGACGAGGGTGTTGCGGGTAGCACCGCGACACCCTCGTCGGACCAGGTCAGAGCCTCAGTACCCGCTGGAACGCATCGGGGCGGGGTCGTACAGCCCCGACCGTCGTGCCTCCCCGAGTTCGATCTCGGCAGGCGGGGCCGGGATGATCTCGGTGAACCGCTGCAGGCCGCCCCAGTCGCGGCCCCAGTTGTTGCGCAGGTACGTCGGTAGCAGCGTCGGACGCAGCATCGCCTCGGTGATGCCCAACGGTCCGCCCGCGGTGCCCGACATCCAGGTCTGGCTGTTCTTCCGGGTGGCCTCGGCGTCGGGCATGATCCGCCACTTCGGCACCTCGAGTACACCGTGCCGGACCTTCATCGGCTGCTGGCACGGGAAGACCAGACCGGGCAGCCAGTCGATGAAGACCGGGTCGGTCCGGCCGACGACATCGTCCAGGGTCGCCAGCCTGCTGACGCGCGGCGGGGTGATGGCCACCCACTCCGACGACGCCGCTGCGGTGTCCTCGACCAGGATGCGCACCACGGTCGACTGTGCCGGCGAATCGGCCAGCGGGAACCGCAGGTTGCGCCAGGTCGGGACCTCACCGATGTCGATGGGGAACATCTGTCCCGTCGGCACCACCCGGCCGTCGGCGCCGACACGACCGAACTGCGCGATCACCTTCTGGCCGGCGTGGACGACGCCGATTCCGTCGACGGCCTCGACCGACCCGGCGACCGCCATGGTGAGCAGCGGGGCGTCGTCGGAACGTTCGGGCAGCTGGTACCAGTCCGTCGTCAGGGAGGCGGAGCCCGACGGCGAGCCGTAGCTGCCGAGAACCGGTGTCGCAGCTGGGTTCAGCCCGAACGGCAGACGGACCGTCGACCCGTTGATCCCGCGCGCACCCTGTCCGCCCTCGGTGCCACCCTGCGCCGACGACGAGTCGGCGGACTCGTCCGCACCGGCGCCGGTCTGCGCGGTGTTCTGGGCGGTCGTGGTGGACGAGGTGTCGCTCTCGGTCGCGTCCACCGACAGCTTGTCGGGGACGCCGTTGGGCGTGAAGCCGGTCGAGTCCGAACCCGAGAGTGCCTGTGCGACAGCGGGTGCCGGACGTCCGTTGACTGCCGCCGGAGAGAGCAGGCCGGCGGTCGGATCGGCCTCGACGAGGACATCATTGGCCAGACCGCACGAGTTGCCGGTCAGGGCACGGGCATTGGACTTCATCCAGGACCAGGAGTCCCGTTGCTCGTAGGCGCCCTTCAGGAACGAGGCGACCATGAACAGCACCATCAGGCCGGAGATCACCGGCAGCGGTGAGAACTTGAGCTTCGAGTACCACCGGTCGCCACCGAGGGTCCGGGTCTGCTCGTCGACGAAGTCGTCGCGGAAGTGGAACCACAGACCGGCCAGGGCGGTGACCACCGCAGCGAGGAGGATGAACCACGCGACGTTGATCCCGCCGACGGCCGGCGGGCGGTCCCACCACGGCACGCCGTAGCTGCCGACGAACCACCAGCCGTTGGTGCCGGCGAAGGAGATCCCGGTGATCGCGAGGACGGCGGCCGCGAAGAAGGTGCGGTTGCGACGCGACCGGAGGACGGCCGGCGCCATCATCGCGCCCGCCGCGGCGGCGATACCGGCGGCGATACCGGCGTAGACGCCGAAGTGGTGGGTCCACTTGGTCGGGGTGAACGCGATGAGGAACATGGTGCCGAGCGTGACCGCGATCAGTCGCCAGATCGGGGCCCGTGCAACGCCGTTGGGATGCTCGCGACGGAGCAGGCGCAGGAGCACGACGAACAGGCAGAGGATCATCGCCAGCACGCCGAAACGACGCGCGAGGGTGCCGTCGGCGGTCGGCAGGATCAGGTAGTAGTACCGGATCGGTTCCTGCCACCACTCCAGGGTCGGCCCCACGTCGGAGGCGACCTTGTTGCCCGCGATCAGCGGGGCCAGGGGCTGGTCGAAGAAGATCTGGAAGAGCACCGCGGTACCGGCGGCCAAGATCGGCGCGAGCATCGGCAGCAGCCCGTCGCGGCGACGCCGGGACACGAGCGTCTTGACGATCGGCCGGATGCCCGCGAGCAGCGCGGCGACCGCCATCAACCCGCCGGGGGCGAGGGCGAGGGTGAAGGCCGCGGTCACCACCGCGATCGCGTACGGCAGCAGGCGCCGCGTCGCGATCGCCCGTTCCACGCAGCACCAGGTGAGCAGCGCGCCCACGGCCTCGGCGGGTTCGGGACGCAGACCGTTGTTGAACGGCAACCAGATTGCGAGGAAGACGAACGCCGCCGACCAGACCGCGGGCGTGCTGTTGCGGACGGTGCGGCCCAGACGAGGGATCACCTCGCGGCTGATGAGCCACCAGCCGAGAAGGCCGAGCAGAAAGGCGGGCAGGCGCATGAACGGCGCGGCGACGCTGATGTGCGACATCGCCGAGATGACCTGGAAATGCCAGCCGAAGGGATCCTGCGGGACACCGAAGTAGCGGAAGTAGTTGTCCGCGTAGCCGGCCTCGCTGGTGATGCGGCCGACGGTGAAGTTGTAGCCGTCGTCGGAGGTGTTGGCGCCGGCGAACCACCAGAAGGCCAGGATCGCGAACACCGCGACGTCCGGCGGGCGGATGGTCCACCAACCGGTCGGCAGGAAACGCTTGTGCGCCCGCCCGTCCCGGCTGTCGAGAACACCGAGAGCGATGAGCGAGAGGATCGTCATCACGATGCCGATCACGATCGCCGCGAGCTTCACCGGCGTCGGCGAGGTGACGTAGCGCGTGTCGATGGTGGCGCGCAGCGACAACCCGTCGCGGGACACGTCGGCGGGCAGATCGCTGTAGATGCCGACGATCTGCGGTCGCATCTCGTGGTCGGGGATGGCGAACTCGTTGAGACCACCATCGGCGGCGTCCGGGGCGGGCAGGCCCTCGAAGCGGCCGTCGACGCCCTCACCGTCGGCGTGCATCACGATCCGGCAGTTCGGGTTGGCCTGCGCCGCCGCACGGTCGGTGTCGAGGAGCACCACGTTGCGGTCGATCATCGTCAGCGTGTCGGCGGTGGCGCGGACGAAGAGGCCGCGAGCGGAGTCGTCCTGTCCACCCTCCGGCGTCGTCGAGAGGAGGACACCGCCTTGCGCGGGCAGGCGGGCGGCCAGCGAACACGGCACGGACATGTCCATGTCGATCGGGACGAAGGCCACCAGTGGTGCGGCCACATCCGAGACCGAATCGCCCTGTGGCCATTCGAGTTCGGCGGTGGTCTGGTTCACCGGCAGGATCGGCGTGACGATCGCGAGCAGGAAACCCAGCAGGCCGGTGACGACCGCGACGATCTTCGCGGTGCGATAGTCGCGTCCGGGCCGCTCGTCGGCCTGCGGGGCCGTGCTCGTGGGGTTGGGTTCACTCATCGGATTCGGGCTCCACCCTGATCGAGCCGGCGCGTGACCAGCCCCATTGCGTCGTCTGTGCGGTGTCGATCTGTGCGTTCGGTGCGTCGGGTACCAGTGGCGTCAGCTTCTCCAGGGCGCCCCATTCGCGGACCCAGTCGTCCTTGAGGTAGGTCGACACGGCCTGGGCCGAGGTCGTCGTCTCCGAGATGGCCAGCAGGCCGCCGTCGACCCCGGCCTGCCAGGTCTTGGACTGCGAGTTGGTCAGCGGGTAGTCACCCAGGATCCGCCACTGCGGGACCTGGGCGACGCCGTGCGAGACACCCATCGGCTGCTGGCACGGGAAGTGCGAGGCCACCCCGAAGTCGATCAGGGTCGGCGCCGTCGTCCCGACGACCTCCTGCAGGGTCTGCAGCTGCGGCGCGCGCGGCGGGGTGATCCCGATGAACTGCTTGTCGCCGAGGTTGTTGTCCTGCAACGACAGTCGCATCACGGTCGCGGCCGGCGGTGCGGCCGCCATCGGCACCCGCATGTTGCGCCACGGGCGGTTGAGGATCACCGGTCCGGGGTCGATGGGCAGGATGTCCGGGCCGACCTGCTGGAACGAGCCGTCGGGGCCGGGACGGCCGAACTGCACGACCATCTTCTGCCCGAAGTTGCGTACCCCGAAGGTGTCGATGGTCGAGACGGCGCCCGCGGTGCTGAACACGAGCAGCGGCGACGCGGCACGGTCGGCGGGCAGGTCGTACCAGCCCGTCGTCAGGCGCGCCTCGCCGTTGTATCCGTAGCTGCCGAGCACGGGCGTGGTGGCCGGGTCGAGTCCGTAGGGGAGCTTGGCGTTCGACCCGTTGACGGTTTCGGGTCCGCGGCCGCCGGTGGTCCCGGAGCCGAGTCCGCCGGTGATGGCGAACGGGCGTGCCATGCTCGCCGACACGTTCATCTGGCCCGGGCGCTGGCTTCCCGGTTCGGGCTGCAGGTCGCCGGGGATGCCGTTGGGGGAGAAGCCCACCGGGTTCTCGCCGCGCAGTGCCTCGGTCGCCGACGCACCGCCGGCGGGGGTGAGCATGCCGGTGTTCGGGTCGACTTCGACGAGCACCTCGTCGGCGAGGCCGCACGGGTTGCCGCGCAGGGTGTTCAGGTTCTCGGTGAGCACCGTCGGTGCCGGATACCGGGTGACGGCGGCCTTGACGAACAGCAGCATCTCGACGACGACGAGGAGTCCGGCGATCACCGCGATCGGCGAGGACGCGAGGAACAGGCGGCGACGATCCGCGCGGGTCTCGCCGGGGCCGGTGTCGCTGTGAGCGAGTCCGCGATTGGTGACGTAGTCGAGTCGCAGATGTTGCCACACCGCCAGGGCGGCGGCGAGGACGGCGAGGATCAGGAACAGCGTCGACGCCCCGTAGCCGGCGATGACGGGCGCCCGGTCGAACCAGGAGATGCCGTACTCGTAGGCGAACGGCCAGGAGTTGTAACCGGCCATCGCCGCGGCCATCGCGAACAGCAGACCCGACACGAAGACGGTGAGGTTGCGTGCCGATCGTGCTGCGGACTGGGCGACGGCGAGGGTCGCGGCCGCGGCGATCGCCGCCGCGAGACCGGCGAGCACGCCGAACTGGATCGTCCACTTGGTCGGGGTGAACACGAACAGCAGCAGGGTCACGCCGACGGCGCCGACGAGACGCCACACCGGGCCGGGGTCGACACCGCGAATCCTGGTGCGCCGCAGCATCACCGCGACCACGACGAACAGGCCGGCGAGAAGCAGCAGCAGTGGCACCCGCCGGGTCAGCGAGCCGTCGTCGGTGACGACCGAGATGAAGTAGTACCGCAAGAACTCCTGGTGCCAGGAGATCACCGGGCCGACGGTGTAGCGGAGCTTGATGGCCTCGAGCACAGTCGCGAGCGTCTGGTCCCGGAACACGATCACCAGTACGACCATCCCGGCGGCGACGATCGGCGCGACGAGCGCCGCGGTCGACGTCCACGTCGAACCGCCGAGCTCGCTGCGTCGTCGGAGCAGGATGTGCAGCAACGCGCGGGCGGCGACGAGCAGGATCGCGACACCCACGACGCCGTGCGGGGCGAGCGCGAGGGTGAACCCGGCGAGCGCCGCGGCCAGCGCCGCCGGCAGCAGGCGTCGGGTGGAGATGGCGTATTCGGCTGCCCACCAGGTCAACAGGGAGCCGAGGACGATGATGCCCTCGCTGCGCAGGCCGCTGCAGAACGGCAGCCAGAACGCCGTGAAGGTTAGGGCGGCAGCCCAGGTCGACCACGAGCTGCGACGCACCGCCGGGCCGAGACGCGGCAGCAGCACCCGGCTGAGCACGAACCACGACACGAGGCCGGCGACGAGTGCCGGGATGTGCATCCACAGGATCGACGGCGAAATCGACGACCACATCGAGAGGAAGCTGTAGTACCAGTCGAACGGCGCCTCGGGGATGCCGTAGTAGCGGTAGTAGTTGGCCAGGTAACCGAACCCGTCGGCGGTGCGGCCCATGTTGAGGACGTAACCGTCGTCGGGCGACCCGGCACCCAGGAACAGCCAGATCAGCAGGATCGTCGTCACGACCAGGTCGGCGGCGCGCGGCTTCAGTGAGTGCCACCAGGCGTGGGTGCGGGCCCCGATCCGCCGGTGGTAGCCCTGGATGCGGTCGAGAAGGGCCAGGGCGACCAGGGCCACGATCACCGAGATCACGGCGAGGACCATCACGATGATCTTCAGGACCGTCGGCGAGGACTCGTACCGGTTGTCGATGTCGATCGAGACCGACATCCCGGCGTCGGCCGCGGCGCGGGCCTGCTCGGCACTCAGCTCGCTGAAGATGCCGGCGACCTGCGGTCGCTTCTCCGGCGGCAGGACCGTCGATTCACCGAGGCCGACGAACCGGGCGCCGGGTCCGCTCGGGGCGGAGAAGATGTGCAGCTCGCGGCAACGGTCGAGTTCGGCGCGGGCCGCGGTGGCCGCGACGCTGTTGCGGAAGGTGACGGTGACGGCCTGATCGGACTTCGTCACCCACAGCGACGAGCCCTTCGACTTCGGCGCGCTCACCGGCATGGTCGAGAGGACGATGCCGTTGCGAGCGCCGGTAAGCGTCGAACACGGGATGCGGGCGTCGAGTGTCTGCGGGGTCTGCGCGATGAGCGGCGCCATCACCGATGACGTCTCCGCCGCGAGCTCCTGACCTGCGGGCCAGGTGATGTCGGCGTCGGTGGCCTTCACCGGCAGGAGCGGGGTGAGAGCGCACAGCACGACGCCGAGAACACCCGCGACGATCGCGATCAGACGGGCGGTACGTGCGGAAACACGGGACGTCGGGGCTGTCACAGGCACGGTGCTTGATCGTATGCGACCGGCACCCGCCCACCTAGCGCCCACCCTGAGCTGCGCCGCTCCTCAGTGTCGGATCGGCGCCGGGCTCCAGAGGCCGCTGCGGGTCTGGGTGCCAGTGTCGATGTCGGCGAGGGTGTCCACGCCGCCGTACGGCTCGTAGCGCTCCAGCGCGCCCCAGTCGCGACCGATGTCGGCCATCAGGTACGTCGGCAGCGCGGTCGCCTGCTGGGAGACCTCGATCCAGCCGAGCGGTCCACCGCCGAAGCTGTTCTGCCACGCCGACACCGCTGCGGCGAGATCGGCTCCCGGCTTGATGCGCCACTTCGGGATCTCGGCGATACCCGCGTCGTGGGTGAACGGTCGCTGGCACGGGAAGCCGAGCCCCGACGTCCAGTCGACGTGTACCGGGTCGGTGCTGCCGACGACGTCCTGCAGGGTGTCCATCTGCGGAACCCGTGGCGGGGTCAGCACGATGAAGCGGTCCTCGTTGAGATTGTCGTCGGTGGCCACGATGCGGACCGCAGTGGTGTCGGCGGGCAGCTCATCGGTGTTGTACCGCAGGTTGCGCCAGGCCGGGCGCGGTCCGGGGTCGATGAGTTCGGTCTCACCGGCGGCGGTCAGGTCGGCGTCCCCGGTGTCCGGTCCGATCGGGTCGGCGGTGTATTCGAGCATCACGTTCGGGTTGTCGTACTCACCGGCCACCGACATCGTCAGCAGCGGACGGTCACGCCAGTCCTTCGGGAGCGCGTACCAGCCGGAGGTGAGGCGCGCCGGAACCTGGTCGAGCTTGGAGTAGCTGCCCATCACGGGCGTCGTCGCGGGGTCGAGGAAGAACGGCAGGGCCGCGGTGCTGCCGTTGACGCCGGGTTCGGGCAGTTCGCCGCCGCCGGTGCCGCCGGGGTTGGAGTTCAGGATCTTGGGGTCGGCCCAGACGTTGCCGGACAGCACGCCAAGCGAGCCCTCGCTGGCGGTCGACGCCAGGTCCAGCGGAACCCCGTTCGGTGAGAAGCCGGACGTGGTGGCCGACGCGCCGGGGGCGGGCGGCGGCCCGGCGAGCGGATTGGTGAGCGAGGAGTCGACCGGGCGCAGCATGTCGCGGTTCGGGTCCGCCTCGACCCACACCTTGTCGGCCATCGCGCACGGCTTTCCGGCGACCGCGGCCAGGTTGGACCGCGGTACCGAGAAGGACGAGCTCTGGTGGATGCCGGCGAAGATCGCGGTGATGATCTGGAAGACGACGACCGCCATCGCGAGGTAGGCGAGGGGGGCGGCCGCCACCGAGGCGAACAGTCGCCGATACCACCGCCGGTCGGAGGTGTCGACGGGTTCCGCGGGATGCGGATCGGTGCCGGTGAACGGTTCGCGGAAGTGGAACCACAGTGCGACGAGCAGCAGCGCGAGCGACGCGTACAGCAGGACGCTGCCCAGCATCACGCCGCCGATCGTCACCTGCTGGATGCCCCAGGGCATACCCCAGGAGGAGTAGTAGTAATAGGAGTTCGGCGCGGTGAACGCCAGACCGCCGATGAACAGGACGAGCGCGCAGAACAGGGTGCGGTTGCGTCGTGAGTGCATCGACTGCTGGCTCGCGGCGATCGCGGCGATGGCTGCCAGTGCGGCGGCGATACCGGCGAAGACGCCGAAGTGGTGGGTCCACTTGGTCGGCGTGAACATGAGGAACACCAGCGAGGCGAAGGTGATCGCGACGATGCGCCGGGTGGGTCCGATGGCCGTTCCGGGGATGCGGTTCTTGCGGATCAGGACCGCTGCGGACACCACGAGACCGAGGATCATCGCGAGGACCGCGAAGCGTCGAGCGATCGAGCCGTCGGCGGAGAAGGCGAACAGCGCCGAATAGCGACCGAGCTCGTTGTACCAGTTCATCGACGGTCCGAGCGCGGTCTTCATGCTCGACGCCTCGGAGAACGAGCGCAGGGTCAGGTTCGAGAACACCACGAAGACGACGAAGCTGCCGGCGGCCAGGATCGGTGCGATCAGCGCGACGAACGACCATCGCAGCGCGCGGGGCGAGGTCGAGTCACCGGTGATCACCCGGGCACGTTTGATCAGCGCCATGATCATCGGACGTGCGCCGGCGATCAGTGCCGCGACTGCGAGCAGGCCGGTGGGGCCGGCGGCGATGCTGAAGGCACCGACCAGGCAGGCCACCGCGGCGGGTAACAGGCGGCCGGTCGCGATGGCGCGCTCCACCGAACACCAGGTGAGCAGGGCGCCGAGGCAGATGATCGGCTCGGGACGCAGGCCGTTGTTGAACGGGAACCAGCAGGCGAGGAAGGTGAAGGCCGCGGTCCACGCGACATACGGGCGCGCGATCGCGGCGCGGCCGAGCCGCGGGATCACCTCGTGACTCACGATGAGCCACACCAGGATCCCGCAGGCGAGCGCGGGTAGCCGCATCCACGGACTGGCCACCGAGACATGGCTGAGCAGTCCGAAGACCTGGTAGTACCAGCCGAACGGCGCTTCCGGCGCGCCGTACCAGCGGAAGTAGTTGGCGGTGTAGTCGCTGTCCTGCGCGACCCGCGACATCGTCAGCAGGTAACCGTCGTCGGAGGTGTTCGGGCCGATCATGTGCCAGAGGATCAGCGCACCGATCACCACATAGTCGCGCGCGTTGAGGCGCCACCAGCGGGCCGGGAAGATGCGTCGATGACGGCGGCCGTCGGTCGCGTCGAGAGCGGCGAGTGCGGCCAGCGAGAGCAACGTCGAGGCGACACCGACGATGACGACGAGCCACTTCGAGATCGTCGGGGCCGTGTTGTACCGGGAGTCGACCGTGACGTGCGCGTCGAGACCCTCGATGGCGGCCGCGGGTCCGGACAGGTCGGTGAAGAGGCCGGTGACCTGCGGTCGCTGATCAGGCGAGTTCTTGAAGGCCTCTTTGTCCTCGGTGGTGCCCTCGAGCGGGTCGCCGGCGTCGTTGGTCATGCCGACGAACTCGGCGGTCACCGCGTCGGAATCGGCGTGGACGACGATCTCGCGGCAGTCCTGCGTGCGCATGTCCTGGAGGCTCGCGGAGATCAGCGGGACGTTGCGGATGACCACCTCGACGCCCTGGCGGTCGGCGGGGGCGGCGGCGGCGCCCGTCTTGCGGATGAACAGGCCGCGTTCGGCGGACTTCTCCGCCTGCTTCGGTGTGGTCGACAGCAGCACCGAACCACCGGGAGGCAGGTCGTCGACCGCGGCGCACGGGATGGTGACGTCGAGGTCGACGGGGGTGTAGCCGATGAGCGGGGAGGCGACGGAACCGATCTGTCCGTTCTGGGGCCAGTTGATCTCCGCGGTCTTCTGCTCGACCGGCATCAGCGGGGTGGCGAGCGCGAGCAGAAAGCCGAGCAGGCCGGTGACGATGGCGACGATCCTCGCTCGTCGGACGGTCTGCGCTGGCACAAAGAGAGATGGTAGCCGCTGAGGTGTCTCGCCCCGGTCGGCGAGGCGGCTGAGACTATGGTGAACCCATGTCCGACTCCACGTCCGATACGGCCGGTGCGCAACCGCTGCCGATCCTGCTGCTCAACGGGCCGAACCTGAACACCCTGGGTACGCGTGAGCCGGCGATCTACGGCTCCGAGACACTCGATGATGTCGTCGACCTCGCCGAGCGGACCGCGTCGGAACTCGGTTTCGGCCTGCGTGCGGCGCAGACCAATCACGAGGGACAGATGATCGACTGGATTCACGAGTCGGTCGGGAAGATCAGCGGCATCGTCATCAACCCCGGCGGGTGGACCCACACGTCGGTGGCCCTCGCCGACGCCCTGGTGGTGCCCGGCGTGCCGATCTTCGAGGTGCACATCAGCAATGTGCACAAGCGCGAGGCGTTCCGGCACCACTCCTATGTCTCACCGCTCGCGGCCGGCGTCATCGCGGGTTACGGCATCCGCGGCTATGAGTTTGCGATCCGACGACTCGCGGAGATCGTGGACTGAACCCGATTGCTGCAACCCAGGGGTTGCAAGTCACGAGCCGTGATGCAACCATTGGGTTGCATCATTCGAAGTGACCCAGGAGGCGTCATGAGTGCGACCGATCCCGAAACAGTCAGTGCGGCAACCGATGAGAACTTCGATCGGGTCGAGCGGGAGATCGCCATCGAGGCGACCGCCGAGCGCGTGTGGCAGCTCGTCAGCGAACCCGGCTGGTACATCAACGACAGCGTGATCACCGAGCACCGGATCGACCGCGACGGAGATCTGTCGACGGTGCACGATCCGGTCCACGGCGCCTTCGTCTTTCGCACCGTGAAACTCGACGAGCCGCGCTACGCCGCCTTCCGTTGGCTCGCCGACGCATCCGATCCCGACTCGGAGTCGACGCTCGTCGAGTTCTGGATCGCCGACTCCGAGTCCGGGGTGATCCTCAAGGTCGTCGAGTCGGGATTCGCCTCGCTGTCCGGTTCGGAGGCGGAGCGACGCGCCCGGTTCGACGGCAACGCCGAAGGGTGGAAGCTCGAGCTCGAACTGGCACGCACCCACCTGACGAGCAGATCCGATGCCTGAGGTTGCTCCGGTCGAGATCTTCGGCGCTCTCGCCGACGAGAGTCGCTGGCAGATCCTCGTCAGATTGGGAACCGAACCGGCGTCGGCGTCGACCCTCGCCACCGAGTTGCCGATCAGCCGTCAGGCGATCGCCAAACATCTCAAGATACTGACCGATGCGGGCCTGGTCACAGCGACCCGTGCCGGCCGCGAAATACGTCACGAGGCAGCCGGTTCGGAGCTCTCGCGCCTCGCACGACATCTGGACACGATCGCGCGCGGATGGGATCGGCGACTGGCCGGTATCAAGAAGGCCGCCGAACGCGACTGACCCGCGAGAGGTTGCTCGTGGAGAGACCTCTCAGAACGGCGGTGGACCGTCGGCCTGCTCACGTCGTTCACGTTCTCGCTGGTTGCGGGCACGTTCGGCCCGCCGGCGTGCGTGTTTGTGCGCGAGCCGGTTGCTGCTGGGCGGGGTGTCGTCCCCCGTGATGACCCGTGGGGACGGTGGGGCCTGGGGTGGCTGTTCGTAGCGGATACGACGCAGGTTGGGGAAGGAGTCCTCGAGGTTCTCGGCGTCACCAGGGATGACGACGCCTTCCGGGGTGCGGTACTCGGTGACCAGGTGGCCGTCGTCGTCGCGGTACTGGACGTCGATCCAGTCGCCGAACGTCTTGTGCAGGTGCCCGAACCGGCACTTGGCATTGAGGTTCTCACTCGATGTGGCCCCACCCTGGGCGGGATTTGTGTGGTCGTACTCGGCGACGTGGTCCAGATCGCTACCGAAAGCGGACTGGGCGCAGCCGGGTTCGGTGCAATAGCCGTCACGCACCCGCACGAAGTCAGCACACGCGGTGGTGGGCCGGTACGGGTCAGCGGCTTGCGCACCGGGATAGACGATCACGACGTCGTTCGACGGGACGTCCTCGACGACGATGCGGGCCGGTGGTGTGCGGACCGGGGTGACGGGTGTGATGGTGGAGTCCGCCCGTTCGGCGAGATCACGCACATGCTCGTCGGAGACGATCCCGTGGCCGTCGACCCAACCGATACCGGGTGCCCCGGCGAGAGTGGCGGCATCGGTGACCACGTGGATGACGACCTCGGTGCTCACCGACCGGACCACCTCGGCGGGGTCGGGGATCTCGGCGTCACAATTCTCACGCTGGCATTGGCAATCGAAAATGGTGCCGGTCAACAGCGCGAACATGGCATCGGAGTTGCGCTGGTTACGGTTCCGGCCGTCGTGCGCACACACGGTATCGGCCAACGCTTTCACCGCTCTCGCGGCGATGCGAATGTTCTCCGCGGCCATCACGCCGGTGATCTCACCGGTCCCGTCGGTGAAGTTCTCGGTCCACATACCGCGCTTGTCAAGGGCCTCCTTGCGCCGTTCCCGTACCGCGTCAGGATCGTGACGAAAGACGAGGCGATCGACCATGTCACGCAGCTTCGGCGGGGTCCACGCGCCCTTGCGATTACGCACGATGCGTTCGATCTCGGTATCGAGGTCCGCGATGACCGCGTCATCGGAAATGAGGTCGGTGCGGGAGATGACCGTCTGGATCAACTGGCGCGACAGGATGCCGTCGCGCAGGGTGGTCAGCACTTTCGGTAGCCGGTCCCGCAGGGCGAGCGCTTCACCCACCCACTGATCGGCCTGGTAGCGGGTGATGGCGGCTTCGCGGCAGACCCGGGTCACCATCTCGGTGTAGCGGTCGATGAAGAATCCGCCCTGAGTGTTGACCACGAGCTGGTCGTAGACGGTGATGATCGACTCATACCGGCACCACGCCAGATACGCCTCACCATGGCGGATCGAACCGAACCGTTCCATATGGGTTGCGGTGTCGGACAATTCGGGGTGGGCAGCATCGACCCCGGCGAGGAACCCGCTCGGAAGATCGGTCCATGCACGCGACACGCTGCCCCCACAACGTCTACAGCCCAACCTGGATGGCTGAATCTGTTACCAACCAATGTAGATCAACCCACCGACAAACGCGGGTCTTCCTCCACAAGGTCGGGAAATAGAAACGTTGTGGGGCAGACGGTTTGATCGGAATGAAGTCTGGCAGACAAGTTCTAACCTGCCGCGCGCTCCAGGATCTCCTCTATCGCCCTTGCGGTCTCGGTGGCGTGCGGAGCGCGGATCATCGAGATGTGGTCGCCGTCGATGTCGAGGAACTCGACCTTCCCCGACGTGAAGTGGCCCCAGAGGGCGGGATCGTCGGTGTTGGTGCGTGCCTTGACGACCGTGATCGGACCCGAGTAGGGGCTGGGCCGGTGCCGTCGGATCATCTTGGTGCCGAGGCGGAAGAAGACGACCCACTGCACCGGCGTCGACAACGGGACGAGTCCCGCGGTGAGAACCAGTGCCTTGAGGGCGATTTCCTGCACGACGCGCTGGACCGGTGAGCCGGTGGGCTTCTTCGCGTCGGTTCCGGTGCGGTCCGGCAGTGTCTCGCTCGTCATCGTCAGCGAGCGCAGCGAGTTGCCGATGCGCTGCACGACGTTCGGTCCGCTCCCGGAAAGGCGTTGTGCCAGAATCGGGTCGATGACCG
Source organism: Gordonia alkanivorans NBRC 16433 (assembly GCF_000225505.1). Lineage (GTDB taxonomy): Bacteria > Actinomycetota > Actinomycetes > Mycobacteriales > Mycobacteriaceae > Gordonia > Gordonia alkanivorans. Next base: position 80,040 of record NZ_BACI01000056.1, on the reverse strand, counting down.
AATCGAGCACGGCGACCGGATGGCAGGTCTCGCCGGCCCGGGTGAGGCGCGCGGCGACCTCGACGGCGATGAACCCGCCCAGCGAGTAACCGCCGATCTGATACGGGCCGTGGGGCTGCACCGACCGGATGTCGGCGATCGCCCGACGTGCCGCGGCGCGCACAGAATGATCTGCACGGCCGCGCTTTTCGACGCCACGGGACTGGATGGCGTACACCGGACGGTCGCCGGAGAGTGCACGGACGACCGGCGTCAGGCTCGTCGCGAGACTGCCCGCCCCGGCGATGAGGAAGACCGGGTCGCCGGCGCCCTTCCGCAACGGGATCAGCGTGGCACCGGTGGCGTTCTTGGAGCGCTCCTTCGCGGCCGCCTCGATCCGCTGCGCGAACTGCGCGATCGTCGGTGCCTCGGCGAGCATGGCGGTGTTCACCTCCAACTGGAGGTGGTGCTGGACCTCGGAGAGCATCTTGGCTGCGGCGAGGGAGTCACCGCCGAGCTCCACGAAGTCGTCGTGACGACCGAAGGACTGGGGTTCGAGACCCAGGATCTCGCTCCAGAAGCGGTGCAGCGCCATCTCGGTCAACCCGCGCGGACGCTCGGGCGTCGGGCGCGGTGGGGGAGGCGGCAGCGCTCCGCGGTCGACCTTGCCGCGCTCGTTGCGCGGGATCTCCGAGACCACGACGATGTCGCGCGGGATCATCCACGGGGTCAGCGTCTTTCCGAGTTCGTGCCGGATCTCCGCGGGCGACGGCGACCACTTCAACGGGTCGACGGCCACGTGCGCGGTGAGCCGGCCCTCGTCCCGATCGGCGGTGACGACGGCGTCGGTGGTCCAGGGCAGCGACCGCAGCGCGGACTCGACCTCGAGGGGTTCGACGAGATAGCCGCGGATCTTGATCGCGTCGTCGCCACGACCGAGCAGTGCGAGCTCACCGTTGTCGTCGAGACGGCCGAGATCGCCGGTGCGATAGCGTCTGCGGCCGTCCGGCAGCGAGGTGAAGCGGGCCGCGGTCAGCTCCGGATCCGCGTGGTACCCGAAGGCGATGTGTGCGGATTCGACGATGACCTCACCGGTGGTCCCCGGCGGCAGATCGTGACCGTCCTCGTCGACGATGCGGACGACCTTGTCCGATGCCGGGAGGCCGACCGGTATCGCGCCGTCGGTGACCTCGCGTTCCGGCGGGAAGAGATTGAAGGCCAGGTTGCCGACCTCGGATGCACCTGCCCAGCAACAGAACACGCCGCGGGAGAGGATGGTGTTCCGTGCGAGTTCGACATCTGCGCGATGCGCGGGCTCACCGCAGGTCGAGAGCAGGCGCAGGGAGTCGACGGCGTCCTCGGCGTCGAGCTCGCCCAGCCACGACCGGAGCAGCGACGGAGTGCAGTGCGCGGTGGTGGCACTTTCGGCGGACAGCCAGTCGCGTAGCCCGGTGGTCGTGCGGCGCCGGACATCCCACAGCAGCATCGTCGCACCGTTCAGGAGGCTCATCGCGAGCGCGTCGAGCCCGCCGCCGAAGCTCAGCGGCAGCAGCACCGCAGCGCGATCGTCGGGACCGAGCTCCATGAACCGTCGGCCGTCACGCGCGCATCGCGGGATGGCGAGCTCGAACCGTGTGCGGCGACGTAGCGGTGCATGTGTGCGATCCCGGCGTCGAACCGCCGATCGTCCGCACGACTGCGGCCAGTGGTGGGGGTGTCGTGCTCGCCAGGCATGGCGTCACCGCGTGTTCGTGGCGGCGGGTCGTACCGTCCACTGCCAGTCCGGGAACTCGGTCTCGATGCGGCGGATCCGCTCCGCCGACAACCGGCCTCTGCGGTAGTCGGCACGACGGGTGGCGACCCAAATACCGATCGGGAAGCCGTCGATCACATCCCGCTGAGGGACCTGGCTGGTCCCGTGAGCAGCAACATAGCGGCGCAGGTGAGACAGGCCGGTCTCGAATGCCGCCGCGGAGGCCTCGTCCTGAGGCAGCCACCGCCAGTCCGGAAACTCGGACTCCAGACGCGCGATCCGCTCGGCCGACAGTCGGCCTCTGCGGTAGTCAGCGCGACGTGACGCGACCCAGGTGCCGATCTCGAAACCGTCGACCACATCGCCCTCTCCGGCGTTGCTCGTGCCGTGGACGGCGGCGAAACGGCGTAGATGGGTCACGCCGACGTCGAACATCGCGTCCCGCACATTCCACACCCAGCCGGGGAACTCGGCCTCGAACCGGCGGATCCGCTCGGGCGACAGTCCACCCCGCCGGTACTCGGCACGGCGGTTGACGACCCACTGACCGATCGCGAACCCGTCGATCGTCGCGCCGCGCGGCGGCGAGCTCGAACCATGCACGGCGGCGTAGCGGTGCAGGTGGGCGATCCCGGCCTCGAACCGCGGGTCGAAACTACTCATCGCAGCTCGTCGCTTGCTCCATCAGCACCGATGTCACGTCACAGGTTGTCTGTTTCGCTGCGCCACAGCGCATTCGCATGCTCGACACGAGTCGTCAGCTCCCCGAGATCCCTGTCGCGGAGGTCGATCGCCAGTAGCGAGTCCTGCCAGACGCTCGCCAAATACAGCTTGCCGGCGTTTTCGACTGCGCCGGTGGCGGTGTCGAACGAGGGATGCACACCCCGCACCTCATCGACCACCCGGCCGTCGGGGTCGACGCACACCGCCCAGACGATGGTTTCCGGATTTGGGCGCATGATGTCCGGCAGCTGCCAGATAGCTGACCGTATGAAACCGGGCCATGTCGCTGACCGGTCGAGCACAGCGTTGCGGGGGTTGGTCATCGCGATCCACGATCGGCCGCCGGCGAATCGCGACATGTTGTCGGGGAACCCGTGCATGTTCGACAGCAGCACCTCGACCTCGCCCTGACGGGGCCCGGCCAACCACAACCGGGACAGGCTGGAGTTGCCCGTCTCGGTGAACAGCAACGAACGCCGGTCTGGTGCGAGGGCAACCCCGTTGGGGAAGTAGAGGCCACCGAGGACCGTCGTCACGGTCCCGTCCGGGTCGCGGCGGAAGAGCCGTCCCGACGGCCGGTGCTCCAGGAGCGCACCCATGTAGTGCTCGAAGTCGAACCGGTTAGTCGACTCGGTGAACCACACCGTGCCGTCCGGGCCGGCGGCGGCGTTCGAGCAGAACCGCAGCCGAACGCCATCGACCTGGTCGACCAGCGTCTCGACCGCGCCCGTGAACTGATCCACCTGCAGCAACCCCTTGTGCGCATCGCACACGATCAGTCTACCGTCGTCGCACACCTCCAGACCCAGCGGCCGACCACCGGTGTCCGCGATGGTGCTCCGTTGCCCAGTGGAGGGGTCGATTCGAACGATCGCACCACCGGTGACGCCGCAGATTAACGCCCCATCCAGGCCCACCACCACGTCTTCTGCGGTTCCCGCGTCGAGCGAGTGAAGTGCTGTCGTCGCAGATAGCTCCGATGGGCGCAGATCGCCGTGGGGAGGTCGAACCTGCCGCCTGGCGGGGGAAAGTCCCGGTTTCCGCTGTCGCACGACCACGGAGTGTAAACCGCGCTTGGCGGTCCGCGGCGCATCGAACGACTCCCGCAGAGCGTGGCGACACGCTCTGCGGGTCGACGTCCGTTGTCACGGTGCATAAGGCAGGACGTACCGCAATCAAGCCAGATCAGCGATATGACAGCCGACCCGAGACAAATAGCTGGTAGTTGAGACAGGCTCATCGCGACCGAACGACGCCCCCGTGAATTGAGGTGACCGTCAGCGGAACGGTGTCTGACCAAGCGACGTTCTCAGCCGCCGTCACGAATCGTTGCGGTGCAGGAACCCACGGACCGGACGGTGGGCGCGCCGCCGGCATCGGTCATGATCGTGATGTGCCAGCGCATCTAGAGCGGATGATTTACGTCGACGACTCCGGGCACCCCGCGAGCGGCCTCCACGTCTACGGGTGGATCGAGTTTTCCCCGGATCACTGGAGCTCGGTGCTCGCCTCGTGGCTCGACACCCGAAAGATGCTGTGGCGCGAGTACAGGATCGCGGTCACCAAGGAGCTACACACCACCGAGTACGTGAATGGTCGCGGCCGTATTTCGAAGGGCGTCCCCGACCGCCACGTCCATGCCGGCGTTGAGTATTGGAAGGATTTCGGCCGTGAGGTCGCTGAGGTCTGTCTGGAGACCCTGCGCTGCACGGAGGGCCTGCGGGTAGGTGCCGTCTACCGTCGCGGCGACCCTGGCGAGATTGCCACAACCAAGCGAGATCTGTATGCGGACCTCGTCGCCCGAATTGAGGTCGAGCTCGCTGCCAGCGGCGGCCTCGGGCTGGTGTTCATGGACGGCGACGGCAACGATCCGACGTACCGAACCACGCATCGAGGACTCGACCTGCGTAGGAGACGACTCATCGAAGATGCCGTGCATATCGACTCCGCCACCTCGCAGCTGGTGCAGATGGCCGATCTGGTCGCCTGGTCGGCAAATTCGCACGTCGATCGTCATGCTCACAACGAGTTCGCGTGGCAGTGGTATGAGAAATTTCTCTCCGAGCGAGACCCTTCCCGCGTCCCGCAGAAAATAGAATCCCCCCTAGATACAGCGAGACCCCCTTATCCACAGGTGTGGGGGGGTCTGCAACAGCCACATTACGCCCCGACCCAGGTTTAATCAATATCGGGACACCGCAAAGTGCTGCCTGGCCCCTGACCTCGGCCTTTCTTAATCGGCCGCTAGGGTCGGCATCCCCGGCCGCGCACGGCGGATTGTCTATCGGCTGGCCTCTACAACGCTTACCGTGGGCCGGTCTGTCGATCTCTTCCCGACCACGGCCCCTTGGGGTCGGGGAGGGTCGAGAGGTTTGCCGAGGTCGATCATGGCCTGCGCCGCGCCGCTGACGCAGTCGACCGCGAGATACGCCACGCCATCTTTCTGACCCACTGAGCGCCGTCGATCGCGCCAGTGGACACGCCGACTAGGGCGACACGCCTACCGCGACCACGGAATCTCACGAATGTTATTCGCATGCTGTTGTGTCGATGGTATGGGCGATAGACTGGCCCAGAACGACAAGATCCCGAACGGGATCAACCTCGTCCGGGTTCTGTCTCACAGTTGGTCGCTGTAAGGACAGGCTACAACGCGGGTTCTCGGGCTACAACAACTCGGGGGTAGGGGTTCCATCGTCGTTCCCAACGACAGGAGCACCCTGTGCAACACACCGTTCACGACCTCGGCCATCAGCAGAAGGGCGCGACCGCAGTTGTCACGCTCGACAGTCAGGCCAACGTCCAGCTGATGACGCAGTCCGAGTACCGGAATTACAAGTCCGGTCGCCGCTACCGATACACCGGTGGTCTCGCGAAGCGGTCGCCGGTCCGGCTGACGATCCCGAGCTCTGGCCGGTGGGTCATCGTTACCGACCTCGGTGGTTACGCAGGTCGTTACCGCGTGGGGGTCGGTGTTGAGCCCGCACCCCGCGGCGCTCTTCCCACGATCCGCGAAGACAATCCGGCTCGGCGGGTCGAGGTTCGCGACGACATTGTTGAGCCGCCTTCGGACGACATCATGGCTGGCCAGACGTGGGACGTCTTTCTCTCTCACGCGTCCGAGGACAAGCTAAGCGTTGCGATACCGCTCCGTGACGCGCTTGCCACACGCGGCGTCCGTGTCTGGCTGGACGTTGCAGAACTTCGCATCGGTTCGAGCCTCCGGCGGCGTATCGATCAGGGCATCCGGTCGAGCCGGTTCGGTCTCGTGGTGTTGTCGCCGTCGTTCTTCGGGAAAGGCTGGCCGAACCACGAACTCGACGGGATCGTCACCCGCACGAACGCGGGCGAGCAGTCAATCCTTCCGATCTGGCACGAGGTGGGTGCGGACGAGGTCCGCGCCTACAGCCCGTCCCTCGCCGACAAGGTGGCGTTGTCCACGGCTACCCATGAGATCGAGGCGATCGCCGACGAGATCGCGGCTGTGGTGATCGGGGACAAGGCGGCGTGAGATCCCGCGGCCGACCCAGTCTCGCACCAGCAGGTCTGGGTCGGCCCGCTCTGACCGCCGGTGGACGGGGGAGAAGCGCCCTCTCGGCATGACACCGGGTCCTGCAGAAGCAGGAACTCAGCTTAGGTATCCCCGATAACAGGCCGCACCTGCGGTCAGCTTATGAAACCGACTCGGGGACAGTAGGGTTCATGTCGGTCTGACATTGAGATGGGGGACTCGGAATCTCGCCGCCTGACCGAACCGCTCATCGGTCCGGTTGCCGGTGCACGCGCCGAACGATCGATCGCGCCAAGGGCGGAGTTAGCTTCCGCGGCCGAGTACTACACAGCCAGGCACGGCGTTAACCTTTAAAGCAGAAATGCGGATAGATCATCCACCCGAGATCGGAGGAAGAATGGCGATCTCGTCGTCGTCGCCGACGAGCACCGAGTAGGCATCGGCGCCTGGATGTTCACCGTTGACCCATACCCGCGAGTACGCGAGAACGTCGGCGAATGTGGTGCCGTAGCGGTTGGTCGCGGCGTCGAGAACGGAGCCCAGCGTCGTGCCGTGGACGAGGTCGGTACCGCGCCCCGCGGCTTGCCGCGCGGCCGCGAACATCACCAGGGTGGCCATCAGCGAGCCTGCTCGCGGGTAAACCAGGCGCGCGCTGCCGAGGCGACATCGGTGATGTCGGCACCGTCGAGCATCGGCGCACTTTGACCGCCGCGGTGCTCGTGCTTCCAGACCGGCACGCACTCTTTCACGACGTCGATGCAGAACCGCGCGGGATCAAAGGCCGACGTGCGATGCGCGGCCGACACCACGACCACCACACTGGACTCAGTCAATGGGACGAGTCCGGTGCGATGCCACAACACGATCCGGCCGAGTTCCGGCCAGCGGTGCCGAGCTGCGGCGGCGATCTCCGACATGCGGGTCACGGCGTAGCGCGGATGCGCCTCGTAGTCGATCGCCGTCACGCCCTCACCGTCGTGCGAATGATTACGCACGATGCCCTCGAAAGCGACCACGGCGCCACAGTCTGCGACCGAAGCCCACCGCGTCGCGGTGGCAAGGTCGAGCGGTTCGGAAGATAGCGCAACCCAGTCGGTGCCGATCGGATCAGTGCCGACCGGTGAGGGCTCCAGGGCAGGGGCGTCGATGGTCGTCATGCGTCGTCCTTGACGCGCATTGGTAGAGCCGCAACATCCGGGTGATCGGTACCGAACTCGGGCCCGAACTCGCCTGATTCGTAGGCATCTGCGTTAATCCCCTTGTACTGCTTCGCCCCGTCGGGGAGGTTGTTGTCGAGGAATATCGCGCCCTGTGGGCATACCGGCTGGCACGCACCGCAGTCGATGCAGAAGTCAGGGTTGATGTACATCATCCGCTCACCCTGCTCGATGCAATCAACCGGACACTGCTCGATGCATGCGCGGTCCATGATGTCGACGCACGCGTCGGTGATGACGTATGGCATGAAACTTCTCCTCATTCGGTGGTGCGACGCCGGGGGGCTGACCGGCGCCGAGGGGATCGGGTCAAGCTGACACCGCGGTGGCAATTTCCACGAGCCGGCGGTGATCGGTGATCTTCTTTCGGTTGCATCCGAACTCGGTTCCGAGGACGACTTCGGCGTTGTCGATCCGCTGCCAGCCCTCCCAATCAACGGGCGAGCACTTCGTTCGCAGGTCTGCGAGCAGTCGCTTGCGTGCGTCACTGCGGTCGACATCCTGGTCCGCTGCGGAAAGGTCTTCGAGCAGTACTCGCATCGTCTCGCCCGCACACGCTTTGTTCGCGCCGACAACCCCCGTCGGTCCGCGTTTGATCCAACCGGCGACGTAGGTCCGATTGCCGGCACGACCCAGTTCGTTGGGGACGACAGACCGTTCGTGATCGAACTCGAGTCCGGGGATTGGTTCGCCTGCATATCCTATCGAGGTGATGACGGCATCGACGCGGATCGTACGAGTGGGCGCCAGTTCGTGGCCGCTCTGAGTCAGAGTTAGTTCGGAGACGCGGTTCACGCCGTCGATGCGGCTGGGAGTGACGCCGAAGTGGAAAATGAGCCGCCGGTCTGCGCCGGTCGGCTTGCGTGTCGCCCACCTAGAGAACAGATCCCACCGTTGCTGAGCGGTCGGATCGGCCAGGTCAGCTGCCGTGGGTTCTGAACGCAAGTCGGCGTCGTAGATTGTGACGTCGAGGTCCTCCTCAGACATCCGGTCAAATTCCTGCAACTCCGGCAACGTAAACCGTACGTCCGCGGCACCGCGACGCACGATGATGTGAACCTCGTCGACCGACGCGTGGGAGTCCAGCGCGGCAAGAACCGACTCCGGAACATCGGTGTCGGAGAGCCCTGCTCGCCCCTTCAGCAGAATGCGGGCGATGTCGAGCGATACATTGCCCGCACCGACGATCGCGACGGTGGACTTCTCACCGGGTTCAGAGATGCGCATCTCTGAGCCTCGCAGAGGGTGACCGTTGTACCAGGGCACGATATCGGCCGCGGAGTAGTTGCCGATGAGATCCTCACCCGCGATACCGAGTGCGCGAGAACCTGTGGAACCCGTGGCGAACAGGACAGCGTCATACGCCTCGTGGAGAGCGCCAACGGGGATGTCACGCCCGTATTCGACGTTGCCGAAGAACCGAACTCGTTCGGCACCAAACGTTTTCGACAGCACTCGGGTGACCGACTTGATCTTCACGTGGTCTGGCGCCACACCGTAGCGAATGAGGCCAAACGGCGTTGGCAGTCGATCGAAGACGTCGACCGACACGTCGGGGTTCTTGACGGCGGCGGCCGCGGCGAAGGCTCCTGAGGGTCCTGCCCCGACAATTGCGATGTGCGACATCGTCCCTTCCTTTCTGAGTGCTACCGGGCGAGTGACCGGCGACGAGTGCTACCAGCGGATGACCGGCGAGTCAGATGAGTCCCAGCTGTTGCGCGGCCACGACGGCCTGCACGCGGGTGTGTGCGTCGAGGCGCGCCATGAGGTCTTGGGTGTAGCTGCGCACGGTGTTGACGGTGAGGCCGAGTTCGGTGGCGATGGCCTTTGTCGTCATACCGCGACCGATGAGCCGCAGCACCTCGACCTCACGTGGCCGCAGCAATCCCGGCGCCTCGGATTCGTCGAGGAGGGTTTGGGCAACGCGCAGGTCCTTCTCCACGCCGCGATCGACCACGATTTGCCCGGCCACCACCTCACGCAGTGCTTGGGAGAGATCGAGATCAAGCGTGCCCTTGAGCAGAACACCGGAGGCCCCGCTTTCCAGGCATTGGCGCAGGCGGGCACGGTCGCCAAAAGCGGTGAGCATGACGACGCGGATGCCAGGCACCTCGGTGAGCATCCGCTGGCAAATGTCGGCGCCGTCCTCGTGCCCGAGTCGGAGGTCGAGGATCGCGATGTCGGGGCGGAGTCGTCGCGCGAGGTTGAGCCCTTCGAGACCGGAATAGGTGGTTCCGACAACGCGGAAGTCGCCGGTCCGATCGATGAGGCGCTCGATGCCCTGTGCCACTACCGGATGGTCGTCGACCACGATGACCTCGGTGACAGCGGTCCTGATTGGTGCGGTGCCGGTCATCGGGTGCCCCACGGGATGAAGACGCGGACCGTGGCTCCGCCGTCGTCGTTGTCTGCGATATCGAGCGTGCCGGCGACACCGGCCACCTTCTGTGACAAACCGGAGAGCCCAAGTCCGGCGCTTCTTCCGGGTATTGGATGCAACTCGAACCCCGGTGGGAGGCCTTTGCCGTCGTCCACAACGACGAGGCCGATGCCGTTGGGGCGATAAGTAAGAGAGACGAACACCGCGTCCGCGCCGGCATGCTTTGCGACGTTGTGCAGTGCTTCACGCATGGCTGCGAGCAGCACCGTCTCGCGCGCCGGAGAGCCGGCCACGGGGGTTCCGAAGACAGCGAGTTCGGTTGCTATGCCGGTTCGCGAACCGAAGATGGCCGCGTCTCGCCGCATCGTGACAGGCAGGGCGGTGGCGACAGGCAGCAGACGACCCATCGCAGCCCGCAGATAGGAGGACGCCTCGGCGGCATCAGTTTCGATGGTGCGGGACAGGTCGATGACGTCTTCGTGTTCGTGCGCGGACTGACGGAGCTCTCGCGCCGACATCGAGATCTTGAACAGGAGCTGTCCCGCGGTGTCGTGCAGGTCCTGGGCGATGCGCTGACGCTCTACCTCGACGGCCTGCTCGCCGGCGAGCTGTGCGCGTTGCGCGTTGACCAGTAGCGGAGCGAGGGATGCGGCGAACTCGCTGAGCAGCAGCGTTACTCGGGGGCTGACCCGAGTGTCGCTGATCCCGGCGTACATCACCCCGAGGAAATGATCATCGAGCATGATTGGAACGGCTGCGAATCCTTGCATGCCGGCCCGCCGGGCCGCGGCGGCGACCGTGTCGGTGGTGGCGAGCTCGGCGCAATCGCCGGTAGTGACTGGCATTTCACGGTCGAGGCAGCGCCAACCCATGCCGCCATCGTTGCGCGGGATAACCGTGTCGGAGAGGTTTTCTTCGGTTCCGACCCAGGAGATGATTTCCAGGTTGACGTCGTCGTGCACCAGCGCGATCATCGACAGGTCGACCCCTGTCAACTCGTGCATCCGTCGGCAGGCCTTGGCGGCCAATGACGTCGGATCGGTCAGCACCGAGAGCCCGCGGCTAGCGACCACCAGGCTTCGGACATCTTCAATGGATTTCACGTTGTAGCACATGAGCGATGCCGACTTCCGGTGATGAGTTGTTGCGCGACGGCGGGTTGCGCCGCGCCCGAGCGTGCATCAGACACCACCGGATCGGGTATCGGGGAGGTGTCTCCGAGATACCCGACCGCGATGGACTCACGCATGGTGTTGGACTGTCCTGATCTCTGGCCGCCGAGGGCCGCGAACAGACATGGGGGACATGTCCTAGCCGCTGATCACGAAAAGCTTCTTGAAGGACTCGGTCACCGTCCAGGTGGACTTGGTGCCCTTCGTGAAGGATGCGATGTCGCCAGGGCGAAGGACGACCTTCTCACCACTCTCCAGATCGACAACGAGTTCGCCCTCGAGTGCGTAAATGGTCTCGTCCGCGTTGAACGGGTACGGGAAGGACTGCGGCTCGCTGCGCCACAGGCCTACGGAGAGCGTGGCGCCCTCGGCGCCCTCGGTCCGCACCCAGTGGACCTCGCCGACAGCTTCGCCGCCGACGATGAAGGGCTCATAGCTCTCCGCCTCGGCGATCGAGCGGCTGTACTCGGGTGTGGTTGTGACGGACATGTAATTCAAACTCCCTATCGATTGGAGACACGAAGTGCAGGTGATCTCACCAGTTCCGTGACTCATGGCGAACTGTAGGTGATTGCATCGCGTCATCTGATGCGAAGCCACCGACACCGCAAAACAGTAGGCCGTTTCGAAGGCCAAGGTAATACCTGATTCTGCAGGTGTCACTATGACGCGCAGGCCCCTGAGCAGGCAATTTAAGTAAACATAACAGAGATGAGAAACAGAGTTTTCGTTCCGCACCTACATTTACAGGTGCACGTGACTAGAGTGGATTTGATCGGTATGTACCGTCACGCCGATTTAATCGTCCTGAAATAGCGGCGTCATTCTTCTTGGGCTGACTGGAAGTTCCATAAGCCAATCCCAGCGCCAGCCCGCAGAAGGATTCACCATGACGCTTGCAGCACCCCGGCCGACCGACGGCACCAAGGAACTCACAATCGTCCGTGGCGCGTGTCCCCATGACTGTCCCGACACCTGCGCGATGCTCTACCACGTCGCCGACGGCAAACTCGTCGAAGTCAAGGGCGACCCCAACCACCCGATGACCAAGGGTGGCCTGTGCGCGAAGACCAACAACTTCCAGGAACACCACTACCAAGAGGGTCGCCTGATGTACCCGATGCGGCGGGTCGGGCCCAAGGGCACGGGCGAGTTCGAACGCATCACCTGGGACGAGGCCCTCGCCGAGATCAAGTCGCGGTGGACCTCGATCATCGCGGAGTACGGCAGCGAGGCAATCATGCCGCATGCGTACTTGGGCCACCAGGGCGTCATCAACGGACTGACCTCGGGCGATGCCTTCTTCAACCGACTAGGTTCGACCGTTGCCGAGAAGACCTACTGTGAATCCGGATCGTCCACCGCATGGCATATGACGGTCGGTGCCACTGGCGGCCTCGACGTAGAGTCCATGGCCCACTCGAAATACATCATCGTGTGGGGCATGAATATGACCAGCACCAACCTGCACGGTTGGCCATTCATCCTCGCCGCCAAGAAGAAGGGCGCGAAGGTAGTCGTCATCGATCCGGTGCGCACCCGGACCGCGCGTCAGGCAAGCTGGCACATCCCGATTCGCCCGGGCACCGACGGCGCGCTCGCGCTGGGCATGATCAACGAAATCATCGTCCAGGGCCTGGTCGACACCGACTATGTCGAGAACTACACCATCGGATTCGACGAACTCGCTGAACGCGCGGCCAACTTTCCCGCCGAACGCGTGGAGGAAATCACCGGCATACCCGCCGAGGATGTTCGGACACTCGCTCGCGAGTACGCGACGAGTCAGCCGGCCGCCATCCGCCAGGGCGTGGCACTGGAGCGTAATCGTGGTGGTGGACAAGCGATCCGGGCCATAACATGCCTGCCCGCACTGGTCGGCGCGTGGCGACACGTGGGCGGCGGAGCCATGGAGATGCCGATCTGGGAGTTCCCGACCAAGTTCGACGAGATCTGCATGCCGCAATGGATTCCGGAGGGGACCCGCGTCATCAACGAACTCGACTTGGGTATGGCGCTGACGGGCGAGATGCAGCTCGACCCGCCGATCAAGTCACTGTTCGTGTACAACTCCAACCCGGTGTCGCAGGCTCCGGCGCAGCAGAAAACGATGACCGGTCTCATGCGGGACGACCTGTTCACCGTAGTCAGCGACCACTTCATCACCGACACCGCTAAGTTCGCCGACATCGTGCTGCCGGCCACGATGCAGGCCGAGCAACTCGACATCATGGTCACCTGGGGTCACCTCTACCTCTCCCTGAACCAGCCGGCGATCGAACCGCCGGGGGAGTGTGTGCCGAACTCGGAGCTCTTCCGACGACTCGCCAAGACGATGGGCTTTACTGACTCGTACTGGGATCGCACCGACCGCGAGATGCTGATCGACTTCCACGACTGGGACGCCCCCGCTTTGCAGGGCATCACCTTCGAGAAGCTCGAAGAAGTGGGCTGGATGCGACTGAATGTCGGTCTGCCCCACGAGCGTGCGCCACACGCCGAGGGTAACTTCCCGACGCCGTCGGGCAAGTGCGAGTTCAAGGCGAGCCTGGCCGAGGGCGGCAACTTCGTGGTGCCGGTGTGGCGTTCGATGTACGAGGCCTTCCAACCCGGTGGCTATGTGGACCCGCTGCCCGACTTCATCCCGCCGTTCGAGTCGCCGGAGTCCAATCCCGAACTGGCGAACAAGTTCCCCTTGCGCATCGTCACCCCGAAACCGCACGCCTTCCTGAACACCCAGTACGGGAACGCCGTCGACAAACAGGAGACGCAGGGCGCCCAGCGGGTGTTCATTCATCCCGTCGACGCGGCTGATCGCGGGATCATCGACGACGAACTCGTGCGGGTTTACAACGAGCGCGGGTCGTTCCAGGGCCCGGCCGTCATCGACAAGTCGGTGATGCAGGGGCTCGTGATGTCCAATGTCGGCCACTGGCAGTACAAGAGCCACGGATCGACAGTCAACTCCATCACCGCAGACCGTCACTGCGGGCTCGGGAACGCAGGTGTGTACGGCGACAACCTGGTTCAGGTCGAGAGGATCGGCGAGCAGGCTTCAGCGGGATAGCCCCACCGCACCCACCGGCCCATCCCGCCCCGGGATGGGCCGGTCTTACCGCGATAAATGGAGACCTCAGTGACCATCGAACTGTCCCAGCCCCGCATCCTTGATCGCACTGCCATCACCGACGCCCGGGGGCGGGTGTTCCGGGATCTGCGCATCTCGCTGACCGACCGCTGCAACTACCGCTGCACCTACTGCATGCCCCGGGAGATGTTCGGCGCCGACCACAATTTCCTGAATCGATCGGCGATGCTCTCCGACGACGAGGTGGTCCGACTGGTCGAGCGGATCGTCGGTCTGGGCGCCAGGAAGATACGCCTCACCGGTGGGGAGCCGCTGCTGCGGCCCGGCATCGTCGATCTGGTGCGTCGGATCGCACAGTTCGACGTAGACCTCGCGCTGACCACCAACGGCTCGTTGCTGCCGCGGTTGGCCGAGCCGTTGGCTGCGGCCGGGTTACGCCGGGTGACGGTGAGCCTCGACTCCCTCGACGAAGAGGTCTTCGCCGCGCTGACCGACACACGCTTCGGGGTGCGCGACGTACTGGCAGGCATCGCCGCCGCGGAGGCTGCTGGACTGAGTCCAGTCAAGGTGAACACGGTGGTGCAGCGGGGTGTCAACGATGGCCCAGGTCTACGCCACCTGCTTGACCTCGCCGAACACTTTCGTGGGACCCCTCAGATCCTGCGGTTCATCGAGTACATGGATGTCGGCACCACCAACGGATGGTCGGAGGCCGATGTGGTGCCGTCGGCCGAGATCGTCGCCGCAATCAATGCCCGCCATCGGATCGAGCCCGTTGACCCGGTGGCGGTCGGTGAGGTCGCCGACCGCTATCGCTATATCGACGGCGGCGGCGAGATCGGTTTCATCAGTTCGGTGTCGGCACCGTTCTGCGGCGACTGCTCACGTGCTCGGTTGTCCGCAGACGGCCAACTGTTCACGTGCTTGTTCGCCAGTCGTGGAACGGATTTGCGTGGTCCTCTGCGTGCCGGCGCATCGGATGACGACCTTGATGCGTTGCTCAGCAACCGCTGGCGGGAGCGTGCCGATCGGTACTCTGAGACACGCGGCTCCGGATCAGACGGCGGACCGCGAATCGAGATGTCCTTCATTGGTGGTTGATTTGATCAGTGACTGATTCCATTCGTGTGCGCGGAGCGCGCGAACACAACCTCCGAGACATCGACGTCGACATTCCCCGAGTCGGACTGGTGGTCGTCACCGGGGTGTCGGGGTCGGGGAAGTCGTCGTTGGTGTTCGACACGTTGTTCACCGAAGGGCAGCGGCGACTCCTGCACACCATCTCCCCCTATGCGCGCCGAGTCATCGACCAACTGGCCCGACCGCGGGTTCGCTCCATCACCGGCCTACCTCCGGTGGTAGCGGTATCCCAGCGGCACAATGTGTCCGGCCGTGCAACCGTGGGTACCACGACGACGGTGTCGGATGGTCTGCGCCTGCTGGTGTCGCGTCTGGGCGATTATCCGCCGGGAATCGAACCCATGGAGGCCGAGGCGTTCTCGGCCGCCACCCACGCCGGTGCGTGCGCAGGGTGCGAGGGCACCGGCCGCCGCTACGACGTGTCAGAGCGCAGTCTGGTACCCGATCCCACGCGAAGTATTCGCGAGGGTGCGATCTCCGCCTGGCCAGGTGCGTGGCACGGAAAGAATCTTCGAGACATACTGGACGCGTTGGGAATTGATATCGATACGCCCTTCTCCGAACTCGACGAGGAGACCAGACGCTGGATTCTTTTCACCGATGAGCAGCCGGTGGTGACGGTGCACCCAGAGCGGGACGCCACCACGGTGCAGGGGTCCTACCAAGGCACCTACATGAGTGCCAGACGCTACGTTTTGCACACCTTTGCCACCACCAAGAGCGCGGCGTTGAGGGGAAAGGCCGAGCGCCACCTTGAGATCACCCGATGCCCCGGGTGCGGTGGCACCGGACTGTCCGCGTCGGCTCGGGCAGTCACCTTTGCCGGTCATACAATCATCGATCTTGAGGCTATGCCCCTCGCCGACCTGGACCAGGTTCTAGCAGCCGGTACGTCTACCGACGATGTTGCTCGCAACACGGTCGACCGGGAGATCATCGGTGATATTCGTGCCAGTGTCACCCCGCTGCTCGACCTCGGGCTCGGCTACCTTGCGCCCAGGCGGGGAGTGCGCACCTTGTCGGCGGGCGAGTTCGGTCGTGTGCGTCTTGCCCGTCAGGTCACCGACGGGCTGTCCGGCCTGCTCTACATTTTCGACGAGCCGTCGGCAGCGCTCCATCCCGACGACCTGCCGAACTTGTTGTCCCTCTTCGATCGTCTGCGTGCCATGGGTGGGTCGGTGGTTGCCGTTGACCACAATCCGACGATCATGCGTGCCGCGGACTGGCTCGTCGACCTCGGCCCGAAGGCCGGTGTCGATGGTGGCCATCTCGTCTACTCGGGACCACCCGGGGGTGTCATCGACGTTGCTGAGTCACTGACCGGAGCGGCGTTACGCACGGCAGTACAGTCGAAGGACGCGGGCAAGACTGATCGGCAACCACGCGGCCATCTGTGCCTCACTGCCACCGACGGCGTGGCCAGCCGACTACCCCCTACGCGGATCCCGCTGGGAGTCGTCACCGCAATCACGGGCCGCTCCGGCACCGGTAAGACACGATTCCTGGTCGATGCGCTGATTCCCGCCGCCAGCGACAGCACACGGACCAGCGTGCACCGGGTGATCGAGCTCGATCAGCGTCCGATCGGTCGAACCCCACGTTCTGTGGTCGCCACCTATGTGGGAATTTTCGACGAGATTAGACGCGTCTACGCGGCTACCGACACGGCGCGAGCCCACGGATTCGGTGTCGGTGCTTTCTCGTTCAACGTTGCCCAGGGGCGGTGCCCGGGATGTGGGGGAGAAGGGTCTCGCGAACTCGACCTGCATTTCCTACCGTCGGTGCGAGTGGAGTGCGACGAATGCGACGGCGCCCGCTATCGACCAGAAGTGCTCGAGGTGACCGTCGATGGTCGCACGGTGGCTGACGTACTGACGTTGAGCGTTGGCGATGCCGTCGAGGTATTCGCCGACAACGCCACCCTTCGCCGCGGGCTGGACGCACTGCTCACGGTGGGGCTGGGCTATTTGACACTTGGGCATTCCGCGATGGAGCTGTCCGGTGGCGAGGCGCAGAGGGTGCGACTCGCCAACGAGCTACAAAGGCCGTCGCGCGGCTCAACGATGTATGTGCTCGACACTCCTTCGACCGGTCTGCACCCCTGCGACATCGACCGCATCCGCATGGCGCTGCAGGGTCTGGTGGCGCGCGGCGACACCGTGGTGATCGCCGAACATGACCCCCAGCTGATTGCGATCGCGGAGCACCGCTTGGACATCGTGAGCGCGCCCGGGGCGTCCGTCGTGGAGTTCGCGGACTGATGTTCGTGTGCCCACTGCGCCAGGACCAACGCGAACGGCTTTCGCGGTCGCACTTGTGTAGTGGTCGGATGGGGCCATGACGTTGTGGCGGTAGTAGGCGACGACGACGAACGGACGAGAAAGCCGACGCGGTCCACCTGAAATCGAGTCGCAGGCAGCGTCATCACGGCTGCGCGGTGTTGGGCACTGTCAGGGTCCGCGTTCAGATCCGGATGACCTCGATCTCATCGCCAGCCGCCAGGTCGACTGCGTCGGCCGGGATGTCGACCAATACGTCGGCGTGCGCGAGATTGCTCAGATGGTGCGATGCCGGCGGTCCGATCGGTGTTATCCACGGTCCATCCGGTCGGTCGACAAAGACACCGCGTTGAAACTGACGTTTGCCGGGGGGTGAGGTGACCGCCGTGTCGAGCCGGGCGCGTATCCGATCACGTCGAATGGGGAGCCCCATCGCGGCCCGAAGCGGTTCGCGGATGAACACCTCGAAAGAGACCATTGAGCTGACCGGGTTCCCCGGCACCGTGATGATCGGAATCGATTGACCGTCCGCGAAGCGGAATCGACCACACCCCTGGGGTTTGCCGGGTTGCATGGCCACCTTGACGAACTCGACGCCGCCGACTTCAGTCAATGCTTCTTTGACCACCTCATATGCTCCGGCGCTGACGCCGCCGGAGGTGATGATGAGATCTGCATCGACAGAGATCTCGCGCAGTCGCCTCAGGAACTCGCCGATGTCGTCGGGAACGAAGTGCATGTGCTGAGCCTGCGCGCCTGCCTCAATGCAGGCGGCGGTGAGCATGGCCCCGTTGGATTCGTAGATCTGACCTGGCAGCAACGGGCTGCCCGGTCTGACGAGTTCGGATCCGGTGGACAAGATCGCGACACGTTGTTGGGCGTATACCGGAACCTCGGTGAAGCCGAGCGCCGCGAGAATCCCGATCTGAGCGGCACCGATCACAGTGCCCGCGGCCAAGACCGGTGCTCCTGCGGTGATGTCGGACCCGACACGCCTGATGTTGCGACCCGCGGGAAGCGCCGAGCTGATCGTCACGGCCGATTCGGCCGATCTGGCGGGGGGCCGACTCATGCCTAGGGCGGATTGTGCCGCTTCCACCGGGATCACCACATCGGCACCACTCGGCACCGGGGCCCCGGTCATGATGCGATGCGCTGTTCCCGCCGCAAGCACGGGAACATCCGTGCGGCCCGCCGGTATGTCGTCGGTGACGGGGAACGTCACCGGGTGTTGGGGGCTTGCATCCACAAAATCGGCGCTGCGCACGGCGAATCCGTCCATAGCGGAATTGTCAAAGGGTGGCAACGAAATCGGTGCGACGATCTCGCGGGCGAGAGCAGCCCCGTGCACGTCCGTGAGTGGACGGAGGACGGGTCGTGGGTTGCCGAAGAGCGCCGCCACTGCCTGCTGATGTTCGACGACCGAACGAATCTCAGGAGTCGCGTCGTGACTACAGTCGTCATACGCATGCATGTGCAGACATCCCCTGTCTTTGGTGCCAGGCCCGTGGGGCCTTCTCGGCGGTCGCCGCCCACACGTCGGTCAGTGTGGTCTGATCGAAGCCGGGCCGTCGGCGTCTTCCGGACCTGTCGGCCGGGTCTCAACTCTAGGTCGAATTCCCAACTGCGGCATCTGCAGTCAGAAGCACGACTGAGAAGAGTTTGTCAAAACGACGGAACCCGGCCAGGCTTGACGATCCGCCTGCGCGGTCGATGCGAGATCGGCCAGGTCGGCGCGTGCCTCAGAAAGGCACG
The DNA here is from genome assembly GCF_000225505.1 of Gordonia alkanivorans NBRC 16433. Taxonomy (GTDB): domain Bacteria; phylum Actinomycetota; class Actinomycetes; order Mycobacteriales; family Mycobacteriaceae; genus Gordonia; species Gordonia alkanivorans. The sequence goes on along the minus strand of NZ_BACI01000056.1, from coordinate 61,043 downwards.
GTCGGCAGGTACTTGCCGTCCAGCGTGATGACGGCGCGTTCCCCACCGGCGGGGTCCGCGACCTTCTTGACGTCCAGCCGGAAGTTGATGGCGGAGATGATGCCGTCGCCGAACTGCTCGTGGACAAGGGCTTTGAGGGTGGTCCCGTAGACCTGCACCATCTCGTAGAAGCGATAGATGGTTGGATCGGTGGGCACGCCACCGGGGATGGAGCCGCGGGTGGGGATGGCTTGAAGTAGCCGCACCGCGTCGTCGTCCAGTCCCAACAGGGCACAGACTGCCTTTGCCGATGCTTCCGGCAAGGCGTGTTGGCCGAGAACGGCTGCAGTGGTGAAGGCCACGGAGAGGCCGGCGGCATTGCGAGTTGATGCCAGGACAAATCCTTGAGGGTTTTGGCCTCTACGGCCGCTGCGGCGAGGAGTTGACGGGCGGTGGGATCGAACTGGGATTGGATCATGATCGTATTCTTCTCTTGAGGGTGTCGAGTGGGGTCACGCTGACAGTGGCTGATTGGCGGCGTCTAGTTCCTCGATTTGGCCGGTTGGTATGTCGAAGACCCAGCCGTGCAGGGAGAGGGCTCCCTTGGCCAGCGCGTGAGCGATCGATGGATGGGTCGCCAGGTTCGCGAGTTGTGCGCGTACGTTCTGGCGGACCAGCGATGAAACGTCGCCGGCGGCGGCAGTCCGCGCCAGTGAGGCATCCGCGTGCCGAAGCCAGGCGGCAACCGCGGGGGTGTGGCTGAGATCGTGCCCGTGGGCGAGCGCAGTCATGGCGCCGCAGCCGGAATGGCCGCAGACCACGATGTCCTGCACTGCCAGCGCAGCAACGGCGTATTCGATGCTTGCCGCCACACCTTCGGCCCCCGGAGTGTAGGCGGGCACCAGGTTGCCGGCGGTACGAATGACGAACAGGTCGCCGGGCTCGGTGGCGGTGATCAATTCGGGAACAACGCGAGCATCGGAACAACCGATGAACAACGTAGTGGGTTCGTGGTGGTTGGCTAGCTGGGCGAACAGCTTTGCTTGCTTGGGAAGACCTCCTGCTGGAAGCGGGTGACGCCCTCCTGAAGTGCGTGCATGATGACTCCTCATCTAGTGGCGGCCGGTCGTGATTGGACCGGCCGCCGTCCGGTCCCGATAGTCCAACGACACCGTGATCCCGGTGGGCGACAGTGACGATGGCGTAGAGCCAGAGATCACGAAACTGCTCGTAGACGGAGCAGATGCGTCATGCCGGCGTAGGCGAAGGCCGTCAATGGCCGCCGTGTGCGTCCGACCTCTAGGTCTTCGATCGTGAACGTCTCGGGTCACGTCGTGATTAGGGCTGCCGGATGAACGCGAGAATGTCGGGGTTGATGGTCTCGGCGTTCACGGTGAGCAACCCGTGGGATGTGGTTGACGGGTGTGCGCTGGGCGAGTACGACCCCCTTGGGGGTGCCGGTGGAGCCGGAGGTGAACAGGAGAACTGCAGGGTCGTCGGGTGCGGGTTCGGCGTAGGGCGTCGCGGCCTGGTCGAGCGGCGCGAGCTGACCGACGGTCGCCGGGGTGAGGAGGTGCGCCCCGGACAGTTCCAGGATGTTCGCGCGGCGGTCCTCGGGCAGGAACGGGTCGACCAGTACGAGCGGACGTCCGGCGCACCAGACCGCGAGCATTGAGAGCACCGAGTCGACGTCGGACTCGATCTCGACGGCCACCGGGTTGTCCGTCGGGGTCGTGTCGAGGATTGCGCGGGCGAGGTCGTCCACCCGCGCGGCCGCCTGCGCGAAAGTGATCGACTGCTCCGGAGTGCGGATCGCGGCCGAGTCGCCACCGCTGCGGGCGATGGCTCGCCATCGGGCGGCGACGGTCCCGGCGGACTCGGATGATCCGGCCGTGGCAAACGGACTGTGATCCAGGTATCTGGCGCCGGTCATGTCCTCGAACTCCCCAGGTGGCGGGGGGGACCACGGTTGCGGGCGGGCCGCGGCTCTCGACCCGGACGGCGCCGTTCCGTGCGGGACGCGGCCCCTCCTCCGGCCCCGGAAACTACTCAGGTAACGCTACCCTTTGTTCGGCTCATCGGCAGTGTTGGACGGCGAGAACGTGGCGCGGGTAACAGTAGGGTGAAGACAGATCGGTAGGCCCGATGGCCCGACGAGAGGGAACGATGCAGTACGACGACGTGATCCTGGGCCGGCGCAGCATCCGCGGTTTCACACCGGAGCCCGTGCCCCGAGAACTGATCGAGGAGATCCTCGCGCTCGCCATGCGTGCTCCGTCCTCGATGAACACCCAGCCCTGGAACTTCTACGTGATCACCGGTGAACCACTCGATCGCATCCGTGCGGGCAACACCGAGCGCAACCTGGCCGGTGTACCGCACTCTCGCGAGTTCCGGACCGGGGCGGAGAAGTTCACCGGTGTCCATCGTGATCGCCAGGTCGGCGTGGCCAAGCAGCTGTTCACCGCGATGGGCATCGCTCGCGAGGACATGGAGATGCGGCAGGACTGGGTCCTACGGGGATTCCGCCAGTTCGACGCCCCGGTCTGCGTGATCGTGACTTACGACCGCATCCTCGACGGCAGCGACGACACACCCTTCGACTGCGGTGCGGTCTCCACCGCGTTGGTGAACGCCGCCTGGTCCCGGGGTCTCGGTGCGGTGATCAACAGCCAGGGCATCATGCAGTCACCCGTCGTTCGGGAACATGCCGGAATCCCGGATGACCAGGTGATCATGAAGAGCATCGCGCTGGGCTGGCCGGATGAGACGTTCCCCGCCAATGCCGTGATCTCCGAACGCAAGACGGTCGAGGAAGCCACCACGTTCGTGGGGTTCGAGTAGGGGCTAGAGCGAGAGCGCTCGGAGGGCCGCGTCGGCGACGCTGCCTCGATACAGCGGTCCGTGTCCGGCCAGCAGCAGCTCGGCGTCGAGTTCGATGAACCGTTCGACGCTCCGACGCGCCGTGGCCTCGTCGTGCTGGAAGGGGGACGGAATGCATTGTGGCCCGGCGATCGCCGACACCTCATGGCCGCTGACCAGCGCATCGCCGGAGACCAGGGCGCGTCCGTCGCCGACCAGGTAGGAGCTGTGGCCGTCGGTGTGGCCGTGGCTGGCCACCGGGATCGGTGAACCCGGCAGATCCAGCGGCTCGGAGAACGGTGCTGCCGCCGGCAGTCCCGCGCGGCTCAACACCCCGAGTGGTGTGGTCTTGGCCAGCCACGACCAGAGTCGTCGGTGTCCGGCGAGCGGTGCGAGGTCCAGGGCGTTGGCCTGCTGGAGATGGTGCCGCAGGGCGTGGTCGACCTCGACGGGATCCATGTAGACCGGGAATCCGTACCGCGCCTGCAGTTTCGCGAGTCCGCCGAGATGGTCGACGTGCGCGTGTGTCAGCAGCGCGCCACGGATGTCCTCAGGGCGGCGACCGATCCGATTGATCGATTCGATCACCTGCCCGGCCTGTCCGGGGTAACCGCCGTCGATGAGGGTGAGCTCGCCGTTCTGCTCCAGCAGCACCCAGTTCACGACGTCGGTGTGGACGAAATACGTTGTCGCCGAGTCAGCGTCGAGGCGCGTGATCTCCATCGGCCGGGCGGTGCGGAAGGAGGGACGCATCGCTCACTTCCGGACGACGAGGACGAACGGGCCCACCTCGGTGACCTCGAACCGCGGGTCATCGAAGACCGAAGGATCGAAGGTGACGGTGTAACGCTTCACGTTCGGGTCGTTCGGGTAGACGTCCTCGGCGAGGCGGAGCGAGTACCCGTCCGAGCTGTATCGGAACAGGAAGACGTTCGGCGCCTTCCACGGCGACTCGTCGAGGTGTCCGACCAACTGATCGGCGTCCTCCGACTTCGCCCACCGTGCGATGGCCGCGGCGCGCTTGTCGAACTCGGCCAGCGGGTTGGCGTAGTGCGAGGTAAGTCCCTGGAAACCCCAGTACGGATAGATCGACAGGAACCCGAAATCGGCGGTGAGGACGACGTTCTCGGTCGGCGGCCGGCCGGTCTGCTCCCCGATCAGTTTGTCGATCTCGGCGAAGTACGACTCGGCGCCGGCCGGACGTGCATCGGCGCGCTTGCCGTAACCGTCGGTGTCGGTGTAGGCGGTGGTGATCTCCGTACCGAGATGACCGGGGATGCTCTGTGCCGCTGCGATTGCGGCGAGCACGGCCACCGCGCCGACGACGACGCGTACGTCACCGAACCTGCCCACGGCCCAGCGGCCGATGTCGACGACACCGAAGACGCCGGCCGCGGCGAGCGCACACACCAGGATCGGCTCGAGCCGGAAGGACAGCAGGGTGGTGCCCATCGCGGTCATGAGCATCGACAGTAGACAGAAGAGGTACACCGTGATCACGGTGGCGCCCATGGCAACCGCGACGGTGCGTGTCCGGAAACGCAGGAGAATCCACAGCAGGCCGATCATGGTGATCGCGCCGACGAGGTTGACCCCGAACATCGGCAGCGGGAACACCGCACCGCGCTCCGGGAGGTAGTGCTCGGCGGTTCCGCCGCTGGCCGGGGCGCTGGACAGCCGCTTCAGCAGATAAGGCGCCCAGACCAGCAGGGCGATTCCTCCGGCGATGACGCCCACCGAGACGAGTCGGCCGGCGACGGCGACCATGATCTCGCGGCGGTGCGCCTTGACGGTCCGGGTCGGTGTCGCCTTGTTGGTCGCCGCGATCCAGCCCTGGGCGAGGAAGTAGCAGGCAAGCAGGATCGCGGTGAGTGCGAACAGGCCGGTGTAGAGCGTGTAGGTCGCGGCCGAGATGCCGAGGAAGACACCAGCACCGACCACCGCAGGCCAACTGGTCGCACCCCGCAGTGGTCCGGCCGGACCATCGGCGGCACGCGTGCGACCCCTCAGCGCGTAGGTGAGGACGATCATCATCGGTACACCGATGATCACGAGGATCGCGGCGTACGGCTCGGGTGAGGCGTACAGCAGGGCCATCGTGGTCACCGCGAGTCCCAGTGCCACACCACGATCTGCGCCGAACATCCGGTTGAACAGGATCACGCCGACGGCCGCGGCCACCGCCATCGACACGATGGCCCACGGCTTGTAGGCCTCCCAGCCGGGCTGGCCGAGCAGATTCGCGAACCGGCCGCCCCACCAGAACCAGCCGGCCGGGTAGTACGGGGGCAGATCCGGGTAGGTCATGTCCGCCAGGCGCGGACTCGACGTCATCCGCGTCAGATACTCGGTGCGGAACTCCTGGTCGACGGACAGGCCGAAGAGGTAGAGACGCGTTGCCCCCAAGGGCATCCCGATGGTGACCGTCACGAACGCCGCCGTCGCCGCCGCCGACAGGAACGGGATGAAGACCCGTCCCTTGCCGTAGCGGTACAGCAGCGCGACGACGACGAGCACCGCGATCGCGAGGACCTGACCGGCGGTCGTCAGCGACCGGGTCACGTTCGACGAGTTGAAGGCCGGCCAGTTGACGGTCTCGATCGCCTTGAGGCCGACGATCGACACCACCGCACCGACCACCACCGCCGTCAGCAGGAGCAGCACCGTCCGGCCGAGGCGTGAGGCCGTGGTGGGACCGGAGTCCGTTTCCTGAGGCGCGGTCGTGGGGTCCTGGCGGTCAGCGCTCACCGAAGTCGTCATCGCTCGCAATCGCAGTCGAGGGCTGCTAGACGGGCAGCTTGCGGAAGATCGGGCGCGGGATGTGGCGCAGGACCATCATGATGTAGCGGAAAGGTCCGGGGACCCAGACGATTTCCTTGCCCTTGGTGGCCGCGGCGACCGCGAGACGTCCCACGTCTTCCTTCTCGACGGTCAGCGGCGCTTCCTTGACGTGCGCCGACAGTCGCGTGCGGACCTGGCCCGGGCGGATAACGAGGACGCGAGGACCGAAGGGGCGCAATGCCTCGCCGAGTCCGAGGTAGAAACCGTCGAGTCCGGCTTTGGTGGAGCCGTAGACGAAGTTGCTGCGACGGACGCGCTCACCGGCGACCGAGCTCATCGCGATGATCTGGCCGTGGCCCTGGGCGCGCATCTTCTCGCCGAGCAGGACGCCGACGGAAACCGCTGCGGTGTAGTTGATCTGGGCTTCGGCGACCGCGAGGCCGTGGTCCTGCCAGGCCTGCTCGTCGTCGCCCTGGATGCCGAAGGCGACGATGGCGACGTCGACGTCACCGTCGGCGAAGGCCTTTTCGATCACGTCGCGGTGGGTGTCGGTGGCGCGAGCGTCGAAGTCGATGACACTGACCTCGGTGGCACCGGCCTTCTTGGCCTTCTCGACCGCGGCCTCGACGGACGGGTCGCCCGGCAACGCGGCGAGGATGACCCGGGCCGGGCCCTTGCTCAGGTACTCGGCGGTGATGGCGAGCCCGATCTCCGAGCTCCCGCCCAGGACCAGGATGGACTGTGGGACGCCGACGGCGTTCATCATCTTCGGTCTTCTCGCTTTCGGTGGTCTGCGGCCGGTCGGGCCGCAGAGGTGGTATGGAGGTCGGAACCGGTTGTGGGTCAGGCGAGTTCGAGTCGGCGGCCCATGTCGGACATGAACACGCGGTTGGGGTCGATCCGCCGACGCGTGGCGATCCACTCGTCGATGCGCGGGTACATCGAGTGGAAGGCCGCCGCCGACGTCCGCGAGTCCTTCGCGGTGTAGAGGCGTCCGCCCATCGCCATCACGCGTCGGTCGAGGTCGTTGAGGAACTCGGCGAGTCCGGCCTTCACCGGGAAGTCCAGGCAGACGTTCCAGCCCTTGAACGGGAAGCTGAGCGGCGCCTTGTTGCCGTCGCCGAACAGCTTGATCACGTTGAGGAAGCTGACGTGCCCCGACGCCTGGATGTGCTCGATGAGGTTGGTGAACTCGGCCTCGTTACCCGTGGGCACGATGAACTGGTACTGGCAGAACCCGCCGCCGCGGCCGTAGGCGTTGTTCCAGTCACCGAACACGTCGAGCATGTGGTAGAACTGCGCCAGATTCTTGACCTTGCCCTCGCTGGGCGGGCCGATCCGATAGTACGCCTCGCCGACCGCGGAGAAGCTGAGCTTGTTGGCCAGCCCGCGCGGGAACACGTCCGGGAAACGGACGAGGGGCTTGTTGTTGAAGGACAGCGGGTTGTCGCGGTACTTCTCCGGCAGCTCGTCGACGCGCGCGAGGTTGCCACGCGAGAACGTGCCGCGGCCGAGCTTCGGCGGTGCGCTGATGGTGTCGAACCAGCCCGAGGCATACTCGTACCCGTCCTCGAAACCGTCCTGCAGGTGCAGATCGAGCGTTTCCTGCAGCGAGCCGGTGCGCGCGGTGTCGGCGATGAAGTAGGCACTCTCGGTGCGCTTCATCTGGATCTTCGCGCGCAGCACGATGCCGGTGAGGCCGATGCCGCCGACCGTCGCCCAGAACAGTTCGCCGCTCGGGTCGTCGCCGGAGCCGTCCGGGGTGAGCGTCAGGATGCGACCGTCGGCCACGAGCAGCTGCATCTCGACGACGTGGTTGCCGAAGCTGCCCTGGCTGTGGTGGTTCTTGCCGTGGATGTCGTGCGCGATCGCACCGCCCACGGTGACCTGGCGGGTACCCGGGAGCACCGGCACCCAGAGGCCGTACGGGAGCGCGGCCTGCATGAGGGTGTCGAGGGAGACGCCGGCGTCGAGGTCGACCGTCGCGGTCTCGGAGTCGATGGCGTAGATCCTGGTCAGCGGGGTCATGTCGATCGTGAGACCGCCGCTGTTCTGGCCCGACTCGTTGTAGGAGCGGCCCAGTCCGCGGGCGATGACACCGCGCTTGAGGTAGTCCGGCTTGTCCGCGTTGTCGTCGGCGACGCGGGCCACCGCCTCGGCGATGACCTCGGGATACGGCGTGGACAGGACGTGGCCCTCGATCGGGGTGGTGCGAGACCAACCCACCAGCTTGCGGGTCGTGATCGGCAGCAACTCTTCAGTAGACATCGCTGAAGAGAGTACTCGGCCGCGGTGGGCCGGCGATGAGAGACGACGTGCGACAGGTGTCGCACTTTCGCGAGGCTGTGGCGTCGGGCTACCGCAGCACGCCGAGTTCGGCCCGTCCCAGCACGGCGGCCGCCGCGTTCCGGCCGGGGATGCCGCTCACACCCCCGCCGCGTCGTGCGCCGGCGCCGCACAGCAGCAACCGCGGATGGCGGGTCTCGACGCCCCAGGTGCCGACCTCCGACGCCGTTTCCGCCCACGGCCACCGCAGCGACTGATGGAAGATATTGCCGCCGGGCAGCCCGAGCATGTCCTCGAGGTCCTGCGGGGTCTTCGTCTCGATGCACGGGCGGCCGTCGAGGTCGTGGGCGATGACGTTCTGGATCGGCTCGGCGAGCAGCATGTTGAGCGAGGCGAAGGTCGCGCCCACCGCGTGCTCGACGGCGCCCGGCTCGTCGAACACGTCCGGTGGCATATGCAGACCGAACAGCGTGAGCGTGTGCTTGCCGTCGAGTTCGGGTCCGAGGATGGACCGGTCGGAGAGGGTGTGGCAGTAGATCTCGCACGGCGGCAGCTCAGGGACCTCGCCCCGGGTGGCCTGCCGCCAGGCGTCGTGGAGCTGACTCGCGGTCTCGTTGATGTGGAAGGTGCCGGCGAACGCGGCCTCGGGTGTCACCGACTCGTCGCGGAGGCGGGGGAGACGGTCGAGGAGGAGGTTGATCTTCAGCTGCGAGCCGCGGGGATGGGCCTCGCAGACGATCGGATCGTCGAGCAGTGTGTTGAGGACCTGCGGTGCGCAGGCGGCGTAGAGCATCGAGCCGCGTGCGTTGTGCGGCGTGCCGCCCGAATCGGTGAACTCGACGGTCCCGTCAGCCGGATCGACGCCCGACACCGTGACCCCCGTGCAGATGTCGGCACCCGCCGACGCCGCGGCCTGGTACAGCGCGCCCGAGACCGCCCCCATGCCCCCGACCGGGACGTCCCAGTCCCCGGTCCCGCCGCCGATCACGTGGTAGAGGAAGCAGATGTTCTGCCGCAGCGACGGGTCGTCGAGGTCGGCGAACGTGCCGATCAGACCGTCGGTGGCGGCGATGCCGCGCAGCAGGTCGTGGTCGAAGTACTGGGCGAGCAGCGTGCCGAGCGGCAGCGTGGTGAGCGCCTCCCACAGCTCGGCGTCGGAGGTGTCGGTGCCGACCGCGAGTTCGTGCATGTCGGCGGCGGTGCGGAGGGGCTCGGTCAGGGTCGGGAAGACGCGCTGCGCGATGGTGCCGACACGGCGGTAGAAGGACTGCCACGCCACGAAACCGGCGTTGGAGAATCCCACGGCGTCGGCGCCGACGCGGTCGGCGCGCAACACCCGCCGGAACGTTTCCGCGGTCGCGTCGTCGTCCTGGGTGTCGATGAGGATGCCGCGCGTCGGGTCCGACGGGAGCGGCGTGTACGAGGAGTAGCGGCGTCGGATCAGCGAGATGTCGAGGTCGAGGTCGGTGATGATCTCGCGCGGCATCAGCGAGACCAGATACGAGAACCGCGACAGCTGGGCCGCGAGACCGGGGAAGGGCATCGCCGAGACGGTCGCCCCGCCGACATGATCGGCCTTGTCCAGGACGAGGACCCGACGACCGGCGCGCGCGAGATAGGCGGCGGCGGTCAGACCGTTGTGCCCAGCGCCGATGATGACGTCGTCATAGAAAGCAACTGCGGTGCCCATCGGTCCTGTGCCCATCGTTCAAAGGGTCTCAGATCGATGGACACCGCAGCGGTGATTTCGGGTCAGCGCAGGATGCGGGCCACGAACGGGGTCGAGTCCTTCATCGAGGCCAGAACCGCGCTGGAGTGGTCGTCCTCGGGGTAGACGAACAGCTCGACGGGCTGGTTGTTGGCCTTCATCTGTGCGTAGAGCGACAGCGCCGACGGTGCCGGCACATCGACGTCACGCAGGCCCTGTCCGAGGAAGATCGGGCGGTCGTAACCCTTGTACGGAGTCGCCATGTACTCGTGCAGTGCCGGGCTCAGACCCGGGATCGACATGAGCGGTGCGCGGAACCAGGTCCGCACGTCGTCACCGGCGAGTGCCTTCTTGAGGATCGGGTAGCAGGTGGTGCGACCCTCGGCCAGGCGTGCGATGCCCTTGGGCGTCATGACCTTGGTGATGTTCATGTCGGGACGGGTGTCGTTGAACCCGGCCAGGATGTAGGCGGTGTAGGCGTTCAGGCCGCCGGGCAGGTTCACCGGCGGGACGGCCGGTCCCAGGTTCTGGTACAGGTACTCGAGGTTGGCCGGGATGCCGGTGGCGACGACGCCGCGGTAGTCCAGACCCGAGCCACGGCTGAACTCGGTGGCGTAGCGGGCGCCGTTCAGTGCGGCGGCCGCACCCTGTGACTGTCCGATGATGGCCCAGCGCTTGGCGAACGGCAGATCCATCTGATGCGACGCTACGACGATGTCGACGATCGCGTGCGCCGCGGTGACGCCGTTCAGGTAGGCCATCAGGCCCGGGGTGCCGAGACCGACATAGTCGGCGGCGACGACGGCGTAACCCTGCTGGAGCCAGTGGCCCAGGTACTTCTGGTCGCGCTCGCTGCGCGGGAACGCCGACGGCGTGCAGTCGTCGTTCATGCCGACGGTGCCGTGCGCCCAGGAGATGATCGGCCAGCCACCGGCGGGTGCCTTGCCCTTGGGCAGGAAGACCGCGCCGGTGCCCGTCGCCATCTTGCCGTGCTGGTTCAGCGACGAGTACTGGATGCGGTAGGCGTCACCGGCCGCGGGGAGGTTGAGCTCCGCGGCGAGCGGGACCCGGGAGATGAGGGTGCCCGCCTTGGCCGGGATGGGGCCCGAGTACTCGGTGACGTCCAGGCCCGACCAGTTCGGGATGCCGACGGAAACCGCGTCATCCGCGTGTGCCGGGGCGGTCGATCCGAACGCGAGCAGGACCATGCCGAGGCCGGTGATGACGGAGACGAGTGTTCGCGTGGTGCGCGACACAGGTGATCTGGACGTGAGGGCAGACATGTTCAGAACAGTAAAGGTACTCATGTGCCGCGTACACCTCAGGACGGTGAGTATTCGTGCCGTACCGGAGCGGTTTCCGTGCCCCCCTCGGTTTCCAGTTTGGTCTCGGCGGAGCGAACGGGGGTCGCGGCCGACCTATCCTTGTCGGGTGGACATCCCCTCGGTCGAGCTCAGCAACGGTCGGTCGATTCCTCTCGTGGGACTCGGCACCTACAACATGCTCGGCCGGCCGTGCATCGGCGCGGTCAGCGCCGCACTCAAGGCTGGATACCGACTCCTCGACACCGCTCCCCGCTACAGCAACGAGCTCAGTGTCGGCATGGGCGTGCACGGTTCGGGCATCGCTCGTGACGAGGTCATCGTCCAGACCAAGCTCAGCGGCGGTGACCAGGGTTTCGACGAGGCGATCAACGCCGCCAAGGAAAGCGCGCGTCGGCTCGGTGTCGGCTACATCGACGTCTATCTGATCCATTGGCCGTGCCCGAGTCTCGGACGCACGGTCGAGTCGTGGAAGGCACTGCTGACCCTGGCCGACGAGGGTTACGTCCGCACGCCCGGTGTCTCGAACTTCAAACCTCATCAGCTCCAGACGCTGTTCGACGAGACGGGGCGCTGGCCGGTGCTCAACCAGATCCAGTGCTCACCGGCACTGCCACGGACCGAGCTCCGTGAGTTCATGGCGGAGAAGGGGATTCACGCACAGGCGTGGCATCCGACCGGCCGTAAGGAAGGTGTCCTGGGCGACCCGGCAATCCTGCGGATCGCCCGCAAGTACGGCAAGTCGCCGACTCAGATCGCGCTGCGGTGGGCGGTGCAGCACGGCATCAGCGTCGTGCCGAAGTCGTCGCACGCCGGCCGTCAGCTCGAGAACGCGGACCTCTTCGATTTCGCCCTCGACGACGCGGACCTCGCCGACCTCGCCTCGCTGGACCGCGGCGAACGCGCCGCCCGGGACTCGGACGTCGACGAGGAGTTCTAGCTCGTCCGCTAGGGTGTCAGCGTGTCTCGACCCGACTCCGGCAACGACGAACCCGCAGGTGACGTCCCTCACGATCACCACGAGGACTTCACGACGCGGCATGCGCCGATGCCGATCGAACTGCCCTTCGACGACGAAGAGGCGTCGACCGATGTCGACCTGAAGACGCAGCTGATCCGCTTCGTCGTCACCGGCGCCGGGTCGGCGGTTCTCGACTTCGGGCTGACGCTGTTCCTGCAGTACATCGTCGGGACCCCGGACTGGGTCGCCAAGGCATTCGGCTTCATCCTCGGCACCACCGTCGCGTACCTGATCAACCGGCGCTGGACGTTCCGCGCCGAGCCGAGCGCCGCCCGCTTCACCGCGGTCGTGCTCCTCTACCTGGTCACCTTCGCGGTCAACGTCGGTCTGTACAGCTGGTTGTCGTCGCTGTGGGACAAGACGGCCCTCTACTCGGCGATCGCCTTCGTCATCGCGCAGGGCACCGCGACGGTCATCAACTTCGTGGTCCAGCGGGCGGTCATCTTCAAGATCCGCTGATCGCGGCTACCGTGGCGGCATGCGAAGAGCCGTCGTAGTCGGAGCAGGACCCAACGGACTCGCGGGCGCGGTCCGGCTCGCCCAGGCGGGTCTGGAGGTGACCGTGCTGGAGGCCGCAGACGAGATCGGTGGCGGCACACGCAGCGCGGAGCTGCTCGAGCCCGGCATCGTGCACGACATCTGTTCGGCCTTCCACCCGCTCGGTGCGGCGTCTCCATATCTGCGAACCCTCGGGCTCGAGCAGTACGGCCTGCGCTTCCTCCGGCCGGAGATCGACGCCGCGCATCCCCTCGACGACGGCACCGCCGGCCTGTTCTACCAGTCGGTCGAGAAGACCGCCGCCGGGCTCGGCGCCGACGGTCGACGGTGGCGCGCGATCTTCGGGCCCGTGGCGAAACGCTTCTCCGCCGTCGCCGACGATGCGCTCGGGCCCATGCTGCGAATCCCGCGACATCCGCTGGGTTTCGCCGGCTTCGCAGCGCGTTCGGGACTACCGGCGACCCTGCTGGCCCGGGCCTTCTCCACCCCGCAGGCACGCGCGTTGTTCATCGGTATCGCCGCGCATCCCTTCGTGCGGTTGAACCGCATCGGCACCGCCGCGGGCGGCGTGATGCTCACCGCGGCCGGCCACGTCGAGGGTTGGCCCGTGGCCGAGGGCGGCTCTGCCGCGATCACCCGGGCGCTCGCCGCGAAGCTGGCCGATCTCGGCGGCCGGATCGAGACCGGCACCACCGTGACCAGCCGCGCCGACCTCGATGCCGACATCGTCCTGCTCGACACCGACCCCACAGCGGCGCAACGCATCCTCGGCACCGAACAGCCGTCGCGCACCGCCCGGACCTATCGTGGGCATCGGGGCGGACCGGGGGCGTTCAAGGTGGACTATGTCGTCGAGGGCGAGGTCGGGTGGACCGCCCCCGGATGCGACCGCGCCGGCGTCGTCCATCTCGGCGGCACCATGGAACAGGTGGTGAGAGCGGAGAACACGGTCCTCGACGGCCGGATGCCCGACGATCCGTTCGTCCTCATCGGCCAGCAGTGGCTTGCCGACCCCTCCCGGGCGATGGGTGATCGGAAACCGTTGTGGGCCTACGCCCATGTGCCGCGCGGGTACACCGGCGACGCGACCGAGGCGGTCACCGCGCAGATCGAGCGCTTCGCACCGGGATTCTCCTCGCGCATCCGCGCGTCCCGGAGCATCGGTCCCGCCGAGCTCGAGGTCGAGAACCCGAACTACGTCGGCGGCGACATCGGCGGCGGCCGAAACGACCTGTGGCATCTCGTCGCCCGGCCCCGCCTGTCGCCGAATCCGTACGCCACGGGCGTCGACGGCGTGTACCTGTGCTCCTCGTCGACCCCACCGGGCGGGGGAGTGCACGGCATGTGCGGGTTCCGCGCCGCGGAGGCCGCGCTGCGCGGTTAGGTCACGCCCGCTGCGGGACCTCTGGCGGGATCGCCGCGAGAAGGTCTCGCGTGTAATCGGTTTCGGGATCGTGCAGGATCTGCGACGCCGGGCCTGCTTCGACGACCCTGCCGTTCTGCATCACCGCGACGGTGCCGCTGATCTGCTCGACGACGGCGAGGTCGTGCGCGATGAACAGGAAGGTCAGACCCTTCTCGCGCTGCAGCCCCCGCAACAGTTCGAGTACGCCCGCCTGCACCGACACATCGAGCGACGCCGTCGACTCGTCGAGGATGAGGATCTCCGGTTCGGAGGCCAACGCCCGTGCGATGCAGACGCGCTGGCGCTGACCGCCGGACATCTCATGCGGATAGCGACCGAGGAACGACGAGTCGAGGCTGACGTCTGCCAGCAACTGCTCGGCACGGCTGCGCATCTTGTCGCGACCGGAGGCCGGCCCCTGTGCGCGGAGCGGTTCGGCGATCGACGCGGCGACCGTCATCCGCGGATCCAGTGACGCGGTCGGGTCCTGGAAGACCATCGCGACCCGGCGTCGGAGGAGCGCCTCGTCAGCACCTCGAACACCCACCGCCTCGACCTCGCGCCCGTCGATCGTCACCGTCACGCTGCCGGTCACCGTCGTTCCCTGACCCGAGGTGATCAGACCGGTGACAACGCCGGCGACCGTCGACTTTCCCGATCCCGACTCGCCGACGATGCCGAGAGTCCGGCCGCGCGCCACCTCGAGGTCCACCCCGTCGATCGCGTGCACAATGCTCCGGCCCGTCGGTCCGCGCACCACGTACTCGACGCCGAGCCCGCTCACCTGCAGGACGGGTTTCTCGGCGACTTCCTTCGTCAGCCCCCGGTCGGCGTCGCGTTCCTCGACCTTGCTCAGCAACGGCCGCGAGTCGAGGAGCTTCTTGCTGTACTCGTCCCGCGGGTCGTCGAAGAGTGCTGCCACGTCGCGGCTTTCGACGATGCGACCCGAACGCATGACCATGACACGGTCGGCGATCCGACCGATCACCCCGAGGTCGTGGCTGATCCACACCACCGCCATGCCGCGTTTGCGCTGGAGGTCGGCGACGAGATCGATGATCTGCGCCTGGGTGGTCACGTCGAGGGCCGTGGTCGCCTCGTCGGCGATGAGCAGGTCGGGGTCGCAGGCAAGGGCGATCGCGATCATCACGCGCTGGCGCTGGCCGCCCGACAGTTGGTGCGGGTATGCGCGCAAACGGCTTTCGGGGTCGGGCAGATTGACGTCGCGCAGCAACTGGAGTGCGCGGTCATGTGCCTCGGCGCGACCGAGGCCGAGGTGTCGGCGCGGTCCCTCGGTGAGCTGCTGCTCGATGGTGAGAAGCGGATTGAGGCTCGACGACGGGTCCTGGAAGACGAAGCCCACTCGTGTTCCGTGAAGGGCACGCAGCGTCGACGGGGTGGCGCCGACGATCTCGGTGGTACCGAGTCGAGCCGATCCGCGCACGTAGGCGCTCGGGGCGTCGAACAGACCCGTTGCGGCGAGCACGCTCAACGACTTTCCCGAACCGCTCTCGCCGACGATGCCGAGAGTCTCGCCGCGTGCGACCGTGAAGCTGATGCCGTGCACGATCTCCCGCGGTCCGACCCCGACGATGAGGTCTTCCACGTCCAGCACCGAATCCTCGGCGACTGCGCGTGCCGGCTTCGGCGTCGCCGTCGCGACGGTGACGGACGTGCGGTCGTATCCCCGGTTGCGCAGCAGCGTGCGCTGCCGTGGGTCGAGCACGTCGCGCACCCCGTCGCCGACCAGGTTGAACGCGAACACGGTGAACAGGATCGCGAGACCGGGGAAGACGCCCATCCACCATGCGGTGGTGATGAAACCCTGCGCATCGAAAAGCATGCGGCCCCATGACGGATCGGGCGGCTGGACACCGAGGCCCAGGAAGGACAGTGCGGCCTCCGACAGGATGGCGAACGCGAGAGAGATCGAGGTCTGCACGATGACCGGCCCCGAGATGTTCGGCAGCACATGGCTGAACAGGATGCGGGAGGTACGCACCCCCATCGTCCGGGCCGACTGCACGTACTGGGTCTGCCGCACCCGCAACGTGTCCGCGCGGGCGACCCGAGCGAAGATCGGGATGTAGACGACGCCGATGGCGATCATCGCCGATGTGACCCCGGGCCCCAGGACCGCGACGATCGCCAGTGCCAGGAGGAGCACGGGGAACGAGAACACCACGTCGACGATGCGCATGAGCGCCGTGTCGAGCACCCCGCCGGCGAAACCCGCGACCATCCCGAGGATCACGCCGACCGTGAGGGAGATCGCCACGGCGATCACCGCGACCCGCAAGCTCACCGACGCCGCGAGCACGACCCGGGAAAAGACGTCGCGACCGAGGTCGTCGGTGCCGAACAGATGCGACCAACTCGGTGCCTGCAGCGCGTTCGGCACGTCGATCGCGTTGGCGCCGTACGGGGCGATCAGCGGACCGAAGATCGCGGCGACGACGACGACCGCGATGATGACCAGGCCCGCGACCGATGCGCGATTGCGGAGCAGCAGGCGCCAGGCCGAATCCGTGGCGGCGGGAGGGTCGGGTGCGGTGGGTGTCATGACAACCGGATCCTCGGATCGATGACGGCGTCGAGGATGTCCACGACGAGGTTCACGAGCAGGAAGATCACCGCGATCAGCAGGATGGCTCCCTGCAGCACCGGGTAGTCGCGGGCCGCGACCGAGTCGTAGACCAGCAGTCCCAGGCCCGGCCAGGCAAACACGACCTCGACGACGATGACGCCACCGAGAAGCCCCGCGAACTGGATACCGGATATGGTGAGGACGGGCACCAGGGCGTTGCGCCCGACGTGATCGAGCATGATCTTCTTCTTGCTCAAGCCCTTTGACTCAGCAGTGGTGACGAACGGTGTGTTCACGACCTCGAGCACCGACGACCGGACGTACCGCGTCATGATCGCGCCCGTCACGACCCCGACCGTCACCGCGGGCAGGACGAGATGCTCGAACCAGCCGAGCGGCCCGTCGGCGAACGGCTGGTATCCCGCCGACGGCAGCCAGCCGAGCGCGGTCGAGAAGAGACCGATCAGCAGGATGCCCATCCAGAAGTCCGGGACCGAGATGCCGAACTGGCTGATGACGCGAATGACGTTGTCGGCCAGTCGGCCTTCGCGGAGAGCCGCCCACGACCCCAGCGGGATCGCGATGAGCAGTGCCACCACGATGGCGGCGAGGGCGAGCGTGATGGTGGCGGGCAACCGGTCGAACAGCATGGTCGTGACGGGTTCGCTGTTGCGAAAACTCACCCCGAGATCGCCGGTGAAGGCATTGCCGACGTAGGCGAACAGTTGGTTGGCGAGCGGCTGATCCAGGCCGGATGCACTGCGAAGCGCCTCATACGATTCCGGCGTGTAGCGCGTGCCGAGTGCGATGCGCACCGGGTCGCCGGGCACGATCTGGATCAGGAAGAACACCGCGACGATCACCCCCAGCAAGACAGCGACGGTGTAGGCGAGCCGGATGAGGATGAAGCGCAGCAGCGGGGAACGGAGCGAGGTCACGTCAGCCCCTCTCCAGCCGGGCGGAGCGGAACCGGACGGCTTTGTCGGACCGGACCGTGTATCCGTGGAGCTCCTTCGAAAACGCCTGCGTGGCAGACGGGTTGTAGAGGTACAGGTAACTCACGTCGTCGGCGATCCGGCCGGCCGCGTCGGCGTAGATGCCCTTGCGGGTTTCGACGTCGAGTTCGGTGCGTCCCCGGTCGAGTAAGGCGTCCACCTGCGGGTTCGAGTACTTCTGCGCGTTCGACGTTCCCGCCGAATGATGCTGGGCGTAGTAGAAGTCGTCGGGGTCGATGTTGCCGAGCCAGCCGAGCAGCAGGGCGTCGAAGTCGCCGGCGGCCTGCCGGTCGAGCCACGCGCCGAAGTCGAGTTGCTCGATCTTGACGGCGATGCCGACGTCGGACAGGTTCGACGCGATGACCTGCGCCGCGGTCACGGTCTCGGGGTACTCGGTGGTCACCATGAGCCGCATGTCCATCGACCGGATACCGGCCTGGCGCAACAGGTCTTTCGCCTTGTCGACGGCTTGGGCGCGGTCGAGGCCCGCGGTGTAGCGGTCGTAGGGGGCAAACCAGGGGCTGGTCGAGGGGATCGCGAGTTCGTTGGGTGTGGCGGTGCCGTATCCGACGACCTGCGCGATCGATGGTCGGTCGATGGCGTAGGCGACGGCCTGGCGCACGCGGGTGTCCTCGAACGGCTTGGCGTCGAAGTTCATCGTGATGTACCAGTAGTCGTTGGCCGTGACGGTGCCGACTTCTAGGGTGTCGTCCCGCGACAGGATGTTCAGCTGCTGCGCGGGAATCGCGTCCGTCCAATCGATCTCGCCGGAGCGCAATGCCGACACCGCCGTCGTGCCCTGCGAGATGAAGCTGTAGTTCACGCCGTCGATCGCCGGCGGCCCACCCCAGTAGTCGGGGTTGGCCTTCAGCACGATCGACGCGCCGGGGGAGCGCGAGACGAACGAGAACGGGCCCGTGCCCACGGGTTTCGTTGCGATCTCCCCGGATTCGACGTTGCGCCGGTTGACGATCGCCAGTCCTTTGAAGCCGCCGATGTTGGTGAGTAGGTTCGGGGTGGGTTCGCGGACGGTGAACTGCACGCGGCGGTCGTCGAGCGCGGTGATCGATTCGATGGCCTCGAGTTTCCAGGCGTTGGACAGCTCCTCGTCGAGGATGCGTCGGAACGAGAACTCGACGTCGGCGGCGGTCAGCGGATCGCCGTTGTGGAACGTGACCCCCGGGCGCAGGAGGAAAGTCCACTGCCTGGCGTCGGGGCTCACCTCCCAGCTCTCGGCGAGAGATGGTTGCATCTGCAGGTTCTCGTCGGGTTCGACGAGGGTGTCGAAGACGTTCTCGAGTACCTCGAAGGTGAAGTACGAGCTGGATTTCTGCGGATCGAGCTGATCGGGTTCGCCTGCGATGGCGACCCGCAAGGTATTCGGCGAGACGGACGACCCGCCGCATGCGGCGAGTGCCGAGGCGCCGAGAAGCGCGGTACCGGTGACCCCCGCGGCCTTGAAGAAGGTACGCCTGTTCAGGCGAGACGAACCGTTCACCCGACCGGAACCCTGCGTCGACCACGAGGCCGACCCACCGGGTGAATCGGTCATCGCTGTCCTCCCACCCGGTGATTGCTCACACCTGGGGTCTGCATTGTCCGTGTCTGCAGTCTGCCCCAGGGGGAGGTGCCGTGCAACAGCGCCGACCGGTGCCCCCCAGTGGCAGCATCGAAGCGCAGTTGCTGGGCGACACCAGTCGCCTGATCCGAAAGCGGCACTCTCAGAAGGACAATCATGACCTCGGAGGTGATCGCGAAGTCGCATGATGTCGGACAGCATGGGCCTCGCCGTCTTTCCGCGGATGCGAGGCGAGACTCGCCGGCCTGGCCTGGGCCGGGTGCTCAGCGCGTGCGGAGGCCGCTCAGTTTCCTGTCACCGACTCAGCAGCTGCCGCGTGGTGTCGTCCGCGGGTACGAAAGTCTCGAGATGGAGCCCACGGAGGGTGACGTCTGATGCACTCTCGATCTGGCTGGTCACGCTGAAGAGCCGGAGTACATCGTCGCCTACCTCGATCTCCATCGGGATGACAGGGTCGACCAGCGATCGGGCGGGTGGAGTTCCGTCGGAGGGGTAGGCGGTGACGTCCTCCAGGAGTGAGACCAGGTCGGGGTCACCGCCGGTGTGGGCGATGCGCTGCTCGAGTTGGTGAATCAGGTGTGTTCGCCAAGCGGGCAGGTTGCGGATGCGCGGCGCGAGTCCTCGCGGGTGCAAGCAGAGCCGGATCACGTTCAGCGGCGGCTCGATCAGACCGGGATCACAACCGGTGACCAGCGCATCGACGGGCTCGTTGGCATCGACGACGTCCCAATGGTCATCGAGGAGCAAAGCGGGGTACGGCGCGTGGGCGTCCAACAAGCGCCGCAGTCCGGCCATCACCGGCGCGAGCGCCTTGTCGTCGGTGGCACGGTGCGGATAGCGAGGAGCGTAGCCTCCGGCGAGCAGAAGTCGATTCTGCTCGCCCATGGGTACCCGCATCACCTCTGCCAGACGGACAATCATCTCCGGTGTCGGCCGGGACCGTCCGTTCTCGACGAAGCTCAGATGCCGGGTGCTCACCTCCGCCCCCTGCGTGGCGAGGGCGAGCTGGCTGAGGGATCGCAGCTCGCGCCAGCGGCGCAATTCATTGCCGACCGATGGAGTTGTCGCCGTCGAAGTCATGCCCCGAGCGTAGGCAGTCCGGATCAGGACGACCATGACCTCGCGGGTAATCGACCGCCGGTCGACCAGCGGTGAGACTTCGGGTGCAGCTCATTCGAGAAAAGACAAGGAAGACACCATGAAAGAAATTGTCACCCGTTACCTCGACACCTGGAACGCCACCGACGAGGCGGCACGCGCCGAACTTCTCGCCGATCACTGGTCCGAGGATTGCGCGTACGTCGACCCGCTTGCCGAGGTGCAGGGCCGCGAAGCCGTCGGAATGACCATCCAGGCCGTGCATGCCCAGTTCCCGGGCTTCGTGTTCACCTCCGTGGGCGAGGTCGATGCCCACCATCAGCAGGTTCGTTTCCAATGGGGTCTGGGCCCGGACGGCGAGGAGCCGGTCGTCGTCGGTTTCGACGTGGTGGTGGTCGACGCGGACCAGCGCATCCGTGACGTTCGCGGCTTCCTCGACAAGGTGCCTGCCTGACAGCTGGTCGAGGGCCGGCCGCAACGTCGGGGACTGTCACGGAGACCGCTGCACAACCGAATCAGTCGTTGACCTTCGCGATCACGTTGTCGGCGTACCAGTTCAGATGGTCGATCTTGGTCTGCAGCGGTTCGGTGTCCTCACCCATCACGTAGGGCAGGCGGAACCCGACGATCACATCGGTGATCCCCTTGTCCTCCAAGCGCTTACATCCATCGACCGTGTAGGCGTCCATCGAGATCACGTGAATCTCGAACGGATCGTCGGCCTTGCCCTCCGCCTTGCGGATCTCGTTGATGCGCTCGAGGAGTGCGTCGAGCTCTTCGGGCGGGCCGCCGCCGTGCATCCAGCCGTCGCCACGGATCACCGCTCGTTTGAGTGCGGCGTCCGCGTGGCCGCCCACGAGCAGCGGGATGGGCTCGGTGGGCGCGGGCGTCATCTTGATCTTCGGGATGTCGTAGAACTCGCCGTGGAACTCGAAGTACTCGCCCGTGGTGAGGCCGCGGATGATGTCCATACACTCGTCCATCCGCTTGCCGCGGCGGCGGAAGTCGACACCCATGAAGTCGTAGTCCTCGGGCCACGGGCTCGTGCCGACGCCGAGGGCGAGGCGGTTACCGGTGAGGAAGGCGACCGAACTGGCCTGCTTGGCGACCAGGGCCGGCGGACGGACGGGAAGTTTCAACACGAACGGGGTGAAGCGGATAGTCGAGGTGACCGCGCCCAGTGCCGCGGCCTGGATGAAGGTCTCGATGAACGCCTTGCCGTCGAGAAACTCGCGATTGCCGTCGGGGGTGTACGGGTATTTGGCGTCCGATTCCTCGGGATAGGCGAGCGAGTCGGGGATGGTGAAGCCGGCGTACCCTGCCATCTCCGCGGCCTGCGCGAGCGGCGCGTAGTACGACGGGTCGGTCATGGCCTCGGCGAAAGTGAACCGCATCATGCTCCTCAAGGACGTCCAGACGGAACTCTCCCCACAGTAGAACACGTTCTAGTTTGCTCGGGAAGAGTCCGCCATCGACGCAGCTGGGAGCTATCGATGCAACCCGGAAAGCGGGTTGTTCTCCCGCGCGCCCGGCCCCGGGCGAACGCGGAGGTCGGCGAGTTCGACGTGCTCGCCGCAGACCGAGCAGTGCGGCTCGACGGTCATCGTGTCGCCGCAGGTGTGCGTCGACTCCACCGGCGCGCCGTCGTCGGTGGTCCACTTGTCGCCCCATTGCCGTAGCGCGGTGACGACGGTCCACAGGTCACGCCCCTTGTCGGTGAGGCGGTAGTCGTAGCGGACCGGGTTGTCCTGGTAGGGCTCCTTGGTCATCACGCCGTGCTCGACGAGGGTGTCGAGACGCTGGGTCAGGACGTTGCGGGCGATACCGAGCCGCGTCGAGAACTCGTCGAACCGAGTCACGCCGAACAGGGCATCGCGAACGATGAGCAGGGTCCACCACTCGCCGACGATCTCCAGGCTCTGGGCGACCGAGCAGTTCATGTCGGTGAAAGAGGCGCGGCGCATGCCCTCGACGATAGTGGGTTGCGTGAAGCAACTCAACCTGCTTGCATGAGTTGCATGAAACAACTCATCAGGCAGTGGAACTCTGCCGGTGGTCTGGCGGGACAATTCGGGGCGTTGCCGGTCGGTTCGGGGAGGTGGGCGGCAACCATCGACGAGAGTTGGTGGGGCTGGTCGGGCCCGTTCGGCGGGGCGATCGTCGCGCTCGCCGTACACGTCGCAGCCGATGCGGTGCCGGGGGCGTCGGTCCGCGCGGTGGACCTGCGGTTCGTCGGCAAACCGGCCGGCGGCGAACTCATCCTGACGCCGTCGGTCCGTGAGGTCGGCCGGCACACGCGGATCGTCGACGTGGCCGTCACGCAGGGAACCGCCGAGATCGCGATCGCCTCGGTGACGGCGGGGCGGGTCGGCGACCGCCGCTGCCGATGACATCGTCGACTTCACGGCGGCCGTGCCGGGTCCGGAAGGGCTCGCGCAGTTCGACATCCCGCCGGAGGTCGTCCCCATGGGCGGTCACCTCGACCTTCGCCCGGTCGATGGCCCGCTGCCGCTGACCGGCGCCGACGACCCGTGGATGCGTGCGTGGATCTCGACGCGCGCCCCCATGGCGCTCGACGCGGCCTACCTCGGCCTGCTCGCCGATTGTCTGCCGCCCGCGGTCTTCCCCACACTGACCGCACCCCTGGCCATCCCCACCGTCGCCTTCTCGATGCACATCACCGCAGCGCTCGACGATCCCGAACCGGCGCCGGTCCTCGTGCACACCCGCAACATCTCCACGTCGGGCGGCTGGTCCGTCGACGACACGACCCTCCGTGACCGCAACGGGCGGCTCCTCGCTTCCGCGCGCCAGAGCCGCCGCGTCGTGGGGTGGTCGGCCCGATGACCTCCACACCCGCCGAAACAGACTCGCCGTCAACGGTTTTCGCCCGGCCTGGGCTAAGGCTGCTCATCTTGTCCGGCGCCGCGTTCATGGCCAGCCTGGACGTGTTCATCGTCAACGTCGCGTTCGACGACATCAGTGCCGACTTCGACGGCGCGAGCCTGTCCGCGATGTCGTGGATCCTCAACGCGTACGCGATTCTCTATGCGGCGCTCCTCGTCCCGGCGGGCCGGATCGTCGATCGCTATGGCCGTAAAGGTGGGTTCCTTCTGGGTCTCGCACTGTTCACCGTCGCCAGTGCAGCCTGCGCTGCAGCACAGGGTGTTTGGTGGCTCGTCGCATTCCGTGCGCTGCAGGCCGTCGGTGCGGCGATCCTGACGCCGGCAAGCCTCGGGCTGGTGGTGTCGACATTGCCGCCGGAGCGTCGTGCGCGCGGTGTGAAGATCTGGGCGGCCACCGGTGCGCTCGCCGCTGCTTTCGGTCCCGCTGTGGGAGGCGTGTTGGTGGAGGCGTCGTGGCGGTGGGTGTTCCTGGTGAACATCCCGGTGGGCATCGCCGCTCTCATCGCGGGTGCGCTCGTTCTCGTCCGCTCCCGAAACGATTCTGTGACTGCGTTTCCCGATGCTCTCGGCGCCGGTCTGCTCGTGGTGGCCGTGGGTGGGCTGACCTTGGGTCTGGTGCAGGGGAGTGAATGGGGCTGGTCGGATTCCCGCATCATCGGTGCATGGCTCGTTGCGCTGGTGGCGTTCGCCGGGTTCGTGCTGAGTTCCCGACGCCACGCCGAACCGGTCATCGACCCCGCGTTGTTGCGGGTTCGGGCCTTCTCCTACGCCAACGTGGCCATCCTGCTCTTCTCGATTCCGTTCGCCGGCGCGCTGCTCGCCAACATCCTGTGGTTACAACAGGTCTGGGGGTTCTCGGCGATCACGACCGGGTTGGCGGTGTCCACCGGACCGCTGATGGTCCCGATCTTCGCGGCGGTCGCCGATCGCCTCAATGCGAGGATTCCGGTGGGCGTCATCGTGGCCGCGGGCTGTGTCCTGTTCGCGGTCGGAATCGCGATGGTCGCGTCATCGGTCGACGCCACCCCGGACTTCGCCACCGAGATGCTGCCCGGCTGGCTCATCGGCGGTGCCGGTGTCGGATTCGCGCTGCCGTCGATCCTGTCCTCCGCGACGGCCGACCTACCCGCCCATCAGGCGGCGACCGGCAGTGCGGTGGTCAGCATGAACCGCCAGATCGGAATGTCGTTGGGTGTCAGCGTGTTCGTCGCGATCGTCGGCACCGCGGTTCTCTACGACGACGTGCACGACGGGTTCGTCTCGGCGTGGTGGGTGCTCGCCGGAATCGGGGTGGTCGGTGGTGTCGCCGCGCTCGGCATGACCCCGCGCGCCGGGCTCTGAAAAAAGTTGCGGCACTTGGTACCGGAATACGGGACCGACTGCCGCAACAATTCGCGCCGACTCAGGGCCTTGTGAACCGCTCCCGACGACCCAATCCGCGCAGTCGTACCCACTCGGCGAACGCCTTCGGGTCACGTTGCTGCACAAGGAAGAACCAGCCGAAGCGGGCGTACTCCTGGGGGAGCAGCTTGCGCATACCGGGCTGGCTCATGAGGTAGCCGCGGTTGCGGTAGGTGAAATAGCGCTTGGTGTCGTTGTCCGGGTACTGGGTGTGCATGCGGCCACCCAGGATCGGGCGGAACTCCGCGGAACCGTCCGGATGCAGGTAGCCGGCTCGCAGGCAGGTACCGAACTTCACCCCGGAGCGAACCAGACGGCGGTGCACCTCGACCTCGTCGCCGCGGAAGAACAACCGGAGATCGGGGACGCCGACCTGCTCGAGGCATTTCGCCGAGAACAGCGCGCCGTTGAACAGCGACGCGATACCGGGCAGGAGATCGTCAGACTGGGCCTCACCGTCGGCGAAGAGCTCAGAACGCTTGCGGCGCCACACGAGCCCGCGTCGCAGCGGGAAGGCAAGGGTGTCCGGGTCGTCGAGGTTGGCGACCACCGGCGACACCTCGTCGAGGTCGTGACGCTTCGCGCAGTCGAGCAGTGTGGAGAGCACCGACGATCCGTCGGGCCGGCCGTCGTCGTCGGCGCACCAGACCCAGTCGGCGCCGAGCGCGAGTGCGTGCAGCATGCCCAGCGCAAAACCGCCGGCACCGCCGAGGTTGCGGTGCGACCCCAGGTACGTGGTGGGAACAGGCTGAGACGCAACGAGTTCGGCGACCGCGGGTTCGTCGGCGTTGTCGACGACGATGAGGTGGTCGACGGGCCGGTCCTGACCGGACACCACCGCGAGGGATTCGGCGAGCAGTTCGACGCGACGGTGGGTCACCACCACCGCGATCACCTTCTTCGGCCGGGAACCGCTCACTCGGAAGCCTTCTGCGAATCGGCCTGGACCTGGGCGATCACCTTGCGGACGTGGGCTGCGGCGCCCGGGCCCTCATAGGCCTCGACGACCTCTTCGATGCCGCCCTCCATGCGGACCTCACCCTTGTCGATCCACAGCGCGCGATCGCAGAGCTGGGCGAGGAACTCGTTGGAGTGGCTGGCGAAGACCAGGATTCCGGAACGCTCGACGAGCGCCTGCAGACGACCACGCGCCTTCTTCATGAAGTCGGCATCGACCGCGCCGATGCCCTCGTCGAGGATGAGGATCTCCGGGTCGATCGACGTCACGACGCCGAGTGCGATGCGGACGCGCATACCGGTGGAGTAGGTGCGCAGCGGCATCTGCAGGTAGTCGCCGAGTTCGGTGAACTCTGCGATGTCGTCGATCTTCTTCAGCATCTCCTTGCGGGTCATGCCCAGGAACATGCCGCGGATGATGATGTTCTCGTAGCCCGAGATCTCGGGGTCCATGCCGACGCCGAGATCGAAGACCGGGGCGACGCGACCATGCACCCGGCAGGCGCCGCGGGTCGGTTCGTAGATACCCGACAGCAGGCGCAGCAGCGTCGACTTGCCGGCGCCGTTGTGGCCGACGAGACCGATGCGGTCGCCGTGTTTGAGGTGCAGGTTGATGTTCTTGAGAGCCTCGACGACCACCACGTTCGACGCGTTGGATCCGATGACACCGCCGGCGGCGCCGATGACGGACTTCTTCAGCGAACGCGTCTTGGCGTCGAAGATCGGGAAGTCGACGCAGGCATCCCACGTGTCGACGCGGACCCGGTTGTCCTCGAGGTTGTTGTTTCTGGCCATCAGTTGAGTCCCTACACCCAGTACGCCACGCGGGCGCGATAGTTGCGCATCACCAGCATGCCCAGAACCCAGCCGACGGCGGTGCATCCGAGGACGACGGCCCAGTGGTAGAACTCCACCGGTTCGCCGAGCAGCGGTCCGCGCGCGATCTCGAGGTAATGGAACATCGGGTTCAGCTCGACCAGCTTCAGCCGCGACGACGTCTCGCCGGTCGCGCTGCTCAGGCTCGACGTCGTCCAGATGATCGGCGTCATGAAGAACACCAGCTGCACCGCGGTGGTCAGGAGCTGACCGATGTCGCGGAAGCGGGTGGACAGGATACCGAAGACGATCGTCACCCACACCGCGTTCAGCACGTACAGGCCGATGGCCGGGACGATGAGGAACACGGTCCAGTTCAGCGGCGGTGTGAAGATCGCGAAGATGATCACGATGATCACCACGTTGTGCGCGAAGATGATCAGCGACCGCCACACGACCCGGTAGACGTGGACGCTGACCGGGGCCGGGAGCTGTTTGATCAGGCCTTCGTTCTTCGCGAACACCTCCGCGCCGTCGAGGATCGAGGTCTGGATGAAGTTCCAGAAGATGAAGCCCAGCGCGACGTACGGCAGGAACACCTTGATGTCCATGCCGAACAGTTCGCCGTACAGCAGGCCCATCGCGGTCGCGGTGACGCCGGTGGCGATGGTGATCCAGAGCGGGCCCAGCACCGACCGGCGATACCGCTGCCTGATGTCCTGCCAACCCAGATGGAACCACAGCTCGCGGCTGGCGAGACCGTCGCGGAGGTCCTTGACCGCACGCGCGAAGGTGCGTGACTCAGAACTCTCGGGACGCGCGGGTATCGCGTCGTCGTCTACTACCGCTGACACGAGGAGTCAGCGTACCCGCGCCGGGACTCAGAGGTACTGGCCGGTGCTGTGGCCAGGGCCACCGCCGGGTCCGGGCATGCCCGGGGGCAGTGCACCCTGGCGCATCTGTTCGAGCTGGGCGCGGGCCGCCATCTGCTGGGCGAACAGTGCCGTCTGGATTCCGTGGAAGAGGCCTTCCAGCCAGCCGACGAGCTGGGCCTGCGCGATCCGCAGCTCGGCGTCGGACGGAGTCTGATCGTCGGAGAACGGCAGTGCGAGGCGCTCGAGCTCTTCGCGCAGCTCGGGCGCGAGGCCCTCCTCGAGTTCGCGGATCGACGACTCGTGGATCTCGCGTAACCGGTTGCGCGAGGCTTCGTCGAGAGGTGCGGCCCGCACCTCCTCGAGCAGCTGCTTGATCATCGTGCCGATCCGCATGACCTTGGCGGGCTGCTCGACCATGTCGGCGACGCTCGTCGACTCCGACGACTCGTCGCCGGATTTCGGGCCGTCCACGCCCGCGCCCACCACGATCACGTTCTCGGAGTCGCCGGCGCCGAAGGGGCTGCCGGGCGTCGAACCGGGTCCTGGAGTGCCATCGATTGCCATGGCTCCCATTGTGCCCATCCAGATCGACCGAGACCTCGCCGGGCGCGGATCGTTCGGGTACCGGCACTCACCAGAGAGGCGGTGAACGGCGCGAGTAAGGGCGTCTATCCTCGTGCCATGGCTTTCGACGTCGCCTATGTGCGTGGATTGATTCCATCGCTCGGCGACGGCTGGATTCACCTCGACCCTCAGGCGGGTATGCAGGTTCCGGATTCGGTCGCCACGGCGGTGACCACCAGCTTCCGTCATCTGGCGGCGGCTCCCGGTGGCGTGTACCCGTCGGCCCGCGCCTCCGCGGATGTCACCGACAGCGCTCGACGCGCGATCGCCGATCTCGTGGGCGGCGACGCC
The DNA here is from genome assembly GCF_000225505.1 of Gordonia alkanivorans NBRC 16433. Classification (GTDB taxonomy): domain Bacteria; phylum Actinomycetota; class Actinomycetes; order Mycobacteriales; family Mycobacteriaceae; genus Gordonia; species Gordonia alkanivorans. Next base: position 33,052 of record NZ_BACI01000056.1, on the reverse strand, counting down.
GCGGGCGTGGTCCTCGGTCCGTCGCGCTACTCGCTGCTGGCCTGCCTGGCCGAGGCGCTCTCCCCGCACGCGTTCCTGCGCGGCGATGTGGTGGTGACCCGGCAGGACGACGAGCCGAACATCGTTCCGTGGGTCCGAGCCGCTGAGCGGTACGCCGGTCGGATCAGGTGGGCCGAGGTCGACGTCGAGAGCGGGGCGCTGCCCGCATGGCAGTTCGGTGATCTCATCACTCCGGAGACCGAGGTCGTCGCCGTGACCCTCGCCTCGTCGACGACGGGTGCCATCACCGACATCGGCGAGATCACGCCGCTGGTCCGCGAGGCGGGCGCGCTGTTCGTCGTCGACGCCACCAATGCCGCGCCGTACCTGTCGCTGGACATCCACGAGCTCGGGGCCGACGTCCTGGTGGTCTCCGCCGACCGCTGGGGCGGCCCGCGGATGTCGGCGATGGTGTTTCGCGAACCCCAGGTCATCGACCGGTTACGACTGATGTCGATGGACCCGGGCGCCAAGGGGCCGGCACGACTCGAACCGGAACCCCACCAGGGGTCGATGCTCGCCGGACTGGTGGCCTCGGTCGAACACATCGCGGGACTGGACGAGGATGGCATCGGAAAACGCCGGCGCCGTCTGATCACCTCCCTCGACGGCGTCTACGAGTACCTGCAGCGGCTGACCTATTACCTGGTCACGACGCTGACCCAGCTCAATCACGTCAATGTGGTCGGCACCGAGGAGAACCGGGTGCCGCTGGTGAGCTTCACCGTTGACGGGGTGAGCGCCGACAAGGTGGTGCGTCGCCTCGCCGACAACGGGGTGTGTGCGCTTGCCGACGTCCCTCACCGAGCGCTGGTGCGGATGGGCGCACCCGAGTTCGGGGGTGCCGTCACCGTGGGTCTCGCACCGTATTCGACGCCGTACGAGGTGGACCACCTGGTCCGAACCCTGGGTTCACTCGCCTGAACAGAGGACAGCGCAACCCCGCACGGTATTCACTATTGCGCGTCCCGAATTAACAACAATGTATGTTGTCCTGTTGTGTCGGGAAACAAGGATGATCGAGCATCAGGTCCTCCGCGGTCACTCACCTCTGCCGAGGCCGAGAGTTGGTTCTACCTCGTCGACGGTGGATGGGCGTTGTTCGCGCGCGTCAACGACGAGTTCGTAAGGCGCGGCCTGTCGCTGTCGGACCTGCGCATCCTCGAGGCGATCTCGCAATCGCCGAAGCTGGGTGTCAGCGAGGTGGCCGACACCGTGCACATGCGCGTCAGCACCGTGTCGCGCATGATCGCGCGACTCAGCGAGGTCGGCGACGTCGAACGACTCGAGTCGAAGGCGGACGGGCGCCATCGACTTGTTCACCTCACCGATCAGGGCCGCGAGACTCTTGCCACCCACGTCCATCTCCGCGACCGGGTCATCCGGAGGTTCGTCGTCGACGCGATGAGCCCGGATGAGTTCGCCTGTCTCGGGATCGCGTTCCGCAAGATCAAGGAGGCGGTCGCCGCCGCCGACGAGGAGTCGGCCCCCGCTCGCTGACCTACTCCAGCGTCAGCAGGACCTTTCCGATGGCGTCACCGCTGTTGAGGTGGTCGTGCGCCGCGGCGGCGTCGGCCAGGGGGAAAGTGCGGTCGACGACCGGCTCGACCTTCCCGGCTTCGATCAACGGCCACGTGCGGGCCATGGTCGCCGCGACCACCTCGGCCTTGCCGCCCGGCCCGTGAACGGGACGGGCGCGCAGCGTCGTGCCCATCACCGACAGCCGCTTGGCCAGCAGCAGGCCGATCGGGAGTTCGGCTTTCGTGCCGCCCTGCATCCCGATGATCACCAGACGTCCGTCGGTGCTCAACGCCTTGATGTTCGACGACAGGTACTTGGCGCCGATGATGTCGAGGATCACGTCGGCGCCGCCGTTGTCCTTGAGGATCTGGGCGAAATCGTCTCGCGTGTAGTCGATCAGGATCTCGGCGCCGTATTCGCGGCACCGGTCGAGCTTGGCCTGGGTGCGGGCGGTGACCGCGACCCGGGCGCCCATCGCATGCGCGAGTTGTGTCGCATGGGTGCCGATGCCGCTCGATCCGCCGTGGATGAGAAGCAGCTCGCCCGTGCTCAGGTGCGCGGTGTCGAAGACGTTCGACGACACGGTGCACGCGACCTCGGGGAGCGCGGCCGCCGACACCAGGTCGACGCCACGCGGGACCTGCATGACCTGCTCGGCGGGAACCGCGACCTTCTCCGCGTAGCCGCCGCCGGCCAGGAGTGCGCACACCTCGTCGCCCACCGCCCAACCGGACACCTGGTCACCGAGCGCGGAGATCCGGCCGGACACCTCGAGACCGAGCGTCTCCGAGGCACCGGGCGGCGGCGGGTAGTTCCCGGCTCGCTGGAGGATGTCGGCACGGTTGACACCGGCCGCGACCACGTCGATCACCACCTCACCGGCAGCCGGCGACGGGTCGGGCACGTCCTGCACGGACAGGTTCTCGGATTCGACGACGATGGCTTTCACCCTGTCGATGGTTCCACATGGGGCACCAGAACCACGGTGTCCCGCGACGTCCCGGGCCGAACCGGTGTCCGCCCGACCTCGGTGGGCGGACAATGGGCTCATGTCCACTCTGTTCTGGATCATCATCACCGTGGTTGCCATCGGCACGATCGCAGGCGGGTTGCTGCGCATGCAGGCCTGGCTGCGGAAGCCGGCTCCACCCGAGGTGATCGAAGCGGCGCGGCGGGAGCGCGAAGCCGAGGAGGACTGACTCGGAGCCGCCTACCACCAGATCAGCGCGGCGCAATGGGGTGCTGACGGCCGATGTCCGTGTTTGACGTACTCTTGCTGGTCAGGGAAGCGTGGCAGAGCGGCCGAATGCACTCGCCTTGAAAGCGAGCGTGGGTAAAACCACCGGGGGTTCAAATCCCTCCGCTTCCGCCAGGATCGCCGTGTGGCGCCTTCGCGAATCTGTACGTGAGGCACGACACGGCACGCGGCGTCCTAAGATCTTCGCCGTGCAGTTCTCGAGGTTCGTCGCCATCGGTGACAGTCAGACGGAGGGTCTGGGAGACCCGCACCCGGAGTACGAATTCCGCGGGTGGGCCGATCGCCTCGCCGAGCGGATGGCGGTACTCAACCCGGATCTGCAGTACGCCAACCTTGCGATCCGTGGGAAGCGGACGCGGCAGGTTCTCGAGGATCAGCTCGAACCGGCGCTCGCTCTCGAACCGGATCTCGTCGCCGCACCGCTCGGTATGAACGACGTGATCGGCCGCTCTGACCTCACCCAGGTGCGCGCCGACCTCGATGCGATCTATCGGCGACTCGCCGATTCGGATGTCACGGTGATCGTCTCGACCTTCCCGAACATCGTCCGCACCATCCCGTTCGCCGCCCGAAAAGAGCACCGGTTGCTGGAGCTGAACGCGATGAATCGCGAGTTCGCCGCGACCTACGGTTTTATCCTCGTCGACCTCCACGCCGCACCGGTGTTGACGGACCCGCGATCGTGGTCGTCGGACCGCCTGCACGCCTCGCCGTTCGGGCATGAGAGGTTTGCCGACGCTGCCGCGCATGCCCTCGGTCTCCCCGACGCGACCGACGACTGGGGCAATCCGCTGCCACCCGCACCGGTTTCGCATCCGGTGGCCGCCCTCGTTCGCGACACCCGGTGGGCGGTCGAGTTCTTCACGCCGTGGCTCATACGCAAGCTCCGCGGGGTCTCCCTCGGCGACGGCCGCGAGCCCAAGCGGCCGTCACTCACCTCGATCGTCGTTCGGGATGTCTGAGGTCGAGGGAGCCGGATTCACCGTCGCGTCGTTCAACGTCAACGGGATTCGGGCGGCGCGTCGGCGCGGCTTCGACGTCTGGCTGGCACAGCGCGATCCCGATGTCGTGGGCCTGCAGGAGTTGCGGTGCGGCATCGACGATGTCGGTGAGTTCGCCGGTTACACCGCGGCAGTCGACGTCGGCACGATCCCGGGACGAAACGGCGTGGCGATCCTGACCCGCACCGCGCCCGCCGCAGTGCGTACCTGGCTGACGCATCCACCGAAGGCGCTCGGGCTGAACGCTTTCGCGCTCGAAGGGCGGTATGTCGAGGTCGATCTGGCCGACCGGCCCCTCACCGTCGCGAACATCTACCTACCCAAGGGCGGTCTGCCCGCGGAGTTGCAGCGGCCCGGTTCGATGCGGGAGAAGCCCGATGGCGGCACCAAACATGCACGCAAACAACGGTTCTTGGCGGCGTTCGCCCGCGAACTGCAGCGCAGCCGGCTCGCGGCACGCCGCGCCGGGCGGGAGTTCCTTCTTCTCGGCGACCTCAACGTCGCCCACCTCGAACACGACGTCACCAACTGGCGTGCGGCCCGCAAGATGGAGGGCTTCCTGCCCGAGGAACGAGAGTGGTTCGGTGAGATCACCGGGTCGCGCCGGCTCGTCGACGTGGTGCGTGCGTTGCACGGCGACCGGCCGGGCCCGCTCACCTGGTGGAGCTGGGCGGGGGAGTCCTTCGTCAAGGACGTCGGGTGGCGCATCGACCACCATCTCGCGACACCCGGGCTCGCGCGTCGGGCGCGGTGGGTCGAGGTCGACAAGGAACCGACGCCGGATGTCCGGCTCTCCGACCACGCGCCCCTCGTCGTCGAATACGCCGAGGTCAACGACGGGGAGAAGGGGTCGTCAGACGGTCCGCGACCCGCAGGTACTCAGCTGGGCTGATGATCTCCCGCCGGTGACAAGCTCTGCTCCGACCACCCGCGACGGCCTGGGTGCGCGCCTCCTGTTCACTCTGGCGCTCCTGTCGGCGACCGCACCGATCGCGACCGATCTGTACCTGCCCTCGTTCATCGACGTCCAGGACGCTCTGCACACGGACGCCACGCACGTGCAGTTGACGCTGACCGCGTTCCTGATCGGTGTGGGTGTCGGCCAGGTCATCTGGGGTCCGATCTCGGACCGGTTCGGTCGGCGTCTCCCGCTGATCATCGGCTCTGCCGGCGCAGTCATCGCCGGTGTGGTGGTGGTCGCGGCACCGAACATCGAGGTGCTGATCGGCGCCCGGTTCGTGCAGGCGCTCGCGGCGGCGTCCGGCATGGTCATCGCCCGCGCCGTCATCGCCGATCTCCTCCGCGGATTCGCCGGCGCCCGGTCGATGACGCTGATGATGAGTATCCAGAGTCTCGCACCGGTCATCGCACCGCTCGTGGGAGGTGTTCTCGCAGGACATGTTCCGTGGCGCGGCATCCTCGCGGTGATCCTGGCTACGGCCGTATTGCAGCTGATCGGTGCGGTGACCTCGGTGCCGGAGACCCTGCCGCAGGAGCGTCGTGCACCGCGACTTCGGTTCGGGGACCTACTCGGTCGGCTGAAGCGCCCGGCGTTCATGGCCTACGTACTGACGCAGGCCTTCGCGTTCGGCGCGCTGATGGCCTACATCTCGAGCTCGTCATTCGTGTACCAGAACGTCATCGGAACGTCGGAGCTGGTGTACGGCTGCGCCTTTGCGGTCAACGCGCTGGGGATGATGGGTGGAGGACTGATCTCGTCGAGGTTGGCGCGTCGGCAGGTCCATCCCGCGACGACCATCAAGCGCAGTCTTCCCGTGTTGATCCTCGCCGCGTGCGGGGTGCTCGGCGCGGCGGTGTCGTCGGTGCCGGTCCTGCTGGTTGTCCCGCTGTTTCTCCTCGCCACGGCCATCGGCTTCATCTTCGGCAACGCGGCCGCCCTGGCCATGGAGCACACCCACGACGCCGCGGGCGCCGGCAGTGCCATGCTCGGCGGGATCATGTTCCTCGTGGGTGGCGCGTTGTCCCCGCTGGGCGGCCTCGCCGGCGACGACACCGCCGTACCGATGGCCTGCATCATGATCGTCTCGTCGATCCTCACCGCGGTCTGCTTCGCTATCGGCCGGCGCTACGTCGCGCGCAACCCGGAATCGGAGGCGGCGTTCGCGCACGCGTGACCCGCGCCCGGGCACAATCGCTGGTTCCGGCCAGAAGCGCCAGCCGGAAGTGGCGCATCTGAGGGGAAGTCGCGATTGTGCCACGCGGCGGGGACGGGGCTCACACGACGGTGAGCACAGCCTGCAGGTACTCCCACTCCATGCGGCCGTCGGTGATGTGCCGGTCGGCTAGCTCGGCGATGGCGGAGTCGAGTTCGGCGACGCGGGTCGGGTCGTCGGCGATGTTGCGGAAGGTCACGATCGTCGGGCCGTAGTGGGCCTTGAAGAAGTCCCGGAACGCGGCGCCGTCGGGGAACTTGTCGATCTCCACCGTCGTGGTGGTGAACCGGTGATCGGTCACGCGGCCGTCGAACAGCGATCGCACATGGTCGGTGCTGCCCCACAGCGGTCCGGGCTGTGCTCCGGGAGGTGGCGGCGGTGCATACGGCTTCATGACGCCGAACAGTTCGCCGATGAAACCCGTTGGCGTCCAGTTGATCAGGCCGATCCTGCCGCCGGGTCGAACGACGCGGACGAGTTCGTCGGCGCACCGCTGGTGGTTGGGTGCGAACATGACGCCGACGCAGGAGGTCGCGATGTCGAAGTCGTCATCGTCGAACGGGAGGTCCTCGGCATCGGCGGTGCGCCAGGTGATGCCGAGATCCTTGTGCCGCGCCTCGCCGGTCTCCAGCAGCTCGGGGGTGAGGTCGGTGGCGACGACGTGCCCACCGGCCCGAGCTGCCGGCACCGCGACGTTGCCGGCGCCGGCGGCGACGTCGAGAACCTTGTCGCCGGACCGGATGTACAGCGCGTCGACGAGGCGCCTGCCCAGCGGGGCGATCAGATCGGCGACGGCGGGATAGTCGCCCGCTGCCCAGAGCTTGCGGTGCTTGGCCTTGATCTCGGCGTCGAACGGGGTGGGGTGGATCGTGGTCATGATGGGAATCCTCGTGCTCGTTGGAGTCGTGTTCATCTGGCGGACCTCTCGAGCATCCACCGTCCACGGCGCATCCCTCCAGACCAACATCTGTACCGGAACCGGTTCACATTCTGTACTGGTCATCGACGTGCCGCGGGTGTGTACTGGGATTCAACGACGCAAGGGAGGATGCGATGACGTCGTATGGACAGTTCTGCCCGGTCGCCAAGGCCATGGAGCTCCTGGATGAACGCTGGACGATCCTGATCGTCCGCGAAATGCTCTTGGGCAGCCGTCATTTCAACGAACTACGACGCGGCGTACCGAAGATGTCGCCGGCGCTGCTCACCAAGCGGCTCCGCAGTTTGGAACGAGCCGGGGTCATTCGGCGTTCGGACATCGGTGGTCGTTCGGTGTACTCACTGACCGACATGGGCCAGGAGCTGACCACTGTGGTGGAGGCGTTGAGCCAGTGGGGGATTCGCTGGGTCGGAGAACTCGGAGACGCCGACCTCGACCCTCACCTGCTGATGTGGGACATGCGCCGCACCATCGCCGTCGAACGATGGCCACGGCGACGGACCATGGTGCAGTTCAGGTTTCGCGATGTCATCGGTAGGTCGGGAACCTGGTGGCTCGTCGTGTCGGGCGACGACGCGCAGGTGTGCGATTTCGATCCCGGTTACGAGGTCGACGCCACCATCGTGACCGATTTGAGAACCCTGACCGAGATCTGGCGCGGCGACATCGACTGGCGGTACGCGCTCAGCGCCGATCGAGCCGAGGTCCACGCCCCGGCGGAGATCGCCCGCGAGATCCCGTCGTGGATCGGGCAGAGCCTCTCGGCGGCCATCCCGCGTCCCGCGTGAATCAGCGCAGTCCGATCGAGCGCATCAGGATCGGCCAGGACACAGCCAGTTCGTCCTTCCAGTAGCCCCACTTGTGGGTGCCGCTGGGTCGCAGGTTGGAGGTGTAGGGGATGCCGAGTTGCTTCAAGCGGTTGCTCATCTGTCCGGTGCAGGTCCAGCTGCCGAACTCGCCGATCATGCCCTGGAAGGTCTCGTCGATCGGGTCGGAGAGCAGGTTGTTGTACTTCCCGGGGAGGCCGTTTCCCGACGACATGTAGATGGTCTTGCCGCGCAGCTCCTCCGCGTTCACGTAGGGATCGTGGGCGCTCCACTCTGGGTCGCCCATCGGGCCCCACATGTTGTTCGCGTTGCCGCCGCCGCGGCTCACGTCCCATCGGGTGAGCAGCTGGTTCTGGGGGCTCGAGATGTTGGCGCAGTCGCTGTACCCGGCCACCCCGCGGTACAGCGCGGGGCGTCGGGTGGCGAGGGTCAGGGCCGCGACCCCGCCCATAGACGCCCCGGCGATGGCGTTGCGACCGTTGCCGCCGAACTCCTCGTCGATCAGCGGGGGCAGTTCCTCGGTCAGGAACGTCTCGTACATGTACTTCTTGCCGACGCCGGGATCGACTGCGCGCCAATCGGTGTAGTAGCTGTGCGGATCGCCGACCGGCGTCACGACGTTGAGCTTCTCGCCCGCGGCCAGCTGCTGCAGGTTCGTCATCGCGTACCAGCCGGACTCCTCGTCGTGTGCTTCGGCGCCGTCGAGCATGTACAGCGTCGGTCGCTTGGTGTCCCCGGCCGGATGCTGGACGTCGACGGTGATCTCGCGACCCATCGACGGCGACCAGATCTTGAGGCGCTCGCGTCCGTCGAAGGCGGTGGTCGAGACGATGCGGGCGGTGTCCTGGTCGGCGACAGCGGACGGGACTCCCGGGGTGAGTGTCAGCGCGACGAGTGACACCCCGACCGCCACCAGTGCCCCGGTCAGCGTTCGGTGTCGTCGCATGCGGCATCCCCTCGTCGTGGGTCGAGTAACCCGTCGAGTATGGGGCAGATGTGACGGATGGGACAGGTGTTGTGACCGGATTGCAACGACGGGCTCGGCATACGCCCCGTTGATGCGGGAGCTAAGCGATGTCGCGTCGCAGCGTGGTGTACCGCCCGATCACCGCGAACGCGGCGATGTACACCAGCATCACGAGAGCACCGGCCCACTGCGGGAGCAGATCCCCGGCGCCCTCACCCATGCTGGCGTAGAAGCTCGTGCCGACCAGGGCGTCGGCCGCCGACCCGGGCAGGAACTTCGACACCGACGTGGTGGCGTCGAAGGAGGCCAGCGCGATCCGGGCGATCGGTTCGACGAGCTGGGTGAACGCCAGCAGGATGACGATCGAGGCGACCTGATTTGAGACCACCGCCCCGAAGGCGACGCCCAGCGCCGTCCACAACACCATCACGAGCATCGACAGGACGATGACCTCGATGGTCGACGTGTCGCCGAGGAAGGCGCCGTCCCCGAGGAGCGCGAGGACCGGCGCGGCGGTCGCCACCACCGCGAGCGTGCCGAGGATGCCGTACAGCGCGCCGATCGGAATACCCGCGACCAACTTGGCCACCAACAGGATTCCGCGTCGCGGTTCCACCAGGAGGCTGGCGGTGATGGTCTTGTGCCGGAACTCGCCGGTCACCGCCAAGCTGCCGATCACCAGCGCGAAGACATATCCGATCGGTGAGGTCAGTGCGTAGATCGACCGCGCGAGGTCGCCACCCGAGAGCAGCACCGGCTGATTCATCGCATCGTCAGCGGTCATCGAAAAGGCAAGGACGGCACCGATGAACGCCAGGTATCCGACCATCGCGATGAGCAGCACCCACCACATCCTGGTGGAGACGAACTTGCGGTATTCCGCGACCAGCGCCGCCTTCATCGCTCAGCTCCCATCGACGGCGTGGCCGAACCGGTAAGTTGCAGGAAGACGGTCTCGAGATCGGCTCCGGCGTCGGTGAGTTCGTGCAACTCGATCCCGGCGCCGAATGCCGCGGAGCCGACGGTCGCGGTGTCGACGCCGTGGATGCGGAACCCCCCGGGGGCGTCCTCGATTCGCCAGTGGCGTTCGCGCGCCAGGGCCACAAACGACGCGGGGCTCGGCGTGCGGACCCCGACCGCGTGAACCGCGAGGTCCTCGAACTCGGTCAGGGTGGACGCGCGGACGAGTCGACCGTTGCTGATGACCACCACGTCGTCGACGGTGCTGCGTACCTCTGCCAGAACGTGACTCGACAAGAGCACCGTGCGCCCCTCGTGGGCCAGCGATCGAAGGAGTCCGCGCAACCAGACGATGCCCTGGGGATCGAGACCGTTAGCCGGTTCGTCGAGCAGGATGACCCCCGGGTCGCCGAGAAGTGCGGTGGCCAGCCCGAGTCGCTGGCGCATGCCCATCGAGTAGCCGCCGACCCGCCGGTCCGCGGCCGCGGTGAGCCCGACGAAGTCCAGCATCTCGCGACAACGCGCCTTCGAGACCCCGACCTGCGGGGCCAGCGTCGTCAGATGTCCGAGACCGGTGCGGCCCGGATGGAAGCTCGACGCCTCGAGTGCAGCCCCGACCTCCTGCGCCGGTCGCCGGATCTGCAGGTACGGGCGGTCACCGATGAGTGCTCGTCCCGCCGTCGGCTCGACGAGCCCCAGCAGCATTCGCAGGGTGGTCGTCTTGCCCGAACCATTCGGTCCGAGGAAACCCGTCACGCGCCCCGGCGCGACCGTGAAGGACAAGTCGTCGACCGCGGTGACCGCACCGAAGCGCTTGGTCAATCCATCGATCGTGATGGCGGGGGAGTTCAACGTCGGGTCACAACCAATCGCGGCGTCGGAAGGTGATGTAGAGGCCGAGCACGATTACAACTATCAGAGAGATGCTCATGATGAAGCCGGAGGTGGCGAGATACCCCGGATACGGCACATTCTGTCCGTAGAAACCGGTGATGGCCGTCGGAATCGCGATGATCGCGGCCCAGGCCGTCAGCTTCTTCATCACCGTGTTCAGCCGCGCGTCGGCGAGCGTCAGGTTCGTCTCGAAGACGGTCGTGATCATGTCCCGCAACGACTCCGTCCACTCGGACGCGCGGAGGGCGTGGTCGTACAGATCCGAGAAGTGGGGATCGAGTTCGGGCGGCGCGTGGTTCTCGAGACGGCGCCGCTGGATGCCGGCGATCACCTCACGCATCGGCAGGACCACCCGCCGCAGCACGACCAGGTCCTTGCGCAGATCGTAGGTGCGGCGCTGGAGTTCCCGGCCCGGGACCCGTTCGTCGAAGAGCAGTGCCTCGAGGTCCTCGATCTCGTCGTCGAGTCGCTGGACCGCGTCGAAATGTCCGTCGACCACGACGTCGAGCAGGCCGTGGACGAGCGCGCCCATGCCGTGTTGCGTCGCGCCGCTCTCCGACCAGCGCCGGACCACCTCGTCCATGTCGAAGTCCGGGGTCGGGCGCACAGTGATCAGAACGTTCCGTTTGACGAAGATCGAGATCCGGTGCAGGTCGAACATGCGGGCGCGCCCGTCCGACGACGCCCGGAAGTCGGTCCCCGACGCGTTCTCCGCGACGTCGTCGGACGTGGTCTCACCGGCGGCGCCGTCGTGCAGGGCGATCGCGTAGACCATGACGAACGTGTGGCCGGAGTACATGACCGTCTTCACGCGTTCGGCCGCCGCGACGGTGTCCTCGACCGCGAAGGGATCGAGGTCGAGCTCGGCGGCGACCCTCGACAGGGTCTCGTGGGTGGGGCATTCGAGGTCGGCCCAGATGAGGGTGTCGGGATCGTCGGTGTCGAGGCAGTCCGAGATCGCGTCGATGTCGAAGCCGTCCACGGCTTCGCCTTCGCGCCAGAGCTGGCCGCGTACCCGCTCGTTCGCGTGCCGTTCGGTACCGGCCTCGGCGGAATCGGTCATGCCCACATCGTGACAGCACGAACGCCTCGGGCGAGCCCGGGTGAGGAGATCGCGGTCACCCCGGCGTGTCGGAAACCGCGGGTAGCATCGAAATCGGTGTTTGCGGAAACGGGGGCGCATCGATCTCCCAGGTAAGGCGGCAGTGGCATGGTCGACAAGGGCTCGGAAGGGCAGGGCTCGAGAGGGTCGGGGCGGATGCCTGCGCGCAGCAGCGAGCAGATCCGCGAGTGGTGCGACCGGTCGGCACTGCCGGGTGAGCGTCGCGAACTGTCCGACACTGCCGCGCTGCTCGTCGCGGCCGGTTACCTGACTCCCGGGGGCCGCGCGATCGTGGTGCGCAGGATCTCCACCGGCCGCCCGATGCCGACGGTCCCCGCCGGGTTCGGCGACCTGCGCCGCCTGCAGCGCGCGATCGTCCAGCTCGAACACCAGCTGTCCAACCCGGTCGTCCCGAGCGTCGTCGGCGCCGTCATGCGCAACCGGCTGAACGGTCTCCAACGTCGCCGCGACGACGCCCGGAAGCACATCGTGACCGCCAAGGGCGTCCTCGCCTCGGGAACGCGCGCGATCCGTCGCGAGCGTCGCGAGAACATCTACCTCGAGATCGAGGAACGCGAGCGGCTCTTCTCCGGCCTGCTGTGCACGCCGACCCCCAACGTCAACTCCTCGGGCTATGTCCGACGCGCGGGCACGGCGGCCATCGACCGCATCGCCGGCGTCGTCGGACAGGTCGCCGCGAAGTCGGGCAACCCGCAGGCCGGGCAGTGGGCCGATCAGCTCCTGACCACCAGCCGCGACGCGGCACAGGCCGGCGCCCCGCGATCGGCGACCTTCGTCGACGGTTACGAGACACTGCTGTTCATCGCGGGCCACTATTACGACCGCATCGTCGGCAACCCCGCGTGGCGTTCGGACCACTTCGAAGTGCAGCGCACCCAGGTCAACCTCCACGCCGAGCTGGCCGAGATCGCCGCCGACGTGATCGGCCTGCGAGCTGTTCGCATCGACCTCGACCGCGCGAAGCGCAACGGCGGATTCGACCGCACCTTCGCGGCCCAGATAGACCAGCGAGAGACGACGCTCCGCCCGGTGTGGAGTGAACTCATCGATCGCGTCCAGGCACTCGGCGAGGTCGCGCACGTCGTCGAGTCGGCCGCCGTCGAACTCCAGGTGCTCGCCGAATACAACAAGGCGATGACGTTGGACGACCGCATCGACGCGCTGATCGCGCGTTCGGGAGATCGGGAGATCTCGGTCGACAACACCATGCGTCTCACCGAGCAGGTGCGCAGCGGCGAAGAGCAGCTTCGGATCTACCGGGATGTGTTGCAGGGCAACATCGCCCGGATATCACCGGCCGTACCGCGGGAGCTACCGGCTCGCTACGAGCCGTCGTGACCAGGCCTTGAGGTAGTCCTTCTCGCCGGGGCTGAGACGCCGGAGAGTGTGTTTCTCCACGTCGACGACGGCCATCTGGGTGCTCGCCACACACGCCGGGCGGCTCACCGGGTCGGCATGTGCACCGCGGATCTCGTAGCCGATGGTGAAGTCGACCGACCGGAAGTTCTTGATCCACATGCCGATTCGCAGTGGCGAGTCGTCGTGTCTGAGTTGGGCCTGGTACCGGATGTCGACGTGGACGATCATCGCGCTGGTGATCAGCGGGGTGTACTCCTCGCCGGCGCTCAGGAGCCAGGCGATGCGCGCCTCCTCCATGAGGGTGACCATGCGCGCGTGGTTGACGTGCCCGAAGGCATCCATGTCCGACCACCGGACCCCGACCTCCGCGACGAACGCGTACGCGGAGTCGTCGAGCCCGCCGTCCTCGAGACCGGTCTTCGCTGCGTTCATCGTGACTTTCGCTCGGGGACAGAGATTGTGTGGCGATTGGTATCGGATCGGCCACTTCCGCGGCGTCTCGCCCTGCCGACCAGCAGGTAGTCTGACAGTCTAGATGTCCGCCACGTGTCCGGTTGTCCGGTGCGGTGCAGTTACATGACGAACGGTGACTTCCGGTGCGGTCGGGGTTTTGCCGGGTAGGGAGTTTGACGTGATTTCGAGGCGCTTGATCGCGGGCCTTGCCAGTGTGCTGATGACGGCTGCATTGACCCCGGTGGTGGCCCACGCGGCACCGCGGACGACCGAGCCGAAACCCGTCGCACGTATCGCCAAGACCGTGAAGATGAGTGCCCTGCGCACCGATGTATGGGTGTACTCCCCGGCCATGAAGGACCGCATCCGCGTGTCCGTCCTGACCCCGCCGGGGGCGACGGGTCCGCGATCGACGGTGTACATGCTCGACGGTGCCGGCAACTACAAGGACGTCAGCGACTGGATCACCAAGGGTCGCGCCGGCCGGTTCTTCGCCGACAAGAACGTCAACGTAGTACTTCCCGCCGGGGCGTCGGGCACCTTCTACACCGACTGGAAGAAGCGCGACGCGAAGCTCGGCAAGCCCATGTGGGAGACATTCCTGACCAAGGAGCTGCCCCCGCTCGTCGACGAGCGGTTCAACGGCAACGGGCGCAACGCGATCATCGGTCTGTCGATGGGCGGGCAGGCGGCGTTCGCGCTCACCGTCCGGAACCCGGCGATGTACACCGGCGTCGCGTCGCTCAGCGGCTGTCCGCCGGTGTCGGGGCCGTTCAACGAGGCGTATGTGCGCTCGACGGTCGGCCGTGACGGCGGCGACGCGACCAACATGTGGGGACCGTTCGGCTCGGCCGGATGGCGCGCTCACGACCCGACTCACCATCTGGACAAACTCCGCGGGAAGAACATCTTCCTCTCCGCCGGGTCCGGGGCCATCGGTCCCCTGGACCTGCAGCGCCGGATCGACCCCGAAGAGGGCACCCGCGACGTCGTGACGGCTTCGTCGTCCGCGCTCGAACTGGGCGCCTACCGCTGCTCCCTCGAGTTCGCGGTCACCCTGCGCGCCGCACGCATCCCGTACACCGACGGCTTCCGGCTCATCGGTACCCACACCTGGGGTTACTGGGAGCGCGACCTCGAGGTCGCGTGGCCGACCATCGCGCGCGGTCTCTAGGCGCGGGGTCCGCCCCAGTTCTCGGCGAACGCCAAGAAGACGTCACCTTCGACGGCGTTGGTGACGGTCACGCGCACACCGTCACCGTCGAACGGTCGGATCACCACACCGGCGTCGACGCCGGCCCGCGCGAACTCCATCGCCGCGTCGCCCAGATCGAGCCAGACGAAGTTCGCTTGCGATTCGGGCACTCGGTAGCCGGCGGCCCGTAGCCGCTCGGTCACGCGGGCACGTTCGGCGACCACGGCGTCGGTCCGTGCGACGAGCTCGTCCGCGGCCTCGAGGCTCGCGAGCGCGGCCGCCTGGGCGACGCTGCTCACCGAGAAGGGCACGTGGACCTTGCCGAGCGCAGTGATGACCTCGGGGTCGGCGATCGCGTAACCGACGCGGAGACCGGCGAGGCCGTACGCCTTGGAGAAGGTGCGCAAGATCACGAGATTCGGGAACTCGCGACGCAGTTCGAGTGCGTCGTAGGCCTGGCTCTCCGGCAGGCGCAGGTACTCGAAGTACGCCTCGTCGAGCACGACGAGGATGTCCGACGGCACCTGCTGCAGGAACGCGCGGAGGTCGGCCGCCTCGACGACGGTGCCGGTCGGGTTGTTCGGATTGCACACGAACATCAACCGGGTCCGGTCGGTGACAGCCGCAGCCATCGCGTCGAGGTCGTAGGTGAGGTCGCCGGTAAGCGGCACCTGCACCGGCGTCGCCCCCGCCACACGCGTGGCCAGCGGGTAGGTCTCGAACGACCGCCAGCCGAAGACCACCTCGTCGCCGGGGCCGCTGGTGATGGTGATGAGGTTCTGGCAGAGGATCACCGATCCGCAGCCCACCTGGACCTCGTCCTCGGTGACGCCGAGTTTCTTCGCGAGCGCTGCGGTGAGTTCGACGATGCCGTTGTCGGGGTAGCGGTTGACTCCGGCCGCGGCTGCGGCGATGGCGTCGACGACGCTCGGCAACGGACCCTCGGTGACCTCGTTGCTCGCGAGCTTCACGGCCCCGGGAAACGTCTTGCCCGGAACGTAGACGGGAAGGGTGTCGAGATCGGGGCGGATTCGCAGGCTCACCAGACCAATGTAGGCCGACCCGTCAGAGGGGCAAAAACCGGCTCTGACCAAACGGTTTGCTTGTGGACGCGGCGGGTGTGTAATCTTTCGTCCGGCAGTTCGAAAGGACTCCGCCAAGGAGGCGTGCCAGAGCGGCCGAATGGGACTCACTGCTAATGAGTTGTCTCGCTAAAACGGGACCGGAGGTTCAAATCCTCTCGCCTCCGCCACCGCAGTCGGCCGACGGCGGTACAACTGAATAACACGCGCCCGTAGCTCAACGGATAGAGCATCTGACTACGGATCAGAAGGTTTGGGGTTCGAATCCCTACGGGCGCACAGAAAATGAACCCGCCACCGGCTCCCGGTGGCGGGTTCATTCGTCGGCGACGAACGTGATCTACGTGTCTGTGGTGAGCACCACCAATTCGTTCGTCGCCCGCGTCATCGCCACATACCGATCCACGGCACCTTCGATCCCCTCGCCGAACGACTCCGGATCGACGAGCACCACGAGATCGAACTCGAGCCCCTTGGCGAGGGTCGGGGTCAACGACCGGACCCGCTCGTTCTCGGCGAAGCCCGGGTCGCCGATGACGCAGACCAGTCCTTCGTCATGCGCGGACAACCATTCGTCGACGACCCCCGCGAGCTCGGATCGTCGTCCGTAACGGACGGGCAAGCCGGTGCGGCGTACCGAGGTCGGGACGTTGGCGTCGGGCAGCGCGGCGCGGATGACCGGTTCCGCGGCGCCCATGATCTCCTCGGGCGTGCGGTAGTTGATGGTCAGCCCCGCCAGGGCGACGTCGCCGAACCCGACCCGCCGCAACCTCTCCGACCACGACTCGGTGAATCCGTGACGGGCTTGTGCACGGTCGCCGACCACCGTGAAGCTCGTCGACGGGCAGCGGTCGAGGAGCATCTGCCACTGCGCGTCGGTCAGCTCCTGCGCCTCGTCGACGACGATGTGCGCGAATGGTCCGGCCAGCGGGTCCGCGGTGCCGGTGTCGGCCACGACGCCGTCGTCGAGCGCGTTGCGCAGATCCTCCCCGCGGAGCATGGTCATGAGGCCCTCGCCGTCGTCGTGCACCCCGGCTGCGATCAGGTCGTCGACCACCTGGTTCATGCGATCGCGCTCGGCCGCGACGGTCGCCCGACGGTGGCGTCTGCGCAGGGCGGCTTCGGGGTCCCCGACCCTGCGTCGCGCAGCGTCGAGCAGCGGGAGGTCGGCGTCGGTCCAGGCGTCGGGGATGTCGCGCTGTAGGGCACGCACCTCGTCAGGTGTCAGCCACGGCGCACACCGGCGCAGATAGGCGGGCACCGACCACAGATCGCCGACGATGTCCGCCGGTTGCAGAACCGGCCACGCGCGATTGAACGCCGACGTGAGCTCGTGGTCGGTGGCGAGCGCACGCCGCAGTGCGCCGAAGGGAACATCGTCGTCGTGCTTCGAGGCGATGATCGAGACGAGTTCCTCCCACACCTCGTCCCGGCCGTCGTTGTGCGGCGTGCCGGGCTCGGGCACATCGAACGCCTCGGTCCAATCCGATGCAGTGAGAGTGACTTCGGCCCAGGGCGTTTCGACGACAAGCGGCGTCGTCGGTGGTTGCTCGTAGAACTCCACCGCCGGCTCGACAGCCCCGACCATCCGCGCCGACGACTTCAGTCGTGCCACGCGATCGTCGGATTCCGTTGTCGCCGAATCCCCTTCGACGACGAGATCGGAGAGCGTGCACGTCTGCACGCTCTCCTCGCCGAGGCTCGGCAGCACATCGGCGACGTAGGCGAGGTACGGGCGATGCGGACCGACGATGAGGAGCCCTCCGCGGTTACCGGCGAGTCGAGGGTCGGCGTAGACGAGATAGGCCGCCCGATGGAGGGCCACCACCGTCTTGCCCGTCCCGGGGCCGCCGTCGACGACCAGCGCGCCGTGGGAGCCGGCACGGATGATCGCGTCCTGATCGGCGGCGATAGTGCCCAGCACGTCCCGCATCCGCGGCGAACGGACGGCGCCCAGGTCGGCGATGAACGCCGACTGGTCGTCGAGAGCTGCGTGACGATCAAGAGCAGCCGGGTCGTCGACAAAGACCTCATCCCAGTAGTCGGTGATCCGCCCTTGCGTCCAACGGTAGCGGCGTCGACTGACCAGTCCTGCGGGATCACGCAGGGTCGCGGCGAAGAAAGGTGCCGCCACGGGTGTACGCCAGTCGACGAGAAGGGTTTGGCCGGCGGCATCGGTGAGACCGAGCCGGCCGATGTAGAGCACCTCACCGTCGGCGCCGACGATGCGCCCCAGGCAAGCCTCGAGGTCGAAGCGTTTCAGAGCCCGCACGCGGGACAGGGTCTCGTGAATCTCCAGATCCCGATCCAGGGCTCGACGTCCGCCGCCGCCATCGGATCGGCGAAGCGCCGCGATCCGGGAGTTCGCGTCGGCGATGCTCTCGGCGAGGCTCGTGGCGATCGAGGCGAAGTGTCGCTCGTCGTCGGCGATGAGAGCGGGGTCAGCCTTGACGGACAGCCTGGGCGGCAGGTCGAAGACAGTGCTGGGTTCAGGGGCGAGCGGGGCGGACGGCACGGACAAGGCGGCTCCGATGGTGCGATGCGGGTAGGACTTCCGGCAGGTGGGAAGGCGATTCTGCACCCGGTAGGGGGTCTTGCGGCAAGGCCCCGTCCAGCGCTTATGGTGAAGAGGGAAAAACTTTCGGACACCGAGCGGGTCACGGATGACGACGCGCCGGCGCCCATCTGTTGCACGCTGTTTCCAGTTGTGTGAAGGTGGCATCAGTTCACTCGGTGAACTATTTCGGCGGGGCCTGTCAGGGGGCTGCCGCCCCCAGATACTGGGGGTAGGGGCGGCAGCGCGGCATCGGTCGAGGACGCCTCGACCCCCAGAGGCCGGCTGTCCGCGCGTGGGAAGTCATTTCGAGAAGCAGCCGATTTCATTTGGTCAACCGGATCCGCGTCGGATCGAACCCCAAGCGACCTGTATTTCCGGACCGCGCGGGGTCACTACCATCGCGACCCGCCGTAAGGTCGAAGACAGACGACACTTCGACCGGAGGCCGACGATGGGACAGCCGTACGGCGGGCCGAACCGCGACGCCCGCGACCCGCGGGATCACGGCAACGATCCGTATACGCAGACATCCGCGTCGCCGCAGCTGTACCCGCCGCTCGGCTACGCCCCGGACGGCACCGCCCTGTTCACGCCTGGCCAGCCGACGAACACCGAACTCCGGATCGCCGAGCAGGCCGAACGCGAAGAGGGTCGGGCCGCCGCCGAGTCGACAGCCGGGGCGGACGACGAGTCCCGCATCCCGAAGGTGTCCACGACGTCGCTCATCGTCTGTCTCGGACTCGTCGTGCTGGTGGCGGTGGCGATCATCGGGTTCAGCGGCATATTCCGGAACGAGCCCACCGAGCCGCCGCTCGCCGACCCGCCCACCACGATCGACACGGTCCCGCTTCCCCGCACGTTCGAGCCGCCGCGGCTGACCCCCGACGGTCCCGGCCGGTCGGCGCCCGGCGGACCCGATGAGCGCGTCAACCCGCAGGACAAGCCGGTGACCTACGAGGTCGCCATCGACGGCCAGGCGACCATCCTCTACGTCGACTCGATGGGCCTGCGGTCGGAGTTCGCGCCGTCGAATCCGTGGAGTGTCGAGTTCACCGGCAGCGACAATCCGTTGCGCCTGCTCGTGATCGCCGGGACGGGGAGCGGCGCCAAGTGCTCGATCACCGTCGACGGCGAGGTGGTCGTGGAGGACACCGTGACGGCGTCGTCGGCCCGACGCACCGCCTCCTGTATCGCCTGACCGGCGTCTCCACGGTCGTCCACTCGGTGGAGTGACCAGCACGTCCGATGTGTGATCGGTCCGTCGGCTCGCTACCGTAGACGTGTGAGTTCCCCGCAGACAGCCCCCGAGAGCGGGCAGTCCTCCGCCACCACGGACGAGTTCAAGACAGTGCTGACGTGGCGTGGTGAGGACACCGATCGACTCGAACAGGTGCGCCTGGTCGTCTCCGGCACGCGCATGAAGGCCTACGGCCGGATCATCGCCGCCAAGACCGACGACCATGAGGCCTTCTCAGCGTCGTACGAATTGCAGACCACGGAGTCCGGCGTCACCAAACGCCTCACTGTGCACCTCATCTGCGAAGCGGGGGAGACCCAGTTCGGCATCACCCGCGACAACGAGGGCACCTGGCTCATCCGGCGCCCCGACGGCGAGATCATCCGGTCGGACTTCGACGGTGCCGAAGACGTCGACCTCGCCCTCTCGCCGATGTTCAACGCGCTTCCGCTGCGCCGCAAGGCATTGACCGAGGCAGACGGGGCCGTCGACGTCCCGGTCGTGTACATGTACCTGCCGAGCGGCGAGGTCAAGGCGGCCACGATGTCCTACACCGCCACCGCGAAGGGCATCGACCTCGTGTCGCCACTGGCCACCACGACCCTCACGCTCGATGACAACGGGTTCGTCACCGACTACCCGGGACTCGCCCGACGGGTCTAGCTAACCCACCCAGACCCTGCCCTGGTGCGCCTGGCGGCGGAGTTCCTCCTGCCAGCCCGGCTCACCGATGGTCACCCCGCTGATCGGCTCCGGCTCGCCATCGTGCAGTCGCTCGTATGCGACGCGTGCGCGATGCCCGTCGTCGACCAGGATCTCCGCGGTCCCGTGGTCGCGCAGCTCGTCGCGCGCGGCGATGAGCCGGTCGATGGTCTCGCTGAGCACATTCAGGACGGCGATGCTGTTGGCCTCGATCATCGCCCGCTGCAGCGCGGGCGCGGTACCGGCTACCCGGGTGCCGTCGCGGAAACTGCCGGCGGCCAGACGCAGGGCCAGGTCGCTCTCGCCGGCACCCACAGCCGCGGTCGCGGCCGCCGTCAGATGCGGCATGTGCGAGATCGCGGCAACGGCACGGTCATGTGCGTCGGGCGCCACCGGCACGACCCGCGAACCCGCCATGCGGGCGATCGACGCGACGGCCAGCCAGTCGTCGGCGTCGGTGTGATCGGTCGTGGTGACCGCCCACATCGCCCCCTGGAACAGCGTCGGATCGGTTGCCGACCAACCCGACCGGCTCGTCCCGGCCATCGGATGGCCGCCGACGTACCGCGCACCGGGATGCGCCCGCGCGATCACCTTCTCCACTTCCTGCTTGACGCTGATCACGTCGGTCAGCAACGCGCCGGGCGCATGTTCGGCGATGGCCGAGAGGATCGGCTCGATGGTCGTGACCGGCGTCGCCAGCACCACGACGGCACCCGTCTCGGCCGCCCGGCGCAGGGTGGCGACGAGATCTGTCGACGCCTGGTACCCGTCGGCGGTCGCTGCCTCGACGGTCGCCGACGAGCGGTTGTAGCCGAACGTCTCGTGGCCGGCGTCGTGCAGGACGCGCAGCAGCGAGCCGCCGATCAGACCCAGACCCAGCACGCACACCGGCGTCGTGGGCACAGAACGCGAGGACGACGAGTCAGCAGTCACGCCGACAACGTTCCCATACCTTGATCGCTGCTTGTCCCGGGACTTGGGACTGCCGGTGATAGCGGCTACGGTTTCTCCCATGGCCGGTGCCGGATTTGGGAAGTCGGGGTCGAACGCGCAGGACGTGGACGACGACATCGACGGTTTCGCCGTCGCGGTGGTCCGTGACGAGAGCGGATGGAAGGTCTCTGCGCTCAAGCCGTCGGCGCTCTCCGATCTCGAGGACGCCGAGAGGCAACTCCGCGAGCTCCGTTCCGCCGGTGCGGTCTTCGGACTGCTCGACGTCGACGACGAGTTCTTCATCGTCATTCGTCCCGCGCCGACGGGTGCTCGTCTGCTGCTCTCCGACGCGACCGCGGCGATCGACTACGACGTCGCGGCCGATGTCCTCGACGCCCTGAACCTCGACGTCCCCGACATCGACCCGGACGAGCTCGACACCGTCGACCCGTGGGAAGAGGGAGACCTGGCGGTCCTCGCCGACCTGGGCCTGCCCGACGCGGTCATGAGCATCATCGTCGGCGACACCGACCTCTACGCCGACGAACAGCTCGGCATGATCGCCGCCCGACTCGGCTTCGCCGACGAACTGGGCAAGGTTCTCGACTCGCTCGGACACTGACCGGCTCCTGATGAGCGCCCCCGCCTGGGAGAACATGGTCCGCGCGGCGCTCGACGCCGCATCCTTGTCGGGTACCGACGACGTCCCGATCGGTGCCGTGGTCTTCGACCCCGAGGGCGTCGAACTCGCGCGCGCGGCCAACCGCCGGGAAGCCGACGGTGACCCGACCGCTCATGCCGAGGTTCTCGCCCTGCGCGCCGCCGCCCAGGCGTTCGGTGACGGCTGGCGACTCCCCGGCTGCACGATCGCGGTGACCGTCGAACCGTGCACGATGTGCGCCGGTGCCATCACGCTCTCGCGCGTCGACGCACTCGTGTTCGGGGCATGGGAGCCCAAGACCGGGGCGGTCGGGTCCCTGTGGGACGTCGTGCGGGACCCGCGACTCACCCACCGCCCCCAGGTGAAGGGCGGGGTACTCGAGGACGAGTGCCGGGCGCTGATGGTCGACTTTTTCGCGACGAAGCGCGAGCGCTGAGGGCGGCTGTCAGGGGCCGGAGACAAAAAGATCGGTGGGATCTCAGGGTCGCGACCGATGGTCGGCGCTGTGCTGCTCTGGCAGATTGGACTGGTACCGACCAGATCCTCGAGGAGAAGCCATGTCCGACCCGGCCGACAAGGTCACCGCAGCCTTCGACACCGCCAAGTCCAAGATCAACGAACTGGCCGAGAGCGGCAAGGTGCAGGAAGCACTGGGCACCGCCCGCGACAAGATCGACGAGTTCGTCGAGAGCAAGCAGGTCCAGGATGCGCTCGGCACCGCCAAGGACAAGCTGAGCGAACTCGCCGAAAACGAGAAGGTCCAGGAGGCCGTGACCACGGCCAAAGACAAGATCACCGAGGTCGCCCAGAAGTTCAACAACCGATGATCGTCCTCTGACCTGCGGTTCTGCAGGCCGGGGAATGTCTGTGGCACGGTGGGAACCAGGAGTCAGCTCCTTCGAGCGACGCCCGCGTCGAGCCACCGGCGCGTGAGGTCGCCGAGTTCTTCCACCTCGGCCGGCACCAGGCCGCGCCGAACCTCACCGAGGAGGCTTCATGGGAACCACTGACGACGCCAAGAACAAGGCCGAAGAGTTGAAGGGCCGTGGCAAGGAAGCCGCCGGCAGCCTCACCGACGATCAGAGTCTGAAGAACGAGGGCAAGGGCGATCAGGCCCACGCCCAGGGCAAGCAGAAGATCACCGAGGCCGCCGACGCCGTCAAGGGCAAGATCGACGACGTCAAGGACAAGCTCACCGGCCACTGATTGTCCGCTGCACCCGGTTTTATGGCTCTGACCAGCTGATTTAAGACTCAACGCCCTGCTGCGGTACAGTCTTTCGCGGTGGCGTGTCCGAGCGGCCGAAGGTGCAGCACTCGAAATGCTGTGTGCGGTAACCCCGTACCGAGGGTTCAAATCCCTCCGCCACCGCCAGAAACACCCCCTCATCTTTCCAGGTGAGGGGGTGTTTTGCTGTCTACGGCGTGGTGTCCGAGGTGCCGTCTGCCCACACTTTGCCCACACTCTGCGGCGAGTACCGCTGATTGAGAGTGACCGCGACGGCGTCGAGGTCGTCGTCGAAGAGATCGGCGTACACGTCGAGAGTGACCTTCGCCGACGTGTGCCCGAGCATCCGAGCGAGCGCGAGGACGTTGACGCCCGCCGACACCGCCAGGCTCGCCGTCGTGTGCCGGAGGTCGTGCGGGGTGATCGTCTGGACCTTCGCGCGTTTCACCGCGCCGGCGAACCAACCGCGGGTCGACTTCGGCCTCGCGAGGTAGCCGCCACCCGGACCCGGGAACACCAGATCGTCGAGGGCCTTCCCTCGGCAGTGAGCCGACAGCTCGTCCAGGATGAACTGGGGGACCGGCACCGATCGGGTCTTGCGCGACTTCGTGCGGCCGACGGCGTGGTCGACGCCGAGCTGAACCGCGTTGTCGTGGACTGTCAGCCGGCGTCGTAGGAACTCGACGTCGCGGACCCGTAGCGCGACCAGCTCACCCCACCGCAGACCGCAGTAGGCGAGCACGAGCACCAGGACCCGGTTCGTCTTCGCCTCCGTCGCCAGTCGGTCGACATCGGCGGCCGAGAGGTACACGTGCCGTTTGCGGTCCTTCTTCGGCAGATTCTCGACACCGCGCGCAGGGTTGGCGGCGAGGCGCCGCGACTTCACCGCGTCGTCCAGGACCCCGGCCAGCACGCCGTACGCCCGCAGGACCGTGGTGGCGCCGGCCCCCTTTGTGATCACCGTGCCGTCACGATCGGTCACCGTGCGGCCCATCTCAGCGATCCACCGCTCGACCTCGCCCAGCTCGACGTCGGCGACGCGACGATGCCCCCACTTCGGCTCGACGTGAATACGCCACGCTGACTCAAGGGTTCGGTAGTTCGACGGTGCGACATCGGATTCCTTGCGGCGCAACCAGTCCGGCGCCAACTCGGCGACCGTGATCCGCCCGAGAGTAGGCGCGATGTAGTTCCCGGTGAGCTTCTGCACCTCGACGGTCGCGGCGAACGCCTCCGCCTCACGCTTCGTCGTGAACCCACGCTTGTCGGTCTGCCGATGGTCCGGCGTTCGGTACCGGACTCGGTACCGCCGGCCAGACTTCGTCGAGTACGCGCTAATCGTCGCCATCGAAGCGCCTCACGATTCGCTGCAACTGGTGCGAGAGATTGCGAATCTCGTCGATCTGAGCCTGATCCGCGATGCCGTTCACCCAATTCGGCCGGCCGAGGATCCACCCCAGGTCCGCATCGGGATCGGCGACCGGAGATTCGGCGAGCCGTTTCGTGATGGGGAACCGCTCGGCGCGCAACCAGTCCCAGAGGTCCCGGGCCTCGACGTCCCCGAGCCCGGTTGCCGTTACGGTCTCGCTGCCGCTCTTCGTCCTATCGGTCAGCAGGACAATCGGTGAAACATTCAGCGCCACAGCAAGGCTCATCAAGTCATCGACGTCGACACGACGCGCTCCGTTCTCGATCTGACTGAGCGTGGTGTAGCTCATCGGCCTGTCCGTTTCTGCGAGCAGGTCCGCCAACTGCCGGAGCGTGAGTCGCTGATCTTGACGTGTCCGGGCGATGTTCCGTCGAACGGTGTCTCCGGTGGGACCTATCTCGACTCGTCTTGTTGCCATGATCGAAACAGTAGTTCGGCACTTGTCAACAGTCGAGGTGTGCTGTACTGATTGAACATAACCCAAACACCTTGGGTAGGAAACCACAACAACGAATCGAGAGAGAATGCCCGAACACGAACTCGCGACGCCGAGCGAGGTCGCTGACTATCTACACACCACCGCCGCCGCTCTCGCCCAAGACCGTTACCTCGGCCGTGGACTCCCGTACACCAAGCATGGCCGCAAGGTCCTCTACAGATGGGCCGACGTCGACGCCTACCTCGCGGCGAACACCGTGAATCCGGGTGCGGCGTGATGCGGTACGCCGATCTCGAATCGCACGGAGACCTCGGCCTCGGGGCCGAAGAGCCCGGGATGCGGCGCTTCACCCGACCGTCGGAGCGGATCGAACCGACGCCTGTCGACTCGTCGAACATCGAGCTGGACGACCCGAGCGGGATGGACCTCGGCGGCATGTTCGATGCGATCGAGGCCGGTCGCTGCTCGGGCGAAGACCTCATCCGTACCGAAGCGCTCGAGCGTCTCGAGCAGCGGATCGCTCACAACTGGCGGGTATGGGAGGGCCTCACCGAGGGCCAGACCCGGGACAACCTCGCGCACTTCATCCACGACCTCGAAGACCGAGCCGACGCGCTCACCGAAGACCTCCGGGCAACACAGCTCGGACAGAAGAAAGGCCCCGGCGGTGCGCCAACACCGTCCGAGGGCGAAGTTCCTACCCCCACCAAAGAGGAGAACTGATATGAACCGTACACCCCGACGCCGACAGGCCACAGTCCCTGTCGGTCCGATGATCACCCCGCTGGCCGAAGACGACGACCTCATCGTCGACCTGCTCCACGAGGCCCTGGGCGTCATCGAGCCCGAGGACATCAGCGATCTGCTCGACCTGGCTGACCTTATCGGCGACGTCGACGAAAAGCGCATCACCGCGCAGACAATCGGGGGTGTGCGGTGAGCGCAATCCCTCTGCCTAAGGCCACACATGCGTCGTCGGTCCTCACATGCGAGGAGTGCGGCGCGGAGGTGCAGGTCCTCGGCCTGGACGGGCCGGATGTCGCCGAGACAGTCGAGCAGTGGAACCGTGAGCACGCCCGGTGCGGCAGCGACCCGACATCGGTCGCGTGGCAGGACCTCGTGCAGCGCAGCGAAGCCCAGCTGTATGTGGACCCCGACGACGATCTGACGAAGCTGTCACCGATCCCGCGTCCCTCGTGGGCGCCCGTCGAACGTGACTCCATCCGCAAGGCAGTGTGGGCGTCCGCCTATCGGTCGGAGTCGGTCGCGATTCCGTTGGCGCACAACTTGTTCAGCGAGCACCGTGATGGATCGACTCTGCCGTCACGGTTCGAGGTGGCGGCCAAACGTTCGGGGTTGGGCGACGACCTGGTCGGGATCACGCTTTGCAAGATCATCGACGGCGAGTGGACCTGGCACGGAACGAACATGACGCTCGACGAGGCGCGACGTCTCGCGGAGGTCATCACCGCTGCATGTGACCTGGCGGTGACTCCGTAGGTGTCCGAGTACGCCGTCACCTGGGATCCGGTCCACGCCTTCGTGGGCCGGGTCCTGGGTGGCCGCACCACCACAATCGTCGCCGGCACCCCGGAGTGGTGTGCGCTCGACGACAACGACCCCGCCAAGATCACCGCGCTGCTCATCGCCGGGTCTCGGTGGTGCCTCGAGGAAGAGATCGCGCAACTGCACGCGAGTCGTGACGCCGAGAAGGCCGCGGCCGTCGAAGTGGTCGAGGCGGCCGACTGGACTGCAGTCGCCCGTCGCATCAGAAACAGAGACATTGCCCTGCGCACCGGTGCGCACATACCGAGGAGAACTGCATGAGCGAGCCCACCGACCCGCGGGTCTTCACCTGGACCAGTGGGTCTGAGGTGACGCCGGTACAGGTCGACTGGTGGGAGCGGCACCTGATCCCGCGGGGTTGTCTCACGGTGGCCGCCGGTCGCGGGAACGCCGGCAAGTCGACCACTTGCGCCGCCTGGGCGGCTGAGGCCACCAACCGCGGCGAGGTCGTCGCCTGGCTGCACTCCGAAGAGGACCGGTCGATGCACATCGTGCCGAAGCTCCTCGCAGCCAACGCCGACATCGACCTGGTCAAGTTTCTCGACGTCGGGATCCGCATGGACGACGGCGAACTCAGTGAGACCTCCCTGCAACTGCCCCGGGACCTCGACCGCCTCGAGGAGGGGCTTGTCGAGCTGGGTTGCCGGTTCCTGGTCTTCGACGCGCTCACCTCGTTCAAGTCGTCGAGGATGAGCGCGAACTCAGGTGACGACGTGCGGGCGTTCCTCGAGCCGATCCAGCGTATGGCCGGCCGTCTTAACGCGGTGGTCCTCGGTATCGCCCATCTGGGGAAGGATGCCGAGCGCAAGGCCCGCGACTCGGTGAAGGGTGCATCGGAATGGACCGACGTTCCGCGTCAGGTGCTCGTCTTCCATCGCGAGGACGCCGAGACCGAGGGCGTCATCTCCGACGTCAAGGGCAACCTCTCGCCGGCGCCGCGCTCCATCGGCTACCGGTTCGAATCGATCGAGCTACCCGAGCACGCCATCACCGAAGTCGGGCGGGTCGTGTTCACCGGCGACGTCGAAACGAGCGTCGATGAGGCACGTCGGTCGTCTCTCGCCGACGACGATCAGGACGACCGGAGCGCGGCGCTCCGGTGGGTCGAGGACTACCTCGAGGAGAACGGGGAGACCGACGCCGCGACGATCAAGCGCCTCGGGGTCAAGGAGCTGTGCACCAGCGTCCGCACGATCGAGCGGTCGATCCGGGCCAAGGGCTCGCGCGTTGTATCGGTGTCCAAGGGCTTCCCCCGGAAAGCGTTCTGGAAGCTCGTCGACATTGTCGACGGCGAGGTGATCAGTAGCGACACGACCCCCTCAGCCGACAGTAGCGACACCCCTATCACCTCTGCGAGTGTCGCTACTGTCGCTACTGGGCCTGACCAGCGGATACGCGATGTCGCTACTGTTGTCGCTACTGGCGAAAACCCCAGTAGCGACAACCCCCAGAACAGTGTCGGTACAGAGCCGGTCACCGCTCGCCCGACCGCCTGCCGGATGTGCAACATCACTCTGCCCCAGACCGCCGCCACCGACGCCTGCGAAGACTGTGCAGACCCCGCACACCGTGCCCCCGACCGCCAGGCCGAGCGTCAGTTGCGCGTGGTCCACAACGGCGACGCCAAGCGCGGCGAGATCCGCATGTGCCCTCACTGTGACGAGCAGCTGATCTACGGCGACGACATCCGCGACGGCTTCCACACCAGCAAATCGAAGTGTGTCCGTGCGCACAGAAAGGAGACAGCGTGAGTCACGCGAAGACCTTGGAACCCGGCGTTGTGAGTCTTCTGTCGGAGGTCCTCGCCGGTCAGCCGAACCTGTCCGGCGCGGCGTGTGTCGATGCGGATCCGCGCCTGTTCGATGGCTGGCTACCGCGCGAGCGCACCGAGTCTTTCGACGCGGCGAAGGCCCGCCAGGAGCGCGCGGTCGCGGTTTGCGGTCGGTGTCCCGTCCGGGCCGACTGCCGCACGTGGATCAACGACCAACCCGACCGACATCTCGCCGCGATGGTCGTCGGCGGACGCCGCCCGAACCTCCCCGGCCGCAAGAAAGGAACCACCGAACGATGACCGCTCACGAACCGCCCATCGAACGACCCGCCGCGGTGACGCGCGCCGAGATTCGCGCCCAACGTGCAGCCGCCCAACTGGCCGTCCACACCCACGCGAGGGACGTCGCCGGCCGAACCGCCGCCCTCGGCGACTTCGTCAACGCCCTCGAGGACACCGACCCCTACGTCGCCGTTGCCGCGATGGCGTGGGCCTGGGGCCGACTACCGGTAGCACCGGACGACACCCCGACCGCGTTGCTCGACTTCCTGGCCGTCACCTCCGGGGCTGTCGACGACCGATGAGACGCCCCGACGGCCTGCAGCTCGACCCGAACGAAGTCGCATTCCTCGACGCGCTCCTGTTCTCGCTGGTGCGGAGGTGCGCGGCCGGCGGATGGACCCCGTCACCGGCCGCAGAGTCGTTCATCCGCCTTATCCGTTCCGTCGCATCCAGTTTGGCCGAACACAACCGTTCCGCAGACGCCACAGACGCGTCAGGGGAGGTCGTCGAGGAGCCACCTTCGGTGCATGACCTCGTCGACACACGCGAAGCCGGGCAACTCCTCGGCATCACCCCTGCGGGTGTTCGCCAGCTCATTCGACGCGGTCAGCTCACCGCCTATCAGCTCAACGGCCGGTGGGTCGTGGCCGCTGCCGACGTCGTCGCACGCGCCGAACGCCGCGCCGGCTGAACGCGTCACCATCCCGAGTGTCGAGGTCGCGCGCGTCGGATCATTCGAAGCGTCCACCGGCCCAGCCACTTTCACCGCCGACGACTTCGCCTCCGCGGTCGCAGCACTCGCCGCCGGCGTCATCCACCGCCCGGTCCTGAAACTCGGACACGAAGACCCCCGGTTCGACGGCGCCCCCTCGGTCGGGTGGGTCGACCACCTCCGCGTCAACGGCCCGGTCCTCGTCGGAGACCTCGCCGGTGTGCCGCGCTGGCTCGCCGACGCGATGCCGACGAGCTGGCCGAACCGCAGCCTCGAAGGCGTCGTCGGCTACACCGACGCCGACGGCCGCGTCTGGCCGTTCGTGCTGACCGGGCTCGCGCTGCTCGGCGCCACCGCACCCGCGATCGGCAACCTCGCCGAACTCCGCGAGTTCGTCGCCGCCTCCCGCGGCACCCGCACCGCTCAATCGGCCGTCACCGCCGCTAAAGCTCGCCGCACTCGCAGAGCCCGAAACATCATCTAGCACAGGAGAACACAGTGGGAACTGTCCAGTACACGCCGCGCGCGTACGCCAACGGCGACAACGTCACCGTCACCGCGAAGACCCCCATCGACGCCGGGCACCTCGTCGTCGTCGACGCCACCAGCGCACCAGGTGCGCTCGTCGCCGAACACGCGTCCGCGTCCGCGCCGACCGTCCTCGGTGTCGCCTGGGCCGACGCGCCGGCCGCGGGTGACCTTGTCGCCATCGCCTGCACCGGCATCGTCCGCGTCGTCGCCGGTGCCACCATCACCGCCGGCACCCGCGTCGCCGCCGGCGCCGGTGGTGTCGTCGTCCCGGCCGGCGCCAATCCGGTCGTCGGCTACGCCCTCACCGGCGCCGCCAGCGGCGGCCTCGTCGAAGTCCAGCTCTAGAAGGAGACCACCCGTGCCCACGCCCACCACATCCATGCTCCTGCCGACCCTGACCGGTTCGAGCCTCACTGTCGACGCGTTCCTGAAGAACCCGACCCGAATCACCGCCCGGGTTGCGCAACTCACCGACAAGCAGCTCATCGCGCCGTGGCTGTTCCACACCATCGGCCAGCCGGTCGTCGGTGGCGGCGTCCTGTGGGCCTCCCTGCAGAAGGCCGACCAGTTCGCATCCGGCGACATCGGCCCACGCAGCCCCGGAGCCGAGTACCCGCAACTCCAGGCCGTCTCGCCGGAGCCTCAGCTGTCAAAGGTCGAGGACTACGGCGGGACACAGGAGATTCCCGAAGAGGCGATCAAACGCAACGACCTGCCCTTCCTCGATCAGTGCGTCACCCAGCTCGCCAACGACGTCGCGATGAAACTCGACCGCCGGGCGTTCGAGACTCTGAACACAGAGATGACGCGCATCGGGTCGGAGCTCGACGTCCTCGCCAACGCCGCATGGGACACAGTGCAGCTCGACGGCGCGACGCCCACCGACCCGATCAGCCGGCCCACCGCGTCGTTCGCGAAGGCGCTCATGTCCTTCGAGCTGGACGAGCTCGGTGTCATCGGCGACACCCTCATCGTGCATCCCGAGCAGGCCGCTGTGCTTCGCACCGTGTACGGCTCCGACCTGACTGATGTCCTCGCATCGTTCGGACTCACCATGGTCAGCAACCCGCGAGCCACCCCCGGCACCGCGCTCGTCGTCCAGGCCGGAGAGTGCGGCGTCATCCAATTCGAAGAGCCGCTGACCACTCGCATCATCCAGAACGAGATCAACCGAACCGTCACCATCCAGGTGTTCGCGGTCCCGGCGTTCGCACCCAACTTCGCGCGCGCCGCCCGCCGCATCACCGGCACCGCCACCCCGTAAGGAGACGAGCATGGCTCCCAAGACCAAGACCCGCAAAGCCGCCGCGCCGGCCACCCCACCGCCGGCCGATCAGGCCGTCGAACCCGTCGACCCGCCAGAGATCGACGGCGAAGAGTGGGCATCCCTCCTCGGTGCACTCGGACTCACCTCCGACGCCACCTTCGACACCGTCCTGACCACCGTCACCGACCTCGTCACCGACGAAGCCGCCACCGACGGCGCACCCGCAGCGATCGCAGCCGCAGCAGGACGCCGAGGACTCGTCGTCATGGACGAGGCCACCGCCGACGCCCTCAAGACGGCCGCCGCCGAAGGCGCACAGGTCAAGCTCGCCGCCGCCGAACAACACCGCGAACAGGTCATCCTCGCCGCGATCAAACGCGGTGCAATCACCCGAGGCCGCTCCGACCACTGGCGCACCCTCCTCGAACACGACCCCGGCATGGAAACCGTGCTCGCCAAGATCCCCGACGAGACAGCCATCCCCATGAAAGAGATCGGCCACGGCGTCGACAACCAAGACCTCAGCAACTCCGAACCCGGTAGCACCTGGTTCCGCTGACCTCGGTGGCCCCACGAGGTACCCACCCCGCGGGGAGGGAGAAAAGGGGCGGAGGTTACCCGGCCGAACCACTCGCTCCTCCAGTGAGCGGCCGGCGCGGCAGACCTGGCCAGCGACGACCGGACCCCAATGGACCGGGGCCAGCACCGCACACCACCACCCCTTACCACCGAAGACGAGACCCCCGGCAACCCGTGCTCCAGCGGACCACCGGGGGTCTCCGTCGTCACACCACACGCGAAGGGACACGCAATGACCAGACGCCAAACCACCACCAGCCGCGGCCTCGGCTGGCACCACCAACAGACCCGCACCCGCCTGCTCAACCGCCACCGCAACGGAACACCCTGCTGGTGGTGCGATCGCCCCATGTACCGACAACCCGACGACAACTTCGACCACGCACCCCTCGAAGCCGACCACACCATCGCCCGCAGCCAAGGCGGCCGCACCGCCGACCGCCTCCTCCACATGACCTGCAACCGCGAACGCGGCAACGGCACCCGCGACCACCTCAGACCCGCACTCACCGGACACTCCACACCACCCGCCACCGACGAACCCGAAGACCTCCGCATCATGAACTGGCCCTGGTAGGACCCCCGGCCCGAAATATCCGACCCCCCCGGGGTCCCTGACTGCCGAGGTAGTTAGGAGTTTTTTTACGGCGGGCTCGAGCGAACGGGGCGACCAGGCTCATGCTGGTGAATCATGTTGCCCTGCAGGGCTTTTGAGTGCGGCAATCGGGTTGCATCGCAACGGTTTTCGGCGTATCGGAGTGGTGGGAACTCGGGGACGATATCGCACCGCGCATATGAGCATTGCTCGGTCGATGTCGTTGCGTCCCGATAACCTCGCGGTGCGTCGATTCACACCAACTGGAGGAGACACGAATGGCGAGCGACCTAACTCACGGGAATGTGCACTACGCGGGCCAGCTGTACACGCTTCCGCTCCGGGCACTCGAGGAGATCGAAGACATCATCGACGGGCTGGACCGGCTCGGCGGCAGCCATCTGTATCGGATCGGCGGTGGTGGCGACGACACGCAGATCGCGTTGTGGATTGCTCCGGGAGTCCCGATCGTGCTGCAGTACCCGAACGGTTATGTGACACCTGACGACCACGAGGACTACGTCGAACGCCGCCTCCTGATCCGTGCGCGCCACCAGCTCGGCCTGCCCCTTGATGGAAGCGGGGACAATGCCGGCTGACAGGCGAGCGTGCCCACCTTCTGCCCACACTTGCCCACGATTCGCATTGATTTGCGGTGACATAGCATGACCTGTAAAGCCTGGTGAGAGCCAGTTTCGGGGTCTGAACTGGTGGATCGATTAGGGTTCAAATCCCTCCGCCACCGCCAGGAATGACCCCCTATCGATT
>NZ_BACI01000057.1 GCF_000225505.1 Gordonia alkanivorans NBRC 16433 | reverse complement strand
TGAGGTGGGCCCTTCGTAGTGGTCCAGTTGTTGTGCGACTCTGTTGCCCGAGTGTTTGGGCAGGAAGAATCGACGACGACATGGCAGGTAGCAAGCGCCGGCGGCATACGCCGGATCAGATCATCCGCAAGCTGGCCGAGGGCAACAAGCTCCTCGGGACCGGGCAGGAGTTGGCTGAGGTGTGCCGGCATCTGGAGGTCACAGAGTCGACCTGGCATCGCTGGGTGGCCCAGTACGGGGGCATGAAGGCCAATGACGTCAAACGCCTCAAAGAACTCGAAGCTGAGAACGCTCGGCTCAAGAAGTTGGTCGCCAACCAGGCCCTCGATATCGACATGCTCAAGGAGATTTCGTCGGGAAACTTCTGACCCCGAACCGCAAGCGCAGCGCCGTGACGATGCTGCGTGAGCGGTTCGGGGTATCTGAGCGGCGAGCATGTGCTGTGGTGGGCATCCACCGCTCCACGATGCGACTGCACCCAGCGCCGATCACCGCGGAGGAAGCCGAGCTGCGGTCCTGGCTACGTGGGTTTTCCACCGACCGGCCCCGCTGGGGCTGGCGACGCGCCGCGATCGCCGCGCGCAAAGCGGGCTTCACGGTCAACAACAAACGCATCCGCCGCCTGTGGCGCGAGGAGGGGCTGCGAGTTCCCCAGCGCCGCAGGAAGAAACGGCTCACCGGAATCGGGACCGCGGTTGGGGCGATGTGCCCAATCCGGCCGAACGTGATCTGGGCGATGGACTTCCAATTCGACACCACCGCCGACGGCCGAACCATCAAAATGCTCAACGTGATCGACGAGTTCACCCGCGAAGCCCTGGCGATCCACGTCGACCGCGTCATCAACGCCGATGGCGTGGTTGACGTTCTCGACCGCCTGGCCCTGATACATGGTCCACCGTGCTACGTGCGGTTCGACAACGGACCGGAATTCGTCGCTCACGCCGTCAACGACTGGTGCCGATTCAACGGCACCGGATCACTATTCATCGACCCCGGCTCCCCGTGGCAGAACGCCTGGATCGAATCGTTCAACGGCCGCCTGCGCGACGAGCTGCTCAACTCCTGGCGCTTTGACTCCCTGCGCGAAGCCCGGGTCATCATCGAAGACTGGAGGATCGACTACAACGCCAACCGACCCCATTCGGCCCACCACGGACTCACCCCCGCCGAGTTCGCCCTACAGTGGACCACGACCCACCAACCTCAAGCCGCATAGCGACTGGACCATCGAATGGGTCCCCCTCAG
>NZ_BACI01000058.1 GCF_000225505.1 Gordonia alkanivorans NBRC 16433 | reverse complement strand
TTTCGGTCTTCGCGGATGCGTTCCAGCGCACGTTTATCCACGCTGTCGATCAGTTCTAGGAGTTGAGCGCTATCGAGTAGCTTGTTCTCGATCCTCTGCATTGCGCTGGTGCCCTGGGGGGTTAGGCCGTGGTCCTGAGCCTTTTCAATTTCCTCTCGAAGGTCGATGGCGTCTCTGTCGCCGTCGTCTGCCAGGGACCCGATCTTGGCGATGAGATCGGTGGTCACGGCTGTCCACGTGATGGTGATGCTCGCGCGTACGGCGCCGCTGTTGTAGCACTGCCACGCCTCGGTGGCGAGTGTTCTGGTTTCTGGGTTCCATACCTCTTGGATCTGGGTATCGACCGCAATCACTCTCGTAACCCCTCGCAAAGAGACATATCCAGTATGCTGTGGGGAGTCTATCTGGGCGCTGATTTGGGCCTGTAGGTCGACGATGAGGCCGGTCAGCTCGTGCTGTGCTCGACTGACCCGGCGGGCGTTGGCATTCTGGGCGGGTGTGGACTTGGATTCGTATTGACCGCAACGCCCTCGGGGCGGGGTTGCACTTCGCCAACCGTCTGCCCGCTCGCTGTGTGCAGCACCTCAGCACGTGACCGCCAGGGGTCAGAGCGTGAAGATGCCGCTGAGAGTAACTGCCGAACTGCCGCACGGGGTGTGCTTCGGCACCCCGTGGGGCATCAGCCTCGACGGGCTGCTGGCCTCGGTGCTCTGGCACCGCCACAAAGCCGCGGCCGCCGCCCGCGGCGAGGTCCTCACCTACGACCCCCTCGCGGTGCCCGAAGACCTGGAGCTACCGCTGGCGCGCTGCGAGGCCGGGCAGCCGTGGCACTGGATGTGCACCTTCGCCCACACCGTCCCCACCACTCCATATCCCGAACCACGTATGCGGTCCAGCCGTACGGATCACGCTGATCTGCAACGCCTCTCACCCTCGGTACCCTCCACGGTCTCAGACGCCCGCGGGCACTACCGCAAACGCCTGATCCCCGCCGCCGCGACGATCACTGCGACCGCGACGTGGCGCGCGGTCGGCGACCCCGGGAAGATCACCGAGCTGCTCGCCGAGGTCACCGATATCGGCAAGTACCGCACCAGCGGCGAAGGCCGCGTCACCGCCTGGACCATCGAACCGGCACCCGGCGACGACGTCTGGTCCGCTGGCCACGAACACCACCCCGGCGTCCTGGGCCGCAGCACCCCGGCACCGTGCGTCGCTGACCGCCCGGACATCGTCCACGGTGGGCGTTCCCGGATCGCGGTCCGGGCGCCGTACGCCCACCCCAGCCGCCACGCGGACGCGGCCTATCTGCCCGCACCCGACGAGGCGCAGCGGTGACCCGCGTGCGGGGCGGCCGAGCCACGACGCGCACTGCGGTGATCGCGGCGTGCGCGGTCCTCGCCGCCGGCGTGGCCGGCTGTGGGTCGGATCGATCCTCACCGAGATCAACGTCAAAGACACCCTGAGAACAAAGCTCGATGTGGACATGGAAAATTACCTGATCCTGGAGGCTTGTAATCCACCTTTGGCCCATCGCGCTCTGGGAGTCAATCGGCAGATCGGTCTGCTGTTGCCCTGCAATGTCGTGGTCCGCACCGACGCCACCAATCGATCAAACTCGATCGTCGAAGCGATGAATCCCGACCTGATGGTCGAGGTCTCCGGGGAAGCCGAACTTGCACCGGTGGCCACCGACGCGTCAGCCAAACTCTCGGCCGCTATCGCGGCATTGGAAGCCATAGCCTCCACGTGAGTAAACACGTCCAACAGTCCGCGACCGCAACGAGTACCTATGAGCGCAGGGACATTCCATCTTGACCCGGCATGCCCGTTCGCCTTGGCCGCCTCACGGTGGCTGCTCAACGCCGCGCGGCGCCGACATCGAGATTGATTGGCGGCAAATGAGTTTGGCAGTGCTCAACGAGGGCGCAGATGTTCCTGAGCACCAGCAACAGCACCACATAGCGGTCTCTCGCAGGCTGGGTTGTGTCCTGGCCGCTGCACATGACAGGACCGGCGACAGGCACTCGGACCGCTCTGCACCGCCCCGGGGCAGCGTGTGCACCACCAGAGCGCCGACGTCACCACAGCAATGGTGGCCGACGCGCTCTCCGAAAGCGGCCTCGATCCCCAGCTCGCCGACAATCTCCACGACTCCACCTACGTCAGCGCAGTGTGCGTCGCTCACCGGGAAAGCCAAGACGGTCTCGGCGGCTCCGGTGGATCGCACCGAATGAGTCAGCTATCCCGTGTCCACGCATATCGACCCCCGAGCAAGTTGATCAACTCGCCGGGGCCACTATCTGGGGCATACACGTCAGGGCGCATTGCGTTCTACAAGCCCGTCCGCGATTCTCGATGATGCCGCGCCGACTTGTCGGAGAAGCCGTGCCACTCGCGGCATGACCTCCAGATCGCGGTAGACAGCCGCGTGCACAAGCCAGGCCGCAGCTTCAGCCGCAGTGAGCGCGGGAGTGTGGTGGTATTCGTCGGTGGGCTCGATCATCGGTGTCCGGACGAGCGGGAAAAAGACTGTCGTCACAGAGACCCCTGTGCCGCGCAACTCCGACGCTATGCTGCGTCCGAAAGCGGTAATCGCGGCCTTCGATCCCGCGTATGCCGAGAACTTTGGCATGGCGCCCATCGGGATACCCCAGGTGGACACGTTGATGAAGTGACCGCTGCCGCGCTCCTTCATGGCAGGTAGGAACCCTAACGTCAGTTGCACGGGACCGAAGTAGTTGACCGCCATGGTGCGCTGATAATCGTGTAGCCGATCAGTCGAGTCGAGGACCTCGCGGCGAATCGACCGCCCGGCGTTGTTCACGACGATGTCCGGGCAGCCGTATTTATCGAGCACGTACTGGATCAAGCGAGCTGTGTCGTCGGTATCGGAGAGATCCCCCGGACAGGTGTCGGCATAGCCGCCCTCGGCCCGGATACGCGTGACGAGTTCGTCGAGGCTGTCGGCACGACGCGCCACCGTCAGGACGTGGGCTCCACGACGGGCGAACTCTTCAGCTGCCGCAGCACCGATGCCCGACGACGAGCCAGTGACGAGGACGGTCAAGTTTTGTAGCCGTTTAGCCGGCGATCTGGTGCGAAGTGTGTTGACGAGCTCGACCGGCGTGCGTGGTCGTTGTAAAGCAGTATGCGCGACTCGGGCTGGCACGTATTTCACGGCTACTGTCACCATGGGTGGAACCGTAGATCACGAGGCCCCGCAGCACCAGTGCCCGGCCGTCCGCTGGGGTGCAAACGCTGTCTGTCGGCGCGATCGCTGCCGCTGGCTTCACCAGCGAATCCAGCGCAGCCGGAACCGATTCCGCATCTTTTCCCCGAACAAAGTTGTGCTGCAGGCGATTACATCGCCTAACGGAACAACGTGTCGATCTCTGTACGTCAGGCGAGCGCTGGCGATCAAAGAATGTAAACGTGGACCGCTGTGGCCACAGGTCCCAGCTTGCAACGAGGGGACCTGAAAAGTCGAACTCAGAACCGGCGAGCGACCTTACGTTACGCGCTGCTCGTACGAACACGCGTGCATCCGATGCTTTAGGTCAGCCCGGT
>NZ_BACI01000059.1 GCF_000225505.1 Gordonia alkanivorans NBRC 16433 | reverse complement strand
CCTTGGGTTCTAGTGATCCCCGCAACACCCTGGCTATCAGGGAGTTGCGGGGATCATGGTTTCTGCGGAGTTGAAGGAGCTGTTTTTCGAGGCGTTGGACCGTGAATACGGCAACGTGACAGCAGCGGCGCGCAGTGTGGGAGTCAACGGTGCGACGGCCTATGGGTGGGTTCGTCGAGCCGGTTTACGCGGTCGCGGCAAACGGGGTACTTCGGGGCATCCAGGGCGCGCCCGCTATGACGCACTGCGCGCTGCCGGTGTCTGCCGCCGTGAGGCTGCCAAGCAAGTCGGAGTGCACATCCGCACCGCACGGGACTGGGATAGCGGGATCCGCAAGATCGGCAACGCGCGCCTGCATCCTGATGGCCGTCGCGTCGACTACAAGACTGGTGTGACCACTGTTGACTCGCGACCGTCGCTGGCCCGGATCGAAGCCCCATTGCATCCTCGGTTTCTGACCTTGTCCGAGCGGGAACAGATCGCCGACATGCGTCGGGCCGGCGACTCGCTGCGGGAGATCGGTCGGCAACTGGGTCGGGCGGCGTCGACGATCAAACGAGAAATTGACGCCTATTCCGTTTCTGGGGTGTATCGCCCTCATCGGGCCCAAAGGAACTGGGCGAGTTCGCGTTTACGACCAAAAGACTCCAAGCTGGCGGTCGGTGGACCGTTGCGGGATTACGTTTCGGACAAACTCGCCGTGCAATGGTCTCCCGAACAGATCAGTCACACTTTGATCATCGAGTTCCCCGATGACGAGGCGATGCGAGTGAGTACCGAAACGATCTATCAGGCGATCTACGTCCAAGCCCGGGGCGGGTTGCGCCGCGAACTCGCCGACGCGTTACGCACCGGCCGTACCCACCGCAAACCTCACCGGTCCCCAGATCGACGCACTGCCCGGTTCGTCGACGAGATGGTGATGATTTCCGATCGGCCGGCCGAGGTCGAGGATCGGGCTGTGCCCGGTCATTGGGAGGGTGACCTCATCGTCGGCAGCCGGTCGGAATCGGCGATCGTGACGCTGGTCGAACGCTCGACTCGCTATGTGCTCCTCGGTCATCTACCCGGCGAGCACACGGCCGAAGCAGTCCGTGACGTACTGGTCCCGCTGATCGGTTCTCTGCCCGAGCACCTGCGGGGATCGTTGACCTGGGATCAAGGCTGTGAGATGGCCGCGCACAAGCAGGTCAGCATCGCCACCAATGTGCCCGTCTACTTCTGCGACCCGCATTCACCCTGGCAGCGAGGCTCGAATGAGAACACCAATGGGCTGCTGCGCCAATACTTTCCGAAGGGCACCGACTTATCGGTGCACACTGCCGCAGACCTCGAACTCGTCGCCCAACGACTCAACAGTCGACCACGCAAAACGCTCGACTGGAGAACCCCAGCCGAGCGTCTGCGTGATGTACTTGTACCCGTCTAACCAACCGGTGTTGCGAGGACCCCTAGAATCCGCC
>NZ_BACI01000060.1 GCF_000225505.1 Gordonia alkanivorans NBRC 16433 | reverse complement strand
GCTCTGGGTCATCTCAGGACTACCTTTCTGCGCCATCTGAATGGCTTTCTGTCTGAACTCATTCGACGGACTTGATGGACTGGATGAAGGTCTGGCCGCCTGTCGTGGACGTGCGGATGACCTGGCGATAGGTGATGGGCGCCGCGTCGGGCTGCAATTCGGTGAGCACCACCGAGTACTCGCCGGGCGCCCGTTCGGTGATCTTCAGACAGTGCCGCGTGCCGATGGGGCGCTGA
Source organism: Gordonia alkanivorans NBRC 16433 (assembly GCF_000225505.1). Taxonomy (GTDB): domain Bacteria; phylum Actinomycetota; class Actinomycetes; order Mycobacteriales; family Mycobacteriaceae; genus Gordonia; species Gordonia alkanivorans. Next base: position 178,815 of record NZ_BACI01000060.1, on the reverse strand, counting down.
TCGATGTACTGCTGCATCACGTACTCGGAGGCGACTGCACCCGGGGCGGCAACGGCGCGTGCGGCTTTCGCCGAGCGCAGGACGTAGTAGGCGTGGTTGAACGCGCGGATCGCGCCCGGACCGGACTCCTGATCGCCCGTCTCGTCGTCGTTCGACACGGTGGTCCCCGAGCCGATAGGACGCTGCGCGCAGGCCGGGTGACCGACGACGCCCGACGTCGACGGCACCTCAGTCGGTGCCGTGGACGCCGTGGCGTCCGCGGTGACCCCGGGGCGGTCCGAACCGCCACCGGCGAGAGAGATCGAGACAACCACCGTGACCACGATCACAAGGATCGCGGCTGCCGCACCTGCGATTCGCGGTCCCGAACCCAAGAACCGACGCCAGCCGGGAGCCCTGCCGGACATGGTCTTTCGCTTCGCGCGGACCGACTTCTCGGCTTCGGCGAGAAAGGCATCGAGATCGGACGACGGCTTCCCCGGAATCTCGGCAACCGGGGTCTCGAACCTCGGCGCCGAGGGCTCGACGGTCAGTGCCGGAGCGTCGAGAACGGCCACCGCGGTGCCGCCGACATCGCCCTGAGCTGCGTCGACGGAACGGAATCGGGCGAGGTGAGCGGCCAGATCGGCCGCCGGCGTGGTTCCGGAGGACGGCCACGCGGGAACGTCGGGGAACCACAGGGACTGCGGACGCGGCAGCACCATGAGACCCCCTCCCGGCTGGTGATCGTCGTCGTCAGTTGTGCACGCGACGACACGACACCAAAAGGAAGACCCCCCGGGCGCCGGCACTGCCGTCGCTGATCTCGGGTCACCCTACAACAGCTCTCAGCAACATCTCAGACATCCTCCACAGGCATCACCTGCACCGGTTCTGACTGGCTGCGCAGCCGCGGCGCCCTCGCTACGGTCGAAGATGTGCTTCTCACAGCTGCAGTGGCGCGCGGGATCGCCGACGGTTCCGTCGACCTCGCCTTCCGACGTTGGGGACATCCCCGCATCCGACCCGGGTCGAGCTTCATCGCACTGACACACGTCATCGAGGTGACGTCGATGGAGCGCGTCGATCCCGCAAAGATCACCGCGAAAGAGGCGCGACGGGCCGGTTACGAGACTGTCGACGACCTGCGGGCGACCCTGTGCGTCAACACCCACAACCCGACCTATCGACTCGGACTCCGATGCATCGGCGAGGACCCGCGCATCGCACTCCGCGCCGATGACGATCTCTCCGACGACGACGTCGCGGACATCCGCTCGCGGCTCGACCGGATGGACACTCGATCCCAGAACGGGCCCTGGACGCATGACATCCTCGCGCTCATCGGCCGGCGGCCCGGCGTCGTGTCCACCGACCTCGCCGCCGAACTCGGCAGGGACCGAGCCGGTTTCAAGAACGACGTCACGAAGCTGAAGAAACTGGGACTGACCGAAAGCCTCGAGGTCGGTTACGCACTCTCACCACGCGGCGTCGAGTTCCTCCGTCGCGACAACACCTAGCCACCGCCGGACATGGCGCGCGCCGGTCGCGAGGTCGTGGCGGTGGGACTGTCGAGTGTCGGATCGTTCACCACGAGCTTCACCCGCGCCTTCGGCAAGACGCCGACCGCGTACCGGGATTCGTTCCCGCCTGCCGCCACGTACGCGCACGTTCCCGCATGCGTGCTCCGCGTCTGTTCACGGCCGGGGCCGGCCAGTCGTGTCGAACGGCCGAAACCGCCGGCCGAAGAGCTCCCGAAGACAGCACCCGGGAAGAAGACCGTCACACCCGTCCGCGCGTAGCTTGATTTCCACCGGAGGGAAACGCAGCCCCGAGGACGTACGGGATCGATGCCGGCTTCCGCGACCCGTCGGGCAACAGCATCCGTCTGACGCAGATGGCGGAAATCCTGGCGTAGGGCGCGAGACCGCCTGTCGCCCTGACGGTCATGGGCGACAATGTCCCCTATGAACCGTCTCCGATCAGGACTCGCCGCCGCGGCCGCGTTCGCCGCGGCCTGCGTGCTGCTTGCCCCGGGCACCGCGCAGGCCGCGCCCTTCGCCGTCACCACAGATGTGAACAAGGCGATCGCCGAGCACTACCTCAGTCCGGCCACCGAGTCACCCGCCGGCAGCAACCGGTTCGACTGCCGGGATCGGGAAGGACGAGACCCGATCGTTCTGCTGCACGCGACCGCGATGAACCAGAGCGCCAACTGGGCCTACCTCGCTCCGACCCTCGCCAACGCCGGGTACTGCGTCTTCAGCCTCACCTACGGCCAGGCGTCGTGGAGCGGCAACACCGGCGGTCTCGGCAACAAGGAACGGTCTGCGGCGCAGCAGGTCGCGCCGTTCATCGACAAGGTCCTCGCCGCGACCGGCGCCGCCAAGGTCGACCTCATCGGTCATAGCCAAGGCGGAGCGATCGCCCAGCTGGTGACACAGCTTCCCGGCCGCGCCACGCAGGTGGACACCATCATCGCGTTGTCGGCATCGCACCAGGGAACCTCGCGGGTCGGCTCGATCACCGACCGACTCCCGGCCCGGGCTCCCGGCCAGAGCTACTGGGGCCCCCGGCACCCGGCGATCGACTACGTCAACTTCGCGACCCGCTTCGACGAGATCTCCACCCCGTACACGAACACCCTGATGACGCCCGGCCCGAACGTCGTCAACACGCTGATCCAGGACGTGTGCCCGGCGTCGAAGATCGGTCACGTCGGCATGGCCTACTCCCCGACCGTCGCCGCGCTCGTCCGCAACGCCCTCGACCCCGCTCATCGGGTGCCGCTGGTGTGCGGCTCCGACTACCCGCTCTGAGCCCCGAGCGCTCGCCGGAATCGCCAGGTCAGATCAGGTTCGCGAGCCGCAGACAGCGCGCCTGGGCGAAGGTGGCGATTCTGGGCGGGGTCACGTCGAGGCACTCGAATGGAGCCGGTTTTTGTTGCGGGCGATGGACTCGCTAGACTCGTCTGCGCTGCCTCGCGTAGCACGCCGCCCTAGCTCAGTCGGTAGAGCAATTCACTCGTAATGAATAGGTCAGGGGTTCGATTCCCCTGGGCGGCTCCACCGGGATCGTGCGATCTCCGACCCGTACGACGTCCCTCGATCCCCCGGATTCACACCGAGCTTTTCATCCGACGGCGAACCGCCTACACCAGCCTCTTAGCGACGCAAAGATAAATGCGTGTCAGGATGTCGGTGTTAATCCATTCGGATGACACATCCCGAGCCCCCCGCTCCTTAGACTTTATCCGACTGTAGGAGGTCAATTGGGGGCACGTCGGGGAGGAAGGCACCGGTCTCAACCGGCGCGAACCGCCACATCTTCTCGTAGACCATCGCGCGCGACAACCACTTCGCTGACGCTCAGCGCGTTGTCTCTCGGCACCGTCGTGCCGATCGCCGTCGCGTCGACGAACGTCACCGCCGTCGTCGAATCCCTCATCGATCGCGAGATCGTGCGGGAGGCCACGCAGCACGACAACACCAGCGACATCTTCACCGACCTGCCCGACAGCACGATCATGGTCGTCACCCCCGGGACCAATGACACCACGCTGATCCCGCGCAACCTTCCGTACGTCGGCCACCGGCAGACCCTGATCGTGAACTACCCCGAGTCCTTCGGACCCGTCATCGCCGGCCGCTCGAACACGCTCGCACCGTTCGCTCCGGGCTACGACGAGTCCAAAGAGCATGCGATGAACCAGAACCTGGCCGTGATGGCCGCGTTCGCCGACATGGGTGAGGACCGCCCGTTCGTCGTCTACACCGGTTTTTCGCAGGGCGCCGACGCGCTCGGCGACGCCGCCGAGGATCCTCGGGCCTACGACAACGACTTCCTCGTTCCGGGCAAGGACATGGTCGTCCTGGTCGCCGACCCGCGGAGCCCATGGGGCATCAAGGCCTGGCTCGACACGATGCCGTGGCTGAAACCGTTCGTGGCGGTCGCCGGGATCGACGCCAACGGCGCCCGCGACCCGGAAGCCACCGGCAAGATCAAGATCGTGTCGGTGATCGTCGTCGGCGACCCGGTCAGCAACTTCCAGTGGGTGGCGTACCGCCCCGTCACGTCGCTCGTCGTCAACGCGGCCGGGTTCCTCACCATCCACTCGGGCAACGGACCGCACACCTACGGCGACGTCGAGCGTCTGGGCGACCCGACCGAATACACCAGCGGCAACACAACATACCTCGTGTACGACGCGGCACATCCCCTGGCACTACTGGCGGCAACCGTCTACGACACACTCGGAATCGCCTACGACAAGGACGATCTCGCCCGCTGGGATGAACTCGCCGAGGCCTACTACCCGACCCAGGCACCCAATCCCGACACCGCGGCGGTGCCGGTCACGGCCGCGGATTCGGTGAAGCAGGACCAGCCCGGCGACGGATACACCGTCACTGTGCCGTCCGAAGTCGCGACCGGCGCCGAGAAACCTGGGGGTCCGCCGGAAACGCGGGGGATCGTCCCGGCCGGCGCCGTGCCGCCGGCGGTCGATGACGTCCCCACGGATGACCGGACGCCCACTGACGAGCGTGAGCCCGACCGCGGAGATGCCGGCGACCGGCCTGACAGCTCCGACAAGCCGGATTCCGATCATTCGGATTCGGATTCGGATTCGGGATCGGGCTCGGGCTCGGGCTCGGGTTCGGGTTCGGGTTCAGGGAAGCCGGACTCCGGTGACAGCGGAGCCGGGGATTCCGGCTCGTCGACCGGCGGCGACGACTCATCGAGCAGTAGCACCGGCGGCGATCGGGAGAACTCCGAGTCTTCCGAAACCGGTTCGGCCGGTGGGGGTTCGACGGACCACGAGGCCGCCTGATCCCCCACCGACCGTGGGACTAGCTGGAGCCGAACAGATTTCCCAGGCTTCCGTTGCCCGAGTCGCCGCCGCCGTTGTCACCACCGCCGTTGTCACCACCGCCGTTGTCACCACCGCCGTTGTCACCACCGCCGTTGTCGGCCGGCTTGCCGGTGCCGGTGACCTTGTACACCTGCGCGAGGCCGTTGATCGTCAGGCCGGTGATCGGATCAGGCGTCGTGCATTCCTGGTAGATCGCGCACGACGTGTCGGACCGGTTCGAGACCCAGGTGCCGGTCGCCGACGAGTCCTTGGCGACGGACTGGCCGGACCACACGATCCTCAGCGCCCCGGCGGCCGCGTCGGCCCGGGCATTGTCGAGCACCGTGGACTCGATACCTGAGGCGATGATCGCGTTGACGGCGGCGACGCGCAGACCGAGCTGAGTCTCCTTGCTCGCGTCGTGGATGGACAGCCAGCAGGTGGCCGTCTTCGACGTCTCATTGCCCACGTTCACTGTCAGCGTGCCGTTGGTGAGCGACTGGGTGTGCGGGTACGACGACGGCAACAGCAGTGCCGCCGACGCCTCTCCGCTTCCGGTGAATGCCACCGCGGCGCCGGCCGCCATTCCGATTCCCGTCAGTGCCAAGCGTGAAAACCGCATCTGATCCCTTTCCTACGCATGATTCATTGCCCCACAACATGTGTCGTCGGGTGAGCCCGACGAATCGACGACGTCGGGGAACTGTTTGTTCTGGTTCAAGCGGGCACGACGATGTGCCCAGAGCCGCAACATGACCGGCGCGCGAGTCACCACGCCGAATCGACGGTGAGCCGACGAGCCCCGCCCGCCTCCCCAACGACCGCTGAACTATCCGAGCAGACCGCCGAACAGGCCGCCGAGGCTGCCATTGCCCGCGTCCGGCGAGTCAGGGGACTTGCCGGTTCCGGTCACCTTGTAGACCTGCGCGAGGCCGCTGAACGTCAGACCCAAAAGCGAATCGGAAGAGCAATCCTGATAGATCACGTAGGACGTGTCGGCACGCCCGGATTTCCACGTGGCCGTGGCCGAACCGTTCGACGAGATCGACTTCTTGGTCCACACCACCTTCAGCGCGTCGGCCTCGACTTCCTGGCGCGCCGCGGCGAGAAGCGTATCGCTGACCCCGCCGGCGAGGTGGGTGTTCACCTTGGCGACTGCCAGGTTGACCTGCGCCTCCTTGCTCGCCTCGTGGACGGACAAATTGCACTTCACCGACGACGACGTGTTGTTGTTCACCTTCACCGTCAGCGTTCCATCACTGAGCGACTGGGTGTGGGTGAACGAGGCCGGAATCAACAGCAGCGCGGACGCGCCTCCCGATCCGGAGAATGTCATCGCGGCTGCCGCTGCCAGCCCGAATCCCGCCGTCGCCACCTCGGTGAATCGCATTGTGCACCTTTCCCAGCCCGAGATCCGCTGTGTTCCAATGCCCCCCCGAAGCACCTCACAACGAATTGATTACGCCGGGACATTAGCAGACCAAATCGAAGATTCGGAACGATTCTGTTTCCCCAGGTCAAGATGATGGCTCAATTTTGTTCTCGCGAGATTTATTGCGAATAATGTCTCACGAATTGGTTCAGATGACCCACTAACAATGCGGTTGGTGACATTCCTTCAATCGAACGAACAATTCAGCCGAGAGCCTGGTCGATCAGGGTTTCCGCAGCACTCCGCGCGTCACCGGCCGCCTGCGCAGTGCCGGCGATCGCCGCCGTCGTCTGGGCCCCCTCCGCCAGGATCGCCAGCTGAGCAGCCAGCTGCGACGGCCCGCCGAGCTCCTCGACCAGGCCGGCCACGTAGTCCTGGAATGCGCACTTCTGCTTGCGCACCGCCTCGACCACCGACGGCAACTCCCCGCCCAGCTCCCCATAGGCATTGATGAACGCGCACCCCCGGAACTCGTCGGTACCGAACCATTCGAGCAGGAAGTCGAAGATGGCCAGCAGCTTCTCCCGCGGCGTCGACAAATCTTCTGTGCGGGCGGCGACACCCGCATTCCATTGCCGGGTTCGATCGTCGAGGACCGCGAGGATCAGGGCCTCCTTGGAGGGGAACAGCGAGTAGATCTTCTTGAGCGAGACACCTGCGGCGTCACGGACCTTGTCCATCCCGACCGCATGCACCCCATAGGCGTTGAACAGTTCATCCGCGGCCCGAATGACCCGCTCTCGCGGGTCGACCGCGGTGTTCTCCGAAGCTGCCACGACGCACCATCCTCACCCGATTTCCTGGTTACCCCTTGCGCGGGGAACGATCGTTCTCTAGTGTAGCAACCAGCTCAGAGAACCTCCGTTCTCCGCAGCTCCGATCAGACCCCCCTCGGGTCGCTGCAGAAGAAAGAAGTGATCACCATGGGTTACATCAACGTCGGCACCGAGAACACCACCGACATAGAGCTGTACTACGAGGATCACGGGACCGGTCAGCCGGTCGTGCTGATCCACGGCTACCCGCTCGACGGCGCCAGCTGGGAGTTGCAGGCTCGCGAGCTGCTCGACGCCGGCCACCGGGTCATCACCTACGACCGTCGAGGTTTCGGCAAGTCGAGCAAGGTCGGCACCGGCTACCACTACGACACCTTCGCCGCGGACCTGAACACCGTGCTCGAGACCCTCGACCTGCGCGACGTGATCCTCGTCGGATTCTCGATGGGCACCGGCGAACTCGCACGCTACGCCGGAAAGTACGGGACCGAGCGGATCGCCAAGTTCGCATTCCTCGCAGCGCTCGAGCCGTTCCTGGTGAAGACCGACGACAACCCCGACGGCGTCGACGCCGCGGTCTTCGACGGCATCGCACAGGCCGCCAAGGAAAACCGGTACGCCTGGTTCACCCAGTTCTACAAGGACTTCTACAACCTCGACGACACCCTCGGGACGCGCATCACCCAGGAGGTCGTCGACGCCAACTGGATCACCGCTGTCGGCAGCGCACCGGTCGCGGCCTACGCCGTCGTCCCGACATGGATCGAGGACTTCCGCTCCGACGTTGCCGCAGTTCGTGATTCGGGGAAGCCGACGCTGATCCTGCACGGCACCGCCGACAACATCCTGCCGATCGACGCCACCGGCCGCCGCTTCCACGAGGCCGTTCCGGAGGCCGAGTACGTCGAGATCGAGGACGCTCCTCACGGCCTCCTGTGGACGCATGCCGCCGAGGTCAACGAAGCGCTGCTGCGGTTCGTGAGGAAATGAGCGCAACGCCCGACGGCCGTCGGGCGGGACCACCCGCCCGACGGCCGCTGCGTCGTGTCTGCCGCGTCGTCTCTACTTGGTCGTCTCGTCCCCTGATTCGACGGACGCAGGTTCGACGGACGCCGACTCGTCGGACGACTCGTCGGTGTCATCCGCGAGCGGGTCGTACCCGGGGACTCCTTCGAGGACGGTCAGTTCCTGGTCGATGGCAGCCGAGACGGCCCTGGCCTCTTCCTTGATCTTGCGGATGAAGTCCGACATCGCCTGCTCCCTTGCTCATCGGCTGTACGGCCATCGACCGTGCACCAATGATAGGGCCGGTCACTTCTTCAGGTCGGGGTTCTCCTCGTAGACCTCCTTGACGAGCGACATGTCGAAGATCTGCTCGGCCTTGATGGCAAAACCGCCCTTGCCCAGGGCTTCGATGTTCTGCGCGATCAGTTCGTCGGTCATCGTGAGCAGGCCATTGGCCTTGGTGTCCGCGGAGACGACGAGGGTGTTCTGGGCAATGGCCTCCTTGGTCTGTTCGGCTTCGTCCAGACCGAGGTCCTTGCCGTACTTGGTGACCGCGAGCCGCGCCGACCCCGCCGGGTCGGCGACCGCGTCGTACCAACCCTTGATGTCCGCCTTGAGGAACGCCTTCACCTTGTCGCGCTCGTTGTCGATGGTGTCCTGCCGGACGACCAGGGTCTCGGCGACGAGCGGCAGGTTGAAGTCGGCGAACAGGAAGTTGGCATTCGGGAAGCCGCTTTCCTCCAAGGTGATCGGCTCGTTCGTCACATAGCTGACCCAGCCGTCGACCTCACCGTTCTTCAGCGGCGTCGGGTCGTACTGGACAGTGATCTTCTGGATGTCGGCCTCGGTCATGTTGTTGGCGGTGAGCAGCGCCTGGAAGACGTTCTCGTTGGTCGCCTGGACGCCGATCTTGCGGCCTTTCATGTCCTCGGGACCGAGGATGGGCTTGTCGGCCGACGACACGATGCAGAACGGGTTGCGCTGGAACGTCGCGGCGACGGTCATCAGCTTTGCGCCCTGCAGGATCACCGGCGCGGTCAGCTGCGGCGAGGACATTCCGATCCACACCTTGTTCGACGTCAGACCATTCTCGACGCCCGTACCCGCACCACCGCCGGTGATCAGCTCGGGCGTGCCGAGACCTTCCTCCTCGAAGTAGCCGTTCTCGATGGCGAAGTACTCACCCGCGAACTCGATGTTCTTCTGCCACGACAGCTGCACCTTCGGGTTGGTCGAGCTCGTGCCCCCGCTCGCGGTACCGCCGGAACTGCACGCCGACAACGCGCCGGTCAGACCGAGGGCACCGGCGGCTGCGCCGCCCATCATCGAATAGCGGAGAAACGACCGACGGTCGAAGGAGTTGGCCATGTGAGAATTACCTTTCGCCAGAAGCAGATGCGGTCGAGCGTGCGCCCGACCTCAGTTGTGCTGCATTCCCATCTGTGACAGGACGACAGTCTCGATGACACCCACCACGGCGTAGATGACGATCGAAGCCACGGTGATGACGAGGACCGAGGCCCACAGCTCGTCGTAGGCCGCCGCGGGCAGGGCCCGCTGGAGTGACGCACCGAGGCCTTTGTTGGTCCCCAACCACTCGGCGACGGTCGCGCCGATGAGCGCGCCCGGCACCGAAACCTTGGCCGCGCCGAACAGCGACGGCACCGCCGACGGAATCGCAGAGCGGCGCAATGCCGTCCAGCGCCCGCCGCCGTACACACTGATCACATCGGTGATCTGACGCGGCGCATTCGACAGCCCGGTCATGATCATCACGAGCGCGGGGAAGAACACGACGATCCCGCCCATCACCGCGACCACCGCGACTCCCCGACCGACGATGACGGTGATCAGCGGTGTCATCGCGACCAGCGGCACCGACCGGAGGAGCATCGCGATCGGCATGAACGTCTGTGCCGCGGAACGGGACACGACAAAGATCGCCGCCGTGGCGATCGCCGCGAGCATACCGGCGACGAACCCGATTGCCGCGTCCTGCAGGGTGATCCAGAGGTTGCCGAAGATCTCGGCGCGGGCCGCCGGCGCGTCGGCGTCGACGAACAGGTAATCGAACACGTCGACAGGCGTGCGCCCGATGATCGGCCCGATGTCGGGGAAGGCCAGGAGGAACAACCACCAGATCACCAGGATCAGCGCGAACGACAGCAGCAGGGATCCGAGGAAACGTCCTGCCGCCCACAGACCACCGGTTCCGAAGCCCCCCGCCCTGAGAGTTCTCACCTCAGTGCTCATCGTCCCGCCGCCGTTCCGTTCGACCAGGCCGTCGCATACTTGGCGATCACCGCGACCACGGCGTAGCCGAGGCCGGCAATCGCCCCGCTGATCAGGGCGATGGCCCACACCTGCGGGATGTCGCCGCTCTGCTGGGCGATGATCATCGCCGGTCCGGCACCGGTTTCGGGCATCGCGAGGAACTCGCCGAGCACGGCACCCAGAACTGCGGCCGGAGCGGCGATCTTGATGGCGGCCAGGGTGTTCGGCAGTGCGGCGACGGATCTCACCCGCCACAGTTGCGCGAAGCGGCCGCCGCCGTAGACCTTGATGAGGTCGAGACTTCCCGAGTGCGGTGCGCGCAGACCCGACAACGTCCCGATCATCGTCGTGAAGAACACCGAGATGGCGGCGAGGAAGACGATCATCGTCGTCACCTCGGCGAAGGCCACCTGGATGATCGGCGCGACAGCGATGATCGGCGTGCAGTACGACAGGATCGCGAGCTGGGTGGCCAGTCCTTCCACCGGCGGAAACAGGATCACGGTGACGGCCAGGGCGATCGCAAGCCCGTTGCCCCAGAGGAATCCGCGGAATGCGAGTTCGACTGTCAGCGAGAAGTTGTCGACGTAATAGGTGGACCCGGTCTCGCCGATCTCGGCGAGCACCGACCACGGCGTCGGGATCGTTCCGCCGAACAGGTCCAACGCACCGGCGATCCACCACACCACGATGAGTCCGACGATCCCCCCGAGACCGGCCACCCATCGGACCGATCCGAATCTAGCCACTCACGCCCTCCGAAACAGGTTCGGGCGCTACGACTTCGGCCGGTTGCGCGGTCGCCCGCTTACCGAACAGGAGGCCGGAGAGGTGGTCGTGTATCGCGTGGAACTCGGGCGTGCGCATCATCTCCGGGATGCGGGGCCGCGGCAGATCGACGGGGACCACCTCCGCCACCGTGCCCGGCCGCGGACTCATGACCGCGACCACGTCGGACAAGAAGACCGCCTCGGCGATACCGTGCGTGACCATCAGCGTGGTCGCCGGCTTCTCGGTCCAGATGCGCAGCAGTTCGACGTTGAGCCGCTGCCGGGTCATGTCGTCGAGCGCGCCGAACGGTTCGTCGAGCAGCAGTGCGGTCGGTTTAACCACCAGAGCACGGGCGATCGAAACACGTTGGCGCATACCGCCGGAGAGCATCGCGGGCTTGGACTTCTCGAAGCCCTTGAGCCCGACCAGTTCGATCAGGTCGGCGACGAGGTCGTCGTCGGCCGGCATTCCCCCGACCTGCAGCGGCAGCTTGATGTTGGATTCGACCGAGCGCCACGGCAGTAACGCGGAATCCTGGAAGGCGATGCCCAGCTCATGATTTCGCTGGAGGTCCTGGGGCGATTGCCCGTTCATCAGCGCGGTCCCCGAGGTGGCGTCCTCGAGGCCGGCGAGGATGCGCAGCACCGTCGACTTGCCGCAGCCCGACGGGCCGAGCAACGACAGGAAGGAACCCTCCGACGTGCTCAACGAGACGTCGGACAACGCGGCCACCGTCGAACTCCCGCGCAACGAACGAGAGGTGAACGTCTTGGTCAGTCCAGAGATGTTGATCCCCGTACCCAGGGGTCGTGTCATGACCGGAGACATTAAAGAGGCCGTGTTGCCGCCCGATTACCGTCGCGTAAGAGTCGCGACGTGCTCAGCCGGCGAACATCTGCGCAAAGGGTGCCGACAGCGCCGGATGGAGGCATTCCAGTCCGCCGCATCGACGCCGCCGCCGGACTCGGCCCCGCGATTGCTAGGCGTCGACCTTGCGCTTGAGCGCCAACCCGATCCGCGCGACCATGTCGTCGACCGCGAACTTGGGTTTGACGTTCATGTCCAGCGCCTCGCGGCAGTCGAGGACGGCCTCGACGCACGACAGCAGTTGCTCGGGGCGGGCGTAGCCGGCCAGGGGTATCGAGATGTCGTCGGACTTGTCGGGATGCATCGCGGTCACCTCGGCCCCGACCCCGACGACGAGCGCGTCGCGGAAGAGCGCGGCGAGGTCGACGAGGGCGCGGTCGAGGACGTCGCGTCCGACGCGCGTGGCCCGCGACTTCTGTCGCTTCTCCAGCTCCTTGAGCGCGCCGGCACTACCGCGGGGCATCCGGGCGGTCCCCTTGCCGGTACCGCCCGCACCCAGCGCGGTCTTCATCTCCTCGGTCTCGGCCTCGTCGAGTTCCGCGCTGATCGCCTTGGCCGCTGTCTCCGCCGAACGCACCAGCTCCTCGGCCGCGGCGTACGCCGTCGAATCCCGGGAAGCCGCCCGTGCCAGCGACAGCGCCTTCTCCCGCTGGGAACGGGCGTCGGGGTCGGTGGCGAGGCGCCGGGCGCGGCCGATGTGGCCGCCGCAGACCGACGCCGCCCATCGGGCCTGGTCGGGGTCGAGGCCGTCGCGTTCGATCAGGACCCGTTCGATGGCCGCGGGTGTCGGCGACACCAGCGCGACGTGCCGGCATCGCGATCGGAGGGTGACCGAGATGTCCTCGGGGTCCACCGACGGCGCGCACAGCAGGAAGACGGTGCGGGGTGGCGGCTCCTCGACGACCTTCAGCAGCGCGTTGGCGGCCTGCTCGGTGAGGCGGTCGGCGTCCTCCACGATCACGATCTGCCAGCGACCGGTCCCGGGGCGTCGGGCGGCGGCCTGGACGATGTCGCGCATCGCGTTGACCGCCAGACTCAGACCCTCGGGCACGACGTGCCGGACGTCGGCGTGGGTCTTTGCCATCACCGTCACACACGCGCGGCACTCGCCGCACCCGACGTTCGCAGACTCGGGCGACTGGCACTGCAGGGCGGCAGCGAAACACGTCGCAGCGACCGAACGACCGCTTCCCGGCGGCCCGGTGAACAACCAGGAGTGCGTCATCGACGCGCGTGACCACCCCGCGTCGACGCCCGGGATCTCGTCGTCGGGCACGAACAGGCCCTCGCTGCTGCCCGCGTCGAGTTGCTGCGCGAGGACCCGCGCAGCACGCGCGGCAGCCCGCAGATCGTCCGCGATGGCCTCTTGGCCGGTCAGCCGATCAAAGACATTGGTCACAACGACACCCTAAACCGCAGTTCGGACACGCCAACGGGGCGGAACCGTGTTTAACGATTGCAAGCAGCCAGCTACCGTAGTCTCCGTGGTGGAACAGCGGTCGCGATGGTCCAAGGTGCTGCACCTTGGCCGTTGGCTGATTCATACGCCGTGGCCGATCCTCGCGCTCGACATGCTCCGCGCGAATCTCGTCGGCGCGCTCTTCACCTTCGCCTTCCTCCGCTTCGGGATGCCGCTCCAGGATTCCATCAGCCTGGACGAGATCACCGCACTGAACCAGGTGATCTTCGCGAGCTACTTGCTGATCGCGATGGTCATCGGCGGGTACGCCAGTATCCAGCTGTCGCTACCCGTGCTCGTGTGGCACCGAAGACGCACGCGACTCGACAACGAGGCCGCCCGACGCCGCGCCCTCGCCCTGCCGACGCTGCTGACCGTCGTCAACGCCGCACTGTGGGTGGTGGGCGGTACCCTCTTCACCCTCGTCAACCTGACCGTGTCATCCAAGAACGCCTTCATCGTCGCCATCGCGAGCGCCATCGGTGCGATGGTCACCTGCGCGCTGAGCTACATGCAGGCCGAGAAGGTCATGCGGCCGATCACCGTCGCCGCGATGGCCAACAACCCCAACCACGCGATCGCCCCCAGCGTCACCACCCGCATCACCGCGTTCTGGGTGATCAGCGTCGTCGCACCGATGGTCGTGATCATCGGTCTCATCGTGCTGCACCGGCTGGGCATCTTCGAAGGCGACTCGACCGGGCTGGAACGTCCGATCCTGTGGATGGCGGTGTCGGCTCTCGCGTTCAGCGTCATCGCGATCGTCCGTGTGGTGGCCGCGATCAACGACCCGATCAAACAGCTGCGTCGCGCCCAGTCGAAGGTCAGTGACGGCGACCTCAACGTCGCGGTGAAGATCTACGACGGCAGCGACCTCGGCCTGCTTCAGGCCGGCTTCAACGACATGGTCGCCGACCTGCGCGAACGACAGGAACTACGCAACCTGTTCGGCCGCTACGTCGGCGAGGACGTCGCCCGACGCGCCATCGAGACCGGCACCGAGCTGGGCGGCGAGGAACGCTACGTCGGTGTGCTCTTCGTCGACATCGTCGGTTCGACGCGCCTGGCCGTGAACCGCCCGCCGCGCGAGATCGTCGAGCTGCTCAACGAGTTCTTCCGGGTGGTCGTGGCCGTCGTCGGACGCCACGGCGGCTTCGTCAACAAGTTCCAGGGTGATGCGGCGCTCGCGATCTTCGGCGCCCCCCTCGACCTCGACGACTTCGCCGGCCGCGCGCTGGCCTCCGCGCGTGAGCTACGGGCCGAGCTGTACCAGACCCTCGGTGACACCGACATCGGCATCGGTGTCTCCGCCGGCAAGGCGATCGCCGGGCACATCGGCGCCGAGCAGCGCCTCGAGTACACCGTCATCGGCGACCCGGTGAACGAGGCCGCGCGCCTCACCGAACTCGCGAAGGACGAGCCCACCCGCGTGCTCGGTTCGGCCCGTGCCGTGTTCCTGGCCTCGCACGAAGAGGCCGAGCACTGGGAGATCGGTGAAGGCGTCGAACTCCGCGGCCGCGGGATCGAGACCCTCCTCGCCCGCCCGCACATGGAGCCCTACCGCAGGGACTGAGCGGCCCCCGAGGTCGACTCACCAGGGCCCTTCAAGACTCGTCGCTCGCGCTCCTCGCACCTCAAGCAGCGGCTGGGGCCCGCTAATCCTCCGACGACTCCGTCGTCTTCTTCGCGGCCGTCTTCTTGGCCGCGGTCTTTTTGGCGGTCGTCTTCTTGGCGGCAGCCTTCTTCGCGGTCTTCTTGGCGGCCGTCTTCTTCGCAGCCTTCTTTGCCGGGGCCTTCTTGGCGGCCTTCTTCGCCGCCTTCTTGGCCGGGCCGCGAGCGCGACGATCGGCGAGGAGTTCCATCGCGCGCTCCGGCGTGATCGAGTCGACCTCGTCGCCCTTGCGCAGGCTCGCGTTGGTTTCGCCGTCGGTCACGTACGGACCGAAGCGGCCATCCTTGATGACCATCGGCTTGCCGCTGACCTCGTCGTCCTTGCCCAGTTCACGCAGCGGCGGCGCAGCCGCCTGCCGTCCACGACGCTTGGGCTCGGAGTAGATCTTCAGGGCCTCGTCGAGGGTGATCTCGAAGAGCTGTTCCTCACTGCCGAGGGACCGCGAATCCGAGCCCTTCTTCAGGTAAGGACCGTAGCGCCCGTTCTGCGCGGTGATCTCGTCGCCGGACTCCGGGTCGACGCCGACGACGCGCGGCAGCGACAGCAGCTTCAGAGCCTCGTCGAGGGTGACCGTCGAGATGTCCATCGACTTGAACAGCGAACCGGTGCGCGGCTTGGGACCGGCCTTCTTCGCCGCCTTCTTGGCGACCTTCTTCGCCGCCGGCTTGGTCTTGGTGGTGGTGCCGCCGCCCGGGGAATCGAGCGGGACCACATCGGCGTCGCCGGCGTCGCTGCCGCCGGTGCCGGGAGATCCGCCGTCGCGCGGCGTCGGACCCGCGGGGATGGTGATCGGGGCTTCGCCGTCGTCGTCATCGTCGTCGGCGGGCAGGATCTCGGTCACGTACGGACCGAAACGCCCTTCCTTGGCGACGATCTCGTGGCCGGTCAGCGGGTCGACGCCCAGCGAGCGACCCTCCTGCGGCGTCGAGAACAGCTTCTCCGCGATCTCCAGCGTCAGCTCGTCCGGCGTGATGTCGGCGGGCAGGTTGGCGCGCTGCAGATCGGGTTCGGCATCGGCGTCGGTCTTCTTGTTCGCGTTGAGGTCACGCTCGAGGTACGGACCGAAGCGGCCGACGCGCACATAGATCGGCCGGCCCTCTTCGTCGTCGAACAAGCGGATCGAGTTGACCTGGCGGGCGTCGATCTCCTCGAGGTTGACGCCGACGAGCTTCTTGAGTCCGCCGTACTGGGCGATCGCCGAGTGCGCCGAGCGTGCCTCGGCGTCGCCGGACCGCTCGTCGCCGAAGTAGAACTCCGACAGCCACTTCGTCCGGTTCTCGTTGCCGGTGGCGATCTGGTCGAGATCGTCTTCCAGGGTCGCGGTGAAGTCGTAGTCGACGAGACTCTCGAAGTACGCCTCGAGAAGTCCCACCACCGCGAAGGCGATCCACGACGGGACGAGGGCGTTGCCCTTCTTCACGACGTAACCGCGATCCTGGATGGTGCCGATGATCGAGGCGTAGGTCGACGGACGGCCGATGCCCAGCTCTTCGAGCACCTTGACCAGCGACGCCTCGGTGAAGCGGGCCGGCGGGTTGGTCGAGTGACCGTCGGCGGTGAGCTCGGTCGCGGTGAGCGACTGCCCCTCGGTCAGCTGCGGCAGGCGGTTCTCGGCGTCGTCGGCCTGGCCACCGGTCTGCTCGTCGACGGTTTCCACGTAGGCCGACAGGAAGCCGGGGAACGTGATGGTGCGGCCCGACGAGGCGAACGTCGCGCGCTCCCCGGACGACGCGGTGCCCGCGATCCGCAGGCTCAGCGTGGTGCCCTTGGCGTCGGCCATCTGCGAGGCGACGGTGCGCTGCCAGATGAGCTCGTACAGGCGGAACTCGTCGGCCTCGAGCTGGCCGGCGACCTGGCCGGGAGTCCGGAACGTCTCGCCCGCGGGACGGATCGCCTCGTGGGCCTCCTGGGCGTTCTTGACCTTGCGGGTGTACTGACGCGGCGTCGGGTGGACGAAGTTGTCGCCGTACAGCTCGCGTGCCTGGGCGCGGGCGGCGTTGATCGCCGACTCGCTCAGGCTCGTCGAGTCGGTACGCATGTAGGTGATGAAGCCGTTCTCATACAGCCGCTGCGCGATGCGCATGGTGCGGTCGGAGGTGAAGCGCAGCTTACGACCGGCCTCCTGCTGCAGCGTCGACGTCATGAACGGCGCATACGGGCGACGGGTGTAGGGCTTCTCCTCGACCGACGTCACCGTCATGGCGGCGCCGCGAAGGCCTGCAGCCAGGCTCTCGGCACGGTCGGCGTTGAGCACGACGACCCCGTCGGGCTTCTTCAGTTCACCGGTCGCCTCGAAGTCGCGACCGGTGGCGACACGGGCGTCGTCGACGTTGACCAGGCGGGCCTTGAACGTCGAGGGGCTGGCCTCGGCGCCGGCGTCCATGGTCGCGGCGATGTCCCAGTACTCGGCGGACACGAACGCCATGCGCTCACGTTCACGCTCGACGATGATGCGCGTCGCGACGGACTGCACGCGGCCCGCCGACAGCTTCGGCATGACCTTCTTCCACAGCACCGGAGACACCTCGTAGCCGTAGAGGCGGTCGAGGATGCGTCGGGTCTCCTGGGCATCGACCAGGTCGATGTCGAGATCACGCGGGTTCTCGGCGGCCGCGCGGATCGCGGGTTCGGTGATCTCGTGGAACACCATCCGCTTGACCGGGATCTTCGGTTTGAGCGTCTCGAGGAGGTGCCAGGCGATGGCCTCCCCCTCGCGGTCACCGTCCGTGGCGAGGTAGAGCTCGTCGACGTCCTTCATCAGCGACTTCAGCTCACTGACGGTGGTCTTCTTGTCCGGCGAGACGACGTAGAGCGGCTCGAAGTTGTCGTCGACGTTCACCCCGAGGCGCGCCCAGGGCTGGCCCTTGTACTTGGCGGGGACGTCGGCGGCGCCGCGCGGCAGGTCGCGAATGTGGCCGCGGGACGACTCCACCACGTAGTTGGAGCCGAGGTAACCGGCGATCTTGCGCGCCTTTGTAGGGGACTCGACGATCACGAGTCGTCGGATTCCCCCACTAGAGCGGGATGCGGTGCTGGTCTCGGCCACCGGGGCGTCCTTCGGTTGACTGGGTGGAGAACCACCTGCATGTGAACAGGTGTGTTCGATGGGTTTGTACCTTATGTATAGCGCCGTTTGCACATCCGAATTCCTTGTGACGCTGTCAGATGTGACCCATACCGCGCTTTCGGTCAGCGTTTTCCCAGGTCAGAACGATCTAGAAGAGATCGCTAATGTATGTCCGCAGGTGGCCAATCCGGCACTGCCGCCGCATTCGGCGGCGGACCCACGTATTCGTGCAGACGAACGAGACGACGGTGGCCGGCGATGCGAAGTGCAGGTGAATGACCCCGCGTGCCGACCAGGGTGGGTGCGATCCCGACCCTCATCAGTGCGGTGGCGAGTGCCGCGTGGGTGTCGGGGGCGTGCGGGTCGAGACCGAGTTGGTAGCGGCCTTCGTCGGAGTGGCCGGAGGCGATCACCCAGAGCCGCAGCGCACGGTATGACGGAATCCAGCCGGTGGGCATCGCCTTGACCGCGCCTGCCGACCATGCCAGGTGAAGTGCGTCGAGTTCATGACACGCCGCGGTGCGGGCCAACGGGGTGCCCTCATCGGAGGTGGTGACCTCGGCGTCGAGACCGGAGGCCCGCATCTCCTCGACGATCTGCTCCGCGCGCCAGCGATCGCGGACGACGATCGAGACCCGCGTACCGGAGTCCGAACGGACGGCCTGACCGTGCGCCGCGAGCAGGCCCGCGAGATCGGAGTACGCGGGCTCCTCTGTCTCCGCGGAGAAGAACGACAACTGGCCCACAAGCCGAGATTAGGTGGTCCGGGTCCCCGAAACCGGTCTTTCCCGCGGCGGTTCGCGCCGCCGCTTCAGCGGCCCCCGGAAAACAAACCGCTCCCGTCTCGACTGAACGAGACGGGAGCGGTTGTCGGCAAGCTGCGTATGCAGTTGCGCAGGTGGTCTCAGACGGCGCGAACGCCGGTGGCCTGCGGGCCCTTGGTGCCCTGGCCGACCTCGAACTCCACCCGCTGGTTCTCCTCGAGGGTGCGGAAACCGGCTCCCTGGATTTCGGAGTAGTGGACGAACACGTCGTCGGAGCCCTCGTCAGGCGCGATGAAGCCGAAGCCCTTTTCCGCGTTGAACCACTTCACAGTTCCCTGTGCCATGTCTTGCAATCCTTTACATATCAACTGTCGCGACACGATGGGTCATCGCGTCGTGGCCGGTTGACCGCCATACCTCAAAGAGCCCCGCGAAGATCTGCTTCGATCCGCCAAACTAACCTCAGTACCACGGCTGCAACACGCTTGTCGCCCGCCTCGACGGGTTGCGAAAGCTGCGGCCGCACCCAGTCAATCATGTCCGGCCCACTTGCGATAGTCACATCAACCAAGATGAGCAAAAACCTCGCCAAACTTCAGCAGCACGACATCCATCGGTAACATCCCGACCTTCCCAGACCTCCCGCGCCGACACCACTTTGAAGAGTTTCCACCATAAAATGCAGTACTCCACATTCGGGACAGATCTCCTCGCAAGGTCCCTCGCAGGCACCGACCCCGACGAGTCCCCACTCACGCACCTGTCGGTAATCCCGTCGCGCCCTGCATCTTTCGCCGAGTGGCCGGAATGGGTGCCCACAGCACTCCTCGACGCGTACGCGGACAACGGAATAGAACGCGTCTGGACACACCAGGCCCGGGCCGCCGACGAAGCATTCCGCGGTAATCATGTCGCCATCTGCACGGGAACCGCATCGGGTAAATCACTGTCTTACCAGATGCCAATTCTTTCGACTCTGTTGAATGAAAAGAATTCGACAGCGTTATATCTCGCGCCGACGAAAGCGTTGGGCGCGGACCAGATCCGGGCGGTCTCCTCGATCATCGCCGGGCGGCCGGAGTTCGGGCACCTGCAGCCCTGCGCCTACGACGGCGACACCGACCCCGAGATCCGGCAGTGGGCGCGCGTGCACTCACGGTGGATATTCACCAACCCCGACATGCTGCACATCGGCATCCTCTCGCATCACGCCCGGTGGCGTCAGTTCTTCCGGCATCTTCGCTTCATCGTCGTCGACGAATGCCACCACTACCGTGGCGTCTTCGGCTCCCACACCGCACTCGTCATGCGCAGGCTCCTCCGGATCGCCCGTGCGGCCGGCGCGAATCCGACGGTGATCGGTGCCAGCGCGACGGTCGCGCAACCCGCGGAGGCATTGGGCCGCTTGATCGGTGAGCCCGCGGTCGCGGTGACCGAGGACAGCTCGCCGCGCGGTGAGCGCACCGTCGCATTGTGGGAGCCGGACTTCCTGCCGGCGGTGACCGGGGAGAACGGCGCGCCGGTCCGGCGCTCCGCCGGCGCCGAATCTGCACGGCTACTCGCGGATTTCGTGGTCGAGGGTGCGCGGACACTGTGTTTCGCGCGCAGTCGGCGGGGCGTCGAACTGACGGCACTGTCGGCGCGGAACCTGTTGTCGCAGAGTGCGCCCGAACTCGAGTCGAGGATCGGGGCCTACCGTGCGGGCTATCTCGCCGATGACCGGCGCAAGCTCGAGAAGGCGATCTCCGACGGCGAGCTGCTCGGTGTCGCGACCACCAACGCACTCGAATTGGGCGTCGACATCAGCGGATTGGACGCTGTCATCGTCAGCGGCTACCCCGGGACGGTCGCGTCGTTCTGGCAGCAGGCGGGTCGGGCCGGACGCCAACGGGAGTCCGGGGACTCGCTGGTGGTCCTGGTCGCCCGCGACGACCCACTCGACACATTCCTGGTGCACCATCCCGACTCGCTCCTCGGCAAGCCGGTCGAGGCCACCGTCACCGACCCGGCCAACCCGTACATCCTCGGGCCGCATCTGTTGTGCGCCGCCGCAGAGAAGCCGCTCTCGGACACCGAGATAGACGCCTGGGATGCGCGGCCGGTGGCCGAGGACCTGGCCACGGAAGGCCTGCTGCGCAGACGGAAGTCGGGTTGGTACGTCGCCGCCGGCGTCGAACCGCACGCCGAGATCGACATCCGGGGCGGGATCGGCGGGCAGGTGTTGATCGTCGACACCACGACCTCGCAGGTCCTGGGCACCGTCGACACCGGGCGCGCGATGTCGACGGTGCACCCCGGCGCGGTGCACATCCACCAGGGCGAGACGTACCTCGTCGATGAACTAGACCTCGACGACGGCCTGGCGCTCGCACATCCCGAGGACCCCGACTGGACCACGTCGGCACGCGAGACCACCGACATCTCGATCACCTCCGTCATCGAGAGCCGTGAGTTCGGTCCGCTGACCGTGGCCTTCGTCGAGGTCGACGTGACGCATCAGGTAGTCGGTTACCTGCGGACGCTGCGGACCGGTGAGGTGCTCGACGCCGTCGAACTCGACATGCCCGAGCAGACCCTGCATACCCGGGCGGTCATGTACACGCTCACACCGGAGGTGCTGGCCGAGGCCGGAATCGACGACACGAGGCTGCCCGGTTCCCTGCACGCGGCCGAGCATGCGACGATCGGACTCCTCCCCCTCGTCGCGACGTGCGACCGATGGGACATCGGCGGCGTCTCCACCGACCTCCATCCCGACACCGGATTGCCGACCGTTTTCGTCTACGACGGGTACATGGGCGGGGCGGGTTTCGCCGAGCGCGGGCACTCTGCCTTCCTCACCTGGATCAACGCCACCCGGGACGCCGTCGCGAGCTGCGGATGCGAGAGCGGCTGCCCGTCGTGTGTGCAGAGCCCCAAGTGTGGCAACGGCAATGATCCGTTGGACAAAGATGGCGCAGTGACCGTCCTCGAACTGTTGTCTCGGCAATACTTGGCTCATGCATGACGAGGCATCCGATCGGGGGATCGGAACGAAGCGGCTGGTGTCCCGGCCCTCGCGCGCCTTCTTCCTGCTTGCCCGGCCCACCCAGGACACCGACAACCTGCCGGCCTCCATCGGCGAACGCGACGTGTTCTTCTCCGAGGAGGCGGCACTCGATGCCCTCGACCTGCACTACGGGTGGTGCGCGGCCCGGTCGGGCGGCTTCACCCCGGTGGTGACCACCGCCCAGTGGTACCTGCAAGCCGCGATGATCGGCCCGAGGATCACGCCGTCGCTCGGCGAGGTGTACCTGGCGTCGTCCGACGCGCAGTCCGGCGAAACCTGGGCTGCTGCAGGCGGGTTCCTGACCGAGGGCGAACTGATCCACTGGTCGTCGTTCGTGCGGGCGGTTCGACCGTGGATCCCGCTGAACACCGGGACCGAAGCCTTCGAACTCGCCTACCGCGGCGACACGGACGTTCACTTTCACCAATTGTGGTTCGCCCCTATGCAATCGGTACGGGTGTATCCGAAACGGATCGTCGTCGACGAGGACAGTCGCGGGTAGGTCAGCGTCTGGTCGTGTCGTTCACGAGGCCCTGGTCGTACACGCTCTTCCGCGCTAGGTCACTCGGACCCTGTTAGGACGCGAACACCTCCTTGTACCTCTCTGCCTCAGACGGTTTGAGATCACCCGACACACGGAGCACCGCATCTCCACGAACCGTGTCGTACTCCTGTCCGAGCATCGGGGCTCCCTTCAGCACCCGCTGGATGTAGTCGGCACGCGCTTGGGCTGATGCATGGTCTGGCCACTGTTCGACCATTGCCCCGCAGTCAACACCGATGCTGCTGCCCGGCAACTCGAGACAACCAACGCGCGAGTCTTCGATGACAAAGGCTGTCGTGTACCCGTTTGGGCGACCGATCAGATTGTTCGGGTCGTTTTCTTCGGTGATCTCAATGATCTTCACCACTTCGGGTATCGATGTCTTCAATCGCTCGGCCAAGTCAGAGGCAGTCAGAGGTTGAGCTGTCATCACCCCGGGGAGTGCGGAAGCTTGCTGAGGAGCATCTTTCTCAGACGAGCATCCCGCGAGTAGTACAAGTGCGGCGGCAGTGGCTACGAAGGCTCTAATCACGTCCGTAACCGTACGACGACCTGATTTGGCCGATCCCCAGACTCCGTTCTCTTGTCCGACGCGGGTAGCGCTCCACCGTCACTCGACCGGACCGGCCCGCGCGGACGCCGTGGCCGCCCGGACGCCGAAGGTGCCCAGGTCGACCGGGACCCGCACCGACACGAGCACGTCCTCACCGTCCGTTCGGCACGCGACCACCTCGACCGAAGGCCGTTGTGCCGTCGCCATTGCACGCGCAGCGGTGCAGGGTTCGGACTCCCCCGCCACGTGATCTGCGGCTGCGGCCAGCGCGGACAGGTCAGCTGCCGACTGAGCGCGGTGACGGGCGAGCACGGCCGCGCCGACGTAGATGACCATGACGAGAACTGCCGCGAGAGCGGCGATCGCGAACGCACCCAGCACCGTCGCATTGCCATGGTCATCTGCGACGAGACCGCGGACGGCCCTCACGGTTCGACGCCGGGCGCGAAGACCACCTGATCCTCGCCTCGCGGTTCCTTGGCGGCCACGGCCTGTGCCGACATCGTGAGGCCCGGCAACAACGCCACCGAGGTGCGCACCTGCGCGACGACACGTTTCCCCTGGACCGACACCAACACCACGGCCCGATCCCCCGCCATCCGCTTCGCGACCTCGCGCGCCGAATCGTCACCCGCTGCCGTCAGCCGTGCCGCCTCCCGCGCAGCGTCGGTACAACGGATCTGGGCCGTCACGCCACCGATCGCTCCGACGGCGAGCAGCACCGCGACCACGATCGCAGCGACCGCGTATGCCGCCTCGACCGTCACCATCCCCGCCTCATCCCGACCGATCTCCGCAATCCGAATCCTCAGCGCACGCAAGCACATCAGCCCACCGAGGTGTTGAGAGCCTTCCCGATGATGCCGGTCAGCGCACTCACGATGTTGTCCCCGGTGATCACCGTGTAGAGGATCGCCCCGAACGCCGCGGCCGCAATTGTGCCGATCGCGTATTCCGCCGTGGACATGCCGTCCTCGTCGGTGATCAGCCGCGTGGCGTGCGCACCTGCACGATCGATGAGACGAGAAAGGTTGTGGGTCATGGGTTCTCCTGTCGGGACGAGCGACCTTCGAGTTCTGCACTACTTGGACGCATCAAAGCCCCGCTGGGATCCATCGAGTTTTCGACTCCGCACCCCTCGAGGGGTGGGTTTGCGAGCGGACACCTCAGGCGGACGACCAGACGCCGAGCTCGTTACCGCTCGGGTCGGTGAAGTGAAACCGTCGGCCGCCCGGAAAGTCGTAGGGACCGTTGACGATCTGACCTCCCGCCGCACGCACC
The DNA here is from genome assembly GCF_000225505.1 of Gordonia alkanivorans NBRC 16433. Taxonomy (GTDB): domain Bacteria; phylum Actinomycetota; class Actinomycetes; order Mycobacteriales; family Mycobacteriaceae; genus Gordonia; species Gordonia alkanivorans. The sequence continues at coordinate 154,470 of NZ_BACI01000060.1, read as the reverse complement.
TTCTCAACCGTCACGTCGAGGTCATCGGAGTACAGCAGGACCAGCGGGCCGCCCCGGGTGGGCGCCGAGTCGCCGAGCGCGAGGCCGCCCGCCTCCGGCGATCCTGCTCCTCCCGGCCCGACGATTCCCGAGTAACCGGGTCCGTAGTCGTTGAACTCCCAGCCGAACGCGCCCGAATAGAAGGTCCGCGCCGCAGCCATGTCCGTGACGGTGAGCTCGACGTAGTCGATCGCATGGTGTCGGTGTCCGGTGTCAACCATGTCTCCAGTGTGCTGGTGGGCACCGACAGTTCGTGAGCACTTCCGCGCTCGCAGTCAGAACGCGCCGAGCACCGTCGACGCCAGACCGACCACTACCGGCACGATCCCGAGACAGATGAACGCAGGCAGGAAGCACAGCCCGAGCGGACCACTGATCGCCACTCCGGCGCGCTCGGCCGCGGCCAGCGCATCGTCATGAGCGCGGCGTCGAACATCGTCCGCCAGTTCCGCGAGTCCGCCCGCCAGTGACGAACCGGCTCGGGCCGAGCGTCTGGCCAGCGCCGCGAGGGCTTCGAGATGGTCGTCGGCCGACCTCTTCGCCTCCGATGAATCCTCGAGCAGCGCCGCCCATGCGGTGTCCGGGTCGGCACCGAGTTGCAGCAGGTCAGCGACACGCGCGAGCGGCCGGGCGAGCGACGGCGGGGCCCGGCCGGCAACGACCGCCGCGGCGACACCCACCGGCAACCCGGCCCGGAGGCACACGGCGAACAGATCGAAGGCGGATGCCACGGCGAACGGATCCTCCCGCGGTGGACCCGCACCCAGCCATCTCGGCGAGCGGTCGGGGCCCGGCGGAGGGTCGACGACCCGGTACAGCCGCCAGCGCGGCGCGGGCCAGACCAGCAACCCCGCGGCCAAGGACGCCATCGCGATCGCCACCCCGGTCAACGGGCCAGCACTTTCCCGGTGATGCGTTCCGACCACGCGACTCCGGCTGCGGCCAAGACGGTTCCGACCATCAGCAGGACGCCGCCGAGACCACCGCCGAGGAGTACCTGGATCGGCCCGGCGCCGGTCGCCTGGCCCAGTGCAATACCGAGCAGGGGCAGACCGGCCAGCACCATCGCCGTCGCACGCGGCCCCGACAGGCCGGCACGTGTGCGGTCGGCGAATCCGCGGCGCGACCGCAGATCGGACCGCAACGCCGCCAGCGTGTCCACCATCGGCAGGCCGTACTGTTCGGCGGTCTGCCAGGCCACTCCGATCCGACGCCACGACGCCGCCCCCGACGCGTCCTCCGAACCCGGTGTCGGCTCCGGACCTGCGATCGCCGACCCACCGAGCGACGCTCGCGACGCCATCGCCTCGAGCCCATCGGCGATCTCCGAACAGCCACGACCACCGTCGGCCGTGCGCCGCCGAAGCTCGGCGACCGCAACCTCGCAGGCGTGCACCGGGGGCGCGCCGACCGAAAGTTCCGAGATCATCAGGGACAGCGCCAGCAGCAGGTCGTCCAACCGACGATCGAACCTCTTCTCCGCCTGTCGACGTCGTCGAATCCACATCACGAGCGCTACGACGATGCCCGCCGCAACCGCGGCCGAGAGCCCACCGAGCACCAAGGCCGCCACCGGTGCACCCGCGGCGAGAAGCGCCATCCGATTCGACGATCGGGTGACGCGCGGCCTCCCCACGACGATCTGCAGGCGCTGCCAGGCCCGCGGCGGCGACCACAACAGGACACCGAACCCGAGGGCCACCAGGACCGGGGCCACCAGGACCGGGGCCATCGGCGGGATCCCGGACATCATGCCGACAGCCGGCGCGGACCAGCGGAGGTCCCGGGGTCGTCAGCGGACCGACCGCCGGGCGGTCGATGTCTGGCGAGCATCGTGTCGAAGAACGGTCGGTGGTCGGTGAAACCACTGTCTCGCAACCAGATCGGCACGATGTCGACTCGCCCGTCAGGAGCACGCCGTACGACGCCGATCTCGACGAGCCCACGTGAACCGTCCGCTCGGCGCGCGACACCGAGCACCATCTGCAGGGCCGCGCCCAACTGGCTGTGCAACGCATCGCGACCCATCCCGCCCAGCGCGGCAAGGGCTTCCATCCGCGCCGGCACCTCGGAGGTCGAGTTGGCGTGCACGGTCCCGGCGCTGCCGTCGTGTCCGGTATTGAGTGCGGTGAGCAGGTCGATCACCTCGGCGCCTCGCACCTCCCCGACGACGATCCGGTCGGGCCGCATGCGCAGCGCCTGCCGCACCAGCGCACGCACCGGAACCTCGCCCACGCCTTCGACATTCGCCGCGCGTGCCACGAGTCGAACCACTTGGGGATGGCGGGGCGCGAGCTCGAGGGCGTCCTCGACACACACGAGCCGCTCACGAGTGTTCATCTCGCCGATCAGCGCGTTCAGCAGCGTCGTTTTTCCGGAGCCCGTGCCGCCGATGACCAGGAAGGAGAAGCGGTGTCGGAGGATGTCACCGATGATCCCGACCACCTCTGCCGGGATGGCGCCGCCGGCGATCAGACTCGGCAGGTCCTTCGACGCTGCACGCAGCACCCGCAACGATATACAGGTGCCGTCGGCGGCGAGCGGCGGGATGATCGCGTGTAGTCGCACCGTGTATCCGCGCCGGCCGACGTCGGACAGCTGGCCGTCGACCCACGGTTGCGCGTCGTCGAGGCGACGTCCGGCGCTCAGCGCGAGACGTCCCGCCAGGCGCCGGACCGATGCCTCGTCGGGAAAGCGGATCGTCGCCGGCTCGAGTCCGCGTCCGCGGTCCACCCATACGTCGTCGGGACCGGCTACGAGGATGTCGGCGATGTCTGGTTCGGCGAGCAGTGCCTCCAGCTTTCCGGCGCCGGTGAGCTCCGTTTGAAGGAAACGGAGTGCCGCGAGGAGGTCGGTGTCGCCCAGGACACCGCCGGCCTCGGCACGGATCGCCTCGGCGATCACCGCCGGGCTCGGTTCCGCGGCATCTGAGGCCAGCCGAGACCGGACGCGTTCGAGCAGCTCGTCGTCAGTTCGATCGACTGTCACGCCGCTCTCCCCTGCCCTGCCACCCTCGAGTGGACGGCTTGGGCCGCACGTCCGAGCGGACTGCGGGGTCGGACGCGGAGCGGTCCACCCTCCAGCCGGACCGGAAGACGCGGGTCAGGCCGATACGCGGCGATCAAGGGGACCCCGATCGCGTCGGCGACCTGCGCGGGCCGCAGACCACCCGGTGACGGACCCCGGACCACGAGTTCGACGGAGACCTCGTCACCGATGAGCCGGCCGACCACCCGACGTGCCGCGGCGCAGCCACCGACCGACGGGGCGGAGACCAGCACGACGAGATCCGCCGAAGCGATCGCTGTACGGACGACCGGGGTGTCGGCGCGCGGAAGGTCGACCACCACAAGATCTCCGTGGGCCTGACCTGCGTCGATGACCGCGGCCACCGCGTCAGAGCCCGGCGCCCGCGTGGGGAGACGTTCCGAGGTCAACACCGCGAGACCACTCCCGGCACGTGGCAGGGCGTGGTGCAACGCCGTGCCACCGACGACGCCTCCGTCCAGCGACAGGTCCTGCCAGCGCAAGCCCGGGCGCTGCTCGATCCCGAGCAGCAGGTCGGTACCGGGCGCGACGTCGTCGAGATCGAGGAGCAGGGTGGACGATCCGTTCCCGACGCTGGTGAGAGCCACCGCCGCGGCCAGCGTCGATGCGCCGGCTCCACCATGTGCGCCGATCACCGCGAGGACACCCGCGGGCCGGCGGCGAGGTACGCGGACGTCGGTCAACGATCTGACCAGGCGATTCTCGTCAGACGGCAGCGCGGCCGCGTCGGTGGCCCCGAGGTCCATCGCCATCCGCCAGGTGTCGGCTCGCGGTTCCTCCGCACTGACGAGGATCAGACCGTCGCGACGCGGTGGATGTATCAGAGTGAGGACGGCGATCGCCGCCGGATCGGCCACCACGGCGCGGCTGGTGAGCCATTCACGGCGACAGTCGTCGGGCCGGGCGGCGACGGTGCGATATCCGGCGGCCGCCGCGCAGCGGGCGACGTCGTCATACAGATCCGGGTCGACGAGAACGAGCAGATCATCGGGCATGGCGTCGATGATGAGGCGGAGAAGGTCCCTCAGGAGCCCGCTCGCGGCCTCTGTGGACATCGTCGGCGGGCTGTGGAAAGAATCCACAGGACAATGGCCGAGCAGACTACAACTGGCAGTGAACGAATGTCCGCAAAGGCGGAGGCTGCCCCTAGATAGAAGACAACCCCGGCCAGGGGGGGAGGAGGCCGGGGTTGTCGCGTTTCAGCCCCGGGGGGTCGGGCTGAAAGGCGCCGGTATCAGAACCGGGTACCGACGACTATACACGGCTTCTGATTCTTTGCAAGTACAACAATCGTTCTTCGCAAATGTCCGTTCTGATCCTCGGGAGACCGACGAGGCTTATACACAGCGCTCCAGCTAACACATTTTCTCAAGGAAACTTGCAGTTGGTGAATCTCGGACATCCGGGCCGTCCGCCGGGGTTGCGGACGACCCCGAAGGTCGGATCGTCATGACGAACCCGGAACCCATCGGGACCCCGAGACCCGCGTCGCGACACGCCGGCCACCGCACGCCGCGCGCCGGACAGCACCGTCTCGGATCGCGAATACCCTGCCCCGCAGTACTTCCCGTCGATTCCGGGAAGTCGTTCAACATTTGGACACCGATCACTTGATGTGACCGCGATCACGGTGTACAACAGTGGTACGGAAGTTCGGAGGGCCAAGCCCGATCCGGAAGAGAAGGACCGAGTCCCCGCTCCGAGCACTTCCCAGCACGGGCGGCAAGCACCCACGCGGAGCACGCCGCATAAAGGCAAAAGCGTTGTGCGCCTGCGAAATCGCGGCAGGAGAAACGACCGCCACATTAGTTGCGCCACTGCCTTCCCCCCGCCGGCGAGGAGCCCGGGGAGAATGGCCTTGAAGATGGCCGCACGTGGACGGTACGGGCGACCTGACCCGCGTTCAATCGCCGAGGCGGTGACCACAACCCACCAAGCACGCTTGGTAACTTGAGTCCGTGCTACGCGGGCGGCAACCTCGTCGGTAACGACAGGGAGGCCGCCCGCAGTGTTGTCCGGGGTCGGTTCGAACTACCCCGCCCGCGCCGCATCGGCAATCGACTTCGCCTCCGCCGCACCGGCTTCGAGCGCCTCGCAACAGAACACGAGCCAGTCCCGCAACCCGTCCGGACCACCCGAGGCGAAGGCCGCCGCCAGCGACCGATACTCACCCGCGCGCTTGAACCAGGTGACCTCCGGGACCCCCAGACAATGCGGGTCGAGTCCCGTCGCGGCGCCCACGAGCCTGGACACGGCACGCGCGACCACTCCGTTCGCAGTCGGGAAGGGCTGGAGCCCGAGAAGCTCGCCGTGCACCACCGCGGCGAGCACCGGCGCCGGCACCGACGTGGCACCGGTTATCAACTGCCCCAACAGATCGAGACGATTCGCCACATCCGTCTCGGGTCGCGGGCGGCCCAGCTCGTCGTGATTCGCGACGAGGTCGGCGGCGGCGAGCGTGTGCAAACGAGCGAGTGCCTGAGCAGGGGCGCGTCGGATCACGCCGGTGAGGGTCTCGAGCGATTCACCGTCGAGGGCCTGCGACACGCGCATCGCCCCCGCGAGAATCGGATCGTCGAAGTCCCCGTCGCGGCGTAGTTCCACGCTTCCGCCGTCGATCGCAGCCGACGACCGGCCCGCCCGCCACGACGCCTCGGTGGCCGTTTTGTCCCATCCGCGCAGGTTGGCGGGGTGCCGATGCACCGCGGACAGCGCGTCACGCGCTCGATCGGCAGCGTCGGCCACGCCGGGGAGGTCCAGCAGAGGAGCCAAAGGATCGTTGGTCACGCCCTGACGATAGTTGCGCGAACTCGTCGCGTGCTCCCCCGACCCCGGTCGGACCATACCCACGGCGCCTCGCTCCAACCCGGACATCGATGTAGTCCAACCGGTCGATGATCGAAAGGCCTCACGAACGAACCATGACGACACTTATTGTTAGTGATGGTTTCGAATATTCGCCCTCCGCCCATTCTTGCGGGCGCCTGAACAAGGCCGCGGTCATGCGTGAACAATGGGTGACGACCGCTCGTCGCGAAAGAGCCACCGCTCGTCGCGAATCGACCACGCTCATCGGAGCACCGGTACCCCGTTGCAACGTGGCGTGACTACGCTCACACCAGCGATCCGTCATCCCGTCGTGTCACCTTTACTCTGGGTTGATCCGCCGTCGAGAAGCGAAAGGCTCATTTCACTGATGTCCTCCACCACCGTCCAGGCGTTCCCGCCATCCGAAGAGTTCGCCGCGCAGGCCAACGCCAACGCCGAGATCTACGACCGTGCAGACGCGGACCGACTCGAGTTCTGGGCGGAGCAGGCGCGTCGACTCGATTGGGCCACCGACTTCACCGACACCCTCGACTGGTCGAACGCACCGTTCGCGAAGTGGTTCGTCGGAGGCAAGCTCAACGTCTCCGTGAACTGCGTGGACCGGCACGTCGCCGCGGGCAAGGGCGATCGCGTCGCCATCCACTGGGTCGGCGAACCCGGCGACACCCGCGACCTCACCTACAGCCAGCTGCTCACCGAGGTCAGCAAGGCGGCCAACTACTTCACCTCCATCGGCCTGCAGGCCGGCGACCGCGTCGCCATCTACATGCCGATGGTCCCCGAGGCCCTGATCTCGATGCTCGCCTGCGCGCGCCTCGGCCTCACCCACTCCGTCGTGTTCGCGGGCTTCTCCTCGGGCGCCCTGCGCTCCCGCGTCGACGATGCCGAGGCCAAGCTCGTCATCACCACCGACGGTCAGTACCGACGCGGCGAGCCCGCCCCCCTCAAGACCAACGTCGATGAGGCGCTGGGCACCGGCGACGACGCCGCGAAGTCGGTCGAGAAGGTCCTCGTGGTGCGTCGCACCAATCACGACCCCGGCCTGAACTGGGTCGAGGGACGCGACGTCTGGTGGGAGGACACCGTCGACCAGCAGTCCGACGTCCACGAACCGGAGGCCTTCGACTCCGAGCACCCGCTGTTCCTGCTCTACACCTCCGGCACCACCGGCAAGCCCAAGGGCATCGTCCACTCTTCGGGCGGTTACCTGACCCAGGTCAGCTACACCTTCCACTACGTCTTCGACCACAAGGAAGGCCGCGACGTCTTCTGGTGTGGCGCCGACATCGGCTGGGTGACCGGCCACTCGTACCTCGTCTACGGGCCGCTCTCCAACGGCGCCACCGAGGTGGTCTACGAGGGCACCCCGAACTCCCCCAACGAGCATCGCCACTTCGAGATCATCGAGAAGTACGGCGTCACGATCTACTACATCGCCCCGACGCTGATCCGCACGTTCATGAAGTGGGGCCAGCAGATCCCCGAGGCCCACGACCTGTCGTCGGTCCGCCTGCTCGGCAGCGTCGGCGAGCCGATCAACCCCGAGGCGTGGAGGTGGTTCCGCGAGGTCATCGGCGGTGGCAAGGCACCGATCGTCGACACCTGGTGGCAGACCGAGACCGGCGCGATCATGATCTCGCCGCTTCCCGGCGTGACCGCGACCAAGCCCGGCTCGGCGATGAAGCCGCTGCCCGGCATCAGCGCGAACATCGTCGACGACCAGGGCAACCCCGTCGGCGCCGGCGAGCAGGGTTATCTCGTCCTCGATCAGCCGTGGCCGGCGATGCTGCGCGGGATCTGGGGCGACGAGGAGCGCTTCCGCGACACCTATTGGTCGCGTTTCGCCGAGCAGGGCTGGTACTTCGCCGGTGACGGCGCCCGCTACGACGAGGACCACGCCCTCTGGGTCCTCGGCCGCGTCGACGACGTGATGAACGTGTCCGGCCACCGCATTTCCACCGCCGAGGTCGAGTCGGCCCTCGTCGGGCACTCCGGTGTGGCCGAGGCCGCGGTCATCGGCGCCGCCGACGAGACCACCGGCCAGGGCATCGTCGCCTTCGTCATCCTCCGCGAGGGCGTCGAGAACACCGGCGACGAGCTGATCGCCGAGCTCCGCATGCAGGTGTCGGTGGAGATCTCCCCGATCGCCAAGCCGCGCGAGATCAACGTCGTGCCGGAGCTGCCCAAGACGCGTTCGGGCAAGATCATGCGCCGCCTGCTCAAGGATGTGGCCGAGGGCCGCGAGCTCGGCGACACCTCGACGCTCGTCGATCCGTCGGTGTTCGAGGCGATCCGCTCGAAGAAGTCCTGACGCTCGCGAGCTCGCTCCTCAGGGAGCAGGAACGACTGCGTCGATGCGCCGCCGGTGACAAGTTCACCGGCGGCGCATCGGGCTCTCGGCGGACTTTCACCGGCATCTCGCCGGGTGGGCCGCCACCTCGTGAGCCCACACATGGCAACATATGGCCATCAGCCGAACAACGGAGGATTCTGTGAGCCCCAACGAGCACGGCCTGCCCGAAGCGGGGCGGGACTCCGTCCCGTCGATCCCACTCTCGGACGCGAACGCCGGTCCCAACGGCGAGCCGAGCATCGGGAGCCTGGTCAAGGACGCCACCGCGAGCGTCTCGACCCTGTTCCGGTCCGAGGTCGCCCTCGCCAAGGCCGAGCTCGTCGGTGAGGCCAAGAAGGCCGGCGCGGGTACGGGTCTGCTGATCGTCGCCGGCGTGATGGCGCTGTACTCCAGCTTCTTCTTCTTCTTCTTCCTGGCCGAACTGCTCGACGAGTTCGTGTGGCGCTGGCTGGCGTTCCTGATCGTCTTCCTGATCCTCGTCGTGGTCACCTGCATCGCGGCGTTCGTCGGCTACATCTTCTTCAAGAAAGTCCGTGGACCGAAGAAGACGATGGAATCGGTCAACGAGTTGTCGACGGTGCTGCCCCACCGCGGCCCCGGCCATCCGCAGGCCCCGGCGCACCCGAGGATCCCTCCCGCCCGCGAGGGGTGAGTCTTGAGCGAGGCACCTGACCCGTCGAGCGTTCGTCTTCCCGGCGACTGGGAGCACCTCGACGTCCGCGCCAACGGTGTCCGGTTCCACGCGGTCGAACCGGCGGGGGTTCCCGCCGGCGACCGACCGCTCGTACTGCTGCTCCACGGCTTCGGCGAGTTCTGGTGGAGCTGGAGACACCAGCTGACCGCGCTCACCGAGGCCGGTTTCCGGGCCGTCGCGGTCGACCTCCGCGGTTACGGCGACACCGACAAACCGCCTCGCGGCTACGACGGCTGGACCCTGGCCGGTGACACCAACGGTCTCGTCCGCGCCCTCGGGCACACCAGCGCCACACTCATCGGCCACTCCGACGGCGGACTGGTCTGCTGGGCGACCGCCACCCTGCATCCCCGCGTCGTCGACCGGATCGTCGTGGTCGCGTCGCCTCACCCGCGGGCACTGCGTCGACGCGCGCTGCGTGACCGGGCTCAGCGGGAACAGTTCCTGAACCTCTTCCTGCGCAACCAGATCCCGCGCGTCGGCGAACGACAGGTCACCCGGGACGACGCGGCGTTCATCGCAGACTATTTCGCGCAGCGATCGTCGTCGTCCTGGCGCTCCGGACCCGACTACGCGCAGACCGTCGAACTGAACCGGTCGGCGATGCTGATCCCCTACGTCGCGCACTGCAGTCTGGAGTACCGACGCTGGGCGTTCCGCTCCCAGTTCCGGCCCGACGGACTGCGTTTCATGGAGTTGATGGACCAGCGGCTACACCTGCCGGTCCTCGCCCTGCGCGGCCGCGACGACCCGTACATCCTCAGCGACGCCATCGCCGACGGCCGTCGGTGGGCGGCGCACCAGACCTACCGGCAGATCGAGGGCAGCGGGCACTTCGTGCACCAGGAGCAGCCCGCGGCGGTGACCGAGGCGATCCTCGAGTTCCTCCGGACCGAACCGGAGGCGACCAACGACGTGGCCACCGAGAAGGCGCGGCGGATCAGGCCAGCACGCACCTCTTGGTACTCACCCGCTCGCTTCGTCGCTCGGATTCGTCGAAGTCGGCGCGCACCTGACGGGCGGTGAGCACGAAGCCGGTCTCGTCGGCCACGTTCTCCGCCGCACCGAACACGACCCCGAGCACCTCGCCGTCCGAGTTGAGCAGCGGTCCACCGGAATTGCCCTGCCGGATCGATCCGCGCACGGCATAGACCTCACGCGTGACCTGACCGGTCCGGTAGATGTCGTCGCCGGTGTGGTTGAACGTCGACCGGACACGCAGCGGGCTGACGTAGAACGGCCCGGCCTCGGGGAAGCCGAGCGCGATGGCGTCGTCGCCGGTCGACGCCGGCCGCGAGGCGAATCTCAGTGCGGGCGCGCGGAGGCCGGGGACGTCGAGGACGGCGATGTCGGTGTCGCTGTCGAAGAGGACGACCTTCGCGGGGAGCCGTGCCCCGGTGGAGGTCTCGACCTCGAGGCGTTCGGTGCCGGCCACCACGTGGGCGTTGGTCATCACGCGCTCGGGCGAGACGACGAAGCCGCTGCCCTCGAGGGCCTGGCGGCAGCTCGGCGCGACACCCTCGATCTTGACGACGCTCGGACGCGCCTGGCGGACCACGGGCAGGTCGGCCAGCGCCGGGTCGGGCGGGTCGACATTGGTCGACGGCGTGCTCACGAACGGGAACTTGGGAAGCCCGGAACTGTCGAGGAGCGCTTTGAAATCGCCGGGCAGATCGTTGACCCACTGCGGCGACAGCACCTCGACGCCGGTCAGGACCTTGGAGTCGCGTACCGCCCCGGCGATGGCCGGGTCGGCGGAACCGCGCAACGGGATCGCCAGCAGTCCCGCGGCCAGGAGCACGGCCACGACCTGCAGGATCGAACCGACGCCACTGTCGATGGCCCGCAGTCCCGGCGACCGGATGCCGCCTCGCGCGGCCCGGCCCAACACCATGCCGGCCACCTCACCGATGACCACCAGCACGACGAGCACGGCAATCCCGACGAGCACCCGGACCTGCAGGTCGTCGAAACGCTCGATCAGATGCGGCGCAAGGAGCAGTCCCGCGACCGCCCCGAGCGCGACGCCGATGAACGCGAGCGCCGAGGCGACCGCACCGGACCGGTAGCCGCTGATCGCGGCGAGGAGCGCGATGCCGATGACGATGACGTCGACCCACGCGGACCCGGTCATCAGTTCGCACCCGGTCCGGCGTGGGCGTCGGGGTCGGTGGTCCCACGCGGATGGACCGCGCTGAAACCCGACTCCTGACGGTTGCCCGCACGTTCGATCATCTCGTCGAGCGGTCGGACATCGTTCTTGTCCCAGGGGCGGTCCCAGCCGGATGCGTCGCTGATGGCCGCGATGAGCCCGCCGGTGAAGCCCCAGACGAGCAGACCGTCGACGAAAAAGGCCGGCCCCTGGTAGAGGCGGCCGCCCATCACCGAACGACGCACCTGGAAGCGGTTCTCGGGAGCGAGGAGCTCGCGCAGGTTGATGCGGTCGACGCGGGCGGTCTCACCGGGATCGACGACGCTCACCTCGCTCGGCTCGCGCCAGTAACCGATCACCGGCACGACGTCGAAGCCCGACGGCGGAACCGGGAAGGTCGGCAGGTTTGCCACGATGTGCACACCCGACGCGTCGAGACCGGTCTCCTCGCGCGCCTCGCGCAGTGCGGTGCCGACCGGGAAGTCGTCGCCCGGATCGGCAGCACCTCCGGGGAAGGCGACCTGTCCGCTGTGCTGACGCAGGGTCGACGCGCGTTCGGTCAGCAGCACCTCGGCGTCGGCGGGAACGCCACCGGGGTGATCGTCGGCGGCCTCCCAGGAACCGGAGAACAGAACCAGGACCGCGGCTGCGCGGCGGTCGCGCCGGAACATCTGGGCCCAACGGGTCCGGTCCCCGCCCCGATTGTTGACGCTCTCGGAGACAGCGTCGACGTCGCGGGTCAGCGCATGCATCCACGGCGGGATCTCGTCGGGATGCACGAGTGGGCCGACGTGCGAGTCGTTGCTCATACGGTCACGCCCAGGTACTCCTCGACCGCGTCGGCGATCTCCTGCGGGCTGTCGAACACTCCGGGGTACACCTTGGCGATCGTGCCGTCGGGGCGCAGGAAGACGGTCGACGGGAAGACCCGTGGCGCGGTGATGGCGGCGGCCACCCGGCCGTCGGGATCGAGCACGGACGGCAAGCGAACTCCGATCTCGGTGAGCAGTGTCAGCGGGAAGAACGGGTTGGTCCCGCCTTCCTTGGCGTGAAGTGCCAGCACCGTGACGCGGTCGCCGGCGCGGGCGGCGAACTCCTCGAAGTACGGCAGCTCTGTCTTGCAGGGGCCGCACCATTGCGCCCAGACATTGACGACGAGGGGCTTTCCCGCGGTGGCGGCGCCGAGGTCGTACGGCGCGCCGGTCCCCAGACACGGTTCGACGATGCCGGCCAGCACCGAGTCCGGGTTCTCCGGCAGGCCCGTGACCGGGCAGTCGGCGAGCTCTGCGTCGGCCCGTGCCTGCGCCACGCGGGCTTCGTCGACCGGCGCGTCGAAGGGGCGTGGCCCGCTGACCGACGGCGGCGACCCGGTGGTCGGCGAAGGGGCGTCGCCGCGGGGCCAGATCGCGACGATGAGCGCGATCATCACGATGACGAAGACGAGGGTCCAGCGCGCAGCGGCCGGGAAGCGAGAGGTCGGCGGCGCGGGGGGTTCGGGGGAATCGGCGGGTTGCGGGGTCGCCGGTTCGGTGGCGTTGTCGTTCACGGGGCGGCGAGTCCCGCCAGTCGGAGCAGGTGCTCGGTCTCGGGGCCCTTGACCAGTGCGGCCGCCTCGGCCTTGTCCATCGGACCCGTGCCCACCGACGGGCAGTCCTTGGCGAGGATGCAGACCCCACACGCAGGCTTGCGGGCATGGCACACACGCCGACCGTGGAAGATCACGCGGTGGGACAGGTCGGTCCACTCCTTGCGTTCGATCAGTTCACCGACGGCGTGCTCGACCTTCACCGGGTCTTCTTCCTCGGTCCACTGCCAGCGTCGGACCAGGCGACCGAAGTGCGTGTCGACGGTGATCCCCGGGACCCCGAACGCGTTTCCGAGAACGACATTGGCCGTCTTGCGGCCGAACCCGGGCAGTGACACCAGGTCCTTCAACTTGTTCGGGACCTCACCGTCGTACCGCTCGACGAGGGCCTGGCCGAGTCCGATGATCGAGTTCGCCTTGTTCCGGTAGAAGCCGGTCGAGCGGATCATCTCCTCGAGTTCGGTGCGGTCGGCCTCGGCGTAGTCGCGGGCGGTGCGGTACTTCGCGAACAGCGCCGGGGTGGTCTGGTTGACCCGCACGTCGGTGCACTGAGCCGACAGGATGGTGGCGACCGACAGCTCGAGCGGGTTGGTGAAGTCGAGTTCGCAGTACACGTGCGGGAACGCGACCTTGAGGGTGCGGTTCATCCGGCGCGCGCGTCGGACCAGCCCGAGGTGGGTCTCCTGCTTGCGGGCCGGGGCCTGACCCACGGACGCAGCCTTACGTGCGCTCACGTGATTCAGGTTAGCGATGTCCTGCACGAACTCCGCTCACCACGGCCGTCGGTGACCGCCCCGACCCGCACGCCCGAGCCCATCACCGCAGGTCAAGGGCGTTGCTCCGGTTCCGGTGTGAGCTACCCGGCTCAATCGGGCGAAATGAGGGACGCAACCTACGGTCAGGTAACAAGTCAGTGACGTCGCCTTGTCCGATGAGGATTCTGCGGGGTCGATTGTGTTTACTTGTCCCCATGCATGGTCTCGCAGCACTGCTGTTCCCGGCTGTACTCATGCTCTTCGCCATGGGCATGGACAAGTTGCAGGCCCGGGTCGACCGCGTGTCCGTCTCGAACGACGAGGTCGACGAATTCATCGACCGCACGGGGTCCCAGAACGCCGGCAAGCCGCCGCACGGTTCCGCGCCCGCCGAACTGCACGAGTTGCGGTTCCATCGCTTCGACCACGATCCGGCATCCGCCGAGCACGCCGCCTCGCCGCAGCGGGCCAGCTGATCCGCGAGCAGCAAGCGCACACCGTTCCCGACGCCTCTTTCTCGGTGTCGACAGCCCATCGGCGGCCGATGATCGTCGAATCGCCGCATCTAGTCCGTCAGACACACCCGTAATGCGCCGTCAGTGACCCATTTAACACCTATGCTGGTTCGCGGGGTAGCGTATCCAAGGGCGCGATCTCACACGTGGCTGTAGCAAAGATTTCGAGAAAGGTTCCCTAGGTGGAAGAAGTACTGGCGCGGGCAGGCATATTTCAAGGTGTCGAGCCTTCTGCCGTCGCGGCGCTGACCAAGCAGCTTCAGCCCGTTGACTTCCCTCGTGGACACGTCATCTTCCATGAAGGCGAGCCCGGTGACCGGCTCTACATCATCATGTCCGGCAAGGTGAAGGTCGGCCGTCGCTCCCCGGACGGTCGCGAGAACCTGCTGACGATCATGGGACCGTCGGACATGTTCGGCGAGCTCTCCATCTTCGACCCGGGCCCCCGTACCTCGTCGGCGACGACGGTGACCGAGGTCCGCGCGGTGTCGATGGACCGTGACGCCCTGCGCGCGTGGATCAAGGACCGTCCCGAGATCGCGGAGCAGTTGCTCCGCGTGCTCGCGCGTCGTCTGCGCCGCACCAACAACAACCTCGCCGACCTGATCTTCACCGACGTGCCCGGTCGCGTCGCGAAGCAGCTCCTGCAGCTCGCGCAGCGTTTCGGCACGCAGGAGGGCGGCGCCCTGCGCGTCACCCACGACCTGACCCAGGAAGAGATCGCCCAGCTGGTCGGCGCCTCGCGCGAGACCGTGAACAAGGCACTCGCCGACTTCGCGCAGCGCGGCTGGCTGCGCCTCGAGGGCAAGAGCGTCCTGATCGCCGACTCCGAGCGTCTGGCGCGTCGCGCACGCTGACCCTTGCTTCGCTCGTTCCTCGGGGAGCGAGTACGACGGAAGACAAGAGCCGCTCGTTCCTCCGGGGACGAGCGGCTCTTGCGTTTGTCCAAAAGCGCTACCTGAGGCCAGGTGCGCTATCCACAGGTAGCGCCCCTGCGCCGAAGTTGCGACTCTGCGGCCCTCAGGCGTGCCGCAGATACTCCAGCTGCGCCTTCACCGACATCCGCGCGGCCGGCCAGAGCTTCTTGTCGACGTCGGAGTAGACCCGGCGCACCACCTTCATCGGCTTCGCCTCGTGGGGAGACACGCCCATGTCGTCGAGGGCGGCCACGATCTGGTCGATCCGCTCCTCGCGGTGGGCCTTGTAGAACCGGGCGACCGGCACGAGATCGGGATGATCGGGGCCGTGTGCGGGAAGCAGTGCCGCACCGTCACCTTCGACGATCAGCCGGTTGAGGGAGTTCAGGTAGTCGCGCAGCCCACCGTCGCTGGGGTCCAGTACGGTCGTGCCACTTCCCAGGATGGTGTCTCCGGTCAGCACCGCGCGCTGGTCGTCGTGCTCGACGAGGAAGCTCACCGAGTCGCCGGTGTGTCCGGGTGTGTGCAGCACGGTGATCCGCAGCCCCGCGATCTCGATGACCTCGCGGTCGCGTAGGGGTTCGGCGTTCCGGCAGAACTTGTCGAGACGCGCACGCACAGGCGCACCGGTGCGCTGGTGGAGACGCTTGACCCCACCGGTGTGGTCGAAATGCCGGTGGGTGATGAGGGTCAGTGCGACCCCGGGCAGTTCGGCGAGGCGTCGTGCGTGGTGCTTGTATTTCGGCGGGCCGGGGTCGACGACGACGCACTCGTCACTGCCCGGCGCCCGCAACACGTAGGTGTTGGTGCCGTCGAGTTCCATCATCCCCGAGTTGTCGCACAACAGAACCGAGGCGAAGGGCGTGACCTCCCGCAGCACCCCGTAGGCGGGGTGTGTGGGAACGGCATCGTCGGAGTCGCTCATGACTCCGAGCCTATCCATTGCCGGCGACCCGGGACACACTGCTCCGCGCATCCGACCACGGTGAGTCGATCCGCGGTCAGCTCTTACTGCGCCCCATGCCCTCGAAGACGTTCCACGACCGGTTGTCGTTCCGGACGTGCAGGTACCACGCGTAGTTCGCGGTCGTCGCGTACAGCGCACCGACACCACACGCGATGGCCAGGTCGAAGCTGCTCGGGACATTCAGGGTCAACAGCACGAAGTTGAACACGAGCGTCAGTGCGAACAGCATCAGACCCTTGCGCCACATACCCTTCACGGCGAAGTAGATCGGTCCGAAGAAGAACGCCAGTGGATTGAACGCGAGCCGCGCGCGCTGCCCGAATGACAGCCGCTTCATCGCCTCTCGGGCGGGCGGGTCGGCGGGCGGTCCGTAGGCGTCGTAGAAGGCGAACCGGCTGTGCCAGCTCGGCGGTACGGCCTGATCACGGATGGGCTGTTCGGAGAAGGTCATCTTTTCCTGTTCCTCGACCCCCGACGACCGGGGTACCTTTCACGGACTACTCATCGGCCGCCTCGTTCACGCCCTCGGCACTGCCGTCGCTCGAACTCTAGGCCATCGCCGCCTGTCGTCGCCCGCGCGCACCGTCGACGACGACGTATACCGCGGTGACGACAGCGATCGTCCCGGCACCGAGGACGAGAGTCGCGTAGCCGAAAGCTCCCACCACGACCCCGGCGAGCGCGCCCGCCCCGGCACCCGCGAGACTCATCGACGTGTCCGAGACACCCTGTGCAGCAGCGCGTCTCGTCACGTCGACGGCATCGGTCAGCAGCGTCGACGCGGCAACCGTGGACGCCGACCATCCGATGCCCAGCACGACCAGCGCGGCGACCAGGCCTGCCTGGGAGTCGACGAAGACGAACCCGAGGACACAACTGACCACGAGCATCGCCTGGCCACCGAGTATCACCGGCACGCGTCCAACCCGGTCGGCGAGGACGCCCATGACCGGCGAGAGCGCGTACATCCCGGCGATGTGAGCGCTGATCGACAACCCCACGAGAGTCACCGACGCGCCACCGTGGTGCATGTGGACGGGCGTCAGAGCCATCACCCCGACCATCACCGCGTGTGCCGAGACCACCGCCGCCAACGCAGCTCGGGCGGAGGGGGATTGCACGATCGCCGAGAACCCATCCGCCAGAGACGGTCTCGACGTCGACTTCGGAGTCCCACGATTGGCCTCGATCAGCGGGTCGGGCCGCAGTCCGACGAGGAGTACTGCTGCGGCACACAAGCATCCGACGGCACCCAGCAGGAACGGACCTGCCATGTCGGCCATCCCGACCCATCCCGCGACCGTCGCCCCCAGCGGCACCAACGCGGGGCCGACGACGGCGCCGACCATCGTCATCCACACCACCAGCGACAGGTCTCGTCCGCGGGTCTCCGGTGCGGCCAGATCCGTTGCCGCGAAACGCGCCTGGAGGCTGACCGCGGTGCCCGAACCAAGGGCGATCATCCCGGCGAGCATCAGCAGGAACCGGCCCTGATCCACGCCGAAGGCCACGATCAGGGTACCCGTGGCGGCCACGAGCAGACCGGTGGTGAGCGCAGGTCGCCGCCCCCGCGCCGATGCCAGCGCGGCGAGCGGCAGACCGGCCGCCGCAGCACCGAGAGTCAGCACCGTGGCCGGCAATCCGGCCAGCGACTCGGTCCCGGACAGTTCCTCACCGAGGATCGCGCCGAGTGCCAGTGCCCCGCCCATGGACACGCCACCCAGGACCTGGACCAGGCACAGCAGGACGACGGTACGCCGCTGGATCGCGGCGTGCATCGGTTCGGCGACGGATTCACTCGGGGCGTTCACCCCCACAGCATCGACGTTCCGGCGCGACACCGCCACGTCATCTCAACCCGTGCGCCGCATGCGCAACGCGTTCAGGGTCCCGAGTGCACCCGCGGCCAGCGGGATCACCAGTGCCACCTGCAACGCCACCGGACGGACGTCGGTGTTGATCCGGATGATCTCGGCGCGGACTTCCGGTGGTTGTCCGGCGAGCAGCTCTGACAGTCGGGAGTTGCTCATGACCTGCGCGTCGTCGTCGAGCACCTGCGCGACACGTTGCTGCTCAGCAGGTTCCAGAACGGTGCTCGATTCCGACTCGGCGGTGAACCCGAACGCGAGAGACGCCAGCAGGACCGCACCCGCACAGGCCAGGCCGAAGGAGAGTCCGAACGAGCCGGCGGCGGAGTTCGTCCCGGCCGCCTCGCTCACCCGTTCTTCGCTCATCGGCCCCAGCGTGTAGTCGTTGAGTTGGGAGACGAGCAGTCCCAGCCCGGATCCGGCCACCAGGAGCGGAATGATCAGTCCCCAACCGAATTCGGCGCGGGGCACGATCGGGATCAGCACGGCGATACCCGCGGTGAGAAGCGCGAAGCCGAGGAGGACGATGGTCGACGCGGGCCGCTCGCCCGCCTTCCGGCCGGCGAGCAGCGCCACCGCGAACATGCTGAGCGACAAGGGCGCCAATGACAGGCCGGCCTGCATCGCGTCGTATTCGAGGACCATCTGCAGATAGATCGGCAGCGCGATCATGATGCCGCCCAGGGCGATCTGCTGGAGCAGTTGTTGACTCACCCCGATCCGGAACGGCTTGGAGCGGAACAGTTCCGGGTCGAGCAGGGTGGGCCGACCGGCTCGCCGCCGCCGGATCAGCCACCAGGTCAGACCCGCGAGCGCGGCGGCCCCGACCACCAGCAGTGCACCTACGGATTCCCCTCCCTCCTGCCACACCAGGATTCCGAGAACGATGCCACCCATGCCGATCACCGAGAGCAGGGCGCCGACGAGGTCGACGCCGCGCGGTCCGGTGAACTCGACATCGCGGACGAGTCCGATGCCGCACAACACGATCGCGATGATGACGACCTCGCTCAGGAACGCGAGTCGCCAGGAGAGGTAGGTCGTGACGAATCCGCCGAGCAGCGGGCCGACCGCCGCCGCGATCGCCGCAGCCGCGCCGACGAGGGCGTAGACCCGCTTCTGGTCGTCCCCGGCAAAGTTCCCGTGAACAAGGGACTGCATCGCGGGCAACAGGAGAGACGCCCCGATTCCGCCGATGATGGCCCAGAAGACGATGACGGTCGTCAGTCCCTGGGCGAACACCATCGCCATCGCGCCGACGGCGTAGCCGAGCAGACCGAGGACGTACGCGCGGCGCCGGCCGATGAGATCGCCGATCTTGCCGCCGATCAGGATGAACGCCGCTGACACCAGGGCTTCGAGCGCGATCGCCGACTGCACCCCGCTGACGGTCGTCCCCAGGTCTCGGACGACGGCCGAGATCGAGACGTTCATGACCGACGTGTCGACGACCAGCACGAACATCGCCATCGCGAGCAGGAGCGCGAGGACCCGTTGCTTTCCCGACAGCGGCGCGGCGGTACCGGGAACCGTGGCATCGGTCATTCCGCACCGCCTCGCCGGCCGGCCGGCGAAGCATCGGGTGACGCATGCGACCGACCCGATACCGAGGATAGGTCCGCGGGCGGCCCCCGGGTCGGCGTTCGGTCGTCCGGTCGGCGGATCAGTCCGTGATCAGGTCGTACCCGAGCTTCCCGACCATCACCACGACGACGGCGAGCAGGACCCACCGGACGAAGGAACTGCCGCGTCCGATGGCCATGTGCGAGCCGATCTGGGCGCCGACGATGTTGGCCGCCGCGAGCCCGAGGCCCAAGAGCCACAGCACATTCCCCTGGAGTCCGAACACCGTCAGCGCGCCGAGGTTGGTGCCGGTGTTGATCACCTTGGCCATGGCCGAACTCTCCAGGAACGACGTCCCGACCAGCGCGGTGAGGCTGATGATGAGGAAGGTCCCGGTACCGGGCCCCATGACCCCGTCGTAGAACGCGATGACGACACCGGCGAGCACCAGACCGGCGAGCGTGGACAGCCGCGAACGCGGTCCCGCAGACGCGTCACCCCCGAAACCGGGGTTCAGCGCGACGAACAACCCGACGCCGACGAGCATCACCAGCACGATCGGCGTGAAGATCTCCGTCGGCAGCGAGATCGCCACCAGCGCGCCGAGAGCCGAGAACACGAGCGCGGCGACGAACACCGGCACGAGCCTGTGCAGGTCGATGCGTACATGCCGCACGTAGCGCCACGCGGCCGACGCGGTACCGAAGACGGCGGCGAGTTTGTTGGTGCCGAGAGCCGTCGCCGCCGGCAGGCCGGGTTGCGCGATCAGCATCGCGGGGATCAACACAAGTCCCCCGCCGCCGACCACGGCGTCGACCCAGCCGGCAGCGGCGGCCGCGACGATCAGTAGCGCGACGTCCAAGGAGACGTCAGGCCACTTCGACGATCAGTTCCACCTCGACGGGTGCACCCAGCGGCAACTCGGCGACCCCGACGGCCGAACGGGCGTGCACGCCCGCGTCCCCGAAGATCTCGCCCAGCACGTCCGACGCACCGTTGATGACCTTCGGCTGCCCGGTGAAGCCCGGGGCGGACGCCACGAAGCCGACCACCTTGACGATGCGCACGACCGAGTCGATGCCGACCAGCGCGTGCACCGCGGCGAGCGCGTTCAGTGCGCAGACCCGTGCCGCGTCGGTGGCCTCATCCGGCCGGACGACGCCCTCGGCACCTTCGTGCACCTTGCCGTGTACCGAGAGTTCGCCGTCGACGATCGGGAGCTGGCCCGACGTGTAGACGAGGTTTCCGGTCCGCACGGCCGGCGTGTAGCTGGCCACCGGCGGCACCACGTCGGGCAGCGCGATGCCGAGTTCGGCGAGTCGATCTGTCCAGGTCGCAGCCATGCTCAGCCCTTCGGTCGCTTCAGGTAGGCGACGTGCTGCTCCCCGGTCGGGCCGGGCAGCACCGACACCAGTTCCCAGCCGTCGGCACCCCACTGATCGAGGATCTGTTTGGTTGCGTGCGTCAGCAGCGGCACCGTCACGTATTCCCACGCAGTCACTTCACTCATGGACTCACCCTAACTGCCGACGATCAATGGATAAGGTGTTGCGGTGGCCAATGAACAGGGCGCACGTTCCGGGGCGGGGGAAGGTCTCGATTCCGGCGTGACAGACAAGTCTTCAGTCACTGTCGACAACGAGTGGCCGGACGCGGCATCGCGCGCCCGGTTGCACTTCGTGTCGGGCAAGGGCGGAACAGGTAAGACGACGATCGCGGCGGCGCTGGCACTCGCGCTGGCCGCCGACGGCAAAAAGGTCCTCCTCGTGGAGACCGAGGGTCGGCAGGGCATCGCGCAGCTCTTCGACATCCCGCCGCTGCCGCCGACCGACACCAAGATCGCGACCGCCGAGGGCGGCGGCGAGGTGTCGGCGCTCGCCATCGACATCGAACATGCACTGCTCGAATACCTCGACATGTTCTACAACCTCGGCTTCGCGGGCCGGGCGATGAAGCGCATCGGCGCCATCGACTTCGTGACCACGGTGGCACCGGGTCTGCGCGATGTGCTGCTCACCGGCAAGATCAAAGAGCGCATCATCCACACCGACAAGCAGGGTGACCGCGTGTACGACGCGGTGGTCGTCGACGCACCGCCGACCGGCCGGATCGGCAACTTCCTCGACGTCACCCAGGCGATGGCCGACCTCGCCAAGACCGGTCCGATCCGCAATCAGAGCGAGGGCGTCGTCCGCCTGCTGCATTCGGAGGAGACCGTCGTCCATCTGGTGACGCTGCTCGAGGCGATGCCGATCCAGGAGACCATCGAGGCGATCGACGAGCTGCGCGGCAAGAACCTCAACCTCGGCAGCCTCATCATCAACCGGGTCAGTGCCCCGCACCTGCCCGCCGACGCGATCGACGAGATCGCCGAGGGCCAGATCGATGCCGGGCGCATCGAGGAGAACCTGAAGGCCGCCGGTGTGAAGCTCGCCGACGGCGATCTGTCCGGCCTGCTCACCGAGACGATCGAACACGCGACCCGCCTGCAGGCGCAGCAGATCGCGAAGGCGCAGCTCGACGAGGTGGAACTGCCGACGCTCGAAATGCCGTCCCTCGGCGACGGCGTCGATCTCGGTTCCATCTACGAGCTGGCCAACCTTCTCCAGAAAGCGGGTGCGTGATGCCACTCGATCTGAAGATGGGGGCGGTGCTGACCGACCCCGCGACCCGCGTCGTCATCTGCTGTGGCGCCGGCGGCGTCGGCAAGACCACGACCGCGGCCGCCATGGCGATGTACGCGGCCGAGCAGGGGCGCACGGTCGCGGTCCTCACCATCGACCCGGCCAAGCGGCTCGCCCAGTCGCTCGGGATGTCCGAGCTCACCAACGAGCCGCAGCCCGTGCCGATCGAGGGCAAGGGCACGCTCGACGCGATGATGCTGGACATGCGCCGCACCTTCGACGAGATGGTGCTCGAGTACTCCACTCCGGAACGCGCCGAAGCGATCATGGAGAACGCCTTCTATCAGACGGTCGCGTCGTCGTTCTCCGGCACGCAGGAGTATATGGCGATGGAGAAACTCGGCAAGTTGCTCGAGCGGGACCACTGGGACCTCATCGTCGTCGACACCCCGCCGTCCCGGAACGCACTGGACTTCCTCGACGCCCCGCAGCGCCTCGGCTCGTTCCTGTCGGGCCGTCTGATGAAGGTGCTGGTCGGCGGCGGACGCGGCGTGGGCCGCATGGTCACCGGCGCGATGAGCCTGGCGATGCGCGGCGTCTCCACCATCATCGGCGGCGACATGCTGCGCGACGTCGCGATGTTCGTGCAGTCCCTCGACTCGATGTTCGGCGGCTTCCAGGATCGGGCGCTGAAGACCTACGAACTGCTGAAGCAGCCGGGCACCCAGTTCGCTGTGGTGGCGGCGGCCGAGGCCGACGCCCTGCGTGAGGCCGCGTTCTTCGTCGACCGGCTGTCGGAGGAGACGATGCCGCTCGCGGGTCTGATCCTCAACCGGACCCACCCGAATCTCACCTCGATCCACGAGGAGGCCGCACTGGTGGCGCTCGAGTCGGTCACCGACGACCTGACTCGCGGGGTGTTGCAGATCCACGCCGATCGCGCCGCCACCGGAAAGCGCGAACTCCATCTGCTGCAGCGGTTCACGGCTGCGCATCCGCGGGTGCCGATCGTCGGGGTCCCGGCACTGCCGTTCGAGGTCGCGGATGTGACCGCCCTCCGCGCCGTGGCGGAGCAGATCACCGGACGGGGCTGAATTCCCTCATCATCGACCAACGACAATTCGGCTCGGCCGGCATCTGCCGGTCGAGCCGAATTGCCTTGGCTGAAGAGGTCTCGGTGATCAGACCGCGTCGGCGCGCTGGCGACGTCGCTGGGCTTCGAAGAACGCCGACCACGAGGTCACCTCGGGGTGCTGGCGCAGGAGAGCGCGACGCTGACGCTCGGTCAGGCCACCCCACACACCGAATTCGACGCGGTTGTCGAGGGCGTCTGCACCGCATTCGAGCTGTACCGGGCAGTGCCGACAGATGGTCGCGGCCTTGCGCTGAGCTGCTCCTCTCACGAACAGATCGTCCGGGTCTCCGCCTCGGCATCGTGCCTTGGCCACCCAGGCCAAGCGATCTTCTCCGGTAGAAACTGCCGCTGTCGCCATCCGCCACCCCTACTTGTCGTGTTCCGCATAGCCCCGAGCTCGGGACTCAACTCGCTGCTCAGACCACATTTACAACTCACTGTTAAGTGAGTCACATTCTGCACTCAATCTAGGGATCTGTGCTTGGGTGCGCAACCCCTGGAGCGCAACAAAGTGGGACCACCGTGCAAACTCATCCGATCGGAGGGTTGCGCTGACGCGCGGTCGGGGTTGCGCTGACGCGCGGTCGGGGTTGCGCTGACGCGCGGTCGGGGTCGCGCCGACCCGGTGTCGGATCGTGTCCAGGCACAACGGTCCCCCACGGATCCCGAGGGCGAGGCTGGGCGATGTTCCGGCCGATCGCACGTATCCTGTCGGGGTGATGTCGAAGAAGCTGTGGTCACTGGCCTGGGCGAGCCTGCTGGCCGGCATTCTCGTCGCGGGCCTTCTCTATCCGGTGGCCAGTGGGGTCGGCGTCGTCTCCAACCGGGCGGCAGCGGCAGTCGAGAACGTCTCCTCCGAACTCCTGAACGGCACGTTGCCGGAGGTCACCACCATGACCGACGTCAACGGGAAGCCGATCGCGGTGCTGTTCGACCAGTACCGCTACCAGGTCGGATACAACGACATCTCGCCCGACATGATCCGCGCGATCATCTCCGTCGAGGACCGGCGCTTCCTTGAGCACGACGGCGTCGACTGGAAGGGCACGATCCGCGCCGCGCTGAAGAACTCGTCGTCGGGCGAGGTCCAGCAGGGCGCGTCGACGCTCGACCAGCAGTACATCAAGAACTATCAACTGCTCGTCCTGGCCCGCACCGAGGCCGATCGCCAGGCCGCGGTCGAGACGACCCCCGCACGCAAGCTGCGCGAGGTGCGCATGGCGCTCACGCTCGAGCAGACCCTCATCGATCAGGCCAAGCGCGACAAGGGCCTCGACGACGCCGCCGCCAAGCAGGAGGCGAAGAAGCAGATCGTCACCCGCTACCTGAACGTCGTCCCCTTCGGCAACAACGCCTACGGCATCGAAGCCGCCGCGCAGACCTACTTCGGCATCCCGGCCAAGGATCTCCAGGTCGAGCAGGCCGCCATGCTGGCGGGCATGGTCCAGTCCAGTTCGGCGCTCAACCCCTACAGCAACGCCGAGGGCACGCTGACCCGCCGGAACCTCGTGCTGGACACGATGATCGACAACTTCCCGGAACGACGCGCCGAGCTGGTCGCGGCCAAGGAGAAGCCGCTGGGCGTGCTGCCGCGTCCGCGAACGCCGACGCAGGGCTGCATCGCCGCCGACAGCGAAGGCTTCTTCTGCGACTACGCGTTGCAGTTCCTCGCCGAGAACGGGATGTCGCGCAACTCCGTGCTGCGGGGCGGCTACGTCATCCAGACCACCCTCGATCCCGAGGTACAACGCTCGACGGATCGCGCGGCCAAGGCCCAGGCCAGCCCCACCGCCGACGGCGTCGCCGACGTGATGAGCACGATCCGGCCCGGGGACAAGTCCCATGACGTGCTGTCGATGGCGTCGAGCCGCCGCTACGGTCTGAACCTCGCCGCCGGCGAGACGATGCAGCCGCAGCCGTTCTCCATGGTCGGCGACGGCGCGGGCTCGGTGTTCAAGATCTTCACCGTGGCCGCAGCGCTGGAGAAGGGCCTCGGCGCCGGGTCGACGATCCCGGTGCCCGGGTTCGTCGCAGTGGAGGGCATGGGAAACAGCGCGGGCGCCAACGGGTGTCCGGAGAACTCCTACTGCGTCAAGAACGCCGGGCGCTACCCGGCGGCGATGTCGGTGACCGATGCGCTCGCGCAGTCGCCGAACACCGCCTTCGTCAAGCTGCTGCAGCAGGTCGGCGTGAAGCCGGCCGTCGACATGGCCGTCCGCCTCGGCCTGCGTTCCTACACCGTGCCCGGCTCGTCGGGTTACGGCGACAAGAGCATGGCCCAGTACGTCAAGGACGGGAACTTCGGCTCGTTCACCCTCGGGCCGCTGCCCATCAACGCGCTCGAGCTCGCCAACGTGGCCGCGACGATCGCCTCCGGCGGTGTCTGGTGCCCGCCCAACCCGATCAAGTCGATCAGCCGGGTGAAGCGCGATCAGTACGGCAACCCGGTGATCGGACCCGACGGGCGGCGTGCCCTCACCTCGGTTCCCTTCAACTCGCCGGGCTGTGAACAGGTCGTCGACAAGGGACTCGCCGACACCCTCGCAATCACCATGAGCAAGGACGACGTGGGCGCGGGTACCGCTGCGGGTGCTGCGGGTTCGGCCGGCTGGACGCTGCCGATGTCGGGCAAGACCGGCACCACCGAGGCCTACCGGTCGTCGGCGTTCGTCGGGTTCACCAACCAGATCGCGGGCGCCGCCTACGTCTACAGCGACGGCCCCAACCCGCAGGGTGTGTGCACCAGCCCGCTGCGGTCCTGTTACGACGGCAACGTGTTCGGCGGTATGGAACCCGCACGCACGTGGTTCCAGGCGGTGAAGCCGGTGGCCACGAAGTTCGGCCCGGTCCGGCTGCCCCCGGTCGACCGCGAATACTGGCGCGGCAGCGATCGCGGCCGAATCCCGCAGGTCAGCGGCCTGACCGCCAGCGAGGCAACCTCGCGGCTCCAGCGGGACGGTTTCAAGGTCAACGAGCTCGAGGTCGACAGCGGCCGCCCGAAGGGCACGGTCGTCTTCACCGCGCCGTCGGATTCCGCGATGCCCGGCAGCACCGTGACGATCTACGTGAGCAACGGTCGACGGGCAGGCGGCGACAGCGGCAACGGTCCCACCGAGACCACCGTGGTGGTTCCGGGCGTCGGGCCTGTCGTCATCCAGCTGCCCGGCTGAGCGCCTCCATCTCTGACGGTGGGTCGCCCGTGCGGCCCACCGAAGGGGGTGGGCATGCGCTCGGAGGTGCGTATTCTGAACAGATGCAGCACTCCGAACTCGACTTCCGCTCACGCCTCGGTTCGGCCGGTTCCGGGGTCGGTTCGCGCGCACTCGTCGGCGCCGCGGGGCTGGCCGCCGCCGGCCTCGTCTACTCGACCGTCATCGAGCGCAACGCCTTCGCCCTGCGGCACACGACGCTGTCGGTCCTCGAGCCCGGCGCCTCTCCCCTGCGGGTCCTGCACATCAGCGACCTGCACATGATGCCCGGCCAGAGACTCAAGCAGGCGTGGATCTCCGAGCTCGAGGCGCTGGAACCCGACCTGGTGGTCAACACCGGGGACAACCTCGCGCACCCGCAGGCGGTGCCCGCGGTGATCCAGTCGCTCGGCGGTCTCCTGTCACGGCCGGGTCTGTTCGTCTTCGGCTCCAACGACTACTTCGGCCCCAAGCCGAAGAACCCGTTCAAGTACTTCCGGAAAGACCACCAGCGCACGCACGGCGAACCCCTCCCCTGGCAGGACCTGCGGGCGGCGTTCACCGAGCGCGGCTGGCTCGATGCCACGCACACCGTGCGGGAGCTCGAGGTCAGCGGCGTGCGCGTGGTCGCGGCCGGTGTCGACGATCCGCACATCGAACGGGATCGCTACGAGACCGTCGCCGGACGCCCCAACCCGCTCGCACACCTGCGCCTGGGCCTCACGCATTCACCCGAGCCCCGGGTTCTCGACCGCTTCGCCGCCGACGGCTACGACCTCGTGATGGCCGGCCACACCCACGGCGGGCAGCTGTGCCTACCGTTCTTCGGCGCGCTCGTCACGAATTGCCACATCGACCGTTCCCGGGTGAAGGGGCCGTCGAACTGGGGGTCGTCGATGAAGCTGCACGTCAGTGCCGGTCTGGGTACCTCCCCGTATGCGCCCGCACGTTTCTGCTGCCGTCCGGAGGCCAGCCTGCTGACCCTCACCCCGGTCTCGCACGGCGACGCCGACTACGACGCCGACCAGTCGCTGCCGCAGCTGGCCCGCGAAACCCTGTGACGGGCAAGCGAACACGCCGGGAGCGCGCCGACTCGTGAACTCCCTCGGGGTGAAGGTCCTTGCGTTCGACACCTTCGGGACGGTCACCGACTGGTTCACCGGGATCTCCGGTGCCGTCGCACACACCGTGCCTGACGTCGACGCCGCCGACTTCGCCCGCGAGTGGCGTCGTCGCTACTCACCTATCCTCGCGCGCGTCGAGGCCGGAGAGCTCCCCTGGCGCCGTCTGGACGATCTACAGACCGACACCCTCCACGAGGTCGCGGCGGCCTTCGACGTGACGCTGGACGCCGATCAGAGCCGCGCGCTCGTACGTGCGTGGCGGGTCATCCCGGGTTGGCCCGACGCCGCCGAGGGGATTCGTCGACTCAAGCGGGACTTCATCGTGTGCGCGCTGAGCAACGGCACCGTGGCGTTGCTGACCGACATGGCCCGGCACGACGACTTCGCGTGGGACGTCATCGGCGGTTCCGACCTCTGGCGGCATTACAAACCCGCGCGCGAGACCTACTGCGGCCTGGCCGAACTCCTCGAGGTCGAACCGAACGAGGTGATGATGGTCGCGACGCACCAAGCCGACCTCGACGCCGCACGATCCTTCGGCCTGCGCACCGCGTTCATCGAGCGTCCGGACGAGTGGGGCGGCGAACCCAAGGACGATTCCGGGTCACCCGACAACGATTTCCACGCGTCGGATCTGCTGGACCTCGCCCGACAGCTGGGTTGCTGAGCGGCACCGACATGACCCTCGACGATCTGCGGCGCTGGGAGGACTCCGGGGCCGGCTGGCGGGTCGTCCACCGCGGCCCGGAGGGCATCACGGTGAGTCTGGTGCGCTGCGACGGCGGTGAAGAGGTCGACCGGTTCGTCAGCGACGACCCGACGATCGTCGCGCACGTCGGCGGTCGCACCTCCTCCGAGCAGGACGCCTGAGGACCCGGAAAACGAGGAAACCCCGGCCGCATCTCTGCGGACCGGGGTCTCACTGCTTGTGTCTCAACCAACACATCTTGATGACCGACCGTGGTCGATCTCTGTCGGGGTGGCGGGATTCGAACCCACGACCTCTTCGTCCCGAACGAAGCGCGCTACCAAGCTGCGCCACACCCCGTGTGTAGCCTGCGATAGCTTATACCGGCCCCCCGCCGAGTACTAAATCGCCTGGTCAAAGATGTGCCCGAAGTGAGCGAAACGCTGTGGTATCCGGGTCGGACGTCCCATTCTTGGTTAAGGTCCACCCGCAACAACCCCCCGCGCCGTCGCTCAGGATCACTGGGCGCCGGCGTTCACCCCACACGAAAGGACGCCATCATGAGCGCCTCCCCCGATCAGCAGGCGAACTCGTCCGCCAAGCAGGGCTTCGCCCTCGGGATCTCGATCGTCGCCGCGGCCCTGCTGTTCGTCGCCGGCCTGGTCTCGGTCTTCCAGGGCATCTCGGCGATCGCCAACGACGAGCTCTTCGTCGTCGGCCGCAACTACGTCTTCGAGTTCGACCTCACCGCGTGGGGCTGGATCCACCTGATCCTCGGCATCGTCGGCATCCTCATCGCCGGTGGTCTCGCGGTCGGCGCCGACTGGGCGCGCATCGCGGCCATCGTGATCGCCTCGCTGTCGATCATCGCCCAGTTCCTGTGGCTGCCCTACTACCCGGCGTGGGCGATCCTGATCATCGTCCTCGACCTCATCGTCATCTGGGCGGTCTCCACCTGGAACCCGAACAACGCCTACAACCTGTAATCTTCCGCTCCACCAGCGACGACGCCGGCCGACGAGGCCTGCAGGATGCCCACGACCCATCCGTGACCCGCTGTGGTCCGAACCCCTGGTCAACAGCCCGTTGGGGCTCGACGGAGATGATCGGGCCACGAAAGGAAACACCATGCGCGTCACACGCACCCTCGCAGCCCTCGTGGCCGGCATCGTCGTCGGTCTCCTGTTCGTCATCGGAACCGGTTCGGCACAGGCCGCACCCCTCGCCCCGGTGGAGAAGGTCGACATCGACCGCTACCTCGGCAAGTGGTGGCAGCTCGCCACCGTTCCCTCGTTCTGGGGAGTCACCTGCGCCAAGGACACCAACGCCTTCTACACCCGGATCGACGAGAAGACCATCGGCGTCGACAACCAGTGCACCGGACCGACGGGCATGAAGGGCGGAGTGCTCGGACGCGCCACCGTCGTCGACACGAAGTCGAACGCCCAGCTGAGTGTTCGGTTCCCGCAGACGCCGGCGAGCATCAACCCCAACGGGGCGCCGAACTACATCATCGCCCACATCGAGGACGGCGAGAACCCGAACGGCCCCTACAAGTACTCGATCGTCGGCGATCCCAGTCGCGCCTCGGGATTCCTGCTCTCCCGCGACAAGGTCGTCACCGACGCCGAACTGCGTCGCCTGACGAAGGAGATCGAGAAGGTCGGATTCAACCCGTGCACGTTCCTCGTCTCACCGACCACCGGCGGCCGCAGCGACTACTCCCCGCTCTGCACGATCTGAGGATCCGTCCCATAGGCCGTCGGCGGGCCCCTCACCGTGCTGGTGGTGTGTCCGCCGGGGTGTTGTAGATGTGCTGTAGCAGTCTCGCCATCACGGTGAACGCATTGTCGACGTCCTGTGTGACTGAGAGATTGGTCCAGACGACCATGCTGACGTCGTTCGCCTCGTCATGGACCGCCATCGTGTTGAAACCGGGGAGCTGGCCCTCGTGATAGGTGAGGCGGTTCTCCCCGAACCGGACCTCGGTGATCCCGTAGCCGTAGAACACCCGGGGATCCTCGTCGTGCTGGATCCGAATGCTGTCCCACCACAGCTGCTGGTTGGCGTCGTCGAGAAGATCTCCGCCGACGAACGCCTTGATCCAGGTCATCAGGTCGTCGGCGGTCGAGACGACGCCACCGGCCGCCCAGGCCCACGAGGGGCTCATCACCGTCACATCGTTGGGTAGCAGGGACCCGGCTCTCGCCGCCGCGGTCTCCTCGGGCGTCATCGGCTTGTCCGAGACCTGCAGCGGGCCATACTGATATCCGTGCGAGAACGGCGCCGAGAGGGTCGTGTCGGTCGCGGCGGGAAGCGAGGTACGGGTCAGGCCGAGAGGCCCGAAGAACCGGTCGGCGAACACCTGCGCGAGGGACTTGTCCTCCGCCTTCTCCACGACCAGGCCCAGCCGGACGGTGTTGGTGTTGGAGTAGTCGAACTGCGTGCCCGGCGCGAAGCCCGAGGGCTGGGAAAAGCCGAGGGCCAGGAGCTCGGACGGGGCCCACACCTTCGTCGGATCCGATCCGAAGGCAGCACGGAATCCGTCTGTGTCGAGGTAGTTGTGCAATCCACTGCGCATGCTCATCAACTGCGCGATGGTGATCTCGGAACCCTCGGGAACGCCGAGGACGTATTTGTCGATCGGGTCGTTGACGCCGATCTTCTCTTCCTGGATCAGCTGTAGAACTGCGGCGACGGTCATCGTCTTGGTGACCGATCCGATCCGGAACTGGTCGGCGGCCGCGGGCGCGATGTCATCGCCCATTGTCGTGGTGCCGGCCGAGACGGTGTACGTGCCTGCCGGGGTCTGGATCAGCGCGAGGGCACCGGGTACCAGGAGTTCCTCGATCGTGTCGTCGAGGGTTGCGCTCATCGCTGCGACATCGACCTGTTTGAGTTCGGGATTCGATTCCGTTGCCGAGCCATCGAAGGAGCACCCGGACAGGACCAGGCCACACGTGACGATGGAGACGAGCGGTGCACGGCCGCGCGTCCGTCCCGGCGGCCGACATCGGAAGCTCTTCACGCTGTACGCCTTCCATCGGCCCGTTCCATGACGGACGTGCGATGTAGTCGTATCACGCGAGAGACGTCACCGTGCCCAATCCCGACAATTCCGGCACCAGGTAGCCGGGATGCATTGACTCACGATGGGCCCCGAATGCCGCTATGCAATTTCGGCGCAAGCACCAAAGTGCTTGCGCCGAAATCAATTAACTGGCTTCTGCGTCGGCTGCCAGTGCGGTGCGCCGGAATTCGTCGGGCGTGAGACCGAACTTGGCGCGGAAGCGGTTGCGCATCGTCGCCGTCGAGGCGAAGCCCGAAGCATGCGCCACCGCTTCGAGTTTCAGGTTCCCCGGACCCGTCAGCAGGCGACGCGCCCACTCCAGACGACGGTCGGCGATCATCTCGGCCAGCGACGTCGGGCTGCCGGCGAGGACCCGGTAGAGGTGCCGTCGACTCACGTGAAGGTGCCGTGCGACCACCTCGACACTGAAATCGGGGTCGCGGAAATTACGCTCGATGAGGTCGGTGACTGCGGCGCGTAGATACCGCTCACTGGTACGCAAGTCAGACACTCCGACACGAGAAACCTGCTCGCTAGGCGAAACACGTTCCGGCGCAATGTCCATCACTTGCCCGTCACCACCATTGGGACCTGGGCCCACCTGATTCCTTTCACGAAAGTCTCCTCCAACCCACATCAGAGGTTACCGACGGGCCGATCCCCGGTCTTGGGCCTTTGGTCCCAAATCGACAGGTCCTTGTCACGGGATTGTGCTGCGGGACGCGGACTTTCCCTATCCACTTCGCTCAGGGAGTGGGTCAGACGTCCACTTCTCCTGCGACGTAATGTGGACGCCGTGAGCAACCAGGACCCGGTTATGCGCCGGAGCACCCTGCGAGCAGCGGCGCTTCGCGTCGCCGACGACGTCCTGTTCCCGGCCGCCGCCGAGGTCGACCGGACCGGCGTCGTACCCCCATCCCATTGGCGGGCGCTCGCCGACGCCGGCCTCTACGGAATCGCCGCCCCGGTCGAGGCCGGCGGACCCGGGCTCGAGTTCGGTGAGGTCACGGAGATCCTGGAGGTACTGGTCAGCGGTTGCCTGTCAACCGCGTTCACCTGGCTCCAGCACCACGGTGTCGTCATCTCGCTGTCGCGAACCGCGAACCCGTCGCTACGTGACGAACTGCTCGAGCCGACCGTCTCCGGCCGACTGCGGGCGGGGGTCGCCTACGCCGGCGTCGTGCCGACTCCGCCCCGGATGAC
This sequence comes from Gordonia alkanivorans NBRC 16433, assembly GCF_000225505.1. Taxonomy (GTDB): domain Bacteria; phylum Actinomycetota; class Actinomycetes; order Mycobacteriales; family Mycobacteriaceae; genus Gordonia; species Gordonia alkanivorans. Next base: position 122,153 of record NZ_BACI01000060.1, on the reverse strand, counting down.
CGCCACCCGCACCGACGACGGCTGGATCTTCAGCGGGCATGCCCCGTTCGTCAGCGGCTGGGGTGTCGTCGACCTCCTGCAGATCTCCGCCCGCGACACGGCGACCGACGACGTCGTCGCCGCGATCCTGCCCACCGCAGACCTTTCAACCGACGTCCGGGCGTCCCCGGTCGAGCTGACGGCCGCGGCGGCGACGGCGACGGCGACTGTGTCCCTGCAGGTCGGCGGCCTCGCGATTCCCGAGGCCCGGGTAGTCAGCCGGGTCACGCTCGACGAGTTCTTCGCCAATCAGAACGTCGGCGTACGCCTCAACGGCACGCTGCCGTTCGGACTCGTCCGACGCTGCACGGCACTCCTCGACGTCGCGGGACAGGCACCGGCCGCACGACGACTCCGTGAGCGCGCTGACGAGGCACGGGTGACCCTCGACTCGGCGATGAACGACGCCGCGGCGTTGCTGGCGGCCCGCGCCGACGCCGCCCGACTCGCCCTGGACGCGGTCGCCGCCCTGGTCGCGGCGCGCGGCGGCGAGGCACTGCGCCGCAGCAACGACGCGGAGCGCCTGTTCCGTGAGGCCTCGTTCATCCTCGTCGCGGCGAGCCGGCCCGAGCTGAAGGACCTCCTCGTCCGACGGTTCGCCGACGCACCCGACCCCCGCTAGACCTCGCCGGTAGTGGCGTCCGACTTCTGCGCCTGCGCCGTGCGCGTCGCGTAATCACGCAGGAAGAGAGCCTCGGCGAGCGCGATCCGCTCGATCTCGGTCGGGTCGACGCTCTCGTTCGGCGCGTGGATGAGGCACTGCGGCTCCTCGACGCCGAACAGCATGATCTCGGCGTCCGGGAAGGTGCTCTGCAGGACGTTGCACAGGGGGATCGACCCGCCCTGCCCCTGGATCAGCACCTCGCTGCCGTAGGCGGTCGCCAGCGCGTCGGTGAGCGCCTCGTAGGCCGGGCCGGAGGTCGAGCCGACGAACGGCGAACCCACCGCCTCGCGTTCGAAGGACACCCGCGCATTCCACGGGGTGACCGCCTTGAGGTGTTCGATGAGCGCGTCCTGGGCGTAGGTCGGGTCCATTCCCGGGGGCACGCGGAGGTTGATGCGCGCCCGTGCCCGCGGCTGGACGGCCGCGGAGGACCCGACCACCGGTGGGCAGTCGATACCGAGCACCGTCGCCGCCGGCCGCGCCCACACCATGTCCGACACCGACCCGGACCCCACGAGTTCGACGCCGTCGAGAACCGTTGCATCCGAACGGAACTGCTCGGGTGGATAGGACACGCCGGGCCACTCGGCGTCGGCTTCGAGGCCGGTGATCGTGGTGTTGCCGTGCTCGTCGCGCAGGGTGGCGAGCATCGAGATGAGGGCGGCGAGCGCATCGGGTGCGGCTCCGCCGAACATCCCGGAATGCATCGCCGATTCCAGGGTTTCGACCGACACGTCGATGTTGGCGATGCCGCGCAGCGTCGTGGTGAGGCTCGGTCTGCCGACGGCGAAGTTGCCGGAGTCGGCGATCAGGATGGCGTCGGCGCGCAACAGGTCGGGGTTCTCGACCGCGAAGTGCTCGAGTCCGCCGGTCCCCTGTTCCTCGGACCCCTCGCCGATGATCTTCACGGTGACGCCGAGGTCGCCGGCGAGCGCACGCAACGCGGTGAGGTGTACGGCGATGTTGCCCTTGCAGTCGGCGGCTCCGCGTCCGAACCAGCGACCGTCGCGCTCGGTCAGCTCCCAAACCGGGGAATCCCATTCGTCGTCACCCAGCGGAGGTTGCACGTCGTGGTGGAAGTACAGCAGGACCGTCGGCGCGCCTTCGGGGCCCGGGATCTGTCCGGTGACCGCCTTGGAACCATCACTGGTCACATGCGCGGCGACATCGTCGACGCCCAGCTCACGGAAGGCCGTCAGCAGCCAGTCGACCATCCCGTCGCATTCCTCCGGCGGGAACTGCTGCGGGTCGTGGACCGACCGGAACCGCACCATCTCCGCCAGATCCGACTTCGCGCGAGCCATCAACTCCCGCACCCGATCCCGCAATGTCGCGTCGTCCATGCACACGTCTCCCTGTCGGCTCTCACTGTCGGTTCGCCCTGCGGTCTGTGTACCACAGCCGGGCACGCGTCAGCTCTTTCCCTCCGCGGCGAGGTCGTGCACACTCAGCTCGCCACGGTTGATCGCCGCCGTCATCTGGACGTGGTCGGCGTCGTTGAGATCAGCGTAGGAGATCGAGAACTCCGCCATCGCGTCGGCGAAACCCGCTGTCTCGGACAGATACCGCGCGATGTCGAACCGCGTCGACGTGCGGGCGTGCGCCTGACCGAGTGCCATCCCGCACAGGCGCGCATAGAGTTTCATCGCATCGGGTCCGAGCGCTTCGACGACGACCGACCCCTTGCCGTCGCGGAGCTGGCGCACGTAGAAGTCACGGCGATCGCCGTTCTCGTCGAGTCCCGTCGACCAGCCGAGGAAGAGATCGCTGGCTGCCTGCAGGAGCCGCTGGCCCTCGACGACGCGCTGTCCCTGGTTGTCGAAACCCGATGACGGCACATGATCGGCAAGGACCGACCGCTGTGCCTCCTTGACCTGCAGGAAGAGCGGGTCCTCCAAATTTCTGCCCATCATCAGCACGATCCACGCGCGGGTTCCGACACTGCCCACACCGACGACCTTGAACGCAATGTCGACGAGCGAGAACTGGGCAAGCAGGGTCTGCACATGCAACGGCAGTGTCGCCCGGTAACTGTCGACGCGCTCACGGACCCGTTCCTCGACCACGGCGGCGTCCTCGTCGGTGAAGCGTTCCGTCAGGGGGACCAACAAGGGCGGTTCACTGCGGATGTGCGCGTTGCCATCCGGGTCGATCTCGCAGAGTTTGGCCAGGGCCTGCGCGCTGTTGCGGTGCCGGGCCTTGCGCAATGCCTTCTGCGTCCGCTCGGTCATCGAGGTGTCCAGGCGGTCGCCCAGATCCGCGAACATGGACTCGACATCGATTCCGGCGTACCAGCACTCGAGGGTCGTCATCGAGACGCTCCGTCTGATGGTCCGGCGGTACGCCTTCGCCACCGTCTTGGCGATCTTGCGGTTGGTCGTGTCGTCGAACCCGTTGTCACGTCCCGCGATCGCGAAACTCGCGGCCAGTCGTTTCACGTCCCATTCGAAGGGACCGATGTGGGTCTCGTCGAAGTCGTTGAGGTCGAACACCATTCGACGCTCCGGACTGAAGAACAGGCCGAGGTTGCTGAGGTGGGCATCCCCGCACAGCTGGGTGATGATGCCGGTGTCGGGGGTCCGGGACAGGTCGTCGGCCATGACCGCGGCGGCGCCGCGATAGAAGGTGAACGGTGTCGCCGCCATCCGCGCGTGCCGGACGGGGATGAGTTCGGGCACGCGGTTGCGCGCCTGTGCGGCGAGGATCGTCAGCGGGTCGGCACGTTCGCCGCGCGTCGGACAGGCGGCCAGGTCGGCGGGGGTGGTGGTCACCGGGGCTCCTCCCTGTGGAGCGTGTCCCGGGCACCGGTCGGAGCCCGGAGGTGGGCCTCCCGGCGCTACTGGTACGAGACGAACCAGGGTGTCGGCGCGACCGCCATGGTCGTCGCCGGCGAGAACGTCGGCTTGTCCTCCGTGTAGAAATTCTTCCAGCCCATCCACACTCCCGCGGGGAGATCGTGTAGCAATCTGCGCCAGGTCTCCATCTTCACCGGCGGCGTCCCGTGCCCGTCGGCGTGCAGGACCACCTGCAGTTCGGGTCGATCGGTGACGATGTTCTTCCGCTGGGCGAGCATGCCGGCGTCGAACTGGTGGAGCACGAACAGCTTCTGCGGCAGTCCCCGATCGCGTACCAGCCCCGCGAGCCAATCCGACGTGCGGTTGACCTCGTCGGCCTCGACGGACCCGATCTGCGTGAGGTGCACCTGATCCGGCTTGAGACGCCACTCCGGGTCGAGCGCCAACCCGACGTGCGGCAGCGCCAGGAGGTCCGCATACCGCTGGGCTTGCGCCAGGAAGTCCATGCGTCCGGGCTGGAGGTCGAGGGTCACATAGACCCCGGCGCGGCCGGCGGCCTCGACCCAGGGCCGCAGCACTTCCGGGTCGATCATGTTCGTATACCGGGACCCCTCGCCCGGCTCCGACGACGCGACGGTCGCGATGATCTCGAACGCCGGGACCACCGGTTCGGCGCTGACCTGCTGATAGTCGGCGGCCAGTCGCCGGACGCGGTCGATCGACGCCTCGATACCCTGCCGGCCGAGCGGACCCAACGCCGGCGCATCGGGCGAACCGTACAGCGCGACCATTCGACGGCCCGGGAACACGATCTGCCCACCGCCGGGGAGCTCCGGCGTCCGACGCGCCTGATCGACGCGGGCCGCGAACGTCTCGTCGTCGCCGAAGCCGGGACCGACCGCGCGGATCGGGGTCGCCGACGACGCGCCGCTCACCGCAGCGACGGCGTGGGCACCTGCCCTGGGGTCGGGGACGGGCACCTCGACGACGCGCCCCGCAGAACGGGCGGTCAGCATCGCGTCCATCGGGATACCGCGGGCGACCATCACGATCGGCTCGTCCGCGCTCGGGCGCAGGTTGCCGCGCAGGTCCTCGAGGTCGATGGACCTGCGGTTGTCGAGCCCGTCGATCTCGCCGACGCGGACCGCCCGCTGGACACCGAGCCGCCGCAACTCCTCGTCGACGCTGTGCACGGTCTCCGGGCGCACGGTGAGCACGGGGACGTGTTTCTCGCCGGCGGCCGCCGCGACGCGCTTCCGGGTCCCGGGATCGCCGAGCGCACCCGCCCCGAGGAGGATCGCCTCGTCGGATCGGGAGTAGAACTCGCGGCTGATGAGGATCGAATCCGGTTCCGCGCCGGTCAGAACGGCGGCACCCGGCCGTGGTTCGGCGAACGCCACGACCCCGTCGGTATCCGCCTGCCCCGCCGATGCGCTGATGAAGAGCCCAACCATCACGCAGACGATCGACGCCCCGATCATCCGAATCGTCACCAGTGCATTCCTCCCGTCCTCGGCTCCGCTCGACCAGGGGTCGGACGGGTCTCGACCAGCGTTGGCGCAGACGGTCGCCCAACGTATCAGCGGCAGCACGTCCCTACGACCTCCGGCAAGCACCCGTACTCGGCCCACACCGTCGTGACCGGCACCGACCGGCGGGCATGTGACCTGGTTCACGAGCGGTGTCGGACCGCGTTGTAGCGTGTGTGCCGTGGACTATTGGGGTGTGATGGTCGGGTTGGGTCTTCTCGCGTCGGCGTTCGGTGCGGCTGCATTCGTGCGCTACCGCGAACGGGAGTCCGCAACCCTGCAACGACAGACAGCACTGGCGCGCGAGCTGCGCGAGCTCGCAGGCGATGACGAGGTCCGACTGGCAGCGGTGGACGAGTTCTCGCTCACCATCTATCAGCGTCTCTTCTACGCATCGGTGGTGGCGCCGTGGATTCGCTCGGCGGCCTGGGCCCTGCTGGGTGCAGTCCTCGCCGCCGCGGGAGCAGTCGCGGTCGGGCCGCTGGACGGCGTGTACGCCACCGTGGTCCACATCGTCACGATCGCGGCCTCGGCGATCTTCATCCTGGCCGCACTCGTCTTCACCGGCATCGCGCTGTACCACTCGGCGTCGACCCCGCGTGTCTCCTTCCGCGATTCCTACGCCGACGACGACGCGGGCGTGTCCACGCCCGCTGCCGAGGTGGCCGACACGAAGACCGGCGAGCCGGCGGGCGACTGACGCCTTCGTCGAAGAGCCACCGAGACAGTCGAATACAACGGACCCCGCCGGTGGCGGGGTCCGTTGCTGTGAGAGGCCCCGATTGAGGGCTCATCCGGTTGGTCAGGCGGACTGCGCCTGCCACATCCAGTGCAGCTGTTCGAGTTTCGACGCGAACGAGATGAGCAGATCCTGCGTCACCGGGTCGGCTTCCTCGGTCACCTCGATGCGCTCGCGGAGACCGGCGATGACCGCCTTCAGGTTCGCCACGACGGCGTCGACGACCTCGGTGTCCTTGGTCCAGCCTTCGCCGAAGCCCTTGGTGTTGGCGGTCTTGGCCACGGTCTCGGCACGGCCGTCCGGACTGACGCCGATGGCGGTCGCGCGCTCGGCGGCGGCGTCGGTGAACTCACGGGCCACGGTGACGAGCTCGTCGAGGTCGAGATGCACCGACCGGAACTGCTTGCCGACGACGTTCCAGTGGGCCTGCTTGGCGATCAGGGTGAGGTCGATGAGGTCGACCAGGGTGTCCTGCAGGGCCTTACCGGCCACAGACTGCTGCTCGTCGGTGAGGGTGCTGGTGATGGGGGTGGTCATGATCAAGAGCGTCCTTTCTTGTCATATCTGGGGTGCTACCGCAGGGCTGTGTCGGACTGAGTTCTACGCCCCGTCGGATGGAAGAAACGACTGGTTCTGGTGGCGGGCGACGCGTCAGACGGTGACGGTGACCTTCTGCTCGATGTTGCCGCGGGTGGCCTTGGAGTACGGGCAGAACTCATGCGCCTTGTTCGCCAGCTCCTGTGCCTTCGCCTCGTCGACGCCGGGGATCGAGACATCGATCGCCACGGTCAGTCCGAAGCCACCGTCGGCGGGGTCTTTGCCGATGCCGACAGTCACGTTGACGGTGGAGTCGTCGGGCACCGGGCTTCCTGCCGCCTCAGACGTCGCTCGGAGTGCTCCGAGGAAGCACGCCGCGTAGCCGGCCGAGAAGAGCTCCTCCGGGTTGGAACCGTCGCCGCTGCCACCCATCTCCTTCGGCGGTTGGAGGTCGAGGTCGATCTGGCCCGAGGCCGAGACCACCTCACCGTCGCGTCCTCCGCCGGATGCCTTGGACGAAATGGTGTACACGGGTTCGATTGCCATCGGAGATCCTCCTGGGTTCAGGTGGGTGGATGTTCAGCTGCGTAGAACCAACGTTCTTTCCAACCGGCCTGTACCCGTATTCATTCCGACCAAACCGCCTGGTGGCGGGCGTTACAAACCGGCCGTGGAGTGTCGGCAGCGATACGACACTCCACGGTGTCAGCGACCGCGCAGCATGCGGGTCGGCTTCATCCGGGTCGACTCCGGCAGCCAGATGTTGACCGACCGGCGCGCGGTGAGCAGGGCGGCGATCACCAGCAGTACGAACTGCACCCAGCTGATGACGACCATCGTCGACGAGATGTCGGGATAGCGGAAGAGGAGGTCGACGCCCACCGGGATGCAGAGGAGGTGGACCACCACGGCAGCGAGGAAGAAGTTGCGGCAGTGGCGGCTGTGGTGGGTCACCGCGGCCACGAGGAGGAGGTACTCGATCACCAGGACGACGACGATCATGACCAGCATGAACGGCGGGAAGAATCCGGCGAGCGTCTCGACCTGGTCCTCCGGTGCGGAGTTGGCCGGGTCGGTCACGACCCCCTCGAGGAGGCGCTGCCGCAGGTCGTCGGTGATGGTGCTCAGGTTGAAGAAGCCGTATACCGCCAGGACCAGTCCGATGACCGCCGCACCCCACCAGACGACGCGGGCGTGGAGTGCCAGGGCCGCGGGCGGGCTGCCCGGGTCGGCCGGCCGCGGCGGGTAGAGCGCCGCCTGGTCGCGGTCGCGCGACGATCGTTCCAACTCGGCGAGATCTTCGGCGTCGAGTTCTGCCTGAGTCGGGATGCGTTCGGGGTCCCGATCGTGGGGGTCCCCCGGCCCGTGCGGATCGGTCATCCTTCGATCCTGCCATCCGGGCCACCGGTACGAACAGGGCCCGCCGGAGCGATGCCGGCGGACCCTGTCTGCGGTTCGGGTGGTCCTGCGTCGAGTGGATCCGCGTCGAGTGGTTCTGCGCTTCGACTACTTCCGGAACTCGCCGAGGACGAACTCCATGCCGGGCAGGAAGGTGCCGAGCATCGGGACCACGTGGTTGACGATCGACTTGGTCAGGATCGGCGGCGTCGGGTTCGTGACGAACCGGACGTCGGCGCCCTGGGCCCGCCAGTCCGCGGCGAGCTGCGCAACCTGGCCATACGGGATCACGTCGTCGTGGAGGCCACCTTCGAGGAAGACGGGAGCGTTCGGCTTCAGCCGACCGATGCGCTGTTCGCCGACGACCTTCTGCACCACCGGCGACCGTGCGATCACCGAGGAGAGCGTCTCGCCGGTGCGGGTCCAGTTCTTCGTCTGCTGGAAGCCGAAGGCGGGGATGATGTCGCCGATGCAGCTGGTCGAGATGTGCTTCAGCGCAGCCTTTCCGGAGGAGTTGGTCTCCCGCTGCACGACGTCGGCGACCAGCGGGTACCGCTGGGTGAGGCCGTTGATGGCGAAGCCGATGGCCCCGGCAATGGTGCTCCCGTCGATGGCCGGGATGACCTTCGCCAGGTCGGCTGGCGGCGCACCGGCGTAACTGGCACGGACGTTCAGTTCCGGTGCGTAGGTCGCGGCGAGTTCGGCCGCCGAAGCGGCCGCGCCACCGCCCTGCGAGTAGCCGGCGAATCCCACCGGCGCGTCGGCCGGGGCTCCCGACGCGCGCAACGCCGCCCGGGCGCCGTCGAGCATGGCGTGGCCGGTCTCCGAGCGGTTGACGTAGGTGTGGATTTCCGGGGTGCCCATGCCGATGTAGTCGGTGACGAACACCCGAACACCGTTGAGCAGCATGTAGAACATCTCCGGCGCGGTGTAGTTGACGCCGATGCTGGGCTTGGTGATGTCGATCGACATCGGCAGGCTCATCAGCTTCGACGCCGCGCACTGGTCACCCTGACCGATGGTGCCCGGGCCGACGACGACGGTCGGGCGCGGACCCTTCCCGGCCCACGGCGCGGTCGGCTCGACGACGGTGCCGGTGACCGCCGCGGGCTTTCCGTCCTGGTAGGTCGAGGTGTACATGACCTTGCGGGCCGTACCCGGCCACTGTCCGGGAGCACCCGGGATCTGCAGGAGCAGCGGGATCTGCTGACTCCGGATCACCGAGCCGGGCTCGGTGGCGAAGGATGCCGGCGGGGTGTAGAAATCGGACGCACTCGCGTCCGGCGCCGGACTGATCACGGCAACCGCACAGGCCGCTGCCACCGCACCCGCAATCGTGGTCTTTCGCAGGCGTGACCTGCGGCGCGACCCAACGCTCATTCCCGACTTCAGCTTCATGGGCGAGTAACCTACCCCACAGTAAGTTGAGTCAGGTGACTGGGTCCTCATCCGCGCTGTGACCACCCGCGCCGTCACCGAAAACCGCCCCCGGGATCCGCCCTTCAGCGCGGGCTCGACGACACTATGTCGCCGGCGCGGCTACTGGGGGTCGATCCCAGGGGCGCTTTTCAGCGGGCGGCGTCAGCCCGGTCAGATCACCAGGCCGAGTGCCAACACGACGACCAGGCCGCTCACCGAGAGCAGGGTCTCCATCATCGACCAGGTCTTGAAGGTCTGGCCGACGGTCATGCCGAAGTACTCCTTGACCAGCCAGAAGCCGGCATCGTTGACGTGCGACAGGAAGACCGAGCCGGCACCGATCGCGAGAACGACCAGCGAGACCTCACCCGAGCTCAATCCGTCGACGAGTCCGAGCATCAGCGACGACGCGGTGATCGTCGCGACGGTCGCGGAGCCGGTGGCCAGGCGGATCAGCGCGGCGAGCACCCAGGCGAGGACGAGGATCGGGACGTTCGCGCCGGTGGCCCAGTCGGCCAGGAGCGTGCCGATTCCCGTGTCGACGAGGACTTGCTTGAAACCGCCGCCGGCGGAGACGATCAGCAGGATGCCGGCGATGGCGGGCAGCGCCGCACCGGTGCACTTCGAGATCGTCTCGCGGTCCATCCCCGAGCCGCGGCCGAGGGTGAACATCGCGACGACGACGGCGATGAGCAGGGCGATCAGCGGCGTACCGAGGATGTCGAGAACGCGACGCAGGAGCTGGTCCTCGTCGGAGATGAAGATCTCGGCGAGCGCTTTGCCCAGCATCAGGACGACCGGCAGCAGGACGCTGAACATGGTGACGGCGAAGGAGGGCCTCTTGGTGGTCGGACCGTCGTCGGGGTCGACGTCGAAGGTGTGTGGCGCCTCGACCGTCACCCACTTTCCGGCGACGGTGGCGAACAGCGGGCCCGAGACGATGATCGTCGGGATCGCCACGCCCACACCGAGTGCGAGGGTGAGGCCGAGGTCGGCGCCGAGGGCGTCGATCGCCACGAGCGGGCCCGGGTGCGGTGGCACGAAGCCGTGCATGGCCGAGAGGCCTGCCAGCGCGGGGATGCCGATCGGGATCAGGCCCAGGCCCGAGCGTCGGGCAACCAGATAGATCACCGGCATCAGAAGGACGAGGCCGATCTCGAAGAACATCGGCAGTCCGATGATCGCGCCGACGAGCGCCATCGCCCACGGCAGCATGCGCGGGGAGGCATGCCCGACGATCGTGTCCACGATCTCGTCGGCGCCTCCGGAGTCGGCGAGCAGCTTCGCGAACATCGCCCCGAGCGCGATCAGGATGCCCACACCGGCTGCGGTGGAACCGAATCCGGTGGTGAAGGACTCCAGGACCGTCGGGACCGACTCACCCGCGACGATGCCGACCGTGGCACCGCCGCCGACCAGCGCGAGGAACGGATGGACCTTGGCGACGGTGATCGCCACGACGATGACCGCGATACCGGCCAGCGCCGCGACGACGAGCTGCCAACCCGGCGCGACCGGCTCGGGCAGATCCGCACTCGCGGCGAGGATCGTGGTGGTCGACAACATGTTCAGTTCTCCTCGCCGTTGGGGAGCGACGCGACCAGCTCGTCGACGATGGCGTCCACGCTCTGGTCCACGTCGACGGTCAGGCCGCGCTCAGCGGATGTCAGGGGTTCGAGGGTCTCGAATTGGGATCGCAGCAACGCTGTCGGCATGAAGTGCCCCGGCCGCGATGCCTGGCGGCGGGCGATGACCTCGACCGAGCCGGCGAGGTGCGCGAACAGCACCGACGGCTCGTGCCCCCGGAGACGGTCGCGGTACTCGTGCTTGAGCGCGGAACAGCTCATCACCCCACCGTCACCGTGTTCGGCCAGCCAGACCCCGATGGATTCCAGCCACGGACGACGGTCGTCGTCGTCGAGCGGCTGACCGGCCGACATCTTGGCGATGTTCTCCGCCGAGTGGAAGTCGTCGGCGTCCGCGAACGGAACGCGTAGACGCTGCGCCAACGCGGCCCCCACTGTCGACTTCCCCGACCCGGACACACCCATAACGACCACCGGTGATCGCATGCCAACTCCTCCACATCGCTGTGCTGCTGATCACGGAGACTGCCTCAATAGTCATACTTATGCAAGTCCCTCGCGCGTTAAGTACGCACATTTACGCCAGAGGCCGTTAATGAGAAGATGAAATCGTGAGTCGGAGCACAGGTGGGACCACAGAGCGCCACGACGAGACCCTTGCCGCCATCGGTAGGCGCATCGTCTCGGGGGCACAGCCGGCGGGCAGCGTGCTGACGCTCGACGCCATCTGCACCGAGCACGGGGTGTCGCGGACCGTGGCACGCGAGGTGATCAAGGTCCTCGAATCGATGGGACTCGTCGAGTCGCGGCGCCGGGTCGGCATCACCATCCAGCCGCGCACCAGGTGGAGCGTGTTCGACCCGCGACTGATCCGGTGGCGTCTCGACGGCGCGGACCGTGCGGAGTTTCTCGCGACCCTGTCGGAGCTACGACGCGGATTCGAGCCCGTGGCGGCCGCGCTGGCGGCGGAACGAGCGAACGAGCACCACTGCCGCATCCTCGCGGCCGCGGTGTCGGACATGTCCGTCCACGGACGGACCGGCGACCTCGAGTCGTACCTGCTGGCCGACAAGGTCTTTCACCGCACCCTGCTCGAGGCGAGCGGCAACGAGATGTTCCGGTCGCTGGCCGACGTCGTCGGCGAGGTGCTCGCCGGTCGAACCCATCACGGGATGATGCCGCCGACCCCGAACCCGGCCGCGATCGCACTGCACGACGACGTGGCGAGAGCAATACGCCTCCGCGACCCGAAGGCCGCGGAGGCGTCGATGCGAGAGATCATCACCGAGGCGGCGGCAGCCGTCTCCCCCTCGCTGCCTGAGGTGCGAGCCTCGAAGGCCGACTAGATGTACTGACCCGACAGGTTGGGTACGTGGTCGGCGGGTGAGTTGCCTCGGAGTGCGGTGTGGCCGCGTTCGTGATTGTAGATGCGAAGGAACTCGGGGAAGGCCGCGACGCGTTCGGTTTCACTGAGGTAGGGACGGGCGTAGGCCCATTCCTCCTGCAGGGTCCGGTTGAATCGTTCGACCTTGCCGTTGGTTTGCGGCCGGTACGGTCTGGTCCACTTGTGCTTGATCTTGTTGTCGTGCAACAAGTCCCGAAATATGCGGGACCGGTAACACGACCCGTTGTCGGTCATCACTCGCGCGGTGGTGACACCGATCGAGGCGAAGTGCGCCAACGCCCGAGTCATGAACGCGGTCGCGGTTTCCTTCTTCTCATCAGCGAGGATCTCGGAGTAGGCGTAGCGGGAGTGGTCGTCGACGGCGTGATGCAGATACGCGTACCCCAGGTTGGGGCGGCCAGCAACTTTGCGGGTTCGTCCAGGCTCGCGGTGGGCACTGGAGTTGCGGGTGCCCTGGGCGCGGCCGTGTACGCGATGTCCACCGCCGTCGGGGATTCTGCCGAGCTTTTTGATGTCGACGTGGATCAAGTCTCCGGGCGCTTGGTGTTCGTACCGGCGAATCTCGCGTCTGCGGGCACGTACCGGCGCCCCGGTTGCCGGGTCGATCCACGACAGTCGTAGGCAGCCGTAGCGGGTGAGGATGCGGTGCACCGTGGAGACGTTCAACCCCAGGTGGTATCCGATCCGGGCTGGCCCCCAGCGGCGGGAGACGCGTAACCCGACGACCCGGCGTTCCCGGCGCCGGCTGGTGCGATGCGGACACGATCGGGGCCGGCTGGACCGATCACCCATTCCGGCCGGCCCGTGGTCGCGGTAGCGATCCGCCCATCGCTTGGCCGTGGTGACTGACACGTTGAACCGGTCAGCTGCGCGGCGCAGTGGCCACCGGTCGTCCACAACACACCGAGCCAGACGCAACCGGCCAGTCGGGGACAGCGGTGAATTACGGTGGGACATGAAGACCTCCGGGTTGAGGAGCGGTTCTTAGACAGCTCCACACCTCACTCGGAGGTCTTCCCTATGTCACGTCGACTCGCCGAACTCTGTACCTAACGTTCCGGGTCAGTACAACTAGACCAGCAGCTCGGCGATCTGAATGGTGTTGAGAGCAGCGCCCTTTCGGAGGTTGTCACCCGAGACGAACAGCGCGAGGCCGCGACCGTCCGGGACACCCGGATCCTGGCGGATACGACCCACGAGCGAGTTGTCCTTGCCGGCCGCGGCGAGCGGCGTCGGCACGTCGGTGAGCTCGACTCCGGCTGCGGCACCGAGGATCTCCTGGGCACGAGCAACCGACAGCGGCTCGGCGAATTCCGCGTTGATCGACAGCGAGTGTCCGGTGAACACGGGCACACGCACGCAGGTTCCGCTGACGAGAAGCTCGGGGAGACCGAGGATCCTGCGCGACTCGTTGCGCAGCTTCTGATCCTCGTCGGTCTCGCCGGTGCCGTCGTCGACGAGCGAACCGGCAAGTGCCACAACGTTGAACGCAATGGGTGCGACGTACTTGTTCGGGGCCGGGAAGTCGACGGCCGAGCCGTCGTGGACCAGCTTCTCGGCGTCGCCGACGACGGCGCGCACCTGTCCGGCGAGTTCCTCGACGCCGGCCAGACCGCTACCGGAGACCGCCTGGTAGCTCGAGATGATCAGACGCTGCAGTCCGGCTTCGTCGTGCAGCGGCTTGAGCACCGGCATGGCTGCCATGGTGGTGCAGTTGGGGTTGGCGATGATGCCCTTGGGCGGGTTCTTCGCCAGCTCCCCGTTGACCTCCGAGACCACCAGCGGCACATCGGGATCCTTGCGCCACGCCGACGAGTTGTCGATCACGGTGACACCGGCGGCGGCGAACCGCGGCGCCTGCTCGCGGGACATCGTGGCGCCCGCGGAGAACAGGGCGATGTCGAGACCGGCGGGATCGGCGGTGGCCGCGTCCTCCACCACGATCTCCCCGTCACCCCACGGCAGCTTCTTGCCCGCCGACCGCGGCGATGCGAAGAAGCGCACCTCGTCGGCCGGGAAGTTGCGCTCTTCCAGGAGGGTTCGCATGACGGCACCGACCTGACCGGTCGCGCCGACGACTCCGATACGTACACCCATGATCAGCGACCCGTTCCTGCGTAGACGACGGCTTCTTCTTCGCCACCGAGATCGAAGGCGGCGTGCAGTGCGCGCACGGCGTCGTCGAGTTCGGTGTCGCGGCACAGCACCGAGATGCGGATCTCCGAGGTGGAGATCAGCTCGATGTTCACGCCGGCCTCGCTCAAGGCCTCACAGAAGGTGGCGGTGACGCCCGGGTGCGACTTCATGCCGGCGCCGACGAGGGAGACCTTGCCGATGTGGTCGTCGTACAGCAGTTCGGTGAAGCCGATCTCCTCGCGCAGCTTGGTGAGCTTCTCGACACCAAGCGGGCCGAGCTCGCGCGGCAGGGTGAAGGTGATGTCGGTCTTGCCGGTGTCGACTTTCGAGATGTTCTGCAACACCATGTCGATGTTGATCTCGGCGTCGGCGACGGCACGGAACACCTTGGCGGCGTAGCCCGGCTTGTCGTCGAGACCCACGACGGTGATCTTGGCTTCGCTGCGATCGTGTGCGACGCCGGTGAGAATGGCTTCTTCCACGGGAATGTCCTCCATCGATCCGGTCACCACGGTGCCGGGTTTGGTCGAGTACGACGAGCGCACGTGAACGGGAACGTTGTACCGGCGGGCGTATTCCACGCACCGCAGCATCAGGACCTTCGCGCCGCAGGCCGCGAGCTCGAGCATCTCCTCGAAGGAGACCTTGTCGAGGCGGCGGGCGTCGGGGACGATGCGCGGGTCGGCGGAGTACACGCCGTCGACGTCGGTGTAGATCTCGCAGACGTCGGCCTCGAGGGCCGCTGCCAGCGCGACGGCGGTGGTGTCGGAGCCTCCGCGGCCGAGGGTGGTGATGTCCTTGGTGTCCTGCGAGACACCCTGGAACCCGGCGACCAGCACGATCTTGCCCTCGTCGAGTGCGCTGCGAACGCGTCCCGGCGTGACGTCGATGATCTTGGCCTTGCCATGTGAGCTCGTCGTGATGACGCCGGCCTGTGAGCCGGTGAACGACTGAGCATGTGCACCAAGCGAACTGATGGCCATCGCCACCAGCGCGTTGGAGATGCGCTCACCCGAGGTCAGGAGCATGTCCATCTCGCGCGCCGGGGGCGCCGGGTTGACCTGCTGGGCGAGGTCGAGCAGTTCGTCCGTTGTGTCGCCCATCGCCGAGACGACGACGACAACGTCGTTGCCCTGTTTCTTCGTCTCGACGATGCGCTCGGCAACGCGACGGATGCGTTCGGCCGTTGCGACCGAGGATCCGCCGTACTTCTGCACCACGAGGGCCACGTCGAGTTACCTCCCGCCGGCTCGTGCGCCGGTTCGATAGACGTCAGCTTGCTTCGGACAACCTTACCGGGCAGCAGGTTGCAGCTCTGACCTGGTCACCGACGTTCTGTGATCCGTCGCACACGGCACGTCGCCGGTGGTCGTCCGCGACGACCTAGGATTCCACG
The DNA here is from genome assembly GCF_000225505.1 of Gordonia alkanivorans NBRC 16433. Lineage (GTDB taxonomy): Bacteria > Actinomycetota > Actinomycetes > Mycobacteriales > Mycobacteriaceae > Gordonia > Gordonia alkanivorans. Next base: position 106,510 of record NZ_BACI01000060.1, on the reverse strand, counting down.
GGTGGCCACCCCTACCGACGTCGACGATCCGGGCCGTCGTCCCGACCCCGACCCGGGCACGGGTGGAGTCGACGGCCGGCCGATCTCTCCGGGCGGCTCGACGCCGGCCCGACGCCCCGCCGACCCGGGACCCCCGTTCGCCGACTGGGTCCGCCGGTACCGCTGGTGCCTCGACGCCCTCGTCGTCTATCTGGTCATCCGCGCGATCGGAATCCTCACGCTCGCACGGTTCGCGGACCTGCGCGACATCACGCTCAGCAAGGCGCTCACCGTGTGGGACGGGCAGTGGATGCTGGCGATCGCCACCCACGGATACGACGGGGTGCCGGCGAGCCTGACCGATGCGCGCGGAATCCACACCGCCGACACCGCATATGCCTTCTTCCCCGGGTACCCGTACCTGGTCGGGTTCCTGGCGAAGCTGCCCGGTGTGACGCCGTTCGGTGCGGCGCTGACCCTCAATCTCGTTCTCGGATGCATCGCCGCGGTCGGCGCGGCCCGGCTCGGCATGGTGTGCGCGCGGCTGATGTCCCGTCGCTCCCCCATCGGCCCCGCCCCCGAGCGCGCCACCGGACTGTTCCTGGTGGTGCTCTTCGCGGCGACCCCGATGTCGATCGTGCTCAACATGGCCTACACCGAGGCGATGTTCTGTGCCCTCGCCACGTGGGCACTCATCGGAATCCTCGAGAAACGCTGGCTGCTGGCCGGGGTGATGGCGGGCCTCTGCGGGTTCTGCCGGCCGACCGCCGCGGTCGTCATCGGCGTGGTGGTCCTCGCCGCGCTGGTGTCCCTGTGGACCGGCCGCAGCTCCACCGAGGTCACCGGCGCGGACCGTGCGCGTGCCGCCGCTGCGATCGTCCTCAGTCCGCTGGGATACCTCACCTATCTGGGCGTCGTCTGGGCCCACACCGGTTCGCCGACGGGATGGTTCCGCATCCAGACCGAGGGCTGGGACACCGAGTTCGACTGGGGTGTGGCCGCATTCAACTTCGTCAACGAGCAGCTGGTCAATTCCGCCGAGGTGGCCCCGACCGCGACGTCGTGGATCGTACTGAGCACCCTGGTGATGCTCGGTGTGGCGGTCTGGGCGCGGCTGCCCTGGCCGGTGTTGCTGTTCGGTTCGCTGCTCGTCGCCCAGATCGTGCTGTCGAGCGGCCTGATGATGAGCAGACCGCGACTCCTGTTGCCCGCCTTCGTCCTTCTCATCCCGCTCGCGATGGCTCTCGCCCGGGCGCGGCCGGTGATCGCCGGCCTCGTCGTCGTTCCGATCGTCGTCGGCAGTTCGTGGTTCGGCGCGCACATGCTGACGGTGTTCCCGCACGCGATGTGACCGCGGTTCCGGCGGCTCAGTGCGCGGAGGCCTCGAAACCCGCACAGAGATAACCGATCCCGGCGTCGAGCCGGGCGCGCGGGTCCAACAGGTGTGCGGCGTCGGGGCGTCCGGCGAGACGGGCGAGGTGTTCGGGCACCGCGGCGTCGGACCGTCCGGCGATCACGTCGGAGAGCCGGACCGACGACGCCTCGGAGTCGCCTTGGACCTGATCGTCGATCAGCTTGTCGCCGACGGCCATCAGCGCGACGCCGTGGACGAAGCTCCACACCGTCAGCGCCATGTCGGTGGCACGTTCGATGCCGACACCGAGTTCCAGGAAACCCGCGGACAGCCAGTCGAGACATTCCAGCGAGGCCTCGCCGTAACTGAGCCGAGGTGACGAATAGGCCAGCACCACCCAGGGGTGACGCCGGTACAGCTCCCAGTCGACGTCGACGGCGATCCGGACCCGCTCCTGCCACGACGGCGCGTCCTCGTAGGGGTAGGGATAGCGCTGCGTGACCTCTTCTGACATCGCCAGCAGGAGGGCCTCCTTATCGGCGACGTGCCGGTAGAGCGACATCGCCCCGACCCCGAGCTCGTCGGCGACCCGCCGCATCGAGAGACCGTTCAGTCCCCGGGCGTCGGCGATCCCGATCGCGGCGTCGACGATGACCGCCGGCGACAACTTGGTCGTGCCAGATGTCACCTGCTCGCCCCTCCTGGTCCTCCGCGGGAATAAACGGATTGCGTACAGCGTACTCACCTGGCGTACGCTTGCCCGCGTACACCGTACGCGCCCTCGCTGGACGAGCAGATGAGGACCGCTGCGACGAACCTTGTCGAAACCCCATCTGCGAAACCATCGAGGAGCACATCGTGTCCACCCGCCTCGGCCCGTCGGATCGGCAACTTCCGGGTACCGCCGACCGACGAACCTGGCTGGGACTCGCGGTGCTCACGCTGCCCGTGTTCCTGGTGTCGATGGACGTCTCCGTCCTCTATCTCGCGATCCCCTCGATCACCGACGCGCTCGCGCCGTCGGCGGCCCAGCAACTGTGGATCCTGGACATCTACGGCTTCCTGATCGCCGGCCTGCTGATCACGATGGGCAATCTCGGCGACCGCATCGGACGGCGTCGCATCCTGCTCGCCGGAGCCGCGGTGTTCGGCGCGGCGTCGATCCTCGCCGCCTTCGCACCCACGGCCGGAATCCTCATCGCCGCTCGCGCCCTGATGGGTGTCGGCGGGGCGACGCTGATGCCGTCGAGCCTGTCGCTGATCGCCAACATGTTCTCCGACGACCGGGAGCGCGGCCGCGCCATCGGCGTCTGGACGGCAGCCTTCGCCGGTGGCGCCGCGGTCGGCCCGGTCATCGGCGGCGTGCTGCTGCACCACTTCTGGTGGGGCTCGGCCTTCCTCATCAACGTGCCGGTGCTGGCCGCCCTCCTCATCCTCGGCCCCCGACTCATCCCCGAGTACAAGGCACCCTCGACCGCACGGTTCGACGTGCTCGGCGTCGTGCTGTCGATGGCCGGCATCCTGCCCGTCGTCTACGCGGTGAAGACCATCGCGAGCGACGGCGCCGACGCGGGCGTCATCGTCATCGGGCTCGCCGGCCTGGCACTGCTCGCCGGCTTCGTGGTCCAGCAACGCAACTCCGCGGCACCACTTCTCGACCTCAAGCTGTTCCGGAACGCCCACTACGTCGGCGCGATCTCGGTGGCGCTCGTCGGCATGATGGCCCTCGGCGGGATGTCCTATCTGACCGGTGTCTACCTGCAGTCGGTGATGGGGCATGACGTCCTTGCCGCGGCGGTGGCCGGACTCCCGATGGCGGTCGCGGTGGCGGTGTTCTCGATCGGCGCCTCCCGGATCGCTACGGTGGTCGGCACCCGCGCGGCGTTCCTCGGGTCGATCGTGCTGGCGGCGGCCGGCAACTTCGGTTTGCTCGCGCTGACCACGTCGTCGCCGATCTGGGTGTACCTCGTCTTCACGTTCATCGCCGGTATCGGTTACGGCATCCAGTTCAGCCTGGTGTCGGTCGTCGTCGTGGGCGCGGTCCCACCGGAGCGGTCGGGCTCGGCGTCGGGGATCTCGGAAACAAGCTTCGAACTCGGCAACGCGCTCGGACTCGCCCTGTTCGGTTCGCTTGCCACGCTGGTGTTCCGCGGACATCGCGACGGCTGGTCGTTCGGCGACACACTCGGTGAGACGCTCCATCGCGCCCTCGAGATGGGTACGCCGGGCGACGGACTCGCGACCGCGGCCCGCCAGGCCTACGTCGACGGCATGCACGCGGCGTCGCTCGCGATCGGGATCTCGATGACCGTTCTCGGCATCGGGGTGTTCTTCGCGATGCGCAAGCCGCTGACGCCCTGGACTGCCGATGCCCGGACCGTGACCGACGAACCGCAGGAGGGTTCGCCGCTACCCTCGACCAAGTGCATGAACTGATCGAAGGACGATGGAGCGCGCGGGGTTACGACCCCGCCGCCACCATCTCCGTCGCGAACCTCACGACCATCGTCGACGCCGGGCGGTGGGCACCCACCTGGGGGCGCATGCAGCCGGTCCGGTTTGTCGTCGGCCGACGCGGAGACGCCACCTTCGACGCCCTCACCGGCGTCCTGACCCGGGGGAACTCGGGCTGGGCACCGCGGGCGGCCGCGTTGGTGCTGGTGTGCACCACGGATCGTCCCGACGACCCGAAGGAACACACATACGCGGCGGTCGACGTTGGTCTCGCCGTATCGCAGATGATCCTGCAGGCCGAGGCACTCGGCTTCAACGGCCACCCGATGGCCGGCTTCGACGCCGCCGCCGCGACCGCGGCCTTCGACATCCCCGCCGACAAGCGGCCTCTCGTACTCCTGGGGATCGGCGCACTCGTCGAGGACACCGCGTCGTTGCCCGAGGACATCCGCGACCGCGACGAGCGCCCGCGGACCCGCCTGACGCTCGACGAGGTCGCGTTCGCCGGACGGTGGGGACGGCCCGCGTTCACCGCGCCCGACGCGTGAAACGTCCCCGCCGCGATCGATGATCGCGACGGGGACGTCGTCGTACTGCGGCCGTGTATCCGATTCGGCCTCAGGGACTTCAGCCGACGAGCTCGGGTTCCTGTTCGGTCCGCTCGGCCTCGGCGCGCATGGCCTTGTCCTTGGTCTCCACGATCAGGATCGTGCAGACCACACTGATCGCGGACAGGCCGGCGAGCAGGACACCCACCCAGATCGCACCGGGTCCGGCGATCAGCGGGGCGGCGATCAGCGGCGGGATTGCTCCGCCGAAGATCCCGGCGAGGTTGTAGCCCATGCCGGCACCGGTGTAGCGGTAGCGCGCCTCGAACAGTTCGGGGAGCAGCGCACCCGCCGGGCCGTAGGCGATGCCGAAGATCAGCAGGGTTCCGATCAGGCCGACGACGAAGGCGAAGCCGCCGCCGATCTCGAGGATCGGGAACAGGACCAGCGCCCACGGGATGGCGATGATGCACGAGGTCAGGATGACCCGACGTCGACCGACCCGGTCGGACCACATCGCCGACGCCGCGGTCGACAGGCCGAAGACGATCGCGGCGATCATGCCCGCGCTCAGCACGAACGTGCGGGACAGGTCGAGGCTCTTGGTGCCGTAGTTCGTGAGGAAGGCCGTGCCCATGTAGAAGAGGGAGAACAGGCTCGCCAGCGCACCGCCGGCGATGAGGATCTCTTTCCACTGGTATCGGAAGGCATCCATGAAGGGCAGTGCGGGCCCGTCTGCGGCCTCGGACTGAAGTGCCTTGCGGCGCTGGGCTTCCTGGAAGACCGGGGTCTCCGCGACGGCGAGCCGCACCCAGAGGCCGACTGCGACGAGAGCGAACGACAGGATGAAGGGGATACGCCAGCCGTAGTCGAGGAAGGCCGAGCTCGTCTCGCCGAGGGTCAGCGTGGCGATGAGGAACGTCAAACTCGACAGGAAGAATGCGAACGCCGGTCCGAGCTGCGGGAACATCGCGTACAGACCACGTTTTCCGGGAGGTGCGTATTCGGCCGTGAGCAGCGTCGCGCCGGCCCATTCACCGCCCACCGCGAAGCCCTGCAGGAATCGCAGTACGACGAGGGCGATGGGAGCCGCGATCCCGATGCCCGATTCGGCGATGCCGAAGACTCCGGTCTCGTACCCCGGGAGGAGTCCGATCGCCACGGTCGCGACGCCCATGATCAGCAGCGTCCACACAAGCGTCCGCTTGCGGCCGATCCGGTCACCGAAGTGCCCGAACAGCATGGCGCCGACCGGGCGTGCGAAGAACGCCACGGCGAAGGTCGCAAAGGATGCGATCGTGCCGGTCACCTCGTCGGCTGCCGGGAAGAACACCGTCGGGAACACCAGCGCGGCCGCGGTGCCGTAGATGAAGAAGTCGTAGAACTCGATGGTCGTGCCGATCGAGCTGGCGGCCGCGACGCGTCGGAGGCTGGTGGGCTTCGCGTCGGGCGGCGTCTGGGGGTCGGGCGGTAAGTCAGCGCGAGGCGGATCGGCGGGGATCGTGGTCACTGGCGTCGTCCTTCTGTGCAGGCGGCCGCGTCGCGGTTGAGCGGCTCTGTCGAAGACCGGGCGCGAAGCCCGTACACCCCTCCGGGCGTGGGAATGAGTTCGGTCACTCGCGGCTCCTGGTGAGATGCATGTCATAGCTTCACCGGGACCGCCCCTGCACGGCACCCCCCGAAGAGGGGGCGCGGAGGGGTCAGTTCACGATGGCGGTCGCCTCGATCTCGACCAGCACCTCCGGTTCGTACAGCGCCTGCACGCCGATCAGCGTGGCCGGCGGCATCGGCGTGGGCAGTCCCACCTCGTCGGCCACGGCTTCGATCCCGGCCATGAAGTCCCCGATCTTCGCCGGTTCCCAGTCGGTCACGTACACCGTCAGACGCACGACGTCGCCGAAATCCGCGCCTGCGCCGCGCAAGCCGCGGGCGACGTTCCGCAGCGCCTGGGCGACCTGCCCAGCGAGGTCGGCCGGGATCGGCGATCCGTCACCGGTGTGAGCCACCTGTCCGGCGAGGTACACGTGTCGGGTGCCGGTTCCCACCGCAACGTGGTGGTACGGGGCGTTCGGCAGCATGCCTTCGGGGCTGGAGAGCGTGACGGACATGAGTTCCTCCTGGTCTTTGTAGGTATCGCTTGTATACTTGGTTCCGTTCGGTTACTTCAACGAAACCAGGTCTCATGCCCGATACCCCTGCAGCCGCACCGCCCTCGCCGAGAGGCGAACACGAACTGAGGATCGACGCCGCGTCCCGGGAGTTGCTGGGTCAGGTCCTGGACAAATGGTCCCTGAGCGTGTTGAACGAACTGTGTGAGGCGCCGTCTCGGTTCAACGAACTGCGCCGCGCCATCCCGGCGGTGTCGCAGAAGTCGCTCACCAGCACGCTGCGCCGCCTCGAGCGAAACGGCATCATCGAACGCCGCATGCTCAGCACACGACCGGTCTCCGTCGAGTACCGGATCACGCCGCTGGGCAAGACCGTTCGCGAACCGATCGACGGACTCCTGGAGTGGGCGTCGACGCATCTGCCGGCCATCGACGCCGCGCGCGAGAGGTTCGACGACGAGGTCCTCGGCCCCGACGAGGACCGCTGATGCGGGCCCCGCCTGCCACCGACCGACGGACCAGGAATAGGCTTCCACCTGCACCTTTGGTCTCGATAGCACTGAGGAGTACAGTCGAGCGCATGCAGCGCGCACTCCTTCTCGGTTGCCGCGGCGGGGTCTGACACGACCGGCCCTCCGTCGCGGGGCCCAATCACGCGCCGGTCACTTTCCTTCCAGACACGGAGAATGACCACTCATGGCACCAGCAGACACCTTCACCTCCGGCGCCAGCCGAATCGTCGAGCCGAACGGCCCGATTCCCGCCGACCAGCCCGTATGGAATCCGCAGCGCAACTCCGCGATGCCGGTTCACCGCTACCGTCAGTTCGCCGACGAGGTCGAGACGATCTCGCTGCCCGACCGCACCTGGCCCGACAAGGTCATCACCAAGGCCCCGCTGTGGTGTGCGGTCGACCTGCGTGACGGCAACCAGGCACTGATCGATCCGATGAGCCCGGCGCGCAAGCGTCGCATGTTCGACCTGCTGGTCCGCATGGGCTACAAGGAGATCGAGGTCGGCTTCCCGTCGGCGAGCCAGACCGACTACGACTTCGTCCGCGAGATCATCGAGGACAACGCGATCCCCGACGACGTCACCATCCAGGTCCTGACGCAGTGTCGCGAGGAACTGATCGAGCGCACCTTCGAGGCCTGCCGCGGTGCCGCGAACGTGATCGTGCACTTCTACAACTCCACCTCGGTGCTGCAGCGCCGGGTGGTCTTCCGTGCCGACAAGCCGGCCATCGTCAAGATCGCCACCGACGCCGCCCACAAGGTGCTCGAGGTGGAGAAGAACTACCCCGACACCAACTGGCGCTACGAGTACTCGCCGGAGTCCTACACGGGCACCGAGCTGAGCTTCGCCAAGGAGGTCGTCGACGCGGTCACCGAGATCATCGCCCCCACCCCCGAGAAGCCGATGATCGTCAACCTGCCCGCGACCGTCGAGATGGCCACGCCGAACGTCTACGCGGACTCGATCGAGTGGATGCACCGCAACCTGGCCCGCCGCGACTCGATCATCCTGAGCCTGCACCCGCACAACGACCGCGGAACCGGTGTCGCCGCAGCCGAATTGGGCTTCCAGGCCGGTGCCGACCGCATCGAGGGCTGTCTGTTCGGCAACGGTGAGCGCACCGGCAACGTCTGCCTGGTGACCCTGGGCATGAACATGTTCAGCCGCGGCGTCGACCCGCAGATCAGCTTCTCCGACATCGACGAGATCCGTCGCACCGTCGAGTACTGCAACCAGCTGAACGTCCCCGAGCGTCACCCGTACGGCGGCGACCTGGTCTTCACCGCCTTCTCCGGCAGCCATCAGGACGCCATCAACAAGGGCCTGGACCAGATGAAGTACGACGCCGACGACGCCGACTCCGACGTCGACGACATCGTCTGGGCCGTACCGTATCTGCCGATCGACCCGAAGGACGTCGGCCGCAGCTACGAGGCCGTCATCCGCGTGAACAGCCAGTCCGGCAAGGGCGGCGTCGCCTACATCATGAAGGCCGACCACGGCATGAACCTGCCGCGTCGTCTGCAGATCGAGTTCAGCCGCGAGATCCAGAAGATCACCGACGGCGAGGGCGGCGAGGTCAATCCCAAGGAGATGTGGGATGTGTTCGCCCAGAACTACCTGCACCCGGTCTGGCCGCTGGAGCGCATCCGCCAGAAGGTCGACGCGGCCGAGGTCGACGGCGGCGAGGACCACATCACCGCCGTGGTGAAGATCGAGGGCAACGAGCGGGAGATCACCGGCTCGGGCAACGGTCCGCTGGCCGCCTTCGTCGACGCCCTGGGCACCGTCGGCTACGACGTCCGCGTCCTGGACTACAGCGAGCACGCCCTGACCGCGGGCGGCGACGCCAGCGCGGCGGCGTACGTGGAGACCGAGGTCAACGGCGAGACCGTTTGGGGTGTCGGCGTGGCGTCGTCGATCACCACCGCAAGCCTGCGTGCCGTGGTCTCCGCGGTCAACCGCGCCTACCGCGTCGCCTCGACCCCCGCCGCCGAGGACGAAGCCGCACCGCGCACCTGGGCTCCGTAAAAGCCCTCGCGCAACGGACAATCGAATACATCTCCGGCTGATGGGCCGGGACCACGTCGACGGGCGATCCTCGTCCGGGGTCCCGGCCCATTGCGCATCTTCGTGCCAGTCCACGCGAAACACGGCACAACGCCGCCATACCTCCCGCCGAGTTCTTGGATACCGTTGCCGCATGGGAGCCACGACAACCCGGGAGCTGTATCTGGAGACTGGCCTCGCCGTCCTCGCCGATTCCGGATACAGCGCATTGAAGCTGTCCGAGGTGTGCAACCGGCTCGGGGTGACGAGCGGCTCGTTTTATCACTTCTTCAAGAACTGGTCGGACTACACCAACCAGCTCATCGAACACTGGCTCGCATCACGCACCGAGGTGGAGGTCGCGGCCGCCCGGGCCGAACCCGACCCACTACGCCGGATGGTCGACCTCATCGAGTTCGCGGTGTCGCTCCCTCACGACGCAGAAGCCGCGATCCGCACCTGGGCGGCGATGGATCCGGACGTCGGCAAGGTGCAGGAGGCCGCCGATCGTTCCCGATACGACGTGGTCTTCGACATCGCCATGGAGCTTCTCCACGACCGGGTCGCCGCCCATCGCTACTCGAGCTGGGCCAACTTCGTCCTCACCGGATACGAACAGACCACACTCCCCGAGGACCGTGAGGCCCTCCGGTGGGCGGCCGAGCAGTTCATCACGTCCCTGGCAGATGCGGCCCGGAACCGGCGTGAGGGCCAGGTCGTGACGACGGACGTACGAACCCAGACGCCGGTGGACGTCCGCGACTGACCTGCGGTACCGGTACTCCTCGCCCTCGGGGTGGGAACAATCCGGACCGTGGTTTCATTTACCGATCATGAAGAAGATCGGTTTCCTGTCGTTCGGTCACTGGTCGGAGTCGCCCGGATCGCAGGTCCGCACGGCCGCCGACACATTGCTGCAGTCGATCGACCTCGCCGTGGCGGCCGAGGAACTGGGCGCCGACGGCGCGTACTTCCGGGTGCATCACTTCGCGCGGCAGCTGGCGTCGCCGTTCCCGCTACTGTCGGCGATCGGCGCCAAGACCAGCCGCATCGAGATCGGCACCGGTGTCATCGACATGCGCTAGCGCATATCGGGGTTGTAGCGTTGGAGTCATTGGCTACCGTCGTCTACAAGTACCTACACACTTGATCGGTGCTGCACGTTTCAGGGTCCGGGTGCGCGGCGTCCTGTCTGAGGTCCGCGATAGTGTCGCGCAGCACGGAGAGCTGCGCGATCTGCTGCTCGATCTCAGCGAGGCGCACGTCAAGCAGGTCGCGCACGTGCTCGCAGGGCGCATGGCCGCCGTCGCGGATGTCGAGGATCTGGCGGATCTGGGCGAGGGTGAGGCCCGCGGCCTGGCCGCGGTGGACGAAGTCGATCCGGGCGACCGTCTCGGGTGCGTAGTCGCGATAGCCGGACTGCGTGCGCTCGGCCGGCGGAAGCAGCCCCTGCCCCTCGTAGAAGCGGAGCGTCTTCGCCGTGGTGCCCGCGCGTTCGGCGAGTTCTCCGATGCGCATCGCGGCCTCCGATCGTTCGGCAGGAGCAGGCTTGACCTTCCCCTGCACTGGAAGGTCCAGTATGGCTGAGACAGAGCAGAACGCCAAGGACTGACAGGAGCAGCGATGCCTACCAAGTACGACCTCGCCATCATCGGATCCGGAGGCGGAGCATTCGCCGCCGCCATCCGTGCGACCACGCTCGGCAAGTCGGTGGTGATGATCGAGCGCGGGACGCTCGGCGGCACCTGCGTGAACACCGGCTGCGTGCCGTCGAAGGCCCTCATCGCCGCTGCCGACACCCGTCACGTCGCCGCCGACGCTTCAGGCCGGTTCCCGGGGATCGCGGCGACGGCTGAGACAGTGGACATGCCTGCGCTGATCGCCGGGAAGCAGGCGCTGGTCGAGTCGCTGCGCGGCGAGAAGTACGCCGACGTCGCCGACTCCTACGGCTGGCAGGTCCGCCGCGGCGATGCATCGTTCGCCGGCGGCCCAGACGCCCCGGTACTGGAGATCATCGCCGGCGACGGGACGGTCGAGACCATCGAGGCCGACCACTTCCTGGTCGCGACTGGTTCTCGCCCGTGGGCTCCGCCGATCGACGGCCTGGAGGAGACCGGGTACCTGACCTCGACCACGGCAATGGAACTCGCTGAGGTTCCTGAGTCGTTGCTGGTGCTCGGCGGCGGCTACGTCGCCCTGGAGCAGGCGCAGCTGTTCGCTCGCCTCGGCTCGCAGGTCACGCTGCTGGTGCGGTCCCGGCTCGCCTCGAAGGAGGAGCCGGAGGTGTCCAAGGCGCTTCAGGAGGCGTTCGCCGACGAAGGCATCCGCGTCGTCCGCCGCGTGGTGCCCACCCGGGTCTCCCGCGGCACGGGAGGCGAGGCCGTCGTGACCGCCGACGTGTCCGGCGACTCGCAGGAGTTCCGCGCCGAGCAGGTGCTCGTCGCCCTCGGACGCCGTCCCGTCACCGATGGCCTGAACCTCGATGCGGTCGGGGTGAAGACCGGGGACTCCGGCGAGGTGGTCGTCTCCGACCGGCTGCGGTCCTCGAACCCGCGGATCTGGGCCGCGGGCGACGTGACCGGGCACCCCGAGTTCGTCTACGTCGCCGCCCACCACGGCACCCTCGTCGCCGAGAACGCGTTCGCCGACGCCGATCGTGCCGTCGACTATTCCCGCCTGCCGCGGGTGACGTTCACCGGGCCCGCGATCGGAGCGGTCGGGATGACCGAGAAGGAAGTGCTTGCTGCGGGGATCCGCTGCGATTGCCGCGTCCTGCCGCTGCACCACGTGCCCCGCGCGCTGGTCAACCGGGACACCCGCGGGTTCATCAAGATCGTCGTGAACGCCGACACGAACGAGATCCTCGGCCTGACCGCCGTCGCCAAGGACGCCGGAGAGCTCGCCGCCGCCGGTGTCCACGTGCTCGGCAAGACCGTCGCCGAGATCGCCGACGCCTGGGCTCCCTACCTGACGATGGCCGAGGGCATCCGGATCGCCGCGAAGGCCTTCACCACCGACCCGTCGCTGCTGTCGTGCTGCGCATGACCGGCAGCGCAGGCAATCGGGGAGATCTCATCCTGAAGAGGTGCAGACGACGAGCGCCGATCAGGACCGCGACGAACGGCGCGCCGGTCCCGTCGTCGCTGCAGGGACCGGACTGCTCTTGCTGGCATGCTGCGCGCTTCCGTTGCTGCTCTGTTGCGGCCTGCCGCTCATCGCGGCGGGCGGAGCACTCGCGGGCGTCGGTGGGCTCCTCGGTAACCCCTGGATCATCGGTGCCGGGATCGCCGTCGTGATGGCCGTCACGGCGGGGATGCTCGTCAGGTTAGGGCGGCGGCACCGAGGCCGCAGGACCGGCTGCTGCGAAAATCCTTCGACCGCTGATCGGAACCGGTAGCTCGAGCGGATCCAGCCATCATCGCCACCTCGGCCACTTCGGCACCCCGCGACCTTTCCACGTCTCCACGAGACCGGCGGCCGAGCGGACGGACGCGAAGAGCCCGTAGCCGGCCCCGGCGAGACCCACGGAGACCACGAGCCAGCGCCCGATGCCGAGCCAGATGCGCCCGTCCACGTCGAGCGCCCACTGAGCGCCCGTGATGAGACCGGCGATGCCCATCCAGAGCCCGGCGACGACCACGACCACCGGCAGCAGGGCGAGGCACATCGCAGCGGCGGCCGACCAGAGCTGACGCGCTTCGAGCTTCGCCGTCGCCGCCATCATCCGCTCGGCGCGCTCGTTCGAGGCGTCGAGGTTCGCGGTCATCGTGGCCGAGGCCTCCCCGGCGACCTGCTCGACGGCCTTCTCGACCCGCTCCTCAGTACGCTTCTCGATCCGCTGCACCGCGCCGCCGACCTGGCTCACAAGCTTCTGGTTCGTTGTGGCCTGCACCTTCAGACCCTCAATCGCCGAGGCCGTAGCCGCGCGATTCTTCTGCGCCTCCGCGACCAAGGTTCGCGACGCGGCGTTCAAGCTCTCGCCGTTGAGACTCTGCGCGAACTCGCCGAGCGTGCTCGCGATCTCGTTCTGCCTGCTCTCGATACTCGCGATCCTCGCGGACACGTCGCTGGAGGGCGAGGAGGTCGACGCCGGGGTCGTGATCCGCTCCAGCCGCCTCGTCGTCTCCTCGTCCATGACCTTCACGAACCCCGCGAGCTTCTTCTGCTGCTCGGTCAGCGTGGCAATCCTCGTATTCTGCGCCTCGACGGCGGCGAGGATCGAGGTCAACAGCTCCATCGTCTCCGGACTGCCGAGCGGCTGCGGCGACTGCACGGGCCCGTTCTGCTGCTTCAGCCTGTCGAGCGCTGCGCTCATGTTCCTGCTCCTTCTGCTGCTGGTGGTAGTCGAAGAACGCCTGCGCGCCCTCCGGGGTGAAGTCCGCCGAGAGCGCGCTCGCGCGTTTGCGGCGATCGGCGCGGCCGGACTCGCCGCGGCGGTCCTCGATGTAGAGCGTCCAGGTCTCCTGCCCGGCGCGCTTGCCCTTCTTGCTGACGGGGCTGTGCAGCCGCATCCTCGGCACACGTTCCCCGGCGTCGTCGAGCTGCTGGTTCTGCTCCTCGATCACCGCTTCGAGACCGGCCTTGTCCACCACGCGGGGGTCGGCCAGTGCGGCGCTCATCCGGTCACCCATCTCGCGGTCGAGCCCGCCCTCCGCGAAGTCCTCGCGGCGCAGCTCCCAGTCCTTCGGCGCGTGCTCCAGCCGCTTCACGACCGAGAGCCCGTGCTCTCGCATCAGCTCGTCGTTCGCCGACTGCACGCCCCGCTGGTTCCCGGCCTTGCGATCGTGGAACGTCCGGTAGTCCGAGAGCGCCTTTCCGGTCCGGTTGCTGTGATTGATGACCAAGATGTGGTTATGCGGCTTTCTGCCCCGGCCATCCACGTGACTGACCACGAGGCAGTCCGAGTCGGGGTGCATCCTCTTCGCGAGCTGATAGCCGAGATCGTTCACCCGCTGCACGTGCTCCGGGTTCTTCGGGTCGAACTCCTCGTCGCTGAAAGACTGCCGGTAATGCAGCGCCTCGACCTCGCGCGTGGTGTTCTGCGTGAGCGCCCGTGCGCGCGCCGAGAATGCGCCAGGGCCTCCCGGCACTTCGCACGTGATCGCGACGCCCCGCTCGTCCTCCTTCCCGCGGATATAGCGCTCGGTGTCGGCGGCGCTGGTGCTCGGGCTGTAGTGGGTGGTGCTCATGCGGCCGTCCGATCCCCGAGCAAGGCGCGGACCTCGCGCAGCAGCTCGATCAGCTCGGGCACCTCCGACGACAGCGCCACCGCCTCACCGGCGCGCGCGCGGCGATCCAAGTCGTTGACGTTGATCGCCAGCGGGCGCACCTGGGCAGCCAGCTCACGAGCGTCCGCCGACGCCTGCACACGCGCCTCGACCCCGAGCAGGTGCGCCGCCACGGCGGCGTCCAACTCCTCCGAGCGGGAGGCGTGGAGGGCATCGCGTACGACGGTCCGTACCCACGTGCTCGGAGCCAGCCCGAGCCGCTTCGCACGAGTGCGAAGCGCCGCGAGCGTCTCCTCCCCGAAGTCGGTATCGAGCTTCGCGCGGCCCCCACGACGACGCTTCGCGCCGCCGTGACTCTGACGCACAGCCTCCGCATCAGCCCGACCGGTGTTCACCTGGGAGTCGGTCTGCTGCTCCACCTGTACGCCAGAGTGGCAAGCAGTAGGCCTGTCGGACACATCGCTGACGCTCGTGTCCTCCAGCCCTGCTTGCGAGGGGCCTCCGGCCCCCTCGACCCCCTGGAAGAGCGAATGCTGATCGGTGCTCATGCGGCACCTTCGATCAGCGCCAGCGGCACGTCCGGACTTCGCACCGCGAGCCCGCTGAGCAGCTCCGCGACCGCACCGTCCGCGTCGTGTTCCGCCGAGGTCTCCGGACCGTACGTCAGTTCCCGCGACCCGGCGTTCTGGTGGTACGCGTTGCCGTACATGCCGGGCGTGTGCGCGGCGGTCGGGATGCTGCACTGGTGCCACTCGTAGGGCTCGATCTTCCCGATGTGCTGCACGAGGTAGCGGTTGATGTCGTCGGCGCGGTAGACCTTCACGACCGACGCCAGGCGGCGGATGAACTGGTCCAGCGCCTCGTCCACGTTGCCCTTCTGGCGGGCGTAGTAGAAGAACTCGACCGGCTCGATCGTCGCCGTAATCACGATGAGGCGCGGAGCCACCTCGCCCTTGTTCTTGTACCGAGCCTTCGCAGGCGAGGCGTTATACGGATCGAGCAGCAGCAGCCAATCGTTCGCGTCCATCGCCGAGGCCCGCAGATCGTCCAGCAGCAGCACCTCCTCGCCCCGCCAGTCATCCAATGGGTTCCCCGTCGCGGCACGGTAGACCTGCCACCGCTCGCCATGTGCATTGGCCGCGCTAATCGCCTCGGTGATGAAATCCGTTGCGAACCGAGTCTTGCCGATCCCGGCATCCCCGTGGACGAACACCACGTGCGTCGAGAAGGCACCGGCGCGCAGCTTCGCGGCCGCCCGGTACGCGCGGCGCTGGCCGTAGGCCGACAGCGCGTCGTCGATCTCCCGCTGATGCCGCGAGTAGATGTCGAACAGTTCGTCCGTGAGCATGATCTGATCCCGCGTGATTTCGCCCTGCAGCACCCGCTCCCGCATGTCCTCGAAGTTCTCCGCGACGACCTTCTTCTTCACGTGGGCGCGCCCCTTGAGCCAGGTCTCCCGGCGCTGGGCGTCGATCCCGAGGTAGTCCGGCCCGCGCACCGTGGCGACCTCCGACGGCGCGTACTGATGCTTGTCCGCATACTTCACGTGAGTCAGGTACGACAGCATGTTGTCGAAGGCGTACCGACCGCGGCCCGGCTTCTCGACGTACTGGGGCTCGACGCCGATGCCGAACGCGAGCCGATCCAGCGGCGCGCTCTTCGCACGGCTGGCGAACTTGATGACCGCGTGCAGGTGATCGGGCTTCGGCTCGACCACCAGAGCCTTCTCCGTGTCGCTCCAGACCTCGCGCTCATCCTTGTCGTGCACGATTCCGTAGGCCTCGATGACCTCGCAGCCGATGGCCTCGAGCCGCTGCGCGACGTAGGCGAGGATCGCCCCGGCTCCCTGCTCGAGCAGCGCGGCCCCGTTCGGGTCCTCGGCAGCCCAGGTCCAGTACGACGGATCGAGGTACTGCGTGAGCCCGATGCTCGTCGGGTTGTTCTCCTGCTTAGCCACGGCGACCACCCCCGTCGCAGGCGGCGTGGAGGGCCGCAGAGGGGGTGCGGCGCCTAAATGACCCCGTATTGACCCCCAAATGAGACCTCAAATGAACCCGCGAGGCGACGCGACGCAGCGAAGACGGAATCGGCTTCTGACCAGGCGCGTTGTTGCAAGGCGCGGCAATCGACAAGCCCTTGCCGCGCCCGTAGGAACGAATGAGGCCCCCGAAACTCTTGGAGTGCGAAGCACGGCTGCGGACCGTCATCACGGCGATGGGCAGCCCGCCTTCGGCGGGTGCCAGGCCAGGCCCTCCGGGCGGGGTCAGGTCGGCGGGTGCGGTGCTGAGGTTGCGTGCGTCGGCGTGCATCAGCGACCACCGCCCCGGCCGTAGCGCTTGATGACAGCCTGATGCGTGACGCCGAGGGCGTCGCCGATCCTGGCCCAGGTCACCCCGTCGGCGCGGGCGTCGGCGACGGCGATCTCGACGGCCTCCTCCAGCACGGAGCGGAGCACGCCGAGGTCGTAGAGCTGGGCCTCGCCATCGGCGAGGGACGGGTCGCCCTGTCGCCAGCGGAAGCTGGTCAGGTGATCGAAGGCGGCGGAGTTCGCGCTCATCAGCGACCACCGCCCATCACGGCGGCGACGGCGGCGCGCTGTCGCGGCGTCAGCGGAGTGAGTGCCAGGCGCTCACCGGCTCGGCGACCGGCGGCGCGGGCGGCGGCGATGACGGGATCGAGCCCATCAGCATGCGGAACGGGAGACGAGTCCTGATCGAGAGCAGGGCAGTCAAGCGCGGATGCGCGGGGAACGTCGATAACGACAGACATCGGAAGTCCTCAGATATGAGTATCTTCCGGTTCCCCGCCACGGTAGTTGGGCTGTTTGACCGGCTACTCATCCGGGAGCAGAACCCCGCGCTTCTAAGTCGCGGCCCCGGTGGGATCTTCTTGTCTGCAACCACTCTCCCACGAGTCGACTCACCATTGCAATGACGAGTTGACTCATGAGTCAGTCGCGACGCGGCTCTATGCGAATGAGGTCGGGGTCGAACTTCACGTGACCGGGCGCGATGGGCTCGATGGTCACAGTCACCAGCTCGTCCACGAGCATCCGGCGGCGGTCTATGTCCAACGCCTTCCACTTCGACTCGACAACCTCGCGACGCTCCGCGGTGCCGACCGCCTCCTCCACGTCTGCCAGCAGCTTCGCCGCCACGGATACCGAGCGGTCGAGCAGCTCCGCGTCGATCTCGTCGATGCGGACCTTCACGTCGTTGATCGCCGCGGTGATCTCCAGGACCGGCTGATGGATGTCGCGCAGCAGCGGGCTCAGCTCCTTTACGCGCTCGACCAGGGCGTTCCGCTCGGTCAGCAGCTCCTCGCGGTCCGGCCCGTCGTCCTCCTGCGGCATCACGAGGTCGTGCACGTCCACCGACGACAGGCGGGTGAGCACTGCCTCGGTGACCATCGCATCGACGGGCTCGCGTTGGCGGGTGAGGTGGAACTGCTCGCCGCAGCGATACGTCGGCTGCTTGCGGCTGTTCGTCCCCGAGACGAGCGTCGCACCGCACTTCCCGCACAGCCCGATCGTCGACAGGAGGTATTTCGGCTGGTTGCCCTGCCTGGCCGACCTCCGCACGTTGTCCTCCAGCTTCGCCACCGCGGTCCGCCACGTCTGCTCGCTGACGATGGGCGGGAACGCCTCGCCCTGCACCGGGTACAGCTCGCCGGATGCGTAGTGCTTGATGTAGCCACAGTAAAGCGGGTTCGCGAGCAGGTAGCGCACGGCATCGACGGAGAATTCCGAGCCGCGGGCGGTGAGGTGACCAGCGCTGTTCAGGTCCTCGCGGATGCGCCGGATCGACAGCGACGGCTCGCCGAGGAACGCGTCGAAGGCCCGCCGAACCGCGTCGGCCTCTTCCTCGATCAGCTCACCCTCCCTCGACCATCCGAACGCCTTCCAGGCGGACGTGGGGATGCCCTCGGCACGTCGGCGCTCGTTCGACCTGATCTGTCGCTCGGCCTTGCGACGCGCCTCGAACCGGGCGAGAGCGGCGAGCATCGTCGCCCGGAACTCGCCGTCCGCCGTCGAGAGATCGATCTCGCCGTCCACGGTGACGACGCGCAGACCGAGGTCGATCAGCGTGTTCAGGTCCTTCGTGCTGCGCAGGAGCCGGTCCATGTCCACGGCGACCACCATCGAGAACCGGCCCGCGCGGGCGTCGTCCAGCATCTCGGCCCACCGGGTGCCAGCGCGGCGCTTCTTCGTCGCCGACACCGCGTTGTCCTCGTAGACCTCGACGACGTTCCAGTCCTTGGCCTCGGCCAGCGCCCTGATCTTCCTCAGCTGCGTATCGACCGTCCAGCGGTCGCCCTTGCGGTCCATGGAGGCGCGGACGTACGCGGCCACCTCGTTCGTCTTCCTCAGCGCTACCAGTTCGACCATGCAACCAAGCTTACGTGAACGGGCGTTGCAACCACGATATGCGGTATGAGAACCCGCTGTACATGGCCGAGGACGCCGGCGCAGCCGACCTCATCGCCGGCGGGCGTCTGCAGCTCGGTATCAGCCGTGGATCCCCCGAGCAGGTCATCGAGGGTTACAAATACTTCGGCTACGTTCCGCCGGAGGGTTCCACCGACGCCGACATGGCCCGCCAGCACACCGAGGTGTTCCTCCGCGTCATCGAGGGCGGCGGCTTCGCCCGCCCCAACCCGCGACCCATGTTCCCGAACCCGCCCGGACTGTTGCCCATCGAGCCGCAGTCGCCCGGTCTCCGCGACCGCATCTGGTGGGGTGCCGGCACCCGCGCGACCGCCGAATGGACTGCGCAGCAGGGCATGAACCTGATGTCGTCGACGCTGCTGACCGAGGACACCGGCGTCCCGTTCCACCAGTTGCAGGCCGAGCAGATCCAGCGCTTCCGCAAGGCCTGGGCCGACGCCGGCCACCCGCACGAACCGCGGGTCTCGGTGAGCCGCAGCATCTTCGCACTCGTCGACGACCGCGACCGGGCCTACTTCGGCCGCGGTGGCGACGAGTCCGATCAGGTCGGCATCATCGACAACAGCGTGGCGCGGTTCGGCCGCAGTTACGCCGACGAGCCGGACAAGCTCATCGAGCAGCTGCGCGAGGACGAGGCGATCGCCGCGGCCGACACCCTGCTGCTGACCGTGCCCAACCAGCTCGGGGTCGAGTACAACGCACACGTCATCGAGTCGATTCTGAAGTATGTGGCACCAGAACTGGGCTGGCGCTGAGTTCGACCATCGTCGATTTCGCCACGCGCACGACCGCACTCCCATAACGTCACGAGCGATCCCGTCCCCATCCCGAGGAGTACCCACCCATGTCCGAAGTGATCGTCGTCGCCACCATCTCGCCGAAGCCCGGCGAGGAGCAGGCTGTCCGCGACGCGGTGCTGGCCGCCATTCCCGAGGTGCACGGCGAGCCCGGTTGCGGCAAGTACGCACTGCACGAGGCCACCGGCGACTCGACCGACCTGGTCATGATCGAGCGCTGGGAGTCCTTCGAGGCGCTGGCCACCCACGGCGGCGCACCGGCGTTGACCGAGCTCGGTAAGAAGATCAGGCCGCTGCTGGCCGGCCCGCTGGACGTGAAGACGTTCTCCCCCGTTCCCGCAGGTGACGCCAACAAGGGCGCGATCTGACCCGCTGATCCGCTGACGCCCTCGCCCCGTTTCCGACGGGGCGGGGGCGTCGTCGTATGCCGGATCCCTCCGAGCCTGTTGATTCGCCGAACGGATGCGTGCTACACCTGTATAACGATCGTTAGATAAAGTGATGGGCGCCATGCTGGGTCCGCACCGGTTCGCGACACCACACGGAGGAAACCCATGCCCGAAGCCACGATCATCGAACGTGTCTGACTCAGCGAAAGCCGCTGCCGGAAAACGGTTCACGGTCGACACCGAGGGGTTGGACTGGCGGCGGCGCGAGCCGGTGCCGCTGCCGACGACACTCGTCGCGGCGAAGCGCGCGTTCTACGAGCGCGGGTTCCACGGAACCTCGATCCGCGACATCGCGTCGCGCGCCGGGGTGTCCCTGCCGACGCTCTACTACCACCACGACAACAAGCTCGGCATCCTCGTGGAGTTGCTCGAAGCGGCGATGACGTCGGTCCTCGCCTGGGTCGGAGCAGCGATCGAGGAAGGGCGCACGCCGAGCGAGAAGCTGTCGAACGCGATCGAGTCCATCGTTCTGCACATGACCAGCGATCTCGAGCTGGCCAGTGTCGCAAGCGAGTTCCGCCATCTCGACCCGGAGGACCCGCGCCGCGAGCCCTACATCGCGATGCGGACCGAGACCGAGAACATGCTCGCCGACGTCATCCAGGCAGGCCTGGACTCGGACGAGTTCCGATTCGACCAGGACGTCAAAGACGTCCTGCGCTATCTGTTCGGCGCCTGCCAAGCGGTCACCACCTGGTACCGCCCGTCCGGTGCTCGCACACCCGCAGAGGTCGCGGCGTCCTACGCCTCGATCGCCCTGCGGGTCGTGGGTGCGCAGAGCACGAAGAACGACGACTGACACCACTGTTTCCGGTCCACGAAAGGGAGAAAGTCCATGAAACGCAAGATCTTCGAAGACGAGCACGAGGCCCTGCGGGAAACCGCGCGCAACTTCTTGATCCGCGAGTGCGGTCCGTACAACGAGGAATGGACCAAGGCCGGTCAGGTCGACCGTGAGATCTTCAAGAAAGCCGGCGACGCGGGCCTCCTGGGCTTCAACATCCCGGAGGAGTACGGCGGCGGCGGCGCGATGGACGACTTCCGCTTCAACGCGGTCGTCGTCGAGGAGTTCGCCAAGTTCGACGGCGCTGCACCCGGCCTGAGCCTCCAGAACGACGTCGTCGCACCGTACTTCGTCCACCTTGCCAACGACGAGCAGAAGAAGCGTTGGATGCCGGGTATCGCCACCGGTGAGACGATCCTCGCCGTCGCGATGACCGAACCCGGTGCCGGTTCGGACCTCGCCGGCATCAAGACCTCGGCGAAGCTGGAGGGCGATCACTACGTCCTCAACGGCAACAAGACCTTCATCTCGTCGGGTATCAACTCCGACCTCGTGGTGGTCGTGTGCCGCACCAACCCGGACCCCGCGGCCGGCCACAAGGCGTTCTCGCTCCTGGTCGTCGAGCGCGGCATGGAGGGCTTCGAGCGCGGTCGCAAGCTCGACAAGATGGGCCTCAAGGCGCAGGACACCGCCGAGCTGCACTTCAACAACGTGCGCGTCCCGGTCGAGAACCTGCTCGGCCAGGAGGGCATGGGCTTCTACCACCTCATGCAGAACCTCCCGTCCGAGCGTCTGTCGATCGGCATCGGCGCGATCGCCGGCGCACGCGCGATCTTCGAGGAGACCCTGCAGTACACCAAGGACCGCAAGGCATTCGGTCGTCCCATCGGCACCTTCCAGGCGAACCGCTTCACGCTCGCCGAGATGGCGACCGAGCTGGACATCGCCGAGGTCTACATCGACCGCTGCCTCCAGGGTGTGCTCGACGGTGAACTCGACGCCATCGACGCCTCCAAGAACAAGTGGTGGTGCACCGAGCTCGCCAAGCGTGTCATCGACAGTTGCCTGCAGCTGCACGGCGGCTACGGCTACATGAACGAGTACCGCGTGGCCCGCGCCTACACCGATGCCCGCATCCAGACGATCTTCGGTGGCACCACCGAGATCATGAAGGACATCGTCGGCAAGAGCCTGGGCGTCTGATCCTCAGGACACGAACCAGGCCGGTGGATCACGCGAAATGCGTGGGCCACCGGCCTTTTTCGATCACTGACCGTGGTCGGCGCCCGTGGCCATCAGAAGCTCGACGACCTGCGCAACCGCCGTCCGGGAGCGTGGCCGCGAGAGGGCCTCGTACACGCGTGCCGCGCGAACGCCCTTGAGTTCCAGCCGCTTCACACCTGGGTGACGGACCGCGAACCGCGGCATCAACGCGATCCCGTGGCCACCGGCGACGAGGGCCTCGATGGTGGTGAAGTCCAGCATGCGCTGGGTGACACGCGGCGCCACCCCCGTTACCGCCGAAATGGATTGCAGCACATCGTCGACCGGGAACCCACCCTCGACGCTGATCCAATCGTGTTCGGCGAGCTCGGACACCGCCACCTCGTCGGCGTCGGCGAGCGGACTGTCGGCGGGGACGATCACGTCGACCGGCTCGCGCATCAGCTCGGCAACCCACACGCGCGACTGGTTGACCGCAGGTGTCCGCTCGTCCCGGTGCGTCACGACGACGTCGAAGTCGGCGAGAGCAGGTGCCGCATCCGGATATCCGACGTCGAGGTGGAAAGCGTGCACCTCGATCCCGGATTCGGCGGCGCGATCGAGGACGGTCGGCAGCAACAGTGTCGAACCCGACGGGAACATCGCGAGCCGTACGCGGGCCCGGCCCGACCGATATGACGCCATCTCCTCCTGGGCCCGTTCGACGGCGGCGATCACCTCGTCGGCGCGCAAGACCAGCGCGCGGCCCGCCTCGGTCAGCCGGATGCGCCGACCGTCGGGTTCGAACAGCGGGACGCCGGCCTCGTCGGCGAGGACCTTCAGTTGCTGTGACACCGCCGACGGCGTCATGTGCATCGCGTCGGCGACCGCACCGATCGACTCACGATCGGCGAACTCACGCAGCAATCGCAGTCGGCGGACCTCCATGGGCCAAAGGTACCGACAAACCGGTCGGCTCCTGCTCAGGTGCGAGGTGAGCCGAGCCGCCGACAAGGAATGTCTCCACCCCCGAATCGGTTGTGCCGATCATGGCAACACAAGACGTGACCCTGGAAACCTTTCAACCCACCATCGAGGCCGACGGCATCGTGCTTCTCGACTTCTGGGCGAGCTGGTGCGGCCCGTGCCGCATGTTCGGCCCCGTGTTCGAGAAGGCCTCCGAGTCCCACACCGACATCTTCTTCGGCAAGATCGACACCGAGGCCGAGCAGCAGCTCGCCGGTAGCCTCGGCATCCAGTCGATTCCGACGCTGATGGCCTTCCGCGACGGCATCCTCGTGTTCAACCAGCCCGGAGCGCTCCCCGCCGCACAGCTCGAGGAGCTCATCGGCGCGGTCGAGGCTCTCGACATGGACGACGTCCGGGCGAAGGTCGCCGCAGCACAGCAGTGACCCACGATGCACGTGGGACGGATTGTTCAGATGATCTGAACAATCCTTCCGCTTAAATTCGATTGTCCTTCATCGCGCCGCCTCGGACGATGGTGGTCATGTCCACTCGTGACCGGTTGCTCGCCTCTGCGTCGTGTTCTTGTGGGGACTGAACTTCGTCGCGATCCACTTCAGTCTCGAACACTTCCCGCCGTTCTTTCTGGCAGCGCTGCGCTTCGCCGTCATGGCGATCCCGGTCATCCTGTTCGTGCGTTTTCCCAAGGTCCGCCTCAAGTGGTTCCTCGTCTACGTGGCGGGGTTCGGGACCGTGCAGTTCATGTTCCTGTTCCTGGCGATGAGCCTGGGGATGCCGGCCGGACTGGCCTCGCTGGTGTTGCAGACGTCGGCGCCCTTCACCGTGGTTCTCGGCGTGCTGTTCCTGCGTGAACGGATGACGGTCGCACAGGTGGTGGGCCTGATCGTCGCAGTCGGCGGCATGGGCCTGATCGCCGTCGACCGCGCGACCGGCAGCGACATCGGCGTGGCCGCGCTCCTCCCGATCGGCCTCACCATCCTCGGTGGCCTCAGCTGGGCGATCGGCAACATCGGTGGCCGTCTCGCCCAGCCCGACGACTCCTTCCGCATGACCATGTGGATGGCCGTCGTCGCGACTCCGCCGCTCTACCTGGCGAGCCTGATCATCGAGGGACCGTCCGCCGGCTTCGACGCGCTGATGACGATCGGCACGGAGACCGGCCTGCGCGCCCTCGGCGGACTCGTGTACCTGGCCGCCCTGGGAACCCTCGTCGGCGCGGGCCTGTGGACTGTGCTCCTGAGCCGCAACGACGCGAGCCGGGTGTCGCCGATGTCGCTGCTGGTGCCCGTCGTGGGGATCAGCGCGTCGTTCGCCTTCCTCGGCGAGGTCCCGACCGTCGGTGAGATCGTCGGTGCGGTGATCGTCGTCGGCGGCTGCGCGGTCGGCGTGATGGCCCGGCCGCGGTCGCGCAGACGTCAGCGGGTTGCGGCCGAGGCCGCATCCACGAAGCCGCCGACCACGACTACAGCCACCACGAGCACGGCGACCACGAACACGGACTCGGCGGCCGACGTCGACCTGGCGTGCGCGGCGACTGCAGCCCGCGACCGCTAGCCGGCAATCGACCCCTGGTCAGCGCGGGGCGACTCGTCGAGGGCTCGCCGGACCTCGGCGCACATCCGGTCCACCGCCGCGCGGGCGCCGGAGCTGATCAGGGTCATGTTGATGAAGCCGTGGATCAGCGATCCCTCTCGGCGCAGCGTCACGGGTACACCCGCCTCCTCCAGCTTCTTCGCGTAGGCGAGGCCCTCGTCGCGGAGTGGGTCGAACCCGGCGACGATGACGTGTGCCGGCGGAAGGCCGCTGAGGTCGTCGGCGAGCAGCGGCGAACAACGCGGGTCCTTGCGTTGTGCGACATCCGGCACGTAGCGGTCGTTGAACCAGTGGATTCCGTCCAGGGTCAGGAAGTACCCGTTCGCGAACTCACGACGCGAGGGGGTCTCCGCGGTGGCGTCGGTGACCGGGTAGATGAGCAGCTGGAAGACCGGTGTGACCGGCTCGTCGCGGACGAGTCGGGAGACCACGGTCGCGAGGTTTCCGCCCGCGCTGTCCCCGGAGACGACGATCCGCGCGGGATCGAGACCCCACCGCGGTGCCGTGTCCACGGCGAAATGCCAGGCCGCGACGGCGTCGTCGACTCCGGCAGGGAACGGATTCTCGGGTGCGAGCCGGTACTCGACCGACAGCACGTCGAGTCCGGTGCCGTGCGCGAGCCGACGCACGAAGGTGTCGTGGCTGATCCGGCTGCCGGTGACGAACCCACCGCCGTGGAAGTAGACGACGAGCCCGTCCGACTCGGTCGACGAGCGGTAGCGCGTGGCCGGGATCGGACCGGCCGGACCGTCGATGACCAGGTCTTCCTCGACGGCCATCGGCGGCAGTTTCTCGGCCATCGCGGCGCCGAGCTCATCCGTACTGGCGCGCGACTGGTGGACCTCACCCGCGAACGGATTCGACCCCGGGACGTGCTCGGTGGACCAGCCGACCGCGACGAATTCCGGTGCCACCCGCTCACCATCGGAGTTGACGGGCGCACGCCGGCCGAGAACCGCCATCGCGGCGTCGGGAATCCTCGCCGCGGCGAGTAGCACGCCACGTTGGATTCGTGCGGGCAGGGACAGGCGGAGATAAGTGTCGCGGCTCACAGTCGCCGAGCCTACTTGCTGGTCGCCTGTCGGCACGAGCAACCCGGGCATCCGCCCTGTGGAACACTCGTGGCCATGCCCGACCGTCCATCGTCTGCCGGATCCGCATCTCGCCCGAGCACCCGTGTGCCCGCCCGCACCTCGGTCGCGCTGGCCGCGGCCGCAGCGGCTCGCTGGGCATCGCGCACCGCGGGCCGCGGCAAGGGTTCGATGATCGGCGGCCTCGTCGCCGCCAAGATCGATCCCGACATCATGCGTCGTCTCGCCGCCGGCAAACGCTCCGCGATCATCACCGGCACCAACGGCAAGTCGACGACCACCCGGATGACCGCCGCCGCGATGGCCGAGCTCGGCGAGGTCGCCACGCAGGCCGACGGCGCCAACATGGACGCCGGCATCATCGCGACCCTCACCCTCAGCCGCACCGCGCCACTGTGCGCGCTGGAGGTCGACGAACTCCACGTACCGCACGTCAGCGACGCGGTCGATCCCGAGGTGCTGGTCCTGCTGAACCTGTCGCGCGACCAGCTCGACCGGGTCGGCGAGATCAACCTGATCGAGCGCAGGCTCCGCGAGGGCATCGCCCGTCACCCGTCGACCACCGTGGTCGCGAACTGCGACGACGTCCTGGTCACCTCGGCCGCCTTCGACGCGCCCGACGTGGTGTGGGTGGCCGCGGGCGCCGGCTGGGTCGGCGACTCGGTGAGCTGTCCCCGCACCGGCGAACCGATCGTGCGGTCCGGCGACGGTTGGCAGTCGACCGGAGACGAGAACTTCCGCCGACCCACGCCCGACTGGTGGTTCGACGACGAGAACATCTACGGCCCCGGCGGCTTCTCCGCTCCCCTGACCCTGGCCGTCCCCGGCCGGGCCAACCGCGGTAACGCGACGCAGGCGGTGGCCGCCGCCGTCGCGATGGGCGCGGACCCGGGCAAAGCCGTCGCCGCGGTCGGGACGGTCGGCGAGGTCGCCGGTCGTTACGGCGTCCACCAGGTCGGGAACCACTCCGTCCGTACGCTTCTCGCGAAGAACCCGGCCGGCTGGCAGGAGGCCCTGTCGATGATCGACCAGGACGCCGACGGCCTGGTCATCGCGGTCAACGGACAGGTTCCCGATGGCGAGGACCTCTCCTGGCTGTGGGACGTGCGATTCGAGGCCTTCGAGACGATGCAGGTGGTCGCCGCCGGCGAGCGGGCCGCCGACCTGTCGGTGCGCCTGCTCTACGCGGGCGCCGAGCACACCACCATCCCCGACCCGATGGCGGCGATCGCCTCGTGTCCGCCGGGACGCGTCGAGGTGCTCGCCAACTACACCGCCTTCCGCGATCTGGGTATCGCCATGGAACGCGCGGCACGTGCACGAAAGGCCGAACAGTGAGCGAGTCGACGCTGCGGATCGGGCTGGTCCTGCCCGACGTCATGGGCACCTACGGCGACGGCGGCAACGCCCTCGTCCTCAAGCGTCGCGCCATCATGCGCGGGATCGACGCCGAGGTCGTGCACATCACGCTCGACGACCCGGTACCGAACTCCCTCGACGTCTACACCCTCGGTGGCGCCGAGGACTACGCCCAGCGTCTGGCCACCCGCCACCTGACCCGTTACCCCGGCCTGCAGCAGGCCGCGGCGGCGGGACGCCCGGTCCTCGCGATCTGCGCGGCCATCCAGGTGCTCGGCCACTGGTACGAGACCTCGGCCGGTGAACGGGTCGACGGCATCTCGCTGTTCGACCTGACCACCGCACCGCAGGAGAAGCGCAGCATCGGCGAACTGGTCACCGAACCGACGCTCGCCGCGCTCACGCAGCCGCTCACCGGCTTCGAGAACCACCGCGGCGGAACAACGTTGGGCTCCGATGCCAAGCCGCTCGGACGTGTGAAGCACGGCGTCGGCAACGGCGTCGGCGACGGCACCGAGGGCGTCGTGCAGGGCAGCGCGCTCGGCACCTACATGCACGGTCCGGCGCTGGCTCGCAACCCGGAGCTCGCCGACCACCTACTCGCGACCGCGGTGGGCGTCGAATCGCTTGCGCCGCTGGACCTCCCGGAGGTCAGCCGGTTGCGCAAGGAACGCCTCGCCGCCGGCCGGCGGCGGTAGGCACTCACTCCCCCGGCACGATCCCCGCGGACTCCGCCGCGGCTTTCAGCACGTCCACGAGCATCTCGACGGTCAGCCGTCCGGTGAAGGTGTTGTGCTGACTCACGTGGTAGCACCCGAACACCTCGAGGACCGCGTCGCCGCGGGTCAGGATCGTCGACGCGCCGTGCCCGAACTTCGGCGCCGGCCGCGGCACCGTCCAGCCGAGCGCGCCGAACGTGCGCAGCGTCGACTGCCAACCGAAGGCGCCCAGCGTGATCACGGATCGCGCCGTCGGAGCGAGCAATTCGAGCTCACCGTGCAGCCAGTGCGAGCACCGGTCCCGCTCCTCGACCGTCGGTTTGTTCTGCGGCGGAGCGCAGTGCACGGGCGCGGTGATCCGGGTGTCGAACAGTTCCAGCCCGTCGTCCATCGACACCGAGTGCGGCTGACTCACCAGGCCGGCGAGATACATGGCGGAGAACAGGAAGTCACCGGACTGGTCGCCGGTGAACATCCGGCCGGTGCGATTGCCGCCGTGGGCGGCCGGCGCGAGACCCACGATCAGCAACCGCGCATCCGCCGGTCCGATGCCCGGGACCGGCCGTCCCCAGTACTCCTGGTCGGCGAACGCCCGACGCTTCTCACGGGCCACCTGTTCGCGCCACTCGACGAGCCGCGGGCATGCGCGACAGTCGATCAGCAGCGCATCGAGCTCCGCGAGGTCACGGAATCCCGGATCACGAAAGTGCCGTCGGGTGCCCATATCCGACAGTAACCGCGAGCGGCGGTGGAGCGATCAGTCCAGTACGACGCAGCGTTCGCGCGTGCGGTCGACCGCGAACCAGCCGCGTTCGAACTCCTGCCATTGCTGCAGGTGGGCGCGCGACCCCTCGCCGTCCCGTGCGACGGCCCGCTCCAGACGCTCGGCCTCGGTTCCGCCGTCGAGCCACAGGGCGTGGGTCAACCGGTCGGCGATGCGACGCCGCGCCGACGACACCCCTTCGATGATCAGCAGCGGCTGCCACTCGATCCACACCGGCGGCCCGGGCGTCGCGACACCGTCGCGCCACACCCGAGGCCGATAGCGGTAGTCCCATCGCCGGACGAAGGAATGCAGCACATCGGCTTCCAGTTCGGGCCACCAGGCGACCGGGTCGTCCCAGGAGGCGAAGTCGTCGGTGCGCACCAGCGTCACCCCGGCGCCCCGCTCACGCAGTTGCGCGACCAGTAGATCCGCGACCGTCGACTTGCCCGCTCCCGACGGTCCGTCGATGGCGACGATGCCCGAGTCGAGCTGCCCGGCGAGTTCGGCGACCCGCGCACCGATCTCGGGGGCGACGCGGTCGGCCGCCGTCACCGCACCGCCACACCCGCGGACAGACCCGGCGGGAACGTGGTCAGTGGTGCGGTGATCGGCGCCTCCGGGACACGGGTGACCGCGGTCCGCCCGGTCCGCAGGTACTCGGCGATGGCGGCGTCGAGCGGCCGGTTCGCACGGCCCAACTGACCGTGGTCTCCCCCGCCGACGGTGATCAGGTGGCTGTCCATCTGCCGCCGCATGACCAGGCTTCCGCGGTACGGCGTCTGGGGATCGCCGATGCTCTGGATCTGCAACGGCCGTACGGCGAGGCCCCGATTCCGGATCTGGATCGGGCGGGTGACCGGAGCCGCTCCCGCACAGGCCATCCCCGACCGGTAGACGAATCCCGGCGCCTCGAACGGGTCGGCGGTGACGTAGCCGGTGATGAACGCCGGGAGGCTCATCGACGGGTCGGCCGGCACCTGGTTCTCGTTGCACAGGACGATCCCCTGCATGTCCTGTGAGACCGTCGCAGCTTCGAGAACCGCGGGTGGGGGCTCGGCGAACTTCCGGGCGGTACCGGCCGTCATCATCGCGATGACCGGCCAGAGGTTCCGATCGGGCGCAAACGCCCGCGTCAGGATCAGGAGTCCCGAGTTCGCCTGCACCGAACCGGGTGTCAGCAGCGTCGCAACGAAGTTCTCGAACCGTGCACGCGCATCCGCGGTCAGGTCGGTCCCGGCGATGTACTGGTCGGCGACGGCGCGAAGCCCCGGCGGAACGTCCCCGACCCGTGCCGGTGGCGCGACCAGAGACGGCGGGACGCCCGCCTCGGCGCTGACACGGTTGCTCCACTTCCGGTACACGGCAAGCGGAGTGGCACCGAGATGGTAGATGCGATCGTTTCGGGCGATCCAGGCCATCATGGCGTGGACGCGGGCCTTGTAACCGGGGGTCTGCGTATCCAGGAGTGCGTTCCACACGACGCCGGGATCGAAGCCGGAATCGAGGACCATGCGATCCACCCGCTGGGGGAACAGCGTCGCGTAGGTCGCGAAGAGCAACGTCCCGTAGGAGATGCCGTACAGGCTGATCGCGGACTCGCCCAGCGCCCGACGGACCACCTCGATGTCGCGTGCGGTGTTCTCCGTGGTGAGGGTCGACCCGACACCCGGCGTTTGCCGTTCGCACCGATCTCGATTGAGTTTCCCTGCGGCGGTGAAGGTTTCGGGCTCCGATCCGGTGATCGGGTCACACTTGAGCGGAGTGCCCGACACCAGCCCACGCGGCTGCACCGCAACGAGATCCCACTGATCGCGCACCTCGTCCGGCACACGCAACTGGCTGAACATCGCGATCCCGTCGCCGCCGGGGCCTCCCGGGTTGCCCATCAGGACACCGCGGCGCTGCGCCCGATCGCGTGCGGGAACACGGCTCACCAACAGCTCGATCGTGGGCCCGTTCGGCTTGGCGTGATTCAGCGGGACCTCGACCGCGGCACACCGGACGCTCGCCGGCACGCCGTGCACGGCGGGACATGACGTCCATTCCAGCTCGGGCACCGCAGCCCCGGCGGGAGCCACGACCCGTGCCGTGTCCGCCAGGCCGGCGACGGCGACAGCGGCCACCCCCGCCGCGATCACCCGGACTCGTCGACGCCCCCGCTTCAGCGATATCACTCCCCGACCTTAGCCGGGCTCACGAGGTACGCCCGCGTTCGGTTCCTCAGGCGAGAATCCGGCGCCCGGACAGGGCCCGGCCGAGGGTCAGTTCGTCGGCGAACTCGAGGTCGCCGCCCATCGGCAGACCCGACGCCAGGCGCGTCACCGACAGCCCGGGGAAATCCTTGAGCATGCGCTGCAGGTAGGTGGCGGTGGCCTCGCCCTCGGTGTTGGGGTCGGTCGCGACGATCACCTCGCTGACGTCGACGCCGTCCTCCTGATTGGCGAGCCGACGCAGCAGCTCGCGGATACGGAGTTGGTCGGGCCCGATCCCCGACAACGGATCAAGGGCCCCGCCGAGCACGTGGTAGCGACCGGTGAACTCCTTGGTCCGCTCGATCGCGTGCACATCCTTGGGTTCTTCGACGACGCAGATCTTGGTGGCATCGCGTCGCGCATCCGAGCAGATCCGGCACAGCCGGTTCGCCGACACGTTTCCGCATTCGGCGCAGAACACGACGTCGTCGCGCACGCGTCCGAGCGCGGCGATCAGCCGGTCGATGTCGGACTTCTCCCCCGCGAGCAGATGGAAGGCGATCCGCTGCGCACCCTTGGGACCGAGCCCCGGCTGTTTGGCCAGTTCGTCGATCAGATCCTGGATCGGTCCTTCATACATCGCGTGCCCGGGTTCTCTGGTGTGGTGGGAAGGATCGCGCGGCGGGCGCGATCAGCCGCCGAGCCCGGGGATGCCGCCGCCGAGGCCTCCGGCCAGCGGACCCATCTTCTCGCTCGTGAGCTGCTCACGCTTCTGCGACAGGTCGGCGAGCGCGCCGAGCAGCAGATCCTGCAGGGTCTCCACATCCTCGGGGTCGACGACCTTGGGGTCGATGGACACCGCGGTCACCTCGCCGGTGCCGTTGCCGGTCACGGTGACCAGGCCGTTGCCCGCGCTCCCGACGATCTCCGCCGCGGCGATCTCGTTCTGTGCCGACAGGAGCTTCTCCTGCATCTGCTGCGCCTGGGCCAGCAGACCCGCCATCGGGTTCTCGCCGCCCTGGCCGCCGCCGAACAATGCGCTGGGATCGAATGGTTGCGTCACGCCGTCCAGGGTAGCCCCCGGGTCAGCGCAACAATCGATCGACATGCGCGGCGATGTCGTCGACGCTCACCTCGTCGACCGGGCTGATCTCGAAGGACAGCACCTCGTCGCCGAACAGATGACCGGCTCGTCGTGTGAGAGAGAACTCGAAACGGTCCTCGACCCGCCGCCACTCGACGATCCCGCCGTAGATTGGCGCACTCGCCCCGGTGGTGACGCAGTGTTCGTCGGCCCGGGGGCCGCCGGTGAGATCTCGCTGGATCTGGAAACACGCCAGCGACTCGTCGTCGATGAACACGACGGCCTCGCAGCCCAGGTCGGGGTGTCGTTCGTACGACGCGCGGATGGTCACGGTCGCCAGGGTACTTCTGCCGCCCGCCCCGAGGTCAGCCGCCGAAATCCACCAGGGGCGGCATTTCAGGACACCACCGAGCGACGGCTCACGAACCGGCGCTCCGTCCCGTCGAGCGGGTCCGTGAACTCCAGGGCGTGTGCGACGAGCCGCAGCGGGGAAGAGAAGTCCCCGTGATCGGCCCGTTCCGCGAGCTCGGGGCGTACGTCGGGATACAGCGGATCGTCGACGATGGGCACACCCAGGGACGACATGTGCAGCCGCAGCTGGTGCGTGCGTCCGGTGTGCGGCACCAGCCGGTAGACGCCGCCACGGTCGGTCTGTTCGACGAGGGTGACGTCGCTGATGGCGTTGACCGGCCCGTCGACGACGCGGGCCCGCAGGTCACCGGCGGTTTTTTCGATCCGGTCGCGCACGGTGACGGTCTCGGTGAGTCTCTCGTCGACCGGCGCCAGCGCGCGGTACTCCTTGCGCGCCAGCCGGGAGGCGAACAGGTCATGATACGCCGCCCGGACCTCGGGCCGCAGCGTGAAGAGCAGAACACCGGCGGTGAGCCGGTCCAAGCGGTGGGCCGGCGAGATCGTGTCGCTGCCCAGTTCGCGGCGGAGTCGTACCAGCGCGGTCTGCGTCACGTGACGACCCCGCGGCATGGTGGACAGGAAATGCGGCTTGTCCACGACGACGATGTTCTCGTCGCGGTAGAGCACCGGGACGTCGAACGGGATCGGGACCTCGTCGGGCAGGTCGCGGTACAGGTAGAGCGAGACGTTCACCCGCGACGGCGCGTCGAGGTCGACGGGCTGCCCGTCGGCGTCGACGATCTCGCCGGCCGCGGCACGCGCGTGCAACTCCTCGATCCCGAGATCCGCGAGGCTCGGCGACGCCAGCAGTGCCTCGGCGACGGTGCATTCCGGCCCGGACCGCAGCACCACCCGTGTCGAGTCGACGCCGTCCCGGATCGGGAGCGGCGAAGGCCGCGCCCGCCCCCTCCTGCGCGGGGTCAGTTCTCGAGGCGCTTCTTGAGATTGCCGAGCACCTCGGCCTGAATGCGGTTGAGCCCCTTGGGCGCGAAGGTCTTCTCGAAGAAGCCGCCGATGCCACCGGCACCCTTCCAGGTGGTGGTGGTCGTGACGCGCGAACCGCTGCCCGACGGGGCGACCGTGTAGGTCGTCACCATCGTGGAGTTGGCGTCGCGCTCGGTCACGGTGTCCGGGGTCACGCTGACGGTGGCCTGGACGTCACGCTGCCGCTTCTCGGTGGCCTGCAGGATCCAGTGCACGACGGTGCCGTCGCCGTTGCCGCCGCTGATGACCTTGTAGTCGCGGTAGTGGGCCGGGAGGATCGCCGGACGCACCTCGGTGTAGTCGGCGAGGGCTCCGATGACGGCGTCCGGGGCGGCGGTGATGTCGATCGACTGCGATGCGGAAACCTGACCCACGATGGAACACTCCTCGGGACGAAACGATTGGCGGGCGAACTGATCAAGTCCTAGGCTAACCGGGTGAGCTCTGGCTTGGAGATGGGGGGACAGGCATTTGACCAGGGGGTGTCCGCCCTACTGGCCAGCTATCGTGCCATCCCCCCGAACGCGACCGTGCGCCTTGCGAAGAAGACGTCGAACCTCTTCCGTAAGCGCGCAGCCAATCCACATCCCGGACTGGACGTCTCCGGACTCGACCGGGTGATCTCGGTCGATCCCGATGCCCGCACCGCCGACGTCGCCGGGATGTGCACCTACGAGAACCTGGTCGCGGCGACCCTGCCCTACGGTCTGGCACCACTGGTGGTCCCGCAACTCAAGACGATCACCCTCGGCGGCGCGGTGACCGGCCTGGGTATCGAGAGCACGTCGTTCCGTTCCGGACTGCCGCATGAGTCGGTGTCGGAGATCGACATCCTGACCGGCGACGGCGAGATCATCACCGCGACGCCCACCAACGAGCACGCCGACCTGTTCTTCGGCTTCCCGAACTCCTATGGCACGCTGGGCTATTCGGTCCGTCTGCGCATCGAGCTCGAACCGGTGAAGCCCTACGTCGCGTTGCGGCACGTGCGATTCACCTCGATCGCCGAGCTGCAGGCGACGATGGAGACGATCGTCACCGAGAAGACCTACGACGGCGAACAGGTCGACTACCTCGACGGAGTCGTGTTCTCCGCCCACGAGTCCTACCTCACGCTCGGACGCCAGACCGACGAGGAAGGCCCGGTCAGCGACTACACCGGGATGGACATCTACTACCGGTCGGTTCAGAACAAGACCACCGACCGTCTCACCATCCACGACTACCTCTGGCGCTGGGACACCGACTGGTTCTGGTGCTCACGGGCGTTCGGGGCACAGAATCCGAAGATCCGCCGCTGGTGGCCGAAGCGCTACCTGCGCAGCAGCTTCTACTGGAAGCTGATCGGACTCGACCAGCGCTGGGACATCGGCGACCGCCTCAACGCCCGCAAGGGCCTCCCGCCGGGCGAACGGGTCGTGCAGGACATCGAGGTGCCGATCGAGCACACCACCGACTACGTCGAATGGTTCCTGGACAACATTCCGATCGAACCGATCTGGCTGTGCCCGCTGCGCCTTCGCGAACCGGCCCTGCCGGGTTCGGATCCGGTGCGCCCGTGGCCGCTCTACCCGCTCGAACCGCAACGCGCCTACGTCAACGTCGGCTTCTGGTCGGCCGTGCCGGTCACCCCGGGCGATCCCGGGCACACCAACAAGATCATCGAACGCAAGGTCGCCGAACTCGACGGCCACAAGTCGCTGTACTCGGAAAGTTTCTACGAGCCGGAAGAGTTCGACGAACTCTACGGCGGAGAGAGTTATCGGCTCCTGAAGAAGCGGTACGACCCCCGCGGCCGCCTTCTGGACCTCTATGCGAAAGCGGTGAAACGCCAATGACGACATTCAAAGACGCACCGATCGGTGCGGACTCCCATTCGGGGAAGATGTCCCTGTCGGAGATCTTCGAGACCCTCCTGGGCGGCAACCTGTCCATCCGGATCTCGGCGTACGACGGCAGCAGCGCAGGCCCGGCCGACGCCCAGTACGGCCTCAACCTGAAGACTCCGCGCGGCACCACCTACCTCGTCACGGCGCCCGGCGATCTCGGTCTGGCCCGCGCCTATATCGCCGGTGACCTCGAACTCATCGGCGCACACCCCGGCGATCCGTACCCCGCGCTGAAGGCGCTCGCGAGCGATCTGGACTTCCACCGTCCGTCGCCGCTGGCCCTGGCACAGATCGCGCGCTCGCTCGGCATCGAACACTTCAAGCCGATCGCCCCGCCGCCGCAGGAGGCCGTACCGCGCTGGCGCCGTTTCGCGGAGGGCCTGCGCCACAGCAAAGCTCGTGACGCCGAGGTCATCCACTACCACTACGACGTCTCGAACACCTTCTACGAGTGGGTCCTCGGCCCGTCGATGACCTACACGTGTGCGGTGTACCCCGACCACGACGCGTCGCTCGAGACCGCCCAGGACAACAAGTACCGCCTCATCTTCGAGAAGCTGCGCCTCAAGCCCGGTGACCGGCTCCTCGACATCGGTTGCGGCTGGGGCGGAATGGTCCGCTACGCCGCCAAGCGCGGGGTGCACGCGATCGGCGCGACGCTGTCGGCCGAGCAGGCGGAGTGGGCCCAGAAGGCCATCGTCGACGAAGGACTCTCGGACTTCGCCGAGGTGCGTCACAGCGACTACCGCGACATCACCGAATCCGGTTTCGACGCGGTCTCGTCGATCGGCCTGACCGAGCACATCGGCGTCGGCAACTACCCGGCCTACTTCGGTTTCATGCGCGACAAGCTGCGACCGGGCGGAATGCTGTTGAACCATTGCATCACCCGGCCCGACAACGCGAGCCGCAGCAAGGCGGGTTCGTTCATCGACCGCTACGTCTTCCCCGACGGGGAGCTCACCGGCTCGGGCAAGATCATCTCCAAGCTCCAGGACATCGGCGGCATGGAAGTGCTCCACGAGGAGAACTTCCGCGAGCACTACGCGATGACCCTGCGCGACTGGAACGCCAACCTCGTCGAGCACTGGGACGAGGCCGTGGCCGAGGTCGGCGAGGGCACCGCCCGCCTGTGGGGCCTGTACATGGCGGGATGCCGGATCGGCTTCGACCGCAACATCATCCAGCTCCATCACGTGCTGGCGACCAAGCTCGACGACCGCGGCGGCCATCAGGTCCCCCTGCGGCCCTGGTGGAACGCCTGAGCCTGCTCGACCAACGAGACCCCGTCGGATGCCCGGCGGGGTCCCGTCGTCGAGGTCCCGGGATTGTTCAGGCCAGGGCGGCTCAGACCAGGGGGACGTCGACGATCGGCCGGCGCACGTCCGCGCCCGGGCCGTCGAAGTGCCACCATTCGCCGGAATAGACGGTCAGTCCTCCGTCGGCCATCGCCTGGCGCAATCGCGCCCGAGCAGCCTGCGCCGGCGCCGAGACCCCCTGTGTCGCATATGCGTTCGCACGCGGGGTAAACGAGTCGAAGTCGGTGCCCATGTCGACGCGACAGAGGTTGCCGATCTTGCGCGGGGCCGGACAGCCCGGACTGCGGACCGCCAGGGTGACGTCGACCGAACGACCGGTCTCATGGCTGGTCGAGTACGGACCCGGGGCTGCGACCCACGCCGGGTCGGGGACCTTCTGGAACATCTTCTGCTGCACCGAATGCGGCCGGTAGCAATCCCAGAACACCAGCGTCTGACCCCCGGCCCGAAGTTTCTGGGCCGCGGTCCTCAGACCCGGCGCCATCGACTCGTGCACCAGACAGCGAGCATCCGGCGGATACAGCCGCTCACCGACGAAGTTGTCGGTCGTCGCGTAGCGCAGATCCAGCACTGCGTCCGCGACGACGCTCTTCACGTCGACGAGGCCGACCGCGCGTGTCTGCCGGTCGACGGAGTGCCTCGGCGTCGGCGACGGCGAGTCGACGGGAGCCGCCTCGGCACATGCCATCGACAACGTCAGCGCCGCAGCCATTGCTGCCGGCGCCGTGGTCAGACGTAGGACCGATCGGATCTGCATCTCTGCGTTCTACCAGCCCTTCGTCTCGACGGTCACTCGATCGGTCGTGCCCCGAGCTCGGACTTGAGAAGTTCGAGCGCGACCTGATCGGGATCGAGACGTTGTTCGGGGGCTCCGGTGCGTGCGTCGGCGACCATCTCGGCCCGCTCCTCGTCGGGGATGTCCTCGTCCGCGCGTGGCGGCTCGGGCTCCTCCGGCTCGGCCACCGGTTCGGGCGGCGGAGGCGCAGCCGCCGACTGGTCACGAGACCGGCTCGGGCGTGAATACGACTGCCGGGGCTTGGCCTGCTGCTTCGCGGACTGTGCGCCACCGGCCGCCGACGACGCGACCGCAGTGCCCGGCGCCTGATGCACGGTGCGCACGTCGAGCGGTGTGCCGAAGACCTCGGAAAGCGCCTCCCGGATGATCGTCACCGCGTGCGGTGCCGAGAGTCGTCCGACGAGCACCTCGACCGGGTGGCCGAGCACCACCGTGGTGCCCTCGAGATCGGCGATGACCGCCGCAGACAACATCGGCTCGAGACTCTTCGACCGCTCCCGCACCGCGGCCCGGATCTCCGGATAGCGTTTGCGGATCGCGTCGGCGTCGAGCCCGCCCGAGGGAGCCGGTTCTGGTTCCGGTTCCGGTTCTGGCTCCGGTTCGGGGCGCTTCGCCCGGACCGGCATCGCGTCGGGCGGCGGGACCGAGTACTCGTCGACCGGCTCGTCCGGCAACGGGATGTCGTCGGTGTAGGCCGGCTGGGCCGGCTCGGCAGTGGGTTCCCGGGTCGGCTCCGGAGCCGGTTCGGCCACGGGTGCCCGCCAGGGCGGTTCCGGTGCCGTCGGGGTGCCGCCGTTCCGGACGCCAGGGCGTACGGGTTCCGAGACCGGGGCCGGCGCGATGTTCTCTGCCTCGGGCTCTGCCCCGGGAAGGTCGAGAGTCGGTGCCGCAGCGTCGACTTCGAGAGCCTCGGCGTCGAGGGTCTCGGTGTCGAGGGTCTCGGTGTCGGGAGTGTCGGCGTCGGCGGCGTCGAGATCCCCGAGATCGAGCGCCTCGGGTTCCGGCAGGGCGTCGGGGTCGGGAAGCGCGTCGGGATCGGGGATGGCGTCGAGCGCGGGCTGCTCGACACCCAGCTCCTCGAGCATGTCCGCGTCGTCGGTCTCGACGGCGGCAACCACGTCCACCGGCGGTGCGGCAGCGACCGGCTCCGCGGCGGGCGGCGCCGGGTCGGGCTCGGAAACCGCAGGTGCAGAGGCGGGTTCGGCCGGCGCCGGTTCGACCGCCGCGGGCTTCACCGCCGGCACAGGCGGTTCGGGCGCGGTGGGTTCCGGAGCGGGCGCGGCGACCGGGGTGTCGGCCTCGGCAACCTCGGCCGCAGTGCGGCGTGCCTCCTCGGCCGCCTTCGCCTCTTCCATCGCCTTGCGCTGCGACGGACGCACGAACTTCGGTTCCGGTTCGGGCTCAGCGGGTTTCGCGGGCACCGGGATCGACGTGGTGCCGATTCCCGACTCCAGACGCTCGAGCCGCTGCAGCAGAGCGGCGTCGTCGTTCGACACGCCGGGCAGCAGCATGCGCGCGCACATCACCTCGAGCAGGAGGCGCGGTGACGTGGTTCCGCGCATCTCGCCGAGGGCGTCGTGCACGATCTCGGCGAAGCGCGTCAACGAGGCGGGGCCGAGCGTCTCGATCTGGCTCTGCATGCGTGCGAGCTGATCACCGGGCGCCTCGACCAGGCCGCGGTCGGCGGCATCGGGAACGGCCTGCAGCAGGATCAGGTCGCGGAGCCGTTCGAGGAGATCGACCGCGAAGCGTCGTGGGTCGTGCCCCGCGTCGACGACCTTCTCGACGGCCCCGAACAGAGCCGCGCCGTCGGCCGACGCCAGCGCGTCGACGGCGGTGTCGATGAGTGCGACGTCGGTGACGCCGAGCAGTGCGAGTGCGCGCTCGTAGGCGACGCCCTGGTCGTCGGCGCCGGCGAGGAGCTGATCGAGGATCGA
Organism: Gordonia alkanivorans NBRC 16433; assembly: GCF_000225505.1. Lineage (GTDB taxonomy): Bacteria > Actinomycetota > Actinomycetes > Mycobacteriales > Mycobacteriaceae > Gordonia > Gordonia alkanivorans. The sequence goes on along the minus strand of NZ_BACI01000060.1, from coordinate 67,467 downwards.
CAGCGAGTCACGCGGCGAACCACCACCGGCACGGATGACCAGCGGGTAGACCTCGGGCGCGACGGTCACGCCCTCCCGCTCACAGATCTTCTCCAGCAGCCCGCGCATGACCGGCGGGGCGAGCAGACGGAACGGGTAGTGGTGCGTACGCGAACGGATCGTCGGCAGCACCTTCTCGGGTTCGGTCGTCGCGAACACGAAGATCAGGTGCTCCGGCGGCTCCTCCACGATCTTGAGCAGCGCGTTGAAGCCGGCGTTGGTCACCATGTGCGCCTCGTCGACGATGAACACGCGATAACGCGACTCGGCCGGCGCATAGAACGCGCGGTCGCGCAGCTCGCGGGTGTCGTCGACGCCGCCATGGCTGGCTGCGTCGAGTTCGATGACGTCGAGGTTGCCGGGACCGCCGGGAGCGAGAGCCACGCACGACGTGCAGGTGCCGCACGGACGCGAGGTGGGACCCTCGGCACAGTTCAACGACCGCGCCAGGATTCGCGCCGACGACGTCTTGCCACACCCGCGCGGACCGGAGAACAGGTACGCGTGGTTGATGCGCCCCGAGTCGAGGGCACGGCTCAACGGATCGGTGACGTGCTCCTGCCCCACGACGTCGGCGAAGGTAGCCGGGCGATAGGTGCGATACAGAGCCACGCGTCGAGAGTACCGGCGACCCGTGACATCGGATGCGCCTGCCTCACACTGCGGGCGACGCCCCCGTCTCGGGTGCTTCACCCATCGACTCACCGGCGGTTCCGACCAGGTCATCGGCCATGTCGTCGGACACGTTCACCCGCTCGGCGTCGGCTCGTGCCGACGGTTCGACGACCCGCGGACTCCCGCCCTCGGCCGGCTCGCCGGCCAGTCCGCCGTCGGCGATGACCGCTGCCGCGACCCCCGGGGCGATGACCGCAGCCGGCTCGGCCGCGGTGGTCGAACGGGAGCCGAAAACCCGCAGGGCGACGACCGTCGCGATCAGGATTCCCACGAACGCGAACAGATAGGGGCTGACGGTGAACCAGTTGAGCCATGTGACCCGCGTCTTCACGTAGAGCCCGGTGTAGTAGCCATCGGGAACGAGCGCGGGGACGTGCGTCGGCCACGCGAACGCGAGCAACACGAGCGCCGCAACACCCACCGCCGCCAGGCCCCGCTCGAGCTGGGTTCGCCTCAGGTCGAGGGCCAGGTGGACCCCGATCACCACGATCGGCACGAACCAGACCCAGTGGTGCCCCCACGACATCGGCGACACCACGCATGCGGTCATGCCGACGATGCTGATCGCGAGCAGTTCCTGGCCCCTGCGGTGGGCATAGGTGGCGACCGCGAATCCGGCGACGAGCGCGGTCAGTGCCAGGGCTCCCCACAGGAGTGTCGACGGGTGGTCGGTGTCGAGGTGGTTGGCGAGCATTCCGCGGATCGATTGGTTGCCGCGCAGTTGCGCCGAACCGACACGTTCGGACTGGAACAGCTTGCCGGTCCAGTAGGCCCAGGAGTCACGCGGCAGGACGATGAACCCGATCGCGACGGTCATGACGAAGCCGCCGATGACACCGAAGAACGCGCGCCAGTTGCGTTGCACCGCGTAGTAACCGGCGAAGATCAGCGGCGTGAGCTTGATCCCGGCGGCGATGCCGGCGCCCACGCCCTTGGTCCTGCTGGTGTCGGGACGGGTCAGGTCGGCCAGGATGAGGAGCATCAGGAAGACGTTGATCTGGCCGTACCAGATGGTGGTGCGGACGGGCTCGAGCAGCATCGCGACCGCGACGAGCGACATCGCGATGACCCGCAGCGGCCACGTCACCGGCCGGCCGAGACTGCGGAAGCTGAGCATGACGACGAGATAGAGGGCGACCACGATGCCCGCGGTCCACAACCATCGCGCCACGTCGAAGGAGATCAACGCGAGCGGAGTGAAGAGCAACGCCGAGAACGGTGAGTACGTGTAGTCGAGGTCGCCGATCATCTTGACGTCGTAGAGGCTGGCGCCTTCGGTGACCGCTTGAGCACCCTGCCGATAGACGGCCAGGTCGATCTGGTTGTTCAGCAGACCCCAGAACTGGGCTCCCCAGGGCACGACGACATCCTGGAGGACAAGCGCGATGACCCCCACGATGGCGAAACCGGATGCGAGAAGAACCGGCCTGGGCAGATTCACGATTTACAAGAGTGGCATAAGAGTCGGCACATACCGGCTACTCATCGCCGAATGAGAGCTATCTAACGCCGATCCGGCGTTTGACAGCGGCGTGTCGGCGAGACGAGTGGCTCAGCTGCGCTCCGCCAGGAGGGTCTCGGCCGAGGCGAGGAGCACGCACGTCGCGACCCCGTCCATCGCGGCCCGCAGGTCGTCGGTGTTCGGGAAGGTCGGTGCGAGACGGATGTTCCGGTCGTGCGGATCGGTCTTGTACGGGAACGCGGAACCTGCGCCGGTCAGCGCGATTCCGGCTTCCTTCGCCAGTTCGATGGTGCGTCGGGCGGCGCCGTCGACGACGTCGAGACTGATGAAGTACCCACCCTCGGGCTCCGACCACGAGGCGACCTTCGACTCGACCAGCCGGTCTTCGAGGATGTCGAGCACCAGCTTGAACTTCGGCGCCAGGATCTCGCGGTGGCGGGCCATGTGGGCGCGCACGCCGTCGGCGTTCCCGAAGAACTTGAGGTGACGCAGCTGGTTGACCTTGTCCGGGCCGATGGTCTTGAGGCCGAGGTACTTGCTGAACCACGCGAGGTTCTCGTCCGACGACCCGAAGAACGCCACCCCGCCGCCGGCGAAGGTGATCTTCGACGTCGAGCCGAGGACGTACACGCGGTTGGGATGACCGGCTTCGACGGCCATCTCGAGGACGCGCAGCGGCGTCGGCGGGGCCTCCACGAGGGTGTGCACCGCGTAGGCGTTGTCCCAGTAGATGCGGAAGTCGGGTGCCGCGGGCATCTCGAGCAGACCGCGGGTCACCTCCTCGGAGAAAGTGACGCCGGTCGGGTTCGAGTAGGTGGGCACCGCCCACAGACCCTTGATGCTCGGGTCGTTGGCGACGAGCTCGGCGCAGAGCCGCACGTCGGGGCCGTCGGGGAGCATCGGCACCGGGATCATCTCGATGCCGAAGCTCTCGGTGATCGCGAAGTGACGGTCGTATCCGGGGGCCGGGCACAGGAACTTGATGGTCTGGCGACCCCACGGCTCGTCGGAGTCGGCGGTGCCGTGCAGCAGGCCGAAGACGGTGAGGTCGTGCATGAGCTCGAGGCTCGAGTTGCCGAACGCGATCAGGTTCGCGGGGTCGACGGCGAGCAGCTCGCCGAAGATCTCGCGCAGCTCGGGCAGGCCGTTGAGGCCGCCGTAGTTGCGGGTGTCGGTGCCTTTGCCGTCGCGGTACTCGTCGCCGGGGAGCGACAGCAGCGCGTTGGAGAGATCGAGCTGTTCGGGAGCGGGCTTGCCGCGGGTGAGGTCGAGCTTCAGACCCAGAGCGGCCAGCTCGTCGTAACGCTTCTTCAGATCCGCCTGGGTGTCTCGTAGTTGGTCGACACTCATCGAGTGGAAATTCAACGTTAGACCTCTCGCGCTCGACGCCGGCGCGAGTGTCCGACGACGCAGACCTGGAAATGGAAATCGGGGATATAGGGGACCCCGCGCACCCGAGAGAGCCCGTTGACCCTTGCTGCCTTCCGGCCCTGGGGGAGTTCACAGGATGCACGCCGCGCGGGATCCGTCGTCCAGTGTAGCGAGGGTTCACAGCCGGGTGACACCGGGTGGTCACCACCCCCGCGACGGCCTCGGTCCGTGCAGGCGAGGCGGGTGATCGTCTCCCGGATACGACGAAGGTCCGGGGTGCGCTCCCTTGCGGGTCGTGCACCACGGACCTTCGGTGGCGGAGGATAGGGGATTCGAACCCCTGAGGGCTGTTAACCCAACCCGCGTTCCAGGCGAGCGCCATAGGCCACTAGGCGAATCCTCCAACGTCGAGATGATAGCCGCCGGGGACTCCCACACCCAAACCCGCTTGCCGGCCGCTCGGTCGGCACTAGGGTCGGGGCATGTCCGATTCCTCCCCCATCGTCGTGATCGGGGCGACCGGCGGACAGGGCGGTGCCGTCCTCGACGCGCTGCTCGACGCCGGTTTCGCGGTGCGCGCCCTCGTCCGCGACGCCGTGTCGTCGAAGGCCGCGGCGCTCGCCGACCGCGGTGTCGAACTCGCCGTCGGCGACATCGTGAGTGGCGTAGGACTCACCGATGCGTTCACCGGCGCGGCGGGAGCCTTCGCGCTGACGACGCCCTTCGAGTCCGGCGTCGACGCAGAGGTCGCCCAGGGCACCGCGCTGATCGAGTCGGCGACCGCGGCCGCGCTCCCCTACCTCGTCTTCTCGTCGGTGGCCTCCGCCGACCGCGACACCGCCGTCCCCCACTTCGACTCCAAGTTCGAGGTCGAGCGGATGCTCGCCGCCACCGACATCCCGCACACGATCGTCGGGCCGGCCTACTTCTACGACAACCTGCTCGCCGGGTCCGACGCGCTCGCCGCCGGCGTCATGCCGATCGCGATGCCTGCGGACCAACCGCTGCAACAACTCTCACGCCGCGATCTCGGCCGGTTTGTCGCGACGCTGTTCCGGAACCCGGGTGCGTACACCGGCGAACGGATCGACATCGCCTCCGACCAGCCGACGCCCCTGGAGATGGCGGAGATCGTCGGCGACGCACTCGGAACGACGGTCAGCGCGGAATCCTATGATCCCGAACGCATCCCGTCGCCCGACATGAGTGCGATGTTCACCTTCCTCGGCGAACGCGGCTACGAGGTCGACATCCCCGAACTGCACCGCCGGTTCCCCGACGTCGGATGGCAGACCTTCGCGGAGTGGGCGGCTGAGGCACTGCGCCGCTGAGGTGCCGCCAAAATCGCCAGTTCCGCCGCGAGGCGCCATTTGCAGCTAGCGCTTGCGCACCGAAGTAGCGCTCCTGCGAGCTGGGCGTCAGTCCTCGATCCGGTTGCCCTTCTCGTCCCAGTGTTCGGCGACCTTCTTGCTGGGTTGTACGCGCGGCGGTTCGCCCGGCATCTTGGGATAGCTGGGCGGGTAGGGCATGTCGCCCAACCCGTCCGCATCGTCTTGCTGGACCATCTCCAGCAGTTTCTCGATGCCGCGCCGGTGATCGGCGATGTCGGTCCACGGATCGCCGCGGCGCTCGAGCAGCTTCGGGACGGTTGCCATCGTGCAGTCGTCGGGATCGACGTCGGCCAGTTCGCCCCACGTCACCGGCGTCGACACCCGACCGATCGCGCTGCGTCGTACGGAGTACGGCGACGCCATCGTGCGGTCGCGGGCGTTCTGGTTGAAGTCGATGAAGATCCGTTCCCCGCGTTCCTCTTTCCACCACGACGTGGTGACCCGGTCCGGGTCCCGGCGCTCCAGTTCACGGGCTATCGCGATGACACATCGCCGGGTGGCGATGAAGTCCCACAACGGCTCGATGGGGACGTACACGTGAATTCCTCGGCCACCCGACGTCTTCACGAAGCCCGTGAAGCCGAGTTCGTCGAGCAGGGGCTTCAGCCCGTCGATCGCCACGCTCCGAACGTCGTCGAATGTCGTGCCGGGTTGCGGATCGAGGTCGATGCGGAGCTGATCGGGATGGTCGTTGTCCGGGTGCAGGGTCGGCCAGGTGTGGAAGGTGACGGTCCCCAGGTTCGCCGCCCACACCAGATCGGCCGGCACCGTCGGGCGGATGGCGTCCCCGGTTCGCTTGGACGGGAACATGATCGGCGTGGACTGCACGTGCTCGGGACGCTTCTTCGCGATGTGCTTCTGGTAGATCTCCTCCCCCTCCACGCCGTCGGGGAAGCGTTGCAGGAAGGTCGGCCGGTCGCGCGTCGCGCGCATGAGCGGCCCGTCTCCACTGTCGTCGATGCCGAGCGCGAGTGTCCGGTAGTAGCCGACGAGATCCCGCTTGCGGCCGCCGTTCTCGCCGAGCTCGGGGAAATAGATCTTGTCCGGGTTGCTGAGACGGACGGCGACCCCATCGACGTCGAGTTCTTCTGCGGGAGAACGTGATGCCATGGTCATTCTCCTTCGAGGACGTCGTGCAGGTCGTAGGTGAGCGGAACCTCGAGCTGGTCGTAGCCACAACTCTCGGGATCCCGGTCCGGGCGCCAGCGGAGGAACTTCACGGTGTGGCGGAAGCGCTGGTTCTCCATCTGGTCGTAGGCGAACTCTGCGACCAGTTCGGGGCGGATCGGAATCCACTCCCCCGACTTCTCCGACCGCCATCGGGTGGGCTCGCCCGGTGACGGCTTGTCCGGGTCGAGGCGCATCGGCTCGAACATCTCCTGCAGCTCAACGCGTTTGGCGTCGGAGAACGCGCCCGCGCCCCCGACCATGCGCAACTCGCCGTCGTCGTCGTAGAGACCGAGGAGCATCGAGCCGATCCCCCTGCCCGACTTGTGGATCCGATAACCGAAGATCACGCAGTCCGCGGTCCGCTTGTGTTTGACCTTCAGCATCTCGCGCTTGTTCTCGACGTAGACGCCGTCGACACGCTTGGCGACGACGCCGTCGAGGCCGGCGCCCTCGAAGGCGGAGAACCAGTCCTCGGCGATCGACGCGTCGCTGGTGACGCGGCTGACGTGCATCCGCCGATCCCGGTCGCCGGGTCCGACCGCGCGCAGCAGCGCCTCTCGACGGACCTCGAACGGTTGTCCGTTCACCGCCGTCGATTCCAGTGCGAGTGCGTCGAAACCGATGAAGATCGCCGGCGTCTTCTCGGCGAGCATGTTGACCCTCGACTCGGCGGGATGGATGCGCTGCGCGAGCGAATCCCAGTCGAGCCGGTGGGTGTCGCCGATGAGTGCGGGTACCCCGATCTCGCCGTCGAGAACGACCCTGTCCGGCAGCTCGGCCTTCGCCGCGGCCACGATCTCCGGGAAGTACCTCGCCAGGTCTTTCCCACCCCGGGAGCCGATCGCCACCTCGTCGCCGTCGCGGAAGATCAGCGCGCGGAAACCATCCCACTTGGGTTCGTATGACCAGGCCGTCTCACCGTCGGGCTGCTGCGGCACGGCGGTGACCGCCTTGGCCAGCATCGGGGCTACGGGCGGCATGACCGGAAGATCCATGGCTTCACTGTTCCTCACTTCTCCGGGCGCTGGCAACGATCCGCCCGGAACTCCGGGGTGACCGTGGGGTCTGGCGCAGAGACAGACCATCGGCGAGACCGATTCTCATCGCGGGGCGTCGACGCGACGCGGTAACCTCGACGCGATGTCGACACAGCACGCAGCGGGCCGGTATGCGCCGTCCCCGTCGGGCGACCTCCACGTCGGCAACCTGCGGACGGCTGTGCTGGCCTGGTTGTTCGCCCGCACGACCGACCGCCGTTTCCTGATCCGCATGGAGGATCTCGACCGCGCGGTCACCGGCGCCGACGCCCGGCAACTCGCCGACCTCGCCGCGCTCGGCATGGACTGGGAAACTCCCGTCGTCCATCAGACCGAACGACGTGACATCTACCGCGGCATCATCGCCCGGCTCCGCGAGGCCGGCCGCACCTTCGACTGCTACTGCACGCGACGCGAGATCCTCGAGGCCCCGTCCGCTCCCCACGCACCGCAGGGCGCCTACCCCGGCACCTGCCGGACACTGACCGACGCCGAACGCGCCCAGAAGATCGCCTCGGGACGGCCACCCGCGATCCGCATCCTGGCCGACACTACCGAGTTCACCGTCACCGACCTGCTCCACGGCACCTTCACCGGCATGGTCGACGACTTCGTGATCCAGCGCAACGACGGCACGCCCGCCTACAACCTGGCCGTCGTCGTCGACGACGCCGCACAGGGAGTCGATCAGGTCGTGCGCGGCGACGACCTGCTGTCGTCGGCTCCACGCCAGGCCTACCTCGCCACGTTGCTCGGCGAGGCCCCGCCGACCTACGCCCATGTGCCGATGGTGCTCAACACCGACGGCGTCCGGCTCTCCAAGCGCGACGGAGCGGTGACCCTCGCCGACCTCGCAGCAAGCGGTGTTCCGGCCGGCACCGTCCTCTCGCACATCGCTCGCTCGCTGGGCCTCGCAGGTCCCGGCGAAACCGTCGATCTCCACACGCTCGCAAGCCGTTTCGACCCCGATGCCCTCCCCCGCGAACCCTGGCTGCTGGGCCCAGACGCGTTGAAGTGAGCGGCAGCGGGCCTTCGAGGCTCTCGACTGCCGAAGCTTGAGGATTTGACTGCCGAACCTCAACCCGACCGGCAGACGTCAATCGACGTCTGCGGGTCGGGTTGAGGTCGACCAGTGGTTGGCGGTGTCTCACACAGCAGGGTTGGCCGCCAGCAACCTCTGCAACAGGTCGTTGAGAGTGATCAACCCGATGGCCCGACCGGAGTCGGTGACCAGCGCGAGGTGGGCCCGGCGTTCACGCATGGCGGCGAGCGCCTCGTAGACCGGTTGCCCGGACTCGAACCGCAGCACCGGACGCATGAGGTCGGCGGCTGTCGCGTCCGGCGCCGCGCGCAGGCTGTCGCGCACGTGCACGACGCCGTGCACCGGGCCCCGATCAGCGTCGCGCACCAGCAGCCGCAGATGTCCCGAAATCCTTCCGGCAGTCTGGATCTCGTCGGCACTCGCGGTCGGCAGCACCGCGCCCAGGGTGTCGCTGGGCGTGACGACGTCGCCGAGCGTCAGCGATTCCAGTTCGAGCGCGCTGGTCAGATGCGCGTGATACCGCTCGTCGAGTGTTCCGACCGTCGCCGAGTGCTCGACGAGGTGGCGCAACGCGTCGCTGTCCTGGCCGGTGGCGACCTGGTCCACGGGTTCGACGCCCACGCGCCGCAAACACCAGTTGGCCAGGTGGTTGAGCTGCACGATGATCGGCCGCGTGAGCCACATGAAAGCCCGCATCGGCAGGGCCAGCACGATCGCCGACCGCTCCGGGTGCGCGATCGCCCACGACTTCGGGGCCATCTCGCCGACCACCAGGTGCAGGAAGGTCACGATGATGAGCGCCAGCACGAAGCCGACGATGTCGGCGGACCAGTACGGCAGGCCCCACGTCTCGAACAGCGGCGTGAGCCAGTGATGCACAGCAGGTTTCGTGACCGAACCCAGCGCCAGGGTGCAGACGGTGATGCCGAGCTGCGAACCCGCGAGCAACACCGACAGCTCCGATGCGCTACGCAGGGCCGCACGGGCGCTGCTACTCGTTGCGGCCTCGTCCTCGAGCCGATGGCGTCGGGCCGCGATCAGAGCGAACTCGACGGCGACGAAGAAAGCACTCGCCGCGATGAGCGAGACGGTGATCACCCCGATGACCCACGGGTTATCCATTGTCGGCCTCCCGTCCGGCGTCCGATCCTGCTGCGTCGGTGCTCACTTCGGTCCCGAGTGACATCGACACCAGCGCCGGCACATGCTTCTCGACCTCGAGGACATCGACGCGCACCACACGGGGTGGCGCCTCGTCGTCGTCGAGGACTGAGGCCGGATCGGGATCGATGGTGATCTCGACGGTCTCCCCGACCTCGGGCAACCCGACGAACTCGGCGATCACCAGTCCGGCGATCGTCTCGTAGTCGCCTTCGGGCAGTTCCCAACCGATCGCACGGGACACCTCGTCGACGTGGGCGTCACCGCGGACACGCCAGCCGCCGGCGGTCTTCTCGATCGCCGCGGAGGTCTCCGGGTCGTGCTCGTCGTCGATCTCGCCCACCAGTTCCTCGGCGATGTCCTCGGCGGTCACGACGCCGGCGAAGCCGCCGTACTCGTCGATGACGATGGCCATCTCCTCGTGTGCGTCAGAGAGGTTCTCCAGCACCTCCGGCAGCGGCAGGGTCGACGGGACGACGACCGCGCGGCGGCAGAGGTCACCCGCGGTGGCCGTCGGGACAGCCTGCGCGGGTTGTTTTTTCAGCGCGTACGACCACTCGAGAAGGTCGTGGAGATGGACCACGCCGAGAACTTCGTCGTCACCGGCGACCGGGTACCGGGTGTGCCCGGTACTCATCAGAGCGAGTACCTCGGAGGCGGGCAGCGACGCGTCCACCTGATCGGTGTGCGGACGCGGGATCATCGCGTGTTCGGCTGTGCGTGTGGGGAACTCGAGCACGCGGTCGAGCAGCACGGACAGGTCTTCGGGAAGCTCACCGGCGTCGCGCGACTCGGCGACGATGTGTTCGAGGTCGCGGACCGACGCGGAGTGTTCGACGTCGTGGACCGGCTCGATCCGCAGTGCGCGCAGCAACAGGTTCGACGCCTTGTCGAACAACGCGATCAGCCAGCCGAACACGGCGAGGTAGATCGCTGTCGACCGGGCGAGCCAGAGCGCGACCGGTTCCGGCCGGGCGATCGCGAGGTTCTTGGGGAAGAGTTCGCCGAAGACCATCTGCACGACGGTGGAGAACAGGATCGCGATGACCGTGCCGATCGCGACACCGACACCCACCGGGATGCCGACGTTGCTCAGCAGGTCACCGACCCCGGAACCGATCAGCGGTTCGGCGACGTAACCGACGAGCAGGCCGGTGACGGTGATGCCGAGCTGGGCACCGGACAGCATGAACGAGGTTCGCCGGGTGACGGAGAGGGCGCGCTTCGCTGCGGCGTCACCGGATTCGGCGCGGGCCTTCAGGCGGGAGCGGTCGACCGCCATGAAGCCGAATTCCTGGGCCACGAAGTAGCCGGTGACGGCGGTGATCGCGAGGACGACCAGGATTCCCAGGAAGATTCCGAGAACGGTCAGCATGTCGCCATCCGATCAGCGTCGACGCCTGGGACGTCGGGATGGATCTCGCAGTGGACTGCGTGTCCGGAACGCGGGTCAGGGCCCGGTTCGGGGCAGGGTGCGGACGGGTGTCGTCGGCGTTTTCGGCGCTTTGCGCGTCTCATCGTCTCTCTCGCTGGTACTCGATTACCCCTACAGGGTGCCGAGTGTTCGGGGGTGTACGCAACCTCGTTGCGATGGGGTCACAACGAATCACCGTTCCGCGCGGTTCCGGGACGTGACCCACCACACGGCGTCGGGGACGCGTTCAGTCCCGCGTCGAACCGTAGTAGCGGCGCAGGAACTCGTCCCGGTACTCGACGTACGTGCCGTCCTCGATCGCCTGTCGTGCGCGGTCGACGAGCGTGACGATGAACGACACGTTGTGCAGGGTCGCCAGCGTCGGGCCGAGACCCTCCTTCGCCTTGAACAGGTGATGCAGGTAGGCGCGGCTGTACTGCGAGGTGTAGTTCTCGATCTCGGGATCGAGCTGCCGGAAGTCGTTGCGGTACTTCGCATTCGTGATGTTGTATCGACCGTCGAGCGAGTAGATCGCACCGTTGCGGGCGACGCGCGTCGGCGATACGCAGTCGAAGGTGTCCACACCGTTCTCGATGGCGGTGAAAATGTCGTCGGGTTCGCTGATGCCCAGCAGGTGCTTGGGCGCGTCCTCGGGCAGTTCGTCGTTGACCCAGCCGACGATGGTGCCGAGGTTGTGCTTCTCGAGCGCGCCGCCGATGCCGTAACCGCCGAAGCCCTTGCCGCCGGCCTCGCGATCGGCCTCGCTCAGCGCGACGAGATCGCGGGACGCCTTGCGCCGCAGATCCTCGTACTGGGCACCCTGGATCACACCCCACAACGCCTGCTGGGGCCGATGTGCACGCTCGACACTCAGTCTGTTGTGCTCGGCCAGGCACCGGATTGCCCACAGCCGGGTACGCTCCAGCGAATTCTCCTGGTACGCACGGGTGTTCATCAACGTGGTGAGCTCGTCGAAGGCGAAGATGATGTCGGCACCGAGCTGGTGCTGAATCTGCATCGACACCTCGGGGGTGAAGCGATGCGACGAACCGTCGAGGTGCGACTTGAAGGTCACCCCGTCGTCGTCGACTCGCGACAGACGTTCCTTGCCCTCGGCGATGAGCGAGTCGTCGGGGCTGACCTCCATCGCGATGACCTTCTTGAAGCCGGCGCCGAGCGACATGACCTGGAATCCGCCGCTGTCGGTGTAGGTCGGGCCCGACCAGTTCATGAAGGCACCGAGCCCGCCGGCCTGATCGATGATCTCGGGGCCCGGCTGCAGGTACAGGTGGTACGCGTTCGCGAGGACGGCCTGCGCACCCAACTCGGCCACCGACTCGGGCAGAACGGTCTTCACCGTCGCCTTGGTACCCACCGGCACGAAGGCGGGGGTCTGGATCGCGCCGTGCGGGGTGCTGATCACCCCGGTGCGGCCGCGGGTGCCGGGCAGGGTGGTGCCGACGGTGTAGGCGGGGTCGGCGACTTCGGTTCCGGTACTGCTCACCGGTGCATCCTCCCAGGTCGGTGGCCTCCACCCAAACCGACGACGCCGCCGTCGGCCCCGTCTGCGCCCTCGACGACCTATCGCTCCGGCGTTCCGGCATTCGATACGGTGGGGACCATGTCGTGCAGAACGCGCCGCGCCATCGCCTCCGGGGCCAGGGTCGCCACCACCGCACTCGGCCTGTCGTTGGCCCTGTTCACACTGTCCGCGTGCGGTTCGGAACAGGATGTCACCGACACCTCCGCGAGCGGCGGGAACGGCGCTGTCGCTTCGGCGGAGCAACCCGCCGACGCCCCGTCGACCTCCGCACCCGTCGTCCCGGGTCGCAAGCCCGCGTCGGCCCGTCCCAACTCGGTCACCTCTGGTGCCGACGCGGACGAATCGACTCAGGGCGGCCCCGGCACCACCTGCGGCAGCATCCCCGGCCCCGACGGCGCGCTGCGTGTTCTGGTCCTCGCCGGCGACGTCGACTGCGACCAGGCGAAGTCGATCGCCGACGAGTACGGCCCCAAGATCGTCACCGGCACGCAGCAGTCGGTGGGCGGCTGGACCTGTGGGCCGTCGGCGCTACAGGGCGTGCTCGCCGCCTGCCAGAAGGACACGACGGTCATCGGTTTCGCTCCCTGACCCCAACTCGCTTGACCCTCACGCGACGTCAGACCCCAAGGTTGCTCATGTGAGTGAAGAGAAGCACCACCCGCTCCGCACTCCTGCGTCGGACCTGACCGTTGGCGTCGTCGCGGGGATGGTCGGAGTCAGTGTCCGCACACTGCACCACTACGACCAGATCGGTCTGGTGACGCCGTCGCGCCGCACGCCTGCGGGATACCGCGTCTACGACGACGCCGACGTCGCACGGCTCTACCGTGTCCTCACCTATCGCGAGCTGGGCTTTTCACTCGGGCGGATAGCGACCCTGCTCGACGATCCCGATGCTGACGAACTGCATCAACTCCGCGCGCAGCACGAGCTGCTCACCGACCGGATCGATCACTTGCACCGGATGGTCGCAGCGGTGGAGGAGATGATGATGTCGAAGAAGCAGGGGATCCAGCTGTCGGCGGCCGAGCAACGGGAGATCTTCGGCGACGACTGGCGCGGCGAGGAGTACGCGGCGGAGGCCGAGGAACGGTGGGGCGAGACCGCCGCGTGGCAGGAGAGCCGCAAGCGCGTCGCCCGGTTCTCGAAGGAGGACTGGCGGCAGATCAAGGCCGACGCCGATGACCTCGAACGGCGCCTCGCCGACGCGATGCTCCGCGGACTCACACCCGGTTCCGCCGAAGCCGATGCCCTCGCCGAGGAGCACCGCGCACAGATAAGCCGGTTCTACGACTGCACCCACGAGATGCACGTCGGGCTCGCCGACATGTACGTCGCCGACCCGCGTTTCACCGCGCACTACGACGAACAGGCGCCCGGGCTCGCCGTCTATCTGCGCGAGGTCATCCGGGCCAATGCCGAGAAACGGATCTGATCGACGCCGCCCGGTGTCTGCTCACTCGTCCAGATAACGCTTCCGGAGCGCTTCCGGCACAGCGGGATCCAGTCCCAGTCCGTCGCGGAAGTAGCCCTCGATGTCGCCGAACTGTGCGGTCATCTCCTCGAACGCCCCCTCGAGGTAGTTCCGCTGGACGCCGAGGATCGGCTTCAACACCTCGGGGTCGCCGCCGGCCGCCTGGAACGCGGCGAAGACCGGGTGCAGTGCCGGGATGAGCTCGTCGTTGGTGAGCAGGTAGTCCTCGAACACCTCGTCACGTCCGACACCGAGCACAGAGAGGAAGGTGGCAGCGGCCCAGCCGGTCCGGTCCTTGCCGGTCGTGCAGTGGAAGAGTGCCGCACCCGGCTGCGCGGGCTCGGCGAGCGCAGTGAACAGCCGGTGGTACGCAGCATGGGCGCTGGGCAGGCTCAGGATCTGTCGGTAGGTGCCCTCCATCAGCTCCGCCGCCTTACCTCCCCCGAGTGCCTCGCTCGCTGCAGCGACCGCGGCCGGATCGGCGACCACCTCGTTGAGGCGTGCCGGGATCGCGGTCGACGAGTCGGCCAGCACGTCGAGGGGAACCTCCACGACACCGGGCAGGGCCGGGTCCGGCGCGGCCGAACGCTCGGCAACCGTGCGGAGGTCGTAGACGGCCGTGATCCCCAACGCGTCGAATTTCGTGAGGTCATCACCCGCCAACCGGTGGAGCTCGGTGGACCGGAACACCAGACCGGACCGCACACGGCGTCCATCGGCGGTCGTCCACCCACCGAGGTCCCGGAGGTTCGGAACGGTGGAAAGGGACACGGCGTGGGCGTGGGTGAGATCGGTCATGACGAAAGATTCTGACAGGCCGATCCGAGTGGCCCCCGACAACGACTGGGTCCAGTGACCGAAATGTGCCACCGATTCACATACGACAAACCTGATGAGGCACTCCGGTGGCGTCGCGACGACGAGAAGTTATCCCGATCTTTGGCGTTACTCGCAGGTAACGGCAATATCGTGCCGTCTTCGGGGATTGCCCTGGCCCAGCGCTTCTTTCCCCCGGAAATGGGACCACGAAACCCAGTCCGTGGGATTCAGGACACATCATGAGGATTACAGCCGTTCACCCCAAACGTGCTGTTCGCGGACCCAGCGGGCACCTCGAACCGGACCCGGAGCCGTTACAGGTTGCCGGGGCGAATTTCGTGCCAGATTCGCCCTCTGTGACCTGCGCGTTCGCATTGAAATGCCGGATATGCCTGAGCTAAGTTCCAATGTATGTCCAGCAAAGTGACTGTTCACGGTCGCACAATCATCCGAGACACTCGGGTATTCGACGGGACGTCCGAAGGACTGATCGAGGGCACAGACCCACTCATCGAGGGCGACGCCGCGCGAATCTTAAAGAACCTCTGAATTCACCCCCAGCCTGTCGTACTGCTCACCGGCGGTACGGCAGGCGAGTCGGTTATGCCGACACAACGACAGAAAGTTGGACGATGTGGTCTTCGGATCGGGCGGCAGCGATGCGTGATGCCCCGGAGCCTGGCGGCACCCCCTCTGACGCGACCCTGATCGAAGGCCACGGACTCTCCGTGGATGCTTCGTGGGGCCACATCTACGGCCCGGTCGATCTCCGGGTCCGCACCGGCGGGGTCACGGTCCTCGCCGGGCCGGAGGGCCGAGGCCGTACCGCACTGCTCCTCACCCTCGCAGGTCGCATGAAGCCGACGAAGGGTGAGCTGGTCGCCTTCGACCGCTCGAACGACGCCCACCACCTGTTCGAGAACGCGGCCGTCGCGTGGATCGACGAGGTCGACGGGATCGAACAGACCATCCGTGTCAGCGACGTCATCACCGAGCAGATCCGGTGGTCGGCGCCTTGGTACAAGTGGGTCACGCCCGCGCGCGAGGAAGACCTCGAGCGCATCTGCCGGCCCGTCTTCGGCCCCTACCCGCTTCCCGCGATGGAATCGTTCGTCGAGGAACTCCCCGAGCTGACCGCGGCTCTCTTCCGGATCGCCGTGGGCAACCTGCGCCGTCCGCCACTGCTGGTCGTCGGCGGAGTGGACAACCTGACCCGGCGCGAGAACCAGGTCCATCTCATGGAGCGCCTCGTCGACCTGGGCCGTACCCAGACGGTGATCACCGCCGACATCAACGCCGTGTCCCCGGCCGGCGGCGTCCGTGACGTCATCCCCGTCGACAACCTCACAGATGGCCAGTTCATCGGCCTCGAGCACGAAGATCGGACGTAGGAACATGTTTGCCGCATTCTCGCCGGGCAGCGACATCAAGCGCTACTACCGGGGCCGGATGCCCCGGCTGGCGCTCGTGGTCATCATGCTCATGCCGCTCCTCTACGGCGCGATGTACCTGTGGGCGTTCTGGAATCCGTTTGCCGCCGCCGACAAGATCCCCGTCGCACTCGTCAACGAGGACACCGGTGCAGTCGTCGAAGGGCAGAAACTCGACGCCGGCTCCCAGGTGGCGGCCGGACTGATCGAGTCCAAGCAGCTCGATCTGCACGAGGTCTCCGCCGCCGAGGCCGCCGACGGTGTCGCGCACGGCAAGTACTACTTCTCGATCACGCTGCCCGCCGACTTCAGCAAGGCGATCGCCTCGCCCACGAGCGACAAGCCGCGTTCGGCGCCGCTGGTGTTCACCTACAACGACGCCAACAACTACCTGGCGACGATCATCGGTCAGGACGCCGCCCAGCAGGTCGTCAACAAGGTCAGCGCACAGGTCGGCGCGCAGACGTTCGAGATCGTCCTCAACGAGGTCGGGGACCTCACGCCCAAGCTGACGGAAGCGGCCGACGGCGCGAACGAACTTGCCGCCGGTCTGAAGACCGCCGACTCGGGCGCTCAGGAGCTCGCGTCCGGTCTCGGCCAACTCGACTCCGCACTGATCAAGGCCACCGATCCCCTGCTCAACGCACTCGGCGCCGACCAGACCGGTCTGTCCTCAGCCGAGGTGAATGCGGCCGCAGATCGACTCGCCCGCAATGCCGGAGCGGCGTCGAACGAACTCACGACCGCCGCGAATCAGCAGTCGCAGGCCAGCAAGGGCCTCGACTCGGTCATCGCCCAGCTGAGTTCGTCGCCGGATCCCACGATGCGATCTCTCGCCAATGCCCTTTCCCCCGCACAACAGTTCCTGCGCACCAGCGGACTCGGACCGGACGCGAACAACCAGCTCACCCAGCTGAACAACGACGCCAACCTGCTCTCGCAGCAGCTCGGCAATCCGAACAGCCCCCTCCGCCTCGGACTCACCCTCGTCGAGAACGGCGGCCTTCGCAACGACATCCTCGCCGCACGCGGTGCCGCCAACGAACTGAAGAGCGGCTCAGCCGAACTCAGCTCTGGCCTCGGTGAGCTGAGCGCGGGTGCCGACGAACTGGCGTCCGGTCTGGAAGAAGGGGTCAAGGCCATCCCGTCCTGGACCAACCAGGAGAAGACGGAGATCGCCAAGACGTTGGCACAGCCCGTCGCACTGCAAGAGGACTACACACACGAGGCCCCGACCTTCGGTACCGGCTTCGCACCGTTCTTCATGTCCCTGGCACTGTTCGTCGGCGGCATCATCACCTGGATGTTGTTGACGCCGTTGCAGTCCCGCCCGATCGTCCAGGGCTTCTCGTCGCTGCGCGTCGTATTGGCCTCGTACGCACCCGCTTTCGCCATCGGCTTCATCCAGGCGACCGTCCTGTACACGGTGGTCACCTTCGCGGTCGGGCTGCGTGCCGAGTACCCGATAGCCACGTTCCTGTACCTGTTGCTCGTGGTCGCGACCTTCATGGCGATGATCCAGATGTTCAACGCGGTCTTCGACGTCGCGGTCGGACGTGTTGTGACACTGGCGTTCCTGATGATCCAGCTGGTGTCCGCGGGTGGTATCTATCCCGTGCCGACCACGGCCACGCCGTTCCAGTACATCCACTACGTGGACCCGATGACCTACACGGTGGAGGGCCTCCGACAACTCACGGTCGGCGGCATCGACTACCGACTGTGGCTCGCCATCGGTGTCCTCAGCGGAATCACCCTGGGCTGCCTGGCCATCTCGTCGTGGGCCGCCCGTCGAAACCGCCAGTACACGATGGACCGTCTGTATCCGCCGGTGGAAGTCTAGGGAGGTCGAGACAGGCAAGCCCCCGTGACTGTCGTCTACCTCGAGTAGATCGCTTCAACCGCCCCATTTCCGGTATTGAGCGCCTTAGCATCTGAACACCAGGAGGAATACATGACACCCAAATCGAACTCGCAGGCCCGCGCCACGACCAACATCGGCGACAACCTGAATCTGCGGACCGTCTTCACCCGCCCGGGCGAGGCCACCGATCTGCCCAAGTTCTCGATGGCCGACGACATGCTGCTGCCCGAGACCGCCTACCAGATCGTCCACGACGAGGCGATGCTCGACGGCAACGCGCGCCTGAACCTGGCGACCTTCGTGTCGACCTGGATGGACGACGAGGCGAAGAAGCTCTACTCCGAGACCGTCGACAAGAACATGATCGACAAGGACGAGTACCCGCAGACGGCCGCCATCGAGGACCGCTGCTGGAAGATCCTCGCCGACCTCTGGCACAACCCGAACGTCGACAACGCCATCGGCACCTCGACCATCGGTTCGTCGGAGGCCTGCATGCTCGGCGGCCTGGCCCTCAAGCGCCACTGGCAGGCCCGCCGCAAGGCCGAGGGCAAGTCCACCGAGACCCCGAACCTGGTGCTGTCCACCGCCGTTCAGGTCTGCTGGGAGAAGTTCTGCAACTACTTCGAGGTCGAGCCCCGCTGGGTGCCGATCAGCCCCGACCACATGGTCCTCGACGGCCACGAGCTCGAGAAGTACGTCGACGAGAACACCATCGGCGTCGTCGCCATCATGGGCCAGACCTACACCGGCATGTACGAGCCGGTGAAGCAGATCGCCGCCAAGCTGGACCAGATCCAGGCCGACACCGGCCTCGACGTGAAGATCCACGTCGACGGCGCGTCGGGCGCGATGATCGCTCCGTTCTGCCAGCCCGACCTGGAGTGGGACTTCCGCGTCGACCGCGTCGTCTCCATCAACACCTCGGGCCACAAGTTCGGCCTCGTCTACCCGGGTGTCGGCTGGATCGTGTGGCGCGACACCGAGGCGCTGCCGGAGAGCATGGTCTTCCACTGCAGCTACCTCGGTGGCGACATGCCCACCCTGGCTCTGAACTTCTCGCGTCCCGGCGCCCAGGTGCTGCTGCAGTACTACCAGTTCCTGCGCCTCGGCCGTGAGGGCTACCGCCAGGTCCAGCAGGGTTCGCTCGACGTCGCGCAGTGGCTGTCGTCGGAGATCGCCAAGATCGACGCCTTCGAGCTCGTCAGCAAGGGCGACACCATCCCGGTCTTCGCATGGCGCCTGAAGTCGGGCCACACCGACAACTGGAACCTCTACGACCTGTCTGATCGCCTGCGCATGAAGGGCTGGCTGGTCCCGGCCTACCCGATGGCCGACGACCTCGCCGACCTCACCGTCCAGCGCATCGTCGTCCGCGCCGGCCTGAGCCACGACCTCGCGCGTGCCCTCATCGCCGACATCCAGACCGAGGTCGACTTCCTCGATCGTCTCGAGGGCCCGATCCCGGCCGAGGGTGAGCGCTCGCACTTCCACCACTGATCGCCGAGATCGTCGCGATCCCCTGATGTGTCCCCGGCCTGGCATCCCTTCCAGGCCGGGGACGCATCGTCGCATTCACAGACAGGTAGAAAATGAGTATTGCCGCGTCAGCCCCCAGACGCAGCACGGTCTTCATCCCGACCCTGAACAAACAGTGTTGGGGCTTCATGATCGGATCCGCACTCTTCGCGTTGAGCGCGGCGCCGGGCTTCGGCAGCTCGGCTGGATCGTCGGCCGTCAATCTCTGCTGCTTCGTCGGGGCGTGGTTCTTCACCGCCGCCGGCCTGATCCAGCTGATCCTGAGCGGCCCCGTGACGACCAAGGTCGACTACGGCAGCGGCATCATGGTGCGCGCCGACTGGCTCGCGGCGTCGACCCAGTCGTTGGGAACGATCCTGTTCAACGTGAGCACCACCGCGGCACTCACCGCGCATTCGATCCCCTCCCAGAGAGAGTTCGTCTGGTCGCCGGATGCCGGCGGATCGATCCTCTTCCTCGTCAGCGGCTTCATGGCCGTTCGCGGCTACCGGCACGCACACAAGTTCTTCGACCCGGGTTCGGCCGGCTGGTGGTCGGTGCAGATCAACCTCATCGGATGCATCGCCTTCGGCGTCGCCGCGGTGGGCGCCTACGTGTCCCAGGGCGGAGTCACGGTCGACACGGCGATGGCGAACTGGGGAACCTTCATCGGAGCGATCTGCTTCTTCATGGCGTCCCTCGTGGTCCTCCCGGCCTGGAACCGGAACTCGTCGGGTGAGTCGGCATGACCGGATCACGTACACAACCGGATCCCGGCGGGGGCGCACCGGCACCGGGGAGCCGGGGATGACCGAGTTGTTCCGGAACGAGGTCTCGTCGGCACCCCTGCCCCCGAAGGTGATCGAGACGTGGGAGCGCCGTGTCGGCGTGCACCGCAGCAACATCCACGCCGAGCCGATCCGACTCACCGGACCCGACGGAATGCGCCACTACGGGCAGCACGTCGAGGTACGGACCGATGACCCCGGTTCGTTCGACTCGCTGATGTACGTACGTCAGCTCTCGATGATCGGCACGTTCTGCAGCCTGCACACCCCGCTCGAGGTGTCGCGGAACCCGCGCCTCATCTCCGAACAGCCCTCCGAAGACCTGGTCATCGGGGTGCACACCCTGGAGGGCAAGCACATCATCCGCCAGGGGTCACGCGATTTCGCCTACGGCCCCGGGCAACTCGCCTTCGTCAGCAATGCATCCCCCTACCTCGAGCGGACCTTCGAGATCAATGACCCTGCGGGCCTGGTGATCCCGCTCGAACTCCTCGGGAACCAGCGCCGCGTCGCCGAGCAGGCCCGCCGGCCGGTCGCCTCTCACACCCTGCTGGCGCGCGCCACCGCATCGTTCATCCTTCAGTTCGCGTCGGACACCGCGGTCGGCGTGACCGAACCCGGCCCGGACACGGAGATGGCCGCCATCGAATTGGTTCGCGCTGCACTCGGACAGCTCGACTACGACAATCGACAGATCACCGACAACGCCCTTTTCGTGCGGGAGGCGGTCTCCGACCTCATCGAGCGTCACCATCGCGATCCCTCGTTCACCCCGAACGCGATCGCCCGCTACCTGCACATCAGCCGCCGTCAGCTGTACCGGCACTTCGAGGACACCGAGGACTCGTTGGCCGCACGCATCGCCGACCGCAGACTCAAGACCGCCTGCGAGTTCCTCCGGACACGTCCGGACATGGCGGTCTCCGAGGTGGCCAGGATCTCCGGCTTCCCGTCGAGTCCCACGATGCGCAACCGCTTCCGGGCCGAACTCGGGATCGGCCCGAGCGAGTACCGCGCCCGCGCGGCCGCCGAGGCCGACCCCGTGGAGAACTGGGAATCACCGACCGCGTGACACGCGGCCGGCCCGGACCTCAGCTCAGCAGGGCCTGCGCCACCCGCTCCAGTGCGGCGACGCGACTTCCTTTGACCAGTACCGCATCTCCTCCGGCGAGGTCGCCGAGTGCGGCAACCGCTTCGTCGACGCCGGAGGTGTGGCGCGCGGTGTCGCCGTAGTCGGGTTCGTCGACCGCGATGACCTCGATGCCGAGTTCGTGTGCCTCGAGTGCGATCGCGTGATGCTGGGCCGGAGAGTCCGATCCGAGTTCTGCCATGGTGCCGAGAACGGCGACGCGTCGTCCCGCGGGCAGCGCGGCGAGCGACTTCAGTGCCGCCGACATCGACGTCGGGTTCGCGTTGTAGGCGTCGTTGAGCACGATCGTGCCGTCGGCGTTCTTCGCGAGTTCCATTCGCAGACCGGACAATTCGGCGGCAGACATACCATTGGCGATGTCCTCGACGGACACTCCGAGACCGCCGCCGGCCGCCGCGGCCGCGAGCGCGTTGGGGACCTGGTGCTCACCCCGCGCGCCGAGGCGCACGTCGGTCGAACCCCACGGTGTGTGCAGCCGGAACGATGCTCGCAGCTCGTCGTCGACGACGATGTCCGACGCGTACACGTCGGCGTCCGGCGACAGGCCGTACCGCAGCACCCGGGCCGAGGTGCGATCCGCCATCGCCGCGACGTACCGGTGATCGGCGTTCAGAACCGCGATCCCGTCGGCCGGAAGGGACTCGACCAGCTCACCCTTCGCGCGGGCCACCGATTCGATGTCCCCGAACAACTCGAGGTGGACACCTTCGACGCGCGTGATCACGCCGACGGTCGGGCTCGCGATGGAGCACAGCAGGTCGATGTGGCCGATCCCGCGCGCACCCATCTCGAGGACCACGGCTTCGACGTCGTCGGCCGCGCCCGCCAGGGTCAGCGGAAGGCCCAGTTCGTTGTTGAAGGACTTCTCGCTCGCCGCGGTGCGGTAGGTGGTCTGCAGGACCCCGGCCAGGAGGTCCTTGGTGGAGGTCTTGCCGACCGAGCCGGTGATGCCCACGACGCGGTCGGGAATACGGCCGCGGACCGCACGCCCGAGATCAGCGAGGGCCAGGGCGGTGTCGGGGACGCGAATGGCGGTGCCGCGAGAGACCTCCGCGCGCGCGGTGAAGTACGCCGCCGCGCCGCTCTCCAGGGCCGACGGGATGAAGTCGTGACCATCCCGCTCGGCGACGATCGGCACGAAGAGCTGACCCGGCCGGACATTGCGCGAGTCGATGCTCGCCCCGTCGATCTGCACGTCGGGACCGATCAACTCGCCGCCGACGGACGCTGCGACCTCACTCGCCAAGAAATGCACGACCTCACGCTAGCCGACGTCCGCGGACCGGCTTCCCGAGCCGTCTGCGCTGCTGGTCGAGCCGTGTCGAAACCCACAACCGGCCACGCCACCCCGAGAACTCGGTTGCCGGGGGCCGTATCGTGACATGCATGTCTTCGCGGCTCCTGCGTCTTGTGGTCCTCTATGGCGGGGTGTCCGCCGAACATGATGTGTCACGGGTCACAGCCGCGCATGTTCTCGCCGCCGCTGACCGGGCCAAATACGACCTGGTCCCCATCGGCATCGCCAAGGACGGCACCTGGCTGCGCAACGACAAGGCCATCGCCGCGATCGCCGACGGCACCCCGCTCCCGGACGTCCTGGAGGTGGCCGGCACCGTCGTCGACCCGCTGACCGAACTCCGCGGACACGCCGACCAGGCGATCACCGTCGTCCTGCCGCTGCTGCACGGTCCGCACGGCGAGGACGGCACCATCCAGGGGATGCTCGAGCTGTTCAAGCTGCCCTACGTCGGCGCCGGGGTGCTCTCGTCGGCGGTGTGCATGGACAAGGCAATGGCGAAGATCGTCGCCGCGCAGGCCGGCATCCCGCAGTGCCGCTGGGTCGAGTTCCGCGACGGCGTCGACGACCCGGACACGATCGTCCCGCGGGTCGTCGAGGAGCTGGGGCTCCCGGTGTTCGTCAAGCCCGCGAACCTCGGATCGTCGGTCGGCATCACCAAGGCGCACGACAAGCGTGAGCTGGACGCCGCGATCAACCTGGCCCTGCGCTACGACAACGTGGTGATCATCGAGGAGAACGTCACCGGTCGCGAGATCGAGGTGGCCGTCCTCGGCGACACCGCCCCCGAGACGTCGGTGCCCGGCGAGATCGAACCCGGCAGCGAGTTCTACGACTACGAGGACAAGTACGTCACCGGCGCGGCGAAGCTCGTCATCCCGGCGGTCCTCCCCGACGCCGCGATCGCCGAGGTCAAGGAGCTCGCGGCCCGGACGTTCACGGCGATGCGCTGCACCGGCATGGCCCGTGTGGACTTCTTCTACGAGGCCGACGGTCGCGGCTGGCTGCTCAACGAGGTCAACACCATCCCCGGGTTCACCCCCGGTTCGATGTACCCGAAGCTGTGGGAGGCCACCGGGGTGCCCTACGCCGATCTCATCGACCAGCTCGTCGCCTTCGCGCTCGAGGTCCACCGGCGCCGCGCCGGCTTCTCGACCGAGCACTGAGCCACCCGACGACCGACGCGCGGGTCAAGTCACCCGAACCGGACGTCGAACGGCGGTAGCATCGCACGCGTGACCCACACCCAGGCTGCCCGGTCGCTGCGCGTGCTGGTCTTTTCCGACGATTCGGAGACCCGGGCCCAGGTCATCGGTGCGCTCGGTACCCGGCCGTCCCAGGGCATCCCCGAGCTCAGCTTCATCGAAGTCGCCACGGCTCCAATGGTCTTCGCCCAGCTCGACGCCGGCGTGGTCGATGCGGTGATCGCCGACGGCGAGGCCTCCCCGGCCGGCGGGATGGGGATCGCCAAGCAGATGAAGGACGAGCTGGACCCGAGCCCACCGGTGCTCGTACTGCTCGGCCGCGCCGACGACCGGTGGCTCGCCGAATGGTCGCGGGCCGATGCCGTCGCCACTCTCCCGGTCGATCCGATCGCCCTCGCAGAGGCCTTCGTCGAGATGGTCGAGAAACGCCGAACTGCCTGAAACGGGTGACTCCCGCGGGACGACCACCTAGGCTTGTGGTGTAGCTCACAACCGCGTCGGGAGGTTCTGACCGAACCCCTGGCACGGGCAGGACAATCGCCGAGCCGGAATCGCCCACCAGGTGTTTCGGCCGCCCGGAGCGAGGAGGAGTCCACGCTTTGAACGCCTACGTCCCGATCATGATCCTCGGGGCAATCGGCGTGGCGTTTGCCGTTTTCAGCGTCTTCATCGGTATCGCGATCGGCCCGAAACGGTACAACCGCGCCAAACTCGAGGCGTACGAGTGTGGCATCGAGCCGGTCGGCCAGAGTCTCCTGACTCCCGCCTCCCGTCGCGGGGGCGAGGGCCCCACGTTCAGCGGCCCGATCCAGCGGGTGCCGGTCAAGTACTACCTCACCGCGATGCTGTTCATCATCTTCGACATCGAGATCGTCTTCCTCTACCCCTGGGCCGTCGCCTTCGACTCCTTCGGCTGGTTCGGCCTCGCGGCCATGCTCTTGTTCATCGTCAACGTCTCGGTCGCCTACGCCTATGAATGGCGTCGTGGCGGACTGAGCTGGGACTGAGGACTTTTCACCCGGTCACCGTCTGCAAGGAGGTCAGTCATGGGACTCGAGGAACGGCTCCCCAGCGGTTTCCTGCTGAGCACCGTCGAAGATCTCGCCGGCTTCATGCGCAAGGGTTCGTTGTGGCCCGCCACCTTCGGACTCGCCTGCTGCGCAATCGAGATGATGTCCACCACGTCGGGCCGCTACGATCTCGCCAGGTTCGGCATGGAGGCGTTCCGTGCGTCTCCGCGGCAGGCCGACCTGATGATCGTCGCCGGCCGCGTGAGCCAGAAGATGGCGCCGGTGCTGCGGCAGATCTACGACCAGATGGTCGAACCCAAATGGGTTCTGGCGATGGGGGTCTGTGCATCGTCCGGCGGGATGTTCAACAACTACGCGATCGTCCAGGGCGTCGATCACGTCGTGCCCGTCGACATCTACCTCCCGGGTTGTCCTCCTCGTCCCGAGATGTTGCTCAACGCGATCCTCAAGCTGCACGAGAAGATCCAGGAGATGCCCCTCGGGGTGAACCGCGAGGAGGCCATCTGGGCGGCGGAACGCGCTGCCCTGCAGTCGACTCCGACCATCGAGATGAAGGGGCTGCTGCGATGACCGACCTCGGCATGCCCGACCCGAAACCGCCCGATCCCGAGGTCATCGGCGTCCGGCACGGACTGTTCGGCGCACCGGGCACCGGCGACACCTCCGGATACGGGGGTCTGATCGATCCGATCACCCTGCCGCCCAGCTCTTCTCGACCCTACGGCAGCTACTTCGACGAGATCGCCGATCTCCTGGAGGCCGAACTCGGCGACTCCTACGACGCCGCGGTCGAGAAAGTGGTCGTCTTCCGCGACGAGATGACCGTCCACGTCGCGCGAGAGCACCTCCCCGCCGTCGCGCTGACCCTCCGCAACGCACCCGGATTGCGCTTCGAACTGTGCCTGGGCGTCAACGGGGTCCACTATCCCGGCGACACCGACCGGGAACTGCACGCCGTCTATCCCCTCGCCTCCCTGACCCACAACCGGCGCCTGCGCCTCGAGGTGTCGGCACCCGACACCGATCCGCACATCCCGAGCCTCTGCGACATCTACCCCACCAACGACTGGCACGAGCGCGAGACCTACGACTTCTTCGGCATCGTCTTCGACGGCCACCGATCACTGACGCGTATCGAGATGCCCGACGACTGGGAAGGCCATCCGCAGCGCAAGGACTATCCGCTCGGCGGAGTGCCCATCGAGTACAAGGGAACCCGCGTCGACCCACCGGACCGGAGGAGGTCGTACAGCTGATGACCGACACAGCCACCGGATCGTCGAAACCCCGTTCCACGAGGCCACGCGAGGAGACCCCGACCCGCACCTACACCGTCTCCGGACAGGACTGGGACTCCATCGTCTCCGACGTCCGCACCCGCGCCGAACAGCAACCCGGCGACGAGCGCATCGTCGTGAACATGGGCCCCCAACACCCGTCGACGCACGGCGTGCTGCGGCTCATCCTGGAGATCGAGGGTGAGACGGTCACCGAGGCGCGCTGCGGAATCGGCTACCTGCACACCGGGATCGAGAAGAACCTCGAGTATCGCAACTGGACGCAGGGCGTCACGTTCGTGACCCGGATGGACTATCTGTCACCGTTCTTCAACGAGACCGCCTACTGCCTGGGCGTCGAGAAGCTCCTCGGGATCACCGACGACGTCCCGGAGCGGGCCACCGTCATCCGCGTCATGCTGATGGAGCTGAACCGGATCAGCAGCCACCTCGTGGCCCTGGCCACCGGCGGAATGGAGCTCGGCGCCGTCACCGCGATGTTCCTCGGTTTCCGCGAGCGAGAACTGATCCTCGACCTCTTCGAGCTCATCACCGGCCTGAGGATGAACCACGCCTACATCCGACCCGGCGGCGTCGCGCAGGATCTGCCGCCCGACGGGCCGGAACAGGTCGCCGAGGTTGTCGCCCAACTGCCCGGCCGCTTGGACGAGCTCGGAGATCTGCTGACCGACAACTACATCTGGAAGGCGCGCACCCAGAGCGTCGGTTATCTCGACCTGACGGGCTGCATGGCTCTCGGCATCACCGGACCGGTGCTGCGGTCGACCGGTTATCCGCATGATCTGCGGAAGACGCAGCCGTACTGCGGGTACGAGACCTACGACTTCGACGTCATCACCACCGACACCTGTGACTCCTACGGCCGCTACCTGATCCGCGTCAAGGAGATGCGCGAGTCGATTCGCATCGTCGAACAGTGCCTGGAGAGGCTCCGGCCCGGCCCGGTCATGGTCGCCGATCGCAAACTGGCCTGGCCGGCCGATCTGGCCCTCGGTCCCGACGGTCTCGGCAACTCCCCCGAACACATCGCCAGGATCATGGGGACGTCGATGGAGGCGCTGATCCATCACTTCAAGCTGGTCACCGAGGGCATGCGGGTGCCGGCCGGACAGTGCTACGTCGCGGTCGAGTCCCCACGCGGCGAGCTCGGCGTCCACCTGGTCAGCGACGGCGGCACCCGACCCTATCGGGTCCACTTCCGCGATCCGTCGTTCACGAATCTGCAAGCGGTGGCGGCGATGTGCGAGGGCGGCATGGTCGCCGACGTGATCACGGCCGTCGCCAGTATCGACCCGGTGATGGGAGGCGTGGACCGATGACCGATCCCGTGTTCGTGGAGCTCTCCACCTCACCGCCCACCGAGGACGCCGCGCCGGTCCCCGGCACCCCGGCGCCGACCATCACCTTCGGCGGCCCGTCGGCGTACACGGCCGAGGTCACCGAACGTCTCGCCGAGCAGGCGGCACCGGTCATCGCGCGCTACCCGCAGTCGCGGTCGGCCCTTCTCCCCCTGCTTCATCTGGTGCAGTCCGAGGACGGCTACATCACCCGCGCCGGCGTCGAATTCTGTGCGGCGCAGCTCGATCTGACCGCCGCCCAGGTCGCGTCGGTGGCCACCTTCTACTCGATGTACCGCCGCTCACCGACCGGTGAATACCTCGTCGGGGTGTGCACCAACACGCTCTGCGCCACTCTCGGCGGCGACGACATCCTCCGCGCGGTCTGCGACCACCTCGGTGTCCGGCCCGGGGACACCACCGCGGACGAACGCATCACGGTCGAACACGTCGAGTGCAATGCCGCCTGCGATTTCGCGCCGGTGGTGATGGTGAACTGGGAATTCTTCGACAACCAGACCCCGGAGTCGACGATCGAACTCATCGAGGACCTCCGCGCCGGCGTCTCGGTCGAGCCCGCCCGCGGCACCGGGAGCGTGTGCTCCTTCCGTCGGACCGAGCTCGAGCTCGCCGGGGCCGCGCCCTCGCCGGCCGACCCCCACCTCCCGACGGACCAGACGACCAGCGAACCTGCTGAACCCGAACCCCCGGACACCCCGGTGCTGTCCCGGCATTGGCACGAACCCGAGTCCTGGTCCCTGACGAACTACCTGCGCCACAACGGATACCGCGGCCTGCGCACCGCGCTCGACACCCCACCCGACGACGTCATCGAGATGGTCAAGGCTTCCGGCCTCCGGGGGCGCGGCGGCGCCGGCTTCCCGGTCGGGATGAAGTGGTCCTTCATCCCGCAGGAGAAGTCCCCCGGCGCCGAGCCCTCGATTCCGCACTACCTCGTGGTCAACGCCGACGAATCCGAGCCCGGTACCTGCAAGGACATGCCCCTCATGCTCGCGACGCCGCACACCCTCGTCGAGGGGGTCGTCATCGCCGCGTATGCGATCCGCGCGCACCACGCGTTCATCTACGTCCGCGGGGAGGTCGCCTCGGTCCTGCGCCGTCTGCGTACCGCCGTGGACGAGGCTTATGCCGCAGGCTATCTCGGGAAAGACATCCTGGGCTCGGGCTTCGATCTCGAGCTCGTGGTGCACGCCGGCGCGGGTGCGTACATCTGCGGTGAGGAGACGGCGCTCCTCGACTCACTCGAGGGCCGTCGGGGCCAGCCGCGCCTCCGCCCGCCCTTCCCGGCGGTCGCCGGCCTCTACGCCAGCCCGACCGTGGTCAACAACGTCGAATCGATCGCGAGCGTGCCGTCGATCATCCGGAACGGCGTCGACTGGTTCCGGTCCATGGGCACCGAGAAATCACCGGGGTTCACTCTGTACTCCCTGTCCGGCCACGTCACTCATCCAGGCCAGTACGAGGCACCTCTCGGAATCACCCTTCGGCAACTACTCGAACGCGCCGGTGGCGTCCGCGCCGGACACGAACTCAAGTTCTGGACCCCGGGCGGGTCGTCGACGCCGCTGCTGACGCCGGATCACCTCGACGTCCCACTCGACTACGAGGGCGTCGGCGCCGCGGGATCGATGCTGGGCACCAAGGCTCTCCAGATCTTCGACGAGACGACCTGTGTCGTCGGTGCGGTGCTGCGCTGGACCGAGTTCTACGCGCACGAGTCGTGCGGCAAGTGCACGCCGTGCCGGGAGGGCACCTACTGGCTGGTGCAACTACTCCATCGGCTCGAGCACGAGGGCGGCACCGCCGCCGACCTCGACACTCTCTCCGATGTCACCAACAGCGTCGTCGGAAAGTCGTTCTGCGCGCTCGGCGACGGTGCGGGCAGTCCGATCGTGTCCTCGCTCGAGTACTTCCGCGACGAATACCTCGCCCATCTCGATCACGGTTGCCCGTTCGACCACTCGCTGTCGACCGTCCTGGGTTCCGAGCCGATGGGAGACGCCCGATGACCCTCACACACGGCAGTGATCCGGCGACCCAGGCCGACAACCTGGTCGGCATCACCATCGACGGCGTCGAGCTCCGGGTACCCAAGGGCTCCTTGCTGATCCGCGCCGCCGAACAGATCGGCATCACCATCCCCCGCTTCTGCGATCACCCGCTGCTCGACCCGGTCGGCGCCTGCCGCCAGTGCCTCGTCGAGGTCGAGGGTCAGCGAAAGCCCCTGGCATCGTGCACCACCACGGCCACCGACGGAATGGTCGTCCGGACACAGCTCAGTTCGCAGATCGCCGCGGACGCGCAGCGCGGCGTGATGGAGCTGCTGCTGATCAACCATCCGCTCGACTGTCCGGTGTGCGACAAGGGCGGCGAGTGCCCGCTGCAGAACCAGGCCATGTCGGCCGGTCGCAGCGAGTCCCGGTTCGACGGCGTCAAACGCACGTTCACCAAGCCGGTCCCGCTGTCCTCGGAGGTCCTGCTCGACCGGGAGCGATGCGTACTGTGCGCCCGGTGCACGCGGTTCTCCACACAGGTCGCCGGCGATCCACTCATCGAACTGGCGGATCGCGGTGCGCTGCAACAGGTCAGCATCTACTCCGACGAACCCTTCGACTCGTACTTCTCCGGCAACACCGTCCAGATCTGCCCGGTCGGCGCGCTGACCGGCGCTCAATACCGTTTCCGTGCACGGCCCTTCGACCTCGTCTCGACGCCGAGCGTGTGCGAGCACTGCGCGAGCGGATGCGCCCAGCGCACCGATCATCGGCGAGGCAAGGTGCTCCGACGCCTCGCCGGCGACGACCCCGAGGTCAACTCCGAGTGGAACTGCGACAAGGGACGGTGGGCCTTCGCCTATGCGACCAAGGCCGACCGCCTGACGTCTCCGCTGATCCGCGACCGGCACGGCGAACTGCGGGAGGCGTCGTGGGCCGACGCCATCCGCGTTGCCGCCGCGGGACTCTCGACGGCCATCGGCAACGTCGGCGTCCTCGCCGGTGGACGCCTCACCGTGGAGGACGCCTACGCCTACGCACGGTTCGCCCGAACAGTCCTGAAGTCGGACGACATCGACTTCCGTGCCCGGGTTCACAGCACCGAAGAGGCGTCCTTCCTTGCGAGCCGGGTGGCCGGGCGCGGTCTCGACACCACCTACGACGATCTGTCCGCCGCCCCGGCGGTACTCCTCGCGGGTTTCGAACCCGAGGAGGAGTCCCCGATCGTCTTCCTGCGTCTTCGCCGGGCGGTGCGGACGAACCGGCAGCGGGTGGCCACCCTGGCCCCGTTCGCGAGCCGCGGCGCACAGAAGCTCGATGCGCGACTGTTCCCCACCACGCCGGGCGCAGAGACGGAGATCCTCGCCTCCGACGAGGTGACCGACCATCTGCGCGAAGCGGGTTCGGTGATCATTGTCGGGGAGCGACTGGCCGGGGTTCCGGGGGGACTGCGGGCGGTCGCCGACCTCGCTGATCGCACCGGCGCGCGGATCGCCTGGATCCCGCGCCGGGCCGGTGAGCGGGGCGCACTCGAGGTCGGCGCGCTCGCCGGGCTGTTGCCGGGCGGTCGGCCGATCACCGACAGCGCGGCGCGCGGCGCGGTGTCGGAGGTGTGGGGCCCCGGCATCCCGACGCTGCCCGGTCGGGACACCACCGGAATCCTCGATGCGGCCCGCTACCACGGACTCTCGCTGATCGTCGCCGGCGTCGACCTCGATGATCTCCCCGATCCCGCGGCCGCGCAGGACGCACTGGCCGCCGCACCCTTCGTCGTGAGTCTCGAACAGCGGCAGTCGACGGTGACGCCGCATGCCGACGTGGTGTTCCCGGTGGGGACGGTCGCCGAGAAGGAGGGCACGTTCGTCGACTGGGAGGGCCGTCCGCGCAGTTTCACCGCCGCGCTGACCGAGTCGGGACAGATTCCCGACCATCGGGTCCTGGACGCACTCGCACGGCGGCTCGGCGTCGAACTGCGCTGCGATGGACCGCAGACCATCCACATGGACCTGCGCCGCATCGGAGCGTGGTCGGGTGAACGCCCGGCCGTCGTCGCCCATGAGCGTCCCCAACGCGCACCGGAGTCCGGCCAGGCCGTGCTCGCCACGTGGCACATGCTGCTCGACCTGGGGCGTCTGCAGGACGGTGAGCCGCACCTCGCCGGGACCGCACGCCCGCCGGTTGCGCGCATGTCTCCGACGACCGCCGCCGAAGCCGGGGTCGCGGTCGGCGGTCGCGTGCGGATCAGCACCGCCGACGGGGAGATCGCTTTGCCCGTCGAGTATGCCGAGATGCCCGACCGCGTCGTGTGGGTCCCGCTCAACTCCCCCGGCTCGCGAGTGCACGCCGACCTCCGGGCCCGGGCGGGCGATCTCGTCGCGCTGTCGCCGGCCTCGTCGGCGGACGTCGCCGGAGGTGTTCGATGACAACTCTCGCCACCGATTTCCCCGACCTCGCCGACTTCGGCCACGACCCCATCTGGCTCATCGTCGTCAAGGCTGTCGCCGTCTTCGCGTTCCTCGTCGTCAACCCGCTGGTCGCGATCCTGCTCGAGCGCAAGATCATGGCGCGCATGCAGACCCGGATCGGACCCAACCGCGTCGGGCCTCGCGGAATTCTCCAGAGTCTCGCCGACGGTGTGAAACTCGCACTGAAGGAGGGCATCATCCCGTCCGGCGTCGACAGGGTGATCTACCTCCTCGCACCGATCATCGCGGTAGTGCCCGCGGTGATGGCGTTCGCGGTGATCCCGTTCGGGCCGATGGTGTCGGTGTTCGGCCACGAAACCCCGTTGCAGCTCACCGATCTGCCGGTCGGGGTGCTCTACGTCCTCGCCGTGACCTCGGTCGGCGTGTACGGAATCGTGCTGGCCGGTTGGTCATCCGGCTCGACCTATCCCCTTCTCGGCGGACTCCGTTCCACCGCCCAGGTGATCTCCTACGAGATCGCGATGGGACTCACGTTCGCGGCGGTGTTCCTCGATGCCGGGACGATGTCGACCTCGGGAATCGTTGCGGCGCAGGAGCACCATTGGTATTTCCTGCTGTTGCTCCCGTCGTTCGTGATCTATGCGATCTCCATGGTCGGCGAGACCAACCGCGCTCCCTTCGACCTGCCCGAGGCCGAGGGCGAGCTGGTCGGCGGCTTCCACACGGAGTACTCGTCGCTGAAGTTCGCGATGTTCATGCTCGCCGAGTACATCAACATGGTGACGGTCTCGGCCCTGGCCACCACGATGTTCCTGGGGGGTTGGCAGGCGCCGTGGCCGCTGAGTGCCTTCGACTGGGCGAACTCCGGTTGGTGGCCCGTCCTCTGGTTCACCATCAAGGTCTGGGCGTTCCTGTTCGTGTTCATCTGGCTCCGGACCAGCCTGCCGCGGTTGCGTTACGACCAGTTCATGAACCTGGGCTGGAAGGTGCTCATCCCGATCTCGCTGACGTGGGTGATGGTCGTGGCGATCATCCGCGCCTCCATCGGCGACGACGCAGGCCTCATCCGGCCGCTCGTCTCTGCGGGCGCAGGTCTCGCGGTGACGGCACTGATCGCCTACGCGATCTGGCGGATGATGCGGGTACCGGATCTGCCGGAGGCCCCGGCCGAACCGGAGAGCCCGGCCGAGTTCGATCCCATGGCCGGAGGGTTCCCCGTACCGCCCATGCCGTCGACGGATTCCAGATCCCAGCCCGTCCGTATCGATCCCGAGCCGCCCCTTCCCGCCGATCAGACGCCGAGCAGGGAGACCACCGATGCCTGATTTCCTCAAACCGGTCAGTGGATTACGCGTCACCTTCGGTGGCATGTTCCAGCCGAGCATCACCGAGCAGTATCCCGAGGAGAAGCGGCCGACCGCGCCTCGCTATCACGGTCGGCACCAACTCAACCGTCATCCCGACGGCCTGGAGAAGTGCATCGGCTGCGAGCTGTGCGCGTGGGCGTGTCCGGCCGATGCCATCTACGTCGAAGGGGCCGACAACACCCCGGACGAACGGTACTCGCCCGGTGAGCGGTACGGCCGCGTCTATCAGATCAACTATCTGCGTTGCATCGGCTGCGGACTCTGCATCGAAGCCTGTCCGACCCGTGCCCTGACGATGACCAACGACTACGAGCTCGCCGACGACAACCGAGCCGACCTCATCTACGAGAAGGACCGACTGCTGGCGCCACTGGCACCGGACGTCGAACCACCACCGCACGCCATGGCGCCCGGTTCGACCGAGGAGAACTACTACCGCGGTGAGGTCACCTCCGACGGCCGGGTGACGCCGCTCCCGACACCGACGGTTCGCGAGGGTGCCCGGGAGCCGCGACCATGACGCCCGGGCCGATGACCACGACACTGGCCGACGAGGTGATTCGCACCTCGACCGGTGAGGCCGTGCAGTTCTGGGTGCTCGGAGTGATCGCGGTGGCCGGCGCGCTCGGCGTCGTCTTCGCCACCAAGGCCGTGTACTCGGCGATCTTCCTGGCCACCACGATGATCGTCCTCGCGGTCTTCTACGTGGCACAGGGTGCGCTGTTCCTCGGCGTGGTGCAGGTGGTCGTCTACACCGGCGCGGTGATGATGCTGTTCCTCTTCGTGCTCATGCTCATCGGCGTCGACTCCTCCGACTCCCTGAAAGAGACCCTGCGAGGGCAACGAGTCGCCGCGATGATCATCGGGGTCGGGTTCGGCGTCCTGCTGATCGCCGGGATAGGCAACGCCACCATCGCGGTCACCACCGGCGCGACCGCCCCCGGCGCGCTGGCCGACGACAGCGACTACGGTATCGAGGCCATCGCCGAGCTCATCTTCGTCCGGTATCTCTGGGCGTTCGAGCTCACCGGGGCACTGCTCATCGCCGCGACCCTCGGCGCGATGGTGCTGGCCCACCGGGAGAAGTTCGGTCCACGCCTCACCCAGAAGGAGCTGTCGCAGGCGCGATTCCGCAGCGGCATCAACATCACCCCGCTCCCGAGTCCCGGTGTCTACGCCCGGCACAACGCGGTCGACGTCCCGGCACGACTGCCCGACGGCAGTCCCTCCGACCTCTCGGTGAACGCCATCCTGGCCGCCCGCACCCTGCGCCAGAAAAATCCGCAGGCTCCGGAGAACCCGGGTGGGGCTCGATCATGAATCCGGAGAACTACCTCTACCTCGCGGCACTGCTGTTCACCATCGGGGCCGCCGGAGTGCTGCTGCGACGCAACGCGATCGTCGTGTTCATGTGCATCGAACTCATGCTCAACGCCGCGAATCTCGCCTTTGTCACCTTCGCCCGGATGAACCAGTCCTTCGACGGGCAGGTGATCGCCTTCTTCACGATGGTCGTCGCCGCGGCCGAAGTGGTCGTCGGGCTCGCCATCATCATGACCATCTTCCGATCGCGCCGCTCGGCGTCGGTCGACGACGCGGATCTGCTGAAGCGGTAGAGGAGGATTGGTGAACGCCGAACTGACCGCGTCACTGCTCTGGTTGGTCCCCGCGCTCCCGCTCGCCGGTGCGGTGATCCTCCTCCTCGGTGGTCGGACCACCGACCGCTGGGGTCATCTGCTCGGTACCGCCGCGGCGATCGCATCGTTCGTGGTCGGGCTGGTGATGTTCGCCGGGATGGTGTCTCGTCCCGCCGACGACCGCGGCGTGACCGACACCCTTTTCAGCTGGGTTCCGGTGGGAGAACTACAGGTGGACTTCGGTTTCCGCCTGGACCAGTTGTCCATGTGCTTCGTCCTGCTCATCACCGGCGTCGGATCGCTGATCCACGTCTACTCGATCGGCTACATGGCCGACGACCCCGACCGTCGACGATTCTTCGGCTACCTCAACCTGTTTCTCGCAGCGATGCTCGTCCTCGTCCTCGCCGACAACTATCTCGGCCTGTACCTCGGTTGGGAGGGCGTGGGCCTCGCGTCGTACCTGCTGATCGGCTTCTGGCAGTACAAGCCGACCGCGGCGACCGCGGCCAAGAAGGCCTTCGTGGTCAACCGCGTCGGCGACATCGGGCTGGCCGTCGCACTGATGATCATGTTCGCGACCTTCGGGTCGGTGGCGTTCACCGCGGTCTTCGACGGCGCTCCCCAGGCCGGCGAAGGAACCCTCACCGCACTGGGTTTCGTGCTCCTGCTCGCCGCCTGCGGCAAGTCGGCCCAGGTACCGCTGCAGTCGTGGCTCGGTGACGCCATGGAGGGTCCGACCCCGGTGTCCGCGCTGATCCACGCGGCGACGATGGTGACCGCCGGCGTGTACCTGATCGTGCGCTCCGGCCCCATCTTCGACCTGGCACCCACCGCCCAGGTCGGGGTCGTGGTCGTCGGTGCCGTGACGCTGCTGTTCGGCGCGATCATCGGTTGCGCCAAGGACGACATCAAGAAGGCGCTCGCGGCGTCGACGATGAGCCAGATCGGATACATGGTGCTCGCCGCCGGCCTCGGCCCGGCCGGTTACGCATTCGCGATCCTGCACCTCCTCACCCACGGCTTCTTCAAGGCCGGTCTGTTCCTCGGCGCCGGATCGGTGATGCACGGGATGAACGACGAGACCGACATGCGACGGTACGGCGGACTCCGCACACTCATGCCCGTCACCTTCGTGACGTTCGGGGTCGGCTACCTCGCGATCATCGGTGTCCCACCGTTCGCGGGCTTCTACTCCAAGGACCACATCATCGAGGCCGCCTTCGGCGCGGGCGGCGCGAAGGGTCTGATCCTCGGTGGTGCAGCGCTTCTCGGCGCGGGCATCACCGCGTTCTACATGACCCGCGTGATGCTGCTGACCTTCTTCGGCGAGAAGCGCTGGCACGACGGCACCGATGCCCCCGCACCGCACCCGGACGAGTCACCCCGGGTGATGACCGGGCCGATGGTCCTGATCGCACTGGGTTCGGTGGCTTCCGGTGGCCTGCTCGCGATCGGCGGTTCGCTCGAGCGCTGGCTCGAACCGGTGGTCGGCGAACACACCGCCCACCACCTGATCCCGGTCTGGGCGATGACCGCGATCATCCTTCTGGTCGTGGCGGTCGGCGTCGCGATCGCCTACCGGCAGTACGCCACCCGGCCGGTTCCCGTCGTCGCACCCGAGGACGTGTCGGTGCTGACCGTCGCAGCACGACGCGATCTGTACGGCGACACGATCAACGAGGAACTACTGATGCGTCCCGGGCAGCGCGTCACCGCCGGCCTGGTCGCCGTGGAATCCGACGGTGTCGACGGGCTGACGAGCGGGGTCGGCGAGACCGTGACCCGCGCATCACGCCGAATACGCGGGTGGCAGAACGGTTATGTACGGTCCTACGCGCTGTCGATGTTCGCCGGGACGACCCTGATCGTCGCACTCGTGATGGCGGTGAACGTGCTGTGAACATCCCCTGGCTGACGATCCTCTGGCTGGCCCCCGCGGTGGGCGCGGCCCTGGTCCTCGCGATTCCCGCGAGCCGTCCCGCGGTGGCCCGCTGGTTCGCCTTCGCGGTCACCGTCGGTGTTCTCGTCCTGGCCGTCGGTCTCGCGGTCGGTTTCGATCCTGCCGGGCAGCGATACCAGTTCACCGAGGACGTGAGCTGGATTCCGGCCCTGGGGACCCGGTATGCGTTGGGGCTGGACGGAATCGGATTGGTCCTCATCCTGCTGACCGCAGCTCTCCTGCCGTTGCTACTGCTGGCCGGCTGGCACGACGCCGACTCCGACGGTTCCCTGGACCATTCGGGTAGACGGGCACAAAAGGGCCCGCACATCTATCTCGCGCTGTTCCTCGCGACCGAGGCGATGGTGCTGATGAGCTTCGTCGCCCTGGACATCCTGCTGTTCTACATCTTCTTCGAAGCCATGCTCATCCCGATGTACTTCCTCATCGGCGGCTTCGGCACCGGCCCCAACCGCTCCGGTGCGGCGGTGAAGTTCCTGCTGTACAACCTGTTCGGCGGGCTGCTCCTGCTCGCCGCGGTGATCGGCCTGTACGTCGTGTCCGCACAGAACGGCGTCGGGGCCGATGGCGGCGGGACCTTCGCACTGGGAGACATCGTGGCCGCGGTGTCGAGCGGACAGATCGACGACACCACCGGCCTCGCGAAACTGCTGTTCCTCGGCTTCATGTTCGCGTTCGCGGTGAAAGCCCCGCTCTGGCCGCTGCATTCGTGGCTTCCCGACGCCGCGGTCGCGGCAACCCCGACGTCGGCGGTGCTCATGATGGCCGTGATCGACAAGGTGGGGACCTTCGCGATGCTGCGGTTCTGCCTACAGCTGTTCCCGGATGCGAGCCAGTACTTCGCCCCGCTGATCTGCGGGCTGGCGGTCGTCAGCATCATCTACGGCGCGGTCCTGGCCATCGGGCAGACCGATGTGATGCGTCTGATCGCCTACACGTCCATCTCCCACTTCGGTTTCATCATCCTCGGCATCTTCGTGTTGACCGACCAGGGACAGACCGGGTCGACGCTGTACATGGTCAACCACGGACTCTCCACGGCCGCACTGTTCCTCATCGCGGGGTTCCTGGTGTCGCAGCGGGGCAGTCGCCTCATCGCCGACTACGGCGGTGTCCAGAAGGTCGCCCCGGTCCTGGCCGGGACCTTCCTCGTCGCGGGTCTCGCGACCCTGTCGCTGCCCGGACTCGCCCCGTTCATCAGCGAGTTCCTGGTCCTCATCGGCACATTCACGCGCTACCCGATCGCGGCCGTCCTCGCGTGCTCGGCCTTGGTGCTCTCCGCCATCTACATCCTGTGGACCTACCAGCGGATGATGGGCGGACCGGCCAGGCCCGACGACGAGCGGTCGACGCCGATACGCGACCTCGCCGGCCGCGAGCTGGCCGTCGTCGTCCCGCTTCTCGCCCTGCTCATCGCCCTGGGGGTCTATCCCAAGCCGATGATCGACCTGATCGATCCGGCCGTGCAGAGCACGCTGACGACGGTCGGGGTCACCGATCCCGAACCCGCGGTGGCGGACCCCGCCCATGACCGGCCCGCCGGCTCGACCCCTGTCGCGGAGGCTCACCGATGACCACGTCTCTCGTCGCCCTGAGCACGACGCCGCTGGCCGCGATCGAAGCCCCGAGCGTCGAGTATGCGGCGCTGTCCCCCATGCTGATCGTGTTCAGTGCGGGAGTCATCGGGGTCCTCGTCGAAGCCTTTGCCCCGCGCAGGTTGAGGTACGCACTGCAACTGGCACTTTCGCTGGGCGGCCTCGTCGTCGCTCTCGCCGCGCTGGCCACCGTCACAACCGCACAGACCGCGGACGGCGCGAACGGTCAGTTCGCGATGTCGGGGGCCGTCGTGATGGACCGCCCGACACTGTATCTGCAGGGACTCCTGCTGATCATCGCGATCATCGCGGTGGGTTTCATGGCCGAACGGCGGCTCGAGCGGGTCGTCGCGCCGGTCACCATGCGTACTCTCGCCGGCGCCGAGGTCGGCGACGATCAGTCCGGCAGGACAGGTCTGAACGGCGGTGGAGTAGACGCGGACATGTTCACGCCGTCCGGTGCGTCGGTGCCCAACACCGACGCCGAGTTCGAGGCGACCCGTGCCGGGGCCGTGACGACCGAGGTGTTCCCGCTGGCCCTTCTCGCGGTCGGCGGCATGATGCTGTTCCCCGCCTGCGGCGATCTGCTCACCATGTTCATTGCGCTGGAGGTCTTCTCGCTGCCGCTCTACCTGCTGTGCGGACTGGCGCGGCGTCGTCGGCTCATCTCGCAGGAGGCGTCGCTCAAGTACTTCCTGCTGGGCGCCTTCTCGTCGGCCTTCTTCCTGTTCGGTGCGGCATTCGTCTACGGCGCGACCGGCTCGC
The DNA here is from genome assembly GCF_000225505.1 of Gordonia alkanivorans NBRC 16433. Taxonomy (GTDB): domain Bacteria; phylum Actinomycetota; class Actinomycetes; order Mycobacteriales; family Mycobacteriaceae; genus Gordonia; species Gordonia alkanivorans. Next base: position 28,183 of record NZ_BACI01000060.1, on the reverse strand, counting down.
TGAACCTGTCGACGATCGGAGCGTCGCTCACCGATGTCGCCGGTACCGGCGGCGACACCACGCTGGCGCTGATCGGGCTCGCGATGCTGGCCGTCGGGCTGTTGTTCAAAGTCGGTGCGGTTCCGTTCCATTCCTGGATTCCCGACGTCTACCAGGGCGCCCCGACCCCGGTCACCGCGTTCATGGCATCGGCGACCAAGGTCGCCGCATTCGGTGCGCTACTGCGCGTCTTCTACGTCGGTTTCGGTGCGCTGCGCGATCAATGGGAGCCGGCGCTGTGGGCAGTGGCGATAGCGTCGATGGTCATCGCGTCGGTGATGGCGGTGACCCAGAACGACATCAAGCGCATGCTCGCCTACTCGTCGATCGCGCACGCCGGTTTCATCCTGCTCGGCCTGATCGCCTTCGACGACGCCGGTCTCGGCGCAACGCTCTTCTACCTGGCGGCCTACGCGTTCACGACGCTCGGCGCCTTCCCCATGGTGGCGGTGATCCGCGAACCCGACTGTGACACGACAACTTCGGACACCAGCACTTCGGCACGCACGGCCGCGATCCACGGCACCGCGGCGACGGTCCGCAACCCGCACTTGTCCGGCCGCGAGGCCACCGACCTCACCCAGTGGTCGGGTCTCGGCCGTCGGTACCCCTTGGTCGGCGCCATGTTCGCGGTCTACCTGCTGTCCTTCGCGGGCATCCCGCTGACAAGCGGTTTCATCGCCAAATTCGACGTCTTCGCCGCAGTCGCCGGCAACGGCGGCGGAGTCCTGGTGGTCATCGGCGTCATCAGCAGCGCGATCGCCGCCTACGTCTACATCCGCATCATCGTCGCCATGTTCTTCGACGACGTCCCCACCCACGACGCACCGCACGTCGTGAAGCCGAGCATCCTCACCACCACGGGCATCGCGATCTGCACCCTGGCCACCGTCGTACTCGGCATCTTCCCGCAACCGCTGCTCGACCTCGCCGACGCGGCCGCGACGTTCCTGCGCTGACCGTCGCAGCCTCTCCCCTTTTCCGTATACCCGCCCCCGCTCGACGGGGTGGGTATACGGAAAAGGGGTGGGTTGCGAGGCCGGTCGACGCCGCCGTGCCATCCTGGAACCCGTGGATCTCGTCAGGCACCTGCGGTTCTTCGTCGCCGTCGCCGAGGAAGGCCACTTCGGGGACGCGGCTGCTCGGCTGGAGATGACGCAGCCACCGGTGTCGCAGGGGCTGAGACGCCTGGAGAAGGAGCTCGGGGTCCAGCTGATCCGACGCACCTCCCGCGGCGCCGAACTCACCGACGCGGGCCGCGACCTGCTGCCCCGCGCACGTCTTCTCATCGACGACGCAGCGCGGTTCCTCGGTGAAGCCCGACACCTTCACGACGGATCCGAGGTGCTGCGTTGGGGTGCAGTGCCTCTCGCCGGTGCCGCGGCAATTGCGGCAGTCGCACAACGTCTCGGTGACGTGTCCTCCGGCCAGGAGATGCTGAGCGCAACTGCGGTGAGTCTGGTCGAGCAGGTATCCGCGGGCACGCTCGACCTCGCGATCGTCGACGCTCCCTGTGTCACTGGCACTCTCACCACCGGTCCGATCGTCGTGTTTCGGCGCCACGTGGTCGTACCCGCAAACCATCCGGTGACCACCACGGTGCGTCCGCGGTTGCGACAACTGGCCGGACTCGACCTCTGCCACCAATCGCGCGCGGCGAATCCACCCGCACATGATCAGCTGATCGACCGCCTCCGCGAATCCGGGCTCGATCCACGCATTCTGCCCATCTCGTCGTCCGAACACCTGGTGGCCGCCGTCGCCGGCAGCGGAGCCTTCGGTCTGACCGCCGACGCGCAACGCCTTGCATCGCTGGACTCCATAAGCTGCCTGCCCATCGGGCGTGACGCAACAGCACTTCGACTCCGCGTCGTCTACCGGGAGTCTGCGCTCGGCGAGGTGGCCGACGTGGCGACGGCCGCACTGTGGAAGATCAGCAAGGCGACCGGGTGACCGTCGGCCCGGGTGAGCTGCCTGCCCACGTGAGAGATCGGATCGACCGCAACGTCGCCGAGATCCTCGCCGACGCCGGCTGTTCCGGCTGGCTTCATGCGACGACGATCGGCTCGCCCCAGATCAGCTACTCCTACGACGCCGACGCACCGGTCGTTCTGGCATCGGTCTACAAGCTCGCTGTCCTGATCTCGTTGTGCCGCAGCGCAGATCGCGGAGAGATCGACCTGACCTCGCCGGTGACCGTCGATCCCACCCGGTGGGCGCAGGGACCGACGGGCCTGGCCACGCTGCGCGACCCGATCACCCTGAGCCGACGCGATCTCGCCACCTCGATGATGACCGTCTCCGACAACGTGGCCGCCGACGTCCTCCTCGACGAGATCGGGCTCGACCGCGTCCGAGAGGACCTCATCGGCCTCGGTGCCACGAGCACGCGCATCGTCGGAGGGGTCGCAGAACTGCACGAAAGACTCCAGCGCGAGACCGGAACGAGCACGGTGGCAGAGGCTTTCGCCGCACTCGCCGACCCGGACAGCGACACCACGGTGAGCGCCTACGACGCCGCCTATACGAGTTCGTCCACGCCCCGGGACTGCTCGACGGTCCTGACCGCCGTGTGGACCGACCGCGCGGCGTCGGCCGAGATGTGCGCGTTCATCAGGGACACCATGCGTCGTCAGGTCTTCACCTCCCGACTGGCGTCGGGCTTTCCGTTCCGACGGGTCACGGTCGCGGGCAAGACGGGCACTCTGGTCGCGATCCGCAACGAGGTCGGCGTCGTCGAGTTCCCCGGCGAGCTCCCGGTGGCCGTTGCGGTCTTCACCAGGAGTGCACGGTCGGAGCCTGCATTGCCGCAAGTCGACCGCGCGATCGGCGAGCTGGCCCGGACCGTCGTCACGGAGCTCCGCATTCCTCGGGAATGACGCCGTCCACCCGGTGTGATCTGGGCCGATACTGGTTCGCTATCGCTTGATCGCGCGTTGTGACTTTGCATCGGGGCACTCCGGTCGGTTGTCTGACCACATGCGTCGGTGGTTGGTGATCCTGAGCGTTCTCGCGGTTCTGGTCGGCACGTTGTCCGGGTGTTTCCTGTCCCAGGACTCGCCGGACGACACCCTGCGGTCGTTCGCGGAGGCACTCCAACGGGGTGACGTCGACGCGGCCGCCGGACTCACCGACAACCCGGCCGCCGCGCGCACCACCATCAAGTCGATCTTCGACGGCATGGGCTCCACCCCGAAGCTGTCGGTCACCCCCGACCTCGTCGATGACAAGAAGGTCACCGGGACTCTCGACCACCAGTGGCAGATCCGGAACGGGAACACCGCCTATCAGACGTCGGTCATCCTCACCGAGACCGATTCGGGCTGGCGTGTGCGGTGGCAGCCCTCCGTGATGCACCGGCAGCTCCGCGACGGACAATCCTTCTCCTACAGCGACGACCGCGCCTACCGCACCCCCGTACTCGACACCAACGCCCGCCCGCTGATGACATGGCAAGCCGTGACGCTGATCGATCTCGAACGGGCACAGCTCGCGTCGGCCGGTCAACTGGCGCGCGCGCTCCGGCCGATCGAACCGTCGATCACCACGGCAACCATCCGAAAACTGTTCGACGGCAACAAAGCCCCGAGCCAGACCGTGATCAGGTTGCGCGACAGCGATCTCGAACGTGTCCAGCGCAGCATCAGGTCGATCGCCGGCATCACGACCACCGAGCAGGGCGCGCTCCTCAGTGCCACCAAAGCTCTCCACTCCCCCGCGATGGCCGGCCTCGAGGACATCTGGCGAAGCGCGATCGACGCCACGGCCGGCTGGTCGATCCAGATCGTCGACAAGGACGGCGCACCAACGCATCTCGTTGACTCAGCTCAACCTGGCGAGACGTCTCCGGTCCGCACCTCACTCGATCGCGACATCCAGGCCCAGGCGCAGCGGGCCGTCGACCGGGAACGACGCCCCGCGATGATCGTCGCGATCACCCCCTCGACCGGTGGAATCGTCGCCGTCGCCCAGAACGACGCCGCGGACCGCTCCGGCGCAGTCTCCCTGACCGGGTTGTATCCGCCGGGCTCGACCTTCAAGACCATCACCACCGCCGCAGCCCTGGCGTCCGGCGGGGTGCAGCCGACATCGCAGGTCCCGTGTCCGGGACGGACGACGATCGAGGGGAGGACGATCCCCAACGAGGACGAATTCGACCTCGGAACCGTCCCTCTACCAACGGCTTTCTCGCGCTCCTGCAACACCTCCATGGGTGCGCTCGCAAACAAGCTCCCCGCCGACGCGTTGACCTCGATGGCCCGCCGGTTCGGCATCGGCGCCGACTACACCGTTCCGGGCCTGACCACCGTGACCGGTTCCGTACCGAACGCCGACACCCCCGCCCTGCGCGTCGAGAACGGCATCGGCCAGGGCACAGTCACCGTCAGCCCGTTCGGCCTGGCACTGGCCGAGGCGAGTCTCGCGCGAGGTGAGACCGTCACCCCGACGCTGGTCGAGGGACGAGGAACCACCGGCGACACCGAACCCCAGCCGATTCCCGACGATGTGGTGCGCGCGCTGCGAAGCATGATGCGCGACACCGTCACCCGCGGAACCGCCACCGCGCTGCAGGACATTCCTGGCCTGGGTGGCAAGACCGGGACGGCTGAGTACGGCGACAACAAGAACCCGCACGGCTGGTTTGCCGGCATCGTCGGCGACCTCGCCTTCGCTACGCTGGTCGTCGGCGGCGGATCGTCGGCGCCCGCAGTTCAGGTCAGCGGCGAGTTCCTGCGGCCGCTGAGCAACTAGTTCAGCTTCTTCCTTGACCGATGCATCCCGATCGGTTCAGATGAACACATGAGCGACGAACTGTTCGAACACGAGACCAAGACCACGCTGACCCGCGAAGAGGCGGCGCAGCGGCTTCACGACCTCGCCGATGCGATCGCCCGGCACAACGAGGTGTCGTACGTCGAGAACAACAAGACCGTGCGTATCGACATCCCGGCGCAGGTGAAGCTGAAGGTCGAGTTCGAGCGCGGCGAGGACAAATCCGAGATCGAGATCGAGATCTCCTGGTAGTTGGATCTACAGGAACCAAGACGCGGGCCGGTGACGGGTTGTCACCGGCCCGCGTTCTTCGTCAGATCTGGCCGAGCTTCTCCATCACATCGAGGGCGACGTTCGACGTCTGGAACAGAGCATTGATCTCGGCCACGGTCACGCCGCGGGTTGCCGGGTTCTGCAAGCCGAAACTGTTGACGAGTGCAGCGGTCCGGGTCGACTGGAAGAGGAGCGTCGTGGCCTGGCTGTCGCCGATCAGGTCGCCGACGAACCATGCGGTGAAGAGCGGCCCGAGGTCGACACCGTAGGTGCGCTTGACGTGCTTGACGATTGCCGGCGTGGCGTCGACCAGCGCACCGCCGAAGGTGTAGAAGTCCCGGGTGTGGCCGACGGTCGTGTCGATGTTCTCCAGCGCGTACGGGAAGTCGACGAGGAGATGGGCGAGGATCTGCCCGAGCAGGACCCGTCCCGGGCTGCGGTCGCACGCGGTGGTCAGAGCGAACGCCTGCGCCCAATGCGCCTGCGGCTTGCCGCCGATGACGTACTCGTGGAGGTTCCCGACGTAGAGGCGGACTACCTCCACCGCGAGATCCGAAGCCCACTCCGGGTGCTCGTAGATTCCGGACTCGATGCTGGGTCCGACGAGCTCGAGGATGTTGTCGAAGGCGATCGGGAACGTGCCGAGATAGTTGTTCGACTTGCTGAGCTCACTACGCAGGTCTCGCTGATCGTGGAGCGTGCATCGTCAAAGGTCTTGATCTCGGACGGATCGGTCAGTTCCGAGAGCCGCTGCGTCGTCTCAGGGGTCGAGGCGGGGGCACAGCGACTCGCGGGAGCAGCGTTCGCCGCCGGGGCCAGTACTCCGGCACCACCGACGAGGACAGCGACTGCTGCGAGGCCCGCACAGAGGGCGCGTCTGGCATTCATGCCGACGGAGCGTAAGGAGCTTCTCAACCGAACCAAACGGCTGTGAAGCCGGTGGACTCAAATCTTCTCGCCTTAGGTAACCAGGTCCCGGCACCCACACGCCATAAGTCCACTTATCCTCGGGACCAAAGTCCCATAGGGCGCGCGATCTCGTGCCAAATTAGGGCAAACGTCCTGGTCGGCGGCTTCTGTTTGCCTTGTCGAAGGCCGTCGTTCACCGCTGCCATCGTCTGTACGGGTCGGTTAGGCGATGCCGAGTTGTCGGGCGACCTGGGGTCCGCCGACCTCCCGCACGAACTCGGGATCACCGCAGACCACCAACTCATCACGGGCCCGCGACAATCCGACGTAGAGGCGTTCGCGAGACCGGTCCCACGCCTTCGTCTCGTTGAGCGCCAGCACCACGACGCGCCGTTCCAGCCCCTTGAACCCGAGGACGTGACCGTAGAAGACCTGCTCGCCGTCCCAGAACGACTCCCAGTACTCCTTGGTGCCCTCGGCCTGGCGCGCCTTCTGTTCGGCGTGGCGACTCCCGGTGGTCAGCAGCGCGATGTCCTCGGGACGCCATCCCTTGTCGAGCAACGGGTCGATCTGGTCGTCGGCGACGTCGACCGCCTCTGCTGCCGTGCACGGCACGAAGGTCACCGCCGGACCATCACCGCCGTGTAACTGCATTCGCTGTCCGACAAGCGGTTTGAAGGTCTGGGCGATCTGTTTGGTGTTACGCAGATTATGGTCGAGGACCAGCGGCACCAGGTCCACCGGCGGCGATCCCTGCCGGGCGAAGACACGTTGCGCCTCGTCGCTGAACACGTAGATGCCGCCGGACTCGGTGTCACGCAGGCACGCGAGCATCGGTTTCCACCAGTCGTCGGCGAAGTCCTGTGCCTCGTCGACGACGATCGAGTCGAAGCGCTTCCCCGGCGGGAGTTCCTGTGCGAGTTCGTCCATCAGTTGCGGCAACGTGTGTTCCCAGAAGTCCTGCGCCGCTTGGGTTCGTTCCTGTTCGTCGGGGCCGGTGGGCGCACCCCATTCGATGCCCAGCTCGTGGAACTCGCCGACGTACGCGGGCCGTTCCTTGTGTTTCCACGTGCCGGTGAGTCGACGGAGGAACGACGCCAGCCCGTGTGAGTAGCAGACGAGGGCAACCCTCTGCCCGTCCTTCGCAAGGCGTCGTGCCTGTTCGACGGCAAGGAATGTCTTCCCGCTGCCGGCACCGCCACGCACCTCGACGCGATTGAGCTGATGGATCGCACGGAGGATCACCGCCTGGTGGGAGGTGAGCGTGTCGGCGACGCTCTCGTTCTCCAGAGCACGGGCGACAACATCTCGTTGCGGTAAACCCCTGCCGCTCAGCGCGAGTCGAAGTCGACCGATCCCCTCGGCATCGATCCCGGGAACCTCGACGTCCTTCTTCAGCAGGACGTTCCGGATCAGGGGCATGAGCTGGTGGAGTTGGGTGCGGTCGACGACCTTCCATCGCGGGCACTCGGGAAGTGCGAAGGTCGGATCCACCTTCGAATGCGGAAACACCACCACGTGATCCCATCGCACCCGCCCCTGCGTCCACCGGGGATCGTGTTCGACGAACTCACGCAGCGCGTAACAGCCGTCCCTGACCTGTGCGACCGGGTCGATCCGCTTCGGGGCCTGCCCGGAACGCTCCTGCCACCACGACTCCCCGTCGTGCCACACCGCGCCGCCCTTGACCTCGACACACACGACCCCGGCGCCCTCGATCGCGACGACGAAGTCGATCTCGTGATCCTTCGAGTGGTCGGTGACCCGCTGCCCTACGACGAGCAGGTCCTCGTCCAGGAGCTGCTCGTTCAGCGCGTTGAAGACGACTTCCTCGCTCGCCGCCGCGAACCGCGGGTTCTCGGGGATCACGCTCGGCATGGCGGGATCTTTCTTCCCAAGCTCCCACCAGGGGTGTCGTCCGTAGTCACTGGTCAACCTCGTGTCGTCGGTAGCCGGCCTTGCCGCAGGCTACCGCGCGGTCGCGACATGCCCGCCGCACGACCGGCAGGCAGATCTCGATTCCTTCGTTCGAACCAACTGAACGCATAGGTGGGCGCGGGTGCCCCTACGCGCCCAATCGTTCGGGGAGCGCCAGGCCGTTCGCTCCGCCGTGAAGATCGGCGAACCGAACAACTGCTGACCGGCCGGGCCGATCATCATGCTCCGGTTGCGGACCGCCGCCAAGACTTCGGCTCAGGATGACGCTGACTGGTGATCGCGGCGTCGTCGCCGGATAGCTTCGGCGAAGATCGACATTCTTCGCGAAGGAGCACCATGACCGAGACCGCCACCCGCCTCAACGACGTCGACATCGCAGCTGTCGGTCAGCTCGTCGAAGCCATCCGGGCCGACGACACCAAGGCTCAGACGACCTGGGCTGCTCACGTCCAGTGGAATGGCGCGTTCGCTTCCGAAGCCCGTGTCCGCAACTTCTCGCCGGTGGCATCCGACGAGCCGGCCGCGCTGGGCGGCGGCGACACGGCACCCAACCCGGTCGAGCAGCTCCTCGGTGCGCTCGGCAACTGCCTCGCGGTCGGTTACGCCGCCAACGCCACGGTGGCCGGCGTCGAACTGAAGGATCTCCGCATCGACCTCAAGGGCGACATCGACCTTCGCGTCTTCCTCGGCCTCGCCGAAGGTCACGCCGGTTTCAACTCGATCACCGCGAACGTCACCATCGACTCCGACGCCCCGCGCGAGAAGCTCGACGAACTGCACGCAAAGGTTCAGGCGAGCTCTCCCGTCGGCCATACCCTCGGCAGCGCAGTGCCGGTCGAGATCGTCTTGAGCTAGTTCCCGCGGCCTCGGGCTCGGCGACCGTTCGGCCGGGACCTGAAAGACGTTCGGCGAGCGCGCTTCTGCGTGTTCGCCGACCGTTCCTTTGAGTGGCTTCCAGATCACGTTGCGATCGGTGCCGCTTTCCGCGACAAGACGCAATCTGTAATTGCAGACCCGTCGCCCAAAGTGAGCGCAACTTACACAGTCAGTCACTCCGGGGTCGCCTGCTCGTCGAATAGAATGCGACCGTGCCGCATCCCACCGACCCGCTCGCCCTCGGGCAGCAACTGGTGGCGATCATCGAGGGTGGCCGGCGCACAGCAACGTACAAGCTAGCCGTCCTGATGGCTCTGCTCGACCTAGCAGTTGAATCCGTGCCCGACAACCCGGACGCGGCTGTCGACGTCGACCTGGATGATCTGACCAGCCGAGTCATCGAGCTGTACTGGCGCCAGATGCGACCCCTAGACGGCCATCTCCTGCGACAGTCCGCCGACGGGCGAGGAGTCATCTTCGACGCAGTCTCGGATTTGCGGGCCAAGGCCACGACTCACCGGACTCAAGGCCTCGATCTCGTTGTCGCATACGAGTCAGAGCGCTACAGGGCGACGCATGCCGTCGTCAAACGGACGCTGGTGCGGTATCCGTTGAAACTTCTTCAGAACCTCACCTCGGGCGGCGAGCAGGATCGCTTCCTGTACGACGACTCCTGGATGGGTACGGACTCGCAGGGAAGAGTGGCTGACCACGGCAACAAACTGACGCTGTTCCCCGGCGTATGCGTGACTCTCGCGCGCCTTGCACCGTTGCTGAAGCCGGCCTTCCAGCTGGCGTGGGTCGATGACGTTCGAAGGATGAACAAGAACCTCCTCGACGAGGGTCCCGATCTCGCCCACCACCTGTTCGGTGCGGATCGTGTGTCCTTGCAGCGAGCCGGTGACGCGCTCACGGACCGGTTTGGCCGTGCCTGCTTCTACTGCGACACAGTGCTCTACCGCCAACGCCACGTCGACCACGTTCTGCCGTGGTCGCGGGTCGGCATCGACGGGCTCGCGAACCTCGTTGTCTCGTGCCAGGGCTGCAACTCGAGCAAGTCAGACCGGTTGCCCGCGCCCGCGCACGTCAAACGCGCACTCAACCGAGGCCGGGATACGCTCGACGGTCTCGCCGCCGAGATCAATTGGCCCAGTCAGTACGACCGAGTGCTCGCTGCCGGTCACGGACTGTACTCGACCCAACCAGCCGGAACGCCGATCTGGCAGGGACGCAACCACATAACGTCACTCGGCCGCGTCGACATCAACTGGCTCGGGTAACCCACCGGAACCCGCGGAGGCGAGCACGTGCCCGCACACCACCACGACGGCGCTGACTCCCGCGGCCACCGCGAAGACAGACCAGAGCGCAACCTTCACCAACAGCGCACCGACCAGGGCACCCACCAGAATCGTCACGATCGCAGCCAGCCGGCGGTTCAGGATCGTGGCCCGGCTGGGCCGGGCGAACATGTCGATCGCCCAAGCGGTGATCGTCGAGGTGACGACGACGGTGGTCACGTCTGCGACACCGATGTTGCGCGCCACGGCGGCCTGCATGCCCATCGCACCCGCCGTCATCCCGATCGCGAACATCACTGCGACGTGCTCGGTCGGCTGCAGCCAGACCAGGAACGAGGTGCCGGCGACCAGCGATGCCGACACCACCAGCACCGCGGTCAACCGCGGACTCCATCCACGCCGCCCCGAACGTAGGAACAGGCTCGCGATCCCGGCGCCGACGATGAACGCAATCAGGGCGAGGGCCAGCGAGAAGACCGGCAGTCCGTCGGCACCGGCCGCACCCATACCGAGGATCAGCACGTTGCCGGTCATGTTCCCGAGGAACACGGTGTCGAAGCCGAGAAAACCGCCCGCGTCGACCACGCCGGTCGCGAACGTGAGCACGAGCATCAAGGCGAGATTGCGCGTCGCCTCACGGTCGACGCCGACATCGGGGGGCCTCTCACTCATCGCCACGCGCGGCTCCTTCGGGCCCGGACTTCCGCCGGCGACGCTACGCGGAACGTTCGTGACCAGCGCTGTTGATCGCCCGATCGTAAGGCCGAGATGGTCCATGTGTCCTGCGTAGGCCGTTTCCCGCGCGAACTCGACCCGACCCGGTCCGCACCGCCGGGTATCGTCGTCGTGTGGTCGGAAACGTCGACGAATCCGCGGGCGGGACAAAACGTTCCGACCACACCCCGCTCGACAACCCGGCCCGGGCCGCCCTGGCCGGCCCGCATGCGCGGTTCGCCGAAGGAGTCGGCACCGCCCTGCGGTACCACCCCGACGTCTGCCCGATGGCTGCCCTCCCCGACGGCCCGACCGCCCAGGACTGGGCCGACGCCGCCCGTATGGTCGGACCGGGAAATTCGCTCTTCATCCCGGTCGTCGCCGACACCCCACCCGCCGACTGGCAGTCGAAGATGCATCTGCCCGGAGTCCAGATGATCGACGCCGGGGTGCCCGCGAGGCCCGACGACGCCGCGATCCGCCTGACCGCCGACGACGTCCCGCAGATGACCGACCTGGTCAGCCGCACCCGTCCCGGGCCGTTCCGGAAACGGACCATCGAGATGGGCACCTACCTCGGGTTCCGACGCAACGGCCGGCTGATCGCGATGGGCGGCGAACGACTCACCCTCCCGGGATACACCGAGATCAGCGCAGTGTGCACCGACCCCGATCACCGTGGTGAGGGCCTCGCGTCGCGGCTGGTTCTCGCACTCGCGCAGGGTATTCGGGACCGGGGCGAAACCCCGATCCTGCACGCGGACGCGACCAACGTGAACGCCATCCGCCTCTACGAGCAGCTGGGATTCGAGGTCCGGAAGGAGGTCCTGTTCCAGGTGGTCACCACACCCTCGTAAGAGGTCCTACGATGCGTCACTCCGCTTGAGCGACTTCGCCAGCGGGGCGATCTCATCCAGGTAGATCGAGGCGAGGACCTCGGATTCGTCGGCCAGGTTGCGGACGCGGTCGCTCTCGGCGCGGTCCCACTCCGCGTCGACGACGTGCTCGAATTCGTCTATCGCACTGACCCTGTCGAGCCAGGCCTGCTTCTCCTGGCGCTGTTGGATGCGGGCGACGATCTGCTCGTAGCCGGCGAATGCCTCCAGACGTTCGACGAGGCCGTCGAGTCGCCCGGACAGCACCCGCGACTTCTCGGCGAAGGTGGCGATAACCTCGTCGTCGACGCCGAGGTGTCCCTCGGGTTTGTCGCCGAGGATGTCGAGCTGGTCGCGCAGTCCGGCGGCGGCGGTGGCGATGGAGGTGACCTCGCCGCCGAGGTCGACGCGGACCGCATGGCGGTCGAAGAAGTCCAGCTGCCAGGCCGGTTGACGGGCCACGCTGTCGGCGACCATCGCCGTCGTCCAGACGATCTGTCCGACGCGGTCGCCTCTGAGTTTGTCGAGGTCGCCGCCACCCCAGATGTCGAGAGCGAGGGAGACGTACTCGGATGTCTCGTTCACCTCGTCCTGCAGACGGCTCTGCACGGACTGGCACGACGCCCATCGGCGGGCCTGTGCCAGCCGCATGTCGTCGGCGAGCTCGGCGAGCGGGTCGGTCGAGTTCGACGCGACGGGGTCTGACACCGAGATCGGCGAATCACCGCGCCCAGCGCGCCGACGCGCGGAGTCGGCCTTCATCTCGCTGAACATCGCCGAGAAGGCACCGATGGCCATGGACATCAGCAGGACGAGCGCCACCGCGACCACCACCACGAAGACGGCCACCGCGACGAGCATCATGCTTCCAGTGAACCACTCCGCGCTGGTCCCGTCGCCGGTTCGAACGCAGGTCTGCGCACGCCGGGGATTGTCGGACCCGACCTCTAACGTCGGTGACACACATCAGCACCAGCCGGAGGCCGCACATGTCCCCCACCGTCACCCGGAACCAGTTGGAATTCGCTTTTCCCGATGTCCACCCCGACGCCCGACTGCACATCCGCGTGCATCGCACCCTCCGCGTTCCCGACGACGAGACCACCTACGGGCTGCCGCCCGGAATCGGCTCGTTTTCCCTGATCAATGCGGGCACCGTTGCCCACCGGCCTCGCACCTGGGCCGGCTCTGACGTACTCCTCCCCATGTGGCAGGCCGAGGCCGCCTGGTTCAGCTTCAACTCACCCGAGGACTACCCGTTTCTCGTCCGGATCTCGGTCGGCGGGATCAACGCGGTCACCGGCGACGACTTCTCCGACGCCGTCGACTTCCTGGGCGAGGACTACTTCGAGGTCCCCGAGCAGCCCTGGCTCGACGGCTTCCGGGTGGACGAGAAGACCGTCCGGCAGTTCGTCGCGATGCCACTCGGCGGCGGCTACACCGCTGCGGAACAGCTCAGCGGGGCCGACGACGGAAGAGTCCGCATCCAGGTCACCCCGCTTCGCTCGTCGACTTGGAACGAACGGGTCGCCGCACGACGCGTGGCGCTGCCTCTGCCCGCTCCCGACATGATGAATTTGTGCGCAGAGGCACCCGAAGCCACCGGCGCGATGGGCATGGGCGCAGGTGGATCGATCACGCAGACCATCGCGACGCCCGTCGAACCACGCACCAACTGGGACACCGACGCCACCGGCGCGGCCGTCCTGCGGATCATCAACAGCGCGGACTGGGAGGGACTGACCGGAACGGCTCCGCACCACGCGCCTCCCACCATCGAGGAGTATCTGCAGTACGGCTATCCGTGGTTCGAGTGGTACGACGACTCGCTCGCGCGGCGCGGCGGCTCGAAGCTCACCGACCTGAAGACAGTGAAGGAGATCGGTGACTCGAAGGGCGAATCGCCTCTCCCCGACAACCCGAGCTTCGATCCGCCCGCACCGCACATCGTCACGGCGTGATCACCCACCGACCCCGACCACCCGGCTTCGCCGCGGCCTTCTGAGCGTCGGCGACCCAGTCGAGCGGAAAGGTTCCCTCGACCCGGATCGGCAGGTCACCCACCGCGGCGAGTTCCAGCAGCCGCGCGAGGCGGTCGTCCGCGTGAGAGTCGACCACGTCGACCGTGATCCCACGTTCGGCGGCCGGGGCCCGACCGGGCATCACCCCGACCAACCGACCGCCGTTCTGCACCAGCGCGAGGGCGTCTTCCTGCATCGCGGCGGCATCGGCGACCGCGAACCAGCCGCCCAGCGGCCAGTCGAGGAAGTCCGCACCGAGACCCCGCACGAAGTCCTCGTCGGCCGGTCGGGCGAGCCCGGCCACGTCCCACCCTCGACGCCGGGCCAGAACCAGGAGGTATCCACCGACCACCCCGGCCGCACCGGTCACGAGTAGTCGGTCGCCGCCGGGCCCGGGCTCGCCGAGAAGGTCGAGGATCTGCTCTGCGGCAAGGGCATTGATGGCAACGGTCGCCGCGGCGACGAGGTCCAGCGATTCCGGCACGACTGCCACCGCGTCAGCCGGGACCACGACCTCGTCGGCGTAGGCGCCCGTCGAATGGTCGAAGCCGGGCAGGACCCCGGCGACCCGGGTACCCGGTGCGAGGTCGACGCCGACGCCGGACTCGAGGACCGTGCCCGCGAAGTCCATACCCAGCCCGACGGGCGTGTCGCCGCTGATCACCCCCACCGAGTGGAAGAACCCGGACGAGACCGCCAGGTCGACCGGATTGATCGACGCGGCAGCGACGGCGACGCGCACCTCACCGTCCGCGGGTTGCCGCACCGGGATGTCGACGATCTCGATCGAATCGGGTCCCGACGGCGTGGTCACGACGGCGGCGCGGAAAGTGTCTCGGTATGTGTTCATGACGTTCTCCTCCTTGTGTGTAGCCCTCCTATGAACCACCATGAGAGAGCAACTCTCTATTGGGAAGTACGCACTTCGAAGTGCGTTACGCACCGGAACGAAAGGTGCCACCATGCCGACACAGACCGCGGCGGACAGACGGGCGGAAGCTCGCGCGCAGTACGACGCATTCCTCGCGCAGTGCCCCAGCCGCCAACTCCTCGACCGCATCTCCAACAAGTGGGTCGCGCTCATCCTCGCCGCGCTCGGAAGCGATGGTCCCGCGCCGGGCAACGACTGCCCGGGCGGCCCGCGGGCGATGCGCTACTCCCAACTCGCACAACGCCTGGCCGGCGTCAGCCAGAAGATGTTGACGCAGACGCTGCGGTCGATGGAACGCGATGGACTTCTCACCCGCACGGTGACTCCCACGGTTCCGGTCACCGTCACCTACGAACTCACCGACCTCGGGCTGTCCCTGCACGGCGTCATGGCGTCGATCAAGACCTGGGCCGAAGCCCACATGGACGAGGTGCACGCGTCCCGCGACAGATACGACACCGCGCACCAGTGACCCGGCCGCTCTGCCGCTCGCACGCCGCCGAGCCCGATCCGACCCCAAGCAATCGCTTGGTTTGTTACGTTCAGCGACGATGGGATTCCTGAAGCAGACCACGCCGGACATCGATTTTCCGACCTGGAGCCAGGGCACGCGGGCGGAGAAGATCCGACCGATGGCGCGACACTGGGCCGAGGTCGGATTCGGGACCCCGGTCGCCTTGCACCTGTTCTACGTCGGAAAGATCCTCGCCTACATCCTGATCGGCTGGGCGATCGTCATCTCGACACCCGGCATCGACGGCTTCTTCGCCGTCACCGACTGGTACAACGAGCCGATCGTCTTCCAGAAGGTCGTCCTCTACACGATGCTGTTCGAGGTCGTGGGCTTCGGCTGCGGGTTCGGTCCGTTGAACAACCGCTTCTTCCCGCCCTTCGGTTCGATCCTCTACTGGTTGCGCCCCAAGACGATCCGCCAGCCCCCGTGGCCGCGCATCCCCTTGACCACGGGCGACACCCGAACCCCGGTCGACGTCGCGCTCTACGGCGCGCTGATCGTCGTCGTGCTGATCGCGCTGTTCAGCCCCGGGTCCGGCGCCGTCCCCGCTCTCGACACGACCGTCGGAGTTCTGCCGGTGTGGCAGATCTGGACGATCCTCGCACTCCTCGCCGCGATCGGGCTCCGCGACAAGACGGTCTTCCTCGCAGCGCGCGGGGAGGTGTACGGCGCACTCACGGTGACCTTCCTGTTCAGCGGCGTCGACATGATCATCGGCGCCAAGCTCATGTTCCTGTGCATCTGGCTGGGTGCGGCGACATCGAAGCTGAACAAGCACTTCCCCTTCGTGATCGCGACGATGATGTCGAACAACCCGATCTGGCGGTCGCCGAAGATCAAACGCAAGTTCTTCGAGGACTTCCCCGACGACCTGCGCCCCGGACGACGGTCGCGCTGGATCGCCCACTTCTCCACGGCAATCGAGGGACTCGTCCCCATCGTGCTGTTCTTCTCGCACGGCGGTTGGGTCGGCGGGATCGCCGCCGCGATCATGCTCGTCTTCCACTTCGGCATCCTGTCGTCGATCCCGATGGGGGTCCCGCTCGAGTGGAATGTCTTCATGATGTTCGGCATCCTGGCGATCTTCGTGGGACACCCGGGCATCGGCCTCACCGATCTCGAATCACCCTGGCCGATACTGTTTTTCGCAGTGTCGGCGACGACAGTCGTCGTCGGCAATCTGATGCCGCGCAAGGTGTCCTTCCTGCCGGGCATGCGGTACTACGCCGGCAACTGGGACACGGGGCTGTGGTGCATCAAACCGTCGGCGTCGGCGAAGATCGAAGCCGGTATCGTCGCCATCGCCTCGATGCCGGCCGCTCAGCTCGAACGCTTCTACGGCAGTCCCGAAGCCGCCCAGATCCCGCTGTACATGGGATATGCGTTCCGCGCCTTCAACAGTCACGGTCGGGCACTGTTCACATTGGCGCACAAGGCGATGGCCCCCACCCCGGAGGAGCAGTATGTCCTCACCGACGGTGAGCGGATCTGCAGCACCGCGATGGGCTGGAACTTCGGCGACGGCCACCTCTCGAACGAGCAGCTGATCGAATCACTACAGCGGCGTTGCCACTTCGAGCCGGGTGAGGTCCGGATCGTCCTGCTCGACGCCCAGCCGATTCATCGCCAGACCCAGGAGTACCGCCTTCTCGATCCGGCCACCGGCATCTTCGAACGCGGGTACGTCCGGGTCGCCGATCTCGTCACCCGCCAACCCTGGGACGACGAGGTCCCGACGACGGTCACGTGGCGCGCCGACGGGACCCACACCGGCGTGCACAGCTAGGTCTGCGCACCTAAGTCGACGCCAGGTAGCTGTGGACGAAGGTGACCGCCATCGCCCCTTCGCCGACGGCGGATGCGACGCGCTTCACCGAGTTCCGGCGGACGGCGCCGGTTCTGGTGTCCTCGACACGAATCGACGTCAATCCCTGCGCTCCGCGGAGGCCGGCCACCCGGGTGTTCGTCCTGATCTCGACATTGGGCTGTCGGACGACCCGTTCCTCGAGATAGGCGGACAGCGTCGCTGACAAGGACGGCCCGCGGACCAGCATGGTGACGCGCTTGGCGTACGCCGACAAGTTCATCACCGCCTGGCCGGCGGAGTTGCCGCCGCCGACGACGAACACCTCGAGGTCGGAGCACGTCGGCGCCTCGCTGGTCCCCGCCCCGTAGAAGCGCACGCCGGCACTGGCTGCGACCGTAGACGCTGACGAGGTCGGTGGCGTGTGAGGTGAAGGCGGTGGACATGAGGGGCTCCGTGGTTCGTGAAGTGCGGTGGCGGGGAGGGTTTCGGGATTCAGCGGGCGTGCGCGTGGTTCAGCTGCCGGACCCAGTCGTCGGGCACGCGACCGTGTCGATCGATGTGTCGTTCATGGTGAGAGCCCCTCTCGCGCAGTGTCACCGCGGCGTCGGATTCGTCCTGGTGAGTCCTTGAATCGGTGACTACAACACTCGTCCGATGGGAACCAGATGTCGTCGATGCTGACCGCCAACCCGACCGGAGGCTGCCCGGTGACGGGATTACCGGTTAGCCGGTATCAGTGCTCCCCCGAACGAACGAGAACGGCGTGTCCGAGGTGCGGAGGCGCGGGTGTTGAGCCATGATCGGTGCACACGACGAGATCGCGGTCGAGCACCCGATCGTCGTTCGCGTCGGATCGGCGCCGGCTCCAGCGTGTGCAATCCAGTACGCATGTATCGTCAATTTTGTTGCTGTTCAACATTTTTCCGCCGCGTCGAGGTGCACAGCGCCCGGCCATCGGTCACACTGGGAGAACACAGTCCTTCGCCGAGAGGGGTCAGAAGTGACCAGAACCTTCGATGCATCCACCTGGGGAGCCCCGCTCAGCGCCGCCGGCGACGACATCCTCGCGGGCGAGGTCTCGTTGCGCGAGCAATCCCTGCGGCGCAAGGTCGCCTTCTACCTCGACGCCGACGGACTGCCGGTGAGCCAGTCCTCGTGCGAGCCGTCGGAGTGGTACTCGACGCTGGTGACCCGGATGACCTCGGTGGTCATCTCCCATGGACGCGCGGTCGTTTCCATCGATGCCGCGCTTCCCCTTCACTCGTCGATCCTCGATGTCGCGTTCCCCGGGTCCGGTTCGACGGGATCGATGCTCGACATCACCGTCGTCGATCTGTCCCGGCACCGCCGCACCCTTCATGCCGCGATCCCGTCGCACCTGGTGGTGACCGGCACCATCGCCGTCGCACTGTCTCCGGTCGTTGCGGCACGGAAGACCACCGCGCAGAGTCACCGGCCCGCGATCGGCTGACCTCGGCTGCTGCCGGACAGTCGCTCAGGTACCCGACTCGGCGGCGCGCGAGACGGCTGTCGTCCCAGCGGGCGTCGCCGGTGCGTCGGCGATCCCGGACAGCAGTTGAAGCGCGTGCCGCGACGCGGACCGCGGCTCGGTCCGATAGACGAAGATCGTCTGCTCGGGATCGTCCCCCGGGGTCAGGGCCTGATAGGCGACCGTCAGGTCACCCACCAACGGGTGGTGATACCGCTTGGTGCCGACACTGCGTTCATGCACGCGGTTGCGTGCCCACAACTTGACGAACTCTGGGCTGTGGATCGACAGTTCACCCACCAGGGCACCGAGTTTCGGATCGTCGGGGTGCTTGCCCGCGTCCATGCGAAGCATGGCGGCGGTGTCTGCGGCGACGCCGCCCCAGTCGGCGTACAGGTCGCGTGCATGCGGGTCGAGAAAGACGAAGCGTGCCTGATTCCGTTGTGCTGCAGGCATGTTCTCGAAGTCGGCGACGAGCAGACCGGCAAGCCGGTTGTGTCCCAGCACATCCAGCCGACGTCCGAGCACGAACGCAGGTTGTAGCGCCGCGTCGAAGGTCACGAGCAGTTCCCGTGTCGACTCGTGAAGACGCTGTGGCCTGTCCGCACGTCGTCGGGCCGGTTCGCGGCGGGCGATCGTGTGCAGATGTGAGCGTTCGCTGTCGTCGAGCTGAAGGGCGTCGGCCAGGGCATCGAGCACTTCCAGGGACGCACTCTTGCTCCGCCCCTGCTCCAGTCGCGTGTAGTAGTCGACGCTCACCCCGGCGAGCATCGCCAGCTCCTCGCGTCGCAGACCGTTGACCCGGCGCCTCCCGGTGTCGGATATTCCGGCGGTCTCGGGCGTCAATCGGCCGCGGGCAGCGCGGAGGAAATCGGCGAGCGACGGTTCCAGCTGATCGGCCATGTCTCCATCCTGGGGATTCGGCCGACGTGCGTCAAAGGATGTGGGTGGCCCAGTTTGTCCCAGGAAGAACTCTCTCTTCACCGGTGCTCGCGGCATCGCAACCATGGATGTCATCGCCTCGACGGCGATTCACCACCATCCCAACGAAAGTGAGCACGAACATGTCTGTCTGGATGATCACCGGAGCCGGCCGCGGACTGGGCCTCGAGATGGCTCGGGCCGCACTGCAGGCCGGCGACCGAGTCGCGGTCTGCGCGCGCCGCACCGACTCCATCCCCGAGGACGTCCGAGCCGACGCCGATGTCCTACCGGTACCGCTCGACGTCACCGATCCCGACCAGGTCGCCACCGCCGTCGCCCTGACGGTGGAGCGGTTCGGAACCATCGACGTCCTGGTCAACAACGCCGGACGCGGTCTGCTCGGTGCGGTGGAGGAGGTCACCGACGCCGAGGCGCGGTCGGTGTTCGACGTCAACGTCTTCGGACTCCTCAACACCACTCGTGCGGTCGTGCCGCTGATGCGGGCCGCCGGTCGCGGCAAACTCGTGCACATCGGATCGCGCGGAGGCTTCGAGGGCGAGCCGGGCGTCGGACTCTATTCGGCCACCAAGTTCGCGGTCGCGGGCATCAGCGAATCCCTCGCCGGCGAGCTCGCGCCGTTCGGCATCCAGAGCACCGTCGTCGAACCCGGTGTGTTCCGCACCGACTTCCTCGACGCCAGTTCGCTACAACTCCCGGCGAATCAGATTGCGGCGTATGACGGCACCCCCGCTCACGCGACACTCGACTGGGCCGCGGAGACCAACCACTCGCAGCTCGGCGATCCGGTCAAGGGCGCCGCGTTCATCCACCGGATCGTGTCGTCGGACGGTCCACTGCCGCTGCATCTTCCCGTAGGCCAGGACGCGCTCGACCGGCGGGTGGCGATCACCGAACGCATCGAGAAGGAGATCGCGCCGCTGCGCGAGGCGTCCGCAGCCACCGCGTGTGACTGACGGTCAGCGGTCGAGCACCGTCGGGCCGAGGAACTCGCAGACCTTGAGGGCCAGGGCGAGGTCGAGGCGGTCGCGGTCGCGCGGCACCTCGGCCAGCGCCTTCCCGACGCGGTACTTCACCGTGTTCCGGTGCAGGTTCAGGCGTTCGGCGGTGTGGAGGTGACTTTCCTTCGTGGCGAAGTACACCGACAGCGTCTCGCGCAGCATCGCCGCGTTCGGGGTGTCCTCGGCGAGTCCGCCCAGTACTTCGTGGACCCAGGCACGCGTCGAATCCAGTTCGCGGGCAAGTAATGACACGACGGCGACACCCCGGTCGCCGAAGCCGACGACCTGTCCGGCCGAACTCCCCGGCGTCGTGGCGACCGAATAGGCGGCGCGGGCCTGCTCGTGTGTGCGCCGGAAACCACGCGCACCCGACGCCGGGAGGCCCCAGGCGACCCTGACCCCCGGCGGCACCGTTGCCTGCGCAACGCTGTCGTCGTCGCCGCGAACTGCCAAGGGAATCCAGGCCCAGACGGTCGACCGGTCGATCGCGGTGACGATCGGGTCCCCTCCGCCACCGATCTGTACGGCCAGGTCTCGCGCCGCGCGGGTGAGCGCGCCCAGCTCGCGCGGATCGTCGTCGGCCGACCACACGATCAGCGCGAGATGCCGCCGTTCCAGGCGGTATCCGGTCTCGCTCTCGAAGTCGCGGTCGTCGGCGTCGAGGCTGTCGAGGAACGTGTGGATGGCGGCCGACTGCACGTTGCCCTCGACGCCGAGCCACCGGCGGCGCTCGTCCTCGTAGGCCTCGAACACGTAGAGCGTTATCCAGTCGATGTAGCCGAAGACGACATCTGAGATGTGCCGGATGAGCGCCATGGAGGCCTCGGCATCGAGGTCGAGTTCCTCGACCAGCCGGTAACAGCGGTGCATCATGCTGTTCTGTCCCATGTGGTACGCCCGGACGAGTGAGTTCGACGGCACGTCGCGCTGCGCCAGCCTGAGCGCATATTCCACTGCGGCAGTTGCCGGTTGGAGATGCTCGATGGGGATGTCGTTGGCCAGGACATGGATGATCGTCGACACGTTGCCGTGAACGCTGGCCGCGAGCAGTTCGATCAGCTTGGGGTCGGTGTCGAGTTGGTCGATGCCGCGGGTCATCATCGAGCTCAGCTCGGCGACGAGCTCGGACTCGCCCTCCCGCAACATCTTCGCGACCAGCGCGGCGTCTTCGAGCAGTTCGGAGCCGGCCGCGGCGGGCACCCCGGCCAGCCGGTCGCGGGCTGCGTCGCCCGCGGCCGTCGACATCGAGCGAAACGCACCCGAACCGGTCACCGGGCCGAACCCACCCGGGCGTGACGCAACGCCGACTCCGCGGCGTGGTACCCGCACAACCCGTGCACACCGGCTCCCGGCGGACTGGACTGCGAGCAGATGTACACGCCCGGGACGCCTGTCGAGTACGGATCGACCGCAAGGCGGGGACGCAGGACCATCTGCAGCCCGTTGTTGGCGCCGCCGATGATGTCACCGGCCGCGAAGTTGGCGTTGCCCTGGTGCAGAGCCTCGGTTCCCAGGCTCGTCGTGGCGACGATGCGGTCGCGGAAACCGGGGGCGAATCTCTCGATCTGCGCCACGATCTGTTCGGTGGCGTCGCCGTCGAAACCCCGCGGGACGTGGGCGTAGGCGTAGATCGGATTGATGTCACCCGCACTCCGACTGGGATCGGCGACGTACTGCTGACCGAGCAGGACGAAGGGCCGAGCCGACATGACCCCCGCCGCGCGTTGCTTCTCCGTGTACGCGACCTCGTCGAAGGCGCCGCCGAGGTGCACGGTTCCGGCCCGAACACAGTCCGGATTGGTCCACGGGATGTCACCGTCGATGGCGAAATCGACTTTGAAGGCCGACGACCCGACGCGGTACCGCCGGTAGGAGCGACGGATTCGTGCGGGCATGGCGTCGCCGTAGATCGAAAGCACCTGCGCCGGAGACAGATCCAGCAGGACGAGGTCGGCGGTGGGGATGTCCGCACGGGAACTGACACGGACTCCGGTCTCGATCTTGCCGCCGGCGTCGAGCAGCGCCGCTGACACCGCCGCGATGATGGCGCCGGAACCGCCCTCGGCGACGGGCCATCCGTATCGATGCCCGCTCGCGGCGATCATCAGACCGAGAGAAGCCGTCAGCGGCCGGTCGAGGCGGGAGAACAGGTGCGCGGCGATCCCGCCGTAGAGCGCACGCGCCCGTCCGGTTCGGAACCACCGCGCGAGCACGGTCGCCGGCAGCACCGCACGAGGACCGAACGCCGCCAGACGGATCGGGTGTCCGGGGACGTTGACGATCGGCCGCAGCAGGTCCTCACCCAGGTCGTCGAAATGTTCGGCGAGGTCGCCGAACATGGACCGCCAGCGGACTCCGTCGTCGCCCAGACCGGCGGCGGTCTCGGCGATCGACTGGTACAGCAGCGCGGCGTCGCCGGAGTCCAGCGGGTGGGCGCAGTCGATCTCCGGCCACTTCCACACGAGCCCGTACTTCTCGAGTCCGACCTCGGCCCAGAACGGCGACCCCACCCCGAGCGGATGGAACGCCGAGCAGTGGTCGTGGATGACGCCCGGGACGGTCAGTTCGCCGGATCGTGCGCCACCCCCGACCGTGTCGGCGGCTTCCAGTACCTGCACCTGCACGCCGTTGCGGGCCAGGTGCAGGGCGGCGGCGAGCCCGTTGGGCCCGCCGCCGACCACGACAGCAGTGGTCACTGCTGCACCTGATCTGTCGCCTGCACGGGCGACGTGCCGCTGTCGTTGCGGCGCATCCGCGGTTCACGCACCACCTCAGGATCGGTGACCGCGCGACGAGCGTCAACGTCGAGAGTCCACTCGACGTCGAACGGGATCGGCCCGTTCGGGAGCCACGGCTGCTCGTTGATCGCGTCGACGACCCGGTAGGTGCCGGTCTCGATGACACCCAGCGCGGCGTCGATCACCTTGTAGGCCTGCGTGCCCTTGTGGATCGGCTGCGACTCGATCCACGCGACGGTGAACTCACCCGGCGCGAAGTTGCAGCGTCGCTGCAGGGCGGCGATCAGCTTCTCGTCGTGGAGGTGTCCGTCACCGAAGTTGAAGGCCACCAGTGAGTTACAGGAGAACTCGGCCTCGCGCAGGGTGTAGGTGTCGATGTCGGAGCCGAGATGGCGCATCATCAGCGAGTACAGCGCGCGGCCCTGGCTGTGCAGCGACCGCCACGCCAGCAGCTGGTGCATCACCACGTCGGCGACCTCCGGCGGGTACGACTCGAGCAGCTGCGTGCGGGTGTTCTTGGCCGGTCGCACAACATACTTGTCGAGCTTCTCCTCGGCGCCCGGCGCGAACGCCCAGGTCGCCGACGCCCAGTTGCCGGCGTACTGACGCATCGACGGCAGGAAGGAGACGAGGTCGGGCCGCAGGTTGCCCAGGATCGGGAAGAAGCAGAGCGCCGCGACGATCAACACCATGCCCCACGGGGTCGAGGTGTCGGTGAGGGCGTAGCCGTCCCAGGCCGGGAACCCGAGGAACAGGAACACCGACGCGTAGGCGAACAGCATGTTCCATTCGAGCGGAACGGCCAGCGGGAACGTCGACAGGATGAACAGGTGGAAGCACACCATGAGCACGACCGCGGCCACGGTGAGCGTCTTGTTGGTGGAGAAGAGCAGCACCAGGGGCGTGACGATCTCGACGATGGTGCCCAGCACGTGCCCGACGCCGCCGGCCAGCTTCGACGGCCGCATGTCCTCGGGGAAGTTGCGGTAATGCGCACGCTTGACCGTCTTGCTCGGCAACCACGGGGTGTTCGACAGCATCGGCGGGATCACCATCGAGAAGTGATGCCCCATCTTGGAGATTCCGGCACCGACCCAGACGGTCACGATCAGCAGCTTCAGCGCGAGGATCATGTCCACGAACGGCAGGATTCCGAAGAAGATGATCGCGGGCAGGTACTGCTCGGATCGTCCCGCGAGGAAGATGACCTTGTCCCGCAGACCCATGACGACGAGCAGAGCGATCAGCGGGTACATCAGCGTCGGGTTCACCAGGCCCTGGTTGTCGGCCATCGCGGCGTCCAGCGAGTCCGACGTGACACCCGGAAGAGCGATCGCGACAACGAGATTCGTGAGGATCAGGGCGTACACCGCGACGTCGAAGGGGGTGCGGGAGTCGCCCTTGGTGGAGGGCACCTTGCCGGGCCACGGTGGGAGCCGGATCGTCTTGGGGCGCAACCAGTACAGGATGCCGCCGGTCATCGGCTTGAAGTGGCCGGCCAGCGGACCCCACGAGCCGCCGATGCCGAGGATCTCCACCAGCACCGTCCACAGGATCGCCTTCTGGTAGACGATGGGTTGGTTCCACCACTCGGTGACGTGGAGCGGGTTGAGTCCGGACGTCAGGGTCGCGAGCGTGATCCCCACGCCGACGTAGAAGACGAAGACCTTCACCAGATAGATGATGTGCACCATCTTCGGTGTGCCGAATCCGTAATCGGCCCAATGGGCGCCGAGTGTGCGGATTCGGTCGAAGAACGGTCTCTGGAGGAATGTCTCCGGGTCCACTTGGGGGAAATCGGGTTGGGTGAGTCCCATTGCTGTGCACTCCTTTTCCGGTGGAATATCACCGGATTCGGGCGTCGCGGGGGTCCGTGGCGCGTGGGATGTCGACTCGGCAGCCGGGACGGCTGCGAGGTGGTGGATCGTGTGGGGTCGTCAGATGGGCGCGGGGCTGCGCAACTCGTTGCGCAGGGTCGGCTTGTCGATCTTGCCGACGGGGTTGCGCGGCAAAGCGTCGATGACGTGGATCACGCTGGGCTGCTTGACCTTCGCGAGTCGGTCGGCGATGTGGTCGGCGAGTTCCTCGACCGACGGGTTCCGCTCCGGGTAGGCGACCACGAAAGCGACCGGCAGCTCGCCGTAGAGCTCGTCGGGGGCGCCGACGACGGCGCATTCGAGGACGTCGGGGTGGGTGGCGAGCGCGTTCTCGATCTCCTTCGGGTAGATGTTCTCGCCGCCACGGATGATCATGTCCTTGATCCGGTCGACGAGGGTCAGGTAGCCGTCGGAGTCGAGACGGCCGACGTCACCGGTGTGCAGCCGGCCGTCGACGATGGTCGAGGCGGTGGCATCGGGACGATTCAGGTAGCCGCGCATCACGTTCGGTCCGCTGATGACGACCTCGCCGATCTCACCGGTCGGCACCTCGGCGCCCGTGGCGTCGACGACGGCGATGTGCTGGCCGGGCAGCGCAGGCCCGACCGTGCCGAGTTTGCGCACACCGTCGACCGGGTTGCAGGCCGACGCACACGTCCCCTCGGTCAGGCCGTAGCCCTCGACGATCGGGATGCCGAAGGCCTGCTCGACCCGGTCGAGCAGTTCCTTGGAGATCGGGGCCGCCCCGCAGACCGCGAATCGCAGTGAAGCGACCGCGTCCGGGGTCAGACCGGGCTGCGAGACGAGGAGCGCGTAGATGGTCGGGACTGCGGAGAAGTACGTCGGCTTCAGTCGCTCGACGTCGTCGAAGAATCGGCTCGGCGAGAACTTGCCGGTGATGCTCAACTGCCCGCCGACCAGCATCGGCGCCAGGAAGCTCACGCAGATGGCGTTGACGTGGAACAGCGGCAGCACGAGTAGTGCGTGGTCCCGATCGGTGAGCGAGAAGTGCTGGGCCATCGCCGAACCCATGTGGTGCAGGTTTCCGTGGCAGAGGCGCACGCCTTTGGGACGGCCGGTCGAGCCGGATGTGTAGATGAGCAGTGCGTCGTCGTCGAAGCTCGGCGTGGCCGGGGCGCGCCAGCGCTGGGGCGGCGACGTGGCGAGGTCGTCGACGGGGAGGAAGTCACGATCGGGATCGGTGCCACCCGCGGTGAGCCCGACGACGAGGCGTGCGCCCGAGTCCGCGAGCTGGTACTCGGCCTCATCGGGCGTGAAGGCGGGATTGACCGGCGTAGCGACCGCGCCCAGCCGCCAGGCGGCCATCAGCGTGATCAGCAGTTCGACGCGGTTCGGCAGGAAGGTCGCCACCACATCGCCCCGGCCGACACCTCGACCGGCGAACTGCTCGGCCGCGGCGTCGACGCGCTCGGCGAAGCCCACGTAGTCGAGTGCGGTCGCGTCGTCGCGAACACACGGTGCGTCGCCACGCTCGGTCAGGTCCCAGGCGAAGTAGGAACTGGTCACGGGTAGGCCTCCAAGGCAGATCACGTTTGTCCTCCGGTATGTGATTCAGAACACTAAGCAACCGCAAAGTGATCTGAAACGGCCCGGGAGGCCAGACTTGGCAGAGGCGTTTGTCCTCGGAGCACAAAAGCCTCTGCCGGGATCGCGACGCAGCATCCCCGCTGCCGACGTGGGCGTCAGCCGTCCACGTCGGCGAGGAAGTCGGCGACCGCTGTCGCGAGCCGATCCGGGGCCTCGAGCGCGACGTGGTGGCCCACCTCGTCGAACTCCACCGCGGACAGCGGCCCGCCGGAGATCTGCGCGAGCGTCTGGACGGTGAACGCCCCTCCGGAGGATCCGACCGCGAGCATCGGCACGGCCAGCGGCACGGCAGCCCTGGCCCGGAACTCCTCCCCTTCGGCGAGCATGGACCGGTACAGACCCGCTGCCCCGCGCCAACCGCCGTCTCGGGCGAAAACCCGGACGAACTCGTCGAGATCCTCCTCGCCAACCGCCCCCTCGACAGTGGTCATCGTCGGAAAAGCCCACTCGCCGAGCACTTCCCGCTCGCGGCCAGCGATGAGCAGGTCGGGTATCCCCGGCGCGGCCAACGCACCGATGTGCCACGAACCACCCTGGGTGACATCCCCGAATCCCTCGAGTCCGAATCCGGCCAGCCCCATCTCCACGCCGACAAGGCTCCGCACGAGTTCGGGATGCCCCGAGACGAACCGATAGACCGCACCGCCCGAGATATCCTGCGCGAGAACATGTACGGGGCCGGCCGCGAGGTGTCTCACGAACTGGTGGATGTCCTCGGCGGCCATGGAACTGGTGAAGTCGTCGCCGGCGACAGCAGAATCGCCGAAACCGCGGAGGTCGAGGGCGAACACCCGATGGGTCCCCGCCAACAGCGGGATCAGCTTGTGGAACGCCCACCACGACTCGGGGAACCCGTGGACCAGGACGATCGGCGAGCCCTCCCGCCCCGCCGAGACGTAGTGCAGCACCGTTCCGTTCACCGCTGCATCGTGATGCTCGACGCCGGGGATCGTGGCCCGGACCGGGATCTGCGTGCCCATGATCATGATCGACTCCTTAGATTGACAACTAGGTTGTCAACATACGGTAGGAGTATGACAACTAGGTTGTCAACATCTCGGGGCGCGCAGTAATCTCCCGGCGTGGACGTTTCTCATGGCGCACAGTTCGCCCGCATGCTGGTCGAGACCTTCGACGCGATGACGCGCGAGGTCACCGAGAAACTGACCGAGGCCGGGCATGCGGGCCTCACGGTTTCCAATGAGCTCGCCATGGAGGCCATCGAGGAGGGGGCGGGCAACGCCGCTTCCCTCGCCCGGCACCTCGGCGTCTCCCGCCAGGCGGCCGCCAAGACCATCAGCACGCTCGAGGGACTGGGCTACGTGGAACGAGCGGCAGACACCGACGATGCGCGCCGCAAGAGTCTGCAGATCACCGCGCACGGTCGCGAGGCGATCGCGATCGGGAGTGCTGCGTTCGAGCAGATCCGTGTCCGATGGGAGGCGGCTGTCGGCGCGCACCGGGCCGCCGAGACCGAAGACGCCCTGCGAGCACTTCGGGACGACGTCGCCGGCAACTTAACGGCTCCCGGAGAAATGAAATGACCCCCTACCTGAA